>OZ223190.1:0-1543075 GCA_965140335.1 uncultured Bacteroides sp.
GCGCACCTCGCATGTTTCCGAAGACTGGGCGGGTTTGAAACAACTTGTTTCGTCGTCCTCCCTGGAGGAAAAGGAGCGCATTCTCTCCATAATAAATAAGGTGGGCGTTTTCGACGGTCGGGAGAAACAGCTGATGGAACTTTCTGGTGGCAACCCTTACCGTGAGATGGAACGTATCTTTTTTCCTCAGTTGCGTCGTGTACAGGTAAAGGTCGAATATGATCTTCAAAAAGTGATTGAAGAACATTATCAGGTCAAAATCCCCCAAAAAGATTTTGCCGCCGTGCTTGAAAGTGAAAGACGGCGTCTGGGTATTCCGGTAAGCTGTACAGATACGCTTCACGGTGCAAATAATATTCTGGAGAGCCTGGTGGAAGAACTGTTGGCACAGGAAGAACTCCTTCGAAAAGAAGAGCAATTGCGGCAGGATCAGGAAAACGAATGCAAAGAGGAATCGGCTTTACCACCTTCTTCCCTTCGTCCATTGCGTGCGGGGTTCGTGCCGCTTT
The DNA here is from genome assembly GCA_965140335.1 of uncultured Bacteroides sp. Lineage (GTDB taxonomy): Bacteria > Bacteroidota > Bacteroidia > Bacteroidales > Bacteroidaceae > Bacteroides. Next base: position 510 of record OZ223190.1, read on the forward strand.
TTTCGGTGAAGACGAACCTGGTATCCCTTGCCGGGTACTCCTCGGAACTTCAAAAGCGATACCTCACTCCCAATGTGGAACTGGAATATTTCTTGGCACCCCATTGGTCCGTTTCGGGTGAATGGGTCTACGGAGTGACCGATGTGGGGGGTAATGAAGCCCATGTCTGGGCCCCTTCCACCCTGAGCCTCGAGCCCCGTTACTGGTTTTCCGATTCTTCAGGGGGGCACAAGCGGTTCTATTTAGGTATTTACGGGCTTGGTGGTCAGTATGACTACCTCTCATCGGAAGCCCAGGATAAGGGTCGTACGGGCTCCTATTATGAAGGAGGCCTCTCCCTTGGATATTACCTTCCCCTTTCCTCGCGTTTAGGTCTTGAATTAGGGGCTCGGCTGGGTTACCGTTCGATATCGGGGACACGCTACTCTTACAGTGATCTTCACTATTATTATCAAAGTTTCTATACCGAAAGCGGTTTGAAAGCCACGGGTTTCCGTGTGTCGGTCAGCTACCGTTTCGGTCGCACATATTCACCCCGCAAGTAACAGTACCGGTATGAAAAGAAAAATAACCTATACATTAATTGGCTGGTTTGTGGCAGGCGGCCTTCTTTGGGCTCTTTCCGGCGGATGCACCCGCAGAGAGTTTGAGGAAGTGCAGCCTTCCGGCAACGTCACTCTTAATTTCAACTGGAAGAACCTGAAGACAGGCGATAATCTTCCCACAGGTATGCAACTCTATTTTTATCCCCCCGATGGTTCGCCGTTGATGCGTGAGGGCAGTTCCTCCGGTTTCAGCGGTAGCCTTCCCCCCGGCACCTACCAGGTGCTGGCTTATAATAACGACGGTAAAAATGTGGAGCAACGCAACCTGACCTCCTATGGTAGCGCCGAGATTTACGCTCCTGCTTATACGCGTGCCTCTTCTTACCTTTCACAACCTTCACATTGTTATGGCGTGGGGTTGGGTACCCTTACGGTGCTGGAGGGTGATTCGGCCTCTGCCACGATGGTTCCCCGGAATTTTGTTCGCCAGGCGGTCATCAGCGTGGGTTCCGGTGAGTATGCAGACCAGATCAGAAGCTGCTCGGGCAGCCTGAGCGGTTTTGCCACTGGTGCGTATATCTCTTCCGGTGAACTGGTTAAGGAAAACGGGGATCTTTATTTCAATACGCAGAAGGATAACAGCTCCTTTACCGGGGGGGTCTCCTTTTTTGGAAAGGACACGAGCGAGAAGAACATCCTTCACATGGAGTTTACGATGAACACGGGCAGCGTCCAGTTTCTCAATGCAGATATCACAGACCAATTGGATCAGGTCAATGCGGGTGAAGTTGATGTGTCGATAGAGGCTACGGTCGAGGTTCTCAATATGGAGGCCGTGCTTTCCAGTGTCACCATCAACCCCCGTGAACAGGTAAACGGAGGCAACGGGGAAGTGCAGTAAGTCAATAAGAAAGAGAAACACCGATATAAATGCAACAGGTATCTAAGAATAACGTAGTAATAACCCTAAATTAGAAAGTAAAAAGTAAGATGAAAAAGGAATTAATTTTCGCAGGTCTGGTTTCACTGATGATGGCCTCCTGCAGTAACGACAATGAAGTGCCTGCGGCTTTCCGCGGTTCCGAACTGGGTGTGAGCACCCTGATCTCCGGTGCGGGTTCCACCCGTGCGCTGACCGATGCTTTTGCCGAAAATAATAAGATCGGTGTGTTCGTCAAAGGAACGGATTATATACCTCTTCTGGCGGCTTATACCTGCCCGGCTGATCCTGCTGGCGTTTGGACTTCTTCTACAACAGAAACCGAGAAGATCTATCTGGCTAATGAGACCGCTACCGTTTATGCATTCTATCCCTATGCATCAGATGCCATCAGCAATTCCACGGACGATACGCAGGGAGACTATTACACGGCTATCAACGTGAATATCCCCTCTACACAGCAGTTCAACGCGGCTGATGTGGCTGATTACATGTATGCCACCACGCGTGAGGGCGACGGTGTGGGTACTTCTTATACCTATCCCTTGGCGAAAGCCAGTAATGCGGCAGCTGACGGGAGCGGTGTTTACGACAACAAGGTGGATCTTTACATGCACCATGCGCTGTCCAAACTCTCCTTTGTAATCAACAAGGCTGAAAGCTATTTGGGTACGGGTGCTCTGTCCGAGCTAACGCTTGCTACTGTCACTCCGGGCACTCCCAAATTCAAGACGGGTGCCTTAACCATGAGTTTAACTAACGGGGTAATCAGCGGAGCCGCCGCTTCCGAGCTACTGACCGTTACCGGTCCCTCCGACCTAACCATCAATGCCTATGCTGATCCGGCTTCCACGACTGTCACCACCGCCGCTTTGGTTGCTCCTCTGACCGCCACTTCCGGCATTACCCTGACGCTGACCATTGACGGTAAAGTTATGTCCGTTGCCCTTCCTGCTGCCGGCAGTGCCGCCCAATGGCTTGCGGAGAAGAACTATACCTATACTCTCACGGTGAAAGGTAGTGAACTCATCGTGAACAGCGTATCCATTCTTCCGTGGGGTGAGGTAGCCGCCGGCAATGCTAATGTGCAATAAGCCGTTCGTATGCTAACGGACCTCAACAAAGATTATAATAACCATTAAAAAATAAACGAAAATGAAGAAACAAATCTTATTCGCCACCCTTGCCGCCGCTATGCTTGCAAGTTGTTCCAATGACGAGAATATCCCCGTTGCCCCTCCCGCAACGAGTGAACTGGGTGTATCTGTAAATGTACTTTCAAGCGTAGGCACCCGTGCCCTGAAAGAGGGCACCGCCTTTGTTGAGAGCGACCAGATCGGTGTTTTTGTCACCGGTACGGGTTATACCCCCAAGGTAGCCACTTATACCTTTAGCGATCTGTTACCCGACGGTGCAGTGGATGGTACTCCCGATACGTGGGTGAGCCCTACAGCTGCTGCAGAAAAAATCAACCTGACCAACGAAACGGCTACGGTTTACGCGTTCTATCCGTCAAATGCTTTTAGCACCCCTTCCAATGATGCCACTAATGTGATCAGTGCCACTCTTGCGGCTGATGAAGCCAGCTTCGTCGGTACCGGTCAGACCGACTATATGTACGGTACCGCCGCTGCTACCAGTGGTGATGGTACCGCGGGGGATCCTTATGTGTACGCTGCTTGGCCTCAGGCGAGCAATGCCGCAGCTGATGATGCGGTTGCCGTTCCCGCAGTTTATGACAATAAGGTAGACCTTTACATGCACCATGCACTGTCTAAACTCTCTTTTGTGGTGAACAAGGCTGAAAGCTATGGCGGTACCGGTTTGGTTACTTCCATCAAGATTGATTCCCAAAACGCTAGTCCGACTACTCCGCTTTCGGGTGCATTTACCATCAAGGTGAGCGACGGAACTCTTGACGTAACCAGTGCTACTGTTGGAGCGATCTCTTTCACGGATGCTACGGGTGTGAACGCCAATGACTATAATGCCCCTGCTTCCACCACTGTCACGGCTTACGGCCTGGTGATTCCTGTGGCTGTAGCCGACCTTCAGGTCACCGTTACGGTGGACGGCAAAGAGATGACTGCTGATCTTCCTATTCTTCCTGACTCAGCTACCGCTTGGGCTGCCGGCAACAACTACACCTATACCCTGCAGATCAACGGTACCGAGCTTGAGGTCACCACTGTTACCATTGTAGATTGGAACGCCGTGGATGTCAACTCCGGCAGTCCGGTTGATTTCAACTAATGAACCGGTTGATTGAGCTAACAGATGAAAAGACAATTAAAGAAAAAAGAGCAATGAAAAAGAATTTAGTTTATATCTCCGCAGTCTGCACACTTTTGTGCAGCTGCTCCAATACGGATACTCCGGTAGTGAATCCGGATAATGGCCCGATGACAGCCCTTGCTGTTTCTTCCACTTCGATGGATGCCTTCGCCACGCGTAGTGTCACCGAGCTTACCACTGACGGTGCCGTCATCGGCATGTTCCTTAAGGAGGATGCCCCTAACGGCTATGTTGCAGCGGCTAACAGCAATGTGCAGTACGTTTATACGGCGGCCAACACCCCGAAATGGGGAGGTGCCAGCGTCAATGATGTGATTTACCTGAACGATAAGGATGCGCAGGTTTGCGCCTACTATCCGCATGACACCAATGTAGCAGATCCTGCTGCCGTGGCACTGACCTCACAGGAAAACCTGCTTGACGGGACTAAGGATATGAGTTATAGTATTTATAACACCGGTACGCTGAACAATACCAACAACGAAATTGCGCTGACCATGAACCATGCCTACGCCAAGATCACGTTCAGCATCACCCGTGATGAGAGCTATGCCAGTACCTGTGCCATCACCCACATCAGTCTGGAAGACGGTACCAACCCTGACAGCAAGCTTGTTAAATCTTCCTTTTTGAATATCACCGACGGCACTTATGCTGCGGTTGGCGTTGATCCTCTTACTGAGGCCATTACCGGTGCGGTGGCTTTTGACGTGGATGCCACCACTGCTGTTAACAACGGGATTGCCACCACCACTACCCCTGAAGATGTAAGCGTGTTGATGGTTCCTGTAAGTGCCCTGGATGCCACTACTAAAATCTCCTTTACGGTGGATGGGAATGTGATGAGTACCACGCTGGATACCGATTCCGGTGACGCATTGAACACCCTTGCCGCCGGTACCAACTATAAAATTAATGTGACCATCAAGGGCAAAGGTTTGCAGGTTACCAAGGTGGATATCACCGACTGGGTGGATAATACTCCCCTGACCAATCCGATAGAGCCGATGATTTAACCGGTAAGAAGAACAGAATGAATAGAATCTCATTTGAAAGCAAAATCGGAATACTTTTCGATTTTTATCTCAATGAAGTTGTCCGGTGGCGTCGTGAGACGCTCCGGCAACAATTTATCGGTTAAAAAAAACTCCAGTACCATTATGAGTGCTGTAACCTATAACGAACTAAAGTGAACAACGAAATGAATAAGCTATTAACAGGACTGCTCTGCTGCGTGTGGCTGTCTTCGTGCAATTCTTTGGATGCTCCCGCTCCCTCTTCCGGAGAAGGCTCTACGCTCCGCGTGGTCTCGGCATCCTTTTCCGCTGATCTCACGCGCTCTGTGACGGAACTTACCTCGGGTTCCATCGGGGTGTTTCAAACCTCCACTTCGGATGGCTATACCCTTCAGTCGAACAAAGAGTACGCTTACACTGACGGCGCATGGAGTGCCACGGGTGAGGAGATCCGCCTTCGTACGGCGAATGCCCAGGTCTTTGCTTACGCCCCCTACGACGGCGCACTGACCGACTATACTGCTGCTCCCCTTACTTCCGGGCTTTACGATGCGGCAAGCGACCTGGTGTATAGTCCCACGCTTGCGGGACCGGTCAACACTTCAAACCGTAATGTGAGCTTCACAATGGGACATGCCTACGCGCGTCTCACCTTTAAGATCCGGCGCGGCACTTACCTGGGTACTGGCGCTGTGAGCAACATCACCCTTTCTGGCGAAGGTCTTTATGCCTCGGGCACGGTGAACCTTTCCACAGGCATTTATGGCGTGCAGACAACCGGCGACATCACGCTTGCTCCCGGCATCGCCTCCACGGCAACGGATACTGACACCCCGGTTTACTTCCGGGTGGTTCCCACCACCAGCCTTCCCTCCGGTCTCACGCTGAGCTTCGTGGTGGACGGTTACACGCTGAGGGCGAGCACTACCGCCTATACCCAACTGGATGCCGGTGTAAACTACCAGGCCTCGGTGTTGATCAACGGTGAGGAAGTGACTCCTACGGTGCTTGAAACCACCGAATGGGAAGAAGTGCCCTATGACGATGTGATCTATACCGGCATTTGATGTCCGGTACTAACTATTGAAAAAAAGAATGACAATGAATAACTATAAACTCATCTACCCGTTATTGCTGCTCCTGCTGCTCCCGCTAAGCTCCTGCGAGCATGAGTACGATGACCTCCCCCCTACGGCGGGCTATACCGCTGTGAGTTTCCAGGTGCCTTCGCTTTCTGTCAGCACGGAAACCCGTTCCACTGCTGCGCTGGTCGAAGGCACGGCAGTCACGGTCTATGCCTATGAGGTGACCACCGAGGGGACGAACCAGACCGAGTCCGACCATTGCACGCTGAGCAAGCAGTACACCACGGATGCCTCTGGCACGCTGGTTCCGGATGACGGTCAGCCCATGGCGCTGCTCTCTGGTCTGACCTATAGGTTTTATGCGGTGAGTCCCCTGCACAGCTTTGCTTCGGGCAGTGAGAAACAATTTGAACTGGAGAACTCCTATACGGCGGATTTCAAAGTCTCTTCGCTGAAAGAGACGCTGAGCTCCTCCACGGCAAACATCTCCTTTACGCCTTTCCGTCTGGAATACTCGGCTATCCGTGTGGCTTTTCAGCGCGATCCGGAGTCCACTTCAGTGAGCTCCATCACGCCTGATACGAGCGAGAGCGGGTTAAGTCTCACGGCATTGAGCCATACCCCCTATGTATATACACTGGGGGATACGGGCATCGATGCCTCCTCCTGGGAGGTGGACGGCATGCTGAATATTCCGGTGGATCTTTTTACGGAAGTCACCTCCAATGTCCTGTATACGATCGGAGGTTATCTGCTTCCCAAGAAATCAGCTCCTTTCCATATTACAGCTTACCTTACGGCCAATGGCAGTACCCCTGTCACCTTCTCGGCGACGGTTCCTGCGATGGCTTTCTTGCCGGGTAAGAAATATGTGTTTACCGTACTGTTCACCGACCCGATGGTCTACCTCACGCTGAAAGTGACGGACTGGGACGGGGTGGAGACAAGCGGTGACCTGGGTGGTGACGAAGGCATCGGCGTAACGGTGGGTGACTGGAGCACGGACGGTTGGGATTCCGGCAAGATTGGAAGCGGCGACCAGCCGAACACTTTTCTGGTGAATTCATGGGCAGTCTCTCCCGATGCCTGGAACACAGGTCTGGGTGAAGGCGGCGGTGATAACGGGCTACAGATCGGTAACTGGGATCCAAAAGACTGGAATACCGGTGACATTGGCAGCGGTGACTCTCCGAACACCGTTACCGGCAGCGGCTGGAATACCGGTGTGAGTTGGAACAGCCCTGACACGGGTAAGAGTCAGGGTGACAACACCGTTACCGGTAATGGTTGGAATTCAGGCAACTGGAATACCGGTGGCATCGGTAGCGGTACCAGCAGCGGTGACTCTCCGAATACCGTTACCGGCATCGGCTGGAATACCGGTGGCAGTTGGAATAACCCTGACACGGGTAAGGGTCAGGGCGATAACACCGTTACCGGCAATGGCTGGAATCCTGGCAGCTGGAACACCGGTGGCATCGGCAGCGGTGACCATCCGAATCCCACCACTACTACTCCCTGGGACAATAGAACGAATAATATGGGAGGAATGGGTGGCAATTAATCAGCTTAAAAAGAGAATTATAACATTTTAATAAGAAAGACAATGAATATTAAACAGTTCATTTATTTGGCGACTGCGTTGCTGGTTTTGGGAGGATGTTCCGAAGACTTGGGCACGGGTCAGCCGGTCGGCGGTGAAGCGATTACCGTGGACCTTTCCCTGCAGCCCTCCGGGATGACGCAGGTGAATCTTTCAGGTAGCTCTTCCTCTTCTGCCCTGAAGGCCACACGCTCTATTACTGCTTTAACAGACGATGCCGAAAAAGTGATCAATAATCTTTGGGTGTTCCAGTATGTGGGTGGCACATATGTGCGTGGGCAGTACCTGAGTCAGGTGAATGCCTCCAAGCTGAACCTGGATCTTTCCAAAGCAACTGGTGCGACTATTTATTTTGTGGCCAATGTGGGAGAAGCCGCCTACAAAGGCAAGACGCTTGCTACGGAAACCGATTTTAAGAATAGCAGTTTAAGTATTACCAATGAAGCTTCCATCACTCCTTCGGCGGGTTCGCTGCCAATGTTCGGCGAAGTTACTTCGGTGGCGATACCCGACTATTTCAAAGGTGGTGCCACAGTCACAATGACTTATATGGTTTCACGGGTGGACCTGAGCTATGAGGTGACAAGCAATATGTCCTCAGACTTTCAGATTAAGCAAGCCCGTCTGATCAATGTTCCCCGTTACATGTATCCGTACATCAATCCGGAGAACATGGATGCGGATGATACCAACGACACCAACTTCCCTGCTGATACGCTGACTACGGTGGCTTTTGCCCGGGAAAATATCGCTGCGGACAAAGCAACAAGTGGTACGCTGACTTTCTATCTTCCTGATAATCGCAGAGGGCTGGGCGATAATACCGCAGGTAGCGATGCGACGCAGAAAGCAGGCATAGCCAAAGCTACCGCCGTGCAATTGATAGGCAATACAAACGGAGCGGAAGTGATCTACAATATTTACTTGGGTGAAGACCAGTACAATGACTATAACCTCAAGCGTAATACAAAATATACTCTGACAGCACAATTGGACGGAACTTCTACGAATGACGCGCGTGTTGTGGGCAGTGGTGAGACGGCAAACTGTTACATTGTAAAACCCGGAGGTATGGTACTGATTCCGGTGAGGCGTGCCAATCAGAGCGATCTGGGTGAGCAACTTGCTGATGTAACTACGGGCTGGACTCCGGGTGTGCTTTGGAGGGATAATTCAGATTTAATGATTACTGCTACTGATGCTGGTAACGGAATGATGGAAGTCACTGCTTCTAGTGCCACCGCCATAGGTAATGCCTTGGTATATATAAAGAAGGCCGGTTCGGTTTCAGCTGATTCAATTTTGTGGAGCTGGCACATCTGGGTGACGGACTATGATCCTGAAACAGAAAACCAAACATACCCAGCGATTGATGGTTACACATTTATGGATCGTAATATAGGTGCCTTGAATGATACCCCGGGTGATGCAGGTGCATTGGGCTTGATGTACCAATGGGGACGTAAAGACCCGTTTGCGGGATCAAGTGCTACGAATTCAAGTACTTTGAGAAGCCTTTATTCAGATGGTACGGACAATAAGCCTTATCCTTCGACCAATACCGCTGCTCCTACGGATGTAGCCAATAATCTTGAAAATGCCATCCGTAACCCGGGGGTATTTTATTTTAATACTGGGGTTAAGAAAAACGATTGGTACTGTGGTAGCAGTACAACTCAGAACAGCACCCTTTGGGGTATTACCAAAACAGTTTATGATCCTTGTCCTTCCGGTTGGAAGGTTGCTCTTAGGGAAGCATTCAGTAGTTTTAGCACCACCACCTTTTTACGAAACGGGACTACCGCCGCTGAATGGGATGCTCTTCCCGGTCGTTTTCTGGATAATGAAAGTACTGGTTCGTGGTTCCCCTCAAACGGCTATCGCAATTCCGGAAGTGGAATATTGAGCGATGTTGCCAAGTACGGTTGCTACTGGTCATCTGCATTTGGTATTATCACCGACAAGCTGTTATTTACTAATAGCACGGTGTCTCCGCATTTCGGTGCCTTCCGCGCGGACGGTTATGCAGTGCGCTGTGTGCAAGAAGACTAAGCGCCCTTGTGGCGCGTATTTGATTATTTTCCGCGGTTATCGCCGCCATAAGGCGGTTCGCGCTACAGTGACAAAAGGCGTGTATGCACATGGTATGTAGACTGGTGCGATATGCTTTGAAAAGGATATAAAAAATAAACAAAGAGAATATGAAATTAAGTAGCTTATCAATTCTTCTGGGTGTCGCGTTGTTTTTCGCGGCGTGTTCCGAGGATAACTCCCTGGTGAGGCCCTCCTCGGGTGAGGATGTTTCAGTGGGGTTTTCCTTCAAGACTGCCGCTATGGAGCAGTCTGGTTCTTCCACGCGTAGTGGGAGAGGTGTGTTAAATCTTGGAGGGGGCAATGCTTCCGGGATCAATTTCTCTGCAAGTGCTACTCGTTCGGTAGACCAATCAGGGATGGATGAAAGTGCCATCAAAGACCTTTGGGTGTTCCAGTATGTTTCCGGTGGTAATTTTGTGCGTAAACAATACTTCAGTACAGTGGATGTGGCGGACTTCCGCATGGACCTCTCCAAGAATGTAGCGGGTGAGAAGAGTAACCTCTATTTCGTCGCTAATATGGGTCCGAATGCTTTTCCTAGTGTACTGGCAACGGAAACGGAGTTCAAATCTTATGGCATTGCAATAACGAATGAAGCCTCTGTTCTTCCTACTGCTGGTTTTTTACCAATGTACGGCTCTTTGACAGACCTTACACTTCCGGATGACTTTATCAACAATTCAAACGTGGTAACACTGATCCGCATGGTCAGCCGGGTTGACTTTAGCTTCCAGCTGGCAGCCACGGGTCTTCCCAGCGGTTTTAAAATTAAGTCAGTCCGCCTGATGAATGTACCTAATAAGAGTTTTCCTTATAAGGATGCTGCCGTCACTACGTTTCCCGCACTTACTGACATTACGCTTCTGGAGTTTGACAGCGAAGCCATCACCGCCATCGATCAGACGACCAGTGCGGTATCGCTGTCTTTCTACCTTCCGGAAAATATGCGTGGTGAGGGTACGGGCACAGTCGAGACCGATAAGACCGGTATTACGGGTTCCACGTGCATTCAACTGACGGGTTATGGCGATGGGAACGAAGTAACCTATAATATCTATCCGGGTGGTGATGCCACAAAGGATTATAATCTTGTGCGTAATACGACTTATGCCGTTAGTGCCTCTATTACAGGAGTTGACGGTAGCTTGGATGCTCGGGTGAAAAAATCGTCTACCTCCAATACATATCTTGTTCGTCCGGGTTCCAGTGTGAACATTGCGGTGAAACGTGCCAACCAGACAACTATACTTGGTAACCAGCTTTCCGATATTACTACCGGCTGGAGTTCCGCCGTATTGTGGCGTGATAACAGTGCACTAACCGTTACTACGGATGATGCTTTACAGAGTGAAGGTTTCTTTACGGTAAAAGTTCCCGAACTCACCGCTGAGGGTAATGCCGTGGTTTATATCACCGATGGTACCAATACACTTTGGAGTTGGCATATCTGGGTGACGAATTACGATCCTGCGACCGAAAATCAAACCTATGGCGGTTACACGTTTATGGACCGTAACCTGGGTGCGTTGAATGATACCCCGGGTGATGTGGGTGCATTGGGCTTGCTGTACCAGTGGGGGCGTAAGGATCCGTTTGCCGGAGCCAGTACGACCAGCCTCACAGCTGAGCCTGTTGCTACAGATTATGTCACACTTTATTCCGATGGAACTGGTGCAAATGTTTATAATACGAATTCTGAAGGATCCACTGATCCTGCCAACACGATGGTTGCTCCTACGGACATAGCCAATAATCTTGAAAATGCTATCCGTAATCCGGGTGTGTTTTATTACGGTAGTGCTTCTCCTTACGATTGGTATATCGGCAGCAGTACTGACCAGAATAATGCACTTTGGGGTACTACCAAAACGGTTTATGATCCTTGTCCTTCTGGTTGGAAGATTGCTCCCGGAGCAGCTTTCAATACTTTTAGCACTGATACCTTTGTGCGAAATGGGACTATTGATGATGACTGGAATGCTCTTCCCGGTCGTTTTCTGGAGATTCAACCTTCCGGTTCATGGTTTCCCGCATCCGGTAGCCGCAGTTCCAGTACGGGAGTGTTGAGCAATGTTGGCACGAGAGGTTCTTGTTGGTCATCTGCTATCAATGGTACCAATAGCAGTTACCTGTCCTTTAGTAGCACTAACGTGACTCCGGCTAACAGCAACTTTCGGGCGAACGGCTTTGCAGTGCGCTGTGTGCAAGAAGACTAAGCACCCTTGTGGCGCGTATTCGATGATTTCCCGCAGGCATTGACCGGAATAGACAAAGTGAACCAATCTTAAAGTGAAAAATGAGAAAAAATGAAAAAGATAGAAACCTTGATTGTTGTATTGTTGACGTTGCTTGGGATGAGTTCGTGTAGTAATGAGCTGAGCGATGCGGGTGGTGTGGACCCTTCTTCCGGGATGGAAGTGACGTTGTCGTTACGGAGTGCTCCGGCATCTGTTTTGACTGGCGGTACGGGTATGCTGAGTCGTAGTACGGATCCGTCGTCTATAAACGATGGGGCGTTGCAGAATGCCTGGATACTTCAGTTTATCAACGGTAATTTTGTGAAGAAAATTTATAAAGACACCGGACTGGACAAGACCTTCAGTGTGAAACTGACCAATAACGAAAGCGGTGTGCAGAGCCATATCTATGTGGTGGCTAATGCGGGCTCAACGGCTTTTGCCGCAGACCCCGCTTCGGAAGCCGCTTTTCAGTCAGTCAGTCTGAATATCCCTACTGAAGAGGGGCTTCAACTCACCGGTGGTTATTTACCAATGTTAGGGGAACTTAATCTGGAAGTGAACGAGAATGCAGTGCTTTCCCAAACAGTAGATTTGTCACGGCTGGTTGCTCGTGTGAGCCTGAAGTGGAGCATTGATCCTGCGCTGAACTCGCACCTTAAACTAACCTCCGCCCGGTTGTGCAATGTTCCGCAGGAACTTTACTTCACCGCTCCTACGGACGATTCGGTCTTTCCAGCCACGCCAACGCTGTATAACGGGGATGCCACCGACCTGACGGTCGCCGGCACTCCCGACAGTCTGGTGTATTACCTGCCTGATAACCGGCGTGGTACGGGTACGAATACCGGTGGCGATGCCACGGGTAAGAGCGGAAAGTTGCAGGCGACTTACATTGAATTGACTGGTTTCTATAACGGTGACCGGGTGGTGTATCGCCTATATCCCGGTGCGGACGATGTGAACGACTATAACATTGTACGCAATAGGGACTACCGGATGAACCTGAGTGTGACGGGGATCTCCACGGCCGACAAGCGGGTGGTGGCGCGTACCGCCACGTCCAACTGTTATCTGGTGCCTGTGGCTTCGGGCAGTACGGTCTATATCCCGGTGAAACGTGCCAACCAAAGCACAGAGTTGGGTGAGCAGCTTCCCGATCTGGGGAGTGGCTGGAGCTCGTCTGTGATCTGGCGGGACAATTCTTCGCTGGAGATTGAGACGGATGATACGGATCAAGCTTACGGCATCTTCCAAGTGAAGGTGAATAGTGAGGGAGAGTCTGGTAATGCGCTGGTTTGCATCAAGGACGGTAGTAATAACATCCTTTGGAGCTGGCATATCTGGGTGACGGATTTCGATCCTGATACAGAAACTCAGGTTTTTACCAGTGGCGGGGTTAACTATACATTTATGGTCCGTAACCTGGGTGCGGTGAACGATACCCCGGGTGATGCAGGTTCATTGGGACTGCTGTACCAGTGGGGGCGTAAGGATCCGTTTGCGGGATCAAGTGCCAAAACTCTGAATAATACCACGTTAAAGACACTTTATGAGGGTGGTTCGAGTGCAGATCCCTATAATCCTTTGGGTACAACTCCCGCCAATGCGTCAGCTGCCCCTATGGATGTAGCCCATAATCTTGAAAATTCAATTCGTAATCCGGGTGTTTTTTATTACGGTAGTGCTTCTCCTTACGATTGGTATATTGGAAGTAATACTGACCAGAATAATACACTTTGGGGTACTATCAAAACGGTTTACGATCCTTGTCCTTCGGGTTGGAAGGTTGCTCCTCTTGTTGCTTTCAGTAATTGGTCGGCTTCCAGCAGTAGTTGGGATGCTACTAATTTGGGTCGTATTTACACTTCCACTACTTCTTCTACAGTTTCCTGGTACCCTGCATTTGGTTATCGCAATTCCGGTACGGGAGCGTTGATGGAAGTTGGTACTTACGGTTTCTACTGGTCGTCTGAGGTGTTTGATACCTACGGCAGCGGCCTGCGCTTCAGCAGCAGTGCCGTGCTTCCGGCGGCCGGCAGCCTTCGAGCGAGCGGCTTTGCCCTGCGCTGCGTGCAAGATTAAGCGCCCTTGTGGTACTCATTCGATTATTTCCCGCGGTTCATTGCTGCTGCAAGGCGTTTTACAAAAAAATAGAGAAGAAAAGCTTTTAATAATCACTTTTAAAAGAATAAATGAAAAGTAAACTAATTGTATCCGCTGCCTTTGCACTCCTTTTATGGGGATGCAGCAAGGGCAATGATACTCCGGAACAGACCAGTGAGTTGTCTTTGTTGAATGTTTCGCTGGATGGAAGTGTTCTGAGTCAGGGGAGCGCTGTGGGTGTGTTTTTAGCAGGCGATAATGGTTATACCCCGCTTAACAATGTGAAATACAGCTTTGACAAGAACTGGAGCAGTGAGAATCCAGTGGAACTGGGTACGGCTGTTCCAACAATTTGTGTCTATTACCCTTACGATCCCTCGCTGATGGATGGCACAGCAGTACCGCTTGCTTCGCAGCAATATTCCCCGGGTGCTGATTTCTGTTACGGTTTTATCAACAGCAGTACACGCAGTACCACTCCCTTATCGTTCTCGTTGAACCACGCGTATGCACAGATGACGCTCTCGATTACCCGCGATGCCGCTTATCGGGGCCCCTGTGCCATCAGCGGAGTGAGCCTTTCAAACGTGGGCTTGAACGCTTTCACCCGGTTGAACCTGTTTACCGGCGTTTATCATTCTGCTACAGGTGTGGTGGCTTTCAATCCTCAAATCAGCGGTGTTGAAGCGGGTCAGTCCGCCAGAGTGGTTGCCCTGCTTGTTCCGGTGAGTACGGCGATGAGCGGTAACCTGGTGATTACGCTGACGGTGGACGGTGTTCCATTGAGCACGAATGTGGATGTTGTTCAGAACAGCCTTTCCACATTGGAAGCGGGTAAGAACTATCAGGGTACGCTTAGTGTGCAGCCAGCGGATACGCAGGTCAATACAGTTACGATAAAGGGATGGGGAGTGAATGCTATAGCCGAACTTCCGTTGGTTCCCAGTGGAAATGATAATTGATAACAGGAAAAACAGAATATTATAATGAAAAAAGGAATACTAACCACTATCGGGTTACTTCTGTTACTGGCTGCCTGCACCCAAAAAGACAACGACATTGCGTCCATGGATCCCGCGATGCTGAGAATCCACTCCGCCCGTCTGGGCGTTAGCTTCACCCGGGCGGATGAAGAACTCACACAGGGGAGCATCGGTGTCAGCCTGCAAGGCAATGACACGTACACCTCCCAAACCAATGTGCCCTACACGTATGCTTCGCTTAGCGGCTGGTCTTCACCAACACCGATCTACTTGAGCGCTGCCGTAGCTCCTTTGGCCGCCTATTACCCCTATTCCGCCACAGGTGTGGACAGCGAGGGAAATTGCAGGCTGGGTGCCGGACTCTATAACCAAGCGAATGACCTATGCTATGCGTGCGACACACTGAACAATGTCTCCGCCTCCTGGTCGGTGAACTTGGAGCATGCCTATGCGCTGTTGAGCCTGAACATCACCCGTAAAAACAGTTACCCCGGTGCGGGTGTGTTGAGCCGGCTGGAGATCGCGGGTGAGCAGGGCGTGAACCTCTCGGGAACGCTGAACCTCTTCACGGGTGAATATACCGATCAGCAGGCGGGAATGATTGATCAACCATTAGCGGACGGGGTGACTCTGGCCTCCGGCGACTCCCACCGTTTCAGCTTCCTGCTGGTTCCCATGGAGAGCATACAGGGGCATTTGAACTTCGGAGTGGAGGTGGACGATGAGTTGCTGCTCTCCGTCCTTGTCCCTTCGGACTACCATCTTTCCGCTTTTTCCCCGGGTAAGGAATATGTGTTTAACCTGATGCTTAACGGCACGTCGCTGACGCTTGAAGGCGTTTCGGTACGCGACTGGACCCAGGTTAGCGTTCCGGGGACAGCAGTGCTGTCTCCTTCCCGATAAAGACCTCCTAAAGAGAGAAACAAGCTAAAGAAGCGGACAGAAGTTTGCTTTTGCTCTTAGAATGATGGACAATAAATAAAAACAGATAGGCTTATGACCAATGAAGAAGCTTTAATCATTTTATCGGTGGATACGCTTGCCGTTTCCACCGATGGTGCTTTACCGGTTAAATTGGCCGTGAAGCATCACAATAGAAACAGGATGATCAATTGTTCATACCGGTTATCGAAACATGATCTTCTGGAATTGAAATCGTTGTTGTTCAACACCGGCGGTAGGTGCAAAGATATTGAGGAGTTTCCCATTATAGAGGAGATTTTGCAATTGCAATATGCCATCAGTCTGCTGCGGGAGTATGTGCTTGATTTTTCGGTAACGGATATCGTGGACCTTTATAAAAAGAATAAAACCCTCCTGATGCCATTGGTTTACCTGAAGAAGTTAATCCGTCGCGCCCGCAGGGCCAATAAAAAGGTCGAGGCCCAATCTTACTCCTCCCTCCTGAGTCGGTTGCGTGGTTATTGTCCTGAAGGGGTGGCGATGGATGTGACAAGGATGGATGCGGACTGGTTTGAAGGTTTTAAAACATACCTTCAGGATTCGGGATGTTCCCCCGAAGCAACTTCCGGTTATCTGGAGTTGCTGCGGAAAGTCTATGCAGAGACCTGTAAGATAAGTGGCGCTAAAGAGCTTTTTCCATCTGCTGGTGGTTCCGGTCCGGATTTTCCGGAAAAGGTCTTTACTCATTTTACCAGTCAAGCGGATATTGAACGGTTATTGGCGTTAAAGCTAAAAGATGAGGGGCTGTCTGCCGCCCGGAATCTTCTTTTACTCAAGCATTATGCTCCTGAGATCGCCTTTGCGGACCTTATAGAACTGAAGTTGGAAGATGTGCACGAAGATGGCATCTGGTATCGTAGAAGACCGGATAACCGGCTCTGCTTTGTAGCGTTGTCTTGCGGTGCTCTTGTTATGCTACGGGAGCGGATGGACAGCGGCTACAACCTGTTGTTTCGTTCCCCTTTTGAAAATATGAATGACGGGCGTAAGCGACTGGATTTGAAGTTGGAATACTATAAAGAACAGTTGGAAAAGCTTGTCAAGATATACTCATGATGTGAATCACGGTTATTGTTTGTTTGTTTGTTTGTGCTCCCGGAAGTGTCCGGGAGTTTTTTTTAACATTTGTCAGCCGGCATAAACCGAATGAAGTGCCGATGGCTTGATTTGAAGTGGCTTTCAACGTTTTGGCTATGCTCCTTTTATGCGCCTTTTTGTGCCGAGTGCCAGTGTCACATTGCCCTCCTCCCTCCACGACATCCCCTTGGGCCTTGGCACGGTTAGCTTAAGCAGGCAACTGTAAAGATTCTGATTTTTAGAGAAGCGTATTGCCCCCTGCACGACACAATAGGTATAATGAGCTTTCAGGTAAGCAGCCAGATACGGTTTAATATTGTTGCTATCCGCTAAAATGTGTACTTTTACCCATGGTTATTTATTTTTGTCTAGCAACAGCTAAATAACCACAAAGGGCTGACTCCTGAAAATGGAATCAGCCCTAATTTTATATTTAACTAAAAGTTTTATCGGATAGAAATAATTTTTAACAGACAAAATAAAGCTTTATAACAGAATATCAAAGCTGAATAAATTTTCTTAGGGAGACAGTTTCAATTGATGATTACTGTTTTATTCTGCATTTTCTTTTAACCATTTCAATCGACGTTGGTCGGGAAGATGTTTTACCGAGAAATTCTCAAATTTAGCATTAAACCCATTGCCATCAGGACAAGCCCCCATTAACCCGACCATAACAGGGCAGTTGTCTTGCAACCATGCATTTCGCATCATTACATAATTTTTATTATCGAAAGAGTAAAATACTTCGACTGCGTCCAATCGCCTTACTGCCTTTATCCATATAAACGGGACAGGTTTCTCTAAAGTGATCACACTCCAATCGCTAGTTTTGTGGGTTACAACCGTACTGAGATTGTATTTGCCATCAACAAATTCTATTCCCGCCTTAATATAATTCTTATGGTCTATACGCAGCATTAATCCTGACTGGTCGAATCTTTCCTTATACTCGCCTGATATTTTTACTTTCACCTCAAATTCACCTCCATAGGTACTATAAAGGAAGGGGGCGTCGTCAACCGTAAATCCGTAATGTGAAATGCGCCAATAATCACTTTGAGGGGTTACATACATGGAAAGAATGTTATTTTTAACTTCCCATTTCTCCGGTTCATTGAACCATTGCATTTTTTCTAAACTTTGTGCCATTACACCGCTTGAAATTAAAAGTGTAACAATAAAAAACAGTAACTTTTTCATTTGAATATTTTTATTTAGTGAATTTTCTTTATGCCTTTCAGTACGCGCTTTTTCTTTCTCACTCTTCATGTTAATAACCATATAAAATATTATTTTTGCAAAGATAAGCATCTGTAATTCAATGTGCAATGCTTATAAATAACCATTTGTATGAAGGAAAACATTCGATCAACATTGAGCAAAGAGCTTTTAACTCAGCCTTTTGCTTATGATAAAGACGAATCTGCTACGATGGCCAAAGGGCAGCAGATTGCGTATGAGTATGCCAGAATTGAGAACTCAATCGCTGTTTTAAGCGATTTGAAGTCCGATAAAAGTTATATTTATAATGGTGGCGTTGCCGAGAAACTAGGTCTCTCAGAAAAAAAATGCATAAAGAAATTAGACTCCATTTGGGAAGAAGAGATTTTTAAAAGAATTCACCCGGACGATCTTATTGAGAAACATTTACTCGAACTTCGTTTTTTTCATTTGCTAAAAAATATACCAATCAATGAGCGAATTGATTATCATATAGTAAGCAGATTGAGGATGGCTGATGATTCAGGCGAATACATACAGATACAACATAGGATGTTTTATGTAGGCAGTTGTCCCTTGGGGAACTTATGGTTGGCTCTTTGTCTTTATAATCTCTCATATAATGTAGCAGCACTTGACGTATTCAATGGAATAATCATAAATTCCGCAACAGGTAGAATAATCAAGTCTGATGATGAAAAGTGCAGGAATATTCTATCTTCCAGAGAAAAAGAAATCTTGCAATTAATAGAGAAAGGCAAGGCAAGTATAGAAATAGCAGATATACTATCTATTAGCAAAAACACCGTAAGCAGACACCGGCAAAATATATTAGAGAAGTTAAGAGTAAAAAACTCTATTGAGGCATGCCGAATAGCAAAAATAATGAATCTGATTTAAGCTAGTTGTAGGAATGGTTGCCAACGGCATAAGGCAAACTAAATGGCGGACATAGCAGCACGGAGTCAGGGCAGATCGTATCCGCCCTGACGTAGACATCACAAGTGCTAGCAAGAATTAACGAAACAATTCTTCAAGTTTAGTGGCAAGCTCCTCTCCACGGAGTTTATCGCTCACAACTACTCCCTGTTCATTTATCAAGAAGATAGCCGGAATTAATTTCACTTTATAGAGGTCTGATACATTTTTCTTATCCAAAAAGCTAAGCCAAGGAAGCTTTTCTTCGTCTATTGCTTTTTTCCAATCAGCTTCCTTTTTATCTATAGAGATACTGATAATTTCCAATCCTTTTGAAGCATACTTCGCGTATAAATTCTTCAAATTAGGAATTTCCTTACGACAAGGATGGCACCACGAAGCCCAAAAATCAACCAGAACATATTTCTTTCCTTTCATTAGTTCCGCTGATTTCAACTCTTTTCCTTGTTCATTGATAACAACAAAATCAGGTGCCTTCTTACCTACAAAACCTTCTGGATAAAGCTCCTCTTTAACTAGTTTGCCATAATAACTTTCCTTTGCATCTGAAGAAAACTGCTTGTAAATCGCGATTTCGTTTTTTGTGAGATAGTTCATCATGTCCATCATTAGCAAAGGTCCCCACCATGAGTCTTTATTACTCAAAATAATACCGTTTGAAATAGATGCCACAGAATCAAAAAAAGCCTTTTCAGCATGATTAAATGCCTGACCCTCAGGAGAAGTAACGATTGAATCATAGGCTGCTTTATTCTTCGTCTGGAAAGTCTTTTGCATCTCTTTAATTACAACCTCATACTTTTTATGGTAATTTTGATAAACTGTATCAAGAGCGGCATGAGGAGCTATCTTCTTCAAATATTCATCATGGACAGCACTTCCGGTAGCAATTGTTTTTGAGAAGTCGTAAACCTTTGTGCCTTCATTATTACTCACGGTAACCGTACCTCCCACTTGAACTTGATCATTGCCTATAACCAATTTGTATATTCCCCGAGAATCAGCCACATGAAGATGGAACATGCGAGGAGAGGGGATGCTACCTTTAAAAGAGAAGGTTCCGTCCGTTCCGACTTTAGAGATAGCAACAGGTTTTTCATTCTTATGGGTAGCACCGGGTAACAGCTCCAAGGATGTTCCTTCTGCAAGTCCGCTCAGTTTGCCTTTAATGAGGTAACTTCCATTAGGAGTTTGAGCACACGAAGACAGTGCAAATGCTAGAGCGATTGCTCCACAAAATAATTTAGATTTCATCATTGTTATTTATTGGTTATTTATCTACATTTTGGGTAAGAGTTCCATTACCCGAATTACTCGTAGCTCCCAAAGGGAAAGGCATAGTCCACAAATGCGAAGTGGGAGTCAGTGTATACGTAACACCATCTACCACTTTACTCAATGTGCGGGCATATTTAGATTCTTTATTAAAACGACGGGCGTCGGCAAAAGGTACAATTGAAAAAATTAATTCATTGTCTTTTGTACGACGAATATAATTAATGGCCTGCTCTTCGGTAGAAGCGGTTAGCGGTTGATAAACATTCGGAAGAATACGTTTTTGACGAACAGTATTCAGTGCATCCATTGCATCGCCATATTTACCATCGCGAGCCAGGCACTCAGCCTTGATGAGATAAACTTCCGTAGTTGTCAAACCACCATAATTAAATAATCCTCTTAGCGTACTTGCATAATAAGTGTCCGCACCAACAGTTTTAAGCTTCCAGCGAGCAGCCATACGGGCATCACCCGCTTCGAAACGGCTGGTCCTATCAACCTGAATATTCGATTCGGTAGTTGCAGAAGAGGAGGCACCATGACGGAAATAATAATTTTCCACATTGTCAATACCCATAGGAGAGGTCGTCGCCGTATAAGAGGTTACATCCTCTATCTGAGTTTTATTTGCTTCATAGTAGGCTGTCCAATCATATAAAGCGCTATTCTCAGCCAGGGCTTTGTTGGCATATTGCAAAGCCAAATCATATTTGCCCATCTCTAAATAGATACGGGCATACATAGCATAGGCCGCTCCAATTGTAGGATGCAATACTGTAGCTCCCTCATGAGGAAGATACGGCAGAGCCTCTTCGAGATTCTTAAGCATATAGGTATAAATTTCCTGAATAGTTACTTGCTTATACGAGGCGTTCAAGTCAGCACTCTCAATCAGGGGAACCGATAATTTTGTAGAAGCTGTTGTCTCATCATAGTTATCAGCATAGTAATTTGCCAAAACAAAATAGACCACCGTCCTGATAACTTTGGCCTGTGCTATCAATTCGTTTCTTTCGGCATCAGTAGCTTCAGTTGCAGAGGGTGCGCTTTCTATGATAAGATTACAACTAGAGATAGCCGCATATCCATTATAATAAGTAGTTTCATCACTACTATTCAATTCAATACGATTAGCAGACTCATCCCAGAAATAATTCGCCTTACGAAGCGGATAGTAATTATAGTTAGACGCAGTTTCAAACTTATCGTTAAGTAACAGGATAGCTTGCGTTATATCTGTTCTTTGATTTGTATATTCATCCCTGATAAAAGCTTCATAATCAGCCAAAGTAGATGGAATTTTTGCTCCTTTAGGCATAATGCCTAGGAAACCGTCACAAGAAGAAAAAAGCACGCTTATCCCAATAAAGAATATCCAAAGCGTAGATGTTAATATTTTAGTTTTCATAATGTTACTGCTTCAATATTAAAAGTTCAAATAAAGTCCCCAGACATAGTTCGGTGAGTTATATCCTCCCAGTAGATACTTCGCTTTCTTCTCAAATGCGAAAGTATAAAGATTCTCCACATTAAACTGAAGACGGGCATTCTTTAAAAAGATTTTCTTGCAAAACGCTTGTGGCAAGCGATAAGAGAGAGAAATGTTGCTTAAACGAATATTGGAAGCATCCAATACGTTAATGTCCGCATAAGAATACACCGAATAACTTCCGTAATAATAGTCCGGACTTTCTGCAAAGATCACGGCGGGCACATCCGTGTGCAATTCATCTCCGGGCGTTTTCCAACGATTCTTTATATCCTTATTCACAGCACCTATTGATGTCATGTATTGCCCCATCGAACTATTGTAATTACTTTGCAAATAGGGTAAATCCGTATTTCTGATTTTATATCCTAGTTGATAAATGAGCATAAAGGACATTTGCCAATCTTTGTATTGCAACAAGCTGCCAAAAGAACCGGTATGAGAGGGCACTGTTGAACCTAAATTATGAATGGCATCAAGCCTAGTTGGTTCCTCAGTTGTTTTCTCTCCATTTTCATCATAAACCTGTGGCAAACCTTTTTCATTTAATCCCGCCCATTTATAACCATAAATAGAATTATAAGGAGTGCCAACACGTGGATATGCTGAAGGATAATCCAGCTGCAGATAATATACCGGTGCCTTTACATTTACATAAGTCACCTTATTCTTATTATAAGCATACATCAAGTTTGCGTTCCACAAAAAATCCTTTGTGCGAATAAGATCTCCTGAAAGAGTCAACTCCACACCACGATTGGTCATCTCCCCGTTGTTAATCGTATAAGTTGAATAACCAAATCCCTCTGTAGGTACTCCATTAGCATTTGCTAAGAGGTCAGATCCTTTTTTATCGTAATATTCCACAGAACCACCCAAACGATTTTTGAACAAAGAGAAGTCAAATCCGATATTCGCAGTCGTCGTTTTTTCCCAAGACAACTCTGGGTTAGGTCGCGAGCCCACACTCCCCTGAGTACCGCCAACATTAGAATTTGTAGAATAATAAGCCGTTAGATATGGAGCGGCATTTTTGGCAACGTTCCCACCGATACCATAAGAAAGGCGTAACTTAAGCATATCTACCCAACTAACATGAAAGAAATCTTCTTTACTGATGTTCCAGGATGCTCCGACAGACCAAATCGGTTTATTTTGATATTTCGAGTCCGTTCCCCAAAGATTAGAACGATCCCAACGAAGACTACCGGAAGCAGTATATTTACTATCATATGTATAAGCTGCGTTGCCATAGAATGAAACGAAACGATCAACATTCTCTTTTTGATAGCTTAAATCAGAAGTGGAGAAATACCCTCCCATCAATCCATTATATATTTTCACTAAGGAGGCTGCATCAATCGGAGTATAGCTCAACATTTCAGGATCATATCCATATTGAGTTTCATCTTTATATTCCAGTTTGGTACTACGGATTTCCGATCCCAGAATCATGGTCAAGTCATGTTTCCCTCCAAAGGATTTATTAATATTTAATTGCTGACGGAAATCATAGGCCGATGAATATTGTCGTCTATCATAATTCATGTCACCGTAAGGCAAATTATAGGTTGCCTTGCTATTAGTAGAAGCGGTAGCTAGTCCATTAACTTTAGCACGTACACTATATGATTCTTTATCAGACAATTTATTATATCTGTCCACTCCGTATTCATACTGAAACATGGTCTCATACTTTAGCCAATCGGTTAACTTTACATTCAATTTTACAAAAGAGCGATTCAAAAAATTCTTCTCTTTTCCCAAGTTACGTCCGATTTCATCCAACGGCGTTATGTCCATACTATAAAGTCCATACGTATTAATCCTATTTACAATATCCTGGCTATAACGGGATTCAGCCGTAGAAATATAGGGATTTCCTTGAGCATCAACTAGTCCGTCATAAGGCATATAGGTATAACCTGGGGAGAGTGGGTCATAAGTCTGAGTGGTGGCATTGGAATACTTTGTATAAGTCCCCACATCAAGTCTCAGCCAGTTTGTTATTTCCGTAGAATTGGTTATGTTCAAACCAAAAGAGCTATCATCCGAATATTTATTTTCATACTGATTATTTTTATACGTCAGTGAAACTTTAAAGTTATTCTTCTCTGTAGCCTTGCCAATGCTTAGGTTATATTGTTGATAAAAAGGATTGGTTTTGGCGTATTTCTTCACATCATCATAATAATTATAACCTTTGGCAGAAAGTGCATTCAGTGTTGAGTTCATCTCTTCCTGGGTTGAATTGCCTGCATAAGAATTCAAAATGGCTGTAATCCCCTGATTTGTATAAACTCTGTATTTCAATAAATTAGCGGCATATTGTGCCGCATTATTTCCCTGTAAATTAGGGTTCTTTTCCGCCCATTCTTTTTCAAGATCAATAACAGTAGCGGAGTTGGTTAAACGATCTTTATAAAAGGAATAAGGAGAAAAGGTCAAAGTACTCGAAAAGGAAACTTCTGTTTTGCCTTTTGTCGCTTTTTTAGTCACAATAACCACTACACCATTAGCCGCGCGTGCCCCATAGATAGAAGTCGCTGCAGCATCCTTAAGCACAGTGATACTCTCTATATCTTCCATATTCAAATCCGGAATATTTTCAACCAGATTTCCTTGGGGAGTATACCGGGTACTTTCCACCGGAAAACCATCAATAACATAGAGTGGATTTGTCACCCCATTCATGGTCGTAGTTCCTCGCACAAGTCCATTTGCATAACCCGCTACCCGTCCTTCAAGCAATGTACTGAGACTATTAAGGCGTTGTTCCTGTAATACGTCGCCGCTGACTTTGGAGAAAGCACCTGTAGCCCGTTCCTTTGAAATTGTCTGATAACCCGTTACCACAACTTCATCCAGCAATTGGTTATCTGTTTTCAAAACCATATTTATCGTTTTATTCTTCCCAACCTGAGCTGTTTGCTTGATGAATCCGATAAATGAAAATTCAAGTATAGAAGATTCCGAGGGAACTGATATGGAATATTTTCCATTAACATCTGTGATTGTTCCCGCAGCATTTAGATTTGTTATCCTAACTGTGGCCCCAGCCAAAGGTTCTCCTTGCATATCACTAACTATACCACGAATTATTATCCCGGAAGTTTTGTCCATACTTTGCGCAGAAACTTCGAAAGTCGCTGAACATAAGATCAACAGCATATCAAATAAAACAAAAAGCTTTTTTTTCATATCAACCTATCATTTATAATTAGTAATTGCCATACTTAAAAACTTCATGAATTACAAAAGAAATAATCACACTATCTATTCTTTGTTTACAAAAACTAGATTAAACAAGAGAAATTACTTAATGATTGCAAATAAAAGAATAATGATTTAAATATCAGTGTTAAATGGAGCTTTAATAACGGCAATTGTCGTTTTCGTAATAAATATGATAGTAAATATAAGGTTTATCTGCCTTTTTGAATATCAAGTACTTTTGAACGGTATAAAGAAGGAGGCATGCCTACGGCTGATTGGAATACACTATAAAAGGTAGAAATAGAGTTAAAGCCTAATTCCGAAGAGAGTGCTTTGAGCGGTATATTGTTAGTCGGATCAGATAAAAGACGAATCGCCTCTTCCACTCTGAAAGAATTAATATAGTGCGTAAAGGTTTTCCCCGTCTGCTCATTGATGACTTGGGAGAGATAAGTGCGGTTGGTATTCAACATCTCCGCAACTTTTTCCTTGGTAATGAAATTATCTTTATATACTTTATTTTCCTGTATCAGTTGCCCAAGCCTGTAATAGAGTTCGGTCATTTTTTCATCTGTCAATGAAGAGGCGGCATATTTCTCTGCCGATTCATTTTTTTCTTTAGTCCCCTCTTTTCTCAATTTCTTAATCTCAAAGCGCAAACTTTCTTCACGTCTGATAGCTTCCTGATTTTGTAGCACAATCTTGAGATATAGGCGATTCTTCTTATAATAGAGGTAATAAGTAAAGCTAAAAGCCAATCCTATTAAAAGAAAGCCAAAAGTAAGGAATTGAATCTTCTTTTCATTTTGCACCAAACGCAATTTCCCATGAACGAGTTCGTTCTTTTGTTTTTCCACATCATATTTTATCCTGAGCTCATTGAGAGAACGCTCCTTCTCTTCATTAAATACACTATCTTTCTCTGTGCGGAACTCCTTATAATATTTCAGCGCTGTGGCATATTGTCCCATTTGTTCATAGCAATCAGAAAGAGCCTGAAGCAAAGAGTGGCGATATATTTTATTATGCCTGCTACTTGATACCTCAAGTCCTTTCTTTAAAAAGGCAGCAGCCTCTTCATAACGTCCTTCTTTTGACAGCACATTCGCATACCCGAGATACGTACTTGCTATAGATGAAGTATGAGCATAATCCTTTTGTTGAAGAGCCTTATCAAAGTAAGCCAGTGCAGTATGCCTATCTCCTGTTTCATAAGAAATAGACCCCAATAGATTATAAATATTACTTAAATCGTAAAATCCATTCCGTTGCATAATAAATTCTGCTTCTTTAGCATACTTTGAAGCTTCAATATAATTTTTCTTCAAATAATATATGTAAGCTGTATTAACAGCGCCGGACATAATAGTATAGGTATCTTCACGTTTATGTCCCAATTCATAACATTCCAGTGAATATTTCAATCCTGTAGTATCATTGAGCAAATAATACATCCCCCCCAAATTGCATAATAAGATAGAAAGTAATTGCTCATTATTATTTCTCTTGGCAATTTCTATTCCTTTAAAAAAATAAGAGATACTATGATAATAGTCTGTTTTAATGTTTGCAGTAAACAACCCTAAACCATTATAAACAGAACAGAGTGCCGAATCATTCTTTAACTCCTGTGCCAATTTTAGCGATTTATCCAGATAAAATTTGGACGGTTTTTCATAACCTCTCATCATTAAGCCTTGTCCCAGATAAATATAAGCATACAACCGAAAATAGTCATTCGACTCTGCTTCACCCTTTTGACGCAATTGTTCCGCATAGTATATAGCCCGGGAATAATCAGATTTAGCTAAATAAAGAAAGGAAAGTTCTTTTAAAGCACTAAAGGTATCTTTTTTAGTACGCAAATAGCGGATATGCTCACCCATATCAGCCATATCTCTTTGGCTATTATCTTGAGCATAAAGCGAGGGAAGTGAAATAATAAATAACCTCAAAACAAGAAATAGAAAAAGAGATCTCATCCTTTAAGCACTTTATGTTGTGAAGGCAAAAATAACCAAAAAAAAGGAAATATTCAGTTTTGTCATTTAAATGTATTTCTATTCACGCAAATAGGAGACTTGATCGTCAATCTCATACCTTATAATAGTTAAGAATAACTATTGATGCCAATTTCAGATTATCAGTTTCTGTTTCTTTCCCTTCCTCTACGAGTCTTTTTTTCCTAGTCGTAATACTTATTTATGATTAGCTTAGTAAATGACTTGCTCCAGCTTATTCTGGATGGATTTAAATGTGAAGTAATATTAAAAGGCTTTTATTCATGTATTAAAAGCCTTTTAATGCATGAATAAAAGCCTTTTAATTATATCTGATGCTAGGAGTGATTGAACCTCTCTTTCTTATCTCTTTCTTCTTACTTATTTTCATGCGCTTATCCTTTTCTTGTTTTAGTGCAACTAACTAATTTTTATTAATTCCTCTTTGGGCTACTTTTATCGGGTAATCGCTCTGCTTTGTGGTCTTGTCTTGCGGTACGATAGTGGTGTTTATTGAGAATTCTTTGAAGAACCGGGAAAGTCGTTGTATGGTAACTTCCATTTATCTCTTGCTTTTCCGGTCGTGATAGCTCCGGATATCGGTGGGATATTTTTGCTCGCTGTATTGTTTGTTCCCTTCCCAAGGTTGGGAAGGGATTTTATTATGGCGTAACCAAACTTTTAATTTAATCTGAAATAGAATTTTTGTTATCCTATTTCAGTATGTTGGTACGTTTTGTAAATTCAATAATTTCAGGGATGTATCCGAATGCAAGTCCCGTTACGGTATCGGCACAGCCGTAATAAATGGCGATACGCTGCGTTTCGGGGTCGTGAAGTGTGGCACAAGGGAAACAAACATTAGGTACATCTCCCATACATTCATACGTTGTGCGGGGGGAGATGAGATAGGCCCCGGAACGGTACAACACTTTCCAAGGCTGTTCCAAATCGAGCAGGGCGGAACCGAAAGCATAGACAAAGCCATTGCAGGATGCCAATACGCCGTGATAAATCAACAGCCAGCCTTCGGAGGTTTCAATGGGGATGGGACCCGCACCTATTTTGGTACATTGCCATGCACTGACTTCGAATTGTGCCGGAGACATGACATGACGGTGTTTACCCCAGAAGTTCAAGTCGGGTGACTCGCTGTAGAAGATATCTCCGAAAGGGGTATGCCCGTTGTCGCTAGGACGACTCAGCATGGCAAAATTACCGTTTATCTTTTTAGGGAAAAGCACACCGTTCCGGTTGAAGGGAAGGAAAGCATTTTCCAGTTGGTGGAAGGTCTTAAAATCGAAAGTGTAGGCTATGCCGATAGTAGGACCATGATAGCCGTTGCACCACGTGACATAATAGCGATCTTCAATGAAACAAACACGCGGATCGTATCCGTAAACCCATTCACCAATCTCCGGGTCGGCCGATTCAAAGTGCAGGGCTTCAGGGTTGATGTTCCAATGAATGGCGTCATCACTGAATCCGACATGCAATACCATCCGACGGTTGGTGTCGTCGCAACGGAACACACCGGCATAACCGTCTTTGAAAGGAACCACCGCGCTATTGAATATACTGTTGGAGGTGGGTAACAAGTCACGTGGGATAATCGGATTTTTACTGTAACGCCATACCGTTTCTTTGCACCCTTCGGGACGCTCTTCCCAAGGCATGTCAGGCATTGCCTGGCCTACGATTTTTAGTTTTTCCATAATCTATCTTATTTTTTTTATTCATTGTTCTATTAATAGGTTCTGTTTCAATCAGGTAGTGGCAACATCTATTTCTGCTTCTCTCCATAGGTGAACGGCAGGAACCAGGTGAGCATAAAAGCCGGAATTGTAGCGATGAGTACCCATGCAAAGAAATGCTGGTAACCGATGAGGTCGCTAAGCCAGCCGCTCATCATACCAGGAAGCATCACACCCAGATTCATGATTCCCGAGGCAAAAGCATAGTGCGACATCTGATGATTGCCCGGTGCTATTTGTTGCATCATGAAGAGCATTAATCCCACAAAACCGAAACCATATCCAAAGTATTCAAAGACAATGGCCGAGCCTATTACCATCAAATTGTCCGGCTGGTAAGTGGACAAAAAGAAATAAACCAGAAAGGGAATATTGAAGATACAACATAATGCAAAAATAGAGCGTTTCAAACCTCTTCCGGCAATAAAATAACCTCCGAGAATGGAGCCCACGATAAAGGCGGCAGCCCCGAAGGTTCCATAAATCAGTCCGATGGTTTGTACCGACAACCCTAATCCCCCTTCGGCTACGGGAGCTTTAAGGAAAAGAGGAACAATCTTCATGGCAAATCCCTCTGCAAAGCGGTACAGAATGATAAAAAGGATATAGTAGAAGATATATTTTTTATGAAAGAAAGAGCAGATGACTTCCCAAAGTTCCACCATGCTTTCTTTGAAGCTGACTGTCTTTTCGCTTTTCTCTCTAGAAGGCAACATTTTGATGTGATAGAGGGAAGCGAGTATCATTAAAGCGGCACAGATGAGCATGATAACCATCCATGCCTTTACCGGGCCGAACTGGTCTTTCAGGCTACCGGCAAGAAAGACCAATCCGCCGTTGGTCAACACTTTTGCCAAATTATAGAAGGCCCCTTGCCATCCGATGTATTTGGCTTGTTGCTCATTGCTTAGCTCGCTCATATAGACCCCGTCCGCTGCAATGTCGTGGGTCGCCCCGCTAATGGCAATGATTCCCATCAAAGCGATGGAGTAGGTAAAGAAACCGGGAAGAGGTAGTGAGAGAGCTACGAGTGCAAAAGCCAATCCGGTGACCATCTGCGTGGTGATTACAAAGAATTTCTTCGTCCTGAAGATCTCCAGAATAGGGCTCCATAAGGGCTTCAGTGTCCAGGGCAACATAATCAGCGACGTCCAGAAGGCGATTTGGGTGTTACTGATATTCAAGTCCGAGAACATCAAGACAGACACCATGGATAACGCTATAAAAGGAAGCCCCATGGCAAAGTAAAGGGTTGGAACCCATTTTACGGGCGAACTGTTTTTTTCTTTTGTATTCATCGAGCAAAGATACTCATCTTGTATAATCTACAAAATATCTATTTATCTGATTTCTATATCTAAATTAAACTTCCATGCTTTTTTCTTCATTAAGATGATGGAAATTTTTGTTCTGCCTTGTTTGTTGTGAGAAGAGTTAGAGATAAAGCTTTTTCAGATACAGAATAAGTGATAATAGATATTTTTAGTCGTATTAATTCTATTACTTTTGTTTTCCAAACTATGCTTTATGATTTTATATTTAATCGTTTTATTGTAATACCTATAAATAATGACACGTATATTCCTTACCTTTTTAGCCGTATTATGTGGATTACAAATCCATTTGCAGGCGCAAAGTCTTTCAGAAAAGTATGCCTCTATGTTGACTCTTCCCCGGGGATATGTTTGTTATCGCCCATCCGGGCCGATAACGATTGATGGAAAGGCTGATGAGCCTTCCTGGAAGAATGCTACGTCTACGGAAGCTTTTCTTGATATCAGCGGATCTGATTTCCCTACTCCGCGGTTTCATACTACAGCAAAGATGCTTTGGGACGATCATTACCTTTATATTCTCGGAGAATTACAAGAACCTCAAATCTGGTCGAATCTTCAAAAACGGGATACCATTGTTTTTTATGATAACGACTTTGAAGTCTTTATTGATCCTGTGGGAGAAGGACATAATTATTTTGAGATAGAGACGAATGCGCGGGGCACTGTTTTTGATTTGGCACTGGAGAAGCCATATCGTACTCCCAGACGTACATTTGTTCAGTTTCAATGGAACTGTCCGGGACTAAAACTGGCTACGCATTGCGAGGGAACGATGAACAATCCGAGAGATACGGATAAAGGATGGACTGTGGAAATGGCTATTCCACGGGAAGCCATTGCAAGTGAGTTTGATAATTATTTAAAGTCCGGCCATTGGTTACGGATTGATTTTTCACGCGTGGAGTGGCATTACGATTTGGATAGTGCCGGGAATTATAGCCGTAAGAAAGGCGCTGATGGCAAGTTCTTGCCTGAAGATAACTGGGTATGGACATCTACAGGAAAAGTAGCGATGCACATGCCTGAGAGGTGGGGATATTTGTATCTGTCTGATAAAACGGTAGGGGAGGGTACTGAAATATTTCATTATCCTGACTATCAACCTGTAACAAATTTCCTTTGGATGTTGTTTTATGCTCAAGAAGAACAATATAGCAAGTATCAGACTTATTTTAAAACGTTAGAAGCTTTTCATCTGCATAAGAAAGATATGCAGCTGCTTCCCAAAGGCTGCCGGATTAAGGTTGAAACCACTTCTCATACTTATGAGATTACGGCTATTGCCCCTAATGGAAAGGAGTATGTGATTGATGAATCGGGAAGCTGTTTCGAGAGAAAATAATGTGTGGATAAGATCCAATAATAATTAAAAGATAGAATCTATGAAGAGAAAACTTTTCGGCGTGTTAATCGCTTTATTTTTGATGATGTATTCTGCCGATTCATCGGCAAAGGTACCGGTTTATGTTTGGCAAGGGTGGGCCGCTAATACGACGGCTGCCAGTTTGAAGAAAGACTTTGCCAATTGGAAAAGTCATGGTGTGGTAGGCGTTTGTTTTAATGCCGGTTTTGATGTACAGAAAGTAACAGTTGCTGCTAAAGTGGCTAAATCATTGGGCTTGGAATATCATGCCTGGGTTCCCTGTATGATTCATGCCGGATTGGATTCTACGTGGTATGCGGTGAATCGCTTGGGAGAATCTTCCTATTCCGTACAGCCTTATGTGCCTTACTATACAACTTTGGATCCGCGGAACAAAGAGGTGCAGGCTTATTTGATTGATCAATATACTAAAATTGCTGCCATACCTGAAGTTGATTATGTACAGCTGGATTATATCCGTTATGCCGACGTCATTTTGGCACGTGGCTTGTGGGATAAGTACGGTTTGGTAATGAAGGAGGAATATCCTAAAGCCGATTATTGTTATTGCGATAGTTGTGTAGCCGCCTTTAAGGCTCAAACGGGAATTAATATTCGTGAAGTGAAAGATCCATCGAAGTGTAAGGCATGGGCGCAGTTTCGTTGTGATGTCATCACTGATTTTGTGAATAAGCTGGCTGCTGCGGTTCATGCTGAGGGGAAGAAGGTCAGTGCGGATGTATTTCCCGGTCCGAAATCTTATGCTGTAAAGATGGTGCGTCAGGAGTGGAACAAGTGGAAAATAGATGCTTTCTTTCCTATGAATTATAATGATTTCTATCTGAAGGATGCTGCATGGGTTGGCAAAATTACTCGTGAAGAGGTGAAGTCGGTAAAAGGACAGATCCCGGTATATAGTGGTTTGTTTATTTGCAAGGATTGGCAACATAAAGATAAGGTTGTAGATCCTGAGAATTCCGGTTTATTACCTTCTGAGATCGCTAAGGCTGTGATTGGTTCGATGAAGGCGGGAGCCAAGGGTATTTCTCTTTTTACTCCCGGAAGCATGACTGAAGCACATTGGAAAGCTTTGGATGAAGTGCTTGCCAAGTTGGATAAAAAATAAACTGAACCTGTGGTAAAGGTCTTAATTTGTTTGTTCCGTCCTTTTCATAAATACTTCCGGGCGAAATGAATAGCGATGAAATAGGGCTTTTAATGCAGTCATTGGGGATATAAGCAAAATAAGGAACTGATTCAAAAGTCAGTTCCTTATTTTTGCTTTATAATCTAAAGCTATTGAGAGGATGTCTATTCATTTAATGCGTCTCACTTCAATAATTTGATTTCGTTCATCAGTTGTTCACCTAGCCCGATGGTATAACCTTGCATTTGGAATACGAGTTCATTGTTCGTACTTCCTATGGTGACAATGGGGAGCTGTGTTGCATTCGACAGTTTCAGTACTTTCACCAATTGTGCCTGGATTGCACTCTTCATATCGATGCCATAAGTGATGTTGGAGGGCAGTCCCGGAAAATCGGCTGGATTGAATTTCTTTGCCTGTTCTTTGTCGGGGAATAGCAGAATAATTCTTTGTCCCCACTTCTCAAAGTCTTTTCCTAACGCGGCAATATCACGTAGAGCATGGTTGGTAGGCTCTTGTCCAACACCGAGTATCGCTAAAATATAATATTGCTTTGTACAACCGCAATGTTGGAAGATACTTTCCGGCTTATCACTCCCTAGAGGAAGGAAAGTGGATGCGGAATCAAACTTTCCGATTACCTCTACTTTGTTTGAGTTCTGCCGCATGACAAGATCGAGTGTAGTGGTTTCTCCTTTCTTAATATTGAAGAAAGTTGTCTGACTGAGCACGGAACCGTCTTTCAATCGCGTACCCGATACCAGCATATAATATCCCGTATCGAGAGTGGCACCATTCTTGAATTGATAGGCCCAGCTTGTCCCGCCTCCCATATCTACATCTCCTTCATCATAATTTAGCAGGTAGAATGTACCGTTACGGAATTTGGAAATGGTGAAATGGGTATAGTATTTCGGATTGGCCAAGGTGGTAGTCGGTTCGTAGCGAAGCACCAAGCGTCCGGTCGGCGATTGTACCGATTGGGTGTTATCGAAATCAACGTCAAGTACAAGGCCTTTATTGCTGTTCTTATATTGGATTTTTCCGGTAACTTCATCTATCCAGGCCGGGATTCCCATCGCTCTGGCTATGGAAACAAAGAAGGTGTTTCGTGAACGGCGGTCGGCGATGCGTGCTTTCCATACCCCTACCGGAGAAATTACAATATTAATGGAATTGAGTGAGTTGTTGATGGTAATGTTTTGTTTGCACCATTCTACCAATTTCTCCGGGTCTGCCTTAAATTGTTCACGTTCAGATTTGGAAATGGCTTCTCTGAAGAATTTCTTATAGGGGGTGAGCATCTCATTGCCTACGCGAGGGTTCAGGATACATTTGTTGAATAAGACTGTATCGGTGATTTCCTGAGGCGTGTTGTATAGGTTGTCATTCAGTACTGCTGTGGATATGTCACGTAAGTCTTTATCGGAGATCACAGATAGCAAATCGATTGCTTTTTGTTCCACTTTCTTTTTTGGGGCTGTAAGCAAGAAGTTGCAAAGTGTATTCCAATTACCACGCGAAGCGACAAGGTACTGATCTGCTGCTTCTGATAAGCCATTTTTAGTGGTGAAAGCGTGAGCCTTCTCTTTATTCATGAAGGTGGCTACATACGCATTACGCACAGAATCTTCATATGTAAGTCTGCGATTGTTCTCAGCCCGCTGCTCTGGTGTTACTTTAGGAATATTAGCACCTTCAGGAGGAGGAACAATGTCGAAAGGAATAGAATAGTCCTCATTTTCTTTCTTATCAAGCTTAATGGTAACCACAGGGCTTTCGCCGAATGAAACTTTAGCATATCCAAATACCTCGTTTTTTGAGGCCCATACCAGCATATCACCTCTTCCGGCACTTAGTGTGGTGCTTCCTTCATCATTGGTATATTTGGTTGCTACCGTGTGGAATTCGGCATAATTGTAAATCTTGAACTCAAGTTTGGCATCCTTTACAGGGTTACCATTATTGTCGACTACTTTGATTGTTGCTTTACCGGTAGGAGCGTAATTCTGAATCAAATTGATTTCAGTATAGTTCGGCGTTTGCAACATGATTTCTTCTTTTCCTTCGTAACGTCCAGATACATTGGAGTGCATTAACATGCCGCGGCTTGCCGCAGTGTTAAACCACCCCAAGTTGAGTACGGGCTCCGGTTCGCAGGCACCAAGAAAGTACCATTTGCCATCTACCCATGCTTCCACCCATGCATGATTATCGTCGGTATGTGCCCAGCGTGGGGTGTAGACTTGACGTGCAGGTATACACATAGCACGCAGCGCAGCAACGGTAAAAGTTGATTCTTCACCACATCGTCCGTATGCTGTTTTAACGGAAGCAAGCGGGGAACTTGTACGGGCATCACTTGGAGTGTACACCACCTTTTCGTGACACCAGTGGTTGACTTCCAAGACAGCATCATGCAGGCTTAGATTCTTAATACGATCTTTTAATTCGGAGTAGAATACACGTCGTGAATGATCCAAATTCTCATTATTGACACGAATTGGTAGTACGAAATGACGGAATACGTCTTCAGGAATCTTTTTCCCCCATGGCATTTCTGCTTTGGCTTTTTCCGATAAGCGTACGTTTTCAAGATAGTATCTTCCGGTATAGTCCGTAATATCTCCTATAGGCATGTAGGCATATAAAAATTGGAGTGCCTCTCGTTCGGGGGATGTTAACTTTTCTTTGAAGATACCGAACAGGTTGCCGTTGGGCAATTGCTTCTCTTTCTTCTCAAAATCCTCTTTTACCTGTTTGCGATATGCAGCATCATTGATAAAATGATTGTCTGCATAACTTGCCTGACTAGTGGCAAGTAATAGCAAAACAACTAATGCATTTGTTATTCTTTTCATTCTATTCGCGGTCTATGGTTTTATTAAATATTATTTTTCGTGAGTCTTTACTTTATTGTTGCAGTCTGCACGTCATCCAGATAAAAAGCAGCTGTTGTACAAGGTTGGTCAGCACCTTGGAGTGGTGGAGCCTGAACTTGATTTGGCGTTTTCCTGTTTGGATAGTTCCGGTAATCTCCGGTTCTGAACGACAGACGTTCCACTGCTTTTACAGCGGTTGCTAGTGATTCATTTTGAAGTAAATCATTCTCATTGACCGTCAGACTGTATCTCCCCAATCCTTCGGTATTAATTTTGAGATTGATTTTATACCATGTTTTTGCGCGATAATTACCAATGATTTTCTTTTCTCCATTGGCTAAGACCTTTATTTGATTATTTTCAAATATAAGTCTTACAGCACAATCACCATGTCTGCCGGTTACATCAATCTGGAATGTTCCACTTTGGGTTTGATCGGCAAATAGCTTAAACTTGATACTAGTCTTCTTACTGCTTCTGAATATACGTATTGCCCGTGCGTAATCGTAGGGATCTTTGTCCTCAAACAGTAAACTTTTGTCGGTTTGGCTGGGAAAAGCCGCTACACTGACTTTTGCCCATTGCGGTGAATAGATATTCCATTCAGGGACCGCACCGCCGACGGCTAACTGATTGAAATTGTCCGATACCTGTTCGTTTGTGCTCACTCTGATCGGCAAAGGTATCCGACTTATCCAAATGTCTTCTTTGTTGACGCTATAAGTCACCCACATCTCGTTTCCCGGAGGAGTGTTTTCTCCTTCGGTGATACCTCTGACGTAGTTCGGACCAAAATCTTTGTTCTCGCCGTAATATCTTCTGGGAGGGACTTCACCGTGTACCACGCCCATGTTATCAAATAAAATACCATCATCGCTACTGGTCACTATTAACGGATAACGATATTGTTGGGTTGCGATAGGATTGTAGCACATGGCATAGCGGCCGTCTATTGTCCTTTGTCCCCAATTCTTGCCTCCAGCCATGATGAGTGAACTCATCTTCCGGGGAGGAGACCAGGTTAGGCCATTGTCAGCAGAGAGGGCGGCATACGATTGTTTCCATAATCCTACTACCTTGCCATCTTTTCTATGGTAATAAGATAATGCTTCCACGACATTCGTCGAATCTTTTAATGTATAAAAGCCATCAATACCCCGGTCTTCATCATTCCATTGAAGGGTTTTCAATTGATCTTTAAGTAGGTCATTGCAAGCAATTATAAATCCTTGATCTTTTGATTCTGTATAGAAAGGGTAGGAGGTATTTGTTTCATTCCACTGGGCCTGACTTTCGTAGCGGATAAAGTAAATAGGTCCGAAAGTACCGTCTTGGTACGCTTCACGGACTACTCGTCCGATGCCCCCCTTCTGGAAGGGGTTGTATGAGTGCCCGTAGAAGGCTATAACCAGCAATCGTCCGTTGGGGGCTGTATAGAATCCCATTCGCTGGTGCATGATATATCCTGTATATCCTTTAGGTATGCTTACCCCTTTAGGAGCTTTGTATACTGGAAATAGCTCAATCGGCTTTTCCCAGTTTCTACCATCATGCGACATAGCGATTAATGTATGTCCCGGAGGCTGTTGTTCGTTTACCGGGTTACTTAGATATTCCAGATAGAATGTATGGTTCCAATAAGTCAGATTTGGAGCATGATTGTATGTCCATCCAAAGTTGTCGGCATATTCCGGATGTGTACGATTGGCACGTAATACTTGTATGTTTTCAACGCCGATGGCATAGCGCAGACCGGCATCATGAAAATTGGGATTTGCAATTTCTCCACCCACATACTTTACAGGCTCAAATCCCGTCCCTGTTTGTCCCCAGCAGAAGAGGCTAAAAGAGGTGGCAAAGAGTGATGCGATGATATTCTTTTTAAAGTTTCCGTCCATTTATTATTTAGTAGTAAAATGACTTTCTTCTTATTTTATACTTATCTCTCTGCAGATTAACTTCCTATGAGAGCTTTTCTTCGTGGTTGATTGAGGAACAAAAGGGAGACCGTTTTGGCTACTTCTCCCTTTATTTATTTTATACAAAGCACTAAGAGTTTGTCTAAATTTGATTTTTTATAATCTTGCGGGGTTATAGACGGCATTATACCTTATGCAAAGCTCCCGATGATTTCATAATAATTCAAAAAGCAGAATGAACAAAATTTTAACAGACTCTTAGTCCTTTATATTAGCTTATTTCTCAATATTCAGTTGGAAAGCAAGAGCCTCTGTACTGCCGATAAATTTCTTGGGTACAACTACGGTTACTTTATTTCCCTTTACGGTCCACTTCACATGCTGCCCTGAAGCAATAAGAGTTATTCTACTGTGTTTTACAGGAATATTACCTTCCCATTCAATAGTGGCGGGTACTTTTTCTCCTTCAGGTAATGCATATAATGCATAGATTGTTTTTTTGTTTTTGTCAGCAGTGAACCAAACATTGCCACAATGATAATTAGGAGTGATACGGGTGTTATAGATCGCTTTTCCGTTTTTATGCAACCATTCTCCTATTTTCTGAAGGCGATCAACGGCGGGTTGTTCGATTAGCCCTTGCGGGGTAGGTCCTACACCTAAAAGTAGATTACCACCTTTGGCTACAACTTCTATTAAAGTTGAGATAATTTTGTTGGGGGTTTTATAAGCGGCATTTTTGACCCAGCCCCAATCGGTTGTGAGTGTAAGGCAACTCTCCCATGGGTGATTTAATTGCTTTGCCGGTATTTTTTGCTCCGGTGTCTGATAGTTTTCATATTTACCCGGTATGGTACGGTCTACAACCAATATGCCCGGCTGTTTTTCACGTGCCATATGGGCTATCTTAGGCATATTGATATCCTGTCCGTTTTCTTTGGCCACCCATCCGCCGTCCAGCCATAAGATATCCACCGGGCCGTAATTGCTCATCAGTTCGTCAATTTGATTATAAACGAAGTCTTTGAACATTTCCCATCTTTCAGGGTGCTGCTTAATCTTGTAGTTGACATTGCGGTTAGGGGTTGCATAATAGTCCCACCAGTAATACTGACTGTGCCAATCCGGTTTGGAGAAATAAGCTCCAATCATAAAGTTATCCTTCTTAAAAGACTGAAATACGTATTTGGCAACATCTGCTTTAGGATTGTTCTTAAACGGACCCTTAGCAATTGAAAAGTCAGTATACTTACTATCGAACATGCAAAAACCATCATGATGTTTGGTGGTAAATATAGCATATTTCATTCCGGCCTGTTTCATCGCATTAGCCCATTGATCCGGATTGAATTGTGTTGGATTAAACTTCTTGCTTAACCCCCAATACCAATTTTTGAACTCTTGGTAATTATCAAATCCTTTTCGAGTAATCCAGTCTTCCGAGCATAACTCCCATGATTCTACCATGCCGGGTACGGAATAAAGTCCCCAATGCATTAGCACACCGAATTTCAGGTCCTGCCATTTATCCAGCTTTTTTAGTACGAGAGAATCCGTTGGCCACTGATATTCAGTAGATTGTTCATGGATAAATGTGTCTTGGGCATTTACTCCGATTGAAAACAGGCAAAAAATAAAAATAAATAAGATTGCTGTCCTTTTCATTGTTTTTTTATTATTAGTTGTTTTTCTTTCCACTTTAATCGCTTGCTTAATTACACCTATTATTAGGAAAAAGCTAGGCTTGCATCTGTTGGTGTATTTTTGATGGTAAAGTTACCATTCTTTCTAGCGAAAAGTATTCATAGCGGTGCCATAATCACCTTTGAATAAATTCTCTTTGGGAGAAGGCTTGAAATTTGTCTTTTACTCATCCTTTAGAACTTTAAAGATTACTAATAGTCAAGCATTTTTGTTAGGTGTTAATTATCCATTAAGAAACATCACAAACTTAGAATAATCGTAATGATAATGAAATATCTATTAATGATGATAGTATATCTAAAACAATCAAAATGCTTTTGAATCTATTCATTAAGGCAAAATGTCCATTATAGCGTTATAAATATGTATTTAAGATGGTATATATTTTGTTATGCGTTCAAAATGATATTTGTTCTGTTTTATTGGTTTGTATTTGATTCTTTTCTTTTTTATTTTTTAATGTGTAAATTGGAAAACGGATAGATTATATAATAGCCTTGATTTACAACAAATAATACTAAATGAAAGTTGATAAAGTTTTATATTTAGCGTGCACTAGTGAAGATATATCTGCCTATTTAGAGGGAGAAATAGCTAGAAGTAATGAGGTAGTTGAATCTTCGTCTTTTATTGCGATTTTGATATTTCATGCTTTCTACATACCTTTGTAGTCGCATTATACTGCCTTCTTATCCTTGTTAATCAGTTAATGTTAACTCCTTAATAAATTTAATTATGAGATCCTTCTTCTTATCTTTTGCCTTTTCATTATGTTCGTTATGTATATATTCCTCCGATAATATACTAAAGTACGTTGATCCGTTTATCGGGACAACTAATTTTGGGGCTACGAATCCTGGTGCAGTGTGTCCTAA
The DNA here is from genome assembly GCA_965140335.1 of uncultured Bacteroides sp. Classification (GTDB taxonomy): domain Bacteria; phylum Bacteroidota; class Bacteroidia; order Bacteroidales; family Bacteroidaceae; genus Bacteroides. The sequence goes on from OZ223190.1 coordinate 40,581, forward strand.
CGGACTGATGTCCGTTTCTCCGTTTAATGTAATGGGATCGGCGGATAATCATTATGATAAGGATGCACGTTGGTGGTCTACACCTTATGATAATACCAATAGCTATTTCACAGGTTTCTCTCATGTTAATTTGAGCGGGGTGGGCTGTCCTGATCTAGGTTCTCTTCTGCTGATGCCTACTGCGGGTGAGTTGCAGGTGGACTATCATAAATATGGCAGTAAGTATAAGAATGAGGCTGCCTCACCGGGATATTATACTACATATCTGACGAAATATCATATTCTTTGTGAGGTGACGACAACGCTTCGCACTTCTGTTAGTCGATTTACTTTCCCAAAAGGGCAGAGTCACTTGTTGTTAAATATAGGTGACGGCTTGACTAATGAAAGTGGAAGTTATATGCGTCGGATAGGTGAAAACGAAGTGGAGGGTATGAAATTCCTGGGCACTTTCTGCTATAATCCGCAGGCTGTTTTCCCTATTTACTTTGTGATGCGGATCAATAAGAAATCGCCCGGTAAGCTTACGGCGGGCTATTGGAAGAAGCAACCTAAGATGGAGGGAGCACAGGCTCAGTGGGATGCTGATAACGGGAAGTATAAGCTTTATCCTAACTACGGGAGAGATATCGCCGGTAATGAATTAGGAGCTTATTTTGATTTTGATACTGAAGAAGGTGAGCAGGTGGAAGTGCAGATGGGAGTTTCATTTGTAAGCATTGCTAATGCCCGGGAAAACTTAAATGCCGAGCAACCGACTTGTGATTTTGATGCGGTGCGTGCTAAAGCTGAATCGAGCTGGGCAAACGATTTGAGGCGGATTGAAGTGAAAGGGGGGACTGAAGCACAGAAGACGGTGTTCTATACAGCTCTCTATCATAGTTTGATCCATCCCAACATTCTTCAAGATGTCAATGGACAATATCCGAAGATGGAGTCGAACGAGATTGGGACGGTAAAAGGCAATCGTTATACGGTGTTCTCTTTGTGGGATACTTATCGTTGTTTGCATCAGTTACTGACATTGGTTTATCCCGAACGGCAGATGCAGATGGTAAAATCGATGGTGGCTATGGGTAAGGAACATGGGTGGTTGCCCAAATGGGAGCTTTACGGACGGGAGACGTTGACGATGGAAGGTGATCCGAGCATTCCCGTGTTGGTGGACTCATGGATGAAAGGCTTGCGTGACTTTGATGTTGATGCTGCTTATAAGATAATGTGGCATTCGGCCACTGCACCGGGCAAAGAGAACTTGATGCGACCGGATAATGACGATTATTTGAAGTTAGGTTATGTACCTTTGCGTGAGGAATTCGATAATTCTGTATCTCATGCGTTGGAGTATTATATTGCCGATTATTCACTTTCCATATTGGCCGATTCATTAGGACATACGGAGCAAGCCCGGCAATTACGGAAGCAGTCATTAAGGTATAAGCAGTATTTTGATAAAGAATATGGTATGCTTCGTCCGTTGTTCCCCGACGGAAAGTTTTTGACTCCCTTTAATCCGACACAAGGCATGAACTTCGAACCTTGCCCCGGTTTTCATGAAGGCACAGCGTGGAATTATACTTTTTATGTGCCGCATGATGTGCTCGGACTTGTCAAATTGATGGGAGGTAAGAAAAAGTTCGTCAACAAACTTCAGCATCTTTTTGATGCCGGACTGTACGACCCTGCTAATGAACCCGATATTGCTTATCCATATCTGTTTAGTTACTTTCCCGATGAGGCTTGGCGTACGCAAGTGCTTGTACCGGAGTTGCTCAATAAGTACTTTACGACGAAACCGGATGGCATTCCCGGTAACGATGATGCCGGAACCATGTCTGCCTGGGCGGTATTTAGTATGATGGGCTTTTACCCCGACTGTCCCGGAGTTCCGATGTATACACTTACCGTGCCGACTTTCGATGAAGTGTGCATTCATCTTGACCCTCATTGGTATGATCGGAAAGAATTACGCATTGTTACCCGTCATTCCGCAACCGGTTCGCCGGAAATTATTAAGAAGTGTATTATTGGCGGGCGTTCATTGAAAGGATATCGCATTAGCCACAAACAACTGATTCATGCGGGGGAGGTAGATATGGAATGTGTGCCTCTCAAGCAAAAATGATGAAGCATGATGTTTCGTGCTGTTGCGTTGAAGGGAACTCGCATCTAATTACGAACTCTAGTAGTGGAAATCGTTTAGCTAGAGAGACAAAAGTGTCTATCATAAAATGGAATCAATACAACTGAAAGATACCTAAATTGTAAATATAGAGGAAGATAGGCTTTCAAAGAAGTCTTAGCACATTAGGAGCATCTCCATACCATCTCCACTATAGTTGGCCTCAGCTGGAGTGAAAAAAAACGAAGAATTAGCGAAGTTAGTAATAAGAAAGTCTTACCATTACCCATTGGGCTGATTAAACGGGGTCAAGAAGATAAAGTGACTCTCTATCTTTTTATTTCTTATACTTAATGCGGGTATAAAGAAAAAGCCCTAGAGTAATTAAACTTTAGAGCTTTTCTTTATCTTTTTTTGCGGTGCGTACGGGACTCGAACCCGTGACCCCATGCGTGACAGGCATGTATTCTAACCAACTGAACTAACGCACCAATATGTTTTGTAATAACTATCTCTCTCGATTGCGGATGCAAAGGTAGATATTTCTTTGATATTTGCAATGCCTCTGCTGATTTTTTTTGTGCTATTTGTGACTATGATTTGCTTATGTATTCATTTTTAAAAGATTGGCTTGCAAAAAAAAAGTGTTCAATGTTCGTTTAAACGCTATTAAACCCTTTTACTGCTACAAGGCCTATCACTCTTTTGATGTGTTTAAAGCCATCTGTTTTTGATCTCTGCTGATTATCATTTCAAGTAAAATGGCTTAGCTATACTATTCCGTCGTTGTTCAGTGGTACTTGCTCCGTAGCTTTTCCATTGAGAACAAATTATGAATACGGCAACGGAATAGCTCTGCATTCAACCTTTCTTGTTTAAACTTCTTGCTCGAAAACTTCGCCGTTTTGCAATAAATCGTTATTTTTGCGGACTTAAAAACTTAAGGTTGTAATTGATAAACGACAAAAAACGATAATATAGGATGATGAAAACTGCCAAACTGTTACTCCACTGCCCTGATAAACCAGGGATTCTAGCTGAGGTAACGGATTTTATAACGGTAAATAAGGGAAATATTATCTATTTGGATCAATATGTTGATCATGTGGAAAATATCTTTTTTATGCGTATTGAGTGGGAATTGAGAGGCTTTTTAGTTCCTCAGGAGAAGATTGAAGATTATTTTGCTACGCTATATGCGCAGAAATATGATATGACTTTCCGGCTTTATTTCTCGGATGTGAAACCTCGAATGGCAATTTTTGTATCGAAGATGTCTCATTGTCTGTTTGACTTGCTGGCGCGTTATACGGCGGGTGAGTGGAATGTGGAAATTCCATTGATCATCAGTAACCACCCCGATTTGCAACATGTAGCGGAACGTTTCGGCATTCCGTTCTATCTATTTCCTATTAGCAAGGAGACCAAGGATGAGCAGGAACAGCAAGAGATGGAGTTGCTTGCCAAACATAAAGTGAATTTTATCGTTTTGGCACGCTATATGCAAGTCATTTCGGAAAATATGATTAATACTTATCCCAACAAGATTATTAATATTCATCACTCTTTTTTGCCGGCTTTTGTAGGTGCTAAACCTTATCATGCAGCTTTTGAACGTGGAGTGAAAATTATCGGGGCTACCAGTCATTATGTGACTACTGAGTTGGATGCAGGTCCTATTATAGAGCAGGACGTGGTACGTATCACTCACAAGGACTCGGTGGATGACTTGGTGACTAAAGGAAGGGATTTGGAAAAAATCGTACTGTCGCGTGCCGTACGCAAGCATATTGAGCGAAAAGTCTTGGTATACAAGAATAAAACGGTTATTTTTAATTGATAAAAACCATGAAGGTTGCAGTAATTAAATATAATGCAGGTAATATTCGTTCGGTGGATTATGCGTTGAAACGTCTTGGCGTGGATGCGGAAATCACAGCGGATGAGCATTTATTGCGAAGTGCTGATAAGGTGATTTTTCCCGGAGTGGGCGAAGCGGAGACAACCATGAATTATTTGCGTGCCAATGGCATGGATAAACTGATTAAGGAGCTTCGTCAACCGGTCTTGGGCATCTGCTTAGGCATGCAGCTAATGTGTCGCCATTCCGAGGAGGGTGACGTGGACTGCCTAGGTATTTTTGATACGGAAGTGAAGCGGTTTGTTTCGCAGAAGCATGAAGATAAGGTGCCCCACATGGGCTGGAATACCATTCAGCAGACAAACAGTGCGTTATTCAATGGATTTACTGAGGAGGAGTTTGTTTATTTTGTGCATAGTTACTATGTACCTGAAAATGAATATACAGCTGCTGTGACGGATTATATTTTACCCTTCAGTGCAGCGTTGCATAAAGATAATTTTTATGCCACCCAATTTCATCCCGAGAAGAGCGGGAAAGTGGGTGAACGCATCTTACGTAACTTTTTGGCACTTTAGTGTGTTAGTTTAAAGAATTGATAAAATAAGGAATAGAGATGATAGAACTGATTCCAGCGATAGATATCATTGACGGAAAGTGTGTTCGTCTTTCGCAAGGCGACTATGATAGTAAGAAAGTATACAATGAGAATCCGTTGGAAGTGGCAAAGGAATTGGAAGCACACGGTATTCGGCGCTTGCATGTGGTCGATTTGGACGGTGCGGCTTCTCATCATGTGGTGAATTACCGCACATTGGAGCGAATTGCTTCGCGCACCTCGTTGATCATTGATTTCGGTGGGGGGGTGAAGAGTGATGAGGATTTGTTGATTGCGTTTGATAACGGGGCGCAGATGGTGACAGGAGGAAGTATTGCTGTGAGTGATCCTGAACTGTTTTGTCATTGGTTGAAAGTATATGGCTGTGAGAAAATTATTCTCGGGGCTGATGTGAAGGAGCATAAGATAGCGATAAATGGCTGGAAGGATGAGAGTGTCTGTGAATTATTCCCTTTCTTGGACAAATATGTTGGGATGGGGGTGAAAAAGGTCATCTGTACGGACATTGGTTGTGATGGAATGTTGCAGGGACCATCTGTAGAACTTTACAAAGAAATTATGGAGCAACAGCCCGACCTTTATCTCATTGCCAGTGGAGGAGTGAGTTGTGCGGATGATATCCGGGCGTTGGATAGGGCTGGAATTCCGGCCGTTATCTTTGGTAAGGCTTTGTACGAGGGACGCATTTCCATGAAAGAATTGGAGGCGTTACTTTGATTTTGGGAAGTATTAGAATTTAATTTAAGATAAAGTAGTGTTAGCGAAAAGAATAATTCCTTGTCTTGATATCAAGGACGGACAAACGGTGAAGGGCACTAATTTTGTGAACTTGCGTCAGGCGGGTGATCCGGTGGAGTTGGCACGGGCTTATAGTGAGCAGGGTGCTGATGAATTGGTGTTTCTGGATATTACGGCAAGTTTTGAAGAGCGTAAGACTTTCACTGATTTGGTGAAACGGATTGCAGCGAATATCAGCATTCCTTTCACTGTCGGTGGGGGGATCAATGAGTTAAGTGATGTGGACCGTTTGCTAAGTGCAGGAGCGGATAAAATATCTATTAATTCTTCTGCGATTCGTAATCCTGACTTGATTGATGAAATAGCAAAGCATTACGGCTCGCAGGTTTGTGTGCTTGCGGTAGATGCCAAACAGACCGGGAAAGGTTGGTGGTGTTACTTGAACGGTGGGCGCGTGGAAACAGATAAGGAATTGTTTTCGTGGACAAAAGAAGCGCAGGAGCGTGGTGCTGGAGAGATTCTTTTTACGAGCATGAATCATGATGGGGTGAAACATGGATATGCCAATGAAGCGCTTGCGTGCTTGGCGGATAATTTGTCCATTCCTATTGTTGCTTCGGGAGGGGCGGGAGTGAAAGAAGACTTTCGTGATGTTTTTATCAAGGGCAAAGCGGATGCGGCTCTGGCTGCCAGCGTTTTTCATTTCGGAGAGATTAAAATTCCCGATTTAAAATCGTATCTTTGTGCCCAAGGTATTTCGATAAGAATTGTAAACGGTTGACAGAAAATAATCACTTTTGAGGGTGTTTTCGGCAACTATTGTAGATAGTTGTATTTAAATCCCTTAGGTGATTGAAGATGGAAACCTAGAAAATGATAATATAATGGATTTGGACTTTAATAAAATGAGCGGACTTGTTCCGGCAATCATACAAGATGCTGACACAGCCAAGGTGCTGATGTTGGGTTTCATGAATGAAGAGGCTTATAAGAAGACAGTGGAAACAGGCAAAGTCACTTTCTTTAGCCGTACCAAAAATCGTCTTTGGACTAAAGGTGAGGAAAGTGGAAACTTTTTGAATGTGGTTTCTATGAAAGAAGATTGTGATCAGGATACGCTATTGGTTCAGGTACACCCTGTAGGTCCTGTCTGCCATACCGGTTCGGATACATGTTGGGATGATAAGAATGAGCAACCGGTCATGTTCTTGAAAGAACTTCAAGATTTCATTGACAAACGCTATGAGGAGATGCCGGAAGGCTCTTACACTACCAGTTTGTTTCAGTCCGGTGTGAATAAAATGGCACAAAAGGTGGGCGAGGAAGCTGTGGAAATGGTTATTGAGGCCACTAACGGCACGGACAAACGTTTGATTTATGAGGGTGCCGACTTACTGTATCATCTTATTGTGTTGCTGACTTCTAAAGGTTATCGTATTGAGGATCTTGCCCGTGAATTGCAAGAACGCCATAGTCCCAGTTGGAAAAGGCATTGATAAATCAGTTATGGATGAAGTACTGATACGATATAAAGGGGTTGAAATACATCAACAGGACTTGTGCGTGCTCGAGGATGTAAATCTTGAGTTGCGTAAGGGTGAGTTTGTGTATTTTATTGGTAAGGTGGGTTCAGGTAAAACCAGCTTGCTTAAAACTTTTTATGGTGAACTGGATATTGCTGCCGGTGAAGCGGAAGTGTTGGGACATGATATGACACATATCAAGCGCAAGCATGTTCCGCAGTTGCGTAGGAAGTTAGGCATTGTATTCCAAGACTTTCAATTACTCATAGATCGTACTGTTTATGAAAACCTGGCTTTTGTATTGAAAGCTACCGGATGGAAAAATAAAGGGGAGATTAAAGACCGGATTGAAGAGGTGCTGAAATTGGTGGGGATGAACAATAAAGGATATAAATTGCCTAGTGAACTTTCCGGTGGCGAACAACAGCGTATTGTCATTGCGCGTGCAGTATTGAATTCGCCCGGTATTATTTTGGCCGACGAACCGACAGGTAATTTGGATTTGGAAACGGGATGTGCAATCGTCGAATTATTACGGGATATTAGCGCGCAGGGATCGTTGGTCGTGATGACCACTCATAATTTGCAACTTCTCCATGAGTATCCGGGACAGGTGTATCGCTTTGCCGATCATAAAATGAAAGATGTTACGGATGAATATACTCTGATGGATATGGCTTTTGAAGAAAAAGAAAATAATATATAATTTAATCAGGAACGAAAATGAAAGTTTTAAAGTTTGGAGGAACTTCCGTAGGTTCGGCCCAACGGATGAGGGAAGTAGCCAAATTGATTACCGATGGCGAACAAAAGATTGTGGTCCTTTCGGCCATGTCTGGCACAACCAATACTTTGGTAGAGATTTCGGACTATCTGTATAAAAAGAATCCGGAGGGTGCTAATGAGATCATTAATAAGCTGGAAACTAAGTATAAGCAGCATGTAAATGAGTTGTACACCACCTCTGAATATAAACAGAAAGGTTTGGAACTGATTAAATCTCATTTTGACTATATTCGTTCTTATACCAAAGATTTGTTCACGCTCTTTGAAGAGAAGGTGATTCTGGCTCAAGGAGAACTGATCTCTACGGGAATGATGAATTATTATTTACAGGAATCTGGAGTTAAGTCTATTTTGCTCCCTGCTTTGGAGTATATGCGTACTGATAAGAATGCAGAACCGGACCCTGTGTATATTAAAGATAAATTGCAAATGCAACTGGAATTGTCTCCGGAGGCTGATATCTATATTACTCAGGGGTATATCTGCCGTAATGCATATGGCGAAATAGATAATTTGCAGCGTGGCGGAAGTGATTATACGGCTTCATTAATTGGGGCTGCGGTGAACGCTTCCGAAATAGAAATATGGACGGATATTGATGGTATGCATAATAATGATCCGCGTATTGTGGACAAGACTTCGCCTGTTCGTCATTTGCAGTTTGAAGAGGCTGCTGAGTTGGCCTATTTTGGTGCAAAGATTTTGCATCCTACGTGTATTCAGCCGGCTAAATATGCCAATATTCCCGTGCGTTTGTTGAATACAATGGACCCGACTGCTCCCGGTACATTAATTTCGAATGATACGGAGAAAGAGAAGATTAAAGCTGTCGCTGCTAAAGATAATATTACGGCAATAAAAATCAAATCGAGTCGTATGTTACTCGCTCATGGTTTTCTGCGGAAGGTTTTCGAAATATTTGAAAGCTACCAGACTTCTATTGATATGGTTTGTACCTCTGAGGTTGGGGTCTCTGTGTCTATTGATAATGTAAAGCACTTGAATGAAATCTTAGATGATTTGAAGAAGTATGGTACGGTGACTGTGGATAAAGACATGTGTATCATCTGCGTGGTAGGTGATTTGGGATGGGAGAATGTAGGTTTTGAAGCTAAGGCTTTGGATGCTATGCGTGATATTCCTGTGCGGATGATTTCGTTCGGAGGAAGTAACTATAATATTTCTTTCCTTATTCGTGAAGGTGATAAGAAGAGGACATTGCAATCACTGAGCAATGCGTTGTTCAATGGAAAATAAGGATTATTGTCGGAGCGCTTTTATCTCATTTGTAAGTGTGGATAAAAGCGTTTCTCTTTATTTAATGAATACATATAATTAAGGTAATATGAAGGGAACATTTCCTATAGATAAATTTAGAGTGCTACGTACTCCTTTTTATTATTATGATACTAAGGTTTTGCGTGATACGCTTGCTTGTGTACGTACTGAGGCTGCAAAGTATGAGAATTTTGTGGTTCATTATGCCGTAAAGGCGAATGCAAATCCTAAGTTGCTTTCCATTATTCGTGAAAACGGACTGGGGGCTGATTGTGTGAGTGGTGGGGAGATTAAAGCTGCTGTAAAAGCTGGGTTTCCTGTGGAAAAGATTGTTTTTGCGGGAGTTGGCAAATCCGATTGGGAAATCAACTTGGCTCTTGATTACGGTATTTTTTGTTTCAATGTGGAGTCTATCCCCGAGCTTGAGGTGATTAACGAGTTAGCGGCGGCTAAAGGTAAGATCGCGAATGTGGCTTTCCGTATTAATCCGAATGTGGGTGCTCATACGCATGCTAACATTACGACCGGTTTGGCTGAAAATAAATTCGGTATTAGTATGCAGGATATGGATAAGGTCATAGACATTGCAGTGGGGATGGAGCATGTGAAATTTATTGGTTTGCACTTTCACATAGGTTCGCAGATCTTGGATATGGGTGATTTTGTGGCTCTGTGTAACCGTGTGAACGAGTTGCTGGATAAGTTGGAAGCCCGTCATATTCGTATTGATTACGTGAATGTTGGTGGGGGATTAGGTATTGATTATCAGTATCCTAATCGTCAACCCATATCCGATTTCAAAAGTTTTTTCATGACATATGCGGATCATCTTAAATTGCGTTCGTACCAAACGTTGCGTTTTGAATTGGGGCGTTCCATTACAGGACAATGTGGTTCACTTATTTCAAATGTCTTGTATGTCAAGCAGGGAACGAATAAACAATTTGTTATTTTGGATGCGGGTATGACCGATTTGATCCGTCCGGCTTTGTATCAAGCTTATCATAAAATAGAAAATATAACTTCGGATGGAGCGATGATGACTTATGATGTGGTTGGTCCTATTTGTGAATCCTCGGATGTTTTTGGAAAAGCAATTGATTTGAATCATGTAAAACGTGGTGATTTGATTGCAATTCGTTCTGCCGGAGCTTATGGTGAAATAATGGCTTCCAGTTATAATTGTCGTGAGTTGCCCCAGGGTTATATCTCCGATGAGTTGATGTAATATTTTGCTGCGGTTGTGTTTTGTTATATAGTACACTATTTGTCGGTATTTATTTAAAAAATGTTATAAATAAAACAATGCCTATAAGCACGTGTTTACTTTATATCTATATTAAACGAATACGGTTATGATTACTGAAAAATTACAGAATGCAATTAACGGGCAGATAACAGTTGAACTCTGGTCTGCAAATCTTTATTTAGCGATGTCTTTCTATATGGAAAAAGAAGGCTATGCAGGTATGGCACATTGGTTGAAGAAACAATGGATTGAAGAGAATCAACATGCTTGTGCTTTGGCTGGTTATTTGATAAAGCGAGGCGGGAAAGCTAAAGTTGATAAGGTGGATGTTGTACCTAATGAGTTTGGTACTCCGTTGGAAGTTTTTGAGGAAGTGTATAAACATGAAGTTTACATCTCCGGAATGATTGATAAACTGGTGGATGTAGCGGCTGTTGAGAAAGATAAGGCTACTCAGGACTTTTTATGGGGATTTGTCCGTGAACAAGTGGAAGAAGAATCCACAGCGATGAGTATTGTAGATATGGTAAAGAAGGCGGGGGCTGCAGGTGTTTTCTTTGTGGATGCCCGGCTGGGAGAACGAAAATAAGTACTTCCTTTTGATATAAAAGAAAACGGAGTTGGCTGTAAGTCAACTCCGTTTCTTTTTATTGCTAATATTATTGTATGACTTTCAGTTCTTTGCCTATTTTTATAAAAGCCTTAATGCATTGGTCTAAATGTTCTTTTTCATGGCCTGCGGAAATTTGAACTCGGATGCGGGCTTGATTCTTGGGTACTACCGGATAATAGAACCCCGTCACATATATGCCTTCTTCCTGTAGGCGTGCAGCATAGATTTGCGATAGTTTGGCATCGTATAACATAACGGCGCAGATTGCACTCTGTGTCGGTTTGATGTCAAAGCCGGCTACGGTCATCTTATCCCGGAAGTAGTTTACATTTTGTATTAGCTTATCGTGCAATGAATTATCTTCTTTCAACATCTTGAATACTTCGATACCGGCACCTACTACAGCTGGGGCTACTGAGTTGGAAAACAAGTAAGGACGGCTGCGTTGGCGCAATAAATCAATAATCTCTTTACGTCCGGTGGTAAAGCCTCCCATGGCTCCACCGAAAGCTTTTCCCAAAGTTCCGGTATAAATATCTATTCGGCCGTAAGTCTGGTAGAGATCGCTGACCCCATGTCCGGTGGGACCGACTACCCCGGCAGAATGAGATTCATCTACCATAACCAATGCGTCATACTTTTCTGCAAGGTCGCATATTTTATCGACTGGGGCAACATTTCCATCCATTGAAAAGACACCATCGGTTACAATAATCCGGAAACGCTGTGCCTGCGCTTCTTGAAGGCATTTTTCAAGTTCATTCATGTCAGCGTTTGCATAGCGGTAGCGTTTGGCTTTACAGAGACGAACGCCGTCAATAATGGAAGCATGATTTAATGCATCGGATATGATTGCATCTTCTTCTGAAAATAAAGGTTCGAATACCCCCCCGTTGGCATCGAAGCAGGCAGCATATAGAATTGTATCCTCTGTTTTGAAATAATCGGAAATCACTTTTTCCAGCTCTTTATGAATATCCAGAGTTCCGCAAATGAAGCGTACAGAAGACATGCCGTATCCCCGCTCGTCCATCATCTTTTTTGCAGCATTAATAAGGCGTGGATGATTAGATAGGCCTAAGTAGTTATTAGCACAGAAGTTTAAAACTTTTTTCCCTTTTACGGTAATGGCAGCCTGCTGTGCACTCTCAATTAGACGCTCTTCTTTGTAAAGTCCGGCATCTTTTATCTCGGTAAGGGTATTACTAAGATATTCTTTCATTTTACTATACATAGCTTTATAATTTAAGTGATAATCCCTTTATTGCTTTATCCTACAAAGGACACTATTTTTGTTGGAATAAACAATAGTCACTTAATAGAAAAATGGGAAAAAAGTATTTATCTTTGCGACTCAAATCAAAGGATGATTTTATAAGCAAATAAATGAAAAATATTTTGGTAATTGGCTCTACCGGACAAATTGGTTCGGAGCTTACGATGGAGTTACGCAAACGTTATGGAAACAACCACGTGGTCGCCGGATATGTATCTGGGGCGGAACCTCAGGGGGAATTGAAAGCATCTGGACCTTCGGCTGTTGTAGATGTGACGGACAGAAATGCAATAGTTGATGCAGTACGTAAAAATAAAGTCGATACGATTTATAATTTGGCTGCATTGCTTTCCGTCGTTGCCGAGAGTAAACCGGCATTGGCTTGGAGAATAGGCGTTGATGGCTTATGGAATATTCTTGAAGTAGCTCGTGAATATAAATGTGCTGTTTTTACTCCAAGTTCAATCGGTTCATTTGGTAGTGAAACTCCTCATATTAAGACTCCGCAAGACACAATTCAACGTCCGCGTACAATGTATGGGGTGACCAAAGTTACAACGGAGTTGTTGAGCGATTACTATTTTACTAAATATGGACTTGATACCCGTTCCGTTCGTTTTCCGGGAATTATCTCCAATGTAACTCCGCCGGGCGGGGGAACTACAGATTATGCCGTTGATATTTATTATGCTGCGGTGAAAGGCGATGTATTTGTTTGTCCATTGAAAGAAGGAACGAAGATGGATATGATGTATATGCCGGATGCTTTGGAAGCTGCCATTTCTTTGATGGAAGCTGATTCGAATAAATTGGTGCATCGTAATTCTTTCAATATTGCTTCTATGAGCTTTTCGCCCGAAGTGATATATGCTGCGATAAAGAAGGAACTTCCCGACTTTAAAATGATCTATGAGATAGATCCTTTAAAGCAGGCTATTGCGGATAGCTGGCCTGATTGTCTGGACGATACTTGTGCGCGGACTGAGTGGGGATGGAATCCTAAATATGATTTGGATGTTATGACAAAAGATATGCTTGATAAATTGAGAGCTAAATTTAATAAGTGACCTTAGGGGCCAGCTAAAATGAAACAGATAGGGTTGGGATTGTGCTTACTTGCAGTATTACTTTCTTGTCAAGATAGAAAGACAAAGATTGATCCTTTTGTGACAATTTCTAGAATGGTTGATTCGGCTGCCCATAAAACCGATACGGTAAATTTAGGAAAGAGGGAAAAGGTTGAACAGGACTCAATGCCTGCGGAAGCAGATGAGTCTTTTGATGATTTTGTTTACAATTATGCTTCCGATGATGTCTTGCAACGGGAACGGACGAGATTTCCTTTACCCTACTATAATGGGAAGGTTCTTTCCAAGATAGAAGAACGATTTTGGAAACATGATGATCTTTTCACAAAGCAGAGCTACTATACTTTGCTTTTTGATAATGAGGATGATATGGATTTGGTTGGGGATACGACTCTGACTTCGGTACAGGTGGAATGGCTTTTCTTAAAAACCCGTATGGTCAAGAAATACTATTTTCAACGTGAGAAAGGCAAATGGATGCTTGAAGCCATTAATCTTCGACCCATTCAAAAGATAGGGGAGAATGAGAATTTTGTAGAATTCTATACTAGGTTTGTAACGGATAGCATTTTCCAAAGTAAGCGAATCTGTGATCCTTTGGAATTTGTTACAATTGATCCGGATGATGAGTTTTCTATTTTGAATACGACTCTCAGTTTGAATCAATGGTATGCTTTCCGTCCGGTTCTTCCTGTAGACAGGTTGTCGAACATTAATTATGGACAGCAGAATAAAGATGATTCCAATACGAAGATATTGAAAGTAAACGGAATCGGTAATGGATATTCGATTGTCTTCTATTTTCAGAGGCGTGGTGGAGAATGGAAACTATATAAATATGAAGATACAAGTGTTTAAAAATTATTCTTTATTGGCGCATAATAGTTTTGGTTTGGATGTCAAGGCTGCTACATTTATAGAATATTATTCACTAGAGGATTTAAAAGCGGTGCTTGCTGATGGATGTGTTGCCCCATGTTTGCATATAGGAGCTGGGAGTAATCTTTTATTTGTGAAAGATTATGAGGGAACAATCCTTCATTCTTGTATCAAGGGAATAGATGTGACGGGAGAGGAGGATCATTTTATCTCTGTGCGTGTAGGTGCCGGTGTTGTCTGGGATGATTTTGTGGCTTATTGTGTGGAACAAGGTTGGTATGGAGTTGAAAACCTGTCGCTCATTCCGGGAGAAGTCGGATCTAGTGCTGTTCAGAATATAGGTGCTTATGGTGTGGAAGTTAAAGATTTGATTTCTTCTGTGGAAACAGTCGATAGACTTGGGCAGGAGCATGTTTTTCAGGTGAATGAGTGTGAATACGGATATCGAAGTAGTATATTTAAGCGCCCCGAAATGCGCCAGACGTTTATAACTTATGTAAATTTCAAATTAAGTAAAGAGGAACATTATGTACTGGATTACGGAAGTCTTCAAAAAGAGTTGGAGCAGTATTCTGAAATAAATCTGAAATTATTGCGTAAGCATATTGTTGATATACGTAAGAACAAACTACCGGATCCTGCTGTTTTAGGTAATGCCGGCAGTTTTTTTGTAAATCCTGTTGTTTCTGGCGAACATTTTAAGGTGTTGTTGGGTGCTTATTCACAGATGCCTTTTTATAGAATAGATTCGGATTCTGTTAAGATCCCTGCCGGATGGTTGATCGAACAGTGCGGGTGGAAAGGAAAATCGTTGGGAAATGCCGGAGTTTATGATAAACAAGCATTGGTGTTAGTGAATCGGGGAGGGGCTACAGGAGCCGAGATTGTAGCTCTATCGGATGCTATACGGACTTCTGTTTTTAATAAGTTTGGTATTGCAATACATCCTGAGGTTAATTTTGTCGGCTAAGATGTACAAGGAATATGAAAATAAGAATATTGGGCAGTGGCACTTCAACAGGGGTACCTGAGATCGGGTGTAAATGTGAAGTGTGTACTTCGTTCGACTTCCGTGACAATCGTTTGCGCGCTTCTTCATTGGTCTATACTGATGACTCGACTATTTTGATAGATTGTGGACCGGATTTCCGAGAACAAATGCTGCGTACCGGTTCCTTTGAAAAAATTGATGGAGTTCTTATCACACATGAACATTATGATCATGTCGGCGGATTGGACGACTTACGTCCATTTTGCCGGTTTGGTGAGGTCCCTGTGTTTTTAGATGCTTATACTGCTTCCCACCTCCGGATTAGGATGCCGTACTGTTTTATGGAACATAAGTATCCTGGTGTTCCGCAAATCAGTCTGCATGAGGTGGTGGATGGGGATACTTTTTACATCAATTCTACTGAAATAGTTCCGCTACGGGTAATGCACGGGAAGTTGCCTATTTTGGGCTACCGCATAGGACAACGTTTGGCCTATATAACCGATATGTTAACAATGCCGGATGAATCTTATGAACAGCTACACCATTTAGATGTTTTGGTGGTGAATGCGCTGAGGATTAAAGAGCATCCCACACATCAGAATTTGGCACAAGCAATAGAAACAGCACAACGTATCGGAGCTCGCGAAACCTATTTTATTCACATGAGCCATCAGGCCGGGCTACATGTTGATATCGAGAGGTCACTTCCTGATCATATTCATTTGGCATACGATGGCTTGACCATTGAATTTTGAATTGTTTTTAGTTATTCATTAACAAAATAAACATTTGTTTTGTTTTATTAATAACTATTGCTATTTTTGCAGGAACTTGATCCGTTAAATACCATGAAGATTCGGCTTTTGATAAGGATATCGATCATTGTTTCCGTCGTATTGTTATGTACGGGCTTTGGTGTATATTCTTTCTTAAAGTTAAATGCAGTCGAAAACCAGAAGGATTTTGATCTATACAGTTTGGTTCCTGACGATGCCATAGCCGTGCTTGAAACAGATCACATGGCGCAATTGGTTCAAAACATCAATCATCTAAAATGCAGCAAGGATCATCATTTCCTTTATGCTTCAGATCTTTTTGTATATCTAAAAAGATATTTGCACACCCTATTGGAAGATACGCCTCATGGATTAAGCAGGCAAATGAATAAAATGCTTCTTAGTTTCCACGCTCCCGATACACCGATGAATCAGGTTTTGTATTGTAGTTTGGGAACTGATGATTATGAGTTGGTTGAATTATTTATAAAGAAATATTGTTCTAGTGCTTTCCCTATGAAGGTCTTTAATTATAGAGGGAAAGAAATAAGAATTTATGCAATGTCTAATGGTCGCTTTCTTGCAACATATGTTACTTCAAAATATCTCGTAGTTAGTTTCCAGAAACGCCTCATAGAGAAAGTCATCGATCTTAAATATTCAAAAAAATCGCTCTTGAAAGCTCCTGCATTTAGTGGTATTCATGATGGGAAACGTGCGGATGTAGAGGCGCGGATTTATGTCCGGATGGCAGCTGTTGATATGGGTAAGCGTGTGGATTCGATTCCTTCTCAATGGTGTTTAGGTACTTGGGGCAAATTCGACCTGAAGTTGAATGAGAATGCTATTTATTGCTCTGGCGCGAGTCACTTTTCCGGTAAATCCCAGGCTTTTATCAATATTTTACATGCTCAAAAGCCTATTGATGGTTTCCCTGGGGGATTATTACCTTCCACAACGTTTTTCTATAATTGCTGGGCGGTTTCCGATATGAACGTAATGTTGAAGTTTATGACAAGTCAGGAGTACGCGAAAGTCTCTGATTCCAATGGTATAAAAAAGTGTGATAGAGAATTGATTGATTTTTTAAAATCGTACGGTGAGTCTAAAATAATAACTTGCCTCTTTAAATCGAAAGATACCTTGAAAAACGGTTCTTATTCTTTGATGATTATGCCAATGAAGCAAAAGAATCAAGCTGAATACTTCTTACGCAAATTTTCACGTGAGATGTTCGACGAGAATGCAAAGCCTTCCGTACTTCAGAAAAACCCTGAATCTCATTATTTTTATAGAAAATCAGGGAAGAAGTGTTACTTATTGCCGCATAATATATTATTCACGCGTCTGACTGGCCTTGCAGAGGTCAAGTCGTCGGTTTATGCCTGTTTCTATGATAATAATCTATTGATGGCTCCGGATGTAGATTGCCTGTTGGAATATATTCGAGCAATTGAAAGTAAAGATTTACTAAAAGGAACAGCGAGCTATGAAGAAGGAATCGGTAGTTTGTCACCATCGTATAATTTTATTATGATGGGGGATATGGAAAAGATAATGTCCCAACCGGATGTATATGTGCGGCTTATTCCCAATTTCTTTTTCCGTCAATCTGATTTCTTTCGTCACTTTATGCTTTCTATTCAGTTTACTTGCCTTAACGATATGGTATATCCTAATATTGTGTTACTGTATAAAAATGAGATCTAATAAACGGCTTCTCCTGCTTTCTTCTTTATGAATTCTGTTTAATCTTGTTTTTTGGTGGGCTAATTGGCTTATTTATCTTCAGGACTTTATATGAAAATCCCTTCATGCAGTTCAAAGGTTGTTTGAATTGCATGAAGGGTTGTTGATTTATTGTTTTTAGAAAGGGAGATCATCATTAACATCTCCGGCAAGAAACTCCGGAGCAGCAGAAGGAGCTGGCGGAGGGACAGGAGCACCTGTTGCTGGAGCCGTGGTAGCAGCATTGACACGGTCCACTTTCCATGCACGAATACTATTAAACCAGCGATCTTGCCATTGTCGCGCATCAATATCAAAAGAGACAGTCAGTTCTTCTCCCATTTGTATGTTAAACATCTCTATTTTATCACCTCCGAATACATCAAAACACATTTTACGGGGGTATTGCCCGTGGTCTTCTATCACAAATTCCTGTGATTTCCACTCATTACCAGACTTTGATACTCCCCCTCTTTCCGGGAGTACAGCAATAATTTTTCCTGTGAATTCCATTATGATCTTTTTTTAATGGCGCGAAGTTACAATTTTTTAGGAATATCCCGTGAGCTTTTGGATGTTTTTCTGAGAATTCTTTGTACTGGGAAAATCTTTTTTTGTAACTTTGTCCAATACTATATTACTTGATCATAAATCGAATTAATATAAAAACTTAAATATACAGAATATATGAAATTTATCGTTTCGAGCACTGTACTCTCCGGTCATTTGCAGGCTATCAGCCGTGTGATTAATTCGAAAAACACATTGCCTATTTTGGATTGTTTTTTGTTTGAGTTGGAAGATGGGACGCTGTCTGTTACTGCTTCTGACAGTGAGACCACTATGGTCACTACGATTGAAGTAAATGAAAGTGATGCCAACGGACGTTTTGCCATAACCGCCAAAACGATTTTGGATGCTTTGAAAGAACTACCCGAACAGCCTTTGACTTTTGAAGTGGATATTGAATCATTAGAAATAAAGGTTCTGTATCAAAATGGAAAATATGGTTTGATGGGGCAGAATGCCGATGAATTTCCCAGATCTGCTGTGCTAAGTGAAAATGCCGTGCGCGTTGAAATAGAAGCACCAATTCTGTTGGGTGGAATAAACCGTTCCGTTTTTGCCACTGCTGACGATGAACTTCGTCCGGTAATGAATGGTATTTATTTTGATATTACTACAGATGATATAACGATGGTTGCGTCGGACGGGCATAAGCTGGTCCGTTGCAAAACATTAGCTGCTAAAGGTACGGAGCGCGCAGCCTTTATTTTGCCTAAGAAGCCGAGTTTACTGATTAAAAACCTTTTGCCTAAAGAGCCGGGGCAGGTCATCGTGGAGTTCGATGAGCGCAACGCCGTGTTTACATTGGAAAAGTTCCGGATGGTGTGCCGTTTGATAGAAGGGCGCTATCCGAATTACAATTCGGTGATTCCCCAGAATAACCCGTATAAGGTGACAATAGACAGAATGTTGTTGATGGGTGCACTACGTCGTGTTTCCATTTTCTCATCACAAGCAAGCAGCCTCATAAAATTGCGTTTACTGGCTAATCAGGTTGTCGTTTCAGCTCAGGATGTTGATTTCTCTACTTCCGCTGAGGAAACATTAGCATGTCAATATGACGGTAACCCCATGAGTATTGGTTTTAAATCAACTTTTTTGATTGATATATTGAATAATATCTCTGCCGATGAAATCATTATAGAATTGGCTGATCCGTCTCGTGCAGGTGTAGTCGTTCCAGTTGAACAGGAAGAGAATGAAGACTTGCTCATGTTATTGATGCCAATGATGCTGAATGATTAGGAATCGTTTGGAAATTGAATAAAAGGAGACAGTTAACGAATAGAAAAGTATTCTTTCTCTATGAGAGACTTTGCTCTTCGTTAACTTGTCTTTTTTTTATTACTAAATATGTAACTAAATGAAATTAAATCTCAGAAACCCGATCGTGTTTTTTGACCTGGAAACGACGGGGACTAATATTAATACAGATCGAATAGTTGAAATTTGTTATCTTAAAGTTTTGCCTAATGGCAATGAGGAAGCCAAAACCCTTCGCATTAATCCTGAAATGCATATTCCCGAACAGTCTTCTGCCATTCATGGAATTTATGACGCGGATGTGGTCGATTGTCCCACTTTTAAAGAGGTTGGCCGTAGCATAGCTAATTCAATAGAAGGTTGTGATTTAGCTGGATTCAACTCTAATCGTTTTGATATACCTGTGTTGGCCGAAGAATTTCTTCGTGTAGGAGTGGATATTGATCTGAGCCGTCGCAAATTTGTGGATGTCCAGGTCATTTTTCATAAAATGGAACAACGTACGCTTTCAGCTGCTTATAAGTTCTATTGTGGGAAAAATTTAGAAGATGCCCATACTGCGGAAGCAGATACCCGGGCTACGTATGAGGTACTGATGGCTCAGCTTGACCGTTATGCGGACTTGCAGAATGATATAGCGTACCTTTCGGAATATTCCAGTTACAGTAAGAATGTAGACTTTGCCGGTCGTATGATATATGATGAGAATAATGTCGAGCTCTTTAATTTCGGAAAATATAAAGGAATGCCGGTTGCCGATGTTTTGAAACGTGATCCCGGATATTACGGTTGGATATTAAACAGTGATTTTACACTTAACACAAAGGCCATGTTGACCAAAATACGTTTACGTGAAATGACAAATAAATAGACTCATGGCAAATATACTTAAAGGGAAGAAAATTGTATTAGGAATCACCGGGAGTATTGCAGCTTATAAGGCGTGCTTAATTATTCGTGGTTTGATTAAACGTGGTGCGGAAGTACAAGTAGTCATAACCCCTGCAGGTAAGGAATTCATAACTCCCATAACACTTTCGGCTCTGACGGGGAAACCTGTTATTAGCGATTTCTTTGGTCAACGAGACGGTACATGGAATAGTCATGTTGATTTAGGCTTGTGGGCGGATGCAATGCTGATTGCTCCTGCAAGTGCATCCACGATTGGCAAAATGGCAAATGGCATAGCCGACAATATGCTAATAACGACTTATCTTTCTGCAAAGGCTCCGGTTTTTATAGCTCCGGCAATGGATTTGGATATGTACGCCCATGCTTCGACGACGAAGAATCTAAAGATACTTCGCTCATATGGGAATATTATAATAGAACCTGAAACAGGAGAACTTGCAAGTCACCTGATCGGTAAAGGGCGGATGAGAGAGCCCGAATCAATTATCGCTTGTTTGGAAGAATATTTTGCAACTACCGAAGGGGAGCTTAGGGGCAAAACAATCATGGTAACCACCGGGCCTACCTACGAGAAAATAGATCCGGTGCGTTTTATAGGAAATTACTCTTCCGGAAAAATGGGATTTGCCATTGCAGATGAATGTGCAAGTCGCGGTGCAAAGGTGATTCTTATCTCCGGCCCGGTGGATCAAACACAGGCTTATACGACCATCCGGCGACATGATGTGGAATCCGCTAGTCAGATGTATGCGGCGGCAACCTGCTTTTTCCCGACAGCTGATGCAGCCATACTCTCGGCTGCCGTTGCCGACTTTACTCCGCTACAACAATCTGATATGAAGATCAAGCGTTCCCGGGATAATAAACCGTTGACGCTGGAGTTACAACCGACGGAAGATATTGCGGCAGCCCTGGGGCATACAAAGACAGAACGGCAAGTTCTGGTAGGATTTGCTCTTGAAACGGATAATGAGTTGTATAATGCCGAGGATAAATTAAAACGGAAGAATCTGGATTTCATTATTTTGAATTCTTTGAATGATAAAGGTGCCGGATTTCGTCATGATACTAATAAAATCAGTATCATCAGCAAGGAAGACCAAGTGGAGTATCCGTTGAAATCAAAAGCCGAAGTTGCCGTTGATATTGTAGATAGGCTGGTTGCGGAATTGCGTAAGAAGTAAATGGTTTGTAAATCTTGAAATTATGTTGCGTTCACTTTATATACAGAACTATGCACTAATAGAGAAACTGGATATTGATTTCAGTAACGGCTTTTCCGTTATTACGGGGGAGACCGGTGCGGGAAAGTCGATCATTCTGGGTGCTATCGGGTTGTTGTTGGGGCAACGGGCTGATGTGAAAGCAATCCGTCCGGGGACTTCCAAGTGTATTATTGAAGCTCATTTCGAGATATCTGCATATGGTATGCAGCCTTTCTTTGATGAAAATGAGCTGGAATATGGAGATGAATGTATTTTGCGTCGGGAATTGCAATCTTCCGGAAAGAGCCGTGCCTTCATTAACGATACTCCTGCTTCATTGATACAGATGAAAGAGTTGGGTGAACAACTGATAGATGTTCATTCCCAACATCAGAATCTTCTTTTGAATAAGGAGGGATTTCAACTGAATGTACTTGATTTATTGGCACATAACGATGAACCGTTTTCTGTTTATCAGGAACTTTATAAAGAGTGGCGGCAAACAAAGCAGGATTTAGCCACCTTAATGGAAAAGGCTGATCAGACAAAGGCGGATGAAGATTATGTGCGTTTTCAATTAGAGCAACTTCAAGAGGCTGCCTTACTTCCTGACGAACAAGATGAGTTGGAGCAGGAAGCTGAAATGTTGAGCCACGCAGAAGAAATAAAGGATGGGCTCTATCGGTCGGAACAATTATTAAACTCCGATGAAGGTGGTTTGCTTATTGCTTTGAAAGAAAGTTTGAACATCATGCTGGAGTTGCGAAAGGTCTATCCTTTGGCTACCGAACTGGCTGAACGCATTGAGAGTACTTACATTGAGTTGAAGGATGTATCTAGGGAAATAGCTTTGAAGAGCGAGGATATAGAATTTAATCCGGCTCGTTTGGAAGAGGTCAATGAGCGTTTGAACTTAATTTATACGCTTCAGCAGAAACATCATGTGTCTACTATAGCCGAATTATTGGCATTGTCAAAAGAGTACGAAGATAAGTTGTCTGCGATAACTTCTTATGATGAGAGTATAAAAGAACTGACCGATCGTTGTGATGTCCTGTTCGGTAAAATCAAGAAACAGGCGGCAGTGTTGACTGAAACGCGTATTGAAGCGGCTCGTGAGGTGGAGAAGCAAATGGCAAAGCGTCTGATTCCTTTAGGGATGCCCAATGTTCGTTTTCAAGTGGAGATGGGATTACGCAAGGAACCCGGTTCGCATGGAGAAGATACTGTGACCTTTTTGTTTTCTGCCAATAAAAACGGAACTTTGCAAAGCATATCTTCCGTGGCTTCAGGGGGCGAGATAGCCCGCGTGATGCTTTCCGTGAAGGCCATGATTGCAGGTGCGGTTAAACTGCCGACAATTGTGTTTGATGAAATAGATACCGGTGTTTCCGGTGAGATAGCCGACCGTATGGCGGATATCATGCAAGAGATGGGAGTTCATAACCGGCAGGTGATCAGCATCACCCACTTACCTCAAATAGCGGCAAGAGGTGAGGCACATTATAAAGTCTATAAACAAGATAATGACAATGAGACCAATAGTCATATTCGTCGACTGACAGATGAGGAGAGAATTGAAGAAATAGCCCACATGCTCAGTGGTGCGACTTTAACAGAAGCTGCGTTAAATAATGCCAGAGCGTTGCTCGGCGTTAAGAAGTAACCGGCTTTAATTTTATATATAATACAAATTATAATGGTTGATAAAAGCGAAATGATTTTTGGCGTCCGCTCTGTAATTGAAGCGATACAAGCCGGTAAGGAAATTGATAAGATTCTTGTAAAAACAGATATTCAGAGTGATTTGTCCAAAGAGCTTTTTGCTGCTTTGAAGGGGACTCTGATTCCGGTGCAGCGGGTACCGGTGGAGCGCATCAACCGCGTTACCCGTAAGAATCATCAGGGGGTGATTGCTTTTATCTCTTCTGTGACTTATCAGAAGACAGAGGACTTGGTGCCATTTCTTTTTGAACAGGGGAAAACGCCTTTCTTTGTTATGCTGGACGGGGTGACTGATGTTCGTAACTTCGGAGCCATTGCCCGTACTTGCGAATGTGCGGGAGTCGACGCCGTTATTATTCCGGCAAAAGGTAGCGTGACGGTAAATGCAGATGCCGTGAAAACATCGGCAGGAGCCTTACATACTTTGCCTGTTTGCCGGGAGAAAAGTTTGAAAGATACACTTCAATATCTCAAGGATAGTGGTTTTCATCTTGTGGCAGCTACCGAAAAAGGAGATTATGATTATACTAAGGCTGATTATAAAGCGCCGACATGTATCATAATGGGAGCGGAAGACAAGGGCGTTTCTTATGAAAACCTGTCGTTGTGTGACGAGTGGGTTAAGATTCCAATGCTGGGAACCATTGAATCTCTTAATGTATCTGTTGCAGCGGGAATTCTGATTTATGAAGCAGTGAAACAAAGAAATTGATTAGGATATGAAAAAGAACTTTATGTTGGCACTCTTGCTCTGTTTGTTGGCACAGTGGAGTGTAGCGCAACCCAAGTGGGTGGAAAAAGCCAAACGTGCAGTGTTTTCGGTGGTTACTTATGATGGTAATGATAAGATTCTCAATACCGGTAATGGCTTTTTCGTTTCGGAAGATGGCGTTGCCTTATCCGATTACGGCTTGTTTAAGGGTGCCCAACGTGCTGTTATTATCAGTTCCGAAGGAGTAAAAATGCCTGTGGAGTCTATCATGGGAGCGAATGATATGTATGATGTGGTGAAGTTCCATGTAAATATATCCGGGAAAAAGGTGAATGCTTTACCTGTGGCCACTACAGCGCCCGGGGTAGGGAGTGATGTTTATCTGTTACCTTATTCCACGCAGAAGGACCGCTCCTGTACGGTAGGAAAGGTTAAGGAAGTAACAAAAGTGGAGGGTAAATATTCTTATTATACGCTGAATATGCAGTTGAAAGATAAGATGGTGAGTTGTCCCTTGGTAACTTCCGATGGGGATGTCTTTGGGCTAGCTCAGAAAGCATCGGGACAGGATACAGCTAGCATTTGTTATGCGGTAGGAGCTGAGTTTGCAATGGCACAGCATATCAGTGCACTTTCATTCAACGACTTGACGTTGACTAGCATCGGTATTCCAAAAGCTTTGCCGGATACGGAGGAGCAGGCATTGGTGTTGCTTTATATGGCCTCTTCGCAATATTCTCCAGATAAATATGTGGCATTGCTCAATCGTTTCATCGAGCAGTACCCTAATAGTTCGGACGGATATATTCGCCGGGCGTCTTATCGTATGGCTGTTGCCAAAAGTGATGCGGCGATGGACTCTGTGGCCACTGATCTGGATCAGGCTCTGGAGGTTTCCAATAAGAAAGATGATGCTTATTATAACAGGGCTAAAATGATTTACACCTATCAGTTAGGTAAGCCGGCGAAAACATATAAGGACTGGACTTATGATCGTGCACTGAATGAGATACGGAAAGCACTTGCTATCCAGTCTTTACCTGTTTATCAACAGTTGGAAGGCGATATCTTGTTTGCCAAACAAGATTATGCTGATGCTCTTGTTGATTATGAAAAGGTAAATGCTTCCAATCTTGCATCGTCGGCTACATTCTTTAATGCAGCCAAGACCAAACAATTGTTGAAAGCTCCTTCTACGGAAGTTCTGGCTTTGATGGACAGTTGTGTGGCACATTGTGTCCAGCCCTATACCGAACAAGCAGCCCCTTATTTGCTGGAGCGTGCTCAGGCACGTATGGATGCGGGTGAAGCACGGTTGGCTGTAGCCGATTATAATGATTATTTTACTGCTGTGAACGGGCAGGTAAATGATGTGTTTTACTATTATAGAGAACAGGCTGCTTTGAAGGCCAAGCAATACCAACTGGCATTGGATGACATCACGAAAGCCATTGAGGTGAGTCCCAAAGACCTGACTTACCGCGCTGAGCTAGGCGCTATTAATATCCGGGTGGGTAGAAATGAAGAAGCTGAAAAAGTGTTGAAGAAGGCATTGGAAATTGATCCTAAGTATGCTGAAGGATATCGTTTGCTGGGTATTGCGCAACTTCAATTGAAGAAGAATAGTGACGCTTGTACCAACTTTGCGAAGGCTAAAGAATTAGGCGATCCTAATGTGGATGCTTTAATTAAAAAGAACTGTAAATAAAGCTTTGCTTTTTAGTTATTATAAATAAAAAGGGGCTATCCAATTGCTTGGACAGCCCCTTTGTTTATCGGGAATAAATACCCGCATCAAATGTAGTTAGGTCTAGGTTCATAAAAAAACAGGTATAAGTGAATCTAGTTTCTATTTGTTATCTAAATGCTGGAAATTTTAAAGTACTGCATCTAACTTCTATTTTTTTTTATTACCTGGTTTTTTATGCTGTTTTTATTGATTGCTTCTTTTCTTATTCTTACTTTATCTTTCCTGTTTTTCTTTCTTATTCCTTTGGTAATGCACTAAGCATTTTGTCCTTTTCAATGCGTAATAATTGTTGTTTAGACTGTTATAAGTTATGATATGATGCTAATAATTTCAGTGTGTCACTCTAGTGGCAAAGCATTGACACTCCAATGGCAAACGTTTGTCACTAGAGTGTCAAAGGTTTGCCATTAGAGTGTCATGATCGTTTTTCATAGGGAAATTAGGAAAATAGATCAGGACATCAGCTATTGTTCCCCATGTTTTTTAATCGAATTAACGTGGGCTATAAACGCTTTCTTACGCTATTCTGGTTATATTTGCAAAGGATATGATGTTCAACAATTAATTTATACTGAAATGAAGAAAGTAATTTCCAGTTCAAAAGCCCCCGGAGCTATTGGTCCTTATAGTCAAGCCATTGAAGCCGGTGGAATGGTTTTCGTCTCCGGACAGTTGCCTATTGATGCTGCCACCGGGGTGATGCCTGAAGGTATTGAAGCACAGGCACGTCAGTCTCTGCAGAATATTAAGTCTATTCTTGAAACAGCCGGACTCTCAATGGCTGATGTGGTGAAGACGACTGTATTCCTGGCGGATATGTCACTCTTTGCTGAGATGAACAAAGTGTACGCTTCCTTTTTCTCGGAAGCATTTCCCGCTCGCTCGGCCGTAGCGGTAAAGGGTTTGCCGAAGGAAGCGTTAGTGGAGATTGAGTGTATCGCGGTTCGCTAACAAGTCGGCTACAATAAAGCTACTGCCTCCTACGAAGATAAAGTCTTCCGGGAGGCTTTTTTGTTGTGCGGCATGTACTGCGGTTGTCACATCAGGGTAACATTCACCGCTCAATCCGCTCTGAATGGCGAGTTGCTGCAACTCATGTTCGCCTAAAGCACGTTTCACACTGGCTTTGGTTAAATAGTAGTCCGCCTCTTTCGGGAGCAGTGCCAATACTCCGCGGATATCTTTATCGCTCACCATGCCGATGACAATATGGAGTTTGCGATACTGTTGCTGCTGAAGTTGCTTTGCAATATAGGCTATTCCTCCGATGTTATGTCCCGTATCGCAGATCAGCGTCGGGCGATCTTGCAGTTTCTGCCAACGTCCCATCAGACCGGTTAGCTCGCAAACCTGCTTGAATCCGTTGCGTACTGCTTCTTCATCCAATTGGTAACCGGCTTTCCGGAGTAAAGGAAGAGCGGTGAGTATGGTACGGGTGTTCTTTACCTGACAGAGTCCTTTTAGTTCGCATTCCAGGTTAGGATACTCCAACGGTTGATTTTCCTCAGCAAAATAGATCGGTGCATGAACCGCAGTCGCTTTTGTCTGAAACACCGGTTTGGTTTCCGGAGTTGTTTCCCCGATGACGATCGGAATACCCGTTTTGATAATTCCCGCTTTCTCTCCGGCGATCTTCGCCAGAGTATCTCCCAGGAACTGGGTATGATCCAGACTGATGTTGGTGATGATGCCCAAGTCCGGTTGAATGATGTTGGTGCAGTCCAGACGACCGCCCAGTCCCACTTCCACTACTGCAACATCAATCTGCTCGTCGGCAAAGTAACGGAAAGCCATGGCGGTAGTCAGCTCAAAGAAAGAAGGGAATAAAGGCTCGAAAAAAGCCCGGTTCTCTTCAACAAAGCGGACGACATATTCTTTAGAAACAGGTTTCCCGTTGATACGTATGCGCTCACGAAAATCCACCAGATGTGGAGAAGTATAAAGTCCCACACGATAGCCAGCCTCCTGAAGAATAGCCGCCAGCGTATGAGAACACGATCCTTTGCCATTTGTCCCTGCCACATGAATGCTACGAAACCGGCGGTGGGGGTGACCGAAGTACTCATCCAGCGCATAAGTGTTTTCTAATCCTTCTTTGTATGCCGCACTGCCCACTTGCTGAAACATGGGAGCACTGTCATATAAGTAGTTTAAAGTTGCTTCGTAATCCATCTTTTTAAATATTTAACAAGAGAAAAAATCTTTTCTCTGATTATAAGTGTTATCTTTAAAAGCGACAAAGATACCAACATTTTAAATCTACTGTTTATGGGAACTAAGAAAAATTTCGTCATTGATACGAACGTAATCCTTCATGATTACAACTGCCTTAAGAATTTTCAAGAGAATGATATTTATCTCCCGATTGTAGTACTCGAAGAATTGGATAAATTCAAGAAAGGAAACGAGCAGATTAATTATAATGCCCGTGAGTTTGTCCGTGAACTTGATCTGCTGACCGATGATAATCTTTTCACCAAGGGAGCTTCGTTGGGTGAGGGACTGGGTCGATTGTTTGTTGTTGCGGGTAAGGTAGATGCTCCAAAGGTGCATGACTCTTTCCCGGATGCCATTCCCGATCATCAGATTCTGGCGGTAGCCGAATGGTTGTCGCAGAAGAAGCCCAAGATAAAGGCTATTTTGGTGACCAAGGATGTGAATCTGCGCATGAAAGCGCGTTCTATTGGTGTGCTTTGTGAAGACTACATCAACGATAAGGTGGTTAATGTGGACATCTTCCAGAAGGCGAGCGAAGTGTTTGAACGGGTTGATCCGGCTTTGATCGATCGTATCTATTCATCTAAAGAGGGGGTTGAGTTTAATAATTTTGATTTTAAGGAGATTCTCCATCCCAATGATTGCTTTGTGTTGAAGAGCGACCGCAATAGTGTGCTGGCGCGTTATAATCCATTCACGCATATGATCTGCCGTGTGGAGAAGACTAAGAATTATGGCATTGAACCCCGGAATGCCGAGCAAAGTTTTGCTTTTGAACTTCTGAATGATCCTGATATAAAGTTGGTTGCTCTTACCGGTAAGGCCGGTACGGGGAAAACATTACTGGCATTAGCTGCCGCCCTGAGTCAGTTGAATGATTATAA
Source organism: uncultured Bacteroides sp. (assembly GCA_965140335.1). Taxonomy (GTDB): domain Bacteria; phylum Bacteroidota; class Bacteroidia; order Bacteroidales; family Bacteroidaceae; genus Bacteroides. The sequence goes on from OZ223190.1 coordinate 69,346, forward strand.
ACAGATTTTGTTGGCTCGTCCTATTGTATCTCTGTCGAATAAGGATATCGGATTTCTACCCGGCGATGCGCAGGAGAAAGTAGCACCTTATATGCAACCGTTATTTGATAATCTGAATGTTATTAAGCATCAGTTTGCTTCAACGGGCAGCGAAGTCAAGCGGATAGAGGACATGCAGAAAAACGAGCAATTGGTAATTGAGGCACTGGCCTTTATTCGTGGACGAAGTCTGAGTGATACCTTCTGTATTATTGATGAGGCACAGAATTTAACCCCACATGAGATTAAAACGATTATAACGCGTGCAGGTGAGGGGACAAAGATGGTCTTCACGGGAGATATCCAGCAAATCGACCAACCCTATCTGGATAGTGAGTCTAATGGCTTGGTATATATGATTGATCGGATGAAAGATCAGAATCTCTTCGGCCATGTCAATCTGCTTAAAGGTGAACGCAGCGAGTTGAGCGAATTGGCCAGCAATCTGATGTAATAAATATTAGCTTGGGATATTCAGTAAATGTCTTTTATATTTCAACTCTTTTTAGGATAAACCCTAGTGTATATGGATATGAGTTTCCTGAGGAGATTAAATATTCCTGGCTTGTATCCCCCGGGTGTTGATGCTAAATCTATGCACAACTTGTCGGTAAACTGAGTCTTGTTGGATATTATGCAATCTAGAGATGTTATAGTTTCATCTCTAGATTGCAGTTTTATTGATTCAAATTATATGTATCATAGCCATATCCATTGCCTAAAATGATAGTATATGCTTTGCTCTGTTTGTCTGATATATAAACTTCTGCTGCAAAATCATACCATTCCATTTTTTCTTTGCTTTTATCGTATGGAAATGTTACTATATATACTAATGATCCTAGATCTTTACCGTATCCAATACTTTTAGGATTTTTATTGATCTTAGTAGTGTCTATATTATAAGTTCTGATGGTAGGAGTACCGTATTCTCTATACGACTCTTTGAATTTTTGATTTTTGAAAATAGTTCTTGCTATTTTAATAAGCTTTTCATTTCTTTCTTTTTCGGGAAGATCAGATATCTTTTGAGCACACATCGTTGCTGGTAAAAGTGCCAGCGCACAAATAGATAATACGATTAAATGCTTTAAAGTATGAATTATTTTCATGTACATCTGTTTTTATGGTTTAGCAATATATTGTTTCGTAGAATCCGTTCACTAAATTCCGTGTTATGACTATTTTAATATAGCCTCTAGAATGAGTATTCTAAATAGTTATGGATGGTGACTGAATATATAAAAGCCATATCAGCCTCTATTTCTGAGTAATGATATGGCTTTTCTTTTGCTGATTATGAATAGCTAAACTTCAGATTGAAAGTAATCCTTCGCTTATTTTCTGAAAGAGAAGTATTTCATGAATTGCGTACGTTCAAAGGTATTGATTCCTTTCAGATCTTTTATATTCAGCATCCCCTTGAACTGAGCAATGTTTTTCATGCCTTTATTATCCATCCAATCTTTTAAGAACATATTAAATTCACCAATCAAATCGTAAGTGCCTTGATAGAAAGCGCTGCATACCTCTACTGCTGAGGCTCCTGCAAGAATTGCTTTCACTACGCTTTCTGCAGTATGAATACCTCCTGATGCGGCATAGTCCAGTTTATCTACAGCGGCGGAAGCTATTCCTATCCAGCGCAAGGAATTAGGAAGATCGGCTTCACTACTGAATACATTTCCTGCCGTATGTTTGAGTTGGTCTATGTTAATATCCGGTTGGTAGAAGCGGTTGAATAGAACTACCGCAGCGGCTCCGTTGGCATATAACTGATCAATCAGAGCAATCGGGTTACTGAGATTTGTTCCCAGTTTCATAATTACCGGGATGTGTGTGCCCTTCTTGACATGCCTCAAGATATCAATGTGGCGTTGTTCAAAAGTCCCGTAGGCGTATTGCACATCGGTTTGCAGAGCAAGAATGTTGATTTCGATGGCATCAGCACCTGCTGCTTCAATTTCTTTGGCAAAGTCAGTCCACTCAGCATCCTGATAGCAGTTGATACTGGCTATTATGGGGATGTCGGGACAAAACTCTTTGGTCTTTTTGATAAGCCCGAGGTATTCGGATAATTTATAGTGGCGAATATACTCCACCAGATAATCGCTACCTTCCGGATACATATTAGGATCTCCTTGCCAGTCAGCTTCCTGCATGATTTGCTCTTCAAAAAGTGATTTGAGAACAATGGCACCGGCGCCTGCTTCATAAAATTTCTTGTTCTTCTCTGCGCTGTCGGTCAGCCCGGAACTGCTGACAATGATGGGGTTCTTTAATTCCAATCCCGCGAAAGTAGTCTTTAATGTTGCCATGGTTATAATTTTATTGAATTAATGATCCTTTAATATACCCTTTCTCCAAAAATCTTGCTTCCCACGCGGACCAGGGTGCTTCCTGTTTCAATTGCTTCGTGGTAGTCGTGAGACATTCCCATGGAGAGTTCACTAAATGCATTTGTGTCACCGAACCATGTGCTTTTCACTTCCTTGAAGAAACTATTCAGTAAACAAAATTCTTTTTTGATTTGTTCAGTGTCGTCAGTGTTGGTAGCCATTCCCATCAATCCGCATAGCTGTATGTTTCTTAAGGACTTCCACTCTTGTGCATTTAGCATTTCCCGACATTCGTCCATACTGAATCCGAATTTTGTTTCTTCTTCCGCAATATGTATCTGCAAGAGGCAGTTGACGGTTCTTCCCACCTTTCCAGCTTGTCTACTGACTTCAGTGAGCAATTTATAAGAGTCGATTCCGTGTATCAGGCTTACGTAAGGGACAATGTACTTCACTTTATTTGTTTGCAGATGTCCGATGAAATGCCATTCAATATCTTTGGGCAGACTTTCATATTTGGCTGTCATCTCCTGCACCTTACTTTCGCCGAATATCCGTTGTCCGGCACGATAAGCCTCTTCTATCGCTTCGTTGGGGTGAAATTTGGAAACAGCTACGAGTCGCACCCCAGCAGGCAGTTCACTTTTGATTTGTTTAATGTTCTCTGCAATCATGATATGATTTTTTATTCTTGTACTAGACTTCCGGTTTGGCATCCGGTTCGGCACCATAAGGATATACATCCATAATAGCTGTTTCAGCCACAGATGCAATCTGATAATCGGCCATGGTACCTTTCATTCCTTCATCCAATTTCTTCACGGCATCACGTAAATCGGAAGCCTGTACGAGTACTTGTGTCGATGTTTTCTTTTCAGCCCCACTCTTTTCATCGAGTGTGATAAATACCAGTTTGCATTTGAACCATCGGTCCGCAGCTTCTTCTTCACTGGGGAACAATTCGCTATAGTTGGCCCGTTTGATATCCGATACCGTAAATTCTCCTGAGATGAAAGGAGTCATCTCCTCAATGATTCGTGCTTCTGCTTCGGTAAAGCTGAGTGCATCAACCAGATAAGGTTCGGTTACTTTCTTATTCATTCCGTTTTCCATTACTTTCTCGTAACGGATTTTGCACTCAAACCAAGTATGCATTGCCATATTCTTCTATTTCTATTTATGATTTAACATTCGGTAAATTGCTACAAAGATAAACGAAAAAAAGGAGATTCTCGGCTGAACCTTTTGAAGATTTGGTTTGTTAAGTGTCATATAAAAACATATTAGAAAATTATGGCAACAACAAATTTTAAAGGACAGCCGGTTAAAGTGATCGGCGAATTTGTAAAAGTAGGGGCTGTTGCTCCTGATTTTGAATTAGTGAAAACAGATTTATCTTCTTTTTCTTTGAAAGATTTGAAGGGTAAGAATGTGATTTTGAATATTTTCCCAAGTTTGGATACCAGCGTCTGCGCGACGTCGGTACGTAAGTTCAATCAACTGGCCGCAAGTTTGTCCGATACTGTAGTATTGGCAATCTCCAAAGATCTTCCTTTTGCACATGGTCGTTTCTGTTCTACAGAAGGTATTGAAAATGTGGTTCCCTTGTCTGATTTCCGTGTATCCGATTTTGATGAAAATTACGGTCTGCTTATGGCTGACGGTCCGCTGAAAGGTTTGTTGGCACGTGCAGTGGTAGTTGTAGGTAAAGATGGGAAAGTAGCTTATACCGAGATGGTATCTGAAATTACTAATGAACCTGATTACGATAAAGCTTTGGCTGCTGCCAAGTAACATAGGTTTTAGATTTGGATAATTAGAAAACGGTGGACAAGATCCTTTAAAAAAGATCTTGTTCACCGTTCTTCATTTCATCTTGACACACCCTCATACCTATAAGTGTACTTCTTTAAACCTTCCTAGTATAAGTTTCATCCTTCTTTATTCTTTCTTACTTAGCGATAAGACGACAGTAGGGGAACATGTATTTAAGAGCGATCTCTGATTTTATCAAATTACTGCTGGATCTACAGCTTTTATGCCTTTAGTTTGCTCTTTTTCATCCCTTTGTAGATTACAAACAATACGATAAGTATTCCGATTCCAAGAAAAGAGTAGCCTAACTCATGACTGTATCCTGTGACCTTTTCCAATAATTGTTCTTCGGTTTCAATTCCTGGCACATTAGATAGGTAATATCCAATAAAGGCAAGAAGAGAGTTCCAAATTCCTGCTCCCAGTGTGGTGTAGAGTACGAAGGTGCCTAACTTCATTCGGGATAATCCTGCTGGTATTGAGATCAATTGGCGAACCGCCGGAATCAGTCTGCCGATAAAAGTAGATAGCGCTCCATGTTTATCGAAATAGGCTTCGGCATTTTGCACTTTCGCTTCATTGATCAGGCACATATGGCCAAAGCGGCTGTTAGCAAATTTATAGACGATAGGGCGGCCTAGCCATTTGGCCAAATAGTAATTGATCAATGCGCCTATATTGGCTCCTAGAGTTGCAAAGAAAACGACAAGATAGACGTTCATTCCACTGCCTACAGCTGCTTTGTATGCAGCTGGCGGAACGACTACTTCCGAAGGAAAGGGGATGAATGAACTTTCTATGGCCATTAATAAAGTAATCGTCCAGTAGTTAAGATGATCCAGACACCATTGTATAAAAGCTACGGATTCCATTTATTGCAAAGTTTTATTTTAATGCTTTTAAAATATTTTGGATGTATTCAGCCAATTCTTCCCGATTCTCATTCTTGAGAGCATTCTTCATCTGTTCCAAATCATCCATTTTCAGCGGATTCACACACTTTTGATTGTATTTCATAAAGTTCTCCTTATCATGTAAGCTAAAGTAAGTGACAGTTAGCTTCTCATTAATACCTTCAAAAGTTGGCTCCAGCTTGCTTACTTGTTCAAAAGCCAGTTTGGCATAATCCAAGTGACCGATTTCCATGCTATGCATTCCAATCTCATTCCACGTATCTGCTACAGGTGAGCACTTCAATGCTTTTTCCCACGCTTTTATACCTTTCTCATATTGGCCTTCTTCCATATATATACGGCCTTCTATGAGGTGTGAATCCGGCTCTTCAGGTGATAATAGATGGGCTTTTTTACAATATTGATGTGACTTGCGCTTCTTCCCCATTTTTGATAGGCAAAGTCCGGCATTAGCATATAAATGGGACCGAGTTAACGAGTGTTCGTCTCCTTCTGTCAATTGAATGGCTTTTTCCAGATTTTCGTAACCGGCTTTCCATTCTCCTTTATTAACTTTATACAGCCCAATAAAAGTATAAATAAAATCAGGAGACACTGCGTCTAACTTTTCTGCTTGCTGGTAGCATTCCAGTGCGGATTCTTCATTACCCAACTGATAAAAACTGTGTCCTTTCATCAGATAAGCGTCTGAAAATTCGTCATCACTTACCAGGGCATAATCGCAGGCATCTATGGTCTTGTCATACTTACGTTGCTCAAAGTAACATCTTCCTAGTCCAAACCAATAAGGTGCAGAATAAGGATTTTGATCAAGTAATTTATTGTAAAGTGGTATTGCTTTTTCCACGGTGCCTTTGGCATAGTAGCTATCAGCGGTGACAGCTATATAAGCTTCATCTTCGGCATATTTGTTTATTCCCGGCTTGAGCCATTTCAATGCTTTTTCAGGGTACCCCATGTCAAGATACATGTAAGATACGTCAATCATATTGGATAAATCTTCCTTATCTTCAATAGTCTCAAGTTCTTGCTCGGCTTCTTCTATTTTGCCTTCACTCAATAACAAATGGGCGCGAACGACTTTCACTTCCGAAGAATAATTATCGGAAATTCCTTCTATGATTTGGCGCGCATTATCTTTTTGTCCATCATCTAAATAGAGATAAGCCAATTCAGTTTTTAGAGTAGTGCTGTCTGGATGTAGCTCTAATCCATAGTGGGCGATTTCAAAAGCTTTATCAAACTTTCTTTTGACTCCGAACCAGTCTGCCAGTTCGGCCATATCATCTGCATCCAGATAGAAGGGCTTATTATTTGCCATAGCATCATCATATTGTTCGGCAAATTCCTGCAGTTCTTTATCTCTACCCGACAACAGGTTCTTATTAGTCATTAGTCTGTACTCCTTTGTTTTATTTATTCTTCTTTCCCCAGGTATCCTTAAGCCCTACGGTGCGGTTAAATACCATTTTGTCCGATGTGGAATCGGGATCTACATTAAAATAGCCGATACGTTGGAATTGTAGATAAGAAAGTGGTTCCATACCTGCGGCATATTTTTCGATATAGCAATCGGGGCGTATGTGTAATGAATCCGGGTTGATGACTTCTTTCATGGCCTCCAATACGTCACAATTCTTTGCTTCGCGTATGGCGGCCACTTCGTCACGTGGATTTTCAACTTGCCAAAGGCGATCGTAGAAGCGGACTTCAGCTTTTACGCAGTGGTCACAACTGACCCAGTGCAACGTTCCTTTTACCTTACGGTTGGCTTCCGGCATTCCGCTTTTGGTTGCCGGATCATATTCGCAATAGACTTCAGTGATTTCACCATCATCATTTTTCTTGCATCCGGTACATTTTACAATATAGGCGTTCTTTAAGCGTACTTCCTGTCCCGGTGTCATGCGGAAATATTTCTTTGGTGCATCTTCCATAAAGTCTTCCCGTTCCATCCATAGTTCACGACTGAATTCAATGATGTGATGCCCATCTTCAGGGCACTCGGGATTATTGATTGCTTCTAGTTCTTCTACTTTCCCTTCCGGATAGTTGGTAATGATTAGCTTCACCGGGTTTACGACTGCCGAAATGCGAGTAGCACGTGTATTGAGGTCTTCACGTACCGCACTTTCAAGTAACTCGAATTCATTAAGCGCGTCATAAGTGGTATAACCTATTTTATCAATAAATCGATGAATGGATTCGGGGGAGTAGCCGCGGCGGCGGAACCCACATATGGTTGGCATGCGTGGATCATCCCATCCGTTTACCAAACCTTCTTTTACGAGGATCAACAAGTTACGCTTGCTCATCAGAGTATAGCTCAGATTCAATTTATTGAATTCGGTTTGGTGGGGACGGTTGTCATTCAAGTCTTTGCCTTCTTTTACCCAGTCCACAAACAAATCATAGAGCGGACGGTGGGGGACAAATTCCAGTGTACAGAGCGAATGGGTAACCCCCTCAAAATAGTCGCTTTGTCCATGGGCGAAATCATACATGGGATAAACTTTCCATGTTGTTCCGGTACGGTGATGCGGATGATTGACCACGCGATAGATAATCGGGTCGCGGAAGTGCATGTTGGGGCTGGTCATATCTATTTTTGCACGAAGCACCATGGCGCCTTCAGCTATTTCACCTTCGTTCATCTTCTGGAACAAATTAAGGCTTTCTTCTATCGGTCGGTTACGGAAAGGACTTTCTATACCCGGTTGAGTGGGAGTGCCCTTTTGTTGTGCGATTTGCTCTGATGTTTGTTCGTCAATATAAGCTTTTCCCTTTTTGATGAGACTAATGGCAAAATCCCAAAGTTTCTGGAAATAGTCCGATGCATAATATTCATCTCCCCATTGGTAACCTAGCCATTGGATATCTTCTTTAATCGCTTCTACATATTCTACATCTTCTTTGGTAGGATTGGTGTCGTCAAAGCGTAAGTTACAAACTCCACCATATGCAGCGGCAATACCAAAGTCCAAACAAATGGCTTTAGCATGACCAATGTGGAGATAACCGTTTGGCTCCGGTGGAAAGCGGGTCTGTATCTTTCCTCCGTTTTTCCCTTCTCTTAAATCTTTCTCTACAATTTGCTCAATGAAATTCAGGCTTTTCTTTTCACCTGCTTCTTCATTTTTTATTTCTGCCATAATGCTTACATATTATCTTATTGAAACGACAAAAATACGACAATTTTTCCGTTTATCCTTGTTTCATACGAATATATCCTCGCTTTTTCTGCATTTCCGGCTGATTCTGTATCATAAAAAAATATAGCTCTCTAAATAGTATTTATTCTGTCCATATAGAAATAAAACCTTGCTTTCTTTCTATATGACGATACTTTTTTTATTTTTGTCTTTTCAGACTGATTGTTATTCTCTTGCAGGGATAGTTGGATGGATGGGCTTTCTTATTATGAACAGAATGTAACGTGTTTGTAACAGATTTGAAATATATCTTTCAACTTTTAGCCATACTGTCTTAATATGAATTGTTTTTCTTTGCACATTGAATAATTACGTGGTGTCCGGATCTACTTTCGGGTAGAGTCTATAATTGGAGCCTGATTGTCCGCGAATAAGCTCGGTAAGTTGAATGATTAAAAAATATAGAAAACTATGGTAAAGTTTATTGAATCAGAACTCGTCTTGCTCAAAAAGGAGATAGACGAAATGTGGAATTTGGTTTATAACCAATTGGATCGGGCGGGGGAGGCTGTGTTGACACTTGATCGTGAATTGGCACAGCAGGTGCTGGTGCGTGAACGTCGTGTCAATGCTTTTGAGCTAAAGATCGATAGTGATGTGGAAGATATTATTGCACTATACAATCCGGTAGCAATTGATCTGCGATTTGTACTTGCCATGCTGAAAATCAATTCTAATCTGGAGCGTTTGGGTGACTTTGCAGAAGGTATTGCAAGGTTTGTGCTGAATTGTAATGAACCTGCTCTTGATGCTGATCTATTGAGATTGTTGCGACTCGAAGAGATGATGGAACAAGTCCTGGCAATGTTGGAGCTGGCGAAGAAATCGTTGCAGGAAGAGAATTTGGAGATGGCTACTGCTGTTTTTGCCAAAGATAATCTGCTTGATGAGATTAATGCTGAAGCAACCGGGGTTTTGGCTGATTACATTACTAATCATCCGGATGCGGCGCTATTCTGTCTGAATTTGGTGAGTGTATTCCGCAAACTGGAACGCTCTGGTGATCATATTAATAATATAGCTGAAGAGATTGTGTTTTTTATTGATGCAAAGGTTTTGAAGCATAGCGGACATGCGGATGGTGGGGATCAAGAAAATAGGTAACACTATTTTTTAGGAGTATTTTAGTAATCTTAAGGTAAAAAACTTATATTTGTCTTCAGAAAGTGGCTGCATAGATGAAAAAACCTTTTGAAATGATAATAAAGCCAAAGAAAACTCAAAAATATGTTATAAGACATGTTTTTTTATTTGGTAAGTCACTTCAAAAGGCCTTATATTTGCAGCGTTATCCTGAAAACAATCTTTTTACCTTAAGAAAAACTAATACCTATTGAAAACTGAAAAATGGGGCTTTGTGAAAAGCTTCATTTTTTTTGTGCCTATGTTTCACTTATTTCGTATCTTTGCTCGGGTAATAGTTTATCATTTAAATAGAATTATATCATGTTTTCCGGAATAGTAGAAGAATGCGCCACGCTTGTGGCTTTGGTAAAGGAACAGGGTAATGTACACTTCACATTCAAATGCTCTTTTGTGGGCGAATTGAAAATTGATCAGAGTGTCTCTCACAATGGGGTTTGCCTTACAGTGATCAGTCTGACAAATGATACTTATACGGTAACGGCCATGCAAGAAACGTTAATACGCTCTAATCTAGGCTTGTTGAAAGTTGGCGATGAAGTCAATGTAGAGCGCAGTATGATGATGAATGGCCGTTTGGATGGGCATATTGTGCAGGGGCATGTGGATATGACGGCTACTTGTATGGATGTGAGTGATGCGGATGGGAGTTATTATTTTACATTCCATTATGCGTTTGATAAGGAGATGGCTAAGAGAGGTTACATCACCGTTGATAAAGGTTCGGTGACGGTTAATGGGGTGAGCCTGACGGTTTGCAACCCGACCGATGATACTTTTCAGGTGGGAATTATTCCATATACCTATGAATATACTAATTTTCACAATATAAAGAAGGGAAGCGTGGTTAACCTTGAATTTGATATTATCGGCAAATATGTTAGCCGGATGATCCAATATAAATAGTGAATTGTGTTGCTAAAGATCTTTTAGTAGTATATGACTGGCGCTTTTGAAATATTCTTCCCGCGCTTTCATTAAAACATTCCATTGCTTACTGAAAGTATATTCCTTATCTATTTTAAAGTCTTCCGATCCGTGCGTATCCAATCTGTTAAGTAGAATGGATACGTTCAGTTTATTTATATCCATGGATGGTTGATAGGAGATGTCTTCACTCTTCTCGTCTGTGACGACTTCATGTAGAAGGTTTACTTCCTGAAGCTCATATAATACCTGGTTGGTCAGGCGGAAAGGAATTTGGCATTTTTCTGAAATATCTTCCGCAGTATAAGGATTACCATTCTTTTCAAATTGTTTGGCAATGAGTGACATGATAAGTATAGCTACAAAGTCGCGATACCGTTGGCTGATGTTTCGAGTATCTTTATCAAAGCTGAAATACCGGATATTTTGTCCGGCATAAGTCAGTTCGGCTCCAAAGAGACAAATTGTCCATGAAGTCTGTAGCCATAGTAGAAAGAGTGGAAGGGCAGCAAAGCTACCATAAATGGCGTTGTAGCGTGAAACCCATAACTGTCCGCTAATGTATAAAAATTGGAAGGTCTGATGTGCGGTGCCGGCAAGGACACCTGAAATGAGTGCATGGCGGAATTTTACCTTCGTGTTGGGCATGAAGATGTAGAGTCCTGTAAACATGAACCAGGTTAGTGCAAACGGAATGAGTTGGACCAAAAATTTCAATATTGGAGCAAGCAAAGCAAAATCGGCCATGTTCTTTAATATGGTAGTCATGAAAATGGTCAAACCACTGGAGAGAACGATTAAGAGTGGAAGTAGCAAAAACATGGAAAAATAATCCGTAATTTTACGGAACATGCTTCTTGCCTTTTTTACCTGCCAAATGCGGTTGAATGTTGCTTCTATATTATTAATAAGGTTAAGCACGGTCCATAATAACATGATTAAACCTATACCAATAAAAACTCCGCTTTTAGTCTGGGACAGATAAGTATCGACAAAATGGAGAATGGTCTCTGTGGTTTCATTCTTCCCTCCGAACCCCATACGTATCTGGGTTTCCATCAGGTTGTCGAATCCAAACCCACGTGCCACTGCAAATAAAATAGCCAGGATAGGCACAATGGCCAGCAATGTACTGTAGGTTAGTGCCGAAGCCTTGTTGATGAGGCGATCTTTTGTAAACCGGTTGATACAGAGATAAATTGTTTTGATAATGGTATATAGAGAGAATGTAGTTCGCGTAACTTCATCCTCCGTAATGCGCCAAATGTCATACGTCAGGAATTTCCATAATGTGGCTATGCGTCGGGTCATATTCAGTCGTTATGAATTATTAGAATTGGAGCAAATTCTATGTCTGGAAAAAATAAAGCAGTTGGTCTGTAAGCCGGGTTCTGTTCCTTATCAAATAAGGTGCCTGTCATTTATCTGAGCCGTATGTCACCATACAGACTTTAGCGGTCCACCCTCCGACATCGAGCGAGTAGCTCTCATGCGTCAGTATACATGACCTTACAACTCCTAAGACGCACAGCCCTTGCGTTGCCACAAGACTGGTGGGCTCTTACCTCACCTTCTCACCCTTACCGGTTTCCGGGGAAACCGGCGGTTATTTTCTTCTGCGTTACTCTACCCTCGCGGACAGCTTTCTGTTAGGAAGTAGGATACTCTTTGTTGCCCGGACTTTCCTCATACGCTAAATGCGTAAGCGACAAGCCGACCAACTGCTATATGGCGGCAAAGGTAGGCTTTTTAACGAACAGTTGCAATATCTTGTCTGGAATTCTTTACTTTCTGATTCTATTATAGCGTGTAATTCTTGAATAAAGAAAGACTATGTTTAAATGATTAAGCTGACTATTTGCTTAAATTTACTGAAAAAATGTATCTCAAATAGAAATGTTTGCTAACTTTGCTAACATATAATAACCCCCAAATCGTTTTAGCCAATGAAAAAGTTTATTTCTGTTTTGTCTCTATTCCTTTTTATTTCGACTCTTTTAATTGCCGCTCAGGTTGGGGATAAGACAATCCCTGCTGATGTGGCCCAATTGGCTGATAGTTTGAAACATCAGTATGCTCCCGATAAGAGAGTTGCACTGTTTGATGTAGACTATACCTTTTCCGGTAAAAAAGTTATGTTACGTGGCCTGATGACTTCCGCCGAAGCGAAGGCGGCACTGTTAAAAGGACTTTCCAAGGCGCATTATGAGGTGATGGACTGTCTGAAGGTATTGCCGGATGAAGCGGATTTAAAAGACCGCACTTTTGGTATTGTCGACTTATCCGTTTGCAATTTACGGGTAGATCCTGACTTTTCTTCGGAAATGACTACACAAGCTCTGTTAGGCATGCCGGTACGTGTGCTTCAACATGACGGCTGGTATCGCATTCAGACACCGGATAACTATATTGCATGGGTGCATCGTGACGGTATTCACTTGGTGACAAAAGAAGAGTTGCATGCTTGGAATAGCACAAAGAAAATCATTGTGACTTCTCATTACGGGTTTGTTTATTCCGAACCGGATTCTCGTTCACAAACCTTATCGGATGTTGTGGCCGGAAATCGTTTGAAGTGGGAGGGGAGCAAAGGTGCATTTTATAAAGTCGGCTATCCCGATGGTCGCATAGGTTACATCTCCAAATCTATTTCAATGCCCGAGGATAAATGGCGTTCCGGTTTGAAGCAGGATGCTGCAAGTGTCATTGCTACAGCACGTACATTAATAGGAGTTCCCTATCTATGGGCGGGCATGTCTTCTAAAGGAATAGATTGCAGCGGTTTTATGCGTACTATTCTTTTTATGCACGATATGATTATTCCTCGTGACGCTTCTCAACAAGCCTATACGGGTAAGCACATCGACATTGCGTCCGACTTTAGTAACTTGCAGCCGGGTGATCTGATCTTTTTCGGACGGAAAGCGACAGCCAACCGTCAGGAACGGGTGGTGCATGTAGGAATGTATATTGGTAATAAACGCTTTATTCATTCACAAGGGCGGGTACACATTAGTAGTTTTGATCCTTCCGATCCGTTGTTTGACGCCTATAACCTGGGACGTTTGCTTTTCGCAGCACGTATTTTACCTTATATAAATAAAGAAGCGTCACTAAATACGACTCTGACCAATCCTTACTATAAGTGGTAATACAATTGTTTGGAAGCTGCCGATAGAATTAGAGGGTTATGCAACGAAAGATATAAATAAGTAATAAATAGAACAGATTATGCAAAATAGAAGAGACTTTCTCAAGACTGCCGCTCTGGCTGCACTTGGTTCCGGCATTGCCATCAACGAAGCTTTTGGCGGAGTGGCAAAATTTCCCGAATCATTTTCTATTAATAAACATGGGGTGAATGCTAAAATGAAAATGCGTTTTTTTCCGTATGAATTGAAATTGCAACATGTTTTTACAGTGGCAACTTATTCGCGTACGACCACTCCTGATGTTCAGGTAGAAATAGAATACGATGGGGTGATAGGATATGGTGAGGCTTCCATGCCGCCTTATCTCGGACAGACAGTGGACAGCGTTATGACTTTCTTGAAGAAGGTTAATCTGGAGCAATTCAATGATCCTTTCCAATTGGAAGATATACTGACTTACATTGATAGCCTTTCTCCCGGTGATACCGCTGCGAAGGCTGCCGTTGATATTGCACTGCACGATTTGGTAGGTAAGCTGCTGGGAGCCCCTTGGTATAAGATCTGGGGATTGGATAAGGATAAAGCACCTTCTACTACCTTTACCATCGGAATTGATACTCCAGATGTGGTTCGTCAGAAAACCAAGGAATGTGCCGATCGCTTCAATATACTTAAAGTGAAACTCGGTCGCGAGAATGACAAGCAAATGATTGAAACCATCCGTTCCGTAACTAGTCTTCCCATTGCCGTGGATATCAATCAGGGATGGAAGGATAAATATCATGCACTTGATATGATTCACTGGTTAAAAGAGAAGGGCATTGTAATGGTGGAACAGCCTATGCCCAAAGAGCAACTTGATGATATTGCATGGGTTACCCAGCAAAGTCCGCTACCTATTTTTGCCGATGAATCCGTTCAGCGTCTTAAAGATGTTGTGAAACTTAAGGATGCCTTTACCGGCATTAATATTAAATTGATGAAATGTACCGGTATGCGTGAAGGGTGGAAGATGGTAACGTTGGCACGTGCATTAGGTATGCGTGTAATGGTTGGTTGTATGACCGAGACTTCCTGCGCCGTATCTGCTGCTGCTCAATTATCCCCTGTGGTTGATTTTGCCGATTTGGATGGCAATCTCTTAATCTCAAACGATCGCTTCAAAGGTATGCAGGTGGTTAAGGGGAAAATTACCTTATCGGATTTGCCGGGAATAGGAATCGTTAAACTCTGATTGTTTGTCCTCTGTGATTGAAACATCTTGCTGTATGAAAACGTTGTTTTTCCGTTTGTAAAAATGGCATAAAGAATTCTTTGTCACTTTTAGGGATTTGTTATCTGAGTTTTTATAATGCTTTTATTGAAACCTCAATTGATATTGGAATATGAAGAAATTACTCTATTTATTCATGGCTCTTTTTATTGTTTCAGCTTGCAGTACCAAACCCCAGTCGAAGCCATATAATTGGGAGGATGATTTGCACCAGCGGTTACTTACTGATTTTTGCCTGACAGAACCGCAGGTGAAAGATTATATTCGTAAATATATTCCTGATGTTACCGAGGAGCAGATGCATCAATGGGAGGCTTCAAAGAAACTTGAGTGTATGGTGATTGACGGTGAGAAACGTTATTTCCGTAATGCCGGTCCCAATCTATTCCGTGTGGATTCTGTTTGCTATAATATCAAAGTGGCTAAAGAAGGAACTGTTGTAAGTGGTAGCGACAAGGTTGATATGGAAAATCTACCTGAAGTTATTGCCGCAGTCAAGAACACCGGAAAGTCTATAGTTGTGCCCAAGCGGATGCGAGTGACTTATACTCTCACTGTTGATACGAATGTCGTTCCTCCCGGGAAAATGATTCATTGTTGGTTACCCTATCCACGTGCAGACGTGAGCAGACAACAAGATATTAAGTTTATTTCAGCGAGTGAGCCTAAATTTATTTTTTCACCTAAAACTTGCTGCCATAGTACGCTTTACATGGAGAAGATGGCTGCTTATAATGAACCGACCGTTTTCTCGGAAACCTTTGAATATACATCAAATGCTGAATGGCATAATCTGAAGCCGGAAGATATCCAGCCTTATGATACCACGTCGACACTTTATAAACAGTATACGGCTCAGCGTGAAAAGCATATTGTTTTTTCCCCGCATCTGCGCCAACTTGCTGCTAATTTAACCGCTGGTGAAACCAACCCTCTATTAAGAGCGAGGCGCATCTTCCGGTGGGTGAATGATCATTTTCCATGGGCTTCCGCACGTGAGTACTCCACCATCGATAATATTCCTGAATATGTACTCGATAATCATCATGGCGATTGCGGACAGGTCAGTCTTCTTTTTATTACCCTTTGCCGTATTAGCGGAATTCCAGCTCATTTTCAGAGCGGTTTTATGATGCATCCTAATGCTTGGAATTTGCACGATTGGGCTGAAATCTATTTTCAAGGTATTGGTTGGGTACCCGTTGATCAGTCATTTGGTATTCCTACGTATGCCCGTAATAAAGATGAAGAAAACTTTTTCCTGGGTGGCATTGATTCCTGGCGTATGGTCGTCAACAATGATTTCGGTAGGCCTCTTGTACCTCAGAAAAAATATCCCCGAAGTGAAACCGTCGATTTCCAGCGGGGAGAAGTTGAGTGGGAGGGAGGCAATCTCTATTTTCCCGAGTGGACGTATCATATGGATATAGAATATCTTAATTACTAAACTTCTACTCTCTCATGTTTCTATTTTCCTAAAATGTTTTTTAGGAAATAACATAGTGTATTTTTTGCTGTGGTTGACTTAAGGAAAAGTCAACCACAGTTTTTACATAGACTTATCTGTCTCTTTTTCACATAACTAATCGTGCACAAATGTAAAAAAGCATACCTCTGTCGTTAACCGCTGTTAAGCCCTGAATATTCTCTGTTAAAAGAGAACAAAAAAGAATGACATGGGGAATAACTGAACGTTTTTTGTCGTTATTTTAACGTCATAATGTTAAATGGAACAAGAATATTAACACTTTAAACTTTCAAAATAGTATGAAACAGACAACGAAAAACATTCTTGGAGTCGTGGCTATCGTACTCCTGAGTTCTGGAGTGGCAGGTTTTACTACCTATAAGGTTCTCAAGAAAGAGAGGCCTGCTGCATTCAGCGAACTGTTCGAACAAAACCCCAATAGCAATTTAAGCTTAGCTTCTTACAATGGTATTAATGCACAGCCGGTGGATTTGACTCAGGCTGCTAAAAACTCAGTTGAGGCCGTGGTTCATATCAAGTCAACCCAAGCTTCCAAAGTTCGTGAGGTAGAAGTACAAGATCCTTTCTCTGACTTTTTCGGGCAGATGTTCGGCCAAAGAGGAGGACAGAGACGTCAGATACAAACCCCTGAACGTGTTGGATTCGGTTCGGGAGTAATCATCTCCAAAGACGGCTATATTGTAACTAACAATCATGTCATAGACGGTGCCGATGAGATTACTGTAAAGTTGAATGATAATCGTGAATTTAAAGGGCGTGTGATTGGAGCTGATGCCAATTCCGATTTAGCTTTGGTAAAAATAGAAGGTGATGATTTTCCGACCATACCTTTTGGTGATTCCGATGCGATGAAAGTTGGTGAATGGGTGTTGGCAGTGGGTAATCCGTTCAATCTTACTTCTACTGTCACAGCTGGCATCGTTAGTGCCAAAGCGCGTAGTTTGGGGATATACGGTGCGGGAGGTATCGAATCCTTCATTCAGACCGATGCTGCAATTAATGCAGGGAATAGTGGAGGCGCATTAGTCAATACCCGTGGAGAACTGATCGGAATAAATGCCGTACTGAGTTCACCTACCGGAGCTTATGCCGGATATGGCTTTGCTATTCCTTCCAATGAAGTAAAGAAAGTAATTTCCGATTTGAGGCAATATGGAGTCGTACAGCG
The DNA here is from genome assembly GCA_965140335.1 of uncultured Bacteroides sp. Lineage (GTDB taxonomy): Bacteria > Bacteroidota > Bacteroidia > Bacteroidales > Bacteroidaceae > Bacteroides. Next base: position 86,817 of record OZ223190.1, read on the forward strand.
TGCTATGTTGGGTATAAAAGGCATATCACTCGGCGACCGTATGATTGACGATAAAATAGATGATAATGGAACGACATTGAAAGATATGCTTGATAAACTGGGCCTCAAGTCAGCTGACGGCGTATTGGTCTCCAAGATTATTGATGGCGGTTCCGCTGCCAGTGCCGATATCAAAGAAAACGATGTCATCATAGGCATTGACGATACTCCTGTTCATAAGATGCCCGATTTGCAAGGTGTGTTGGCGAATAAACGTCCAGGTGATAAGGTGAAGATCAAATTGATTCGGGATAAGAAAGATAAGACCGTTGAAGTTGTTTTGAAGAATGCTCAGGGTACAACCAAAGTCATTAAGAATGCCGGAATGGACATCCTTGGTGCAGCTTTCCGTCCTGTCCCCGCTGATATGAAGAAACAACTTAATTTAGGGTACGGACTCGAAGTGACCGGTGTTGTTGATGGCAAGATGAAAGATGCAGGCATTCGTAAAGGCTTTATCATTCTTAAAGCCAATGGTGTGCACATGAATTCTGCTGATGAGTTGAAAACCGTGATGAAAAAAGCGGTCAATTCTCCCGATCAGGTACTCTTTATTGTAGGGATGTACCCTTCCGGTAAGCGTGCAAATTATGCGGTAGATCTATCACAGAATTAGGTTTTTAAAACGAAATAGAGGTAATCAGATTGTAGTATTCATGTAAAAATGCAAAAAAAAAGATGTCGGAGCATAACTTCCTGGCATCTTTTTTTGTTTATATCACGAGAGCTTGAATAAGATGAAAAAGTTTAGGCAATATTGCTTATAACCCAATAATTTATAGTAAATTTGCAACCCAAATTTGTGTTAGAAGAATGAGACAATTAAAGATTACCAAAAGTATCACAAACAGAGAGAGCGCTTCTCTTGACAAGTATTTGCAGGAAATTGGTCGTGAAGATCTTATAACTGTGGAAGAAGAAGTCGATCTCGCTCAACGCATCCGAAAGGGTGACCGCATTGCATTGGAAAAACTGACACGTGCCAATTTGCGTTTCGTTGTATCTGTAGCTAAGCAGTACCAAAACCAAGGTTTAAGTTTGCCCGATTTGATTAATGAAGGCAATTTAGGATTGATTAAAGCTGCCGAAAAGTTCGATGAGACACGTGGTTTCAAGTTTATCAGTTATGCAGTATGGTGGATACGACAGTCCATTCTGCAAGCTTTGGCCGAGCAGTCGCGTATTGTTCGCCTTCCGTTGAATCAGGTCGGGTCGCTGAATAAAATCAGCAAGGCATTTTCTAAATTTGAACAGGAAAATGAACGCCGTCCGTCACCTGAAGAGCTGGCAGATGAATTGGATATCCCTGTTGATAAGATCTCCGATACATTGAAAGTCTCCGGTCGTCACATTTCGGTGGATGCACCTTTTGTTGAAGGAGAAGACAACAGTCTGCTTGATGTGTTGGTGAATGACGATTCCCCGATGGCGGATCGCTCTCTTGTGAACGAGTCTCTTGCGAGGGAAATTGATAGGGCTCTTTCTACGTTAACCGATAGGGAAAAAGAAATCATACAGATGTTTTTCGGTATCGGACAACAAGAAATGACATTAGAAGAAATCGGCGACAAATTCGGGTTAACCCGTGAACGTGTGCGTCAGATTAAAGAAAAAGCAATTAGAAGATTAAGACAAAGTAACCGTAGTAAATTGCTCAAATCTTATTTGGGATAAATAAGAAATATCAATTTTCGACAAATGGAAGAATTTAAAAACCGGTGGGCATTTTTTGCCAGCCGGTTTTTTTTGTTACCTTTGCTGTCGACTATAAGATGAAATTCATTATGAAGTATATTCGCGTTCTTCTGGCTGTAGCCTTTGTTTTCAGCGTTTGTTCGGCTTTCTCATTGAAGGGAAAAAGTAGTGATTCCCCAAAAGAAGTTTATGCTTTTGGTATTGCTGCTTCGTTCAATGATACGGTTGTTTACTATACCGAAATTCAAGTTTTGGATAGTGTAAAACTTAATAAGCAAGGTTTTTTGCCTCAGCGTGAGGCTTACACTTATCAGTTAAAGAATTATCTTGAATACGACTTAAAAAGTCCCGATTATACTTGTATGATTTATTTCTCCAAAGACAAAAAAAAGTTGGAGAAAGAAGCTGATAAGGTAAAGAGTGAATATAAAAAGAGTAGAAGTATACTACTTATGCCGATTGCTGCTGAAGCTTTTACCTTTAAGAAACCAAAGAATCAATAAACGGTGGCAATGATAAAGAAGCGGTACTTCTTGTTTTTCCTATTGATTGCTATTCTGTTTGCGGCATGTAGTAATGATAACAATCCAGATAATCCTGCTTCGACGGATTCTACGCGTTCGGTACTCGTTTATATGGTGGCGCAGAATTCTTTGGCGCCGTTTGCTTCAGATGATGTTGACGAGATGATACTGGGTATGAGTGGAGTCGATATTTCATTGTATAACCTTTTGGTTTATGTGGATGATAAATCCGCTCCGGTACTCTATCATATTACCAAAGATAAGAGTGGGCATGTCATCAAAGACGCGATAAAAAAGTATAGTGAACAAGTCTCCACTGATGCGGATGTCATGAAAGAAGTTGTAAACCGTGCATTTACCGAATATCCTGCCGATAGTTATGGATTGGTCTACTGGTCGCATGGAGAGGGCTGGCTTCCGCAATATCAATCACTTTCTTCTTCTAAAGTCTCTACTAGATATATTGGTATTGATGGGAATTCAGTGATGAGCATACAGGACTTGGCTTCTGCATTAACAGATACCCCCCATCTTGACTTTCTGATGTTCGATGCCTGCTATATGCAATCCGTTGAAGTTGATTACGAACTACGAGACTATACTGATTATGTCATTGCTTCACCCACCGAAATACCCGGTCCCGGAGCATATTATGACAAAGTCATTCCCGCTATGTTTACCAACTATGATAATGCTCAGTCACTGGCTGTGGCTATTGCAGAAGCTTATTATAATCCTTATGCCACAATCTATGATTCTTCTGCTGAAACGACTGATTCAGCTTGGACCGGAGGCGTTTCTATCGGCGTTGTAAAAACAGCTGCTCTTGATAATCTAGCTACCGTTACAGCAAGCATCTTACCTGCTTCCATTGACAATTCTTCTTTGATCGGTTCTGTTTTTAACTATGATAAACGGTCCAAGTCTTCCTATTATTATGTTGGTTACTATGACATGACTGCCATGATTAAGTCCTTAACTAATGCTAATGCCTATGCCACCTGGCAGACTGCTTTTGATGCTGCCATTATTTCTTGGGAAACTACACCTATGAATTATTCATCTTCTGTAGGACTTTTTTCGATGAGCGGGGCTTTTGGATTATCGCATTACATACCTTCTTCTCTTTCATCAACCAAAGCTAAGGAATATCACTCTTGCGCTTGGTATAAGGCATTGAATCTACAACGCTACGGATGGTAACTTTTCAAAAGAAGAACTTTCTACAACTTATTTGTTGAATAAACAATTCTTTTAATTTTAATAACGTTTACTTTTATTTTAATTATTATATTGTTGTATATTTGTAATATCAACTAAAAAAGGCTTTGGATGGATTTTTTTAAGAAAATAGTTTATTGTCTTCTATTCTCACTTATTTTAACTCCATTATTCGCTTATGCTGAAGATGGAGACCATCCTGTGCTGATTATCAGCTCATACAATCCCGATGCCCGTCAAACGTCCCGGACGATATCCGATTTTATGGAAGAATTTCGCCGTTTAGGTGGGAAGACTCCCATATCTATGGAAAACATGAATTGCAAAAGCTTTTCTGAGATTCTTCAATGGAAAGGAAGGATGAGGACATTACTCTCAAAGTATGTTGAGAAGCTGTCTCCTTCTCTTATTTTGTTAATCGGACAGGAAGCATGGGCTGCTTATCTGTCGTTGGATGCTTCAGTCCAATGTAATGCTCCGGTTTTAGGGGCACTTGTCAGTTCTAATACGATTCTTCTACCCAATGATTCAGTGAATGTGCAAACCTGGATGCCGCCATCTGCCGACTTGTTTAAAGATTTTCCAAACTCTCATGTCAGGGGAGGCTTCGTTTATGAATATGATGTTGAGAGCAATATCAAATTAATTAAAAAACTCTATCCTCAAACTCGAAATATTGCTTTTATCTCCGATAATACCTATGGAGGCGTTGCGCTTCAGGCCTATGTGGTGAAACAAATGAAAAAGTTCCCCGAATTAAATCTGATTTTATTGGATGGGCGCTGCAATACCATTTATAGCATTAGTGATAAACTTCATGAACTTCCGCCTGCAACAGTTTTGCTATTAGGCACTTGGAGAGTCGATATGAATGAGGGTTATTTTATGCGCAATGCCACATATACCATGATGGAGGCAGCTGGCGATTTGCCGGCATTTTCTATTACTTCTGTGGGTATGGGCTATTGGGCCATAGGGGGCGTGATACCCCGTTTTCAGGTCTTGGGTAAAAAAATAGCCAGACAGGCTATTCACATTTTGGATGGTCATGGGGATACTTGTCGGATGGTGAAAACAATTCCTAATCAAATCATATTTGATAATGATCAGGTGAAAAGACGGCACTTAAATCTTTCTTCCATTCCGGGTCCTATTGAATTGGTCAATGAAACTCCTTCTTTTTATGAGCAATATAAATACCAAGTTTGGGCTTTTATTGGAGTATTGGCCATTTTATTGATTGCTTTGCTTATTTCGCTTTATTACTATTACCATACGAAGAGGTTGAAAGACGAACTTGAAGTTTCGGAACAAGCCTTGCGTGAAGCAAAAGAGCATGCAGAAGAAGCCAATCATCTGAAAAGTGCTTTTTTAGCTAATATGAGTCACGAGATACGTACGCCACTCAATGCGATAGTCGGTTTTTCTGAAGTATTGGTTTCTACAGATTATCCTATTGAAGAGAAAACGACTTATGTTGATATTGTCAAGGCTAACTCCAACCTGTTATTGCACCTGATAGATAATGTGCTTGATATAGCCCGTTTGGAATCCGGTAAAACAGACTTTCGATATGAGCAGTGTGAAGTCGTAGCTATCTGTCAATATTCGCTTTTTTCTGTTGGGCAGGCTCGTAAAGCGGAAAATGAATTTGCTTTTCAAAGCAAGTACGATCATTTCGAAATGCGTGCAGATGCTCATCGGTTGCAACAAGTTATCATCCACCTGCTGTCCAATGCTGATAAGTTTACAGAAAAAGGAAATATAACCTTGATGTTGGATGTTAATGAGCAAGAAAATATAGCGGTCTTTTCAGTGCAAGATACAGGGTGTGGTATTCCCCAAAGTAAGCAGCAAATAGTATTTGACCGCTTTGAAAAGTTGAATGAATATGTGCAAGGAACCGGATTGGGACTTGCCATTTGTAAACTAACCGTAGAAAAATGGGGTGGAAAAATTTGGATAGATCCTGATTACACGAGAGGTGCACGATTTGTCTTTACCCATCCATTAATTTTTTGAAGAAAGAGAAGAATAAAAGATGAGAAGATTGTTTTTGAGCGTGGCTATGTGCTTCTTGGCTATTGTTGGGCAATCGCAAGTACATGCGCAAGAGAGAGAGGTTCATTTGAAGATCGTGCAGACGAGTGACATTCATGGTAACTATTACCCTTGTGACTTTATCACCAGGCATCCGTCAAAAGGCAGTCTTGCAAGAATCGATTCTTTCGTTCGGCAGCAACGTCCTATTTATAAAGACAATCTGATTTTACTCGACAATGGTGATATTCTGCAAGGTCAGCCTACAGCCTATTATTATAACTATATTGATACCATTTCCCCTCATCTTACTTCCCAAATGCTTAATTTTATGGGTTATGATGCCGGTAATATGGGTAATCACGATGTGGAAACCGGGCATGCTGTATACGACCGTTGGATCCGTCAATGCAAGTTTCCTATTCTCGGAGCCAATATCATCAATACCACTACTGGGAAACCCTACCTCAAACCCTATCAGATCTTTGTGCGTGATGGCGTCAAAATCGCTGTTCTTGGCATGATCACTCCCGGTATTCCCGCATGGCTTCCCGAAAGGCTCTGGAGCGGACTTCGCTTCGATGATATGGAACAGACCGCCCGTAAATGGGTTAAAATTATTCGGAAAAAGGAACATCCCGATCTATTGATCGGGCTCTTTCATGCCGGGCAGGAAGGTAATCTTCTAGGTGGTAAATATAGAGAAAATCCTTCTTATGAAATAGCCCGAGATGTTCCCGGTTTTGACATCGTTCTCATAGGGCATGATCATATTCCTTCCCATAGGAATGTACTCAATGTGGCAGGTGACACCGTTTTACTCATGGACCCCGCCAATAATGGCAACTTGGTTTCTGACATAACCGTTAGTTTGAAACTTCGTCAGGGCAAAGTTATAGAGAAAAAAATTAGTGGTCAGCTTACCAAAATGTCCGCTTATGGCATCAGCCAATCATTTATGAAACGCTTTGCTGCTCAGTACGACACTATTAAACGGTTTGTATCTGCCAAGATAGGCACCTTTACCACTGAAGTCTCTTCACGGCCCTCTTATTTTGGTCCCTCTGCTTTGATGACCCTTATCCATGATCTGCAAATGGAGATTGGCAAAGCCCAAATATCTTTTACCGCGCCTTTGGCTTATGATTCCAAAATCAGTCAGGGGGATGTCACTATCAGCGATATGTTTAATCTCTATAAGTACGAAAACATGCTATATACCATGCTGCTTTCAGGGCGTGAAGTTAAGGGAGCCCTCGAAATGTCCTATGATATGTGGACTAATGAGATGCATTCTCCGGAGGATCACTTGCTACTCTTTGGTGGGCATTTCTTTGACGGAGCAAAAGATCGTGCTCGTTTTCTTTATAATAGCTTTAATTTTGATTCCGCTGCCGGGATTGATTATACGGTTGATGTGACCAAACCTGTTGGGCAACGGGTACATATTATCAGCATGTCCGACGGTACTCCTTTCTCTTTTGATAAAGTTTACCGTGTTGCAGTAAATTCTTATCGGGGTAATGGCGGTGGTGAGTTACTGACCAAAGGAGCCGGCATTCCCCAAAAAGAACTTAAAAAACGTATTGTTTTCTCTACAGACAAAGATCTGCGCTATTACCTTATTAAATACATCAAGAAAAGAGGGGTTATTATCCCTAAAGCAACCCAAAACTGGAAATTTATTCCCGAAGACTGGTCCAAAGCTGCTGCCAAGCGCGACTACGAATATATGTATGGGACTGCCGGGAAATAAAGAATGTGAGTCTAATGGACTCTGTGGATAAACGGCATACATTTTCAAGTTTTCAACTAAAAAATAGCGCAGAAAAATAGTTATATTATCCTGCGCTAAATAATGTATTTTAATTGACACTTTAGGGTGGGGAGGAATCAGTCGTAAACTGAACCTGATTCAGTCCTGGACTGAATGGCATTCAATCGTATACTGATCCTATTTCAGTCCTAGACTGTTTATACCCCTTCTCAGAATGCATCTGAGGAGGGATCTGTACTTTTTCTGATTCTTTCGGAATGGGAGGCGTTGATGTGGTAAAAAATAATGCAAAATCGAAGCGACTCATCAAATTGTTCTGATTCGTTTATGATTCATGAAAAAGTTATTGCTAGAAAGCAAAAAAGAGGTTAAGTTCTCACGAACTCAATCTCTTTTTTTAATACCCTAAAAAACGAATCTTTTTCCTATATTAAACTAAAATCTATTTCTTTTATGGCTGCAAAGGTAAAGACTCATTTCTAGGTATTGCTTGATATAAATCAAAAAGAATTAGTTGTCTTATTGTTAATGTTACATGATCTATTTTCCCGTTAAGCGTTCCCAAAACTTTTTTTTAGGGGGAAGCTCTACCACATGTTCAGGCTTAAAAAACTCTTCATACGTCACTCCGTCGTGTATCATTTGGTAAATGACTCCCCAATCGGGTAATCCGCCCAAGTTGCGATCGTCAATAAATAGATCCGCTTTCACCTTACGCGAAGATCCTTTATGTTCCACATCTTCCTCAGGGTAATCGCGGTTCACCGCATAAAATACTAATCCTCGTTCTTTGCACCATTCCAGTGCCTCTTCCAGTAATTTTCCCTCGCGTACCGTCCAGAGAATCAGCTGATGTCTTTCTGCTATTAGCATTTTCAATGTTTGTACGGCAAAAGGTACTTCTTCGCCTATCTTAGGATAGCAGTGTTCTACAATGGTACCGTCGAAATCGATAGCAATAATCATGAATATTATAAGTTAAAGGTTGAAATTCCATATGAAGTATCAGCTTTTAGCGCATATAACGTCTTATTATATGCAGATGCACATCTTTATTTTTGCATTTTATTGCGCAAACTCTTTTATTCTTTGCTCCTCTTTCAGCCTGCAAATCAGCAAAGCTCCATTTTTCTCTGCGATGATATAGCCTTCCATACCTTCAATCACCACTTTTTTTTCTCCGGCTATATGTACCATGCAATTTTTACAATTATATAGCCTGATGTTACTTCCTACGTGTGCATTTCCCGATTCATCCTGGGGCAATAAGCTGCGTAACGATCCCCAGCTTCCCAAATCGCTCCATCCGAACTCAGCAGGTAGCGTATAAATGCATTCTGCTTTCTCCATCACCGCATAGTCAATCGATATCTTCTCACAAGAAGGGAAAAGCCGTTCTACAGTACTCTGTTCTTGCGGAGTATAAAAATCCTTAGCCATTTCATCCATTGTTTCTGCCAACGTCGGGGTAAACTTCCTTATCGCTTCTGTGATGGTATTGATGTTCCAGATAAAAATTCCCGAATTCCAGTAATAATTCCCTTTTGCCAAGTATTCCTCCGCTGTCTTCAGATCAGGCTTCTCTTTAAAAGCTTCCACCTTGCAGATCGTTGATTCCCTAGAGTCTTTTGAAGCGCAGATATATCCGTATCCCGTTTCCGGGCGGCTTGGCTTGATTCCTATGGTGACAATGGAATCGTTCTGAGCAGTGAAGTCCAGTGCCTCTTTGGCTACCCGTTGGAACTCTGTGGTATCTATTACCAATGCATCCGCGGGCGTTACAATGATGTTAGCATCCGGATGCCGTTTCCTTATTTTCCAGCAAGCATACGCTATACACGGTGCTGTATTGCGTGCCATTGGTTCAGCTAGAATATTACCTTCCGGTAATTCCGGTAACTGCTCTTTTACAATACCCGTGTATTTTTTGTCGGTTACCACCCAGAAGTTCTCAATGGGGCAAAGGGGTGCAAAACGTTCAACCGTAAGCTGAATCAACGATTTGCCACATCCCATCACATCAATAAACTGCTTGGGATATTCCGGTGTGCTCATTGGCCAGAATCGACTTCCTATGCCACCTGCCATGATGACGATGTGTGTTTCCATGCGCTCGTGCTTATTTCTTTATAGATGTACTTTAAAGAATACTCCAATAGATGGGTATTTGCAACGGTTCAATTCTGCAATAATGTTGATATGATCTTTCCAAAAAGTATAACTACTTCCTATATTAATTGATTTAGAATCATATTCAGCCATAAGATTCACGTGTTTGTGAAATGACGGGATATAATTTATTCCTATGCATGGGCCGTTTAAAGGATATTCTTTACGCCTATTATAGACATAAGCAAGGTGTATTCCTATCTCTCCATGAAAGTCAATGTGCTTGGTTGTAGCTATATAATATCGACTGTAGAAGCCATTACCTTTTTTATTGTACATCTCTGCTGTGAGATTTGTCCAAGATCCATTTAATACATCATTTCCTCCGATTACTATTTGTGGTGTCCATGGTTTCCAGCATCCTTCCTTCCAGATTCTAAAACGGGCAGAAAAGCTCCGATCTTGGTTTGTGAATTTTCCATAAGTTGAGGGTACCCAGAAACCATCAGGGTAATATGGATCATTTTTTAGAGACTTGTGTAAAGTGCATGTATAAGCCACTTCAAACCATGGAAAGAATGTAATATTAATATAATAATTATAGGTATTGTAAAACCATCTGGCAGGTGTAGCATGTTTTTCGAGGAAGCCTCCACCGAACATAAAGGTCTTATCTTGTTGCATATCAGCTGTAGGCATATTAAGTAGTCCGGTAGTGCCATAGGTGAATTGGGCTTTCAGACTACTCTGTATGCTGAAAGTAAAAAGAAGCGCAAGCAAGATCCTTTTATTGTAAGCATTGGTAGTTGTTATCCTTGTACCAATCTATAATAGCCTCTTCAAGTGTGTAGTGGAATTTATATCCTGAGTTGGCTAACTTCTTACCGCAAATATTAGTAGAGATCATTAATTTTCTTACTCGTGCAGGACAAATTCCCATAGGAGCACCCAAAAAGCCTATTATGGTCGCTACAGGCATCAATAACCATGCAGGTATTAATGGTATACTCCGTTTTAATTTTGTAACCTTTTTCATCGTGTCAACAATTTGTTCAATGCTGTATGCCGGTTCAAATGTGCAGTTGTATAGTTCTACTCCTTCTTTATGATGTTCGAGTCTGTACATCATGAAATGGACTAATTCTTTTACATAAATGCAAGCTTTTATCGTGTCTTTCCTTCCTGGATACATGAATTTTCTTCCGCGTATACCCCAATAAAGGCGGGTGAAATTTCCGTTTTCTCCTTTTCCAAATACAACACCTGGACGTAGTATTGTCAACTGGCGTTCCTTTTGATTTTTGGCTTGCCAAATCATATGAATCTTTTCAGCTATTAATTTTGAAATGCCATATGGAGTATTTGGTGTTGGTATTGTTGTCTCTTCCTTTAATTGTTCAGCAGCACCGTAGGGGGCAATAGAACTAGTAAATACTATCTTCTTGATATTATACTTTTCAGCAAAAGCTGTTACATTTTCTGCCCCAAGAATATTTGTTTCAAAATAAGCATGATCAGGATGACCGGGAGTACGATGTACAGCTGCGAAATTAAATATGATATCATCTTTACTTATAATAAAATCTATATTAATTGGATGTCGTATATCATAACGTATATAATTTATTCCATCAATTTTTTCAATTGTTTTGGAATTAGTATCTTTTTCTCCAGGCAGAATGATATCTAATACGTATATTTTATCATCTCTTTTAATATATGATGTTTTGAGTAGGTGTATTAAATGGGTCCCTATAAAACCACAACCTCCAAAAATAAGATAATTCATGGTCTAATTTTTTTTATTAGAATGTTCATATAGTTTTTCATAACTTTCAGACATATTTTTTGTATTATATATATTGTCAACCTCTTGATGTGCTGTTTCTATAATTGACTGATATTTAATTTTTTGTTTTAAACAATCTGCTATGACTGTCGCATATTCTGTAGCAGAATTACATCTAAAGCCATTAACGTCTGTCTGAATTACATTTCTATTGCCCACGCAATTGCTAACAATGCATATGCACTTTAAGTACATTGCTTCTAACAGGGATATTGATAATCCTTCCCATAATGAAGGTAATAAAAAAAAACTAGACTTAGATGTTATTCTTAGTGCCTCAGATCGACTGACCCATCCGGTTACTTTTATATTGGGTGCTGTGAGAAGTGCTTTCAATTCTCCATCACCAATCCATATAAAATTAAAGTTAGGAAGTAGTTGGGCTATTTTATTGAATAGCATTGGATTCTTTTGGCTTAATATGCGTCCACTTGTGCAGACTGTAGGTGATATTTTTTTTGTTTTGTTATAATATTTATCTATTTCAATTTTGTTGATCCCATTGTTTATAAAGGTACAATATTTAGATAATTTTTTAGCTTCTTGATATTCTCCTTCACTGCAAGCAACTGTTAGACATTTTCTCCATGTACTTACTTTTTCTATCGTCCAGAATATTTTTTGTTGAATGTTGATTCCATTTTTTATTAAAAATGAGAATCCATGTGGGGTGTAAAATGCATCTATTTTTTTACATGGTAGACTCCAACGTCCTATGAAGCCTGAGGCAGAAGAGTGCATATGAATAATATCGGGATTTATCTGATGATATAATTTTCTTATTTTTAGATAAGCTTTAGGATTAATTACACTTCCAATAGCTCCTTTAAATTCTTCACAAAAAATTAAATGAACTCTGGGATCAAATAAAGTTTCTACATTTTTGGGCGTTAGTGGACGCATTCCCCATACAATGTATACGTCATATTTTTCTATTTGATATTTTGTTATATCTATAAGGAAGCTTAAGACTCCTGTAGCAAATGGCTCTGCAATATGAAGTATTTTTTTCATTATTAATATTCTTTATATTTCAATTCTTGATTATTCATAACGATTGTATTACTAGGTACATCTTTATAAATAATACAACCAGCACCTATAACAGCATTATCTCCTATTATTACTCCTTTTAAAATTGTGACATTTGAACCAATCCAACAGTGATTGCCTATTATTATTGGTGAAACACTATATCCCTGCTCTTTTATTGGCATTTGGATATCTCTGTATCTATGATTATGGTCGTATACTTTCACGTTTTCTCCAAAAAGACAATCATTACCAATCTCTATTCTATCTATTGCTGTAATGGAACAATAGTTGTTAAAAAAGCAATTGCTTCCAATTTGAACTTTGCCTTTATCTCCAATTATTAGAGTAAATTCTTTTCTGAATGTAGTTGATTTACCTATTTGAAATCTTCTGGCATATATTATATTATATATTAATATATAAATATAAGCTTGTATGTGATAGTAAATCTTGAATAATAGCATTGTATATTTTGTATGATAATTTAGTTGATTAGCTAATTTATTTATTTAAAAGATATTTAGGTAAGATAATAGACATGCTATACGGACTTTAGTTCTCGCATTTGAGTCAACTAATATATTATATCGATTCTTTTTGATAAAACTTATTAATTCTTGTCTTTGTGGATGATGTTTTGGCATTGATGACAGTATGTGCCAATATAAACTTACACATCGGCACTTAGCAGCCTTTATGTTCTGTGGATTTTCTTTAGCTATTGTGCTCATCATTTCATTAGCCAAGGGTATGGCATCTAACTTCTTATCATTAAATTGCTCTCCTTCGATACTGTCCTTCCTTTGTAGATAAAAGTAGGATATGGCAGAAGTATAAGCGATGTTATTGCATTGTAAAAATAATTTATATGTCGTTCCTAAATCTTCAAAAATAACTCCCTTAGGATATTGGATCTCTTTAAATAAATAGTTTTTATATAATTTTCCCCAAGCACTGTTGTCAAATAATTTTTGGTAAAACATCATTTTTACTGCTTCGTCTCTTTCTAGAATATGGTCATGTACATGGGAGATAGTAAGCATTTTTGTCGTTTCTCCTTTGACAGCTTGGTATTGACTTACCGCAATATCTGCCTTATACTTATTCAATAATTTCCATAATATTGATATATATTGAGGGGAAACATAATCATCACTATCTATAAAAGTGACATATTCTCCTGTCATAATATTAAGGGCTACATTACGTGCATCAGACAATCCTCCATTAGGCTTGTGTATGACTTGAATGCGTGAGTCCTTTAATGCATACTCATCGCATATCTTTCCGCATAGGTCTGGTGAGCCATCATCTACTAGAAAAATTTCTAAATTTTTATATTCTTGGTTGAGAATGCTATCTATACACTTAGGTAGATAATTCTCAACTTTGTATATGGGCACAATAACAGATATTAGGGGATACATCTTAAAACTAATTTTGAATTATTTTACAAATATCTTTTTCTTTATATCTATAAGAAGTTGCAACTGAAAATTTATCAGGAGCATATCCGCATGAAATCATTGCTATAAAAACTTCATTTTTCTTTATTTTACAACACTTCTGTAGCTTTTTATCCTTTTCTGGGCTATTGCTACAATTTAAAATACAGCATACTATAGAATTGCTATGTAAAGCATATAGCATATTCATGGCAAACATACCTCCGTCAATATATGCCTGATATCGTTCGTGGGCACCGCCAAATACTCCTAATTCAGCTGTTATAACGATTAATTTGTTCGCTAAGTATCCAAATCCACCTGCTCCGCCTTGTATATCTGTTATTGTTTTAATTTTTTCTTTATTAATAAATACATATGCTCTGGAAGTTTGCCTATTACATGCGGACGGAGTGTTAATAACTAGATTTATTGTTTTCTCTATAACTTCAATTGGTATATTTTGTTCTGAATAATTTCTCACACTTCTTCTGGAATTAGAAAATGTTGTAAATGGCGCATTAATATGTTTAAAGTATTCTTCCTTAGTAACAAGAAATTGTTTTGTCTCTGCAACTTTTTCATATTTATCTGCTAATTGTATTGTTTTATCGATTCTATTTTTAATCTTGTCTGATAGATTGAATTTGTTTTTTTCGTGAAACTTTATGTATTCTTTTAGAACTCCAATTGCATGTTGTACTTGTTTTGATTCTGATAGATTATATTTTGAAATGTATTTATCACAAAAATTACATAATACAGGTATCCTTTCTTTTCCAAAGCCTAAGCGTGTTTTTGGCATTGTCAGCCCTTTCTCTATAACATGATATTTCATAATAATGGAGCCTTCTAGCTTTGTGGGGGTAGAATAGTTAAGAGAAGAAGAATATCTTAAATATCGAATATAATCATAGAAAAACGAGTATAGTACATACCAACATTGGAATATAGGCCTAAGTAAAAGAAAGATTGTTATAGGCATTATTTTTTTTATAGATTCTCTTATTGACATAATTACTTAGTGTTTATTGTCATTTTAATATTGAGGATAAGGTTTCTGTTAAAAAAATATCTCCCTTTTCTCGTTCTTTTTCTAAATAGGCATTAGCTTGACTAAAATTAATAGGAGGGCAAGCTACAAATGAAAAATCGTCATATGATGTTAAATGCCTGTTCTCTAAGTTTGTTGATTTTAGAATACTATCTATCCTATTACTAAATTTGTCAGGGTAAATACTTATGAAATCTGTATTTACATTTATACTGAAAGCAGCAGCATGAAAAGAGTCAGTTATGACATAAGATGCGTGATAAATATAGGATACAAAATCAAAAATATTAGGAATTATAGCTGAATGTCCAGTTTTTAACATCTGGTCGAAACGTAAGCAAAATCTTATTAGTTTAAGTCGCTTTCGTTTGGCAAATTCCTTAGCATATTTATCAAACTTCGGATTTGAATTCAATTGATAAATTAAGATATAGGGTTCTTTTAATTTTGAATTTCCAGCATATTTTTCCCAGAAAGAACGGGGCATTTGTAATGTTGGGTCTAAAACTTGTACTGTTCCTTTTATCCCTAATTGGGAAATTATATTCACTGCTGAAGACTCACGTACTGAAATATGATTATATCTTTTTAATAATTCTCTTGTTTCATCTTGTTCCCACTCGTCTAAGTACATTTTTCCAAAACTTGCTGAATACGCTATCTTTGGAATATTATCTGGCACAAAACTTAAGAATAAAGGTTTTATTAATCCTAAATTCCAAGTACTGTTCCATACTTGGTCGCTTCCTGTACAGTACATGTCTGCATCAATAGGAATCTTTTCAAAATCATTTTCACTACTATATCTGTGTTGCTCTACATTAAGATTCCTTTTGATAAAATGATTAAAGAGCATGTCTTGGTATATAAAAGAAGGCAAGAGTAAAATACTTTTGGCTATTTTTCTTATTAAGGAATCTTTTCTTATCCACGTTTTTAATCTATTTATTGAGTTTTTTGTATCTGATCTTTGAAAATTTATAAAACTAACTTTTAAACCATATTCTTCTAATTTTTTTTGTGTTGCAAATGCCTGAAGAACTGAACCATAATTCCGTACAGAATGAAGTGTTATTATAGATATTTTTTTCATATATTTTCAAGACTTATTTTTCTCATATTGTGATCTAATAATTTACAACATTTAATTAAATTGTATTCAGGTATTATATATTCTCTTAATTTAGGCTGGAAGTATTTGTGCTCCATTGCATTGATGATTGTATTGCCAATAGAATCTATATTATATGGGTCTATAAGGTGAGCCATGCCATTATAGTATTCTTTAGGGGCACCTAACTTTGTTAATACAATTTCGCAACCATATGTTGCCGCTTCTAGTGCAACCATACCTACTCCCTCATTAATACTTGGAAGAGCAAAGACTTTAGCTCTTGAAAAACAGTCGAAAAGTTCGGTGTCGCTAATGCGTCCAAGATATGAAATATTTGAATAACCATACAATAAATTGTCAAGCCACTTTTTTTCTGTTGAATTTCTTATATTGCCAGCTAAAATTAAAGTAAATTTATATTTCTGAGCTGCTCTTATTAATCTCTCTACATTCTTACGCTTGTCGGCAAGAAGACTTGCATGGAAACAAAAGTCTTCTTTAGGAGGAATATTATGTGGGGGAGTTAGGCGGTATGATAGAGGTATTATTTTAATCTTATCTTCTTTTATATTTAATCCTCTTAAGACATATTGTTTTTCATATTCAGAACGAACATAATACATTTTAAACAGATCTCTGACTTGATAGAAATCATGAAATATGTTGCTTATTTTTAATCTATCAGAACCATAATACTTGCATATAATCTTAAATTTTAAAAGTGAAAAATTTGTATCGATTATAGGAGCTATTACAAGATTGGTATTTATTTGGGATAATGCTTTAACCATTCCTTTTAAAATTCCACCAAATTGAATAAATAAAATGATGTCATAACTTTGCCAGTAGTTGTCTGTCCATAGATTGATAAGGGTTACTTCATTTCCTAGTGCTTCTAATCCTCTTTTCCACATCTCTGCTTGAATTTTAACACCACCAGTAGGTGATACTGTTTCGGTAGGCTTTATTATTGCTATCTTCATAATTTATTATTTTTTTATAAAAGATCTTGCGATATAAAATATAAAACAATATAAAATAATGCTTTGTATTCCTATTCTCATTAATAAGCTTATAGATTTAAAAATTCCAATTCCATTATTAAAGTACATAAAATATGAAAAAAGGGAAATAATAATAGGTATTGGTATGATTAGATTGTTTTTTTTATATTTTGTTAAAGATGATAAAAAATAGAAGGTTACAAAGTGGATGAAAAAAGCTATTAAATAGTAATAGTATCCCCATAAATACAATCCAATACCTGTATCACCTGCGATTCGGAAACCTCGATATTGCTCTTTTAAATTTAAGCTGTTAGTTGATATAAGATCTCCTGGAGTATAGTTGTATTCAAACTTGTTATTTTTATAACCAAAAAGCTTTAATATAGGGGCTGGTATTTGAAATAATAGATAGTGGCCTAAATAGTTATGCATTACTTGGTTATTAAATCCTAAGTTTTGAGCATAATACAGCGTTGCATCAACTACCCGTAAGTTGCATAATCGATCTAAAAAAATATTATCTACGTAATATTCACTCCATCCATTCTCGTTCTTTCCACCATTATCTGTTGTTGATAACCATAATTGATACATGTTATGTAGCTTCTCTTTATCGTTATATAATTCTAAAACTTTCGAAAACGTAGCTTTTCCTGAACTCGAATATACTAATTGTCTATTCAATATCATTGAGGTGGACAAATCTGCTAAAGGACCTGTTAATAGATATATTCCTGATATTATTATTATATTTGTTTTGGCTGAAAAGAGTTTCTTCTTTTTTAATAGTATTGTAACTAAGTAAGCTAGTGATATGGTTTCAATTGTTGATAGAACAATAGCTCGACGGGTTGTTGCAATTCCTATTAATATAGAAAATATAATGTATATAATTAAAAAGGAATGTTTTTGACTGTATGATTTAGAATTGTACATTTTCCTAAAATACAGACATACTGGCGCTACTGAAAGAATCCTTAGTTGGAAGATCGATTGTTCGATCGCAGTCATGTTTCCTGTTTTTGCAGCTTCAGTACCTTGAAGTTGCAATGATAGTATTAGTGATATAAAGCCTATTAAGCCTATTACCCATAATTGCTTATCTGTCGGGGCCTTAAAAAGACCGATTTTTTCCCAGATATGGGAAAGAATATTTTTTTTATTATAAGCAAACACACATAATTTAAATGCTAGTACAATAGTTGTAATATTTAATGCCTGATTGGTAAATGTTAAGTAAGGAACTTGAAACATAAATGTTAAAGGCTTACCTTCTATTAAGGTTGCTATAATAGGAAGGAAAAAGTGAATAAAGGCATATCCAAATAGGCAGCAGAATGGAATAAAATAATTATATATATATTGTCTTTTTAATATTAATGTTGAAATAAGCCACCAACCATATATTAAGACTATAGATCCGAATATGTTCTTATAATCATAAAAAATAATACCTTCTATTATGGATGCGAATAAAAGTATTCGCCATATCCATTTTTTTATAATATTTAAATTATCCATTTATAATTTATAAGTACTCATTTGGTTAGTTATAATGTTTTAGCTAGCCTTTGTGGCAAGGCGTAAGCTCTCAAAAAGACGTATATGTGCATCAAGTTGCTCTTTAGTAGCTTTTTGCTTTTATTTACCCCCAAGTAGGACTGAATTTTTGTAATTATTTTATTTGATTCCGATTGTGTCCGGTAAAAGATTGGCATAATTGTTACGACCTGTTAAAATCTCATGGAATAACTTTTTTAAGCATTCCTATGAAGAGATACCATTTATCTTGTAGAGTTTCTAAAGGTATGATAGATGGTGGATGTTTCCGCACCTCTGTGACTGCTAAAGAACAATGAGTTTTTACGTTTACAGTCAGAGGACTTATACAGCGTTTTGTCAGTGAGTTTTCTATAGTGTATCTGCTGTCATGACGGTATGCAAAAAGTTATGATATTAGTAGTAGCAGCAAAGATAAAGCCATTAGGGTTGTAACATAATACGTTATTTTTTTAACGCTTACATAAGACTACTTCTTATTGTTTGTTGAAAAGAGTAGTTTCTTCGCCAAGTACATTAATATATTCCATTCCATATTTTAAATCAGGCTCCATATAATTGCCTTCGCCCCATTCGTTCCATGACTTTAAAAAGATGAGTTTGTTTTTCTTATCTTTAATTACTGCAAATGCATCATCTATGTGATTCCTAAATAATTCAGGAGTGGAATTATACAGGATGGTACCTTCTTTACCACTTCTTGGAGAGTGGTCCCATTGGGGCATAATAAATGGAATAATATGTTCTTTCCGGTCGAATGTTTTATCTATAAAAGTTGGATATGCCTTTTTATATTTATAACAATATTTGGGCTTGATGGAAAATAATTTTATTCCTCTATATAGTATTTTTTGCCAAAGTGGAAGTAATCCGTAAAGATCATTAAGACGTTCTGGTGCAAGATATTCAAATCCTTTAGATAATAAATAATTTTCATCTATGTTTTTTGTTAATCTACCTATAAAACATATCTTATTAAATCCATTTTTAAGAGCTAATGAATTCCAATATGGAATAAAATCGTCTGGTAATTTTTTAGGATCATAAATATAAAAAATAGGATTACCATCTTGTTTTAAATATCTCTTGTCTTTAAAAGCTTTTAGTACGGAAAAAAAGTGTTTATTATAATCATCTTCACCAAGATATTTTTGCTCGCATAGAAGTTTATCTGGTATATCTTTATTCCAAGTCTTAGCAAACCAAGAATGATTAGCCCAACCCAAACAAAATGGAAACTTAGGACTCCCTGATGATAATACTTCATTAAAAACTGCTGACATCATTTGCTTATTAGTCTCAAACCAATAATGCCAATAACAAAATCCTTCAATTCCTGCCTGTCTCGCCAATGCTGCTTGTTGTTCACGAACATCCTTTATTCTTAAATCATAATAACCTAAATCAGCAGGAACTCTTGGCTGATAATGGCCTCTAAAGAGAGGTTTTGCCTTACCTACATTTGTCCATTCAGTGAATCCTTTTCCCCACCACTTATTATTTTCTGGTATTGGATAGAATTGTGGCAAATAAAATGCTATAATTTTTACTCTATTCATGTTTCCCTCAGTTTTTATATCTGACTCTGTCTTTAGTTGGAATTAATGAAATTTGTTAACTTTTCGAATGTATTAGTTGCTATATTTAAAGCTTCCTCTTTTGCTTCTTTGGTTGTTATGTGTTTACAGTCTAAGAGTCTTTCTATTCTATATAAAGACGCGTTTTTATTAAAACTCCTTTCTCCAATATTTGATATGTTTATTTCGAAGTCTTGCAGCTTTAGAAGTTGCAATAATCCTGTCATTTTATGTTCATAAGATAAGGATATAAAGGGGGTACAATTGTTTATGGCAAATACAATGGAATGATAACGTGCTCCGATTACGCAATTCGCTCGTTCGATGATCTTTTGTTGAATGTCAGAACTGTATGTATCAGATAGTACAACTACGTTGTCATTTTCTACTTTATCTTTCAACTTACAAAAATAGGCGTAATCAGGCTCTGAATAGGTTACATATTTGTTTAGTTGAGGCAACATTATTATTTTGTTATTTTTAGATAAAAGAAGTTCTAAGATTTCTACGAAAAAGGAATCAATAGATTCTTGTTTTCTATTTTTATATGCAGTATGCCATGTTAATGAATTGGGAACGAGAATTATAAAATTTTCATCGTTTATGATTTTTTTGATTTCAATAGGGATTTCGGTTTCTGGGGTGTCTAAAAAAGCTGTATCAATAGATTGTATATATGTTAGTTCTAATTTATTAGCTAATTCAGCTGTCTTATAATCTCTAATTGATAGAAAATCAAAAGATTTTAGCAATTTGTAACTAACTCTTTTGAACACTCTATTCCATTGCGTTTTAGTAGGAAAAGGTCCAAATGAGCGAGAATAATAAATTAGTTCTTTTTTGAAATATTTAGCTAGTGCTAGATTGAAAATATGTCCCCAGTCTTGAAATCCTCCCATGTTAATGCCTCCCATTGCGCAAATTACAATGTCTGCCTGCTTTATAATATTGGCATATTTTCTAATAGTAGGGTGTGAAAATGATAAATATATGGAATTTAATCGCAAACTCCATCTCTGTAATAAGTTAACCACCTTTTTAGATCCTTTTATATTAATATTAATATAGGTGATATGTGATGAATTGACGACAAATTCGTTAATGTCATTTTTATTTTGGTTAATGAAAAGTACTGTAAAAGATGCACTAGGAAACTGTTTATCCAAGGCTCTCATTAGGCTTCTATGTGCAGCTTCGTCTCCTCTATTGCTTAATGGTTGATTTATGATGACTATTTTTTCCTTTTTATTTGTCATGTAGTAGTATCTTAATTGATTATGAGAGTTTTTAATTATAAAAACTTATTATGTCTTTGCTTTTTTAAGGAAGTGGGTTCGTCTCCTCTATTATTTTGATTATGGTTTCACTTAATCATACTATTTCATTACTTTCTTTGCTATTTTAATAACATTGTCACCCAGTATGCTTTTTACTCCTTCTTTTAATTTGGCTTTTGATGAGGTTTCGATATTATACATTCTATAAAGGGCTTCGTTTTCATCATCTACATTGGTAAAAACCTCAAAAATCATAGGTTTATCAGTTCTTTGAGGTGTGACAAATCTCCTATAAACGTTCTCAAACTCTTCCTTGTTAGATGCGGAAAGATATTCATATCCAAGGTCTTCGGCATAATGCTTCACTAAGACAGGGGATTTTTTCCCGAAGTGACCGCCCGCTGATAAGTATTTATCAATTTCATTGACATAAGTGCTGTTTAACTGTTTGAACAAATGAAACTCTGCTCCTAGTGCATTATTCACTAATAAAATTCTAATATTATTTCCTATATGTCTATTACCTAGGACATTTAGATCATAAAAGAATGATAAATCTCCAACTATACCATAGTATAATTTATCTGGATGCACTAGAGATGCTCCTAATAGCGTAGACAGATTGCCATCAATACCAAAGCCTCCTTGGTTTGAATAAACTTCAATCGTAGAAGAAATGCGAAAAAAACTCCATGAACGTAATGGAGTAAGGATACCTAAGTGAAGTATAGAGTGTTCAGGTAATTTGTCGTGCAATTGGGAAGCTACCCAAAGATGGGAGAATGGGAGATCCGGTAACTTATTCCACAAACGCTCACACGTATTCATACAAGAGTTAAAATAAGAATTATCACCTGTATCGTTTGCTTTTTTTGAATAGTATCCAAAGAAATATTCTTCTGACATTTCAAATACATAAGATAATTTACGGTAACGGTCTTTTATTTCTCCGTCTTCTGCTATTCTCCATACGTTTTTGGGGGTTCCAATTATGCTTGGGTAATCGGACATCTCGCCTATATGTATCAATAAATCGGGGTTCTTGTTATGGTCTTCTATTTTTTGTAAAGCTGCCAATGCATAAGGAATCTTGTATTGGCCATTATAGTTAGAAGATGCGTCTGTAAATACTACTGCGTTGTACGCTGAACAGAAAGCATCTATCACATCTACTTGCTGTTGACTCCAGCGAATATGTGTGCCAACAAAGATAGCAATTTTACCTTGTGGAATATCTGGAAATATATCTATTGTAGCTATCCGATGAATAGTATGGGCAGGCGGAAGAATTTTAATTGTGAAATCATGACTATATGTTGTTGTTAGATTGATATGTACAGGACCTGTACCATGATGGCTTAGCTCTAACAATGCTTTATTTGCTTCTATTGTGCAATTCCATTCATCATCTGCATCTTTCACTGTTTGTAAATGAGTACTGTATTTAACAGTGTCTTTTGGCTGGGATGAACGATCTATGACTTGAGTTATAAGATGCCCTATTTTGGCTTCATCTTGTGTAGATGTCACAGCTAATACGGGTAATTTTCGATAGTATGCTTCTGTCAATCCTGGAAAATAATTTCGTGATGCAGTCGCTCCTGTGCAACTTAATACTACGGGTTCCCCACTTTCTGCTGCTAAGCCACATGCTATATATGCAGCAGATCTTTCATCTACAGACGAATACATTTCGAAAAAAGGATCTTGTTGTAGACTTCCAACAAAAGTAACATTTGTACTTCCCGGAGAAGCTACAATTTTTTTTATTCCATAAGCTTTTAATAAAGCTATTAGTATTTGAACATTTCGTTCATTGGTATAAAATTGTTCCATTTTACTTTTTGAATTTCTTGTTTATAAAGATTCTAATTCTGTTTTTTACAAGTTCTTTTTCCGACTTTTCCAGTCCGATTAGATATACTGTAAAAAACATAGATAAAGATGAAAGTAAGAAAATAACAATCATTCGAGAAAATGACGAAGGCGTTAATAGATAGTAGATTCCCGGAATAATAAAGGCTAATATAGATACTGGAATAATGCGGAAGAATACTTCCTTATTATATTTTTTTATTGGAAAGTCCAATAATCCTTTAATAATATATAATTTCAGAAAAATTACAATTAAATATATAACAATAAACGCTATGTAGGAAGTATATGCAGGCATTCCTAATTTAAACAAAATATAGGATATTGGAAAAACTAAGCAGCCAACACTTCCCACAATAATATAATAACGTTTTACATTGCCTGTAGCCCATGTTGCATTAGCTGTAGAATTTCCTAAAATATCAAACATAGAGCCTAGCATTGTCAAACGTAAAAAAATCGCTGCGAAACCAGGAACTTCTTTTAACCATATCTGTAATATCTTATCAGTCTCATAAATAAAAGGAATAGCAAAGAATAACATTAAAAAATAAGAATATTTTGCTCCTCTACACACGAGTGTGAACATGTAATCTTTGTCTCCTTGCGCATATGACTTTGTTATTTGGGGATTGATTGCTGTTGTGAAATTTGTAACAAATTGTTTGATAACTGCATCTACTTGTGTCGCTATGCCACGTGCTGCATTTACTGTAACTCCGAAGAAGAGGTTTGTTATGATATTAACTCCTTGAGTGTTAAGTAAATATGCTCCGCTTCCCATCAGATTCCAACCAGCAAATCCGGTCATTTCTTTTAGTAATCCTTTGTCATAAATTAATTGATATTTACATTCTGAAAAATGCCGAGTACAATAAAGTCCATAAACTATGCGAATGATAAATGCAACTATTAGTAATAAAACAGCGTAAGTCTTCAATTTATCTACCGGAGATATATAAAGTAAATAGGCCACAGTAAGTTTTAACGTGACTTCGAGTATACTGATATATGCGAATGCACTCATACGTTCATGTGCTATAATTGCTGCATTGTAAGGCACACTAATAAGTCCTAACATAAACACTCCAATTGAACATTGTAATACCCAATTAGCAGCATTCATCCTATCAATAGGTATATTTAGTTTCTCATTCAAAAACCAGACTCCTAATACCTCTGCTAAAATAATTATCAATAATGCTAAAATAAATAAAACATTAAGACTGGTTGAAAATACTATTTTTAATCGTGATATATTATTTCGCCCTAATTCATAAGTTAAGAATCTACTAATGGCTGAGGATAGTGATGATGTGAAAAAAGAGAACATAGCTACGACTCCTCCTACAACATTATAAATGCCATAATCTTTCACTCCCAATGTATCAAGCACTATTCGGCTGGTGAAAAGGCCCACAAACATTGTAAGTAACATTCTTACATATAATAATAACGTATTTTTTGCTATGCGTTTACTATTTGTTCTATTATCGAGCATTTGTAATTTTACTTAATAATAATCAAAAAGAGTAATTAATGTCATCTAAAGTTATTGTGCCAGCTCCTCCTGTCATGTATACAATATCTCCCACTACAGATCTCCCCATACCTGATGTTAAAAAGACTGTCATATTTGCAATCTCTTCTGCGGTAGTCAGTCGTCCCATAGGAACTCTATCGTTTCCAATTCCTTTACTTTTATCTTTCATAATCATGGATGTTGCAGTGGGACCTGGAGCTACCCCATTAACAACTATTCCATAAGGAATAAATGATTTAGCTAATCCAAGTGTCAATCCTCGAACTCCCCACTTTGTTAAGGTGTAAGCAGAAGATGCTGGACGCAGGCTGGAAGAAGATGCTATATTTAATATATTACCTTCTATTTTATTTTCTTTCATATATTTTCCTATCATTTGTGAAAGAAAAAATGTTCCCTTTAGATTAGTATTTAAGACTAAATCATATTCTTCTTCTGTTGTGTTTTTTATGTCACCGCCAAGAACGCCTGCATTATTTACCAGAATATCTATGTAGTGTCCTTCCACTAAATGTTGTGCATATAAGAATCGTTCTTCAAATGAAGATACATTTGTATTGTCTAAAACTATATAGTGGATGCGTTTAGAATCCTGTAAATCATTCTGTAATTTGTTGAATGCATTCTTTAGTCGCTCTTTTTTACGTCCTGTAATAATAACAGTTGCTCCACTATTTAAAAATGCTTTGGCAATGGCAAATCCTATTCCATCTGTTCCCCCTGTGATTAAGGCTACGCGCCCTTTCAATAATTCATTAGGATGTAGTGTTACTATATTTACCCAAACATTTTTAATGGGTATGCCTTTTATTATGTATTTAAGAGCTCGCTTTATATAATTCTTCGCACCCATAGAATTTATAATTTAGAGTTTTTGTTAGTATCCGTTTTATACATCCCATCATAATACTTCTGATAATCTCCCGAAGTCACATTATCCATCCAACTTTGATTTTCCAGATACCATTCCACAGTCCTCTCAATACCTTCCTCAAACTGTAAACTAGGCTTCCAGCCTAATTCGTTGGTCAACTTATTAGAGTCAATGGCATAACGGAGATCATGACCTTTGCGATCCGTGACATAAGTAATCAATTTATCGGAAGTGCCTTCGGGATTACCAAGCAATCGGTCTACTGTTTTGATGATGACTTTAATCAAATCAATGTTCTTCCATTCATTGAAGCCGCCAATATTATAGGTATCAGCTGTTTTACCTTGATGGAAAATAACGTCAATAGCCCGTGCGTGATCGAGTACGTAAAGCCAGTCACGTACATTTTCCCCTTTGCCATAGACGGGTAGGGGCTTGCCGTGACGGATGTTATTAATGAACAACGGTATCAACTTCTCCGGGAACTGATAAGGTCCGTAGTTGTTGGAACAGTTGGTCACAATAGTTGGCATGCCGTAAGTATCGTGGAAAGTACGAACGAAGTGATCACTACTTGCCTTACTGGCGGAGTAGGGACTATGGGGTTGGTATTTGGTTTCTTCGGTGAAGAAAGTCCCATCAAATTCCAGAGCACCGTATACTTCGTCTGTGGAGATGTGATAAAAGCGTTTGCCTTCGTAACCCTCAGGACTTGCTTCCCAAGTAAGTTTGGCTGCTTGCAACAAAGAAAGTGTACCCATTACATTAGTCTGTGCAAAAGTAAACGGGTCTTTGATGCTACGGTCTACATGGCTTTCGGCAGCTAGATGAATAACTCCATCAATATGATAGAATTTAAATAATTGCATCATCTTGTCGAAATCACAAATATCAGCTTTGACGAAAGTATAATTGGGCGCATTCTCAATATCCTTGAGATTGGCAAGATTACCGGCATAAGTCAGTTTATCTAGATTGATGATATGGTAATCGAGGTACTTGTTGACAAACAACCGCACCACATGGCTACCAATAAACCCGGCACCACCTGTTATGAGTAGGTTTCTTTTATATTCCATGCTTATTAAATAGATTCCAGTTCGTTAATACAATTTATTAGAGACGCTTGCCAATGGGGTATTTCTATCCCAAAAGTCTTTTTCACTTTTGTTTTGTCTAATACCGAAAAGCTGGGACGTTTTACCTTGCTTGGAAATTCGTCGCTGTGGCAAGGTTGTATGTTGCAGGCGCTATGTTCGCTAAGCGCAGCAATTGCTTTGGTGAAATCGTACCATGAGCAAACGCCTTCGTTGCTATAATGATAAATGCCCTGCTTATTCAACTGTCCGGTGTTGATGATGTGATGGATGAGTTCCGCCAAATCACCGGCATAAGTGGGAGTGCCGACTTGATCGAATACCACTTTGAGATTGTCCCGTTCGCCGGTAAGGCGACGCATGGTTTTTACGAAATTGTTTCCGAACTCGGAGTAAAGCCATGCTGTGCGGATAATGATATAGTTGCAGCCACTGTCAAGAACAGCTTGTTCCCCTGCTAGCTTGGTCTTTCCGTACACGCCAAGCGGATTGGTTTCCCACTCTTCTTTACATGGTATGTTCCGGTCGCCCTGAAATACATAATCGGTAGAGATATGTATCAACGTGGCGTCCGCTTCTTTAGCTGCTGTTGCCAAATTTGCCACAGCTTTATTGTTCAATAAATTGGCTGTCTCATAATCATCTTCCGCTTTATCCACATTGGTATAAGCGGCACAGTTCACGATGACATCAACTTGCTCACTCTTCACCAACTCGCGGATTGCTGCCAAATCGGTTATGTCTAGTTCCGCCACATCGGTAAATAAATACTGATTGGTGGTGTTTGCAGCAATGTGACGTTGCATTTCGTTGCCCAACTGACCATTTGCTCCTGTAATTAATATCTTCATTTTCCTGCGAATGTTTAGGGCTTGAGCATATATAAGTCCTTACGATAATCAAATAATCCGTCTGCATCTTTCAGGCAGGCATGGTGCCGGTCTTTTTCAGAGAGTAGAATCCGGTCGGTCGGAACTTTCCAGTCAATATTTAGTTGCGGATCATCCCAAGCTAGTGCACCTTCGCTCTGTGGAGCATAAAAGTTATCGCATTTATATTGGAAAAGCACTTCGTCGCTCAATACCACAAAACCATGGGCAAATCCTCTCGGTATAAAGAATTGGCGGTGATTGTTCCCGGTCAGTTCCACCGATACATGCTGTCCGAATGTAGGGGAGCCCTTGCGGATGTCCACCGCTACATCGAGTACTGATCCTTTGATGACACGTACCAGTTTGCTTTGGGCATAAGGCGGTTTTTGAAAATGAAGTCCGCGCAATACGCCGTAGCTTGATTTACTTTCATTGTCTTGTACAAAGATCGTTTTACACACCTTTTCTTCAAATTCCCATTGAGAGAATGATTCAAAAAAGTATCCCCTTTCATCTTTAAAGATGCGGGGGGCTATAATGACCACTCCCTTTATTGCTGTTTCTATAACTTCCATTCTTATTTTGTTTTGAACTCTTCAGCCATTTTGAGCAGATATTGCCCGTATTGGTTTTTCAGCATAGGCTGAGCCAGTTCACGCAATTGCGTTGTGGTGATCCATTCCTGATGATAGGCAATGCCTTCCAGGCAGGCAACTTTCAACCCCTGCCGTTTTTCAATGACCTCGATAAAGGTTGACGCTTCCGAGAGGGAATCATGAGTACCGGTGTCCAACCAGGCAAAGCCACGGCCCAGCAATTGAACTTTCAATTCTTTATCGTCAAGGAAACATTGGTTGACCGTTGTGATTTCCAGTTCTCCACGGGCGGAAGGTTTGATAGCTTTAGCCACATCCGCTACTTTGTTGGGATAAAAATAGAGCCCGACAACGGCATAATTGGATTTGGGGTGTGCGGGCTTTTCTTCTAGACTAAGTACGTTTCCGTCTTCGTCAAATTCTGCTACTCCGTAGCGTTCGGGATCACTCACCCAATAGCCAAATACGGTAGCCTTTTGTTCTTCCCCCGCTGTTCGTACCGCTTCTTTCAGCATACGGGTGAAACTTTGTCCGTAGAAGATGTTGTCACCCAACACCAGACAAACGGAATCATTTCCAATAAATTGTTCTCCGATGATAAAAGCTTGTGCCAATCCATCGGGTGAAGGTTGTTCGGCATATTCAAACCGTACCCCATAGTTGCTACCGTCGCCCAATAAACGTTTGAATCCTGGTAGATCATAAGGAGTGGAGATAATGAGTATTTCACGAATACCTGCTAGCATTAATACCGAGATGGGATAATAGATCATCGGTTTGTCAAAGATGGGGAGCAGTTGTTTGCTGATTCCTTTGGTTATAGGATATAGGCGGGTGCCTGATCCTCCCGCGAGTACAATACCTTTCATAGAAATTCTTTTTAAGTTAGAAGAATAGTTTTTTCTTTCTTTCTATTTCTTTTCCACAAAGCCCACCGGCATATCCACATGCACGCAGCCCAGCATATCCATCCGTACCACAATCTTACTTTTTCCTTCAACGGTAACCAGTTCTCCTTCCAGTCCGGTAAGCGGACCTTTGATGACACGGACTTTATCACCGACGATAAACGAGCCGTGACAGATTTCCACCGTCTCGGGCGAATAGTCGAGCATAAAGCGGAAACGCTCCATCTGATCATCGGGGATGATGGCGGGAGTGTGTTCTCCACGCATCACCATATAGCGACTGACGGATTGCAGCGTGAGAGGCAAAGAACGTTCTTTGGTTGAGACGCGTACGAAAAGCATCATTGGAATAACCAGACGTTCCACTTTCTTTTTACGGTCACTCCATTGACGAAGCTCTTCCTGCACGGGTAAATAACATTCAATTCCCATGGAGGTAAGTCGCTCGGCGGTCTTCTTCTCCATGCACGACTTGACATAAATGGCTAACCACTGCCGCTCTTTCGGCTTTAGGTGGGCAACAGGGAATGTAATTTTTGAATTATATTTATTATGGTTTATTTCAATCATAACAGCAAGTCTTTTGATTTAAATGGTTAAAAGATCCCGCCGGTAATACAGCGCTCTGTAAACGGCGGGACACAAACAAACAAACAAATATAAGCTTGAAGAAAGAGATGTTTACTACTATACCAGGTCTTCCCTCGTAAGCTTATGCCTTATACCCTTTCGTAATGAGTGCAGGGTGTTATATTATTCTTTTTCCTTTTCATCGAAAATCAGCAGCTTTCTCTATAGATAGATGCCTTTCAAACGCGCTACGCGATTGCCTGTCACATCCTGTGGGCTTTACTTTATGAAAGAGGAATGTAAAAGGCCGTACTTTTTATTAATACGCTGCTGCAAAAATAGTCATTTATTTACTAATAACAAATAAATGTAATGAAAATAATATCTTTTATTTAAAATATATACTGAATTTGTTGAATTGCGATGATAATGCAATGAAAATGTAATTTTTGAATATGATTAATTATTATATATCTAAATCGTTACAAATAATATAGCTCTTGATTTATGTTTTTTCATCTGTAATTACCTCGTTAATATAGGTGTTAGTCTCTTAATTTGTTTCGGTTTGCTATTTTAATTCGTTTAATAAAAGCGAAGGCGCTTGTGAGTGAAACTGGGGATATTGTTATCGAAATAGCTTCTTTTATTCTTCTAAAATGGGGTTTATTCAAAAAAAAGGTTTTTGAATAAACCCCTCTGAGATGAATGAAAAGATAGTGAAAATAGTCATTTTTTTTGTTTGTAAAGTGTTTATTCTGGTAACGTGATTTTCTTTTTCTCCTTGAATATTAATGATATTAATATCTCGGCGAAATGGTGTACTTTGTTTAAATATATTAAGAAAAATAATTACTTTTTTGTTTGAATAATCTCTTTCCAGTCGGAAGTAATGCTTGTTAAGGTACTTTCCGGCCGGTTGGAGATTATCTTCTTTTGTGTAATATAAAAAGAATTTGTAAATATTTACCTATTTTGTATCTTCATTTTCTTCTTCTTTGTGATGTTCATTTTCATATTTATAATTGTATTTTCTACCATAACCATATTTTTTGCCATAACCGTAATACTTGCCATATTTACCGTATCCATAATAATAGCCGTATTTTTTTTGAGTTATATCTATTCCGTTTACAACCGTGCAAAGTGATGGTAGACGCTTCTTTTCGTATAATTCATTAATGAGCAGAAAATCTATTTTGCTGGTATAATCCGCCCGGCAGACATAAACACTTATATCCGCTACTCGGGCAATGATCTGTGTGTCGGTCACTACACCAATAGGGGCTGTGTCTAATATCACATAGTCGAATTCTTTACGCAATATATTGATGGCATCTTCCAGTGCACGTTCTGCAAGTAATTCTGTGGGATTGGGTGGAACTACTCCTCCGGGTAACAGATAAAGATTGGGTGCGACGTTGGATGGTTGTATCAGTGAAAGCAGGTCATTGCTATGAGGTGCGGCTAAATATTGGGTGATACCTTTTTCTTTATGTGAGAGTTGGAATACTTTATTGAGACCGGGTCTACGGATATCCAATCCGACAATGATTACCCGTTTTCCCAGTAGAGAAAGGCTGACAGCCAGATTGGCTGAGATAAATGATTTTCCTTCTCCTTTGGTGGTAGAGGTGACCAGAATAACTTTCCGTTCGGTTTCTCCTAACATAAACAGTAGGTTGGTACGGAGGCTTCTGAAAGTCTCTGCCATCATGTCGTTATCGTTTTCATGCACCACAATGCCACCTGAAGAGGTACCGTCTGTTGACAGATGTAAAGCTACGTCACCAATAATAGGTACTCTAGTTAGTTTTTCCACATCTGCCCGTCCTTCAATGCGGAATTGTAGTAAATCGAGCAAATAGATGATTCCTATCGGGATGCCAATCCCAAAGACGAGTGCGATGAGGTAGATCAGTTTGCTTTTTGGTGAAACGGGAGCATCGTCGGCGATGGCGTTATCAATGATACGGGCATTGTTGGTGGTGGCAGCCAAGGCCATGGCATTTTCTTCTCGCTTCTGTAGGAGCATGAGATAGAGGTTGGCTTTGATTTCCTGCTGACGTTGGATGCTGACCAATTTACGTTCTTGCCCCGGTGCATCACTAATGCGTCCGGCATATTTATTCTCTTGATTATCGAGGTTGGTTTTTGTTATCAGTAACCCTTTCTTTACACTATTGATGGTGGTGGTTAGGTTGCCACGCATATCACGGATACTGCTGTTGAGCCGGGTGACTACGGGATTGGTTTCGGAAGAAGAACGCAACATCCGATTGCGTTCAAGTACCATGGCATTGTACTGATTGATGAGATCGGTGAGAGAATTGTCATCAAGTCCTACATTAGTTGGTAGTACATCATTGGTATGTGAATGGTCAGTCAGATATTTCTCGAGGTATTGCACTAGATTTAATTGAGTGCCATTATCCACCCGGAGTTTTTCATATTGTGACTTTTCTGTCATGGCCATCTGGGCGTCTGTTGTAAGGTCTGTTACACCAGCGTCTCGCTTGAAGACTTCTAATTCCTCTTCCGTGCTACCTAATTCTTTGTTAATGATGGCAATACGTTCTTTTATAAATTGTTCGGTTTTCTCCGCTACTTCATTTTTATCGTCGTTGGTGCTGCGGTTATACATCTCCACCAGCTTATTAATAAAGTCCTTGCCTCTTTCTTGGTTACTGCTATTAAGGGAAATAACCGCTACTGAGGTGGTTTTGGAGGTTGGCTCAATGGTGACTGCGCCGGCATAACCTTTGGCTGTGTTTAGTGGGCTACTGATAATTACTTTTAACTGGTTAATAGGATTCTCGGGATCAACCGGTACGCTGTCCGGCATGAATTCGAAGGTACCGGCTTCCGTAGGGAGCACGCCTGGTAATTTATCGAATATATGTTTGATCTCCTTGTCGTTGATAGTCGTGTTTACTTCAAGCTTTCCACCTTCATGAAGGCTGAGTTGAAGTTCCACGCTTTGCTGTAGTCGGTCAGCATCCTGAGGGGAAAGGTAGACACGTATGGGTGAAGTTTTGTACAGCTCTTGTTTCTTAAATGTTTCATCCGAATAGTAGCGTGTATACAAGTGAAGTTCAGTCACTACATTTTTGATAAGTGACTTGCTTTTCATGATTTCTATTTCATTGTCGATGTTCTGTGAGGAGGATATTAGTCCTAGGTCCTCGAACATAGACATGCTTCCGGTGGGGTCACCTCCTTTTTTATCATCTCGGATAATGATGGAAGCTGAAATATTGTATACCGGGGTGGCATAGCGCAGGTAAAGCCAGGCCAGGGCTATGCAAACAATGAATGAAAGGGTAAACCATTTCCAATGAATATAAAATTTGAAGAATAATTCACGATAGTCGGTTTTTTCTTCTTTTTCGTCGAGGAGGTCGTTGTATAAATCTTCTTTCATATCTTTTCTTTATCTGGTCAATGTTACGATAAGATTAGCTATAGACAATAATGAGCCTATCAGCGTAAACCAAATGGTGGTGCTGGTACTAATGTCGGCTGTTTTTGCTTTTGTTTTATTGGGGGTAATGTAGACAATATCATTTTGTTGCAGGTAATAATAGGGAGATTGTAAAATGTCCGGATTATTGAGATTGAGAGTAATGATCTGTCGTTCTCCTACGCGGTTTTCGCGAATGAGTTTGACGTTATCGCGCATACCGTAGATGGTGAGGTCGCCTGCCATAGCGAGGGCTTCGAAGAGGTTCACTTTTTCGTTGGAGATGGTGAAGGTGCCCGGATGGGAAACTTCGCCGATGACGGATATTTTATAGTTGACCATGCGTACGGTGACAATGGGCATTTGCTTGAACTGGGGTTTTAGTTGGTCTTTAATGAGCTGTTCCGCTTCACTTTTAGTGAGCCCACCCAAATGGATCGTGCCGAGTATCGGAAAATCGATATTACCGTCATTGTCTACAAGGTATTGTTGTAAAGTGGGTTGTTGGGTGAGATTCCGGCTATTGGTTAAAAGAGGGGAGGCTACGGTCAAGTTGAATGGCTCTGCAAGTTCCGGCTCTTCAGGGCAACTGACTACGATGGTGAGCAAATCTTTTGGCATGATGCGGGCATCATATAACGGTTCGGCTTTAGTCTCTTTAAAGTTTTCCGATCCTTGCAGATAGGGTACTTGTTTATAGGATTGGCAACTACCGAATAACAATAGTGTCAGTAGTAATGTCAGTAAACTAATTTTCTTCATATTTCTTTTTTCTTTTATTTCGGTTTTCTTTCTATCGATTTTAATATGCTTTCTCTTCTCCTTTGATCCCGTTTTTGACGGTACGGAAAACGATATAGATATCCAGCATGAAGGTCCAATGTTCCAGATACCAAATATCCCTTTGCACGCGGCCTTCCATTTGCCAGAGTTCGTTCGTTTCCCCACGGAATCCGTTGATTTGAGCCCATCCCGTAACTCCCGGTTTAACGAGGTGGCGTACCATATATTTATCGATTAATTTTGAATACTCCTGAGTATGCTTTAACATGTGAGGACGTGGTCCTACGACGGACATATTACCCAGTAGCACATTGATGAATTGGGGTAGTTCGTCGAGATTACTTTTACGTAAGAAATTTCCTAAACGGGTTTTGCGCGGGTCATCTTTAGTGGCTTGCAATTTATCACTGTCTTTGTTGACCCGCATGGAGCGAAACTTGTAGCACCAGAATTCCTTGCCATCTTCTCCACTTCTTTTCTGTTTAAAGAGAATGGGACCGGGGGAAGTGATTTTGATAGCTATTCCAACAATAATGTAGATAAAGGGGAACAGAGTACAGAGAAATAATAAGGAAAACAGAATGTCGAACAATCGCTTGATGAATCGGTTTTCAGCCTGTGCTAGTGGTTCTTCGCGAATGCTTAGAATGGGTATATTACCCAATAATTCAAAAAACATCCGGCGTTTTAGATAATTACGAACATTTGGCACACTAAAGAAGCGGATCATATGGTTTTCGCAATAATTGATGATAGGGATAATGACTTCGCTATAAGCTGAAGGCAGGCTACAATAGACATGTTCCACTCCCTTGTTTTTCAGAAAGGCTATGACTCCTGACGGATCGCCCAGATAAAAATCCTTTTCAGGGAACTTTTCGGAGGGTTTTTCGGCAAAATAACCCAGAACTTGATACCCCGTGGTGGGGGCGCTTATCATCTCTTTATAAAGTTCTTGCATATTGGAATTGTCTCCCACAAAAATGACGCTTCTTGAATTTCCTCCATGCTTCCTATACCATTTAATGATGTAACGGACACCGAGACGGTAGGTTATGAGGCTGATGAGAAAGATACCATAAAAGAGAATGATAAATTGCATTGAGAGTATGCAATAGTTGACGATATAAATTAAACTGATGAAGATGAGGGCATGGTAACTGGTATGGCGGATGGCTCGCGTTAGAATCTGTTCGGGGCGAACAATGCGCTCGTACAAAATTATGCTGGAATTATAATTGCATAAGAGGTATACGAGGTTGATTAAGACTAAAATTTGCGGTAAGGAATTAGTCTTGTTTTCGTTTAAGAGCTGATTAGAGAAAATATAATAGAGTGAAATAAATATAAAATTTAGAAGACACATGTCTCCTATTGTAATGGCAACCCTAGCTACTTTATTAAATTGAAGAACTTGTTTCATATTCTGAATATAATCACTTATTGCTTGTTGAGCTGAAGCATATGTTTTTGTATAATTGCATATATTCTCTTACTTCCAAAGTAAGAGAATATATATTAATATGTATATTGCTTAATCAATTGTGGATCAAGCAATATCTATACAGGCTTTATGGATATAAATGAGATAGTAAATTCAACTTAATGGAAATGAAAGAATAGTTAATCGGATAACGTGTATTGTAAATAAAATGGAATAGCAATACACCTTATCTCGCGTTTTAGAGGAATCTATAAGTGTGAAAATGATTGTTTATATGTGTTTTTTATATATTTTTGTTGTCGTTATAGGTGTTCTCTTACTTTGGAAGTAAGAGAATATATATTAATGGTAAAAAAAAGATTATTTAGATGAAGAAATGTTGTTACATTTATTTTTACGTTTTTTTTTGCTCTCTTCCGCACTAATTGTTGCAATTACTTTTCTGTTTGCTTTAAAAATAGTATTGTTGTCAAATGAAGCGAGATAAGTATATGTTATTTTTTCGGATGCATGCCCCAAGCTTTCACTGATAACAGAAATGTTTATGCCCTCATTTTTAGCGGCGGTTGCCCAACTATGGCGGGCAACGTAGGAGGTTAGCGGAATGGATAGATGAAGTATTTTTGAAAGGCGGTGTAAATGTAGGTTGTAGAGCCGTAATGCGCTTTTATATTGTTTGAAACCGTTTTCTCCTGATTTTGTCAATATGGGGAGAAGATATGGTGACTCTGAATTATTGCGACTATATCTGGTAAGGATCTTAGTGGCACAAGGCTCAATGTAGACAACTAATTGCTGATGGGTTTTGTGCCGATAGTAATAGATGGTATTTTCTCTGATATCTGATTTGCGTAAATAGGCTAAGTCGACAAAAGGCATTCCACGCAGATAAAAACTTAGTAAAAATAGGTCTCGGCTGAAACTGAGGTTTGGGGTTTTACTTAGATCTAGGAGCGATAACTGCCTGATAAGCGTGGGAGCTATGGCACGTTTGGTGGTAGACTCATATCCTGTAAATACATAGCGGAACAATTCGTTTGTATCAATTGGTATATAAATATTATCCTTTTTAGCTTGATTAAAGATGGAACGGAGTGTGCGCATATAGGTGGATAGTGTGTTATGCCGGAGTCCGTTATTTAATAGATATTCTTCATATTGCTTAATCAAACAAGGGCTAATTTCCGAAAACTTGAAATTCGAATTTTCTGTAAAGAGAAGAAAACTGTTGAGGGTGTTGGCGTAAATGTCCGCTGTACTATAGCGCCCAGCCATTTTGGCTTGCTGTATCAGTGATGTACAATATATACGTATCGTTGTCATGTTAACTAAATATTATGATATAAAGAACGATTATAATGAATATCTGAAAAAAGATTATTATTGATGAATCTTTTTTCAGAAAGAATGCTTGCTTGTTTGTGATTTTATATATTAAATATTCGGGCAACCAAGGTTTATAGGATGCCCGAACGTACGCGACTGAGTGTTTCCGGGGTCATCAGGAGATAAGATGCAATGTGCGATAATGGCGCGCGTTTGATCACTTCTGGATGAGTCCTCATTAGCATACTGTAGCGTTCGCGGGCAGTTTCAAAGCGCCAAGAATCAGCCTTTATCTGCGAAACAATAAGGGAGTATTCGAGAAGCTTTCGATAGAACATATTAATTTCCCAGGAGATTTCGGTTAACTGAAGGAACCTTTCATACGGCAACAGGTAGACAATGCTGGGCTCAAGAGCTTCGGCCATGAGCCGTGTAGGCTCCTGTTTTAAGGTGCTTTCAAGGCAGATAAGGATGCAGCCTTCATAGGAAAAATGCTCGGTAACATCTTTTCCGTTTTTGTAGTAGAATTGGCGCATCATGCCTTGCCCTACAAATGCGATGTGATGACAAATCTGACCTTCTTTGAATAAAACCTCATCTCGTTTCAATTCTTTTCGAATGAGAATTTCTTCGATTAGTCTTCTTCCTTCAAGGGCCATTCCCGGATATCGGGAATTCACAACGGCATTAACCGTTTCTTTAAGTAAGGTGTCCATATGTGTCTCTTATCTCCAATCTGCAATTGTTCTGTCGCAAAGATAGGGAAATATTGATATATATCAAAAAAAATAAAAACTAGTGATGAATGAAACTTCTGTGGTTCCATTTCATGCTGTACCAGCGATGGATGAATATAGCACCTCGGATGTTTTCATCGAGCAGAAAAGCAATCCACATGCCAAAGATTCCCCATCCAAGTGGAATGCCGAATGTATAACCTAGTCCTACGGCTATGCTCCACATGACAACTAATCCCACATAGAAGGGGTAGTTGACGTCTCCGGTGGCGCGGAGAGCATTGGTTGCGAAAATGTTAATAGGACGGCCTATTTCGAGCACAACGTCGATGATGAGGATGGTGGTTCCCAAGCGGATGATTTCGGAATTGGTGGTGAGCCAGCTGAAAATGGTATGCCCGAGAATAGCCAGTATACTGGAAAGAATGAGCGTGATCATGACGGATTTTTTCATAACGTATTTACCCATGAGAAAGGCTGCATGGGGTTTATTTTCACCGATGAGGTGTCCGATGCATATCGCACCTCCCTGTGCCATGGATATACTAAAAAGATAAGCAAACATAATAATGTTGACACAATAGGTGCGGGTAGCGAGGGCTTCAACGCCGAGCATATTAATAAAATAGGTGATAACCACCTGTGAAGAGCTATAGGAAAATTGTTCGCCAGCAGAGGGAAGCCCCACTCTCATCAGGTTCTTCAGTTCGATCCAGGGGAACGGGCGGAAGTAAGCGATAGGGAAGCGATGGATATGTTTACGGAAGAGGATGATGAAGAGGATTAGCATGGAGACACCACGGCTGAAAGCAGTAGAGATGGCTGCACCTTCCACGCCGAGTTCTGGGAAGCCGAAGCGCCCAAAGATGAGAGAGTAATTGCCAATGATGTTCAGAATGTTAACCACTACGGTAACCATCATGGGGTAAATGGCTTTATTGGCGCTACGTAATGAGGCGGAAAGGGTAAGGGAGAGGGCTTGGAAGAAGGCGAAGGCACCGACAATGCGCATGTAGGACATACCATCCTGCATCAGTTCGGAAGTTAGTCCCATTAGTTTGAGAATGGGAGCAGCGAAGAAAAAGAGTGCCGCACTGATGCTAAAGCCGATGACGGCATTCACCATGAGCGAGACACCTACCACCTGCACCACTTTCTGTTGCAGTTTGGCGCCAAGGTATTGTGAGCAAAGCACGGAAGTGCCTAGATTGATGACCTCGAACACGAGGAAGGTCAGCATGACAATTTGATTGACCACGCCTACCGCGGCGACACTATTGTCCGAGTGACGACTCAGCATGACTGTATCCACCGCACCAAGCATCATAATGAGCAAGGTTTCTATAAAGATAGGAGCAGCCAGTCCGGCGAGTTGCTTTTTCAGACTTTGCTGACGGATATGTTGTGACATTTGAAGTTGTTTCCCTTTCCTTTGAAAAATTGTGCAAAGATAACGAAACGGCGGAAAGCGGAGTTTGATACAGGTCAAAATAAAATCTATATTTTTTTAGGATATTAGGTTTTGAGTCATAGTGATTTAAGTGTAGCTGTAAGCAAATGCTTCAAAAAAATATAATGGAAAGATTTGCAAAGTCCAAAAGTTTGCTCTACATTTGCACCGCATTTGAAAAGAATGAGGGCTCAGGGAAGTGTGGGTGAGTGGCTGAAACCACCAGTTTGCTAAACTGACGTACGGGTTACCGTACCGGGGGTTCGAATCCCCCCGCTTCCGCAACTAGTGGCTTATCTATCTGATAATTAGTAGTTTGAGGAATATTAATGAATCGTTTAAGATTCATTCCGAGAACGAAGATTATTCTTTTCCGGTGGATTCGTCTAATGGTTAGGACGCATGCCTCTCACGCATGTAATACGAGTTCGATTCTCGTATCCACTACAAAGATATGCGCAAATGCACTCTTAGCTCAGTTGGTAGAGCAACTGACTCTTAATCAGTGGGTCCAGGGTTCGAATCCCTGAGGGTGTACAAAGCAAAAAAAGCGATTACCGGTGGTAATCGCTTTTTTTTTGCCCGTTCCGTAAGTCTTCAGATTGTTTTTTTTACAATTTTTCATGCAATTGTTTGGTAGATTAAAAAGAATGCATACATTTGCAGTGTACTAATATACTAGTATGCTTAATCTTTAATAATATAACTTGTATGATTCGTGTAGAAAACCTTTCATTTAGCTATCGCAAATCTAAGAAAGCGGTACTTCGGGATTTTTCTCTTACGCTGGAGCAAGGGAGAGTCTATGGTCTTTTGGGCAAGAATGGGGCTGGAAAGTCGACCTTACTTTATTTGATGACCGGTTTGTTGACCCCTAAAAAAGGTTCTGTTTCGTATCAGGATCTGGATGTGCGCCGTCGTTTGCCTGCAACGCTTCGGGAGATTTTCTTAGTGCCTGAAGAATTTGAATTGCCTCCTGTCTCTTTAGTTAACTATGTGGAGCTGAACAGTCCGTTTTATCCTCATTTCAGTAAAGAGGATATGGTTCGATATTTGCATTTCTTTGAAATGGATATGAATGTTAACCTAGGTGCTTTGTCAATGGGACAAAAGAAAAAAGTGTTTATGAGTTTCGCCTTGGCTACAAATACCTCGCTTTTGGTGATGGATGAGCCGACGAATGGCTTGGATATTCCCGGTAAAAGTCAGTTCCGGAAGTTTATCGCTTCGGGGATGACAGAGGATAAGACGATCTTGATTTCGACGCATCAGGTGCGGGATATAGATAAAGTATTGGATCATGTGCTGATCATGGATGAGAGTCATGTTCTGCTTGATGAGAGTACGGCAGACATTAGTGATAAACTGCTGTTTATGGAAAGTGATGATAGGGAATTGGCTGCGGCCGCACTCTATTCCATTCCTTCTATTCAAGGTAATTTTCTTGTTCTTTCAAATGAGAAACATGAAGAATCGGAAATTAATCTGGAACTTCTATTTGGGGCGACATTGAGTATGCCTGATAGAATAGCTGAATTGTTTGACTCTAAAAAAGAAGAAAAATGATACGAGATACTTTTTTTAGTTTACCGCGTTTTGTGAATCTGTGTCGTAAGGAAATGATTGAAGGCTGGAAGGCTAATGCGCTTCGCGTTGTGCTGATGTACGGGGCGATGACGATTGCATTTGTCTGGAATGGTTATTTGTCTTATAGCTCTTTGGGGCAAAGGAGTATGGGGGCTGATCCTACTTGGAACTTTGTTTCACTGTTTTTTGTCTGGGGATTCTTTGTCTTCGGCGCACTGAGTGCTTCGTTTACGATGGAACGGATGAAGACTAAAACAAGTCGCACTGCTGTATTGATGACCCCTGCGACGATGTTTGAAAAGTTCTTTTCGAGGTGGTTGATCTTTACGATTGGCTTTTTGGTTATTTATTTCTTTGCCTTTAGATTGGCTGATTATACGCGTGTTCTAATTTACTCTGTGAAATATCCGAATATAGAGGCCATCGCTCCACTCTCTCTTTCGCATTTGATCGGCAAGGGGGGGACGTTGACTTCGTTGTGCTCGGGATTTAAAGAACTGATGATCTGGGTCAGTTCGTTCCTCTTTGTGCAGTCCTGCTTTATTTTAGGCAGTTCCATCTGGCCTAAAAATGCTTTCCTGAAGACTTTTGTAGCGGGGATTTTAATCATTCTTGTTTATGGCTTAGTCGCTGGCGGACTTATTAAATTGTTGTTTTCGGATAATTATTATTATGCTAACAATATGGATATTTCCAGAGATGAAGGCTTGTGTTTGGGCATTTTAATCCCTGCGCTTTTTGCGCTCTTGAACTGGACGCTTGCCTATTATCGTTTTAAAGAATCTGAAATCATTCATCGCATGTAATTATGAATTTTAAAGAAAGTAAAGCTATCTATCTTCAAATAGCAGACCGCATTTCTGATGAGATACTGCTTGAACAGTATAAGGAGGAGGAACGAATTCCTTCTGTAAGGGAATATGCGGCTGTGGTAGAAGTTAATGCCAATACGGTGATGCGCTCTTTTGATTATCTTCAATCGCAGGAGATTATTTATAATAAACGGGGAATCGGTTATTTTGTGGCTACAGGAGCCCGGAAATTGATACATTCTATACGTAAGAAACATTTCTTAAAGGAAGAGGTGGACTATTTTTTTAAGCAGATGTATATATTAGGTATTTCAGCCGGAGAAGTGGCGGATATGTATGAGAAGTTTAGTAAGAAACAAAAATAGAAATGAATTATGAAACGTACAACATATATTATAGCAGGACTGTTGCTTACCGGATTAGTAGTGATGTCCGCCAGTCTTTTTTATTATTCCAGAGCGGGAGTCAGCCAGGACGAAATTTATATGAAGATCACCGGAGAAATGAAAAAAACGGATCTTCCGGAATGTTCGGTTTTAGAGTGTACTGAAAAGAGTGGCAATGAGTGGGGAACTGTTTTTAGCCGGTGCAAACTTTATGTCCGTCCTTCGGGTGATAGCTCAGGAAGCATTGTCTATCGGGATGGTTGGGGGGAATATATGCAATTGAAGACGAAGGGGGATACCTTGATGATTGCATTTGACTTCTCTTCAGATAAGCTGAAGTCTAAGTTCAAACATGGTAGTTTGAGATTGGAATCGGACTCTATTACGGTTTACCTGCCTTCCTCCACCTCTACTTTTATTAGTCGAATAGCTGGTTTGGAGACTCATATCAACGATTTTAAACGTGATACGTTATCTTTTGCCGTTTCCGGCTTTGCAGAAGTTCAGCATACAGAGGTCAATGCGCTTCATGCCGTTGCAGAATCCTTACGTCTTGAAAGTGGAAAAGTGGAGAGGCTTTATTTAGATTTAGATCAAACGCGGAATTATAGTATTGCTACTGGTCAGTTTGAGATTGATACCGAATATCTTATGGCAAGTGGGAACTGTCATAGTCAATTCTCGAAGGGGGAATGCCGCCAGGTGATTTGGATGCCTCGGACAGAGGGAGCCCGATTGGACTTTTCGATTAACGAACCGATGAGTCTGTCTATGAAGTGACTTCCGGCTCTCTTTTGAAAATAAGCAACCGCCGGAAAAGGGTTGGCATTTAAAAATGCTTATCTTTGCAGCCCTAATCATAAAAACGTAGATACATTGGATTGGTTGTATAGTTTATTCGTAGAGCATTCTGCTTTGCAGGCGGTAGTCGTGTTATCGTTGATTTCAGCTATCGGACTGGGACTCGGTAAGGTGCATGTTGGCGGTATATCGTTGGGGGTGACATTCGTTTTCTTCGCCGGTATACTGGCCGGGCATTTAGGGTTGTCCATTGATCCGCAGATGCTGAATTATGCGGAGAGCTTCGGACTGATCATCTTTGTCTATGCGTTAGGTTTGCAGGTGGGACCGGGATTCTTCAGTTCGTTCAGGAAGGGCGGGGTGCAATTGAATTTGCTGGCTGTTGGAGTGGTGCTACTGGGTACGGTGATGACGGTGCTGGGTAGTTATGGCTTGGGGATTTCGTTGCCGAATATGGTGGGTATTCTCTGCGGGGCTACAACGAATACGCCGGCACTGGGAGCGGCACAGCAGACGCTGAGTCAGATGGGCATTGAAATGAGCACTCCAGCGCTGGGATGTGCAGTGGCTTATCCGCTGGGCGTGGTGGGTGTGATTCTGGGTATTCTGGTCATTCGCAAGGTGCTGGCCCGTAAGGAGGATTTGGAAGCAGAGAGTGTGGAAGATCATGGTAATAAGATGTATGTTGCAGCTTTTCAAGTGCACAATCCGGCCATTTTTAATATGAGTGTGAAGGACATCGGGCAACTGAGCTATCCGAAGTTTGTGATTTCACGGCTCTGGCGGGAGGGGAATGTGAGTATTCCGACGTCGGAGAAGGTGGTTCGTGAGGGGGATCGATTGCTGGTGATTACTTCGGAAAAGAATGTACCGGCGTTGACGGTGCTCTTCGGTGAGCAGGAGCATACGGATTGGAACAAGGAGGATATTGACTGGAATGCAATAGATAGTCAGTTGATTTCGCAGCGCATTGTGGTGACGCGTTCCGAGTTGAATGGAAAGAAATTAGGGGCGCTTCATCTGCGCAATCATTATGGCATCAATATCAGCCGGGTCTATAGAAGTGGCGTGGAGTTGCTGGCGACGGCTGAACTGACGTTACAGTTGGGCGATCGCTTGACGGTGATTGGTGAAGCGGCTGCAATTCATAATGTGGAGAAGGTATTGGGCAATACGGTGAAGCGGCTGAAGGAGCCTAACCTGGTAGCGGTGTTTGTGGGAATTGTACTGGGACTGGCACTGGGGGGAATCCCTATTTCCATCCCGGGTATCAGTACGCCGGTGAAGCTGGGTTTGGCAGGTGGACCGATTATTGTGGGGATTCTGATTGGTACGTTCGGACCGAGGTTGCACATGGTGACGTACACCACGCGCAGTGCCAATTTGATGTTGCGCGCGTTGGGTTTATCGTCGTATCTGGCCTGTTTGGGACTGGATGCAGGGACGAACTTCTTTGAGACGGTGTTTCGTCCGGAGGGGGCGATGTGGGTTGGTGTTGGTTTCGTGCTGACGGTAGTACCGGTCTTGATTATCGGAATCGTGGCTTTTCGCTGGATGAAGTTGGACTTCGGTTCGGTAGCCGGGATGTTATGCGGTAGCATGGCCAATCCGATGGCGTTGAATTATGCCAACGACACTATTCCGGGTGATCATCCTTCGGTGGCGTATGCCACTGTTTATCCGCTTTGCATGTTTTTGCGGGTGATCATTGCTCAGTTGATACTTATGATTTTTATGGGCTAAATTGTCTTGCTTTCTTTTGATATACGTTAATATTTGAAGAGTATGATACCACTTTCGAGCAGGATTCCTTTATCGTAAGTTTTATCTTTATTGTAGTAGCGGTCTACTCCATAGCCTCCGGTAATGAAGACTCCCATTACATTGGTGAGCCGGTATTCAAGGTTGACTCGTCCCTGTAGG
This sequence comes from uncultured Bacteroides sp., assembly GCA_965140335.1. Taxonomy (GTDB): domain Bacteria; phylum Bacteroidota; class Bacteroidia; order Bacteroidales; family Bacteroidaceae; genus Bacteroides. Next base: position 131,187 of record OZ223190.1, read on the forward strand.
GAGTAGAGACGGGCGGGATAGCCGTGGTCTTTGTTCTTAAAGAGTTCGATGTGCTGGTAACCGAGGTCACCGCTGATAAAGAGTTTCTTGTTAAGCGGCACTTCCAGTCCTGCACGGTAGAAGAGGGAGCCGGAAATTTTATTGTTGAAGTCGAGATAGTGGGTGGCTACTCCGAGAATGGTGTAGAATAGTTGGTTTTTGAAGCGGACACCGGCATTGAGTTTGGTGTTGTTGCCACCGAAAAGCATGATCTGCACTTTTGTATCGGGGTTGGCATTGACCAAGCCGAGTTGTAATCCGTTGAAATGATCTTTATAATAGTTGACCAGTCGATTTGTAACGCACGCCCTTGCCCTACGAAATTGACAGGCGAGAGTTGCACACCATTGGAGGCTTCTCCTGCTATATTGGCAAAGCCGGAAAGCTGGAATCCTTGCAGACTACCACCAGTGATGTTGCCGAGTGCGGAGACTTGTAAGCCGTGAAGGTTTTCACCTACTATATTTAAGAGTCCAGAAGCCATAATGCCGTTGAAGTTGGCGCCGGCAATGTTGGCCAGTCCCGAGAGTTGTACGCCCGAGGAGTGTTCTCCGGTAATATTCATTAATCCGCTGAGGACAAGTCCTTCACATTCATCTCCGGTGATGTTGGCGAGTCCTGAAATCAGCATACCGCGGGAACTATTACCGGAGATGTTGACTAATCCCGAAGCTGATACACCGATGAAGCCATTGCCATTGACATTGGTGATGCCTGCTATTTGTGCGCCTCGCATATTTTCTCCTACAACATTGAAGATACCTGAGAGCTGAACTCCGTTAAGATCATGGCGTACCGTGCTACCTAATATGTTGATAGCCGGACCGTTGAGACGGTTCATGGTGGAGAGGAAACCCAGGTTGAAGAAAGTGTTGCCTACGCTGTCGTTGGGCTGGGTGGCTATCTTTTTCCATAAGGAGAGGTTGATCCCTGTGCGTCCTTTTTCAGGGGCAACGGGTGTTGTTTCGTGAGTTTTAGGTGTTGTAGGTATGCTTTTCTTTTCTGTATTTTCATGTTTTATCGTCCCGACGGTATGGACAGGTGCTTTTTGCAAAGCAAGTGCGGGAAGGGTTGTTGCAGCGAGCAACAGTGTGGCTAACAGGTATGTCTGTTTCATTTGATCTGTTTTTTATTCTATATTTATAAAGTGGCCTCTCTGCAGGATGCTACAGCTTGCCGATTTTACCCTTTGGCTTCCTGATAGAGGAAGCGCTTGATGGAACGTTTCGGCGTTTTCTGAAATTCTTCGGGGTAAATCTTCATCTTGGCGATTTGACAATAACTGGGTAGCAAGGCATTGAGTGTTATACGGTTTTCTTCCATCATCCGCTCAATGTCGTTGTTATCCAAGCCATGGGCAAAGGCATCGTCAAAGTCAGGATAAATCAATCCGACCAGTTTTTCGTTTTGCTGTACGATGATACTTTCCGCTACGTAGGGCAGATTATTCAGTTTGTCTTCAATTTCTTCGGGATAAATATTTTGTCCGTTGGCGCTCAGGAGCATGTTCTTGCTGCGTCCCTTGATGGTGATATTGTTTTCGGCATCCATTAGGGCAAGGTCGCCGGTATGTAGCCATCCGTCAGCATCAATTGCTTCACGGGTAGCTTCTTCGTTTTTATAGTAACCGAGCATGACGTTGGGGCCACGGCAAATAATTTCACCGGGGATGTTTTCAGGATCAGGAGAGAGGACTTTGACTTCCATGCGCACTGCCGGTTTGCCACACGAGGCGGGTTTGAATCGTGTCCAGTCTTCATACCCGATGATTGGTCCGCACTCGGTCATACCATAACCCACGGTGTAGGGGAACTCTATGGTGCGCAGGAACTGTTCCACTTCTTGATTGAAGCCGGCACCTCCGATAATAACAGCTTGAAATCTTCCACCGAATGCTTTAACGACTTGCTCGCGTACGGTAGCTTTGATCTTATCATTGATGATGGGTAATTTCATGAGAAGTTTCATCTTCGGGGTCTCCAGTTTGGGAAGGACATTCTTTTTGATGATTTTTTCAATAATGAGTGGTACGGCAACAACGAGATGGGGCTGTATTTCGGCAAAAGCTTTGAAGATGATTTTCGGACTCGGGGTACGGGTGAGAAAATAGATTTGACACCCTACCGCAAATTCGTACAGGAACTCGAAAGCCAGACCATACATGTGGGCCATAGGGAGCATGGAGATGATTTTGTTTCCAGCTTTGAGCGGGAGCACTTCGAAGGCGAAGGTGGTGTTGGACCACAGGCTGCGATAGGGGAGCATCACTCCTTTAGAATAGCTGGTGGTCCCCGAGGTATAGTTGATGACCGCTAGTTCGTCCGGTTGGTCTTCATGGTAGGCAATATGTTCCTTGCGGAAGTTCTTGGGGTATTTCTGCCCAAAGAGTTCGTTAAGGTGCTCGCGGGCGTAGCTCAGTTTCTCGCTACGGGAAATGAGGGCGGAAAAGTCTGTCACTGAAATGATTCCTTCGAGCAAAGGCATGGCTGTTTCGTTGAGGTTCTCCCAGACCTGATCGCCGACAAAGAGAAGTTTGGCTTCGGAATGGTTGACGATGTTGTGAACATTGTCGGCTTTGAATTCGTGAAGAATGGGGACGATAATGGCTCCGTAGGTGAGAGTGGCGAGGAAAGCTACGCCCCAATGGGAACAGTTTCGTCCGCAGATTGCTATCTTATCGCCTTTCTGAATGCCACTTTGTTCGAATATGATATGTAGCTTTTCTATCTTACGGGCTACGTCTTTGAATTGGAGGGTTGCGCCATCATAATCGGTCAGGGCATCCATATCCCAATTTTGCTTGATGCTGTTTTCGATATAGGCGATAAAACTTTGTTCCATGTTGTTTTAGTTATTGCACATTCAGTTTAAAATTGTGCAAATATAAAGAATCGCTAACAACTATCAAACTTTTATCATGAAAAAGCGAGAAAGGGAACAAGCACGCGGATGTAAAGAGCAGGAATAGTGTTGAAATTATTGGGGAAAGAAGGGAAGCAGGAAAAATAGGGGGGGATAAAATTAATACCTCTCCCCCCTTGATATACTTTAATGATTGAGGTACCACTGATAAATGCGTTGTACGCCTTCTTCTATTTCTATTTTATGGTGCCAGCCCAAGCTATGCAGTTTGCCGGGATCAGTCAGTTTGCGCATGGTGCCGTCGGGTTTGCTACTGTCGAAAGTCAACCTACCCTGATAGCCCACGGTGGAAACGATGAGTTCGGCCAGCTGGCGGATAGAGACTTCTTTGCCTGTACCAATATTGATGTGGCAATTACGGACGTCTTTGTCGCCTTCTTTATAGGTATCCTTAAAATCGACTTGTTCCATCACGAAGACACTGGCATCCGCCATTTCTTCGCTCCATAGGAATTCGCGTAGCGGAGTGCCTGTGCCCCAAAGTTTGACTTCGGTGTTGCTGATGCCATATTTGGTAAGGATACTGAAAATCTCTTCCTGACTGCTGTTGCCATTGACTTTTTCCACGGGACGAAGTGTCAGGTCTTTGCGCACGGCTTCCCAGTCGCCTTGTTTGAGGCAATGGGCCAGGTGAATCTTGCGGATCATGGCGGGAAGTACGTGACTTTTCTCCAAATCGAAGTTGTCGTTTGGTCCATATAGGTTAGTGGGCATCACAGCAATATAGTTGGTGCCGTATTGCAGGTTGAAACTCTCGCACATCTTCAGTCCGGCTATCTTGGAAATGGCATAAGGTTCATTGGTATATTCCAGTGGGGAGGTGAGGAGCACGTCTTCTTTCATGGGCTGTACTGCATCGCGTGGATAGATGCAGGTACTGCCGAGAAACAGTAATTTCTTTACATTGTGACGAAAGCTTTCGCCAATGATGTTCTGCTGGATTTGCAGGTTTTTATAGATAAAGTCGGCACGAAAGACGCTGTTGGCCATGATACCCCCTACGAAAGCAGCTGCCAGGAACACATATTCCGGTTGTTCTTCATCGAAGAAGCATTTAACGGCTGCGCCATCGAGCAGATCAAGTTCTTTATGTGTTTTACCAATGAGGTTGGTATACCCTTTGTCTTGCAAGTTCTTTAAAATGGCTGAACCGACCAATCCGCGGTGTCCAGCCACGTAGATTTTTGCACTTTTTTCCATTTCTATGTTTAGTTTGTGCCCCGAAGTCAGGAATTATTTTATCCTTAGACTTAGGGACGTTGACTGTTTTTTTGGGGTTGTATTATTCTTCTTTTGAGCGCAGATAGAGTTTCTTAACGAACTTCATATCGTGTGCCGCCATGATTTTTACGAGTTCCTCGAAACTAGTCTGTCGAGGATTCCATCCTAATATGGTTTTGGCTTTGGTTGGGTCACCTAATAATTGCTCGACTTCGGAGGGGCGGAAGTATTTGGGATCGATTTCCACTAGTATTTTTCCGGTTTTGGTGTCAATACCTTTCTCTTCTATGCCTTTACCTTCCCAACGGAGTTCGATGCCGACTTCCTTGAAAGCGAGTGCAGCGAATTCACGTACGGTATGCATTTCACCGGTGGCAATGACAAAGTCTTCGGGGGTATCATGTTGAAGAATCATCCACATGCATTGCACATAGTCTTTGGCATACCCCCAGTCGCGTAATGAATCAAGGTTACCCAGATAGAGCTTATCCTGGAAGCCTTGTGCGATACGTGCGGCTGCCAATGTGATTTTGCGGGTAACGAAAGTTTCACCGCGACGTTCGCTCTCGTGATTGAAAAGAATTCCATTTACGGCAAACATTCCATAGCTTTCGCGATAATTTTTGGTAATCCAGAAGCCATATTGTTTGGCAACGCCGTACGGACTGCGGGGATAAAAAGGAGTGGTTTCCTTTTGGGGTACTTCCTGTACCTTTCCAAAAAGTTCGGAGGTGGAAGCTTGGTAGATTTTGGTTTTCTTTTCCAATCCCAGAATACGAACGGCTTCGAGCATACGAAGCGTACCTACGGCATCAGATTCAGCTGTATATTCCGGTACATCGAAAGAGACTTTAACGTGACTTTGTGCGGCAAGGTTATAGATTTCGTCGGGTTGTACCTGTTGAATGATGCGGATGAGTGAGCTGCTATCCGTCATGTCTCCATAGTGGAGGTTGATCAGGCGGGTCTTTTTCATGTCGCGTACCCATTCGTCGAAGTATAAATGTTCAATACGTCCTGTGTTAAAAGAGGAGGAACGGCGGAGAATGCCGTGTACTTCGTAACCTTTTTGTAATAAAAACTCGGCCAGGAACGAGCCGTCTTGTCCTGTAATTCCTGAAATTAATGCTATTTTCATAAGATAGATAATCTTTTAATATGATTCGTTGATCTAATTATTTTTTTATAGTGCAATATTCGCTATTTTTTATGAGTTGACAAAGTAAATGTCATTTTGTTTCGCTTTTCCCCATCAATTTGTCGATGACAAGAGCCACGGCACCGTCGCCTGTAACGTTACAGGCCGTGCCGAAGCTATCCATGGTGATGTAAAGGGCAATCATCAGGGCTTGGGCGGACTGATCGAAACCCAGCATGGATTGCAATACGCCCAAAGCGGCCATGATAGCTCCCCCGGGTACTCCCGGTGCGGCTACCATAGTGATGGCTAGCATAAAAATGAAACCGGCGAATTGGAGAAACGTATAGGGCATGCTCTGCATGATCATCAGGGCTAGGGCACAGGCTACAATCTTCATAGTGCTACCGGATAGGTGGATGGTGGCGCAGAGGGGGATGACGAAACCGGCGATGTCGGCGGATACGCCGTTCTTCTTAGTCTGCTCCAGAGTGACCGGTATGGTGGCGGCGGACGACTGGGTGCCCAATGCGGTGAAGTAGGCCGGCATCATCCGCCCCAATAGACGGAATGGATTTTTGCGGACAAAGAGGGCGGCAATGCAATATTGGAATATCAGCAGGAAGATGTGTAGCAGGAAGATAATGCCGATGATTTTGATGAAGACGACGAGTACGGAGAATACTTTGCCGGAGTAGGTCATGTTGAGGAAGATGCCGAAGATATAGATGGGAAGCAATGGCAGAATGACGGCAGTGATGGTCTTCATTATAATTTGCTGGAAATCGCGGGCCACTTCTTTCAGATTATTACCCTTGAGGCTTGCCAGTCCCAAACCGATGGTGAAGGCTAGTACTAGAGCGGTCATTACGTTCATCAGCGGCGGAATGGCAACGGTAAAATAGGGCTGGAGGTCGTGTGCCTCGCTGATTTCTTTGAGCGGCACACCTGTTTCTATGATTGAGGGGAAAATGGCTGAGCCTGTGAAGTAGGACAGGAATCCGGAGAAGAGGGTGGTTCCGTAGGCGATGAGTGCAGTGACAAGCAGCATTTTACCTGCACCTTTACCAATATCGGCAATGGCAATGGTGACCAGTCCGAGAATAATAAGTGGAATGGAGAAACTGAGGAATTCACTGAAAAGTCCATTAAATGTGACAAAAGCCCGTACTACCAGTGGGGGAAGAAAATTACCGAATAGGATACCTAATGCGATGGAGATGATGATACGTGGAAGTAATCCGATATGAATTCTTTTCATAATTTCGTATTTATATTTGCAATTGAAGTGTAGTTGTACTTGCAAATGTACGATATTATTTGGATATTAGCACGAACAATAGGATGTTGCCTTTTGTTTCAACACCAAGAAAAGAAACGAAATTTAAAAAAAAACATAAATAAGATAAGAATTATGACAAAGGAACGGCAAAAAATGAATATCGGGCTGATTGGTCTGGCAGTGATGGGAGAGAATCTGGCTCTTAATATGGCGAGTCACGGATGGAATGTGTCGGTGTATAACCGTACGGTGCCCGGTGTGGAAGAAGGGGTTGTGGAACGTTTCATTGAAGGACGTGCCAAAGGGAAAAGCATAGAAGGATTCACCGAGATTCCAGCGTTTGTGGAGTCGATTGCAATTCCGCGTAAAATAATGATGATGGTACGTGCGGGTAAGGCGGTGGATGATTTGATGGAACAACTTTTTCCCCATCTTACCAAGGGAGATATTCTGATTGATGGCGGTAATTCAAATTTTGAAGATACAAACAGACGGGTTAAATTGGCTGAGTCGAAAGGTTTCCGCTTTGTGGGAAGCGGGGTGTCCGGCGGTGAGGAAGGGGCACTGAATGGTGCATCAATCATGCCGGGCGGTTCGGAGAGTGCATGGGGAGGGGTGAAACCTATTCTTCAGAGTATTGCAGCTAAAGCACCGGACGGTATGCCTTGTTGTCAGTGGGTGGGACCTGCGGGCGCGGGACACTTTGTGAAGATGATTCACAATGGCATTGAGTATGGTGATATGCAGCTGATTGCCGAAGCTTATTGGGTGATGAAAAACTTGCTGGCAATGGATAATGAAGAGATGGCGGACGTTTTCTCTGAATGGAATAAGGGTAAGTTGCAGAGTTATCTGGTGGAGATCACCGCGAATATTTTGCGTCATAAAGATAAGACGGGTGGCTATTTAATTGATCATATTCTGGATGCAGCCGGACAGAAGGGTACCGGTAAGTGGTCGGTGATCAATGCGATGGAACTGGGTATGCCTTTGGGATTGATTGCTACGGCAGTTTTCGAACGTAGTCTGTCAGCTCACAAAGAGTTACGAGCGAGTGCGGCAAAGGCTTTTTCACATCAAAAGGAATCGGAACAAGCTTTGTATAATAAGCCGGAGTTGCTGAAGGATCTTTTCTCAGCTTTGTATGCTTCCAAGCTGGTCTCTTATGCACAGGGGTTTGATGTGTTGCGTCAGGCTTCAGAAAATTTTGGATGGAATTTGAATCTGGCTTCTATTGCCCGCATGTGGCGTGGGGGATGTATTATCCGTAGTGCCTTTCTGAACGATATTGCTGCTGCTTTTGAGGCTGATGAACAGCCGAAGCATTTACTGTTAGCCCCTTACTTTAAGGCAGAAATAGGGCAATTGCTCCCGGGGTGGAAGCATCTGGTGATGCATGCGATGAAGGAAGAACTATCTGTTCCGGCATTTTCTTCAGCATTGAATTATTTCTATTCATTGGCTTCATTCGATTTGCCTGCTAATTTAATTCAGGCACAACGTGATTATTTTGGAGCACATACCTTTGAACGTAAGGATGAGGTGCGGGGACAGTTCTTCCATGAGAATTGGACGGGGCATGGCGGTACCACTAAATCGGGAAGTTATAATGTGTGATGCTTATTGGTTGGTTAAAGAAAGAATGGGACTATGAGTAAATTTGTAATGATTATATTCGGCGCTTCGGGTGATTTGACGAAACGAAAGTTGATGCCGGCGCTTTATACCTTATATAAGGAGAAACGTTTGCCTGATGGTTTTTCCATTTTGGGTATCGGTCGCACAGAATATGTGGATGAGGTATACCGTGATTATATCTTAAAGGAAATGGAACGATTTGTCTCGCCTAAGGATAGGGTAGAGGGGACGATGAATGAGTTTGTGGATCATTTGTTTTATCTGACTATGGATCCGGCTAAAGTGGATGGTTATAGTGCTCTGGATGAGCGGCTGCAAAAGCTGACTGGTGAAGAACAACCGGACAATCTGTTGTTTTATCTGGCTACGCCGCCGTCGCTGTATGGGGTGGTTCCTTTACATCTCAAGGCTGCAGGAGTAAATCGGAAGAATACGCGGATCATCGTGGAGAAACCGTTTGGCTATGATCTGGAATCGGCTCAGGAATTGAACAAGATTTATGCTTCGGTGTTCGAGGAACGACAGATTTATCGTATCGATCATTTTTTGGGTAAGGAGACGGCGCAGAATATTCTGGCTTTCCGTTTTGCCAATGGTATCTTTGAACCGCTGTGGAACCGTAACTATATTGATTATGTAGAGATTACGGCTGTGGAAAATTTAGGCATTGAGAAGCGCGGCGGATTCTATGAGGGAACGGGTGCGCTGAGGGATATGGTGCAGAATCACTTGATTCAGTTGGTGGCGCTTACGGCGATGGAACCGCCTGCTGTGTTTAATGAGGATAGTTTTCGGAACGAGGTGGTGAAGGTGTATGAATCTCTGGCTCCACTTACAGAGGAGGATCTGAACGAGCATATCGTTAGGGGACAATACACCGCTTCGAGTACGAAGAAGGGGTATCGCGAAGAGTTAGGTGTGGCACCTGATTCGCGTACGGAAACGTATATTGCCATGAAAATAGGAATTGATAACTGGCGGTGGAGTGGCGTACCCTTTTATATCCGAACCGGAAAGCAGATGCCGACGAAGGTGACGGAGATTGTGGTGCATTTCCGCAAAACTCCTCATCAGATGTTCCGTACCAAGGATGATTACGGAAAGCGCTCGAATACACTAGTGATTCGCCTGCAACCGAATGAAGGTATTGTGCTGAAGTTTGGTATGAAGGTTCCGGGACCGGGATTCGATGTGAAGCAGGTGATGATGGATTTCAGTTATGATAATCTGGGTGGACTGCCTACGGGCGATGCGTATGCTCGATTGATAGAGGACTGTGTCCAGGGAGATCCGACGTTGTTTACACGTAGCGATGCGGTGGAAGCTTCTTGGCGTTTTTTCGACCCGGTACTCCGGTATTGGAAGGAACATACTGAAGCCCCTTTGTATGGTTATCCGGTAGGGACGTGGGGACCATTGGAAAGCGAAGCTATGATGCATGAACATGGAGCGGACTGGACTAATCCATGTAAGAATTTGACGAATACAGATCAATATTGTGAATTGTAATATGGAAACTTATATATATGGCAGTGCTATCGAAACGGCACGTGAGTTGATTAAACGTTTGATACGTTTGTTGGAGGAAGATTCCCACAAAATTTATCATATTGCATTCAGTGGAGGCAGTACGCCTTCGCTAATGTTCGATCTATGGGCAAATGAGTATAAAGACGTAACTCCGTGGGAACGAATCCGTTTTTATTGGGTGGATGAGCGTTGCGTGCCTGCGGATGATTGTGAGAGTAATTACGGAACAATGCGCCGCTTGCTGTTGGATGCTGTTCCGGTCGCTTCTGAAGCCATATTCCCTATCGACGGGGTGAATCAACCGGAGGTCGAAGCTAAGCGGTATTCGGAGTTGGTTTGCCGGGAAGTTCCCCTGTGGCGTAATCTTCCGTTTTTTGACGCGGTCTTACTTGGTGCCGGTGATGACGGACATACCTCTTCTATTTTTCCGGGACAGGAATATCTATTGTCTACGTCACATCCGTATGAAGTTAGTGTAAATCCTTATAACGGGCAGAAACGAATTGCTATGACGGGTTGCTTATTGTTTAATGCCAAGAAGGTGATTTTTCTCACTACAGGGAAGAATAAGGCCAGTGTAGTGGCAGACATTATAAATTCAGGGGATACAGGTCCGGCTGCTTACGTGGCTCATCATGCGTGGAATGTGGAAATTTTCATGGATAATTTGGCTGGTGGGCTTCTTAATAAGAAAAAATAAAGATTCTTGTTCAGTCTTGAAACAGCAGGAAAGAGAGTGATGTCAGTTGAAATCAGTCATGAGTGATATTGGGTTGTTTCTATCAAGATATGATCTATTATAAAAAGTAGACTATTCTTTAACTGTGCAGTCTGCCCTATTTTACTTCATTTTATTAATTTATATAGAGTACTACAAATATACTTAAATAATGCTGTACAATATTGTGAGAACTCTATATCCTTGGAAACAATGATTTGAGTAGATTTGATCTAACGCGGATGTACTTTAAATTTTAGCCATGCCAGTTAATATATAATTGCCTTTCAAATTATGTTCGTGCATATAAATTTGAACTTCTATCCGACAAGCTGACATTAGAGCATATCCCGATAATCCATCTTTTATAGTTTTAATGAACGAATATTCTATATCGTTGTGAATAAAAGAGATACGATGACATTCCATAAAAATGTGTTTTTAAATTTATTGTGAGCTCAAATATACGGGTTAAATAAGGAATATAAATGATTGAAAAGGAAAATAATAAATAACAGTGAAATAAGTCGTTGAAATATGGAAAGATTTTGCCTCTAATTAGAGGTAAAACAAATGCTCCCTATCGTTCGCTAACGGAGGGAGCATTTCACACAAAAACTAAACTAGACTTAACTAAACTATTCTATTGGGGGAAGTTTCACAACTTCCTATCTGTTCGTTGCAAAGATATAGGTTCGATATTTAATATGCAAACATATTCTATAAAATTTCAATAAAAAATATAATTTTATTGGTCTATTCGACTTTTTTATCGATTAGCTTCTACTTCTCTGATCTAAAAAGTCTTGAAATTTTTCTTTATAGCTATTGCTGATTGGAATATATGTTTTACCAAAGACAATTCGTCCACGATCAATGACTTTTATTTTCTGCTTTTGTACTATATATGAGCGATGTACACGCATGAAACGGGAGTCTGGAAGTAACTCTTCCATGGCTTTCATATTCATCAGAGAGAGTATGGCGCGTGTTGAATCTTCTATATATATTTTAACATAATCTTTTAATCCCTCAATATAGAGTATTTTGTCTAATTCTATCTGTACCAGCTTATATTCACTTTTCACGAAAATGCTATTAATTTCATTTTTTTCAGTTTTCGGTTGTTGAAGAAGATCAAACCATTGCAACGCTTTATTGCTTGCTTGCAGAAAGTTAACGTATGAAATGGGCTTGAGCAGATAGTCCAATGCATTAACCTTATAACCTTCTAGAGCGTATTGCTCAAAAGCTGTGGTGAATATAATACGTGTATGGGCGTTTATCATTTTGGAGAATTCCAATCCATTGAGTTCTGGCATTTGTATATCGAGAAATAATAGATCTATATTTTTATTAGGAAGTTCTTTCATTGCTTGTACGGCATTAGGATATTTTCCTTCGAGGCTTAGGAAAGGGGTTTTTTGAACATAGCTTTCTAATAAGCTTAATGCTAGCGGTTCATCGTCTATAATGGCACAAGTTAATTCCATGATTTTTAAATATTAATGGTTATTCTTGAATAGTATTCTTTTTCGTCTTCACTAACTCCTGTTATCCATTTGTAGCGTTTAGTGTAAGTCAGTTCCAGTCTTTTTCTCACTTGTTCCAATCCTATGCCACTACCGCTTTTGTCAGCTTGGCTTTTGGGATGATAGCTATTTGTTATTTCGCAACATATTTCTCCGTCCTTTTCGCTGAAACAAATGTGTATGAAACTAGGCTCAATAGGGGAAATCCCATGCTTAAAGGCATTTTCTATCAGAGAGATGAAGATTAAAGGTGCTATTTCTGTCTTACTGTCCGAACTAATATTTATTTCTGTTTCTACTTGAACATTGGAGGATAAACGAATACGCATTAGTTCGATGTAATTACGGATGAAATCCATTTCCTTTCCTAAAGCAACAAAGTTTTGTTGATTGTCGTAAAGTACGTGCCTCAATAGGCGGCTTAATTCTTGTACGGCAGTTTGCGCTCTGTCGCTATCAAAAGCGATGAGGGCGTAAATGTTGTTTAAAGTATTGAGCAAGAAGTGTGGATTCAATTGATTGCGCAGGTTTTTTAATTCGGCTTCTGTCTGGTTCTTCTCTGCTTCTCGTCGTGCAGCTTCTGTTTGCGCCCAACGTCCGCTTAATTTAATAGCAACAGCCAGTCCGACCGTTAGTATCATAGAGAACATGTCGCGTAGAATGAATATCCAACTAGGCGGGCCGGGATGTTTAGGAGGGTTCGATGGACCGTAGATATGAAAAATATACTCTTGCCAAAAGTGGACGCCTATAGCGGTACAGAGGATAATGAGCATATTCATTAGTAAGTATTGTTTGACACTTCTATTAAATAGAAAATGCGGAATCAGCAAACAATAGTTAAGATAGAAAACCAGCAGAAAAGATACCGGAACAATACTTCCATGTCGCATATAGTCTAGCCAACTTATGGTGAATCCACTACGGTTCATCAAAAGGAATGGTAGTCCTAATACAATGCCCCATCCTATGAAGTGAATAAGGACTTCGATCGTTTTATGTGACCTGGCTGATTGGCTTATCATATTGCAAATATAATTATTAAAGTATATAACATTATTCAATTGCTATAAAAAGCAACGCTATTATTGAGTATTGCTTTTCTGGTTATTCGTATCTAATTGCTTCTATTGGGTCTAGATCGGCTGCTTTCTTAGCAGGATACCAGCCAAAGAAAATACCAGTAACTGTACATACAGCAAAAGAGAGAAATACACTCCAAGGCTGTATGTAAATAGGCCAATGAGCTATATCCTTTACAATGAAACTGGCCCCACAGCCTATTATAACTCCGATGATTCCACCTGTGATGCTAATCAATACGGCTTCTATCAAAAATTGTGCAAGAATATCTATTCCACGTGCACCGACTGACATGCGTAATCCTATTTCACGGGTACGTTCGGTGACACTTACATACATGATGTTCATAATGCCAATACCTCCAACGACGAGAGAAATACCTGCTATACATGCTAGAAGTGTCGTCATTAGGTCTGTTGTGGAGTTCAGCATAGTACTGAGTTCTTGTTGACTCCGGATGGAGAAATCATCTCTGTCTGAATCGCGAAGCTTATGATTACGGCGTAATATGGTGGTAATCTCTGCTATAGCATTGTCTGTCATGTCTTCACTCAATGCCGATGCAAAAATACTTTGCAGGTAAGTAACAGCGAGAAAGCGTTTCATTACTGTGGTATAGGGTGCTAATACAATGTCATCCTGATCCATTCCCATGGAGTTATATCCTTTGGATTTGAGTATGCCTATGACACGCAGTGGAACTTGGTTCAGGCGAATGATATGGCCGATGGGATCTTGTCCATTTGGAAACAAATTATCGACAATCGTTTTACCGATCACACAGACCTTAGCTGCACTTTGGACTTCGGCATCAGTAAACATTTCACCACTTTCAATACTCAGCTGACGGATGCTGAGATATTCCGTGCCTACGCCGTTGACAGATGACGGATAGTTGTTGTTTCCGGCAATTAGTTGACCAGATGATGAAACACTTGGACTGATAGCTGCCAGATAGTTTGTTTCGGTTTGTAATGGTTCATAGTCCGTTAGTTTTAATGTTTGCATCTCTGAAGCGTCTTGGCGTACTCCGCCTCGCGTATCGCCACCTGGGTGAATCATAATCATGTTTGATCCCATCTCCGATATTTGTGCCTGAATACTCTTTTTGGATCCTTGTCCGATGGCAAGCATGGTAATGACAGATGCCACACCAATAATGATGCCAAGCATGGTAAGGAAAGCGCGCAATTTATTGTTGACCAGAGCACGCATTGCTATTTTTAAGAGGTTTGTTCCATTCATAATCCCGCTTGTTTAATTTTCGTCATTTTTCGGTAGTGATTTCAATACTTGAGCTGCCGATAGTATCTTGTCATTGTTTTTGTCTTCAATGACATGTCCATCGCGCAAACGAATATTGCGGCTACTGTATTGGCATATTTCCGGGTTGTGAGTGACGAAAATGATAGTCCTTCCTTCGGCATTCAGTTTTTGGAATAGTACTAATATTTCGAATGATGTGTGCGTGTCCAAATTCCCTGTTGCCTCATCGGCTAGAATGACTGCTGGATTGTTGACTAGAGCGCGTGCTATGGCGACGCGTTGCATCTGTCCGCCGGACATCTGATTGGATTTATGTTCCAAACGATCGCCCAGCCCTACAGCCTCTAGTGCTTCTATGGCTAGTCGACGTCGTTCTGTGGCACTGATTGATGGATTGTACATGAGCGGAAGTTCTACATTTTCAATAGCTGTAGTCTTGGGCAATAAATTGTAACTTTGAAAGACAAAACCTATTTTGCGGTTTCTCAAAACAGCTCGCTGTGGTTTACTCATTGTGCGTACAGTTATCCCGTCTAATAAGTATTCTCCACTTGTTGGAGTATCAAGGCAGCCTAGTGTGTTGAGTAATGTTGATTTGCCTGATCCTGATGTACCCATGATGGTGACGAATTCTCCTTCGGTAATATTGAAAGAGACTCCCCGGAGAGCATGTACGGTTTCATCTCCTACCTGAAAGTCGCGTCGGATGTTTTGCAATTCTATAACTGTTTTATTCATAATCTCTTATTTTAATTTCCTCTTATTTTTATTGCTGATCTTTTCTCTTTCTTTCTCATTCTCTTTTATTACTTCACTTCAGTTTTTTCTTGAGTCTCTAGGCTTTCTGGTTTCACCCCTATCTTAACTGCCAGTCTTTCTTAACAACTTCACTTTTAGGGATTCTTTCGTCACTTAAGTTAATACTCTTTATCCTTGGAAAAGAGGTTTGAATGAGATTACTATGAAGTCGTTTTAGATAAACTTCTTCCGATGATTATGGAAAGAGTTTGTAACTACTTCAAAAATCAGGTAATACCAGCATAAGCTCTTACAATCTTTTGGTGAACTCTTTAGGCTTTTAGGAGGATATTACTGTCTTTTACTACTTTTTCTTCCCGGAGGAGTTGGCATGAAGGGGCTTTTTTCTCTATTTTCGTCACTTGCTGCTACTTCGTTATTCTCTTTCACTATAAGGTCAGTAATAATTTGTGTACCCTCAGCGATTCCTCCTGTAATTTCAGTGAGTGATCCGTTAGTTATTCCAATGCTTACAGGATGTGCGGTGAACGTATTGCCTTCTTTAGTCCATACCTTGTGTTCTCCCTGACAATTTTTAATCACAGCACTCTTTCCTACTAGAAGCGGCGCAGGAGTAAAGCGTAGAGCTTTTGCTGGAACACTCAGTACCCCATGTTTATCTAATGTATAAATAGTCACATTGGCCGTTAATCTAGGCTTTAGTTTGAGGTTTGGATTATGGGCGGAAATAATTACTTCATAAGTAACCACCGTATTGGAAGAGCTACTGTTTGAACTACTTGAACTACTTGTAGCCCCTAATCGTATTTGAGTGACTTTACCCTCAAAGGTATCATTTGGGTAGGCATCTACGTTAAAGCTAACACGTTGGCCTACTTCTACGTTGCCTATATCTGCTTCATCCACGTCGGCCACAACCTGCATTTGCGTTAGGTCAGCTGCAATAGTAAATAAGGTAGGAGTCTCAAACCCTGAAGCAACAGTCTGTCCTTCTTCCACACTACGGCTGATAACAACTCCATCAATAGGAGAAGTAATGGTAGCATATGACAAATTTCGTTCTGCTTTGGCTAAAGAAGCCTTACTGCTATCATAAGCACTTTTGGCATGTTGGTAATTGTAGAGTGATTCTTCATAATCAGTATCACTGATGAGTGATTTTTCATGTAGAGCTTTGTTACGTTCATAGCTTTTTTTCTGATACTCATACTCGGCTTGCGCGCCACTATAAGTTGCTCTCTGTGAGGCCAGTTCGCTTTGCAATGTCACTTTATCCATTTCGGCAATGAGTTCCCCTTTATGAACTACTGAATTATAATCCACATATATTTTGTCAACAATACCGGATACCTGAGTACCAACTTCTATTTCTGTAACCGGTTCAATAGTCCCTGTAGCTGTGACGGAATTGGATATATCATTCCTGCTAACAGTTGTTTTTTCATATGTCACTTTCCGCTTTTGGCTGGAACCTCCGAACATCCAGAAAGCAATACCGGCTATGACTATAATGCCGATTGCTATGCTGATCATTTTCTTTTTGTTCATAATATCTATTATTATAATTTATATTTCATTTTTATATTAAAGCTCTATACCTTACAATTCTATTCCGGTTAATGATATTAGTAAGAAAGAACAGCTTATTACAAACCCGCATATTTCTATAGAGACATCTTGTTTTCTTGGTAGAACTTGAGTAATTGCATGTTCAGTATTGCCATATATTTGGCTTGAAGTACTTCTTGTTGCGCACTAAGTAAATTATTCTTTTCAGTTAGTAGTTCAACTGTATTCTTCATGCCTAGATTAAATTGTTCTTGAATTAAATCATAACTAGCTTGCGTACTGGTTAGTTTTTCTTTGGCAGCAGTGTATTTCTGTTGGGCGCTGTTGGCATCAAGCCATAAATTCTCAATAGTCTTATAAAGCGTCTTCTGATCATCTTGAAGATCCAGCTCTTTTGTCAACTTCTGAAATTTAGCTTTTTGTATTGCACTCTTTGTCTGCCGATTATTGAAGATTGGGATGCTAAGTGTTACTCCTAGTGAATTATTCCAATTATTTTTGATTTGCTCCCTAAAAGTGAAATTATTCCCGTTGGCATTCGTGGTACCAATGCCGGCGCTTAGACTCAATGTTGGTAAGTAACCTGCACGAGCAATCTTAATAGCTAGGTCAGAGGTATTCACGTCCAGTTTGCCCGCTTCTATTTCCGGACGGAAACTGAGAGCCGCTTTGTAGACATCAGTTTTACCAGGCAAAGGCTCAAGGACATTTACATCATCCAATGTTGGTAGATAAAGATTCATTTCTATTTCTCCATCCAATTCTAATAACTGCTTTAGTTGTAGTTTATAGTCCTGTAAGGTTGCATTAGCACTGACTACTTCATATTTATCTGTGCTAACCTGGGATTCCAATTGTGCATAATCACTTTTAGCTATGCTGCCTGCCTGAAGTAAAGCCTCTCCACGGTCGCGTTGTGCCTTGCTCACAGCCAATGTCTCTTCATCTACCCGCACAGATTCAGCAGCATAGAGTATCTGTATATAGAGTTGCGTAATGTTTTCTTCTATGTTATTTTCACTCTCTGCTACGCTTAGTTCCGCTATGCGGGTATTCAGCTTTTCTTGTTTGAGCGTATTGAGCCTCCCTCCTCCGCTGTAGAGAGTCCACGAAACATCAACTCCATAACTACCGTTGTAACTGGTTTTGCTTTGGCTGCTGGTAATATTGTCGCCACTGATGATCGTTCCTGATGAACTATTCGGTCTATTCACGAGGCGTTGGCTGACAGAACCCGACATGCTTGGCAGAAATGCAGCTTTTGCTGTCTTTACATCTACTGCCGCACTTTGCGCATTGATGCGATTACGCTTTACGGTGATGTTGTGCTCAAGAGCATAATCAATGCATGTCTGCAAATTCCATTGTGCAGGAAGCTGAGTGCTACTCTGTTGCACAGTGTCTTGTTGCGCTTTTGTCCGCTTCTCTGGCGTGTTGCTTTGGGCCAGTAGTGGAGTACTACCGGTCCAAAAGCTTGTTAAACAAAGCATTATTACGATTAATCTTCTTACCTTTCTCATATCTTTATATTTAATTATGCAAGATTCATTTATTGTAGGGCATCTCTTACAGTTGCAAAAGTAAAACGCTTTCCTGCTGGTTGCAAAACTGATAGACCGTTGGGCTGTTTTTAACGGCGGAATCTTTTTTTGTATCGATGACCTCTTTTTATTCTCTTTTATTTGTCTTTCTGGATATAAAAGTTTTATATTTGTAATGATTATAAATTCAGCTTTATGAAAAGTGCTATTTTATCGGTATGGCAATTTTATGTGAATGGATTTCAGAATATGAAGCTTGGTAAGACGTTGTGGCTGATTATTCTGGTAAAACTATTCATTATGTTTTTTATTCTCCGTTTGTTTTTCTTTCCTAAGTTTTTGAACTCTTCGGAAGTAGGAAAAGATAAGGGGCAATATGTCGGTAATGAATTGATAAACAGAGGTACTTTGGATAAAAAAGTTGATTTTGATAGATAATATTTTAAAGGCATTAGGAAATTATAGATAATATAAGATGCATAATAGTTAATATTTAAAATCTGATTTTATGCTTGAACACATTGACACATCGTTGATTGATTGGTCGAGAGCTCAATTTGCACTGACCGCTATTTATCATTGGATCTTTGTACCGCTTACTCTTGGGCTAGCGGTTGTTATGGGGATCATGGAAACGGTTTATTACCGTACGGGGAACGAATTCTGGAAGCGTACCGCCAAATTTTGGATGAAGCTTTTTGGAATCAATTTTGCTGTGGGAGTTGCTACTGGATTGATTTTGGAATTTGAATTCGGAACTAATTGGAGCAATTATTCTTGGTTTGTGGGGGATATCTTCGGAGCTCCTTTAGCTATTGAAGGTATTCTTGCTTTCTTTATGGAAGCAACCTTCATCGCTGTTATGTTCTTCGGCTGGGAGAAGGTAAGTAAAAGATTCCATTTGGTTTCTACTTGGTTGACGGGATTAGGTGCAACTATTTCTGCTTGGTGGATACTGGTTGCCAATGCTTGGATGCAGAATCCGGTAGGTATGCAATTCAATCCTGATACGGTACGTAACGAGATGAATGATTTTATGGCAGTGGCCTTTTCACCGGTTGCTGTTAACAAATTCTTTCATACAGTTTTATCCAGCTGGGTGCTTGGATCAATATTTGTTATAGGTATCAGCTGTTGGTATTTGTTAAAGAAACGTGATACAAAGTTTGGTTTGGCAAGCATTAAGATAGCTGCTATCGTGGGGTTGACAGCCTCTCTTCTAACTGCGTGGACGGGTGATGGCTCCGGATATCAAGTGGCTCAGGTACAGCCCATGAAACTAGCTGCTATGGAAGGTTATTATAAAGGGCAGCAGGGAGCCGGCTTGGTAGCAGCTGGCATTTTAAATCCCAATAAGAAAACCTATGATGATGGCAAGGATCCTTTCCTTGTACAGATTAAAATACCTCATTTGCTTTCCTTGCTGGCTGAACGTAAGCTGAATGCTTTTGTGCCGGGTATCAATGATATTATAGAGGGGGGATATATGCTGAAGGATGGTACTAAGGCTTTATCTGCCGCAGAGAAAATAGAACGGGGCAAAACAGCCATTTCCGCGTTGGCGGCCTACCGTGCTGCGCAATCGGTTGGTAATAAAGCTGAGGCTAAAGAAGCCGCAGTCGTTTTACAGGATAATATTTCCTATTTTGGTTATGGTTATATTAAAGATGTACATGATTTAGTTCCGAATGTACCGTTGACTTTCTATGCATTTCATGTGATGGTATTATTAGGCTTCTACTTTATTCTCTTCTTTATTGTTGTTCTCTATCTGGTTTATAAAAAAAATTTGGCAAAGATGAAATGGTTGCATTGGATCGCTTTGCTCACAATTCCATTGGCTTATCTGGCCAGTCAGGCTGGATGGGTGGTAGCAGAATGCGGGCGTCAACCTTGGACTATCCAAGATATGCTTCCTGTTAATGCTGCAATTTCCAAACTGAGTACAGGTTCGGTGCAGACTACTTTCTTTATTTTCCTCGTTTTGTTTACCATTATGCTAATTGCTGAAGTCGGTATCATGTTGAAGGCGATACGCAAAGGACCTGAATTTGAGGGATAAGAAGAGGTCATTCTCCCAATCGCATGTATTAGGATGCGTGTCGTTGGTGTATGAAACCTAACAATTAATATTAAATGCTTGATTTTATGGATACATATATTTTTCTACAACAATATTGGTGGTTCGTAGTTTCTTTATTGGGAGCTCTTCTCGTCTTCCTGCTTTTTGTACAGGGAGGTAATTCGTTGATTTTTTGTCTTGGCAAGACCGAAGAACAACGTAAAATGATGGTGAATTCTACCGGAAGGAAATGGGAGTTTACATTTACCACATTGGTAACCTTTGGCGGTGCTTTTTTTGCTTCCTTTCCGCTATTTTACAGTACCAGCTTTGGTGGTGCTTACTGGCTGTGGATGATTATTTTGTTTAGTTTCGTCCTACAGGCTGTCAGCTATGAATTTCAAAGTAAGATGGGAAATTTATTAGGTAAGAACACTTATCGGATTTTTTTGGTAATAAACGGAGTATTGGGACCGGTTTTGCTTGGCGGTGCAGTCGCTACTTTTTTTACAGGTTCCGAATTCTATATTAATAAAGGGAATATGATAGATAGTGCTATGCCGGTTATCAGCCAGTGGGCGAATGGCTGGCATGGTCTGGATGCGTTGACTAATCCTTGGAATGTCGTTTTGGGATTGGCCGTATTCTTTCTTTCACGTATTCTGGGGGCACTTTATTTTATCAATAATATTGATGATGATGATTTGGTGAAGCGCAGCCGACGTTCATTGATTACCAATTCTGCACTATTTTTGATCCTTTTTCTGGCGTTCGTCATCCGCACTTTGTTAGCTGACGGATATGCTGTTCGTCCGGAAACAGGGGAAGTATTTATGGAGCCTTACAAGTATCTGAATAATCTTATTGAGATGCCGCTGATTTTAATCGTATTTCTGATTGGAGTGGTGGCTGTACTTTGGGGGATTGGTAAAACTTTACTGAAACCTAAATTCGATAAAGGAATTTGGTTTACGGGTACAGGTACGGTATTGGCTGTTTTAGCACTTTTGCTGATTGCCGGTTATAATAATACCGCATATTATCCTTCCACCCATGATCTGCAGAGTTCACTGACATTGAGTAATAGCTGTTCAAGTCTGTTTACGCTACGTACCATGGCATT
The DNA here is from genome assembly GCA_965140335.1 of uncultured Bacteroides sp. Taxonomy (GTDB): domain Bacteria; phylum Bacteroidota; class Bacteroidia; order Bacteroidales; family Bacteroidaceae; genus Bacteroides. Next base: position 152,610 of record OZ223190.1, read on the forward strand.
TGTTTCAATTTTAGTTCCGTTTGTGTTGGCATATATTTTCTATGCATGGCGTAGCCTTAATATGCGGAAGATTGATGCTAAAGAAATGCAGGAAGGAGGGCATTCTTACTAAAATCCTTTTTACAGCTATACAATTTGCTATATTAGCGGCTTCGCAGAAGTAATTGCGGAGCCGTTTCTGTATTTTAAATTGCCAGTTATTTACTGGGAGGGTGCAGATTTATTATTTCTTTTTTTTCTTCTTCTTAAAAGGGATACTTTGTTTTTCCTGTGTTACCGGAGGAAATTTAGGAACCAGTCTCATTAATCTGAGTATTTGTGCTTGTCGGCGAAACATATAGGCTGAGGGATGGGCGGAATCAAATCGGAGGGGGTTGGGCAGACTCGCTGCAATCAGTGCACATTGTCCGGCAGATAAACGGTTTGCCGTAGTCTGAAATTTGTAATGAGCAGTTGCTTGTGCTCCGTAGATACCTTTGCCCATCTCAATAGAGTTCAGATAAACTTCCATGATACGCTCCTTCGACCAGACCAGTTCGATGAGCCAGGTGAAGTAGACTTCAAATCCCTTGCGTATCCATGATGATTGTGGCCATAGAAAAACATTTTTGGCGGTTTGTTGGCTAATAGTGCTTGCTCCCCGCTTTCGTTTCCGTGTCTGGTTCTCATTGATTGCTTTTTCTATTTCAATAAAATCAAAACCATGATGGCTGGCAAAACGGTTGTCTTCTGAAGCAATGACTGCCATTGGCAAGTGAGGAGAAATCTGTTTGAAAGGTATCCAGGTATGATGCCATATTATTTTTTCTCCGTTAATCATTTGCTCGATCGGGCGGATCACCATTAGCGGAGTGATGTATACCGGAACAAAGCGGTAAACTACTGTCATCGTGATAGTGGAAAAGAAAAAGAAAAAGATAAGGTTGCGTATATATCGAAGGAATGTTTTGGTTCTGTGCTGCATTTTAGGTTAGATGTTTTGATTCATGTGAAAAACGAAAATCCGCCTCAAGCTAATACAGAGACGGATTTTTTATTTTAAAAATTATTCAAGCATCTTGTGTGCAATTAATAAGAAGTCAGTCCATAACCATGGGTTTATCGACCGGATTCCGCATTTTGAATCATTTGCTTGCTAGCATACATATAAACTTCTACACGACGGTTTTCCTGAGCTGTCTTGCTTTCATCATATTGCGTATATCCCACACCTTCCACGCTTTTGAATTGTGCCGGAGATACACCGGAATCTTGCAGGTAATTTTCTACCGAATAAGCACGTGCTTTGGATACTTTCATATTTGCATCATAGGTACCCACTTTGTCTGTATGTCCGATAATTGCAATATCTGTAGTAGGGTCATCCTTTAAAATCTGCGCTAATTCGCGTAAGGATGATTTTGATGTATTGCTCAGTGCTGAGGAGTTGAAACCAAATAAAATACCGGAGTCAAAAGACACTTTGACTGCATCCAGCCCGTTGTTATCAGTAACCTTTTCTACCTGGGCTCCTTGTATCTTTGCTGCCTCGGCAGCTTTCTTATCCATCTTCTTTCCGATAACCGCACCGGCTCCGGTACCTACTGCAGCACCGATTGCGGCCCCAATGGCTGCTCCCTTTCCTTTGCCTAGTAGTCCACCAAGTACAGCACCGGCTGTAGCTCCCGATCCACCGCCAATTAGAGCTCCTTTTGTCGTATTATTCATTGTGCCGCAACTAGCCAGCACTATGGCAGCACTTAATAATACTGCTGTAAATTTCATTTGTTTCATGCTTATTTACCTTTTTAAATTAGTTTTTGATTTTATAGTTGCAAATTTACGGATATAACAAATATATTGGTTCTTATGTTTACCTTTTTTACAGAACTTTTTTCTTGATAAATAAGAACCACAGTGCTAATATTGTTCCTTTTGCAATGGTTGTGCCACTTACCGCCCACCAAATGGCGTTTACTCCCAGTCCCATATGTACAAGTATTAGTGCTACAGGAATACGCATATAATTGCATGTGATGCTAACGATGGCAGGAGGAACTGTTCGTCCTATTCCGTAAAATACCCCCTGCATGGTAATTTCCATCATCATGAAAAGTTGGGAATATCCATCTATTTGCAAAAAGTCACCTCCCATGCGGTAAGCTTCCGGTTCCGGTACGAATACGGAAAAGATTTGATTACCGTAGAAAATGAAAAGAAGGGAGCAAATGGTGCCAAAAATAGAGGTCATTAGCATAGTAGTGTACCAAGCTTGTTTTACTCTTGATTTCTGTCCGGCCGCATAATTTTGTGCAATAAATGCGCTTAAAGCTGTTGAAAAGCCTTGTGAGGTATTCCAAGTGATAGCTTCTATCTGTCCGCCGGTGGTGAAAGCCATTAGTCCCAGGTGTCCGCCTTGTTCGGCTGCTGTGCGCGAAAGGAACATATTTACAAAAGAAAACAGCATATTGAGTGTAGCTACCGGTAGTCCTAATTTAAAGATACGCCGGGTATATTTCTTTTTTAAACGGGTAAAGAAAGGGAATCCCCCCAGTAAGTCTTTTTTATAGCGAAGTTTGTAGACAAAGATGCCAAATACGGTGGCTTGTGATATCCATGTAGCCCATGCTGCACCGACGATTCCCCAATCAAATCCAAAGATAAAGAGTGGGTCAAGCAGAATATTCATTAATAGTCCCGTACCACTTATGAAAAAAGGTATTTTACTTCTTCCCGCAGCATTATAGATACCCGTGAAAGCTGCGGAAAGAAAAATAAACGGTAATGCTGTGGATACAATATGCAGGTAGGTCGCAGCTCTTAGGGTAATCTGTTCTTCCAATGCAAAAAGGCGTAAGATGGGAGTGGCGAAGAAGAAGAGAATCCCTCCACAAAGCAGGGCAATGAGCAAAGCTATACTGATGTTGTGCGAAGCAAATTGACGGGCATCTTCCTGATTGTGTGTTCCGATAGATTGTCCTACGCTGACTTCAGCTCCTACTTTGTTGAGTAAAGCAATGGAACTTGACATCCAGATGAGCATACCTACTGCGCCGATAGCCGAGACAGCCTCACTTCCTATCCGTCCCACCCAGGCAATATCCGTCAGACTGTAAGCCATCTGAATGAACGATGTTGCCATGATAGGCATGGCTAGCGTAAAGAGTTGACGGTTAATCGGTCCCTTTGTGAGATTGTTGGTTCCTTGCATCGTTGCGAAAATTCTTTTTTCAGAGTTGGGCTACAAAGGTAATCATTCTTGCTGATATCAGAAATAAATATAATTTCGTGGCTGGACTATATTCTACATTTTATGTTATATGTGGAATATATTTCTAGTAAATGCTTATATTTGCCGTAATAAATACTGCAAAGTACTCTATTTGTATTTGTGAAATATGATAGCCTATACTACTTACGTAAATGCCAACATTAACTGCGTATTGTTTGCTTTTGGAGATGTTATGGTTGAGGCGGACTACGTGCTGTTGAACTAAAAAACGAATGGAATAGACTTGTATGAGAGATAAAATTGATATAAAATATAAATCAGAATAAGAATGGAAGCCAAGATTGAAAAGTTAGATGCTACAGACTTAAAAATTCTTAGCGTGCTACAAGCTGATTGTCGCTTGACCACTAAGGAAGTAGCTCAAAAAGTGAATCTTTCCACGACTCCTGTTTTCGAACGGATTAAGCGTTTGGAAAAGGAAGGGTATATATTGAAGTATGTGGCCGTGCTTGATGCCAATAAGCTGAACCGGGGATTTACAGTATATTGTAATGTACGTTTGAAGCAAATTAACAAACCGATAGCCGAAGAATTTGCAAAAGCCATGCGGGATTGGGATGAGGTGTCGGAATGCTATAATATTAGCGGTGAATTTGATTTCTTACTTAAAATTCAGGCGGCTAATATGAAGCGCTACCAAGAGTTCGTGATTAATGTGCTGGGTACACTTGATTTCTTAGCGAATATTCAAAGTGTTTTTGTGATGGATACGATAAAGATGGGCTATGGTATCCCAATGAATCATATTTAAACCAACATCCGATAATTGCTGGTCAAATATCCCGTTGCGATATTTTAGTTGATTTCAGTTGATTGTGCAGATTAACGTTTACTTCAACTAAAGACTTTTTTGAGACTTTCATCCAAATCCCAAATTAGGTCGTCTATGTCTTCCGTACCTACCGACAGGCGGATTTGTTCGGGACGTATTCCAGCCCATTTACGTTGCTCTTCCGTCAACTGACCGTGAGTAACGGTGGCGGGGTGGACAATCAGTGACCGGGAATCTCCTACATTGGCAAGAAAAGTGAACAACCGGGTTGATTCCACTAGTCGGGATGCCTTTTCAAATCCACCCTTCACCCCGAATGAAAGAATAGCGCTGGGACCTTTGGGAAAATACTTCCTTGCCAAGTCATAATACGGACTGGATTTCAGCCCGGGATAAGCCACCCATTCCACTTGTGGATGCTGTTCCAGGAACTCCGCTATTTTTCGCGCATTAGCCACATGCTTATCCATCCGGTACGAGAGCGTTTCCAATCCCTGAAGTAACAGGAAAGCATTGAATGGACTGAGCGAGGCTCCCATATCACGCATGTAATGCAGCCGGCATTTGGTGATGTAAGCAATGTTTCCCTGATTGGGTACATTCCCCCAACGTTCCCAGAATATATTATTGTTGCACGACGGGTCGGGAGTGGTAAATTCGGGGAAGTTGCCGTTACCCCAGTCAAAGTTTCCGCCGTCCACGATGATTCCTCCGATAGTCGTACCATGTCCGCCGATGTACTTCGTGGCGGAATGTACCACCACATTTGCACCATATTCAAACGGGTGGAAAAGATAAGGCGTACCAAAGGTGTTGTCCACAATAAGTGGAATTCCATGGCTTTTGGCAATATGCCCAACCTCTTCAAATTTGGTAAGCGCTATATTAGGGTTGCCAAGGGCCTCTATAAATATAACTTTTGTCTTTGTGGTTAAAGCTTTAGCAATGTTTTCGGGATCATCAGCATCTACGAATGTGGTTTTTACCCCATATTTGGGCAATGTGCTTTCAAATAGATTGAACGTGCCACCATACAAACTTTTTGAGGCAACGATTTCATCTCCCGCACGAACGACATTCATCACTGCATATGAAATGGCGGCAGCTCCTGATGCCACAGCCATGGCTCCGCTGCCCCCTTCAAGTATGGCCATTCTTTTCTCTAGTGTATCTACAGTTGGATTACTGATTCTGGAATATTCAAAGCCGATATCTTCTCCCGAAGCAATGCCTTTAGCTGTTTCAAAGTCCTTAAAAGCAAATGCCGCTGTTTGATAGATAGGCATTGCACAAGCACCGAATACCGGGTCAGGTTCCTGTCCCGCATGAAGTTGCAATGTATCAAATTTGAATTTTCTTGTAGTCATACCCTGTTGATTTATAAGCGACAAAGGTAAGAACTCTGTATATGCGGAACAAGGTTGACACGAAGAATGGAAATGAAAACTATTTTCGCCTTTTAGGAAGAATCATATTCTGCTCGGAAGTGAAAAGAGAACCCTATGCAGAATATTTATATCACAATAACTTTCTCTCTGCGGTTCCTTTACTTCCTAGTTTTCTTATGCTACTCTCCCTGACTTGCAGTTGTGTGGGAATCATAATTTGCCTGACCGTTTTGTTTCCCTTTATTTCATCAATCAACAGCTGGCATGCCGCCTGTCCCATCTTGTACGTCTGATGTGAAACCGCCGAAAGCTTAGGTTCTACATAATTGGCATGCTGTTCATCCGTGTATCCTATGAGAGCTACATCATCGGGAATGCGCAGGTGATGTGTCTTCAGAACTTCCATTGCTGCGAAGGCCAGTGTATCATTCATTGCAAGAATAGCATCGGGAGGATAAGGAAGTGCCAGTAACATTTCCGTGGCTGCTTTGCCCTCTTCATAATCCAGCTTTCGGCAGATCACCAATTCTTTCTCAATAGGAATATTGTTCGCACGCAATGCTTCCAGATAGCCATGTTTCCTTTTCTTTACAATGTCAAGATAGTTGGCTCCTCCGATAAAAGCGACCCGTTTACTGCCGTTATCCAGCAAATGTTGGGTGGCTGTCTGTGCAGAGTTTGCTCCATCCGCCACAACTGTTGAGAACTGATCCGGCAGACAAATCCTGTCGAATAGAACCAGAGGCATATTAATATCTCTTAGCGCGGTGAGGTGTCCGTAATCAGCCGTTTCTTGCGAGAGGCAGGCAATGATACCTTCCACTCTCATATTTACCAAATTCTCAATGTTCTGTTTTTCATGCTCATAAGATTCGTGTGAAGTCGTGATGATGACACAGTAACCGTTGGCTATGGCCATATCTTCAATACCACTTAATATTGAGGCAAAAAAGTGAGTGACAATATCCGGCAGGATCACTCCTATAATGCGGGGTGAATTGCGTCTGAGACTCATGGCAAAAGGATTAGGACGATAATTCAAGTCCTTTGCCATTTTTTTAGCTCTTTCGCAGAGCTGTCGGCTGATTTCCGGACTGTCTTTCAGCGCCCGTGAGACTGTTGGGATGGATACACCGAGCGCCTGAGCCAAATCTTTTAGTGAAGTATGCTTCTGGTTTCCCATGTCGAAATCCGTTTTTCGTATTAGTGCCTGTAAAGAAAAGAATTTATTTGTGAAGATATTATTTTAAAAGCAAATATTTTTACGTAACCCTTTACGTACGTTTTTGGAACTTATTCAGTGTTAGTGAAATAGAACTGCTCTATTTTTGTTCCATATCAATTAATCTTTTAATGTGAGTTTTATGCAATACTATGAAATTGGAAATACGGGAATGAAAGTTTCTTCCTTGAGCTTTGGAGCTTCTTCATTGGGAGGGGTATTTCATGACATCAAAGAATCGGATGGAGTTAAAGCCGTTTTCAAGGCTATTGAAGCAGGAATCAACTTTATAGATGTTTCTCCTTATTACGGGCACTATAAAGCCGAAAAGGTTTTGGGGCAGGCACTGAAAACGATTCCCCGCGATCGGTATTACCTCTCCACCAAAGTGGGACGCTATGGCAAAGACGGGGTAAATACCTGGGACTATTCCGCCAAACGGGCAACGGAGAGCGTTTACGAAAGTATGGAGCGCCTTCATGTGGATTATATTGATTTGATTAATGTGCACGATATTGAATTTGCCGATTTGAATCAGGTAGTCAATGAAACATTACCGGCTCTGGTGCAGTTGCGTGAAGAGGGAGTGGTGGGGCATGTCGGTATCACTGATTTGCAGTTGGAGAATTTGAAATGGGTGATTGACCATACGGCGGAAGGTACGGTGGAATCCATCCTGAACTTCTGCCATCATTGTTTGAATGATGACAAGTTGGTGGATTATCTGGATTATTTCGAGTCGAAAGGCATTGGAGTCATTAATGCCTCCCCCCTTTCAATGGGCTTGCTGAGCGAACGTGGTGTTCCCGTTTGGCATCCGGCTCCTGAATCTCTTGTAAAAGCCTGCCATAAAGCAATAGAGCATTGCAGAGCGAAAGGTTATCCTATTGAAAAACTGGCTATTCAGTATGCCGTAAGTAACCCGCGCATTGCTACAACCCTGTTTAGCACCGCCAACCCTCTGAATGTGACGAAGAACATATCCTTTGTTGAAGAGCCTGTCGACTGGGAGCTGGTGCGTGAAGTAAAAGAGATTATCGGCGACCAACAACGGGTAAGTTGGTCTAATTCATGATGTTGCTATGGATTACACTATAATAGATGCCCATGCTCATTTATGGTTGCATCAAGATACGGAAGTAAACGGACTGCCCATACGTACATTGACAAACGGACGTTCTCTCTTTATGGGAGAGATCCGTCAGATGTTGCCTCCTTTTATGATCGACGGAGTAAACAGTGCTGAAGTCTTTTTGTCAAATATGGATTATGCACAGGTTTCGGCAGCCGTAATTACACAGGAATATATTGATGGCATTCAAAACGATTATCTGATTGAAGTCGCTTCCCGTTATCCCGATCGTTTTTTGGTCTGTGGCATGTGTGAATTCCGTAAGCCCGGTTATCTGGATCAGGCCCATACATTAGTAAACCGGGGATTCAAAGCCATTAAGATCCCGGCTCATCGCTTGCTTCTGAAAGAAGGAAGGGCCATGCTCAATTGCGATGAGATGATACAGATGTTCCATTATATGGAACGGGAAGGAATTATACTGTCAATTGATCTGTCGGAAGGCGCGACACAGGTTGCCGAAATGGAAGAGATTATTCAGGAATGTCCCCGGTTAAAAATAGCCATAGGCCATTTTGGTATGGTGACTTTGCCGGATTGGACGGAGCAAATCAGACTTGCACGTTATCCTAATGTCATGATTGAATCCGGTGGAATAACGTGGCTCTTTAATGATGAGTTCTATCCCTTCAAAGGAGCCGTGAAAGCAATTCGCGAGGCCGTCGGACTAGTCGGTATGGATAAATTGATGTGGGGCTCCGATTATCCCCGTACCATCACGGCAATTACCTATAAAATGTCTTATGACTTTATCACGAAATCAGCAGAACTATCGATGGCTGAAAAAACACAATTTCTTGGAGGAAACGCCGCTCGCTTCTATGGCTTTAAGCATCTTCCCCCATTACCTTATATCAAAAATATGTCTGAGTAAACCCTATTTATACCATGAAAAAAAATACTTATATCTTTCCTTTGGCACTGGTTTTCAGCCTCTTTTTTCTGTGGGCTATCAGTAGTAACTTGTTGCCCACTATGATACGGCAGCTAATGAAGACGTGCGAACTTAATACATTCCAGGCCTCTTTCACCGAGTCGGCTTATTGGCTGGCTTACTTCATCTTTCCCATTCCCATTGCTATGTTCATGAAGCGGTACAGTTATAAAGCCGGTATCATATTCGGGTTGTTACTGGCCGCATTTGGAGGATTACTCTTTTTCCCGGCGGCTATTCTTAAAGCCTATTGGGCATATCTCTGTGTGTTTTTTGTTATTGCTACGGGCATGTGTTTCCTGGAGACGGCAGCCAACCCGTATGTCACTGTTCTTGGCGATCAGGAAACCGCCCCCCGGCGGTTGAATCTGGCACAGTCGTTCAACGGACTTGGGGCTTTTATTTCCGCCATGTTTCTGAGCAAACTCGTTCTTAGCGGCAATCATTATACCCGTACCACATTGCCTGCCGGTTATCCGGGCGGATGGGACGCTTATATCCAAGTGGAGACGGATGCCATGAAGTTTCCTTACCTCATGTTAGCGTTACTATTGGTTGTTATTGCCATTGTTTTTGTCTTTTTCAAACTACCTAAAATAGGAGATGAAAAAAAGCATGAAGCCTCTTCTCAAAAAACGGCAAAGCTAATAGACTTTCAGGTGCTGAAACACTCCCATCTACGTTGGGGTGTTATTGCCCAATTCTTTTATAATGGCGGGCAGACAGCTATTAACAGCCTCTTTCTGGTTTATTGCTGTTCGTATGCAGGTCTGCCAGAACAGACAGCCACCACCTTCTTTGGACTGTATATGCTCGCCTTCCTGCTGGGGCGGTGGATTGGCACTGCCTTAATGGTGAAATTCCCCCCGCAACGCATGCTGATGATTTACGCCTTATTGAATGTTTGTCTCTGTGTTGTGATTATGACATTCGGAGGTACAGTGGGGTTATACGCCATGTTAGCCATCTCTTTCTTTATGTCTATCATGTATCCCACACAGTTCTCTTTGGCCTTGAAAGGTCTGGGTGCACAGACCAAGAGCGGATCAGCCTTTCTTGTCATGGCTATTGTGGGTAATGCCTGTATTCCACAGTTGACAGCCTATATCATGCATGCCAATGAGCAAGTTTATTATATAGCCTACTGCATTCCGCTCATCTGCTTTGTATTTTGTGGATATTACGGTTGGAAAGGCTATAAAGTTATTGATTAAGTTGATTTAGATTTAAATGGATTTAAAATAATAAAAAGATGAAAGCAGTTCAAATCGTCAGTCCCTATGAAATGGGGATTACTGACATTGAGAAGCCGGTGCTGAGTGCCGGAGAAATATTAGTGAAAATCAAATATGTAGGCTTTTGCGGTTCCGATCTGAATACCTTCTTAGGGCGTAATCCAATGGTAAAATTGCCTATTATCCCGGGACATGAAGTCGGAGCAGTGATCGAGGAAGTCGGTGTAAATGTTCCCTCAGGCTTTGAAAAGGGGATGAGTGTGACCTTAAATCCATATACCAATTGCGGAAAATGTGCATCATGCCGTAATGGTCGTGTGAATGCTTGCGAGCATAACGAAACACTGGGTGTTCAACGTAACGGAGTGATGTGTGAGTATGCCGTATTGCCTTGGAATAAGGTCATCCCGGCCGGCAGAATATCTTCCAGGGATTGTGCATTGATTGAGCCTATGAGTGTCGGTTTTCATGCTGTTTCCCGCGGGCAGGTTGTTGATAGCGAAATAGTAATGGTCATTGGTTGTGGTATGATTGGAGTTGGAGCTATTGTCCGTTCCGCACTGCGTGGTGCCATTGTTGTTGCGGTAGATCTGGATGATACCAAATTGAATCTGGCCAAACGTCTTGGAGCATCCTATGTGATTAATTCGAAGACGGAAGATGTGCACCAACGTATGCAGCAAATTACGAATGGACTTGGTGCCGATGTCGTTATAGAAGCAGTAGGTAGTCCGGTTACTTATGTGATGGCAGTTGATGAAGTAGGCTTTACCGGCCGTGTTGTCTGCATAGGCTATGCTAAAAGTGAAGTAGCCTTCCAAACAAAATACTTCGTACAAAAAGAGCTGGATATCAGAGGGTCCAGAAATGCCTTACCGGCCGACTTCCGTGCAGTTATCGGATATATGGACCAGGGACTTTGCCCCGTGGAAGAATTGATATCCAAGATTGTGCAACCGGAGGCTGCATTGACTGCAATGCAACAATGGGTGAAGGAACCCGGGAAAGTATTTCGCATCCTTGTTGAATTTTAGGATTCATCCTTATTCTCGACCTGTTTTGATAAAGCGCTGGTTAGAACGTTGTTTGAAGAATCTATTTCCATTTGAAGATAGATTCTTCTTTTTTTTGTGTAAATAGATCAAAAAGACACCTAATTTGTTTTTATAATTTCAAAATGTTTTATACTTTTGCGCTTTGTTTTTCAGAAAGACACATAAATGCAACCACAAATTTCTTTATGAAATAGATATAATGTCTAATAAACAACAACAAAGAGTTCGATGAAAAAAAAATGGATTATTATGATGGCGCTTATTGTCATCATGAGTTTGATTGGAGTTTTTACACCTGAGACAGCCGACATCTGGGTACCGGATGAAAAAATGAACATGGCAAATGTAGCCTGGATGCTTACTGCAACTATCTTTGTTTTAATGATGACCCCCGGACTTTCGTTCTTCTATGGCGGGATGGTAGGAAAGAAAAATGTAATTTCCACTATTCTGCAAAGTTTTATAGCCATGGGGATTATCAGTGTGATCTGGGTCGTATTCGGATTTAGTCTTGCTTTTGGAGATGATATTGGCGGTTTCGTGGGGAATCCCGCCACTTTCTTTATGTTCAATCATGTGGGAGCTAAAGTGAACGATTTTCTGGCACCGACCATTCCTCTGGCCTTGTATGCTTTGTTTCAAATGAAGTTTGCTATTATCACCCCTTCACTCATCACCGGTTCTTTTGCCGAGCGCGTACGCTTCTCCGCATACATGGTGTTTATGGTTTTGTTTTGTATCTTTGTCTATTGCCCGCTGGCCCATTGGACGTGGCATCCCGACGGTTTTCTCCGGCAGATGGGGGTCATGGACTTTGCAGGAGGTATCGTGGTGCATGCTTCCTCCGGAGTTGCCGCTTTGGCTGGTGCCATCTTTTTAGGGGGACGGAAAAACCAATCACACGTACCTGCTAACATACCCTATGTCATTTTAGGAGCTGCAATGCTCTGGCTTGGCTGGTTCGGCTTTAATGCCGGTTCCTCACTGGCTGCGGACGGCATTGCCATCAAAGCCTTCTTGAATACCAATACCGCTTCGGCAACAGCCATGCTGGTCTGGATCTTCTTCGACTGTCTCCGCGGGCGCAAACCTTCGGCCATGGGAGCTGCCATTGGCGCTGTAGTGGGACTGGTAGCCATTACTCCTTCAGCAGGATATGTCACAGTAGGACAAAGCATGTTTATAGCTTTAGCCACGACCATGGTCTGCAATGTGGCAGTACACTGGAAGAATAAAAGCAATGTGGATGATGCGCTGGACGTGTTTCCCACACATGGAGTAGGAGGTATTATGGGTACTGTGCTAACTGGTGTGTTTGTTCACGGGCTGGTAGCCGGAGATGTAAAAGTATTCCTGATACATGTTTTAGCTGTAGTGATAGTAGGCGCCTATAGTTTTTGTGTGAGCTATGCACTCTATTGGCTGACGAATAAAATGATTCCGATGCGCGTGTCTGCCGAGAGCGAAAAGATCGGCCTCGACCTGAGCCAACACGATGAGTCTTATAACTTTGCCGGATTTGGTGAACGGGAACTCGCCGAATACCAAGAATCTTCTTCTGACATTTTACCTGAGAATAGTTAGTTTATAAATTTGTTAGATTAAAGGCCATTATTACTGTCGGATGATAGTGATGATGGCCTTTTTACTTTTTCATCATCTCACAAAGTCCTATTTTAAAGAACTGGTAATTCTCTTCTATCTTTTCAGCGGTATCTGCTTCGAGGGCATATAACACTTCCCTGCAAAATTCTAAATAGGCCGTACCGTTGGCCGTTACTATTTTCCCGTCCCTCACAGCCTGCTCGTTTATGTAGTGATTCTCCCCTGTATAATTTTCTCCGGCATGTTCTTTTAAATATTCCAGCGTGTTACTTGTGTGCTGCACGTCATTTAGGAATCCATTCATACCAAGGAAGACAGAACCGTTACATATTCCGCCCACTAACTTATCCTCCTTTATCGCATTTTCTACCAGAGGGACAATGAGTTGTGTTTCAGGAGTAAACCAACTATTTCCGCCTATGAGAATTAGTCCTGCATACTCGTTGGGAAGATTGTTGAGATCATAGTCGGGCAGTATTCTAAAACCACCTATGGATACAACAGGATCTTTTGAGACAGATAAAGTTTTTACGGTATATTTCGTTTTACCTGATTCGATGCCACTGTTCAGATTTGATGCGATGAACGCTCCTTCCCAATCGGCAAATTCATTGAGCAGTACAAAAATTACTTCTTTATTCATGTTATAAACGTATTATGTTGTTTAACTTTCATACCCCTTCCGTGATTCAGCAACCATAAATATGATTGATCGAATTTGCAAAATAACACAAAAAAATAGATGTTTGGTGAAAACCGTGTTGTTAAATCTACATTATGAACGGTATTTTCAATATCTTTTTTAGATCTTTGTAAAAAGAATGCAATCTAAATCTTTATTATTAAATGTGTTAGTGTAATGAAAAAAATATCTTTTCTTATCAATGCTTTACTCCTTTTGTCAATTGCCGTATATTCCCAAGGCAAGAAGTCTCATCTTTATGGTGTAGCATTTTACAATTTGGAAAACATGTTTGATACCATTCACGATGTTGGTAAGAACGACTACGAATACCTACCTGATGGTCAAGATAAGTGGAACTCCATGAAATATGAGGAGAAATTGAAGCATATGGCGGGCGTATTATCCCAGCTTGCCACCGATAAACTTCCCATGGGTCCGGTGGCTATCGGAGTATCTGAAGTAGAAAACAAGCGGGTGCTGCAAGATTTGCTCAAACAGCCGTCACTGGCTCCGAGAGGTTATAAAGTATTGCATTATGAAGGTCCAGATAAGCGAGGCATTGACTGTGCCCTTTTTTATAACCCGAAGTTTTTTCATTTGGAAGATAGCAAACTGGCCCCTTATGTTTATGTGAACGATACGGTGCATAAGACGCGTGGTTTCCTCATTGCCACCGGTGAGTTGGCCGGTGAAAGAGTCACTTTCATTGTCAACCACTGGCCATCCCGTGGTGCGGTCTCTCCAGCTCGTGAATGGGCAGGTGAGCAAGTACGCGCTTTGAAAGACTCACTGATGAACTTATACCCCAATTCCAAACTTATCATTATGGGCGATATGAACGACGATCCTTTTTGCAAAAGTATGGCCGAATCGCTCGGAGCTAAACGCAAACCGGAAGAGGTGAAGAAGAATACCGACCTGTATAATCCGTGGTGGGATACATTGGAAAGTGGCACCGGCACATTGATGTATCGTGGTAAGTGGAATCTGTTCGACCAGATTGTAGTGAATGGCAACTTATTGGGCAACGATAAGGGTACACTGAAATATTCCGGTCACGAAATATTCCGCCGCGACTACCTGTTCCAGACGGAAGGTAAGTATAAAGGCTATCCCAAGCGTACCAGTGCCGGTGGTGTCTGGCTGGATGGTTACAGCGACCATCTGCCTGTTATCATTTATCTGATTAAACACTCCAATTAGTCCGATTATTCACTGTGCATTTACTTAAGCAATAGAATCTCTTTAATGAGAACCGGCTTTTATAGCTTTCATGTTGGCTATATAGTCCTGTAAATTAGCTATGTCAACTAATTTTTGTATCTTTGGTCAGAACTGGAAAAAAACAGGAAGCTTATGACCTATATAAACGAGCTATTTCACAATGAGAATTTTCAAATGATTGCAACGCCGGTATTCTTTCTGCTGGCTTTAGCCTCGGTTTTTCTAATTTACCGGTTTGTCCTGAAACGGATACGCAAGAAAGCGTTGAGTACAAAAAGCCCGCTCGACGATTTCATCATCGATCTGCTCCGTATCCCTGTGCTGTGTCTGCTCTTCTGGATCGTACTTACGCTGTTTACCACTTACTCCTTTGTTTCCCAAACCGGCGTTTATGATACAATGGCTGATGTCAACAAGATTTTGTTGATTCTTACCATTGGCTGGATACTGATTAAAGCTATAAAAGCCTTCTTCTATTATTTTCAGAATCATTTGAACATTCAGAATTCGGATAATCTGATTGCGCGGAAAAACCTGACACGCATGAAAGTCTTCGAGGGACTTGCTGTGGCGCTGATAACCGTTCTGACCCTTGCCGCCTGCCTAATGTCTTTTGAGCAGGTGCGTGCCATTGGTATCAGTCTGCTGACTTCTGCCGGTATTGCCGGTATCATTATTGGTTTTGCCGCTCAAAAGAGCATTGCCACCTTCTTAGCCGGATTGCAAATAGCCATAACCCAGCCTATTCGTCTGGATGATGTCGTGATTGTGGAAGGAGAGTGGGGGCGGATAGAAGAAATCACGTTGACCTATGTCGTGGTGAAAATTTGGGATGAACGCCGGCTCGTGTTACCGGTGAGCTACTTCATTGAAAAGCCATTCCAGAACTGGACGCGCACCAGTTCCAATATTATGGGTACTATATTTCTGTACACCGATTATTCAGTGCCTGTTGATGCCCTTCGCAGCCAGCTTGACAAACTCTTGAAAGATCATCCAAAGTGGGATAAGCGGGTAGCCAACATACAAGTGACAGATACTAAAGAACGCTATATGGAGCTTCGCATTCTGCTAAGTAGTACGGATGCCTCATTGAACTGGGATTTGCGGGTCGATATCCGTGAAAAGATGGTCGACTTCCTGAATAAGGAATACCCCGGTTGTTTTGCTAAGACCAGAATCTTGGCTACTCCAACAGCGTAAAACAATAAAGTTATATAACGATAAGAGAATATATAATTAACTTTTACTAGAGCCCGTTCTCATTCTATTTTTCGTGTTTCTGTTATATTTCTATATCCTTGTGGAAGTACTAACCGATAACACGTAATATGTATGAAGCGGCTTAAACAAAAAAACAAACAACAAATGGAAATGAAATCAATCAAATCCTTCACTGGCTTGTTGATCAAGGATCTTATCTTGAATGGACATCATAGCACGGCCCGTTCTTATTCCTGCTCATTGAAACGGTTGACCCTGTTTGTGGAAAATGCGAATCTGACATTTGCCGAACTTACGGCCGAACTATTAAAACGTTTTGAACAACAGCTGTTTTCCGAGAACTGCTCTCGTAACACGGTTTCTTCTTACATGCGGATGTTGCGCTCCATCTGTAACCAGGCCCGCAACTGCGGAGAGGCTAAAATTCCCCGCGGATTGTTCGACAATGTATTTACCGGGACCGACCCTTCTGAAAAGCGTGCGGTCTCTCCCGGTGTGATCCGTAGCCTTAGCGAAGCCGATCTGTCGGAGCATCCGCAGCTGGACTTCTGTCGGGACCTGTTCCTGCTCTCTTTCTACTTGCGCGGCATTCCCTTTGTGGATCTTATCCATCTGCGCAAACGGGATATTACCCATGGGACATTGCGTTACCGGCGCAGCAAGACCGACCGGCTACTTACGGTCAAGGTAGAGCCCTGTGCACAGGCCCTCTTCAACAAGTACTCCTGCCGGGCCAAACACAGTCCTTACCTGCTTCCCGTGATCACAAGTAGCGGCATTGCCGGTTACCGGCAGTATCAAAGCGCCCTGCGGCGTTATAACCTGCATCTGGCCAAACTATCCACCCTGTTGGGCCTGAAGATGAAGCTAACTTCTTATGTGGCGCGGCATTCTTGGGCTACTATTGCTTACCGTCAGGGTATTCCGGTGTCGGTGATCAGCGAATCCCTTGGTCATGCCTCCGAGAAGATCACCTACACCTATCTGGCTTCTTTCGATAACCGTACACTGAACCGTGCCAATCGTAAAGTCATCGCACTGGTCACACCGACGACTTCAGTAACCACTATTATGGGGAAACGAAAAGCCTTTCAACAAAATCCCGTGAACTACGGATGAATAAAAACTTTTTATTTAAAAAGGATAGCGTTCTTTGAGAAAGAATATACTTATTTCTCACTGATAAAACCGACGATAAACGGCTAGAAATAAGGGGCTTTATAAATGGATGAGTACATCCGTTACTTCGTAGGTAGCGGATTGTTTGTAAGTGCAAATATTGAAATATTTTCATTTCCAGCCAAATAAAATCATCATAAATTTAAAATTCCATTTGATTTTATTCTTTTTCAAAGCATTTCAAACCGGTTTTATAATAACAGTTTCCTTTTATTGAATGTACGATGCTTACTTTGTTCATTCAAGTTTAGATATTTGGACATTTCGGCCTTTATATCCGGTTCTTCTTTTCTCCTTTTAATAATAAATAACTAAAAAAGACTTCTTTGAGCCTTATTTTTCTTTCTTTTTTCTCCTCTTCTCCTTTTTCTTGTTCCTTTTCTCTTTTGGCAGAAATGTTTATGATTTTACAACTCATTCGTCCTGTTTTATGCTATTTTTCCCATTACTTCCCCTTTCCCCATCCCGATTCATGAATCCTTCGAATGGGATTAATCTATAATCTTAACTAAAAAAACGATTTTTTCCCTTTTAGCGGTTGATCTCCGCGTTATTTATCCGCTACCTACGAAGTAACGGATAAACAAATAAATAAATAATCTTCATGTTGACCCGGGAAATAAAAGAAACGATCTCCCTGTTGAAAGAAATTGAATACATACAGGATAGTCCTGTCCGTGAGCAATCTTTGCCCGCAGCATCCCGCATAAAAGTTCGGAAGTTGCTTGACTGTCTGTGTCGCGAAGGATTGCTTCGTATCATTGATGGCACGGGACGTGATCCACTTTATTTCCATTATGCCCTCTGTTACCCTTTGCGGGAGATCACGCTTTGTGATATTCTTCGTGTGACCGGTGGCACCATTCATTTGTCGGTGGATGACACCAAAGAAATCTATGAGGATTACGGTATGGCCGGTCGCCGTCTGGGTGTGATGAACGATATGGCGTGTCATTTCCTCTCACAAATCAATCTGACCGAGATCGTACTTCCCGAAGCATCAATAGATATGTCATCTGAAGAAGTGATCAACTCCCCATTGGAGAAGGCACAGGGCGTGTACTTTAAAAAGAAACAAAAAAATCGTTTGAGAAGAGAAACTCCAGTTAAAAAGCCTGTTCAAAGACCTTCCCAAGTACCCGACAAAATCCTTCTCGGAAGGGCCGCTAAAGATGATTACTGAATGAAAAGACGTTTGCTCATAGGATTCCTATTTTGGGGGCTATTCGATTTTCCGGACCTCTCAGCGCAAGTACTGGCTTTGAAAACCAATCTTGCCGCGGATGCCGTGCTTTCTCCCAATCTTAGTCTGGAGCTGAGACTTGGAAACCGGATTACCCTGGATCTGAGCGGACACTACAATCCCGTATTCTCTAAAGAGAGCCTTCACCGCTGGAAGCACTGGCTGCTCCAGCCCGAACTCCGGTTCTGGCGTTGTGAACCCTTCAGCGGGCATTTCCTGGGGGTACACCTTCTAGCGGGGGAATATAATGTGGCTGACTCGGATCTTCCCTTCGGGCTGTATAAAGGAACTCGATTCGGCCGCTACGAAGGTTTTGTGACAGGTGCTGGCGTCTCCTATGGTTACCAGTGGATTCTTTCTCCCCGCTGGGGATTAGAGATGGAACTGGGTGCAGGTTATGTACAGGCGAGTTACGACCGCTACCGCTGTGCCCATTGCGGGGAGAAAACAGCAAGCGGTCATAAACATTATCTGGGCCCCACAAAGGCCGCCTTTTCCATTGTCTACCTATTAAAGTGATAAAATAAATAAAAGAAACTAATTATATAAATGAGGCATATAACTACTACGATGAAAAAGAACCTGATCGCTTTGCTACTGCTTTTGCTCAATGCAGGAACAGTATCCTATTGTCAGCAAGCCTACCAGGGGCAGCTGCACATCACCGACCAACGGCTGTCCGTCTCAGGGGGTCAACTCCATGTGGGGCTGAGTATCAATTATGAGAAATTGAAACTCCCCTCGAATGAGTCACTCACCCTTGTCCCTGTACTAAAAGGAGGTACCCAAACCCTTGAACTCCCTTCAGTTCAGGTCAACGGTCCTCAGAAACAGAAAGCCTACCATCGTCGTCAGGTTCTCTCCTCGGTGAGCCGCTCCCGGTCGGCATCCACTCTGCCTTCCCCTTCCCTTGTGGTAAAGAACGATCCTAAAAGTGTGCGACAGCTGGCTTACAACACCCAGGTCCATTATGATGACTGGATGAAAGACGCCACCCTGCTGCTCCGTACCCGTGAATGCGGCTGCAATGGTAAACCCGCCGGTGTCTATGAAGATAAACTTGCCGATGGTATTCCCCTTCCTCAAAACCATTCCTCAACCATCGGCCCGGATATTGACTCCCGCTATCTGAGCCTGACCAATATCGTTCCGCTTGTCGACGGAGAAGACACCCTGCATGTCCTTAAAGGCAGCATTCCTTTCTGGGGCACGAGTGGTCTGGAAAAACTCTCTGGCAGCAAACAGGAATATGAAATCTATTTCCGCGTGCGCGAAGCCCTTCGCTCGCTCCAAGGGCAGAGTGGCACCAGTATAACCAAAGTGAAGATCACCGGTTACGGTGCTCCCCGCGGCAACTACCGTAAGAACGAGAAAGAATGCTCCAAACGTGCCCTCTCGCTAAAAGACTACCTCCGTGAAAACTACGTAGCGGGTAAAGTGCCCGTTGAAGTGAGTTGGGTGGCCGAAGACTGGGACTCCATCCGTTCATTGGTCAGCACCTCTGATATGCCCCTTCGAGATGCTGTGATGGATATCATCAATACCGTTGACCTGAACAGAGGGCGTGAGCGTATGCTGATCGACCTTGCCGACGGCACCTCGTACCGTTACCTTGTGGGACGTATCTTCCCCCGTGTGAAACGGGTTGAATATAGCATCAGCTATACCCAGCACCGTCTGGATACGACTGAAGGCCGCCGTCTTTTCGAGATGGGCTCCCGTTCGCTGAAACTCTCAGAATTCTTCGCTGTAGCAATGAGCTACCCCAAAGGCTCCAATGAATATAATGACGCCTTCGACTTGGCGGCCCGGCTGTTCCCTAACAGTCCCGAGGCCGCGATCAATGCTGCTACCGTTGCGCTAAGCAAACGTGATGCAAAGAAAGCGCGTGCTTACCTGAGTAAATATGAAACCCTTCCGCTGGCCTATAACAATATGGGTATCCTCTACCTGCTGGAAGGCAACCGTGATAAAGCCGAAGTCTATCTGCAAATGGCGGCTGCCAACGGCGTGAAAGAGGCCAGAGAAGCGCTGACTTATCTGAGAGGAGAACCGGAACAACAACCGGATGAATCGGATGAACCGTAAAGGCAGGGATATATAATAGAGTAATCTATAAGATAAGTAGCAGTAATGTAAAAGATAAAATAAACCGGTCTAGAACGAACGGGTCTGAAGTAGCCGGATATAGAATAATAGAATAAGTTAATCAATAAAACAAATGAGTATGAAAAAGAGCCTTTATTTAGTCACAGCCTTGTGTGTGGCAGCCTTTTCGTCCTGTAGTAGTGACGAAGGCCTCTCCCCCGAATCCGGGCAGGAACAGACAGCTAAAATAGAACTGACCCTTACGGGGAGTTCAGTTACACGTGCTAGCAGTACAACTGACCCAGCCACGGGCGTTGTTGCTGCTGAAGCCACAGTAGATAATATCGTGGTCGGCATTTTTGATGGTGATGGTAATAAGCTGGTCGTTCAGGCAGTATCAGGAGGAGATTTACATGTTGGCAGTGGAACCAATGCTATTACGGTTCCTTTAGTGAAAGGTACTATGAGCGGTTGTACCGGCGTAGTAGTTGCCAATGTGCCTACGGCAAGTCTCACTTTACTGGAAAGCACCACTACAAAAACCACCTTTCTGGCACAGACCATTTCTTTGGAGGCTGCTACTGCATCCGGTACTAATCAGATTTCAACAAACCTTCCTATGTCCGGTGAGGTGAAAGATGCATCGGGTACAGCAGGAGCAGATGGAAATGCCGACGGTGACAATAATGCGGCTACCTTTTCTCTTACCTCTGGTGGAACCACAAGCGGTTTGAAAGCTTCTTTGGTAAGGATGGTATCCCGTATTACCTTGCGTTCTCTTAGTGCTGATTTTACGGGTACAGCCTATCCCAGTGCCACCTTTAAGTTGCAACGGGTGTTTCTCCGTGATGCGATTGACAAAACCAACGTTACTACTTCGACTACTCCCGCAGATGCCATGCCCTCGGGAGCTGCCTATATCAGAGGCGGGGGGACTTGGAGCGGAACGGCTTGGACTGATGACGTCAACAATTACCTCTTTGACGACCTGACCGGCAGTGAACTTACTATTGGCACCAGTTCACCTATACCTGCAACAGTTCCATATTATTGGTTCTATGCTTTTGCCAACAGTGGCAGTACAAGTCCCACTGCCTTTGTTATACAAGGCTTGTTTGATTCTGATGGCGGGGATGCATCCAATGCTGTGCCTGTTTTCTATCCGGTGATTATAGGCAAAATTCAGACAGGAACCACGTTTGATACCGGTAGTGGTTCCGCCACGGGTAGTATCATACGGAATAGCCTGTACAATCTCACAGTCAATATTAAAGGTAAAGGGACAACTTCTCCTACGGATAATATAAATCCGGTGAATTTGTCCATAGCCGTAGATGTTTCTCCATGGAACACCACTATCGTAGGGCAGACTGTGGATTTTAATTAATAGAGGTTTTCTCTCATGAAGTTTACCGTAAAGACATCTCCGTTGATTTTCCGATTGTTACATCTTCTTTGGACGCATACAATCCGGCTGTCTGCTCTTGCCGCTTTTTACGCATCTGTCAGCTTATTGAGCCTGTTCGGTGAGTTATGCTTGATTGGCCTGCTTATGCAGAGTTGCGTTCGTGATCAGCTGGACGACTGCGTGCTATATGAACTGGCGGTAAGTGCGGTTGATCCGCAGGGAGTGGATGTGACCTCTTCGGGAGCGGTGACTTCAATAAACCTCTATTTGTTTGACGAAAACGGCTTTGTGCGCTCTGTGCTTAAAGGACGTTCTACGAGTTTTCTTTTCAGTGCGAATAAAAATGCGCTCCTTACACTGGTGGCCTGGGGCAATCTGAAAGGCGATAGTCTGCTCTTGCCCGAGCTCTCTGTAGGTACTTCACTGGCGGATGCGAAGGTCGAACTGTTGCAAACAGCAGGGGGGTATAGCCTCCCGGTGACCGATCTTTTTTATAGTCGCCGGGAGATTGGTTATACAGCAACACGCGGCATGCAGAATGATACGTTACAACTGGTGATGGAGCGCTTGTCAGCTGCGCTGTCGGTACGTGTGAGCCATGCGGCAGAATACTTTGGCAGTACGGTGCCTCAGTTGCATCTCGTGGTGCGGGGTACGGGTAGCTCTCTGAACTTCCTGGGTGAACCTTCGGACGATGAAGCTGGTTATGCCCCTGCTATGGAACAAGTGGGGGGAGCAGACGAATGGGCCACTCCGCTCTTCCGGGTGTTCCCCACATACGAAACACAGCGCATAATTATAGACTTGTATCGGGATGATATTTTAGTGTTCAGTATTACCACGGATGATGCCGGCAACACCTTGCGCGCCTTGCCTGGTAAGGAGACCCACGTCACTGTGGATTTTCGTTATGCCCGTCTGCATATCTCGGTCAGTGTGAAGCCCTGGGGAACTACGGATCAGGATATCCGGCTCTGAATTGAAATAAGTAAAGATGATTGATGATGAGATGTTCGAAAATAGTAGTAAGATGAAAAGCCGAAAGGAAATTACAAGCATGAACTTGAGCAAAATATGGGAGAAGATTAAAGGCCGCTATTGTAAGGATTTAATTGCTTCAAAGGAGGCTGTACTATTCACACGGGGAGCCCGGTTGTGTGTAGCTTTTCCCGTTGTGTTTTTCTTCTTCACGGCTTTTGGAATCATGTCTTGTGCCGACGATCTCCGCTCTTCCGGCGGCGACGATCAGACCGATGCAGTGATTCGTCTTACTATCAATACCGAAACTCCGCAGAAAGCTTCCACCCGTAATGTGGATGAATACAAGATACACGATCTGTATGTATTGGTATATAATAGTTCAGGTGAACTGATCGGTAAAAGTTATTCCATTTTTGATACTTCCGCTTCTTCTTACAACGTCACGGTGAACGCACGCAGTGGCGATGGATGCACTATCTACGCCATAGCTAATACAAACAGCACCACTCTTTTTGACGGAGCCGCCGTCAATACCGAAGATAAGTTGAAGGCTATCGCCACTTCCTCCACGGCATGGGGTGATTTGAATAATTCTTCCTCCACAAGCATCTATCTTCCCATGAGTGGTAGTACTCAAGCAGACATTAGTGCCGGGGCGACCACTCTTTTCGGTGGTATTACGGTGAAACGTTTGGTGGCTAAAGTTACGCTCAATGTGGGTATTGCCAGCGGTAGTGGGGTCGTTATTACAGGTTACCGCATATATGGCGTACCTCGCAAATCTTACTACGTAGCTCGTCCGCTGAATACAGAAGAAAGTGCCACGGATACGCAAGTCACCCGTGCGGAAGACGCCTGTTTACCTGCCAGCGTTTCGGACTGGATGGACAGCGGACTTATTAGTCTGTCTGATGTAACTTTATTTGATACTTCTTTTTATCTGTACGAGAACCGTGCAGGGGTCAATACGGCAATAACCGTACAAAACGAGAAAAATGCGACCAGTGCACCGGATTCTGCAGCTTATGTGATGATTTACGGCATGGCTCCGGGTTATGCGTCGTTATCTTGGAAAGTTTATCTGGGTGCAAACAATACCACAAACTTCAATATCAAACGTAATTTCAAATATACTTGTACGGTTACCTTAAAGCCTAATGATGCCGATATACGGATTAATTATATAAAACCCAGTATTGTTTGGGCTGGTAGTAATATATATTGGGACGAGGCCAATCAAAAACTTACTTTTGATCCGATTCCTGTTTATCCGGGAAGTCCCACAGAACAGGAGTTGACGAATATGAAGAAGCAGGGGGTGTGCTTTAGATGGGGATCTTTAGTGGGCGTATCTCTGAGTAATACAATAGTCATTTATACGCCTACTTATAACTTTACTAGTCCAACGATAAGTACGTGGGCTAATGCTACGGGAACAGTAGATGACTTTAATAACATAGCTTATTTTACCGATAGTATAACTGACGTAAGTCAAACAAATACTTTTTTGAATGATGCCGCTCAGAATACGGATTCCAATTATGTTAAGTATAGAGGAGATATTTGTCAATACCTGAGTAAAACTCAGCCTTCATTGGGTAGCTGGCGTATGCCTACTGCAAAGGAATTTAATGCTGCGGGTTTGGCTGATGGTGCTTTTGTCTCGTGGACTACCTCTACCACTCCTTGGGCCGAATTCTCTACCTTTGATGACCAAACTAATAATGTCGATACAAAAGGTACATTTTTAATGCCTAGTGGTGGTACTTATACTGTTAACGGTGCTAGTACTAGTTTTCCTGCATCGGGTTATCGTCACACTGATGGTACGTTGGGTCGCGTTGGTCAGTTCGGTCTTTATTGGAGTAGTAGTCCCTACAGTACGGATAGCTACGTCCTGTACTTCAACCTTAGCAAGGTGTACCCAGCGGTCAACAGCGATCGGAAGAACGGGTTCGAAGTACGGTGCGTCCAGAATTAAAGCGGCACGTAGTGCCGCGTATTAGACTATTTCCGCGCGGTATTGCGAAGGATTTGAATGGCATATTTTAAAAATAAACGAATTTAAAAGAAATAGATAAGAAATGAAGTTAGCTGAAAAATTAGCTTTGTTGAATGATGAAACTCTTCATCCTTATAAGGAAAGAGTGCATACAGTACGGAGTTTTTATCATAAAAAGAAGAAACACTTGGTGTGTCACTTTCTTAGCTAAGGAAATTAAGATATTTGCTTGTTTCGATGTGAATCGCGGCATTCAATTTTGTTTGTTTGTTTGAAGTTCCCTGGTACAAGCGTGTACGGGGAACTTTTTTAAGTAAAAATCAAGATGCATGTAGAGATGAAATATAAATCAAGTTCGTAGATCATGGCAATTAGATGGTCTGTTGTACCGGAAGAGACGGTCAGTTGAACGTTGATAGATAGTCTGTTAACCACTGATAGATAGTCTGTTGATACTTAACAGATGGTCCGTTCGCCACCTCCTTTCTGTGACTACAACCGGTGGACAGCTAAATGAGATTGAATAAAAACTTAATTGAAAAATAAAAACTATACTGTTGTGGAATGTAATAAAATACCGGATGCCGGTGTTGAGGATAATGCTCCTCTGTTGGATGCAAATGTTGAACGACTGAAAGCGTGTCTGGAGAAAAAATGTCTGCGCTATGCCCGCCAGCAAGAACGGCTGGAACGTTTGCAGCAAACCCTGAATAATACCCGGGAAGATATACAGGTATTGAAAAGGATATTACGTTATGTGGAAATCTATCACTGCATGGGGAGGAATCGCGGTTTTATCCCTCATGAGGATATCTTCCGTTTCTTCATCCGTGCTTCCGAGGTGTACGATGAGCTGTGCCACCGGCTTCATTGCCACATTAATTACAACTATTTCTGTACGGCCCTTCATCTGTGCTATCACTTAGAAAGCAGTGTTCGTCGAAAAGGGCACGACAGTCTGTCGATTGTCACTATATTGGGCTATTTTAAACGGGAGAAGGAGGAATAACTTCCTCCCGTTTTTTTTAAGTTCTTCCCTTGTTTTTCTGTCCTTTCTTGATCTTTTGATTCTTTCCTATTGATATTCTTTTGGGGAATGACTATCTGTTAATCTTTATTTTTCAGTTATCTTGTTTCTACTGTCTTTCTTCGGTTTCTTTTCAGTATCTTTTCAACGCTTTCCTTTAATCCCCCTTTAGTTCTTCAGGTTTACTTCTTATTACAAATAATACGCTACATTAGTCTTTTGCATTTTGTTACAATATTGAAAGTTTATGTTGCTATTTTCGGTTTTTATATAAAGATAAAATATATATAATTTAGCAACGTATTAAAAAGTAAATATAATATATAACATGAAAACATCAAATTACGATTGGTTATTTACAGGCTGTCATTCTGTACCTCGAGTTGCCTCGGTCTTTTTCCCAAGTAGTTATTCAACGTCCAATGCCCGTTCCCTGCGGCGGTATATCAGGCGGCATCCCGATTTTTACGCCGAGTTGCTTGAAGCGGGGTACGATGAACGGGACATGTTCTTAACTCCGATGCAGATATCCATTATTGTCCGTTACATAGGGCTGCCTAAAGTGCCTCCCAAATGAGGGAGCGGATAAACTTTCTTTTTTATATATTTTTTCTTTGAATATATTTATTATATTATTATATCGTGTCTGGTTTGTTGTACGGTCTATTGTACGGTTGTTGTACTATCATGCTGATAATTAATGGTTTAATATGTACGTTTCGGTGTATGTTTTGTGTACGCTTACTTTTTGTAAAAATAGCGGATCGTTTAAACAAACCGGACTTTCCCTTTGTTTATCTGCCTTATGCTTCTTTACAGCCTGTCATGGTTGTTTAAATTATGTATACTCCTGTTTATTTATCTTGTTTTTTGTATGATTTTAAACCATATGAACCATATAAACCAAAGCATTTGCAAATGCTTCTTCCATGCCCTATATTTAAGACCTAATGTTTTAACCGTTTATTGGAATCGAATATGAAAATGAAAGATTTTTTTAAAGAAAAGGGCTATGTGATGGTTTCTCGTGCATTGCTCATGCGAGTGTTTGAACGACAGGGTGGGGCGGAAGGTGACGAAGAAGCTTTCCTGAGGATATTGGTCTATGCCAATTACAAACCATCCGAGGTCTATTTTGGTTGCGGTAGAAAGGTGGTTTGCCAACGTGGGGATTCGGCAAAATCATTCCTGAGTTGGGGACAGATATTGGGCTGGGGTCGTACCCGCGTAAGGCGGTTCTTCAAGGTTTGTTTTCGTGACGGCATCATCGTGCAGGTGCCGGATGGCTGTTCCAGTCACATCCGTATTCCGGATTACGATGCCTGGACAGATTACAGTAAAACAAGTATGTCTGGTGAAGTGCTTTCTGTAAATGTCCCGACTGATCGTTCGGGAAGCGCTTTGCCTAGCTCCTTAGAAAATTTATCGGGTATTCCCGTGGAAGCTTCAGTCGCTCCTTCGCCACCTCCTTCCGGCCCATTTCCATCCGTACCCTCCTCTCCGGGTTCGCAGGAACTTATTGATTTGGATCACTTTATGATACACTACAGTGAAGTGACTCAAACTCCGTTGCTGAACATCGGCCGTGCCCAACGCTACTGGAACCAGCTCACCGCTGACGAACGCCAGCAGGCGTACGATCATGTTGAGGATTATTATTTCAACCTGTCGGATATCCGCTACTGCATGCAGGCGGCAACGTATCTTCGCGACAAAGCCTATCTGAACCGCTATGACTACTGAACCTACACCTATGCGTAAACGGGATGAATCATCCCGTGCGCCACAAGCAACTGATGTGTTTCATCCGCACGATACCGAACTGGAAGAAGTGATCCTCGGCGCCTGCCTGACGGAAAGTGCCGCCATGAGCCGGATCGCGGATAAACTCCGTCCCGAGATGTTTTATGAAGAAGCCAACCGTGAAATCTGTGTTGCTCTGCAAGGTCTCTATCATTCGGGTAAGCCGGTGGATATCATCACGGCTAAAGAAGAACTCGCCGCCCGTGGCAAACTCGATGCGGCAGGTGGTCCTTATAACCTGACACGAATCTGTCTGCGTGTGGCTTCTTCGGCCCATTTGGAAGAGCATGTGATGATTCTCCAGCAGAAATTTATCCGTCGCGAGACCATTCTTGGTCTGCACCGGCTGCTGCCCCTGTCCGCTGACGAATCCGTCGACATCACCGACACCTTGGCGGAACTTCATCGCCTGGTGGATTACCTTGAAGGAGAATGCGGCTATGTGGACCACCTGCGCGATATGGACCGTTTGATGGATGATACATTGGCCCAGATGGAACGCCGTATTGCCGACAATCATAACGGTATCACCGGCATTCCCACGGGTCTGGCGGATCTGGATCGCATCACCTGCGGTTGGCAACCGGGTGACCTGGATATCATTGCCGCCCGTCCCTCGGTGGGTAAGACCGCCTTTGCGCTTCACCTGGCACGTTCCGCGGCCGCCGCCGGTCATCACGTGGTGGTCTATAGCCTCGAGATGCAGGGTGAACGGCTGGGCGACCGGTGGCTGCTTGCCGTCGCCCCTGATATCAATCCCGCCCACCTGCGTGGGGGACAACTGGATGCTGATGAGCAACAGCAGGCTCGTGCTGCCGCCGTTCAACTCTCCCGCCTGTCCATTCATGTGGATGATAACCCGTCAACGAGCATAGAGCGCGTACGCGCTTCTGCACGCCTGCTGCAAAGCAAGGGGAAATGCGATATGGTGGTTATAGACTACCTTCAGCTCTGCGAGATGAAGTCCGAGCAGAAAAACCAGAACCGGGAGCAGGAAGTGGCTGAAACGAGTCGTAAAGCTAAACTGCTGGCCAAAGAGCTGAATATCCCGGTGCTGCTGCTTTGCCAGTTGAACCGTGACTGTGAGACGCGTGGCGGGCACCGTCCCGAACTTCGGGACCTGCGTGAAAGTGGTGCCATTGAGCAGGATGCCGATGCTGTGATGCTGCTCTATCGCCCCGCTCTGTACGGGTTGCCCACCGACAAAGTAAGCAAGTACCCCACGGACGGACTGGGTGTGGTCATCATTGCCAAACAGCGCAACGGCGAGACCGGAGAAGTCTACTTCGGGCATAACCCCAGTCTGACCAAAATAGGTGACTATGTGCCCACACTGGAGTGGATGCAGCAGCATGCGAGGTGAGTCCCTTATACAATGAAAAATAGTGATTAAATAGATGTAATTAAATAGTTAAATAGCTTGACTTTGCCTTCTTGATTTAGTATCTTTGTTAAGTCAACAATGAGATTGACATAACCTAAACTTTAACCTATTAATTATTTACATTATGGAAGTACTTGTAGAACGTTATCAACGTCGTAAACAGGTGAGTGATAAAACATCACCCAAATTGTTCTATCTCCGTCAGATTCCCAAGACCTGTGGGAAAGTGAGTATGAAAACCTTAGCCGCCGCCGTTCAGAAGAATTGCGCCATGACTAAAGGAGATGTGAACCACGTCATCGAGGCTCTGGTGGAAGAAATCCAAGCCAACCTGGCTAATGGCAACAAAGTCAAGCTCGACCAACTGGGAACCTTTCACATGACCTTCCGTTGTCCCGGAGTGGAGACGGCGGATAAATGTACGGTGAAAAACATCACGCGTGTCAATATCCGTTTTGTGCCGGATAAAGAGTTGCGTCTGGTCAACGGGAGTATGACCCGTACCGAGAGTTCGGCCAACGTCAGCTTTGCACTCGATAAAGAAGATGACGACAAAAAGCCGGATAGTGGCGGTGACTCCGGTAATACCGGCGGCTCAGATTCGGGAAACAAGGGGGATTCCGGTAATGTTGATGACAATCCGTTAGGATAAGCCGGGAGTCATGATATGCTGATCAGATAAGCTGATCCCGGATCAACCGGAAGTTCGAGTAGACAGATACTAGGAAAACCTTCCCCTTTCGTTCTGTTGTGTACAGACAGCCTGTTGACTTACGTTTAAGCCGGGGAATTCTAGCCTGTTACGGTCGTATTTAATTCAAAATGTTTAATTACTAATTATTATTACTTATTTATGAAGAAATCAAGTTGGAGTGGTATTTTGAAGATCGTGATAGCTGTGGCTTCGGCCATATTGGGTGCATTAGGTGCTAAAGGCATGAATCTGTAGAGTTAAGAATTGCCATAGTTTATAAGTTAAGTGAAAGAGGGGCTGCGCTGTTATGTGAAAGCATATAAAGTGCAGCCCTATCTGTAAAAGAATCACTTGATTTCTGCGATTTTTAAAATAGCACTGCTTGTTGTAAGCACTTGATGCTATATATTGTAAGTTTATGAGGAAGATCAATTTAATCGTTATACACTGCTCCGCAACGAGATGCAACCGCGACTATACGGAACAGCAGCTTACCGCCGATCACCTGCAAAGAGGCTTCAGTGAGGCGGGTTATCATTTTTATATCCGTAAGAACGGAGATATCAAATCGCTCCGTCCGGTGGAAAAGGTGGGTGCGCATGTGTATGGTCATAATGCCCATAGTATCGGCATTTGCTATGAGGGCGGGCTGGATGAACAGGGACGTTCGGCGGATACCCGTACGTCGTATCAGAAACATTCTTTGCGTGTACTCGTCCTGCTTTTGCTGCGTGACTATCCCGGTAGTCGTGTCTGCGGTCATCGTGATCTCAGTCCCGATTTGAATCATGACGGGAAGATAGAGCCTCGGGAATGGATAAAGCAATGTCCCTGCTTCGAGGCATCGAAGATTTTGGAAGAGCCTGTACCGGAAATGCCGGGGTGGGAAGGCACTGATCTATCGAAAAAAACAGTTAATTTGCACTCGAATTGATTTTACCCGTTTGGTCGGGGGAGTACGTATTACGAATATAAGAGGATGGAATATGGATTTTTGTACTAGCATATCATTGAATCCGCTCATTTTGATGGAAGGAGCTTTAGGGGAACGGATTAAAAGGGAATTTCATTTGAACGTGAATGAGGATGTAGCCTTGGCTAGTCTCGTTTACCGGGAAGACGGGCGGATTGCATTAGAAACACTGTGGAAAGAATACATAGACATAGCCCGTCGCTATCATTTGCCCTTTTTGGCTACGACTCCTACACGGAGAGCTAATCAAGAGCGGGTGGAACGTTCAGCTTATGGCGGGGATATAATCAGGCGGAATGTGGAATTACTTTCAACATTGAAGAGAGGCTCCGGCATAGAAATGTATGCAGGTGGGTTGATGGGCTGTAAAGGAGATGCTTATACGGGTGAAGGCGCTTTAGATACGGATGAAGCGATTGATTTTCATCGTTGGGCAGTGAAAGCGTTTGAAGCATCTGGTGTTGATTTCCTCTATGCCGGTATCATGCCTATTTTGTCCGAAGCTTTAGGAATGGCCATGGCGATGGCTGAGACGTCGATCCCTTATATCATCAGTTTCACCATTCAGGAAGATGGACGGTTGATAGACGGACATACCATAGACTATGCCATTTCCTTTATTGATAACCACGTATCCCGAATGCCGGTATGCTACATGACCAATTGTGTTCATCCGGACATTGTATCTAAAGCGCTTTCGTACGACTTTAACCAGACTCAACGTGTGCAAGAGCGTTTCATTGGCATACAAGCCAACACTTCATCTCTTTCGTATGCAGAGTTAGACCATGCCGAAGATCTGAAAACATCGTCACCTATTGATTGGGCTGATGCTATGATGCGTCTGCACAGGGACAATCATTTTAAGATATTGGGGGGATGTTGCGGTACGGACAACAGGCATCTTGAGGAAATAGCCAAACGGCTTTGATCTGAGAGTTAGGGGTTTAGCTGAACATCTTTCGCGACGAAAAAGACATTGACCGGATATGCTTCTCATCACAAGCCGAGGCTTTAGGAATGGGATAGTGCACCGGAAACACCCTGAAAGGAACTTTTCTTTTATTAAAGAGGAAAATTATATCTTTGTATTCCCAATAAATAGTAATTATGAAGTTTGTAATAGAACCGGGTATTTCTGCCGATATTGCCGAGTTGGAAAAACTGTACGATAATTTGAATGATTATCTGTCGGCTACTACCAATTATCCGGGATGGATAAAAGGGATATATCCTACCCGTAGAGATGCAATTGCTGGTATACGGGATAATACTCTTTTTGTCGTTCGGTGTGATGCTCAGATTGCAGGTTCTATTATTCTAGACCATGAGCCAGAGGAGGCTTATAACGGTATAAAATGGAATATTGATGTGGATTATAGTCGTGTTTTTGTGATACGAACTTTTGCAGTGCACCCCTCATTTCTGAGAATGGGCATTGGGCATGCATTAATGGACTTTTCGTTTGAATTGGCTCTGAAAACAGGCATGGAATCTATTCGTTTGGATGTTTATGAAAAGAATCTTCCGGCGATCTCACTGTATGAAAAATGTGGGTTTGAATATATTGATGCCGTGGATCTGGGGTTGGGTAAGCATGGGCTGGATTGGTTCAAACTATACGAGAAAGTGGTTTAACTGACAAAATATAATTGCCGAAAATTAGATAGTTATAGTACTAAAAGTACAGAGGATATCTAGTTACAGTAGTGGTTCGTGATCTTCGGAAAGTTACACTGGATGCAGCAAAATAAGCAGGAGTAAACGCTTACTATGTGTAGGCGGGGCAGGTACGCTTTTTCTTGCCGTGGATAAGGATGGCAAGAGCCACATTTCTGTAGAGGATTATGCTGTGGCAATGGTGGATGCATTGGAAAAGGAAAGCCAGCATCAGGAACGCTTCACTATCGGGTGTTAAGGATTGCGTGATTTTTGTATTCTGATTTTGCTTTGTTATTAAGATAGTGCGGAAGTAAAGCTCCCTGATAGCGAATAGCTATCAGGGAGTTTTTGTTTTTGAATGGCTATCTTAACATTATTTAGTCCGTAACTTTTGAAAAGTTATAGGATTTTTTTTGAAATAATTCCAATATCTATTAAGACACTTTGAAGAATAATTTGTTTATACTGGATGTAATAGAACGAGCCGATGTATGTGGAGGAGATACGTTCTTTACTGCAATTTTTGTCATAAAAATATCGTAAATACGGTGCTTTTCGGATTTTGGAATTTATTAAAAAACTTCTTTGAATATTTCCGAAGTTTAGATGCTACTTCTCATAATATCGCTTTTTAAGTTATTTTAGTAGGTATAGTACCATGATATACCTACTGCATAACTCTTTTCTATTTTTAATTAGCCATATAATTATGTTATATACTCACTTTATATGTTTAAAAAAAACAAGTTAAATAAATTTTAATATAAATATAAATTGCTAAGTTTGTAGCCAGAAAAAGCTATTTTGAATGATTATATGCAAGATAAGAATATTTTGGAAATAGAAACAACTATAGAAAAACCATTTTTAAGGTGGGCTGGTGGAAAGAGGTGGCTGATTAAGCACTTGCATAATTTTTTACCGAAAGAGTTTAATAATTATCATGAACCTTTTCTAGGAGGCGCATCAATCTTTTTATATTTAAAAAGCAGGGATTTGATTTCTGGTCATTCCTTTTTATCTGATTTTAATATAGATTTAATTAATGCGTATGAGCAATTAAAAAATAATCCGGAAATTATCGGTGATTTGATACAAGGATACAAAAATGAGAAAGATTTTTATTATTCTATACGTTCTGTAAATCCTCAAAACGATATAGAAAGAGCTGCTATTTTTATATATTTGAATCGTACGTCTTATAATGGAATTTACAGGGTTAATAGAGAGGGAACTTATAATGTCCCTTTTGGGTATCGGGCGGGAAAGAATGTATTAGATTGTAGTAATTTTCAAATGCTAAGTAGTCTCTTTTCCAAAAATGTCACATTCCAGTCTTGTGATTTTGAAATTGTTAAGGAAAACTTATCTGCTCATGATTTAGTTTTTTTGGACCCTCCGTATACAGTAGCCCATGAAAATAATGGATTTGTACAATATAATCAGCAAATATTTTCTTGGGAAGATCAAAAAAGATTGACTGGGCTATTGAGAACGATATCTGAGTCTAATGCTTATTTTATACTAACGAATGCTGCGCATACTAGTATTGCAGAGCTTTTTGACGGTTTAGGGCATTTGCATATAGTAAAACGCCCTAGTACTATAGGAGGAAAAGGAGCAAAGAGAATACAGGTAAATGAATATATCTTTACTAATATAAAGCCATGAACAATCAAGAAAAACAATTTTTTTTAGATAACTTAATTTCAGATGCTAATAAAGCTGCCGAAATTAAAATGAGAAAAAGTATATATGAATATACTAGTATTTCAAATAGGCAAAAAGATGATATTTCTAGATGTATTGAGAAGGGTTGGGAGGTTGATAAGGAGTTTAAGAGTAAAACGCGATTGAGATTAAGCAAATCAGATAAGTGCATTTTTGTAGATAAAGTTTGGAACTTATTTGCTTTATTAGGTTTTGATTTTTTAAATAAAAGTCAAATAATAAATATTCCTTATGACAAGAGGGACTCTTTATTGTGTGAAACATTCGATGTTCTGGCTAAAGATCAAGAATCTGTAGTCCTTATTTGGTGTGAGTCAGCGCCTAAAAATACTAAAACCAATTTTAAAGATAAACTTGAATCGCTAAAAATGCATATCTGCGAAATAAGAAAAATTCTAAGCTATGTATTTGATGGCGCTAAACTTAAATTTAAATTTATATTAGCTACTGAAAATTATGCTTTGAGTGAAGATGATAAGATTCTACTTGAAAGAATTGGTGGAGTCTATTTTGATGAAGATAATATAGAATATTATGTGAAAATGTACAAACAAATAGGTGTTGCAGCTAGATATCAGTTACTTGGATCTCTGTTTTTTGATCAGGAAATTCCTGAGATGGCTAATAAAATACCTGCAATAAGAGGAAGAATGGGAGGACATGTATATTATTCTTTTTCAATAGAGCCTGAGAAATTATTAAAAATAGGATATGTTTTGCACCGTAATAAAGCAAATGCTAATATGATGCCTACATATCAGCGTATTATACAAAAAAATAGATTAGATGCTATACATAAATTTTTAGAAGAAGATAAGGGCTATTTCCCTAATTCTATTGTTATTAGCTTGGATTCTGGCAAAAAAAGAAAATTAGAATTTCAGGAATCATCTAATATTGATTCTACAATAGCAGATCTTGGAATATTGCATCTTCCCAAAAAGTATCGATCTGCATACATTATTGATGGTCAACATCGGCTTTATGGCTATGCAAATTCAAAGTATAAGACCGCTAATACAATACCGGTCGTTGCTTTTGAAAATTTAGACCGAGATGAACAAGTGAAACTGTTTATGCAGATAAATGAAAACCAAAAGGCTGTATCTAAAAATTTGCGGAATACGTTAAATGCTGATTTGTTATGGAATTCGGAAAATTGTTTAGAGCAAATGACGGCTTTGCGCTCTCGTATTGCCATTTTGTTAGGAGAAGATCGCTCTTCTGCTTTGTATGGAAAAATATCTATAGGTGAAGATAAGAAGGTAATTACTACCCAACAAATTGACAATGCTTTAAAGAAAGGTGTATTCTTGGGCAAAGTGTCAAAAGATAAGATTGAAAAAACTAGTGTTTTCTATAAGGGAAACTTAGATTTAGCTTATGAAAAATTATCTAAGTTTTTGTTATTGTCGTTGGATTTTCTTAAAGATAGATTAGAGGAAGAATGGGAAAAAACTGACGGAATAATTGTGATTAATAAGGGTATTTATTCTATTATAATGATCTTAAGTGATATTGTAGATCATCTGGTGAAGAATAATGAAATATCAGAACGTGATAATGCAAACTGTATTTTTGAAAAGGTTGAGAAGTATTTACTTCCTTTAGTGTCGTTTTATAAAAACATTGATGAAGATACTGTTGGTGCACTAAAGAATGCCTATGGTACCGGTGGTGATGTGAAATATTGGCGTACCCTTCAAAAGAGTATTAGAGAGCAATGTTCGGATTTCAATCCGGAAGGATTGGACGAGTATTTGAAAAGAGAGAAGAAAATCTATAATACTAAGGCTTTTGAATACATCCGGGATATAGAAACTTATTTTAAGGAGGATTTTAAGGAAAAACTCGAATCTTTTTATGGATATAACTGGTTTAAGAAAGGGGTTCCTCCTAAAATAGGTGAAACTGCAACGGTGTTGATGTATCAGAAAAATAGAGAAATAGAGGATGAAAATGAAGAGTGTACTGAGTGGGATTGTGTTACTATTATAGCTTATAGAGAGATTGCTTTAAAAAATTGGAAGAATATTTTTGAACCATTTTATACTCGTCCGCATGAAAAGAAAATAGCTGGTGGGAAAGATGCGAAAACAACTTGGATGGTCCGTCTTGAGAGATTAAGGAATCAGAACTTTCATTCTTATTATGTTACGGAAGATGATTATTTCTTTTTAGAACAATTGTATGATTGGCTAATCTTAAAAAAAGATGATGTATACGAATAAATATGGTTTTAATATGATATTTATTAATTTATATGATTGTAATCTTTCTTTTTAATTTATTAAAATGGGTGTCTTTTTAGATATTGCATAGCAAGTATTCAACATCAGGCTTTAGCTGATTTGAACTTCGAAACAATATATACTACAAACTACGATTTGCATATTGAGGGGGCAATAAATGATAGTGGTAAGAAAGCATTTGCTATTGCTACTTATGAAGACTTTACGACCTCTCAATCTGAAAAATACGATTGTGAAGTTCTCAAATTTCATGGAACTCTTGAGGATAATTCTGGAATAGTGCTAACCGAAAGTCAGTATTTTGGAAGAATGGGGTTAGAAGGTGCTATTGATCAACGATTGAGGTCCGATGTACTTACTAATAGCTTTTTATTTATTGGATATAGTTTTTCTGACCCTAATATTCGATATATTTTCTATAAATTACAAAAGTTAAGAGAGCAGATTGGAACAAAAGTAGGATTAACCAATTCTTATTTTGCTAGTTTTGGAATAAATGATATTCAGGCTGTACTTTTAAAACAATGGCAGATTAAAGTTATTGAATTAGATCCAAGTAATAAAGAAGACAGTGTTGCTGAGCTATTAAAATCATTGAAATAATGGAGTTGTTTTTTAATACAATTAATGAATATAAACGCAGAGAAATTAAAGAATTGTTTTCTCTTTTTGAATGTAATGTAAAATTCTTGGATTATAATGTTACAGAGATATTGTCTAATGATATAAGGAACGTGATATTGGAAAAATCTCTTGCAGCTTTTAAATATCACCAAGTGCCAGTTATCGTTGAGCATGGAGCTCTTATTGTGAATTACTTTAATGGCTTTCCTGGGGCATTATCGAAACCTATGTGGAATCTAATGGGTGGTAAAATTTGTGATTTAATACCCGTTGGAGAATCTAGAAGTGCAAAAGTTATTTCAGCTGTTTGTTATTGTGATGGTCGAAAACGTTATTCCTTTTTTTCTGAAACGGAGGGTTTGATTGCCGATAAAGCGAGAGGAAATTGTGGATTTCAATTTGATCCCATTTTCATTCCAGATGGAGCTAATAAGACATATGCTGAAATGAATCAAACAGAGAAACTTACATATTCTCAGGCGACTAGAGCTTATGAACAATTACAGTCCTTTTTTAAATTAAAACGAACAAAGGATAACAGTAAGTTTACAAGATAGCTTGTGTTTTGTCTTTTATCGAGAGCTGGAGCAAACTTCTGCAATTTTAGCATATTATTTTCTTGAAAAGATGCCCGCCATAGACTTAGAATTTGTCATGGCGGGCAACTGTTTTAACTTATGTCAAGTATTAAAGCCCTTCTTTCTGCTTTTTTACTTCATCCACTAACTTCGCAAAGGATTTGTCCCTTTTACGCTTTTCGTGTTCCGAAGCAGAGAAGTGCCATGCTTCCCGTCGAAGTTTCAGATAGCTGTCATAAACTTTAGGATCTAACTTGCCACTGTTTACCGCTTCCAATACGGCACAACCGGGTTCACCCGTGTGCTTGCAATCTTTGAAACGGCACGACTTGGCATAGTCGGAGATTTCCAATACTTCTGCAAGCGCATCGGGATTATCAATTGTCAAGCCGAATTCCCGAACACCCGGGGTATCAATTAAGATACCTGAACCATCCATCAAGACCATTTCCCGACGGGTGGAGGTGTGGCGACCTTTTCCCGTGGACTGGCTTATATCGGATGTGAGCAGTACCGGTTTATCACAGAGTGCATTGACCAGAGAACTTTTTCCGACACCTGATGAACCGACAAACACCACCGTCTCACCTTCTGATATGGATTGCCGTAACCGGAGGATGGTTTGGGGATGGTGGATGCTGGTATAGAATACGGGTATCTGACAGGCGATATGCTTAATCTGTTCTTCAACTTTCTGCCGGTCAAAACCTAAATCGGCTTTGTTGAGTACCAACACGGCATTGATCTCTTCTTCCATGATCTGAACCATGAAACGCTCGGCTCTGCGGACATTGAAGTTGTCGTCAAGACTTTGCACAATAAATGCTTTGTCCACATAAGAGGCAATGGTTTGCTTGTCGGCAACGGTTCCACTCTTCTTGCGATACAAGGTCCGTTCACGGGGCAGTATATCAACTATAATCCCTTTATGCTCATCGAAGGGCTGGAAAATGATCCAGTCTCCGGTGTTGGGTAGTTCAGATTCCGATTTCCCATAGATCATATTTCCCGTTAACTCACACTGAAAGAGTCCGCCTTCGGCAATGACTTCGTAACAGGTGCGATGCACGATGGAGATACGGCCATGGGGTAGGGGGCTATGTATGGATGCTTGTTTGAGTTGGCTTAACTTGTCGTTCCAACCATAGGTCTTTAGATCAATCATAGCTCACTCTTTTTTGCGATGAAGAATACATAACCATAGAAGTCTTTATACTTTTGGTATAATTCTTCTTCGTAACGTTGATACGCAACGAATTCTTCGGCGGCTTTATTACCTGCATATTTATGAAGGAACTGTTCGCGGGCTTTATGCTGTGGAATGTGATAATGTTCCGTCCAGCAGTTTTCCGGCAGAATAAAGGTTGCAACGGGGAGATATCCCGCTTTGTGCACCTTGGCTACCCGGTTGGTTATGGTGTCTATTTCCGGATAGGCGTCCATCCAGAAGTCGTTGATTTCCGCAGGACGTTCGTCTGTAAACCACGAGCTTTCGGAAACAGCGATATAACCTCCCGGCTTCAAGTATTTGCGCCACTCGTTCAGTCCCCGTTCAAAGCCGATGTTATATATGGCTCCTTCCGACCAGATCAGGTCTAGTTCTTCATGCTGAAAGGGCAGGTTGTCCATTGAACCGACAATGCCTTTCACTCTATCTTGAAGATTCAGTTCCCGGGCATTGTTATTGAAACGGTCTATGAATCCGGGGAAGAGGTCAAGTCCGGTGATATTCCCCGGTGCATGTTGGCCCAATACCATGGTCTGCCCTCCTGTGCCGCAACCAAGGTCGGCAATCAGGGATTTATCGGTCAGATTGTCGATAAAGCTGAGTGCTTTAAGAGTTGCTTCGGGGCTACCGGGTCCCTGGCGTTGTATTGTTAAAAAGAAATCGCAGATAAAGTTAAAATCAAATCCGTAAATGTTTTTATTTTCGTTACTCATTGTCTTAGTGTATAGTGCGTACATGCGAAAACTTGACAATGCTCTCATTACTGTACGCAGGTTAAAACTAAAATTATAAATACATAGAAATGACTCTCGAAAAGAATGATTCGAGAGCAAACGAAGGGACAATCTGTGTTAAAAGCGCAGATTGTTTACTAAACCAAATCCGATTTTGAAGTAGTTGTCATGCCGCAAAGATATAGTTATTTTGTGATATTGTAACTATTACTGCTAAAATAATTCTTGTTTTGAGGATGGATTTTAGACTTATATAAAAATAGGAGAGTGCATCAAAAGTCAAAATAACAATAGCATGCTCTCGTCACAAGATACTGTAACGAGAGCATTTTTATAAGATTAGGCTTTGATACACCTATGAAGCTTTTGACCGATATTCGGTAACCTGGTCGTTTTAGAATGCTTGCAAGGTGACTTCATCGCTTGTTCCATTACCGGCAACGACCTTGAAGGTGTCTTTTGCACCGGCGAACTTTATGGGTTTGAAGTTCCAGATGACTCCGGTTTCTTCACCGGAACCGTTGAGCGTTTCCACTTCTTTCCCGTTTTGATACAGGGTCAGCGATTTGGCATTGCTGTATACTTTTACCTCGACGGGTATATTGGCGGGACGTTTGCTGAACCTCCGGCTAGTGATATAGACCGTGGTGACTTTGTGGTTCCACAGGGATTTGTAGAGGTAGAATACGTCCTTCTTGGTCTTACGGTCGCGGGTTACCAGACCTTTATCGTTGGTGAACTTGCGGTATTCGCTTTCGGTAAAGTGTACACCGTCATCGGTATCCATATAGCCTTCGAAGCGGTCGGCTACAGGGAAGTCGAACATAATCCATAGGGACGTGAAATTGATGAAGGGCATCTTTAGAATCTGGCGAACATGCGATTCGTGCAACAGATTACCGAACTCTTCGTCGTGCCGGCTTCCACCGGTCCCTCTCTTGGTTGTTTTCAACGGGTCAAGTGAATGGCAGAAGGGATTAATACCCACGCCATATTCCGAAACATTCAGGACGCCCATCTTTTCGTGATCGGATGTCATTTCTTTGGTGAAATCGAGGAAGTCATGATAGTACCATCCATTATAGCGATTTTCTGAATAATAGTCACCTTTCAGACTGGTGTAGCCTTTGCGCTCGAAGTTGGAGCAGTCGGTCATTCCAACAAGGCGGTAAGGATCCAGCGATTTGGCAAAGTCGTACAGGCTTGCCGACTCTTTCACGATTCTGTCTTCATCAATCTTTCCTTGAAAGTGATCGTTGTTGCCCCATGCATCTAATTCGTTCCACATTCCCCAGAACATGATGGAGGGATGGTTATAGAGGTTGGTGATCATTTCTTTCATCTGCTGGTGGATGTTCTCGAAATAGGCGGGCGTGGCGTTTACTCCACAAACATTGACCCAGGGGATTTCCGTCTGAACGATGATTCCCATCTGGTCGCATTTCTTGAAGGTATAATCATTGTGTGGATAGTGTGCCAGGCGCAGGAAATTGGTACCCAGTTCGCCTACAATAGCATAATCCTGATCGAATTGTGCGGTGCTTACGGCTGAAGCACATTGTTCCCAATCTTGATGCATGGACACGCCCCGCAAGGGATAGGGATGCCCGTTGAGGAAGAATCCCTTTTCAGCATCTACGTGATAGAAGCGGTAACCGACCGTCGTTTCAATTTTGTCGAGTGCCTTTCCGTTGGCATCGGTGATGTCCAGGCTGACCGTGTACAGATACGGGTCAGCAATGCCATTCCATAAATGAGGTTTTGCCAGTGTGAACTCCTTCTGATAGTCAAGGCTCTCATTTGCTTTGAGCGCTACTTTCTCCTTGTGGGAGTAGCATACTTTTCCATTGGCGTCTTTCAGGGTTAGCAGCAGATTCACTTTCTGCGGTTGATCCGAGTCGTTCTGTATGAGAGATTGTATCAGGGTGAGTGCCTTACGGTCCGTTACTTCAGGGGTGGAAACATGCATGCGGTACAGGCCGTAGTTGACCGGTGATGCATATACCTCATTCATCTCCAATAAATAGGCGGGGTTGTGAAGTCCGTTATTCTTGTTGAAATCGGAACTTACCGGAATCAATTCCAGATCTTCGTGATTATCACACATCACCATGAGTTCGTTCTCACCCGATTTGACAGCTCCTTTCAATGAAACGACGAAGGGCGTATAACCACCTTTATGGGTGCAAAGGAGTTTCCCGTTGACCGAGACGGTTGCCGCCTGTGCCGCACCTTCAAACAACAGGTACAAAGGATGGGTAACCTGTGCTTCTGACAAATTCAACACTTTCCGGTAATAAGCTTTACCCCGGTAGTATCTGGCTGAATGGCCATCGATGGCGTTGCAGGAGTGGGGGATGGTAACCGTTGTCCACATCTCCGGATGCGCCTTTGCAAACTGCCATGTTTTAAGATTGGTGACTTTATTCCCCAAGATCGGGGTGATATCTACGGATTCCGCCCTTGTTTCCAGATTTGTTATCGTCACAAAAGCAAATAAAGCAATCAGTGTTTTTAGGAATGTTTTCATCATGGTATTGGGTTATTTCTACAAATTTACAAGATAATTCTAAAAGAACAAACGATGCTTAATTTATTGTTTATTCATGAAGTGAACGAAAGATATTTATTTCCTTCTTGTTTGTTTAATCATTACCCTATTCAGATTAGTATTTATAATGTTCAGATTATAACCAGATACTTGCTCCAAACCTTAATCCAATATGTTTTTTCATATTCATTTCTTCAAGTAGGAAACCTTCTGTTTTTGCTGTTATACCTAAGTTTAGGGACATTCCTCTAAGACCTTTTGTTCGTGAAAATAAGTGATATTTTCCCATGACCTCAGTGGCTACTCCTAATCTTCCTGAGTTTTCTTTAAAAGCTAATGCTTTAGGCTGCATCCAGCCATGCACTGCTGCATCGACAGAAACGCCTTTTGTTATGGATATCCCATAGAAATTTGTTCCAAAAGCTGGAAACCAGGTACTCTTATTTTCATACTGCCGTAAATAGAAATGTGCATTAATAGATTTTGTTGATAACCAGAGATGTTCATCTATATAATCACCAAAGGGAACCATGCCATAACCCAATGCTAAATTTCCCTTGCTTTTATCATTTAGCTTAAAACCGGTCTTTCCTATGAGTAATGGATCAGCCAAGTTCAACAGAGAGCGCCAACCAACTCTTCTTACAAATTTCTTTTCTTCTCTTGTTAAATCCTCGTAGTTCGTATATCGTTTAAACTCCATGTTCGGACGATGAAGGTGCCGGATTGCTCCATAAACATCATGTCCCACAATATCTCGCTTCAATTCATTGTCTTCCTCTTTTATGCCTGCGTTTATCTTTAGCAGTCCCAAAGAATAATAAGTCACCAATGAAAACTTACGCAGAAAGTATTCAGTCCATAAGATACTTTTGTCTTCTTGTCCCCAATTCATCAGTGAGGCTTCGCGTAGCAGCATGGCATAATCAGATTCCAGTCCGGCCGTATGCAGGCGGATATAAGTGGGCAAATCCGTATCCCGTAACATTTTTAGATCTGCATCTTTTACTCCTACCACATAAGCGGCTCCATCTTTATTAAAGAAAGGTTGTGAGATGCTTCCTATTCCTTTATACGTAAGTATGGAACGGTGGCCTTCTTCGTGTGTCAAAGGGAGGAATATCAAAGAGACCACAGACTGTAAAAGCAGATTATTGAAATAGAGAGGCTTGTTTTTAAAGATGACAATTTTATTCAATTGACGTATGCTCAATCTGTATAAACTTAAACTGTTTTCGTCAGATTGCCGCATCGTAAAGAGTTTGGCAGGAGAGTCTATCAAAAGAAAAGGGTATTCTTTTACAGTTAATGAATCCTTACCGGTGTTTTGTGATATGGCGTTAATCGTTGAAATAAAAACCATAAACAATACGATGCATAATCTTTTTTTAGTCATGGATGCTGTAATTATTACAATGTTTCTTTAGTGAATAATTCTACTCCCTTATGTAAATAGAATTGGTCTTTTATTACGACTATAAAAATAAGGAGATTCGGTGTAATAAAATAGCACTAAGCTCTGTTTTTGCTAAAATAAGGTCTATTTTTATATAGACATGCAGAAATGATGTTCCATGTTTTGATTGTCTATTCTCCTATATTTACTATTTTTGTTGAATGAATC
Source organism: uncultured Bacteroides sp. (assembly GCA_965140335.1). Lineage (GTDB taxonomy): Bacteria > Bacteroidota > Bacteroidia > Bacteroidales > Bacteroidaceae > Bacteroides. The sequence continues at coordinate 196,123 of OZ223190.1, forward strand.
GATTTATTGGATATTCGAAGAATGATTATAAGCTGGCATTAGCGACAAAACGAGGTTTAAACTATTTATAAAGCGGAAAATAAATGAAGTACAAACATGTAATTTTTGATATTGACGGTACATTGGTTGACAACGAAAAGGCGGTGATCGCCACGTGGCAAAAAACTATAAATCAATTACTTGGTAAATATTATAAGGTCTCCGAATTAGATTTTGTCTTGGGCATTCCCGGAGAAACCTCAATGCAACGGCTCGGGATAGAGAATCCTCAGGAAGCATTTAGGCTCTGGAGTGAGAATTTTATGGCTCTTAAATCTGAAATAGAATTATTCCCGGATATTGAGAAAACTATTTTAGGTTTAAGAAGTAAAGAAGTTGATTTAGGGTTGGTCACATCACGGACTCGTGACGAATTGAATAATGATTATGCTTTATGTAAGATAATAGACAACTTCAAGACAATAATATGTGTTACTGATACCCCGCGCCCCAAACCATATCCCGATCCTTTGTTAGCCTATCTGGACAAGTGTGGCCTATCAGCGCAAGATGCGCTTTATGTCGGAGATAGTGATTATGACGGTCAATGTGCAAAAAGCGCAGGAGTGGACTTTGGTTTAGCTATATGGGGGAAGAGTAATAGTCGAAATATGGATGCTAAATTTGTCTTTGAAACTCCGTTGGATATTTTAACTGTTTAAAGACTATATGCTGCGGGTTGAACGGAGGAGAAATCTGTTTTTCAGTGAAGAGGATTAGGTAGAGAGAAAGCAACTCGCCGAGTGTTTTATTGCCAACTCGCCGAATTTCCAGATGTATGTTGTACTTTTATCAGCAAAATTAGATATAGACTATTTTTGAGTTGCTTTATATCTTCCCCAGAATTTATAATGTGTCAGGGAAGTTAACGAGATTATCTTCGTTATGGACTTATTGCTTAAAATCCAATGCTGTACACGATATAAGACCAATAAAAGAATGAATAATATTAGATTGAAAACTAAAAATCTGATTATCCAAGATGTATTTGTCAGTAAGTATTGGAATAGAAATGAACATGCGGTTGATGTCAAAACGATAATAATGAGCCATAAACCATGTGTTGTTTCTATTGCCTGTAGAGGGCAGTTATTCATACATTTCATACAACTTTCACACTTTAAGCTCCAAAATGGGCGGGCGTTAATTATGCTGATTGCTTGAACGGGGCATTGCCTGATACAAAGATTACAGTTATTGCATTTGCTTGATGCATAATAGGATTTTGCAAAAAAGTATCTACCAACCCCATAGTATGCCAAAGCAACGGGAGAGATTAATAAATCTTGAATCAGATCTTTGTCAGAAGTAAAGTCTGTTTTTCCAGAATATAATTTTTCAAAATGTCTTTTCATGCGATTGTAATTCTTTTCATAAATAAATTTGATAGAATCTTTGCGGAGTGCGGGGTGTATTGACAGCCAATTGGATGGCATATCAAATGGTATTTGCCCGACAATATTATATCCTTTTTTCTTTAGGATAAATGAAGATAGAAAAAAGGCAATGCCCGTTAATCCCGGAATAATCATATTGCCGGCTTTTATTCCTGCTCTGGTGTTCATCAACACTACTTGATTCGTTCCTTTTGGGAAGTTACGAATGAAATCTAATGTGATTTTCGGGTAGTTGAATCCATGTATGGGAGAGATGAAAACGATTAAAGATTCAGAATCTATTTCTTTTAAATACAGATCGTCTTTTGAAGCAATATCAAAAATTCGGTAACTTAATTTATTTTCCAAGGCACACGCTGAAAGCCATGATGCTATCATTCGTGCATTTCCTGTTCCTGAGAAATAGAATATTATTACTTTCTCAAATTGCTTCATATTGCCGGTAATTTTATTAATTTGTAAATATAGGCGTTTTTCTAATGCCGCATTTTACATTTCCTGCTATTTTTATGGCTATTTGATTTTATGCGTAATATCTGAATCCGGATGTCATACCTTTGTTCTGTTAATCAGGGTAAAGGTAGAGGCGGCGAAAAGTGTTTTACGGAAACTTTGTCTTGGAATTGCCCAATATCAAATCTTTAATTATCTTCGTATAAAGTGAAGGATATGAACAAGGTGAAACTACGGTATTAAAACTACGGATGAAGAATCTACAATCAATTCAAAGATAACGGGGTGGAGAAAATAGGCTTGATGTTGTACTAATAAAAAAGGCTAGGAGAGGAACACTCGGGTGATAGGCGTGTGGGGCGGATGGCTCTAACGCCTGAAGGATTATGTGGTTTTGCCTATACTTATAATTCCAATATTAATACAGCTGTATTTTCAAATCCATAGTCTCCACTTTTATAAGTGTCGAAAAAAATAGGTTTGTAAAATCTACGTAAAGTATCTTCTTTATCATTACGATATATAAATCCAGCTTTTTGATAGGATTTGATGGCTCTGATATTCTTTTCTGAAGGGCGGATTAAAAATTTATTAATGCTAAACTCTTTGTTTAAATAGTTAATAGTGTCCTTTAGGGCTTGCGTTCCGATCCCTTTTCCACATGTAGATTCTGATTTGAGCCAAATATCCAACTCTGCCATTTGATTGTGTAAATGGAAACTGGTATAGCAGGTACAGCCCACTTCTTCATTTTCATTAATAATAATCATGACTGAGCCTGATTCCTTGCCACTTTCCATGTAGTAAAAATCTTCAAATGCTTCTTGAAACTCGTCCCAGTTGGGTATTGGATTCTCTGAGAACTCCATACCCCCCATGTGGGCGGTTGCGGTGTCTGATAAACACATCCACTCATATGTTTTTTTCTTTTCTTCAATTAATGCGTGTCTGATCATAAGCTTTGTACTTATTCATTGTTTGCCATATCAGTATTTAACAGCTTCAATCGCTTCAACAAATATTGTTCGATGATTTTTATATACATCATCTTGGAATGCCTCGCTCAATGGTTGGAGTAAGATAATTCCGTTCAAATACCCAGTCGTATTTTACAAACGGGGTAAGGCTTGGAGATGGATATATGATCTTATATTCCATAATTGCGGCAATTCACTTCATCTTGTTTCGTCACAAAGATGTACCGTTTACCTCATATCTAAATTGTACAAAAATAACTTTCTTTTTTATATTAAGGGACGTTACAAATGAAATAATATATGGTAACTCTTTGTTTGAAACAAATATACTCAACAGACCTAAACTCACCAATAGCTGAATGCAGCTACATTAATGCTGAAAATTTAGACGAATGGCATGTGCTTTACTCCGCTATATGTCAGGGATAAACGGTGCATTGCCCTCGTAGCTGCCACATACAGCATACTTCGGTCTATCTCCGAAACGTAGTTATTATGGTCTGCTAATGTATCTACATGGTTTTTTACTGACACATCGGTATTACCGATAGCTCTTTTCAAAAGAGTTATTATTTGCTCCAAAATAGACTTTTTCTTGCTTCTCTGTCTGATTGAATACCATAGTAATTTACTGCTAAATGATGAAAATAGGTTCAAAAACGGTGTGTAAAATTACAGCAATCCATCAGGATCGGAAATGGCTATTTATAGCTATATGCCAATAAGTTTTATATCTTTGCATGTTCAAAATTAACGATATGGATATTCTTGAACTTGCCAAACAGAATCAACAGGCTGCATGGACGATACTGGAACAGACCCGTATTATTCCGGCATGGGAACGTATTGGGGCAACCGTCCATCTGGTAGGTTCGCTCAAGTCCGGTCTGCTGGCAAAGAGCAAGGATATAGATTTGCATATCTATACTAGTAAGCTGGATATTGCAGAGAGTTTCTCGGTGATGCAGGAGCTTGCCGAACGGCTTTCTTTAAAGGAAGTTCAATACAAGAACCTGATTCATACGGAAGAAGAATGCATTGAATGGCATGCTTTATACGAAGATCAGGATATGAACACCTGGAAGTTCGACATGATTCACATTCGTAAAGGCTCCAAGTATGACGGGGTAGTGGAAAAGGTGACTGATGCTATTATGAGTCGTCTCACTCCTGAAATAAAGAGAACAATACTTCGTATTAAATTCGATGTGCCGGACGGCATACAAATTCCGGGTATAGAAATATACCATGCCGTTTTAACAGGTGGAGTAAGCAGTTACAGAGAACTTGAACAGTATCGCAAAACGAATCCGCTGACAAACAGTCTGGATTGGATGCCGTGATCAATAGAAAATGCCGAAACTTTCTGCCCTGTTGATAGCTTCGATTACATTATCTACATTTAGCTTTGCCAATATATTCTTCCGGTGATTGTTTACCGTGTAGATGCTAAGGTTCAACTTGTAGGCAATTTCTTTGCTCAAAAAGCCCTGCCGAATTAATATCAGTATCTCTTTCTCGCGTTTGGTCAGTTGCTGTTCTGCCGGAATAACAGTCGGTGCAAGTATCTCTCCGGTCTTTCTGTTAATAACTGTTCGTTTTATTCTGTCGGTAGGTGTTTGGTCGGGCGAGAGATCCATCACTCCCATAACCATCCACGCTTTTCCGGTTTTGTCTTTCTGAATGACTTGGTGGCGACTGATTACATTCACATATTTTTGCCGGGCATTTAGTATACGAATTTGGAATATCTGCTGATAATCATTTCTTTCTTCTGGTGGAAGTGAATAGATAAACTGTCCGTGCTCTATCTGATACTCTATCAGTTGCCTTCTATCATCAGGGTGAATACGTTCTTCTAACAAATCCCCCTGCTTTCTAATAGTCTTTATCCACGTGGGATTATATCCGAAGATATGTGCAAAATTATCGGATGCAAAGTCGTATCTCTTCTTGAAAATATCTACTGTGAAGATACAATTTTGGCTCATCTGCGAGAATTCCTGTATGGATGCTCTGCGCTCATTCCATATAGTATAATCCACATCAAGAGAGCTGATTTGCTGTCTTGACCATAATTCTTCGGGGGTTATCTTGTTGGTAGCCATGTTGCAAAGTTAATGGATAATAAACTTTCCGGCAATCTCCGTATATGAAAAATGCGGTTTTGAATATATTGATACTATAACTTTTCCCCTTTCTATTATCAATTAGAAAAAAGAAATCCCTGATAATTTTTGATTATCAGGGATTTGCTTGATCTCTCTTTGTTTTCAGTGATCCGCTTGGGGCTCGAACCCAAGACCCCAACATTAAAAGTGTTGTGCTCTACCTGCTGAGCTAGCGAATCAAACCTATTTGCTGTTAAGCGGGTGCAAAGATAGGGACTATTTTTGTATTTGCAAATGGATATCCCATTTTTTCTTATCTTTGTACGCGATATTATGAACTTAATACCTATATATATTTATGGCAACAGTTGACGATAAGAAGATTATCTTTTCTATGGTAGGGCTGAATAAAACTATTCAGCAGAATAATAAGCAGGTGTTGAAGAACATTTACCTGTCGTTCTTTTATGGCGCGAAGATCGGGATTATCGGTCTGAATGGTTCGGGTAAATCTACATTGTTGAAGATTATCGCTGGACTGGACAAGGCGTACCAGGGCGAAGTGGTGTTTTCACCCGGTTACTCGGTGGGCTATTTGGCTCAGGAACCTTATCTGGACCCGACAAAGACGGTGAAGGAAGTGGTGATGGAAGGAGTGCAGCCTATTGTGGATGCACTGAATGAGTATGAGGAGATCAATCAGAAGTTTGCTCTGCCGGAGTATTATGAGGACGCGGAAAAGATGGATAAGTTGTTTGCCCGTCAGGGGGAACTGCAAGATATTATTGATGCTACGGATGCTTGGAATTTGGATAGTAAGCTGGAGCGTGCGATGGATGCACTTCGCTGTCCGGCGGAGGATCAATCGGTGGAACATCTTTCCGGTGGTGAACGTAGGCGGGTGGCACTTTGTCGTTTGTTGCTTCAAAAACCGGATGTGCTTTTGCTGGATGAGCCGACTAACCACTTGGATGCGGAGTCTATTGACTGGTTGGAGCAGCATCTGCAGCAGTATGAGGGTACGGTGATTGCGGTGACGCATGACAGGTATTTTCTGGATCATGTGGCGGGATGGATTCTTGAGTTGGACCGTGGTGAAGGAATTCCCTGGAAGGGGAATTATTCGAGCTGGTTGGAGCAGAAGACGAAGCGCATGGAGATGGAAGAGAAGACGGTTAGTAAGCGTCGGAAGACTTTGGAACGTGAGTTGGAATGGGTGCGGATGGCTCCTAAAGCACGTCAGGCTAAGGGGAAAGCTCGTTTGAATTCGTATGATAAGTTGATGAATGAGGATGTGAAGGAGAAGGAGGAGAAATTGGAGATCTTTATCCCTAACGGTCCGCGTTTAGGGAATAAGGTGATTGAGGCGAAGCATGTGGCAAAGGCTTATGGCGATAAGTTGTTGTTTGATGATCTGAACTTTATGTTGCCGCCGAATGGAATTGTGGGTATAATCGGTCCGAATGGTGCGGGTAAGACGACGTTATTCCGTCTGATTATGGGACTTGATACAGTGGATAAAGGTGAGTTTGAAGTTGGAGAAACGGTGAAGGTGGCTTATGTGGATCAGCAGCATAAGGACATTGATGCGAATAAGAGTGTGTATCAGGTGATATCGGGTGGTACTGAATTGATTCGTATGGGTGGCCGTGATATTAATGCGCGTGCTTATTTATCGCGTTTCAACTTTTCGGGAGGAGATCAGGAGAAGCTCTGTGGTGTGCTTTCGGGTGGAGAGCGTAACCGCTTGCATCTGGCGATGGCGTTGAAGGAAGAAGGTAATGTGTTATTGCTGGATGAGCCGACCAATGATATTGATGTGAACACGCTCCGTGCTTTGGAGGAAGGTCTTGAAGATTTTGCCGGTTGTGCAGTGGTGATTAGCCATGACCGTTGGTTCCTCGATCGTATCTGTACGCACATTCTTGCTTTTGAGGGTGATTCCAATGTTTTCTTCTTTGAAGGATCTTATTCTGAGTATGAGGAAAATAAATTGAAACGTCTTGGGAAAGAAGAACCCACACGTGTTCGTTATAGAAAGTTGATGAATGATTGATTTTATGAGTATATTGTAAGTAATAGGTCTGGATATATTATAAATGGAAAGCTTTGCATGATTTATGCAAAGCTTTTTTGCTTAAAATCTATAAATAAAGCCTTTCTAAAACTAAAAAAATGTAGTGTAAATGTAATGTATATCCAATTTTTATTAATTATATTTGCGTCTGAATACATAAATTAATGTTTAATTAACGGATTCTATTTAATAAAAAACAGACGTATGAAAAAACATCTCATTCATTTCCTGTTAGTGGTTGCCTTATCGGCGTTTAGTGCCGTGACGTGGGCACAGACTACAGTGAAGGGCCAACTTGTAGATGCCGAAAGTGGTGAACCTCTGGTCGGTGCTTCTGTATTGATCGAAGGTACTTCGCAAGGCTCTGTAACTGATATTGATGGTTATTTTAAGCAGAATGCAGGTAATAATGCCGTTTTGGTGTTCCGCTATGTCGGATATAAGGATATAAAGAAGAAAATTACACAGAAGGGAGCTTCTGTTAATTTGGGAGTTATCAAAATGGCACAGGATGAAGTGATGCTGAAGGATGTGGTTATTACATCTTCTATTGCTGTGGCACGTAAAACTCCGGTTGCCGTATCTACGGTCGATCCTGTATTTATTGAGGAGAAGTTGGGCACTCAGGAATTGCCGGAAATATTAAAATCTACTCCGGGGGTATTTGCTAACAAACAAGGTGGTGGATATGGTGACTCGGAAATTTATATGCGTGGTTTCGGTAATGAGAACATTGCAGTTATGGTGAATGGCGTTCCTATGAATGATATGGAGTGGGGCGGTGTCTATTGGTCAAACTGGGATGGGCTGAGAGATGTGGCGCGTAGCATTCAGACTCAACGTGGTTTAGGTGCAAGTAAGGTATCTGCTCCTTCTGTGGGAGGTACCATTAATATTGTTACTCGCAGTATTGATGCTAAGAAGGGGGGATTCCTTTCGTATGGTTTGGGTAATGATGGAATGAATAAAATATTGTTTTCTGTATCTAGTGGATTGAGCAAAGATGGCTGGGCTTTCTCTCTTTTAGGTGGAAAGAGTTGGGGCGACGGATATATTCAAGGTACTAATTATGAGGCATATAATTATTATTTCCAGCTTTCTAAACGGATAAATGATAGTCACCAGCTGTCTCTTACAGCATTTGGCGCTCCGCAATCGCACTATCAACGCTATAAAAGCGGTGGCTTGACTCTTGCCGACTGGCAAATGGTTGAAAAACAATATGGAGTGAAAGATTATAAGTATAATCCTTCTTATGGATTTGATTCCAATGGTCAACGCCGTGCCGGTAATGATTACAATGTATATCACAAACCGCAAATCAGTTTGAATCATCAGTGGCAGATTAATTACAAATCGTCTTTGAGCACCTCTGCGTATGTGTCTATTGGTCGTGGATATGGTTATGCCGGAGAAGCAAACGATGAATTCTCTCCTTATTCTTATACGGATTGGTCGGGAGCACGCTATGGAGTGTTACAGACTAAATTCCGTAAGGCAGATGGTACCTTTGACTACGGAGCTATTGAAAAGCTGAATGGAGAAAGTGAATATGGTTCATTGATGGCTATGTCAAAATCGAAGAATTATCATAACTGGTACGGATTATTGTCTACTTATACGACTAAATTGGGTAAGTATGTGGATTTTTACGGTGGAATAGACTTCCGTTATTATAAAGGTATCCATACGAATGAGTTGGTTGACCTCTATGGGGGGAAATATTATATGGACCCCACTCGTGGCGATGTAAGTGCGGCAAATAATAAAAATGCCGCTTCTACTAACTGGAGATATCAAAAATTAGGTGTAGGCGATGTGATATATCGTGATTATGATGGTCATGTGCTTCAGGAAGGTGGTTTCTTTCAGGCAGAGTATAACAAGGACAAACTTTCAACGTTCATCGCAGGGTCTTTGTCCAATACGACTTATTGGCGTTATGGCCGCCTTTATTATGACAAAGAACATGCAAAATCCAAAAATGTAAGTTTCATTGGGTTTACAGCAAAAGGTGGTGCAAACTACAATATCAATGAGAATCATAATGTTTTTGTGAATGTAGGCTATATTAGCCGTGCTCCGAAGTTTTCTTACGGTGCATTCCTTTCGGCTACAACGAGTAACGTTATTAATTCGGAAGCTAAAAATGAAAAGATTCTTTCCGGTGAGTTGGGCTATGGATGGCGTAACCGTTGGATGAAGCTGAATTTGAATGCATACTATACCAAATGGATGGATAAGACAATGACCAAAAGTGGAACATTGGACAACCAGATGGATTATTATATGAATATGAGCGGTGTGGATGCTCTTCATAAAGGGGTGGAAATGGATTTAAAAGTTAATCCTTTGTACTGGCTGGAACTGTCGGGTATGCTTTCTTTGGGAGACTGGAAATGGGATAGTAATGCTGTTGGTTATGCTTATGATGAACAAGGTAATGCTTTACGTCCGGACGGTACAATAACAACTCCGGGAGCCGCAGATCAGGCTTATGCCGGTATTAAACTGAAAGGTATCCGTGTGGGTGGGGCGGCTCAGACTACGGCTGCTCTTGGTGCGGATGTGCAAGTTGGAAAACAAATACACATTGGTGCAAGCTGGACTTATCAAGGTCGAAATTATGCTTACTATTCATTTAGCGGCAGCAATTTGACACTTGGCAAGGATGTTGAAATACTTGCCCCATGGAAGGCTCCTGCTGCAAGTCAGATTGATATGGATGCTTCTTATAAATTTAACTTTGGCGGGCTTGATGCTGTTTTCTCTGCTAATGTGAATAATCTGTTTGATTATCAATACATCTCTAAAGCATACAATCCGAATGCTACTGTTACGTCGACATACAAACAGGCTACAGCCGACAATGTTTATGTATTCTATAGCTTTGGACGTACTTATAGCGTAAAATTAAAGATTAATTTCTAAAAACAGAAAATATAAGTTGAATATGAAAAAAATACTATTTGCATCATCTTTTCTGTTGGTTTTATTATCTGCTTGCAGTGATTATAATGATCAGTTTAGCATAAAAGATAATCTGACTGATGTCAAGAATATGGCATTGACATTGGAGCCAGCCGATTATAGTTCGATAGCTCAATTGAGCGCAAACCAGGAGCTGGCTCTATCCAAAGATCCTGAAAATAAAACTTATGTAACTGCTTTGAATGCCGTAGGTACTAACAAATATTTTACTGAAGATGCTTTGGGAGAAGATTATCTACCTGCATACTTAAGTTCTAAGTATCCTAATGCTGACGCTACTTCTAAGTTTGTTGTAACTTACAATATGTATCAGGCACCTGCTGCATATCTGGCAGACTTTAAGAATATATCAACCTATACACTAACCAGTGATGACTATAAGACTGTATGGGGCGATAATATCAGCGCTTCTTTCCTTTCTCCGGCATCAATAAGCAAAATTCCTGCATTGCTGAAGAGTAATGTTACGAATGCAGCAAGCGGGGATATGAAGGTTGTTTACTATGCATACTCTAGTGTTGAGCCTAGTACTGGGGGCAATAGCGGTGAAGTTTCTTATACTAAACTGTCTGAAGTTGTTGCAAATACAGCCGGAGCTGAGTATACGGTGAAGGGAGAAGTTGTGGCGATTTATGCTCGTGGCTTCCTTCTTAGTGATGGGACGGCTACTATGTTAGTGTATCTTAATGCTTATCCCAATTATTCTGTGGGGGATGTAGTGAGTGTGTTCGGAACAACTTCCAAATATTCCGGGCTGATGCAGTTCCCGGCAGCTTCGGAAGTAACGCTATTGGAACGTAATACGACGTTTGCATACCCTTCTGCACAGAATTTGGATGCTACCGCTTTGGATGCTTTAGCAAGTTCGCCATCTGTGAAATATGTCAGCTTTACTGGTAAACTTTCTATTAGCGGAAACTATTATAATGTAGTGGTTGGTTCTGCAACTCACAAGGGTAGCGTTTCTTATCCGGTGAGTGGTATTGTTAATAGTGATTTGAATGGGCAGGATGTTACTGTTACGGGTTATTTCATTGGTAGTTCTTCCAGTTATGCTAATGTTATGGCTACTTCTGTCGTAGCTAGCGGGGCAACACCGGCGAATACACCAATCGGTGTTGTTGCACTTTCGACCGCGGGCACATATACTGTGACAGGTACAGTGGCGGAAACTTATTCCCGTGGATTCTTACTTTCTGACGGAACTGGTAATATTTTGGTGTATAAGAGTAATACAGGCGTTAATAAAGGGGATCTCGTAACAGTTGCGGGAGCAACCTCTAAATATGCAGGTCTTATGCAATACTCTACTAGTGCTACAGTCACAGTGGATGTTGCGGGTCAGAAGACAATCGCCCGATCGCCGATAACTTTGGATGCTAAAGGGATGGAAGCTTATCTGACTACTCCTTATATAGCTTATGTCTCTTATGAAGGAACATTAAGCATCAGTGGTAGTTATTATAATGTAATTGTTGATGGAACAACGACTGTGCAAGGTAGTCTTTCTTATCCGGTTACGGGGCTTATCGATTCAGGGCTGAACGGTAAGAAAGTTAAGGTAGAAGGATATGCGATTGGTGTGAGCAGTGGTAAGTATTTAAATACAATGGTTACATCGCTTGTGGAAGCTACAACAACTAAATCACTGGCAGCAAGAGTTACAACACGTTCAAGAGAAGTTGCATCTAACGCTGCAGCACTTTATGTTTACGATGGTTCTGCTTGGTCGGCATATACTAATAATGATGCCAAGGTGACTGTAGTAAGTCTGGCAATATACACTTCTTTGGGTAGTGAGGCCATCAGTAATCCTGACTACGTTTTGCCAATCTATCTTGCTAATTTGTATCCTTTTGCAGAAGAAGGCGATAAGGTGACTGTGGTTTATAATAGTGCTCCTGAAATTTCTAAAGCTGTAGAATACACCTATAGTAAGGGCGCATGGGCTGCAACTCCCGCATATGCACCAGTAACAGTTACTTTTACTAAAGATGAATCGGGTATTAGTGCACAGACAAGTACTTATCTTAGTGAGACATTCTTGGGTGATGAAGGAGGATTTACTATTCAGGATGTAGCTTTGGCCGGTGTGACTTATGTATGGACAAATACTAGTAGTTATGGCTGGAAAGCGACTGCTTTTGCTAGCAATACTAATAATCCTGCGGAAAGTTGGATTGTGTCACCTGCCATTAATTTCAAGAAAGCGGTAGCTCCTATGATGACGTTTGAAGAGGCACATAGATATTTGAATAATGAAGCTGTTACCGATCATTTCTCCGTTTTGATTTCGACTGATTACAGTAATGATGTAACGAAAGCTACTTGGACGTCATTGGAGGTTCCTAACTGGTCAGATGGTGCTTCATGGGATTTTGTTAATATCGGAGATATCGATCTAAGTGCTTATGTGGGCCAGACTGTTTATGTTGCTTTCAAATATGTAAGTAACAGTACCGCTGCTCCTACATGGGAAATTAAGAATTTGATTATTGAAGAGAAACAAGAAGAAACTGCTGAATAAGTATTGTTATATGAATAAATCAATGAATATATTAGGCCTTTCCGTGTGCCTCTTCTGGTTTACAGCTTGTGAATCATCGGATGCACCGGTAAACGGCTATATTGCAACAACTGAAGAGAATTCTTCCTCTCTCGTACTGAAAGGTTACGGGGGAGGAAACTCCGGTTTTAGTGTCTTTCAACCGGAAGGTTTTGATAAGCCTTTTTATATTGGAGAGCAAAAGTTTGTAGGTTCAGCTTATGACTTTGAAAAGAGTACGGCTTCGCGTTTGGATGCCATGGGTGATGTACCTACAGATGGGGCATGGCAAAGCGATATTGCTATCGAGAATAATTCTACGTATTGGGTGCGTTACACCTCTCCTGCGGCTTATAAATATGTCAAGGTACGCGTTGCTTATATTGATGGAAACAATGTCGGTATTGAATATTTTGTAGCTAAAGAGGATGATCGCCCAAATACTAATGCCAATACCGGATATGAAAAGGCTTCGGTCACTAATTATGAAATGCCTCACTTAAATGTGGATAATTACTACGTTGATCATTATGTTACTTTCGATGGAACTGACATACTAAACTATGCTTTGGAATGGAATGAGGCAAAGAAACATGCTGCATGGGTTGCTTATTCTTTTGATGCAACAACCAGCAAGGTTTCTGTCAGTCGTACGGATGCTTGGGCTGTAGATCCAGGGCTTCCCACGGAGATGCAGACTACTGAAAGTGATCATAAAAGTGACGGTTTCGATAAAGGGCATTTATGTGCTTCTTACGACCGTGTGTACTCCAAAGCTGCCAATGAACAGACGTTCTATTACAGTAATATGAGTCCGCAAATTGCTTCATTCAACCAAGGTTTTTGGGCTTCGTTTGAGGGTTTGTTACAAGATTGGGCACGTTCTAACAGCTATGATAAGTTGTATGTAGCGAAAGGGGGAACACTTAATCAACTTTTAACAGATTATACGGATAGTAGTAATAGTCAATGGACCGATGACCAAGGTTTCACAAAACATGGACTAGCGTGCCCTAAATATTACTTTATGGCTATTCTTAGTGAAAAAGCTGGCGTTTACCATGCCATTGGATTCTGGATGGAGCATCGTGACGATTATGGTTATAGTAACGGGCATTATGCTTCAAGTACTGTGATGAAGACTTATGCTATTAGCATAGATCAATTGGAACAGGATACAGGGCTTGACTTTTTCTGTAACTTACCGGATGATGTGGAAAATCAGGTAGAAAGCACTTATAATGCAAGTGACTGGGTTTGGTGATCAAACTTTAATAATAAAAATAAGAACTACTCCATAGCTTTGGAGTAGTTCTTATTTTTATTATTAAGTGGTTTCATTATATAATCTAGCTTCTGTTAACGAAATATCGTATGGTCATCTTATACTGATATAGCCTTGTTTACTTGCTTAGAAGTGATCTTTAAATTTATTGTATATGATATAAATATGTATAATATAAAAATGCATCTCTTAATATAGATGTAATATGTAATGTGTACTTTTGACGCGAAATAAAGATAATATTATTTATTTTTTAATTAATTTGTAAATATGAAAAAAGGATTAAAACTTCTGCTCCTTACGTTTGTACTTGCGCTTGCTTCAAATCTTAGCGCGCAGGTTACGACTTCCTCTTTAAGTGGAAAAGTCGTAGACGAAGAGAATGAACCGGTGATTGGCGCTACAGTTCTGGCTGTTCATGAACCTTCGGGAACTTCTTATGGTGGTGTGACTAATGTGGATGGTCGTTATACCATTCAGGGTATGCGTACTGGAGGTCCCTATAATATAAAAGTTTCATATGTAGGTTATCAGACATCTCTTTTTAAAGGACTTTATTTGGAGTTGGGTAATACTTTCAAACAGAATGTAACTCTTCAACCCAGTTCTGAATTACTTAATGAAGTGGTTGTTGTAGCTAATGCTAAGGCTGCTGCAGGTGCCGGACAGAATTTTTCGGCAGATAAGATTGAGAGTACACCTACAATTAGCCGTAATGTATATGATATTGTGAAGAATACGCCTATGGCTATGATTTCAAAGGGTGGGGGGATTACTTTTGCCGGTTCAAACAACCGTTATAACAGTTTCCAGATAGATGGTACGGTAAGTAATGACGTCTTTGGACTATCTCCTACTGGAACTAATGGTGGTCAAACTAGTGCAAATCCTATTTCGATGGATGCTATTCAAGAAATTCAGGTGGTCATTGCTCCGTTTGATGTCCGTCAGAGTGGATTTACCGGTGGTGGCATCAATGCCATTACAAAGCAGGGTACGAATAAATTCCATGCTTCTGCTTATACCTATTATACAAATGAGGATATGTACGGTAAGTACAGTGCTGTGAAGGATTATGCAAAAGATAAGTTAGGAAAACAATCGAATAAGACTTTTGGTGCGACCTTTGGCGGTCCGATTATTAAGGATAAATTGTTCTTCTTTGTCAGTGCAGAACGTCACAAAGAATCTTATCCAGCATCTGTTTATCCTGGTTATACAAGTAAATACTTGACTGAGGCACATGCTAAAGCTGCTGTTGATCAATATAAGAAACTTACCGGTATTACTGAAGAATATGGGAAACGTGATGTCGATCGGCAAACTACTAGCTTATTGGCACGCATTGACTGGAATATCAATCAAAACCATAAGTTGGCTGTTCGATATCAGCACAATGATTCTTATGATGATAATTATGGTCCAAGCTCATCTACGTATTATTTCAATAATAGTGGTTACCGGATGAATAATAAGACAAATTCATTTGTAGCTGAGTTGAATTCTCATTTGAGTCAGTCTCTTTATAATGAATTACGTGCATCTGCAACTTTTGTTCGTGATAATCGTGAAGTTCCTTATGCTGCTGCTAATGTATCTATTTCTAGTAATGATGCCGAAAATGATGGAGTTAACATAAATATGGGAACAGAATACTCTTCTGGTGCAAACTATTTGAATCAGGATATTTATACATTGGAAGATAACGTGTCATGGTACAAGGGAAATCATACATTTACTTTTGGTACACATAATGAAATGTACCGCATGAAGAATTTATTCATTCAGGCTGCTTATGGTGCTTGGTACTATAATTCACTTGCTGATTTCATCGATGATAATCCTTATAAGTTTACTTACAAGTATACGGATCCTGATGCAACGGGTGGCGATCTTCGTTATGCGCCGATTATTAAAGCTGCTCAGTTCGGCTTTTATGCTCAGGATAAATGGGATGTTACTAGTAATTTGAATTTGACTTATGGTTTACGTTTTGATCTTCCTACGATGTTGAACAGTCCAACAACAAATGCTGCTTTTAATCAATACTCAGCAAGTAAAAAATGGGATGCTCGTGTTGGTAAAATGCCAAGCATTAAACTAATGGTATCTCCTCGTATTGGTTTCCGTTGGAATTTAGATGAGGATCATAATACGCTATTACGTGGTGGTATTGGTTTGTTTACTGGTCGTGTTCCTTTTGTATGGTTATCTAATGCATATTCAAAT
The DNA here is from genome assembly GCA_965140335.1 of uncultured Bacteroides sp. Lineage (GTDB taxonomy): Bacteria > Bacteroidota > Bacteroidia > Bacteroidales > Bacteroidaceae > Bacteroides. Next base: position 212,227 of record OZ223190.1, read on the forward strand.
ACAGGTATAGAACAAAAAGGGGTTACGATTTCTGAATCAAAATATCATCCTGAAATAGTGGCTCCTACGATGAGAGATTATGCAAAGGATCCATATAAAGCATCTCAAATAGGAAAATCAGGTAATCCTGATATTGTAACGATTGCTAAGAATTTTAGATTTCCACAAGTTTTGCGTTTTAATTTAGCATTAGAGCGTACATTGCCTGGTGATGTGAAATTGACGTTGGAAGGACTTTATTCTAAGACATTAAACAATGTCTTTTTTGAAAATTTGGCTTTAACAGATGATGGAGCTAAAGTCTATGCTGTCCCTGGTGTAGAATCTTCTGCTGCTACTTATTACAATAGTAAAAATAGCTCAGATTATTATACAATTATTAATCTAAAGAATACAAATAAGGGATATACTTATTCTATGTCTGCTTCACTTGCTAAACACTTTGACTTTGGATTAGATTTGTCTGCATCCTATACTTTTGGGCATGCTAAATCTATTAATGATGGTACTTCATCTGTGGCTTATTCTAACTGGAAGTATAATTATTCACGTAACACCAATACAAAAAGTGGTGAGCTTGGATATTCTCGCTTTGATGTTCCGCATCATATTATGGCTCAGGCTTCTTATACTACTCCTAAATATTTAAAGGGTTTGTTGTCTACAACTATAGCTGTTAATTATAATGGATTCTCCGGTAGCCGTTACAGTTTGATATTCTCTGATACTCAAGATTATAATGGTGATGTACGGAAGGGTAATAATTTGCTTTATATCCCAACTAAGGATGAAATGAGCAAAATGAATTTTGTTGATCTAAAAACTAAAGCTGGGGATATGGTTATGACTGCAGCACAAAGTCGCGAAGCTTTCGAAAATTGGATTGAGGGTGATAATTATGCGAAAAATCATCGTGGACAATATGCTGTACGTAATTCAAACCTTTCTCCATGGGAACATGAAATTAACGTTCATTTAGCTGAGGATATTTTTTGTATCAAGAATCGTGGGAGCAAAATTCAGCTCACTTTTGATGTAATTAACTTTGCTAATATGCTGAATAAGAAATGGGGTGCAACTTATTCTAGTACTTATACTGAAGCTCCGTTGAATGTTGCATCGGTTACTTCGACAGGGGATATTTATGCTCCAGGCTTTACTTACAATAAAAATAATCAAGTAAGTAAATCGGATATAGGCTCTCGTTGGCATGCACAAGTTGGTATGAAACTGATATTCTAACTTTGCTCCAGTAAAATTATAAAAGAAGGATAGGCTTGCATAACCCTATCCTTCTTTTTATTTTTGTACCTGATATAAATTAAGAGGTAATCATGATAAAAAAGAATTTTATTGTATTTGTATGTCTGTTATTCGGCTTAATTGGTTCGGTACAGGCTGGTAATAGTGAAAAGCATTATACTGTTATTGTTTCTTTAGACGGTTTCCGTTGGGATTATGCGGAAATGTATGACACACCTTGCTTGGATTCTATTGCGAAAGTGGGTGTGAAAGCAGTGATGACTCCTTCTTTTCCTTCTAAGACGTTTCCTAATCATTATACTATTGCAACGGGATTGGTGCCTGATCATCACGGAATTGTGGCAAATACTTTTTGGGATGCTAAACGGAATGCTTTATATTCTATCGGGAATTCTGCCACTCGCAATAACCCGGATTATTATGGAGGGGAACCGATTTGGATTACTGCACAGAAGCAGGGGCTTATAACGGGCAACTTATATTGGGTGGGATCGGATATTCCAATAAAAGGGGTGTTGCCGACTTATTACAAGGTATATGCTCATACACCCAGATTGACTTTTGAGGAGCGGGTGCAGGGTGTTGTCGATTTATTGAACTTACCTGCTGACAAGCGTCCTCGTTTGGTTATGGCCTATTTTGAACAGCCTGATCATGATGGACATACTTTTGGACCGCAGTCTATAAAAACCCGGCATACTATAGAGGAACTGGATCGGTATATGGGTGAGTTGTGGGATAAGATAAAAGCGTTGCCTATTGGTGATCAGGTAAATTTAATCATTACTTCTGATCATGGCATGACAGCTCTTTCTCCTGAACGTGCTGTGTCAGTATCTCGTTATATTAAAAAGGAGTGGGTGGACAGAATTGAAGGTGATTTGCCTGCTTTGATTTATACGCGTGCAAAATATAGAGACTCGGTTTATTGTGCTTTGCAGGGAGTACCTCATATACGGGTATGGAAGAAAGAGGACATGCCGGCTTATTTGAATTACGGAACGAATAAGAGGGTGGGGGATATTGTTGTATTGCCTGATTTAGGATGGTTGTTTACTGATAAACCGGTGACATTAAAGGGTAGTCATGGTTTTGATCCTTCATATAGTGACATGAAAGTGGTCTTTAGGGCTTGTGGTCCCGATTTTAAGGAGGGATATGAGTCACAGGGCTTTGTGAATGTCGATATCTATCCGTTATTGGCGCATCTGTTGCAGATTGTACCCGAGAAAACGGATGGTAATTTTGATCGGGTCAAAGGATTATTAAAGTAACTTTTTCTAATTGATTTTTAGATCCATCAATACGGGGTTATGATCGCTACATAAATCCAGTTTCGGTGAGTAATAACGCAGGCCTTCAAAATCGGGTGAATGGAAGATATAGTCGATTCGCAATAGGTGTTTAAAGTAGCGGAAGGTATACATATAGCCTTTTCCACTTGTTCTAAATCCGTCTTTAAGTCTGCTATTGATTTGACGGTAGGTATAAGAGGAAGGGATGGAATTAAAGTCTCCACACACTAATATAGCGTGGGGACTTTTATTTATCCTGTTACAAATGCTATCTGTCTGTGCTGCACGTTTTACAAAGTTGTCATGCAACGTTTCTACAGCTCCTTTTATTGCGTTGACTTCGCTACGGGTACTGTTGCCTGTTAATTCGCGCTGCCATTTGTTGCGATTTTGACTGACACTAGTGGTCTGCAGGTGATTATTCAGAATACGTATGGTATCTGTACCGATTGTTATATCGCATTGCATGCTGCAATTAGAGCTTTGGGGATAGCTGATGAATTCTTCATTGATAATGGGATAGCGGCTGAATATTGCAATTGGTAATGTGCCATGGAGGGAGTCTCTTGGTATTGACGCATATTTCCAATGACCGAATGCTTTTCGAATGCTGTCTTGGGTGAAGTATTGGTTGTCTTGAAACTCTTGGAAGCATAGGACGTCAATGTTCTTTTCTTTCATATAACGGGCTATTTCTTTGCATGAGTAACCGGTAATTTCCATGCCAAAGGAATGTACATTATAAGTTGCTATTCCTAAATAGCTATTTGAGATGCTATCGGTGGCACTCTCTTCCATTGGACGTTCTTTAGTTCCATTGAATTGGATGACTGCGGTTAAGTAGTTCCAGTTAAAGCCAATGGCTATTATTGGTATGAGTGTCCAAAATTTCCCTGCAATTCCCCAACAGATTGCAACGAGTAGATTAATAATTAGCAATACAGGAACTGCCAGACCTATTATTGGCATGTACAGAGAGTCCTGCGGGACATAGTTGCCTGAATAGGATGCCAAAATAGTGATGCCTGCCAGAACGAGGGTTGCGATTACCAAAATGGTGTGAAATAGGGATTTAACAGCTGCTTTTCCCATGTCTTTAATTTCTTATGTTCGTGTGTTTTACTTATTTAGCTACATTGTTGATGGGCTTTCCATCTATATATGCTTTTATATTATCGAGCATAATTTGCATTAGACGTTGCCGGGCGGCTTTACTGGCCCAAGCTATGTGTGGGGTGATGTAGCAATTTTTAGCTGTAAGAAGTGGATTATCTTTGTGCGGTGGTTCTTGTGTAAGTACATCCAGACCTGCAGCAAATAAGGTGCCTTGGTTGAGTGCATCGGCTAAAGCTTGTTCGTTGATGAGTGGACCTCTTCCTGTGTTAATAAGAATGGAGGTGGGCTTCATTAGTGAAAGGCGGCGGGCATTGACCAATTCGTGCGTGGATTCTGTTAGCGGGCAGTGCAGACTGATAATGTCACATTCGCTAAAGAGTTCGTCCATTTCCATCTTTTTGATTTCGGGGGGAAGTTGAAAGGGGGATTTGGATGTATAGGCATAGACTTGCATACCAAAACCAAAGGCTATGCGGGCTGTACTGAAGCCTGTATGTCCAAGGCCGACCAAACCTATTTTCTTACCTCTGAGCTCGATGAGCGGGGTGTCCCAAAAGCAGAAGTCCTCGCTATTGCTCCAACGCCCGTTGCGTATTTCGTCGGTGTAATGCTGTACGCGTTGGGTGATGTTAAGGAGATGGGCAAATACCATCTGAGCAACGGAATCCGTGCTGTAGGCGGGTATGTTGGTTACTATGATGCCACGATCTTTTGCCGCTTTTATATCTACGATGTTATAACCGGTGGCTAATACGCCAATATATTTTAGTAAAGGGAGGGAGGCTATGACTTCTGCCGTAATTGCAACTTTATTGGTTAGTATGGCTTCGGCATTTGATGCCCGCTCCAGAAGTTCAGCAGGGGATGTGCGGTCGTAGATCTTACAAGTGCCTAATGCTTTCAGGTCGTCCCATGATAAATCTCCGGGAGTAGCGGCATAGCCGTCTAGTATTACTATATTCATGATCGTTCTTTTTTATTGTATCGATATATAACGTATCGTCGTTCTTTATTGTTTATAGCGCTCTCCCCATAGCGCTATCATTCGTTCCACTTCTTTTTGTTCTGCGGGGTTTTCCTGCGGTTGCCAGATGCGACGTTCTTTTAGTTCGTCAGGTAAAAATTGTTGCTTTATAAAATGGCCAGGATAGTCATGGGCGTATTTGTAATTATCACCGTAGCCTAGCTGTTTCATGAGTTTGGTAGGTGCGTTGCGTAAGTGTAAGGGAACTGCCAGGTTGCCGGTTTCCCGAACAAGTTCAAGTGCGTTGTTGATTGCATTGTAGGCTGAATTGCTCTTGGGACTGGTGGCTAGGTAAATTGTCGTTTCGGCCAATGGAATCCGACCTTCCGGCCATCCTATTTTCATTATGGCATCAAAGCAGGCATTGGCCAATAACAATGCATTCGGATTGGCCAGTCCGATATCTTCGGATGCTGAGATAACCAGGCGTCGGGCTATGAAAGCTGGATCTTCTCCTCCTTCGACCATGCGGGCCAGCCAGTAGATAGCACCGTCGGGATCGCTTCCACGAATGGATTTGATAAAGGCAGAGATAATGTCATAATGCATTTCGCCATCTTTATCATAGGCTAGCGGATTCTCTTGGAGGCGTTCGGTGACTAGTTGGTCTGTAATTATAATCGGGTCAGCGTTTTCGGAAGAGACCACCAATTCGAGTATGTTGAGCAGTTTTCTGGCATCACCGCCACTAAAGCGGAGCATTGAAGTGGTTTCTTTGAGTTCTATGTTTCGCTCTTTTAATATCACATCTGTAGTGATGGCACGTTGGAGAAGGGTGAGCAGGTCATCTTTCTCCAATGATTTTAACACGTATAGCTGACATCGGGATAGCAGGGGGCGAATGACTTCAAATGACGGGTTTTCCGTGGTTGCCCCTATAAGAGTTACCGTGCCTTGTTCCACTGCTCCTAACAGTGAATCTTGCTGGGATTTGCTAAAGCGATGGATTTCATCAATAAAAAGGATGGGACTGGATTGTGTGAAGAAGCGATTGCTTTTGGCACGTTCTATAACTTCCCGTACATCTTTGACGCCACTGCTGACGGCACTTAAGGTGTAGAAGGGCGTTTCCAGTTTATTGGCGATAATCTGTGCCAAGGTGGTTTTTCCTACACCCGGTGGTCCCCAGAGTATAAAAGATGAGATGCGTCCTGCGTCGATCATTTTACGCAGCACTGCACCTTGCCCCACTAAATGTTGCTGACCAATGTAGTCGTTCAATGTCTTAGGGCGAAGTCTCTCTGCTAAAGGTTGCATTTTCTTATCTTTTTTAAGGAGGAACTAAATAATCCTCTGGAAGAGCAAAGTTGTTTCGCTCTTTTAATCGTAATCCGTGGTTTAGAATATCATAAGTATCATAAATCGAATACCATCTTTTTTTACTCCCGGGAGATCTGTATAGGTCAAGCGACGTACGTATTCAACATGTATTAATTTGAATATATTATAAATTCCGATACTTGCTTCAAGATACGGGGCGTTTCCCATGACATGGCTGGTGGGTACACCATCTCTCATTGGAAATAAGAATAATTCGTCATTATGACTTTTATAGGGATTATTCTTCTCCGTAAGTGTTCCGTACATACCGCGGAAGCGGAATGCTTCGCGCCATTTCAGTTTCTTAATCAGTGGAATTCGGTTGAGTATTTTGCCATTCATATCGTAGGTCATGGCAAAGGAAGCATAGCGGTCATTTAAAAATTCCATGTTGTTGATGAGACTAAACGATTCATTATGTTGTGTGATATAAGACAGGTTTGCCATGGGGAGGTTCAACAGGGGGAAGGGAACAGTGTTCCACTGGGCACCCCCACGGAGAGTGATATCTAATTTACCCCATGAGCCTAACCAGAATCGTTTCCTCATACTGATCTCAGTCAGATTAAAGTTATAGTCTCCTCCAAGTACTCCCTTAGCGCCAAGAGTATGTGAGATGGAGAAGATAGGGGCATCAAAGGAGACGGGGACACGACGCTGTTTGGTATTGACAAATGTTTCACCGGGGGCATAGCGTAGTGTGACTCCCAATTCGGATGTTGTAATATCATGTACCGGAGTATTTGTGCCGGTAGGATCGTATTCCCCGGCTACAGGTCCGTCATTCTTTAGATATTGCAGGATACCAGCAGGCTGATCATTACGGTGGCGCACCATGGCTTTAACTGACAGTCCGGCATTCGTTTCCAATTCGTAAGTCAACGTGGCATCACGCATGTATGACATTTGATCCACTTTGGTCCATTTCCAACCGACGAATATATTGTCTTTGTCTGTCTCCAGATATTTATCCATGGGGGACATCACATCATAGCTATATTTGAATGCGAGGTAATTCTTTGGGAATTCCCAAAGTACATAGTCACGTTTATTGAATGAGTAGGCGGCCTGCCCCTGATAAAACCATTTTTTATCTTTAGTTCCATAGGCTCCGTATCCGCTAAAATTCCAATGCGGATCAAAATGACCTGTTGTCATTCCACTCAAACGGAAACGGGTTCCATTGACATAATTGCTGGTGACGATGGTATTGACCGGTCCGAAATCAAATTTACTCGGATGTCCTTTGCTACCGGTTTCAACGAAATTTTCAATTAATGCTTTGGCTCCGAAGATCACGTATTTAAAGCCTGGTATCTGCTCGATGCGGTTCATGAAGACATCCATATTGCTTTCTTTTGCCGTAAGAGGTACTTGCCGGACTTTAGCCCAATATTCATCACTCTTATTCAGCATGTTGGCTTCTTTAATTACACTTCCCCGCAGACGGAACAGTCGTGCTTCTATCGGATCAAATTTGTAATCGGTGTATTTCGTCGTCCTCTCAACTTCCAGTCCTTGGGTACCCTTGATGAAGCTTAGTTCCACAGTCATGTCATCATCAGTAAGCACCCAGTTTCCATTGGGTAACTGGGTAAAATCCTGATCTATACTAAGATTATCGACAAAGTTGACTCCTGTCTTTTTAGGCAGATTCATGGTACACTTCTTAACGGCATATGTAGAATCATCCAGAACATATAGGTGTCCGGTGAAACCGAAATCTTGTGAGTTTTGTGGTACAAAGGTGAGATGAACGCATTTTTGACGATCAACCATTACGGTATCCATCAGGTAGTATTTATAAAAACTGATGGCGCCTTTCCCTATTGGACTGACAAAATAGTTCTGCAATAAACGAATATCGTCATCGTAGATATTAACATCTGAGAAGACATCGTTCAGAATGGTGCCAAGCATATCCCCCGTACTGAAAAATTCTTCAATTCCGTTCGAATTATACCCATCGATAATCGTCTTTTTACTCTGGGGATCTTTTCTGAAAATAGTATGGGATGCTGTTTCTTTTATTGAAATGGGAAGAATCATTTTATGAGTCTTCGGGGATATTTCCACTTGGTCTTTAAAAAACGAGAATTTCTTGTAAATGCCTTTCTCTAACTTCTCCGTTGTGACGTTGTTGATGGACATTTTCATTTTCTCATATTTCTGATATTGATAGTAGTCATTTGATTCAAGCTTGAGCCCTTTCTTATTGGCTATAACTTTCTTCATAAACTCTACGGCTGGATTATTCTTGCGGGAATATTTTTCTCGCTTGGGTTTGACAACGACTTCAGAAAGCATAACATCGGAGGTCGCGAGCTTAACGTTCAAGACTTTAGTACCGGGTTTAAATCGCACTTTCTTTGTAGTGTACCCAATAGCGGAAAATGTCAATTCATCCCAGCCTTTGTGAGTTTCTACCTTATACTCTCCATTGGCGTTGGATATGCTACCAACACCCTTGCCTTCATATTGTACTGTAATATACATTAGAGGCTCGTTAGTAATGGAGTCGGTTATGACACCTTTGATTTGAGCGGAAATACTCTGAGCAACTAATAGAGTCAGTAGAAAAGAGACTAGCGTGAGATATCGTTGTTTCATATATTTCGTATATGTTTAAGACGCAAAGTTAGAAATTTATCGTGTATAATTGTCGACTGGAGAAGTAAATATAATCTAAAAGAGATAAGTGGGGGACTTAAATTATGTCTTTTTTTGCTCTTTGGAGGTGAAAACCGTAGCTGAAATGTCCGTAATAACAGCCGTAAAGGTGTTAGGATTTGGAACTGAAAGTGTTTATTTAGCTTCTCCGTTGATTAGAGTTTGTACAATGCGTTCTGCTGTTCTTCCATCCCAGCGTTCGGGCAATGTGGTATGTTTCCATTTTCCACTTAGCAAAATCTTCATATTAGCTGAAAGTGCTTCCGGACTTTCATTTACAAGTTCATTTGTTCCGATGCGCCACGTTTCCGGGTGTTCTGCATATGAATTGAGTGTTATACAAGGCACATCAAGGAATGTAGCTTCTTCAGCTATATTGCCGGAATCCGTAATGATGCCTTTCGCTGAATTTACGAGAAAGCCGAAGTGTAAATATCCTTGCGGAGGAAGGATGTGGAAATTGGGAGCTTTTATGTCTAGTGCTTTAATGGCGTTTTGTATGTATGGATGGAGCGGGGCGATTATAGGTAGCCCCTCGGATTGTTCTATCATTGTCGACAGAAGGGCCTGTAGCGTGTGTCTTTTTGAAATGAGATCGCGTCGGTTAAGAGTAAACAGTAAATAGTTATTTTTTTTAAGTCCGAGTGTGGAAAACCAGACAGGCTGTATCAAGCGGTTACGATTATAACGGATGGTATCTATCAACACATTGCCTACATAATAAATATATTCAGGTATCATTCCTTCCTGATTGAGATTTCTGTTGGCTATCATCCCTGCTGTGAAAAGATAGTCTGAGATCGCGTCAACAATTGTGCGATTGACCTCACGGGGCATATTCATATCAAATGAACGTGTGCCGGCGATAAGGTGGGCGACCTTTAATCCGCGCTTTTTTGCAACAATGGCGCAACTCATGGTAGAGGTCAGATCATCTACCACCAATACGACTTGCGCAGGATGTGAGTTTAGCTCTTTCTCAAAAGCGAGCATGATTGCCGCAGCCACTTCCGAGTGATTGTCACCACTTACGTTTAGATAGGCATCGGGATTCTTTATACCCAGATCGGAAAAAAGAGAGGCGTCCAGACTATTATCATCTTGCCTGCCGGTATAAATTAAACGGTATGAAATGTTTTTGCCTGCATCTTGGGCGGATTTGATGGCGCGTGTTATCGGAGCTATTTTCATGAAGTTGGGGCGTGCTCCAGCTACAATCGTTATTTTCATTTTTATCGTTTTTTTTATTACCGTAATGCAAAAGTACGCTTTCTTCAGGAATTAATTTGTTACTTTGCCAATAAAAATCTTACATTATGCCGACGTTTGTTCAACTTTTAGATTTTATAGGTACTTTTGCTTTTGCCATCAGTGGTATCCGTCTTGCTTCGGCAAAACGATTTGATTGGTTCGGAGCTTATGTTGTTGGCTTTGTGACTGCCATTGGTGGTGGAACTATACGCGACTTACTGCTTGATGTCACTCCCGGTTGGATGACAGACCCTATTTATCTTATCTGCACCGGAGTTGCTTTAATCTGGGTCATTTTGTTAGGAAAGTATTTAATACATCTTCATAGCACCTTTTTCATCTTTGATAGTTTAGGTTTAGCTTTGTTTACCGTGGTTGGGGTGAGCAAAAGTCTGGCTTTGGGTTATCCGTTTTGGGTTGCCATCATTATGGGAGGGATTACCGGTGCTGCCGGAGGAGTGATAAGAGATGTATTGATTAATGAAATTCCTTTGATTTTTAGAAAAGAAATCTATGCAATGGCATGCGTGCTAGGGGGAACTGTCTATTGGATGTGTTACCTTTCCGGAATGCAATCATATGGTTGTCAGGTTGTAGGCGGAGTCGTTGTTTTTGTAACCCGTATACTTGCCGTAAGGTATAAAATATGTTTGCCTATTCTCTCCAAGCATGAAGATAATTTGAAATAATAACTATGATTTTAAGGTAGGAGATGATGGCAACTTGTTTGTAGTTGTTTCAAGAATCTTATTTGTGATATTTATTTTAGCGATTTAACGACTAAAATTAAACATTCGTTTGCTTTTTAATTTTTAAAAACATATATTTGTATCTCGCGATTTAACTATATTATTAACTATTTAAAAAGCAAAGTATGGGTACTTATAGTTTTAGAAAGAATTTAATCGGTGCACAGGAAGAATTACTTCGCTTTGCATATAAGTTGACTTCGGATAAAGATGAAGCTAATGACTTGTTACAGGAAACGTCTTTAAAAGTGCTTGATAATGAAGACAAATATATACCTGATACTAATTTTAAGGGGTGGGTCTATACAATAATGCGTAATATTTTTATTAATAATTATCGGAAAATTGTTCGTGAACAAACATTTGTCGATCAGACGGATAATCTTTATCATTTGAGCTTGCCGCAAAATTCGGGATTCAATGGGATAGAAAGTTCTTTTGACTTGAAAGAGATGCACCGCATAGTGAACACATTGCCTAATGATTATAAGATTCCTTTTTCAATGCATGTATCGGGGTTTAAGTATCGGGAAATAGCCGAATATCTAGGTCTTCCGCTGGGTACGGTTAAGAGTCGGATCTTTTTTACCCGAAAGCGATTGCAGCGGATTCTTCGAGATTTTGTTTGATTATCAATACTCTAATCGGCCTATTGGGCTAACCATTTCTTTATTATATCTTTTAGCATCTCCTGAGTGAAAGGTTTTGCCAGGAAGTCGTTACATCCGGCTGTAATTGCATTTTGGCGATCTTGCTCGTAGGCAAAGGCTGTTAAAGCAATTATGGGGATATCCAGTGAAAGTTTCCGGATTAATTTAGTTGCCTCCAACCCGTTTAAGTTGGGCATTCTCATGTCCATTAGGATCAGATCGGGATGGACCTCCTTGAACCGATTTACGGCTTCCATCCCGTCTTTTGCGTGCTCTACGTGGTAGAAAGGGGTTAATATGGATTGTGCAAGAAGATAATTGCTCTCTGTATCTTCAGCTATAAGTATTGTCATTGCCAAAGGATTTAGTATTTTAGTGTCTTTTGAATCCTTTAGCGTTTCCTTTCCTTTTTCTTTTGGGAGAACTAGGGGTAATTCGGCTGTTGATTTATTCAGTGGTTCATTGCTTTCCTCTTGACTTGTTCTGTTTTTTTGAATATTGATAGGTAATGTAAATGTGAAAGTTGTTCCTTTGCCTATTTGTGAAGTAACGGAAATCGTTCCTCCTAAATGCTCTATAATTGTTTTGCATATAGACAAGCCGAGACCTGTTCCTTGAGCAAAGTCATTCGCTTTTACGAAACGGTCGAATATTGTATTGACTTTATCAGCGGGGATACCTCCCCCTGTATCACTGATGTCAAATATGACATTGTTATTTTCTTCATGGTAACCATAGCTAATGCATCCATGAGTTGTAAACTTGAAGGCATTTCCTATAAGGTTGGATATGACTTGGAAAATACGATTTTTATCTGATTCTATCTCAATATTATGGTCTGAGGGATTAAATATTAATATTACATCTTTTGGACACCTAAACACATGTGCATCATATATTTCTTTGCATAGAGAATGTAGATGAACTTTTGCGGTATGAAATTCCACAATGCCTGCTTCTATTTTTGATAAATCAAGAATCTCATTGATTAGTTGCAGTAATCGTTCGTTATTAGCTTCTACTATATTGTAGTAATTTTTGCGTTCATTTTCGCTTTCGCTTTCTGCTATAATACGCGAAAATCCAACGATTGCGTTGAGAGGAGTACGTATTTCATGACTCATATTAGCTAAAAACGCTGATTTTAGATGATCCGAGGTTTCTGCTCTTTCTTTGGCTAATAGTAATTCCCGTTTCATCAGTTCAATATCGGTAATATCCCATTCTATGGTTAATAATACGGGAGAGAAATCTTGGCCCTCAATCTTCATTTTCCTTTTATCCAGAAAAAGAGGTTTTCCGTTTATATCTTGTTTCTCTGTTATAATATGTAACTCTTTGCCTGTTGTTGCTATTTGAATATCTTCTTTCCTTTCTTCTTCAGCAATATCAGTGGGATAAAAGTCAAAATCATCTTCTCCTAATGTCTTTTGTATGAGTGAATTCCGGTTATATGATTCACGATTTCGATACATGTATTTGAATCCGCTTTCAATGTCCTTTACAATAATGCCTGCTGGTAGGTTTTCTATGATCTTATCTAAGATATGATTGAGTCTCTTAATTTGTTTTTCGTGAAGGATGCGTAGGGAGATGTCACGCCCAAATGCCCATATTGTGTCTATACCTTCATCGCTAGTTACTTTATAGGCATTCCATTCATATGCAAGTACTTCAGGATGTAAAGGGAATGGATCATAAATAATAAATCCGAAATGTGTCTCTTTTTTTTGTGTAGAGTTGATAATGTGATTCCAATCTTGTTTGCCTTGAGTTAATGATTTGGCCGTCGTGATATTTATTTTAGTGATATCCTCAAAATCTTCTAAATTTAGATGTTTCTTGAATTGGCGATTTGCAAAGACTAATCTTCCGTTTTCTTCTACAGCAAAGATGTCCTCTGCCGAGTTGTTGATGGCTTGGGTCAGAAGGTTTATGTTATTTCGTTTTTGCTGTATGTCTGTAATATTCTGTATATATCCTTCTAGTGTGATATTACCGTTTGGACTGTATTTGCGCGCAAAAGTCCTTAACTGCATATAATATATTCTTTTATTATATTGAATCCGGTAATCTATGGAATCTTCTATAGATCCTTTTATGTTCTTTGTTAGCCAGTCTTGAAATAGTGTTTTGTCTTCAACTAAAAGACAGTTTAGGTAGGTGGCAAGTGTGATACTTTGCTTTTTTTCCGTACACATTACACCTGTATGTCCATAATAGATAAAGCTTTCCGTATCTGTATTGTAGCTCCATTTTCCAATAAGAGCTACTTTTTGAATTTCATTAAGTTCATAATTTTTCTTTTCCAGTTCGAGTTTACGCTGGCTTCGTTCTGTTATGTCTCTATATTGACAGAGTACCATGTCATCATAGGGCTGCATGATGCATTTGAAGAAAAAAGTCTTATTGCGTATTGGTAATACATAATTGCGTGTAGAGGTGGTCTTTTGAGTTAAAACTCTTTTGAATTCCATGTAGAAATCACTGTAGGTTTGAGAGGGTAAGAGTCTAAGTAGGTTTTTCCCGATGAGTTTGTCCTCTTTCAGAAACCATAGATTGGTGTTGTTAACAGTTATATCAATACAAATGCCATCTCTATCCAAAAGGATTAGAGTGTCTGATAGCATTCTCAATAACCTGGTTGCGTTTTCTTTTTCTTTTAGAATGCTTTTCATAATTTTCCCGTATCATTTGTGTCGAATACTTTTTTAGCCCTTGCCGCTTTCTTCCATGTACCGTTAGTGGAACTTTTATGTTTGTAAAGATAATAACAACCTTTTATAACATTTAAATTCATGAATAGAAAGTAATAGGGAATAAATAGTATTTTATTTTTAATATGTCTTTTTGAAAGCCTGTATCCCAACAGTCCGGTTAAGTAGAATGTCGCTTGTAACAAAAATATTATTATATAAAGAAAGGTGTGCTCACTGTTGAAGATGAGCCATAAGTTGATCGGCAAAATCAAGAATAGGAGAATGGGGGCTACTGACCATCTGAGGACCCGGTGAGAGATATATTGGAAGCTAAGCCACCCATATTTAAAGATATTCAATAAATCTCTTAATCTCCATATTGATTGTAATCCACCTGCCGCAATACGCGTTTTGCGTTTTTCTTCCTCCTGCATATCGGCAGAGCCGCTTTCGCTTGCATAAGCTTCGGGACAATAGGCTATGATATAGCCGCGCATAGCGATACGCATGGAGAGGATAAAATCATCGAGCAATGTAGTGGCATCCATTTCTTCAAAAAGCTCACGGCGAATGGCAAAAAGTTCTCCGGCTGCTCCGATTGTAGAATGAAAGCGGGAATCCAGAGACTTTAAAAAAGATTCATATTTCCAGTAAAGTCCTTCTCCGCCGGAAGCTGCATCACTTTTAGTTTGAATAATTATACGCTTTTCACCGGCTACACAACCGACTCTGGGATTGGTAAATTTGCTAGCGATTTCTTGTAGCGATTCTTTGTTTATCATGGCATTGGCATCAGTAAAGACTACAATCGGGGATGTCACATATTTTATTCCACGGTTGATCGCAGCAGTCTTACCTGATCGTCTTGCCTCAAAAAGTACTTTAGCTTGTTTCCATTGTGAGAGGTATTCGTTCGTTCGATCATTACTTCCGTCGGTCACCCAGAGTATATTGAGTTTGTCTGCTGGATAATTTATTTCTAAGCAATTGCGCATTTTCTCATCTATTACCTCCTCTTCATTATATGCCGCTATAAATAGAGTTATTTCAGGTAGCTCATTTGTAAATGAAGTAAGTGAATGTTGAGGCCTATAAAAAGAGTCTTTAATTTTGACTAATATATATATTAGTATTCCATACCCAACATAGGTATAAAAGATAATAAATATACATATGAAAAAAAATAGATCACTGAGTTTCATTGAATCAGATGGTTTTTTTTGTCTGTTGATGTTGAAAAAATATTTTTCAAAAGTATGTATAATCTTTCTTCTGTGCAAGAAAATGTTTTAAAAATAGCTTATGGTTTTATACTGTGTTATATCTGAATTTAGTAATGGTCTTTTGTTTCTGAATTCTAAATCCCGAATATGAATATAGTGAAATGCTCCAGTCGTTATAAAAGTAAGAATAGTCAAAAAGATAGTCGTACTTTCTTTAAAAGTGCTAAATTTGCACTTTACTGAAATCAAAAGAATTTCTTTATTTTAATAATAAAACTAATTTTATGATGAATAGACGAATATTAGCGGTCTCTTTGTTTGCTGCCCTGTCATTTACTCTTCAGGCGCAAGTTGGGAACGGAGGCATTACACCGAGTATGTTGAGCCAGATAAAGGACGGTTATAAGGGTACTTCCACGGATAAGGCAATCCGTAATGCTATCGGGAGTAATGATATCCGTAAGCTTGCAATAGATCAGGAAAATTTAAAGGGAATTGATGCCCATTTTTCGATTAGAGTTAATTCAAGAGGCATTACGGATCAAAAATCATCCGGACGTTGCTGGCTTTTTACAGGGCTGAATGTGATGCGGGCTAAAGCTATTGCCAATTATGGCTTTCAGTCTTTTGAATATTCTGAAGTCTATACCTTCTTTTGGGATCAATTGGAAAAATCGAATCTTTTTTTGCAGGGTGTGATTGATACCCGTGAAAAACCGATGGATGACAAAATGGTTGAGTGGCTGTTTAAACATCCGTTGAGTGATGGGGGAACATTTACCGGGGTTGCTGATCTTGTCACTAAATATGGACTGGTTCCCAAGGAGGCGATGCCTGAAACCAATAGTAGTGAGAATACCTCACGTATGGCAGAACTTCTTTCTTTGAAATTGAAAGAATTTGGTCTTCAATTGCGTGATAGTTTTTCGGTGGGAAGAAAGAATGCTATGCTGGAAAAAGAGAAAATAGGAATGTTGAAAACCATCTATCGAATGTTGGTCTTGAATCTTGGAGTTCCCCCTACTGAATTTACGTTTGTGCGGACAAACGCGAAAGGTGATTTAGTGGAAACAGAACATCATACACCTATGTCCTTTTTGAAAAAGTATGGTGACGAACATTTGTTGACTCATTATGTAATGTTGATGAATGATCCTAGTCGTGAATATTATAAATGTTATGAGATCGATTATGATCGCCATCGTTATGATGGAAAGAATTGGACTTATATCAATCTTCCCGTGGATGAGATTAAGAAAATGGCAATAACTTCTTTGAAAGACAGTACAATGATGTATTTCTCTTGTGATGTAGGTAAATTTTTGGATTCCGAACGCGGTTTGCTGGATTTGAAGAACTATGATTATGCCTCTCTTATGGGAACAACATTCAATATGGATAAGAAACAGCGGATTCAGACTTTTGCAAGTGGATCTTCGCATGCTATGACTTTGATGGCGGTCGATTTGCAGGATGGAAAGCCTGTTAAATGGATGGTTGAGAACAGCTGGGGAGCGACAAAGGGTTATCAGGGATATTTAATTATGACAGATGACTGGTTTAATGAATATATGTTCCGGTTGGTGGTTGAAACAAAATATGTTCCTACCAAGATTCAAGAGCTACTTAATCAGAAGCCGGTTCGCTTGCCTGCATGGGATCCTATGTTTGCAGAAGAACAATAAATTGGCCCTGCGATATCGCGATGTAAGGAACTTCTATGATGTTTTTTCTTAGAATTATGCCCTAAGGATTTATTGCTCATTATAGTTATCGTGTTCGCTAACGAAAGGAATTACGGAAATTTATCCTTAATTCCTTTCTTTTTTGCTCTTTATTCACATTCTTTTTTGTTACTTTTGCGGGCAAATTAGTAAAAACCATTATTTTTAGATAAACGCATGGCAAATGTAATTAAGTTACGCAAAGGCCTAGATATTAACCTGAAAGGTAAAGCTGCTGAAGAGTACATGTCTGTTAAGGATCCCGGTTTCTATGCATTGGTACCGGATGATTTTACGGGTATTACGCCAAAGGTGGTTGTTAAGGAACAGGAATATGTAATGGCCGGAGGCCCCTTGTTTGTGGACAAGAAGCATCCTGAATTGAAATTTGTTTCTCCTGTTAGTGGTGTCGTGACAAGCGTTGAGCGTGGCGCCCGTCGAAAGGTGCTGAACATTGTTGTTGAGGCTGCTGCTGAACAGGATTTTGAAAAGTTTGGGCAAAAAGATGTGAATTCACTTGATGCAGGAGGCGTGAAATCTGCTCTTCTGGAGTCAGGTATGTTTGCTTTTATTAGACAGCGTCCTTATGA
Source organism: uncultured Bacteroides sp. (assembly GCA_965140335.1). Lineage (GTDB taxonomy): Bacteria > Bacteroidota > Bacteroidia > Bacteroidales > Bacteroidaceae > Bacteroides. Next base: position 229,801 of record OZ223190.1, read on the forward strand.
TGTGATTGCTGACCCTACGATAACTCCAAAGGCCATCTTTGTTTCGGCTTTTGATAGTAATCCGTTAGCTGCTGATTTTGAATTTGTATTGAAGGGAGAAGAGACTAATTTCCAGACAGGGCTTGATGCTCTTTCCAAGATGGCAAAGACTTATCTTGGCATTAGTGCAAAACAAAAAAGTGCAGCTTTGTTACAAGCTAAGAATGTAACAGTTAATACCTTTGACGGACCTCATCCTGCTGGTAATGTGGGGGTGCAGATCAATCATATTTCTCCTGTTTTAAAAGGAGAGGTGGTATGGACAATCGGTGCCGAAGCCGTTATCTTTATCGGGCGCTTATTCAACACGGGACAAGTTGATATGACGCGTAAGGTGGCAGTCACCGGTTCTGAAGTGGTTAAACCGGCCTATTGTAAGTTAAAAGTTGGCGCTTTGCTTACAAATGTCTTTAAAGGCAATACTTCGGAAGGACGCGACTTACGTTATATCAGCGGTAATGTCCTCACAGGAAAGCAGGTTACCCCTAATAGCTATCTGGGAGCTTTCGATACTCAGTTGACGGTGATACCTGAGGGTACTGACGTACATGAGATGTTTGGTTGGATAATGCCAAGAACCGATCAATTTAGTGCAAATCACTCTTACTTTAGTTGGTTGATGGGCAAAAAGGCATACACATTGGATGCCCGTATTAAGGGCGGTGAACGACATTTGATTATGTCCAACGAATATGATAAAGTCTTTCCAATGGACATCTTCCCTGAATTTCTACTCAAAGCGATTATCGCTGGTGATATTGATCGAATGGAAGCGCTTGGAATCTACGAGGTTGCTCCTGAAGATTTTGCCTTATGTGAATTTGTCTGCTCTTCTAAAGTGGAAGTTCAGCGTATTGTACGTGCCGGATTAAATATGCTGCGTGCAGAGATGTGCTGATTTGAGGGGAGAATCTAAATTGTAAATTGTAAAACAGTAACTATATTAATGAAAGCGTTAAGAAATTATCTCGATAAGATAAAGCCCAACTTTGAAGAAGGTGGCAAATTCCACGCATTTCGTTCTGTGTTTGACGGATTTGAAACATTTATGTTTGTTCCTAACACAACCTCGAAATCGGGGACGCATATTCATGATGCTATTGATAGCAAACGTATTATGTCAATAGTGGTCATTGCGCTTATTCCTGCTCTATTATTTGGTATGTATAATGTCGGTTACCAGCACTTTAAAGCTGTTGGCTTACTTGCTACATCCAACTTTTTTGAGCTGTTTGCTTATGGCTTCTTGGCTGTATTGCCCAAAGTCATTGTTTCCTATGTGGTAGGATTGGGTATCGAGTTTGTTGTTGCCCAATGGAAGAAAGAGGAAATTCAAGAAGGATTCTTGGTCACAGGGATGTTGATTCCATTGATTGTACCTGTTGATTGTCCGCTATGGATATTAGCTGTTGCCACTGCTTTTGCAGTTGTTTTTGCGAAAGAGGTCTTTGGTGGAACAGGTATGAATGTATTTAATGTTGCTTTGGTTACGCGTGCATTTATGTTCTTTGCCTATCCGGTAAAGATGTCAGGTGATGCCGTTTGGGTTGCAAATAACGGTCTATTCGGATTAGGAAAAACGGTGGATGGGTTGACTGCTGCAACTTCATTGGGAGTAGCTTCTACAGCGGCTAATCCAAATGCTTACCCTCCATTTTCATGGGATATGGTAACCGGTTTAATACCAGGTTCCATTGGTGAGACAAGTGTCATCGCTATTTTGATCGGTGCAGCTATTTTGTTATGGACTGGCGTTGCAAGTTGGAAAACCATGGTTTCTGTCTTCATCGGTGGTGCTTTTATGGCAATTCTATTCAATACGATAGGTCCTGATACAGCAATGGCACACATGCCTTGGTACGAACATCTGGCATTGGGTGGTTTTTGCTTTGGTGCGGTTTTCATGGCTACAGATCCTGTAACCTCAGCTCGTACTGAAACGGGGAAATATATATTCGGCTTTTTAATCGGTGTGATGGCGATTACGATTCGTGTTTTGAACCCCGGTTATCCTGAGGGAATGATGCTGGCCATCTTGTTGATAAATATTTTTGCTCCGTTGATTGACTATTGCATTGTGCAAAGTAATATCTCTCACCGTGAAAAGCGTGCAATAAAGCCTAACCATTAAAATCGAAAGAAAATGAATACAAATAGTAATAGTTATACTATCATTTATGCTTCGGTAATGGTTATTATCGTCGCATTCCTGTTAGCGTTTGTTAGTTCTTCGTTAAGGATTAAGCAGACTAAGAATATAGAACTTGACACCAAAAAACAGATTCTTGCTGCTTTGAATATACGGGGAATAAAAGATGTTGCCGTTGAATACAAGAAATATGTTAAGTCGGATATGTTGATGGGTGAAGACGGTACTCTGACTGAGAATACCGGAGCTTTTGCCATTAATTATGAAAAGGAAGCTAAAGAGTCGAAACGTTTTCATGTATTTGTATGTGATATGGACGGACAAACCAAATATGTCTTCCCTGTCTACGGTACTGGTCTTTGGGGTGCTATTTGGGGCTATGTAGCTTTGAATGGTGATAAGAATACGGTATATGGTGTTTATTTCTCACATGCCAGTGAGACTCCGGGCTTAGGTGCGGAAATTGCTACCGAATGGTTCCAAAAACAATTTGAAGGTAAGAAGACGGTCGAAGATGGGCAGATAGCTCTTGGCGTAGAAAAGAACGGCAAGGTTGTAAAACCTGAATATCAGGTGGACGGTGTCTCCGGAGAACAATTACTTCGAAAGGTGTGGATGCCATGTTGAAAACTTGCCTGGGAGATTATACAAGCTTTTTAACTAATAAATAAAGGAGGATAAGAATATGGGACAATTGTTTTCAAAGAAGAATAAAGATGTATTCTCTACTCCGCTGGGAATGAATAACCCTGTGACTGTTCAGGTGCTGGGTATTTGCTCTGCGTTGGCTGTTACGGCTAAATTGGAACCTGCTATTGTGATGGGACTTTCAGTGACCGTCATTACTGCTTTTTCCAATGTCGTGATTTCATTATTGCGTAAAACGATACCGAATCGTATACGTATTATTGTTCAGCTGGTGGTTGTAGCAGCTTTGGTGACTATCGTAAGTGAAATTCTAAAGGCTTTTGCCTATGATGTAAGTGTGCAACTCTCTGTCTATGTTGGCTTGATTATCACAAACTGTATCTTGATGGGGCGTTTGGAAGCTTTTGCCATGCAAAATGGACCGTGGGAGTCATTCCTTGATGGAATAGGAAATGGATTGGGGTATGCTAAGATTTTGGTGATCGTAGCTTTCTTCCGTGAGCTTCTGGGTTCGGGTTCGCTGCTTGGTTTCAATCTATTGAACTATAGCTGGCTGAAGGATATGGGATATATCAACAATGGGTTGATGTTGATGCCTCCGATGGCTTTGATCATCGTGGCATGTATCATCTGGTACCAGCGTGCTCATCATAACGAATTACAAGAAAAATGATAATCAGTAATCAGTATGGGTGGTGCGTGATGACAGTATTGAGTCTTGATTTTCACTGCTTGTGTTTGATTACCAAATTACTTTAAGAAGTATGGAACATTTAATCAGTTTATTCGTCCGCTCCATTTTTGTGGACAACATGATATTTGCGTTTTTCTTGGGAATGTGCTCTTATCTTGCCGTTTCAAAGAACGTAAAGACAGCTCTGGGGTTAGGTATTGCCGTAACATTTGTTTTGGTGGTTACGCTTCCGGTTAACTATTGGCTGCAGACCAAGATTTTGGCTGCAAATGCTATTATTGATGGGGTTGACCTCAGCTTCCTTAGTTTTATTCTATTTATTGCTGTTATTGCCGGTATTGTACAGCTGGTTGAAATGGTAGTAGAACGTTTTAGTCCTTCACTGTACGCTTCATTGGGTATCTTCTTGCCGTTGATTGCTGTGAACTGTGCTATTATGGGTGCTTCTCTTTTCATGCAGCAACGTATTAATTCAGGCGAGAGCGATCCGAAATACATTGGCGGAATGGCCGATGCCATTTCTTATGCATTAGGTTCGGGTATCGGTTGGCTTCTGGCAATTGTCGGTTTGGCTGCCATCCGCGAGAAGATGGCTTACTCTGATGTACCTGCCCCCTTGCGTGGTTTAGGTATTACCTTTATAACAGTAGGATTGATGGCTATCGCATTTATGTGTTTCTCCGGTTTGAAAATCTAAAATAGAAAGGAATAAAACAATGGATTTGAATTTAATATATGCAAGTGTTGGAGTATTTCTTGTGGTTATTCTTTTGCTTGTTGTGATTTTGCTGGTGGCCAAGAAATTCTTAGTGCCTTCCGGGAGTGTAAAGATAACGATCAATGGGGAGAAGTCATTGGATGTGGAATCCGGTTCTACTTTATTGAATACGTTATCTGTGAATGGCGTTTTTCTTTCTTCCGCTTGTGGTGGAAAAGGATCTTGCGGTCAGTGCAAGTGCCAGGTGTTGGAAGGTGGTGGAGAGATTCTTCCTTCGGAAGCTCCTCATTTCAGTCGCAAACAGCAACACGATCATTGGCGTTTAGGCTGTCAGGTCAAGGTCAAGAGCGACATGGCCATCAAGGTTCCCGAAAGCGTACTTGGTGTAAAAGAATGGGAATGCGAAGTTATTTCCAATAAGAACGTTGCTACATTTATCAAAGAATTTATTGTTGCTTTGCCTAAGGGAGAGCACATGGATTTCATCCCCGGGTCGTACGCTCAAATCAAGATTCCTACTTATTCCATGGATTATGATAAGGATATAGATAAGAGCTTGATCGGTGATGATTATTTGTCTGCATGGCAGAAGTTCGGATTGTTTGGCTTGAAATGCAAAAATACCGAACCGACTATCCGTGCGTACTCTATGGCTAACTATCCTGCTGAGGGAGACCGCATTATGCTGACTGTGCGTATTGCCACGCCTCCTTTCAAACCGAGGCCACAAGTTGGATTCCAGGATGTGATGCCGGGTATTGCTTCTTCCTATATTTTCACCTTGAAGCCGGGTGATAAAGTGATGATGAGTGGCCCTTATGGAGAATTCCATCCGATATTCGACTCCAAGCGGGAGATGATGTGGGTCGGTGGTGGTGCCGGTATGGCTCCGCTTCGTGCGCAAATCATGCACTTGACGAAAACGCTTCATACCACCGACAGAAAGATGTCTTATTTCTATGGTGCACGTGCGCTGAACGAAGTATTCTATCTAGAAGACTTCCTGCAAATAGAGAAAGACTTCCCGAACTTTACGTTCCATTTGGCTCTTGACCGTCCCGATCCGGCAGCCGATGCAGCAGGAGTAAAATATACCGCTGGTTTTGTTCATCAGGTTATTTACGAGACTTACTTGAAAGATCATGAAGCTCCTGAGGATATTGAATATTACATGTGTGGACCTGGTCCGATGAGTAAAGCAGTAGAGAAGATGCTTGATGACCTGGGTGTTCCGTTTGAAAACTTAATGTTTGATGATTTTGGATAAAAAGGACCGTTTTGAGTTTTAAATATCTATAGAAGGCTGAGCCGGTACTACAAATCTGAATACAGATTATTGTGGTTTTATCCGATCAACTTCTTCCAATGTAAAAAGAGCTATTCCGACTTGTTTATCAGGTGAGAATAGCTCTTTTTCTTTTGCTTGCGTAAGCTTTGGAGGTCATTCCTTAAGGCAATCAGTCTAAAAAGTGAGTCTAATCAAGCTTTGTTCCTGGTGCATTTAAAGGCTCTTGTATGTTTAAAAGCGCTTTGACACTCGGGTGACAATCGTTTGACACTAGAGTGGCAAAGTGCTTTTATCTAGTTCAGACAGGGCAGATGCATTATAGTTTTTACTACATTGCCTATCTGTTTCTCACTGTATATATGGTATATATAGCTGATAAGCTATTATAAGTGTCTAATGAATTCCTGACATAAATTAATAAGACAGTTGTCTCGCTGCTAAATCTTTTACTTGCTGAATTCCAAAACTTGTGTTACCTTTGTAGCCGAAATAAAAAAGTATGATGCCGCGAATAGCGGTCGTGTATTCTAGAACACCACGTAAAAAACAGGAGTATGAAGCAAAAAGTATCCGTTCCTTTTATGCTGCTGGGCATTCTCTTTAATGTCTGTCTCATTGCAGCCAACCTTCTTGAAACAAAGGTCATTCAAGTATTTGGCATCGCCGTGACCGCGGGATTGCTGGTTTTTCCCATTTCATATATTATCAACGACTGCATTGCCGAGGTATGGGGCTTCAAGAAAGCGCGTCTCATCATTTGGAGTGGCTTTGCCATGAACTTCTTTGTTGTGGCGTTGGGTCTGATAGCTGTTGCCTTACCTGCGGCACCTTTCTGGCAGGGTGGGGCACATTTCAATTTCGTCTTTGGTATGGCTCCCCGCATTGTAGTAGCCAGTCTGTCAGCATTTCTGGTCGGATCTTTCCTCAATGCCTATGTCATGAGTCGTATGAAAGTGTCGAGTGGGGGAAAACATTTTTCGGTACGTGCCGTTTGGTCCACTGTGGTGGGTGAGACGGGCGATTCGTTGATTTTCTTTCCGATAGCTTTCGGCGGAGTCATTGCATGGCGTGAATTGTTGATTATGATGGGCGTGCAAATTGTTTTGAAGACGATGTATGAGGTTGTCGTATTGCCGCTTACGATTCGGGTCGTAAGTGCAATTAAACGAATTGACGGCAGTGATGTGTATGATGAGAATATCTCTTATAATGTATTGAGAATTAAAGATATTTGATGCTTTAGTAGAGGGGTGCTGTTGAGCAGGATGTAGTACGTGTCACTCACATGGTTAAGGATCTTTGATGTTTTAACAGCGGTCAGGAAAATAAGTGATTAAATTGCCTCTGCACAAATATGAGTTAGCAGCTAAAAAAAGAGGCGTTCAAAATAAGAAGAAGAAAGAGCAAGTATCCTTTGGGGGCAAACCGAATAATGATTGCCGTGTCTGTTAAATGTGAATATACGATTCCTGCAGGCGTGGAAAGTTTAAACTGAATGATAAATATTGTTCTTGTTAAATATGAATATACGATTCCTGCAGGCGCAGAAAGTTTAAACTGAATGATAAATATTGTTCTTGTTAAATATGAATATACGATTCCTGCAGGTGCAGAAAGTTTAAACTGAATGATAAATACTGTTCTTGTTAAATATGAATATCTGATTTTGGCAGGTGTAGAAAGTTGAAGTTGAATAATGGTTGCCGTGTCTGTTAAATGTGAATATACGATTCCGGCAGGCGTGGAAAGTTTAAACTGAATGGTAAATACTGTTCTTGTTAAATATGAATATCTGATTTTGGCAGGCGCAGAGAGTTGAAGTTGAATAATGATTGCCGTGTCTGTTAAATGTGAATATACTATTCCTGCAGGCGCAGAAAGTTTAAACTGAATGATAAATATTGTTCTTGTTAAATATGAATATCTGATTCTGGCAGGCGCAGAGAATTGAAGTTGAATAATGGTTCGGGTACTTGAAAGAATAAATGTCTTTTGACGGATTCGGGGTCTTTAGAATAGAGTGGGTAGTTGCACTACTCGCTTGCAGAATTAAAATAAGGGTGAACGATGAATAAAGATGTTGCATTAGTGGTATTTAGTGGCGGGCAGGATTCCACCACTTGCTTGTTTTGGGCTAAACGTGAGTTTAAAAAGGTCATTGCTTTGAGCTTTCTTTATGGACAAAAGCACGAGAAGGAGGTGGAACTGGCGCGGGAGATTGCCCGTAAGGCCGGAGTGGATTTTGAGGTAATGGACGTTTCGTTTATTGGTAAACTGGGACACAACTCGTTGACGGACACTTCTATGACGATGGATCAGGAGAAGCCGGCGGATAGTTATCCCAACACGTTTGTACCGGGGCGCAATTTGTTCTTCCTGAGCATTGCAGCGGTATATGCACGTGAGCGGGGAGTCAATCATATTGTTACAGGAGTTTCGCAGACCGACTTTAGCGGTTATCCCGATTGTCGCGATGGTTTCATCAAGTCGCTTAATGTGACGTTGAACATGGCTATGGATGAGCAGTTCGTCTTGCATACTCCGTTGATGTGGATTGACAAGGCGCAGACCTGGGCTTTAGCTGACGAGCTCGGTGTACTGGATTTGGTGCGTAATGAAACGTTGACTTGTTATAATGGTATTCCCGGTGATGGTTGCGGACATTGTCCGTCGTGCAAGCTTCGTCGTGAAGGATTGGAGAAGTATTTAAGCAGTAAATAGTATATTGAATCGCTAAAAATGTATAGGTTATGACAGCATTAAAAGATCAGCTTTCTCTATTGGGAAAGAAGACGGAATATAAGCAGGACTATGCTCCTGAAGTGTTGGAGGCGTTTGATAATAAACATCCCGACAATGATTACTGGGTGCGTTTCAATTGCCCTGAGTTTACCAGTCTGTGTCCCATTACCGGACAACCCGACTTTGCCGAGATCCGTATCAGTTATATTCCGGAGGTGAAGATGGTGGAGAGCAAAAGCTTAAAACTTTATCTGTTCAGTTTCCGCAATCATGGCGCTTTTCATGAAGACTGTGTCAACATTATCATGAAAGATTTGATTCGCTTGATGAATCCCAAGTACATTGAAGTCACCGGATTGTTTACTCCGCGTGGTGGCATCTCTATTTATCCTTATGCCAATTACGGTCGCCCCGGTACTAAATTCGAGCGGATGGCGGAACAACGGTTGATGAACAGGGAATGACGCACTCTGATTGATTAAAGGTAATAGTCTAGCGCATCTAATAAAGATGTGGCATGAACATGTTGGTTTTATAATACATTTGCAAATTGTAATAATGTGACTCTGAAAATTTAATAATAGAACGATGAGAAAACTGAATTTATTGCTTCTTCTTCTGCTCTTAAGTAGCTCTGCCCTTTTTGCGCAAGCTGATTTTTATTCCATTCAGCCTTTGGGGCATCGCTATTTGTATAACTCTGATTACTTTGAAGATGCTAGAGAAATACAAGTTTACCAGAATGGCGTGATTGGTGATCTGAGTGCTGATTCTGTCCTGACGGTTTATATCATGGATGCCCAGTATCCGCCGACTTATAATTTGTTTTGTTCCACTTTTGACTTACTGTACCCTAATGTGCCTTGCATTATTGTTGGTATAGTGAACTTCAACAGGCAGAGTGATCTTACACCTCCATATACTGACAGTCTGTCTGTGAGGTACTATGATCATCCCGGTCATGCTAAAGAAATGCTCAGTTCTTTAAAGGAAGAGCTTATTCCATTTATTACCAAGAAATATCATGCCGGTTCCCGTAGAATATTAGTGGGGCATTCTTTAGGCGGTACGTTTGTGACTTATGCAATGATGGAAGATCCTGCAATGTTTCCTTGCATTTTAGCTGTATCACCAAATTATGAATATAGCAAGTCTATGATGGTTCATAAGATGGAGCATTTCAGTATCCCGAATAGTGACGTGGATAAGGTTTATATCTATTTGGCAAACGGGAGAAAGGATAAAATCGAAGAGAAATTTAAGCCATATACTAAGGAGGCTGTAGCTGCATTGAGAAAGCAGACGGGAGTGATATTGCACTATGATTCTTTAGATATTGAGAAGCATAGCTTCACTGTTTTTGAAGGTTTTTATAAGGGATTGCAGAGTCTTAAACCTTATATTGAGAAAAGTGTTTCAAGATAGATTCGTTAGGAGGATGTGATAAAAACTTGCTATTAAAGCTTTTATCACATCCTTTTTCCGTATGCTGATCTTCTCTTTACTTACTGAACTGTAACCGATAGACTTCGAAAGAGTAGGGGGCTAATTCCACCGCCAGACTATTATCTCCGTTGATTGTTACCGGACGAATGCGGGGGACTACCGTTTCTTGCGAGAGTGTATTTACGGCTTCAAGGTTATCCGACTGGAGGTAGGTGCAACTGCCGGAATGAAGTATCTGCTTCTTCAAGCCTTTGAATTGGAGTTGTACATTGGTTGGAGTGCTATGGTTATTTACCAATTTCACGATGACTTCTCCCGTGGGTGCATCGAGTGCGGCCGTAGCGTAAAGGCTGTCTTGTCCTTCCACCGCTTTTCCGTTTTGGGTGAGCGATAATACTTCTGTTCCTTTGTTCATACCATACATTTGCTGAACGTAATAGTTCGGTGTATGCATCATTCGCAGGTTGTCAAACCAAATCATGTCGGGGCGCCATTGCCAGGCATCCACATGGGCAAACAACGGGGCATAGGTGGCTAGGTGCACCACGTCGGCGTTGCGTTCCAATCCCGTCATAAATGCAGCTTCGGATAAGGCGGAAAGGAAGTTGTTGGCTTCGTGCGCGCTAAGGTCGTGCGCGGCATATTCTCCTGCAAAGACTTTGGGACCTTTGCGGTCGTAATTGTCATAGCGCCCGGCGTTGGCAAAGAACCAAGCGGGACTCATATAGTAATGTTCGTCTACCAAGTCAACACCGATGCGTCTCATCTCCGGCCAGAGGTAGTCAAACTTCTCACCACCGGCACTCGGTCCGGAGGTACCGACGATCTTGATATCGGGATATTTGGCACGGATGGCTTTCACGAAGACTTCCAATCGTTCGGGGTAAATCTTGCCCCACTGTTCATTGCCTATTCCGATCATTTTAAGATGAAAGGGTTGTGGATGCCCCATTTCAGCACGTACCTTTCCCCACTTTGTTGTTGCATCACCGTTGGCAAACTCTATCAAATCCAGTGCATCTTGCACATACGGAGAGAGTTGGTTGAGGGGGACGAGTTCCTTACTTTCATATTGGCAAGCCAGTCCGCAACTAACGACCGGCAATGGTTCAGCACCAATATCTTCACTTAAGAGGAAGTATTCGTAGAAGCCCATCCCGTAACTTTGGAAATAGTCGGGGAAGCGTTTGTGCTTGAAGGTATAGTTCCATCGATTCTCATTGAGCGGACGGTTCTCTACCGGACCCACACTGTTTTTCCATTGGTAGCGTGTAGCCAGTGTGTTCCCTTCTATGATGCATCCACCGGGGAAACGAAACACTCCGGGATGAAGATCGTACAGTGCTTGTGCCAGATCGGCCCGCATGCCGTTCTTCCGATGTTTCCAGGTATCGACGGGAAAGAGTGAGATATGGTCCAAATCCACAGTACCTGCTGTATTCAATACGATACGCAGGCGCGAGTGTGCATCGGTGAATGGTGATTTTAGGATGACTACCGTCTTCTTCCATTCGTTTCCTGTTATTTCAATCTCTTTCTTCATTGGATTGTCGTTGTCCGAATTGACGAATTCCACGGATAGTTTCATCGGTTTATTTTCCGGTGTACGGGCATATATGGAGAAGCGATAATCAGCTCCGGCTTTTAATCCGATTCCTTTAAATCCTTCATTGTCCAATCCCGAACCTGTCCGTCTGCCATCATTGATCACTTGTACATAGTGCGGATTCCGGTTGAAACAGGGATTTGCGGTTGCAATGCTTACATTACCGAAGGGTACCCAACCTACAAACGGTTGCGGAAACTCGAACGAACGGTTCTTGATTAATTCGGCATACAGTCCGCCATCCGCTCCAAAGTTTATATCTTCAAAGAAGATGCCATACATGGTGGGCTGAATCTTGGCTACAGGTTTAGACAGGTCTACCGTCATGGTTTCTTGCGCGTGCAAATTTAGTGCAAACGCTGTTGCCAGTAGAGCTGCTGTAATTGTCTTCATCTTTTTCATTGTGCTTTTCTTTCTTCTTGTGCTCTTATTTCAATGTCTCAGGTAAAAGAGCTGTTTTATATCTAACTCTCATTTGTTTCATGACAAAAGTCTTTTCCTATTTCTCTGCTTGTCGTCTTATTTATCTTTATCGATCTTCAAAGGAGAAACCCGGATGACGGTAAACGAATAAGCAGGCATGGAGTAAGAAAATTCCGATTCAACTTCGATCGTACTGGTCACCGGACGTGCATTTTCGTCCTTTGGATTACCGCTTAACACTGTTTTTAGTGCGGTCATGCGCTGCTCTTTATTAAGAGGAAGGGACAAACGAGCCTGAGTCGTGACGGGCAATAAATTCACGAGCTTTAGGATTAAGTCTTTTGTGGAACTATCGCGTACCACCGATACAGCGATTCGTTTCTTTACCGCTTCCTGTGTATTATCCAAGATGACATTGGAGGAAAGATAGCTGTCTCCTGAATTCTGCCCGCACATCTGCTGTACATAATAGTCCGTCGTAGGCTTGACCTCCGTATTGTTGAAATAGATCAAGTCGGGATTCCATTGCGTGTGTCCTTCTTTTGCCAAAAGCGGAGCGTATGAAGCCATACTTACAACATCTCCATTGCGCTCCAGCGCCGTGATGTATAATGCTTCCGCAAGGGCTGTTTCTATATTATTGGGGCGTCCGGGCAGATGGGCTGCATATTCGCCCAAATAGACTTTTGATTTCCGTCGGTCATAGTGATCATAAAATTCCTGATTATTAATAAACCATCCGGGACTTTGGTAGTAGTGTTCATCTACCATGGGTAATTTCAATTTTGTAGCCAAAGCCCATCCTTCTTCATAATCGGTACCTTCGCAAAATGGTCCGACCGTGCCGATAACAGTGATATTGGGATATTTTGCCCGTATGGCATTACAAATCATGGTATATCTCTGTTCGAAGACATCCGTTATCTGGTCTTCATTTCCTATCCCGATGTATTTTAGATGAAACGGTTTGGGATGCCCACTTTGAGCACGTATCTTTCCCCACTTACTATGTCGGGCATCACCGTTGGCATATTCTATCAGATCCAGAATATCCTGAACATACTGATTCATTTCACTCATCGGAATGCCGCCTTGTTGGCCTCCACAGTTAAGGGGGCTTTTAGAATAATGACTGCATGTATTTGAGTTTTGACAACAGACTCCTGCTGCGATGACGGGTACCGGTTCCGCTCCTAGGTCCTCACAGAATTGAAAATACTCGTAAAAGCCCAACCCAAGGGTCTGGTGGTAGCCCCATAAATTACGCATAGGCGTACGCGCTTCCAACGGACCGATGGAATTCTTCCAACGATAAATGTTATCCAATCCGTCGCCATGTGCCACGCATCCGCCGGGGAAACGAACGAAGCGGGGATGGAGATCGGCCAGCGTTTGAGCCAAGTCAGCCCGCAAACCGTTTTTCCGACCTTTAAATGTCTTTTGTGGAAACAATGAAATCATATCCATGGCGTATTCCCCTGTAGCTTGCGGATAAATAGCCAGTCGGGCTTGTGTGGCATCAACTGCGGGGACAAGTACGGCTTTCTCCTGTTTCCAACCGGATGATGAAATGGAAAGCATCTTGTGGGCGATCTCTTTTCCGGCTGTATCAAGTAAACAGACTCTCACTTTCTCCTTTTTCCAAAGCCCTAATTTGCCTTTAGTCCTTTTTATTTTTTTGCAGAAGAAGGAGAAATCGTACTTCTCCCCCTGCTTCACGGCAATGCCGTCGAAACCGCTGTTGACAAGTGCCGCCCCCGGTTGTTTGATGTCCATTACGGCATAGTGAGGATTGTTTGGATGGACGGGAGCTACGGTGTCAATGCTCAACCGGGCATTTTCGCCTTGCAGTTGCCAGTCGTATGTGTTGTTCCAGTTTTTATTCCGGTCATTACGGTCGGAGGGAGTATATTCAAAGTCACGATTCTGTATCAGTTCCGCATACAATCCGCCGTCGGCAGCATAGTTGATGTCTTCGAAGAAGATGCCTATCAACTTGTTACTGATCGGTTTTCCTGTTCCGTTTTCTACTTTAAGGATTGCGTTCACCGGTTTTAATCCGGCGAAGCGCTGTCCATCCTGTTCGGTACGTTCATTGTTCGCCTCGGCCTCATACCGTTTATGATCAGCATATCTGATTAATTCTTTTACAACAGGGTAGGGAACGTATTGAAGCGTCCCGTCTAAGGTGTTTCCGCCTAACGTTATCTTGACAAGCGGTGGTTGGGTAGAGGGGGGAAGGACGGCTAAAAAATCAGGGTGATCTTCTACGGTGAAATAAGTTTGTCGCTTCCAATCAATTAAATCGGTTGAAGCAGCATGTCCGAACTCCTTTCCACTGTCATTTAGCTGCCAGATGCAGTGCCATAAGTTATCATAGCCTTTCATTAATTGCGGATTGATCATTCGTTTCTGGCTTCCCCATTGTCCATAGTCACATCTGATGAAGCTGAACCCCCGGGCTACATCAAACCATTCTTTGTTATTGGCACTCCAGGCAAACTTTAATCCACTGCGTCCGGCATCTTGTATCGTGGCATAAGAGAATAGATACACTGAATCCGGTTCATTTGCGGTATATTGCACATTGGCAAATATGAGTTGGCTATAAATATATATAACCAGAAAAGAAATTATATTTTTCATGTTTATCTCAAATAATAATGAGGAATAGATTTTAACTAAGCAGGGCAAAGATAATTATATTTTTTAGATTATCAGGGCTAATATTGATTCAAAAGAGGGGAATAGATCATGCAATATGCACTCTTATTGGAGTATACTTTTATTTTTACTCCATTTTTTAGTCGGGTTGATTTTTCCATAATGGCAGAAGTTTTTCTTTTCAAATCTATTTATGAATGGAGGATGCAGGTAAATATGTTGTTTGATAATTAGAAGAGATAACAGGCGAAGTATTTATAAATACTTTTTTGCATTGCTTTCTTCTATGATTGCTTTTTTCCCTTTCATGGTGATGCATTCTTCACTGATTAACTCGGATAAGGCGCGTGCCAGTGAGGGACGTGCCACTCCGAGTATCTGGGCTACTTCCTGCTGGGAGGTGATCGTGCCATGCATCCGGATATAGTTGAGCAAACGTGATTTGAGACTTTGCAGGGCAAACTCATTCAGCTTTTGTGAGAGAAACAGGCTACGGTCCGAGATGAGGCGGAGGAAGTTATGCATTACGGTGGGGTTTTGATGCATAAATTCAAGTAACGCATTTTTGTTAAGTACCAGTACTTCGGAGGTTTCCAGGGCTTCAATGTTGACCGGGAAGCGGTTCTCGGAAGCGAAAATGAAAGCCGGAGCGAGAAGTCGTGGTGCTTTCAACTGACCGATGGTGACTTGTTTGCCTTCGGCATTTACCATTTGCGTACGGACTTTCCCCTGACATAAAATATAAGCCGACTTGCAAATGTCACCTTGCATGGCAATAAACTCAGATGTCTTGTAGTTCTTGATGATATGTTCTTTAGACAAGACAAATCGTAACAGCGTTTCTTCCGTTATACCCTTGAAGAGGGGAGTATTCAATAAAATATCTATCTCCATTTTTTATTTTTTTATGGTTGCCTGTAACATAGGTGACAGTTTTAGTCCTGCCGGTAGGCGATCTTTGCGGTGTAAAAGTTGAATTATTAATAATAAAAAAATAAACGAAGATGGAAGCGAAAATGTTTTGTTATCAATGTCAGGAAGCGGCTAAAGGTACAGGCTGCGTTTTGAAAGGAATCTGTGGAAAAGAGAGTCATACTTCTCAGGCAATGGATTTATTGTTGTTTGTTGTACGGGGAGTCTCTACTCTTTCCGATAGCCTGAGAAAAGCGGGGGGAGCAGAGTGTGACGAGGTGAATCGTTTCGTGGTGGATGCGTTGTTTTGTACCATTACCAATGCTAATTTTGATGATGAGAGCATTTTGAAAAGGGTGGATAAGGGGCTTGAATTGCGTAACCGTTTGCTACAGGAAGCTATTGCCGGTGGAGTGGATTTACCGGAAATTGATGAGCTGGCATGGAAGGGATTACGTTCGGAATATGAGGCCAAGGGACAGTTGGTTGGCGTGCTGCGCGAAGCGGACGAGGACTTGCGTTCGTTAAAGGAATTGATGATATATGGTTTGAAAGGAATGGCGGCTTATCTGGAGCATGCTATCCGTCTGGGTTATGATGACATTTCCATTCATGCCTTTATACAGAGGGCATTGGCTACTGTCGCATGCCGGGAACTTGCCGTAGGTGAATGGGTGAAGTTGGTATTGGAAACAGGTGAGTATGGTGTGAAGACAATGGCTCTATTGGATGAGGCTAACACGGGACGTTATGGTAATCCGGAGATCACTGAGGTGAATATAGGGGTGGGAAAGCGACCGGGGATCTTGATCAGCGGACACGATCTGAAAGATATGGAAGAGTTGTTGAAGCAGACGGAAGGCACAGGCGTGGATGTATATACGCATAGTGAAATGTTACCCGCACACTACTATCCGGCCTTTAAGAAATATAGCCATTTTGTAGGGAACTACGGTGATGCGTGGTGGAAACAACGTGAGGAGTTTAGTACATTCAACGGACCGATTCTTTTTACCACCAATTGTATTGTGCCGCCACTTGGCAATTCTGTTTATATGAACCGGATGTTTACGACTAATTCCGCTGGTTATCCGGGGTGTCGGCATATTCCGGAGGACGAACAGGGACGGAAAGATTTTTCTGAAATCATAGAACTGGCCCAACAATGTCAGTCGCCTACGGAGATTGAGACCGGGAAGATAATAGGTGGTTTTGCACATAACCAAGTATTGCAGTTGGCTGACAAGGTTGTGGGGGCTGTTAAGAGCGGGGCTATCCGTCGGTTTGTGGTGATGGCCGGATGTGACGGACGGATGAAGGGGCGTGATTACTATACCGACTTTGCTCGTGCCTTACCACACGATACGGTGATTCTGACAGCCGGATGCGCTAAATATCGCTACAACAAACTGGCTTTGGGAGAGATTAACGGCATTCCGCGTGTGCTCGATGCGGGACAGTGTAATGACAGTTATTCCCTGGCGGTTATTGCACTCAAGTTGAAAGAGGTTTTTGAACTGAATGATATTAACGAATTGCCTATTGTGTATAATATTGCCTGGTACGAGCAGAAAGCCGTTATTGTGTTATTGGCTTTGTTAAGTTTAGGTGTTCAGAAAATCCATTTGGGACCTACGTTGCCTGCTTTCCTTTCACCTAATGTAGCTAAAGTATTGGTGGATACCTTCCATATCAGTGGAATAGGAACGGTGGATGATGATTTAAAGCTATTCCAACTCGCTTAATGGGCTTATTGTTGAGGTTTGTAATCACGTTGTCACCGGTAAAGGGATAAGAGCCTTCTTCTGCTATAAAAGTTTGTCTTTTTTCAGAATGGTTGCGATAAAGTTAATACCTTTGTTGCGGTTTATATGAAAAAAGCTATTATAAATATATTCAGATCTCTTTGGGTGCTATTGTTTGTGTATTATTACATAGGCAATACGGCTTTTATTCATACACATGTTTTCAATAATAAGGTTATTACCCATTCCCATCCTTTTATTCCGGGAGCCCATCATACCCACACCAATGGAGAAATAGCGACAATTGCATTTTGTAATGCAATATTTGTTTTGGGCAATTCTCCATTGGCTGTGCTTTGGAATCTGATTTTAATTTGCTTCATTTTTTTATCTTATATTCATCCAATTTCCCGTCGGGGGTGTCTTTCCTTATCTTTGCGCGCTCCGCCTATATGTCTTGTCTGACTTTTGTGATGAGATTTTAGTATTTATTTATACACAATTATTAAGATGAAACATATAGGATTACTATGCCTCATTGGTGTGGTAGTATTTGCATGTACTGCAAAGAAAGCGGAAGATACCGAATTGCCTTATACAGTAAGTGGTGATACCATTATTGTATCTTCCCAGTCGCCGGTTACACAAAAATTGAAATCGGCAATGATTAAACAGGAGCCTTTCAGGGCTGCGTTTACAACTTCCGGAGTAGTAAAAGCCATTCCAACGAATTATGCGGAGATAGCATCTCCCTTTGCGGGAAGAATTACGAAATCATTCGTTCGCTTGGGACAGAAGGTTGCCAAGGGAAGTCCGATTTTTGAAATCAGTTCTCCTTCTTTTTTTGAGACTGGAAAGAATTACTATCAAGCCAAGCAAGAGATGGAACTGGCTTTGAAAAACCTTAAACGGGAGAAAGATTTGTATGCCAATAAAGTTGGTGCACAGAAAGAAGTGGAAGAAGCGGAAGTCAATTATGAAATCACAAAGAAAGATTATGAGAATGCATTTGCGGCATTGAAAGTCTTTCAGATCAATCCTTCCGATTTAATACTGGGTCAGCCTTTGGTCGTGCGCTCACCAATAGCAGGGGAAGTAGTAACAGATAATATTGTAATAGGGCAGTATATGAAGGAAGATGCTAATCCTGTAGCTATCATTGCCGACTTGAATAAAGTCTGGGTCGCGGCTAATGTAAAAGAAAAGGATATGCCGCTGATTCATTCGCTCAGCAAGGTACAGGTGGAATTGATTTCCCTCCCCGAAAAAGTGATAGATGGAACAATTTACCACATTAGTGATATGTTGAATGAAGAAACACGTGCCGTTGAGGTGCTGATAGAATGCAACAATCAGGACCATGCCATGAAGCCGGGTATGTATGGAACGGTGAAGTTGACCGACTCATCGGCTAATGTGATTATGGTTCCTACTTCCGCTATTCTACAACAACAAGACCATCCATATGTGTTAGTTTCGTTAGGCGGTAACCGTTACCTGAAACGTGCGGTCACGACGTCAGCTACAGTTGGTGACAAGAGTGTTATCCTGAGTGGATTAACTCCGGGGGAACAGGTTGTGAACGAAGGGGCCTTTTATTTAATCGACGCACGTTGACGAAGCTATGAAGAAATTGATATATCTGGCGTTACATCGGCGGGGGTTGATGTTCGTCATCTTCTGCTTCATAGCAGTTGTAGGTTACTATTCGTGGACAAAGCTGGCTATTGATGCCTATCCTGACATTTCGGATACCACGGTGCAGGTGGTGACACAGGTCCCGGGCCTGGCTGCCGAAGAGATTGAACAGCAAATTACCATTCCTATAGAACATGCGGTAAACGGATTACCGGGATTAAGTGTGATGCGTAGCAAGAATACCTTCGGATTAAGTACCGTCGTATTAGTCTTCGATGATGGGGTGGATGACTATTGGGCACGTCAGCGCGTACAAGAACGGTTGGTGGATGTGGAACTGCCTTATGGAGCGACACCGGGATTGAATCCGCTGACTTCACCTACAGGTGAGATTTTCCGTTACGTGATTGAAAGCGATAGTCTCGATCTACGTCAAATGACCGATTTACACAAATGGGTTATTATTCCCCGTCTGAAACAAGTCACCGGGGTAGCTGATGTCAGTAATTACGGGGGAATCACTACTCAGTATCAGATTGAAATAGATCCCCGTAAAATGGAGGAATACAATATTTCACTGGCCGATGTTACGGAGAAAATAGAAAATAACAATGTAAATGCCGGTGGCAGTATGTTGAGTCGCGGCGATTTAAGTTATGTCATTCGGGGCATTGGATTGATCAAGGATTTGAAAGACCTTGGAAATATCGTATTGAAGACGGAAAACGGTGTACCGGTCTATCTGAATGATATCGGTAAATTGAAATATGGTAATCTGGAACGTAAGGGGGTACTGGGATTTGATGATGGCATCCGTCATTATTCCGATGGTGTGGAAGGCATTGTACAAATGCTTCGGGGAGAAAATCCCTCCAAAGTATTGGCCGAAGTGCACAAGGCTGTGGATGAACTGAACAATGAAGTCCTTCCGAAGGGAACCCGCATTCATCCGTTTATGGATCGTACCAATTTGGTGAACACCACCCTGCATACCGTATCCCATACTCTGTTCGAGGGTATGATACTTGTTGTTCTGGTCTTGATTCTTTTTCTGGGAAGTTGGCGTGGAGCTTTGGTGGTAGCATTGACCATTCCTTTGGCTTTGCTAACCGCCTTTATTTTGATGCACGTCACCAATATTCCTGCCAATTTACTCTCTCTGGGAGCTATCGACTTCGGTATATTGGTTGATGGAGCTATTGTAATGATGGAGACAATCTTGAAAAAGCGTGAAGGGCATCCTACCGAACGGCTGGGGGAGGATTCATTGCTTCGTCGTACTACGGAGGTTGCGCGTCCCATCTTTTTCTCCACCCTGATTATTATAACCGCCTATTTGCCTTTGTTTGCTTTCCAGCACATTGAAAGTAAACTGTTTACTCCTATGGCATATACCGTGGGTTACGCATTGTTGGGGGCCTTGGCTGTGGCGCTCTTTCTCATTCCGGGTCTTGCATTCGTGGCATACCGTAAACCGCGCCGGATTTTCCATAACAAATGGTTGGAAAAACTTTCTATAGGTTATCATGCACAAATATTGAAGGTTATTGATAAGCATAAACTAGTGATTGGCTTCCTTGTTATCGTATTGGTTCTTGCAGGTGGGTTGACCTGGATTGTGGGTAAAGACTTCCTTCCTCCATTAGATGAAGGGTCTATCTGGATACAAGTACAATTGCCTCCGGGCATTTCCATTGAAAAGTCCAAGCAAATGGGAGAGGAGTTGCGCAAGGAGGTTCGTAAGTTCCCGGAGGTCACTTACGTGATGACCCAGGTCGGTCGTGACGACGAAGGTGCCGAGGCTTTTTCTCTTTCACATGTGGAATGTGCGGTGGGATTGAAACCTTACGATACTTGGAAAAACGGTTTAACTAAAGCCCAGTTGATAGAAGAAATGAACGATTCTTTGCAAAAGATGCCTGGTTATACGGTAAGTTTTTCTCAGCCTATTATGGATATGGTTATGGATCAGATAGCGGGTGCTCATAGCGACCTGGCCATTAAAATTTATGGTGAGGATATAGCCGAAACCAGACGCATTGCGGAAGAAGTGGAAGGTGTTATCAAGAAAATTCCGGGTGCAGTGGATGTTGCCATTGATCAGGAACCTCCTATGCCGCAATTACAAATAGTGGCCGATCGTGATCGCATAGCCCAATATGGATTGAACGTTTCCGATGTAGCGGATATGATAGAACTGGCGGTAGGTGGAAAAGCTATCTCACAAATTTTTGTCGGCAGTAAATCGTATGATGTGATTTGCCGCTTTAATGAAGAGAGCCGCAATACTCCCCAGCGCATTGGTAATCTGATGCTAACATCCGGCTCTGGAGCCAAGATTCCATTAAGTCAGGTGGCAGATATCAAGATGACTACAGGTGCAAGTACCATTTCACGGGAAATGAATAAGCGTCACTTGACGGTTCATGTCAATCTGCGCGGATTGGATTTGACTTCCTTCTTGAATCAGGCCAATCGTGCCATCGCTAAAAAAGTGAAGTACGACCATGACTCATACCATCTCAAATGGGCGGGTCAATTCGAAAACCAGCGCCGTGCTTATATGCGTCTGGGCATTGTTGTGCCTTTGGCATTGGGTATTATGCTACTGTTGTTGTTTGCGGCTTTGGGCAAGTTCAGACAGGCGGCTTTGCTGATGTGTATTGTTCCACTGGCTTTATTTGGTGGCATGCTGGCATTGAATGTGCGTGGCATGACATTGAATGTTTCATCAGCGGTTGGTTTTATAGCCCTGATTGGGGTGGCCATTCAAAATGGAGTGATTATGATTTCACATATCAATAATCTCCGTTCCCGCGGGCGGAATTTAAGGGATGCCGTCATCACAGGTGCCCGTCATCGTTTCCGTCCTATCCTGATGACTGCTACTGTAGCCGTTCTCGGTCTGCTACCGGCATCGCTGTCTACCGGTATAGGATCGGATGTACAGAGACCTTTGGCTACGGTTATTGTTTACGGACTGTTATTTGCCACTGTGATTACTCTCTATATGCTTCCCGCATTATATTATCTGATGGAGAAGCGCATGGAAGGTAGTCAAAATCGAACTTCCGCAACGAACTCCGTTTCGACGGCTTCGGAGATAGAAAAGGAGGACGAGCGCAGGGATTCTGAGAGGTCAAAGAGCGAATAAAATGTGATCAATCTTATCGTTTTAAGAATCTTTTTATCTGTTGTTTTCGAGATTATAGAGTAATACCAAACTTTGAATGAGTGTCTCTGAAAAATCTCAGAATAACTTGAAAGAGGGAATCCGATGATATTTAAACACAGCTTTTATTAGAAAATAAAATAAAGAAGAAATGAGAAAATATAGTATACGGGCGGTCGTTTCATACTCCATGATGGTGATGTTGGGCTGTGGCAGTGTTTTGCAGGCCCAGACTCCACAAACCTCTTACCTGACTTATCATGACTATCTGGAGAAAGTGAATGCAGGTAATCTGGACTATGCCGCGCAAAAGCTGAATGTGAGTGCGGCACGGGCCGATGTCATAGCTGCTCATGTTTTTAATGATCCCCAAATTTCCGTGGATTATACTAACAATCAGGACCACGCTTTGCATATGGGGCAAAGTGTGGAAGTGGGCATCACACAAACGCTTTCCATGGGGAAGCGCGGAGCAGGTATCCGCATGGCACGTAGTGAAAGCGAATTGTCAGAGACCCTGCTAGCCGATTATTTTCGGAATTTAAGAGCGGACGCTACCATTGCTTTCTTTGAAGTGCAAAAACAAAAGCAATTGTACGAGGTAAAGAGAAGCTCTTATAAAGATTTGTTGGAACTGGCTAAGTCGGATAGTATCCGTTTTGCCACGGGAAAGATTATGGAGGTGGAAGCTATACAAAGCAAGCTGGAAGCCGGAATTATGCATAATGAAGTCATTCAGGCGGAGACGGATTTGAAAAATGCCTGTTGCTCTTTGTCCCTGATGATGGGAACGCTATCCAAAGATACGCTTTATCTTCCCAAAGGGGAGTTGGGAGATGTGGAGCGTCCGTTTTCACTTGACCATTTGATGACTTATGCGGTGGATAACCGGGCCGATTTGGTAGCCGCGCTCAAAAATACGGAAGTCGCCCGTCGGGCAGTTACGGTGGCTCGTCGGGATAAGCTACCCGATGTGGATGTCTCTTTGTCTGTCAGTCACAATAACCGGGTACGGAATGAAGAAGCTCCTGCACCTAATTTTAATGGCATTACTGCCGGCATTGCTTTCCCGTTGAAGTTTTCGGCATTTAATAAAGGAACTGTGCAGGCTGCCAAGTTTCGTGCCCAACAGGCTGAAGCGCAGTACAATCAGGCCCGTTTACAGGTACAGACGGAAGTGGTGCGGGCTTACCAGCAGTTTCAGTCTTTATCTGTCCAGGTTAAGCATTACCGGAACGGGATGCTTAGTCAGGCCAAGGAAGTACTCAAAGGAAAAGTGTATAGCTACAATCGTGGGGAAGTGCCTTTGCTGGAAATTTTGAATGCACAGCGGACTTATGATGAGGTACAGGCACAATATATCGAGACGTTATATAATTATAATGTGGCTCTGGCCGAATTGGAGCGTACCGCCGGGATTTGGGATATTCAATAAGTTTAGAGAAGAGGGTGTGTCAAAAGTCCGATTTTCAGGTTTTCATTTCTATTGTAGCGTTTGCAGCAAGGGTAAAGTCGTGAAAATTAGATTTTTGACTTTACCTTTGCACTATCAGATATTGATCATTGCAATGTTCATATCTGATGCAGCTTAAAAATGAAAAGAAGCATTTTGTTTTAATCAATAAACCTGCCAAAGCAGGGACTCATTTAATGGTATCGTAAAATGAAAAAAAGTATTTTATTGGCTTTATTGCTGTCTTTTGCAATCGGATTGAATGCACAGACGGCAAAGGAAGAGATTTTTGCAGATGTTCATCGTGCAGCAGGTACGTTTTATGCCTATCCTGGTCCTGGGAATGCGCGACTGACTCCGGCTCCGGAGGGATATAAACCTTTTTATATCAGTACCTATCAAAGGCATGGTTCCCGTTTCCTGACGAACGGAAAAGATTATGAGGAGCCTTTGTTTATACTGAAGAAGGCTGATAAGGCCGGTAAGCTCACTCCGTTGGGAAAAACAGTGATGGCAGGTTTGGATAGTTTAGTGAAGATGTCGCAGGGGAGGATAGGAGAGTTGACTCCGTTGGGAGCTGTTCAACATGCAGGTGTAGCTAAGCGCATGTTTATGAACTTTCCTGAAGTATTTGAAGGTGATGCTAAAATAGATGCCCGCTCAACAATTGTTATTCGATGCATACTTTCCATGATGAATGAGTGTATGCAACTTAAGTCCATGAATCCCGAAATTAAAGTGAAAAGTGATGCCAGCATGCACGATATGGATTACATGAACTATAGCGATAAAGCAATCACGAAATTGCGTAAATTGCCGGAGGTTAAGTCTGCTCTAAAATCTTTTGAAAGTAAGCATACGCATCCTGAACGATTGATGAATGCACTCTTTACAGATGATAATTATGTGAAGCAAAACATTAAGCCTGACCAACTGATGAGGGCTCTCTTCAAAGTTGCGTCCAATATGCAAAGTCATACCTGTCAGCTAGGCATTGATTTACCTTCTATCTTTACCAAGCAAGAGTGTTATGATCTATGGCGTATACGTAATTGGGGATGGTATGTTAGTTACGGCCCTTCTCCTCTGACGAAAGGTGCAATGCCGTATATTGAATCTCGCTTATTGGAGAATTTTCTAAATACAGCTGATACCTGTGTGGTAAGCAGTGGGCATGGTGCCACAATGCGATTCGGGCATGATACTTGCATTCTGCCTTTGGCGGTATTGATGGAACTTGGCAATTGTGCGAAGATTGTTAATGATCCTGAGGCTTTGGCCGACGAATGGCGTAATTATAAGATCTTTATGATGGCGAGCAACATCCAATGGGTTTTTTATCGTCAACCCGGAAGTGCGGACATTCTTGTTAAGGCCTTATTAAATGAGCATGAGGTGAGCCTGCCGGTAAAAACCGATCTTGCTCCGTATTATCATTGGAAAGATGTGGAGGCTTATTACCGGAATAAGCTGAGGATGTTTAAAAAGTAGCTTTATGGTTGTTATAAGTAACATCTGGTATGTATTTATAACTTTTAGTGTATCTTCTTTTTGTACGCAGTTTGACCTCCTCCCTATTTTCCCTATACCATCTGCATACCATCTCCACTATTTTGCCGGTTTACATAGCCTTAGCTGGAGCGAGAAAAAGCGGAGCAGGTATAGAGAAGGTATATCCTTTTTATCTCTTTATCTATTTGATAAACAGGTGAAAAGAATAATATTAGATGTTTCTTCTTTGTATGATATGTTCACACAGTTAATTGGGAAAACGCTTCTATATTTGACTAAATATTGAGTTTCTTGTAATTATGCGTTTCTTTTAGAGTAAGGATCGTTTGTTGCTAAGGTTGAACTTTATCCCATAATTAATTGAAAACTCGCATATAGCATAGATGTTACATGCGAGTTTCTTTTTATGAAAAGATGAAAATAGACCTTGTTACTTTTTGGTGTTGCCCTGCTTGGCTAATATCACTTCCGTATCCTGAGAGGTGATGAGGCAACCTTTGGGCAATCCTTTAAGTATGGGGAGTACTTTCTCAATAAAGTTATTGATTTTATCTTCCTCGTCCACGATTTCAACGATGATGGGAATCTTCTCTGTCAGTTCCCAAAACTTATTGGAGTGTAATTCGCTACTCGCACCATATCCCATTATCCCCTTATAAACCGTAGCCCCCGCCAGTCCGTATCTCTTGGCCTGGAATGCAAGTGCTTCGTAAACTGATGCATGTTTAACTTTGTCCGTGCTACTTATATAGATCTTGAGTATCTTGACTTTTTTAGTTGTTTCCATATTACAATAGTTTTATAAGTGAATAACCCAGGTATAGCATAATCAGTCCCCCCAGCAGACTAATCATTAAATAGAGCGAAAGATAAAAGAAGTTATCTCCTTTAATGAGTTGGAAACTCTCATTGATAAAAGTGGAGAAAGTGGTGAATCCTCCGCAGAATCCCACGGTGAGCAACATTCGCGTGTTGGCATTCATTAGATTTCCACGTTCAAACAGTCCGTAAAAGAAGCCTATGATGAAACATCCCAGAATATTAACTAAAAGAGTTCCTAAAGGGAAGGAAATACTAGTCCAGTTTTGGATATAACGAGAGGCCAGATAACGCAAAACCCCTCCCATAAAACTTCCTGTCCCGATAAACAATAGTGTTTTGAGCATAACAGGCACATTTAGAGTTGCACATTTAAATAGTAGGGATCATCAGCTCTAAAGGAGCGGTTAAAGGCTAATCCCATAGCCATAGTGCAAAGATAGGAAAAAATGGAATAAGGAATGTCTTATTCTATTGTATTAGATACTCCATCCCATCGTTTTTTCTTGTATACTCCATAAATTGGCATATAGTCCTTGTTTTTTTATTAACTCATTATGTTTACCTTGTTCCGCTATCCGTCCATTTTCCAGTACAACGATCTGACTGGCATTCTTTATCGTTTTAAGTCGGTGGGCAATGACAATCACTGTCCGGCCTGCAATCAGCGTGTTAATGGCCCGTTGTACTTCCACTTCATTTTCAGGATCGAGTGAAGCAGTAGCCTCATCCAATAAAATAACCGGTGCTTCTTTTAGGATAGCCCGAGCGATGGAAATGCGTTGTTTTTCACCACCTGACAAGGTACACCCTCCTTCACCAACAGGAGTATCATAACCTTTGGGAAGCCGGGTAATGAATTCGTGGCAGCAAGCTTGCTTTGCGGCTGCAATGATTTCCTCATCAGTTGCTTCGGTCCGTCCGAAACGAATGTTATTCTTAATGGTGTCTTGAAACAGGTAGACCTCCTGGAAGACCATAGACAATTGTTTCATTAAAGTTTCAGGTTCTATTTGAGAAATGTCCTTGCCTCCATAAGTGATGTATCCTTGCTGGGGATCGTAAAATCGGGCACAAAGTTTCATTAATGTACTTTTGCCACTACCTGACGGGCCGACCAATGCAGTCAGTGTACCCTGCTGCATGCTCAGATTCAGATTGTGCAAGACTTCTCTGTCGTGATAACCGAAAGAAACGTTATGGAATTCAAAATCTCCGCAATGTGGAGCCTCTGCATTACCTTTCATTTCTGGTTCATTCATCAGTTTGAGAATGCGTCCTCCGGCAATGGAATAATAGCGGAATTCTGCAAATTGGGTTAAGGCAGAAGTCAGCGGATCGAACACTCGTGAACCCACTACCAGAAACATGACAAAGGTGAGTATGGATAGTTCTCCTCCGATGAGCAAGTAACTTCCGCACAAAATCATCAGTGTGAGTCCGGCTCGTACCAATGTGATGGAAAATAGCATAAATGGTCCGATAATAGCTTCTTGCTTGATACATGCCCGGCGTAATTCACTGAAGGCTTGTTTCAGACGGATGAATTTCTCTCCCTGAAGGTTATAAGCTTTCATCACCCGGAGTCCCTGCAGATATTCCTCCAGTCGGTTTCCTGCATTTATTTTTGCTGCGATTTGTTGACCGCTAACTTTACGTTGCACCATTGTACTTAGCAGGAGTATCCCAATGGCTAACGGTAAAGCGATGAACATGGCAGTAGCCATTCTCCAGTCTATCCACAAAAGGCTGGAAAAGGCCAGCACAGGCATGACTAGAGCTCCCATTAGTTGAGGCAGATGGTGGGAAATGCCTGTTTCAGCCATAGCAAAGTCAGTAATCAACATGGAGGATAAATCACCCGGATCTCTTCGTGATAAAAAACCGAGTGAAAGTTTACGTAAGTGTTCGGCTAGGTTGAGTCGTCCTGCCGCACTCATTTCATAAGCTCCGCGGAAGTTGGCACGATAAGCAGCTCGCTCGGCTATAGCCATTATAAACATATAGGCTACAAGGACAAAGAATATGTTCCAGAGCCGGTTGGTATCCAATGGAGTGCCATTGCCGTCAAAGTTGCGAAAGATAACGCTTATAGCTTCAATGGATAGACAAAAGGGTATGATATTAACTAAATTTGCCAGCATGGTATAGCCTACCGGTTTACGAAGACGCTCAGTATGTCCTATGGTTATGTTTTTTATTGCATTCATTTTTTGTTCTCTTTTTTAGTATTGGAATTTATAGCTTGTGCTACGATAGATATTTTTTCTGTTGGTTGTTTGTATACGGAGATATTTGAAAATCCGTTTTGTTCCAATAACGTTTGCAATTCATTTTCGGAATGGATCACCATTTCTTCAATGAGGTCGCTCCATTTGGTATTGGCCGGGTTACTCACTTCACAGCAAATTAGAAAAAGTCCGTTTGTCTTTAATACCCGCCGTACTTCTTGTAAAGCTTTGGGCATATCTTTCCAAAAGTAAACCGTTTCGAAAGCTGTGACCAGATCGAATTTATTGTTGTTATAAGGTAAGCTTTCCACATTGCCTTGCTCTATGAAGCACCGTTTACCCAATGTTTTTTTATTTGTCTTTTGCGCGTAAGCAACGCTTTCCGCTGAAAAATCAATGCCGTATACTTCTCCTCTTGGAGATCGTTTCAACATTTCAGCGATGTTGGCTCCACCACCGCAGCCAATGTCTAAAACTTGCCATTGGGGTTGCCAGTTGATGAGAGACAATGCCCAGTTGGATAAACTTGCATGTCCAATGTTCATGCCTTTTAGCATTAATCGTCCGACAAAGCCTTTTGGTTTACGGGCATTCTGTAATATTTTACTTGATATACTTTTCATTTTCTTATTAATTTAATGTTTGAAGTTCCCAATGGAAAGCGCTGGTATAAGCATCCCACATCTTTTTGTAGGTTCCTTCTTTCTTGCAAAGTTCGTGATGCTGTCCCTGTTGTATGAGCCGGCCTTCCTTTAATACCAGTATCTGTTGTGCTGAAACTATGGATGATAGCCGGTGGGCAATGATAATAACAGTCTTGTTATGGATGAGATGCTTCAAAGCTTGTTGCATTTTGTACTCATTTTCCGGGTCGGCAAAAGCAGTGGCTTCATCCAGCACTAGAATAGGGGTGTTTTTTAGAATGGCCCGTGCCACGCAGATGCGTTGGGATTCTCCTCCGGAAAGGTAGACTCCTTCATCTCCGATGCGGGTTTCGTAACCTTGGGGAAGTCCGGTGATGAAGTCATGGCATTGTGCAGCCTTTGCAGCGGCAATTACTTGTTCTTGGGTTGTTTCTGGATTTCCTACCCGGATATTTTCGTATAATGTATCGAAGAATAGGAAGTTATCCTGAAATACGAACGATACCATATCCATGAGCTGCTCCGTGGCTATGTCCTTGATGTTGACATCCCCGATAAGAATTTCTCCGGCGCTGATATCCCAAAAGCGTGGTATCAGATTGGCTATTGTTGATTTACCGGAACCGGAAGGACCGACGAGAGCGGTGATTTCTCCCTGACGGGCTGTGAAGGTGATCTCTTTTAAAGCTTCGGTGCGTGTGGCTTCTACTTTATTTTCATAGGCAAAACTTACGTTGCGGAATTTAATGTCATAGCTCTTCGGGATTTGTGGAGAAGATGTTTCCGTTATTGGTTGCTCGTTTAAGATGCGATCCAACCGGTTGACACCTTCATCTATTTCCTTAGTACTGGAGCCTAGGTACATTAATTTATAGATGGGGGATACTACACCAGGTCCCATGATAATAAAGAAGAGATAACTTGCTGCTAATGCAAGGTTTTGAGGGTCTTTGCTCAGTAATAACAACCCCACGGGTAAAATAAAAGTAATAATGGAATTGAGTAGTACGGTAAAAACCACCATACCGGGTTGGTAGCTGTCGCATACTTTCAGGGCATATTCTTTATAAGCGGTAATTTCGCTGTTGAAACGCCGGAATGAGCGGATACTTTGCCCGAATATTTTTACTACTGGCATCCCCCGTACATATTGTACCGCCGAAGCACTCATTTGTTCCTGAGTATCGAAATAGATGCGGGTGAATTCAGTTGCTTTTTTCCCGAAGAAATTTAAGAACTGTAGTCCGATGCTGATGATTATACAAATCAGACAGGCTAATGCGATCCACCCGTTTAGTGAAAAGAAGATCGTGAACATCAATACAGCTGTGGCTAATACATTAACCAAATCGGGAATGGTGTGGGCTATGAAAGTTTCCACCTTTTCGA
The DNA here is from genome assembly GCA_965140335.1 of uncultured Bacteroides sp. GTDB lineage: Bacteria > Bacteroidota > Bacteroidia > Bacteroidales > Bacteroidaceae > Bacteroides. Next base: position 259,733 of record OZ223190.1, read on the forward strand.
TATTTTGCTCCATTACTTTTTTTATGGCTCCGGTGGATGTGCTGTTCAGGTATCCTAACGATAATTTCCCAATGTGCCCGGTCATGCGGATGCGCAATCCGTAGAGAATGCGGAATGCTGCCACATGCGATGACATTAATGCCGCATATAACAGTAGAAGTCCGCTGATAAGTCCGGCGAAAGCAATCCAACCCCAGTGAATGAGGTAAGCTCCGTTTATGTTATCCATATTGTTTCCATGCCGTAACAACTCATTCAACACGTTATATACCGACCAATATGGGATAAGCATACACAATGCACTGCAAGCCGATAAAGCGCCTGCGAGGATTAAAAGTCCTTTCTTTTCACCTGCTATCTTAAACAAGCGGGCTATTCCTTTCTTCTTTTTCATTTCTTTTCTATTTTATATCCTAAAATACTACTGAATTTACGTGCTAATCCAGGAATCAGACGTATTAAAAAGCCTTTTATGCCCCAACGTTTTTTCTCTATATCCATATAGGATATATTATCCGTCATAATGAATTGGGGGATCCATTCTTCTATAATTTTACCATTATTAATGCCTGATCTAAATTTTGCATTAGTATGTTTTATAGAATCATTTTTCACTCCTCTCTTTAAGAACATAGTTCCACATACATCAAAATGAATTTCTCCACCAGGAAACCGGCTAGCCAAACGTGTTAATGTAGTTTTGATTTGTTTCTCATAAAAGTACATTATAACCCCTTCAAGGATAAAAATGAAATGTGAGTATGGGTGTTTCTTTTTTAATGCATCCATCCAGTCTGTCTCAAGTAATGAAGCTGTCAAAGGAATATCATTCGTGTCTGGATGTGGTAGCAGTTGTTTACGCAGTTCCATGACATCTGGCAAATCTAATTCATAAAAAATTGCATCTTGCTTTTGCTGAATGCGTTGATAGCGTGTATCTAGTCCACAACCAATGTTAACGACTATCGGGTTCTTCTCTCTTAGAATAAATTGCTGAACTTTCTTATCAAAGTGCCTTCCACGGATAACGCACCCTAATGCACTCATAGAAGCGTTTTCGAACTTGGAAAAATTATAGTCGATTTCCCCAACGATTTTACAGGCTAGCTCATCGTGGATAATGGCATTTTTACGTTTACTCTCTTTAGCACGCATATAAAGGGGAATTAAGAGTGTTTCCTCTACTGCATTCAATTTTAGTTTTTCTTTCATCTCTAATTAGTTTAAAAACGAACAATATTCAAAATCATTCAAAAAAAAGAGAGAGCTTATATTTTCATAAGTTCTCTCCAACCCGTAAATTCAAAAGTGATGTACTCGGTTATTATCTGTCTGACATCTTTAGGCTTGTTCCTCTGCTTTATCAATTCTTCGAATAGGGTGAACATCCATGCCGTGTGTAACCGGATGGAGAAGTCGGAGACATTGATATTCATGTTAGGATATTGCTGCTTGATGTGCAGGAAATATTTTTTTACGACGGTAATAGATTGCTTGGTAAACTCTTCCTTATAGTTCTCCAAAGAAGAACCCTGAGCATGAAAAAAGAGTAATGTTAGTAAACTACGGTAATTTTGGATGAGAGACAGATATTCATCTACTATGCAACTTAAATAGATATCAGAATTTTTATTTAGAAAATCCTTGTTCTTTCCACTGTGATTTTTGTATAACATCTGTTCAAGAGTATCAATTAAAGGCTTCACTAACTTATAGAATATGCAGTCTTTGCTTTCAAAGTAATTATAGATATTGCTTACGCCAACATGCGCTTCATCCGCTATTTCACGCATGGAAGCTTTTTGAAAGTTCTTTCTTAAAAAGACTTTTTGTGCAGCGTTAAGAATATTTTCTTCTATGTTATCTTTAAGGAATTGCATTCTTTGTTTTTAAAACATTGCAAAGGTGAGAATAATTTGTCTTTCTAAAAATACCTATTTATACTGATTTTTCCAGCCTTTATGAATTGTGCCGGGATTTTGTTCCCGGCACAATATAAACACCACATTTTGACAATTAGCTAGGCTGATTAAGCACACTTGGTGTTTTCTCTTTTCGCTCACAGAAACGTTTGCATTGTGCCGATAGATCGTAGCCCAGTACCGCCCCTAAAATAAAATCTTCTTCCGGGGTAAGCTTGTTCAGCGGTCGTGTGATCAATAACCGGATGGCATTGATACATTCTTTCCGTCCGAAAAACAAATTGATCCTGTCGTTTCCTACCGGTTGAATGATATAGCATATCTTCTGACTGTTCAGTCGTTTGATTGCAAAATCTTCATATTTCTTGTTGGCTGTATAGAGCACCATTTGACGCACACCTTTCTTGAGTTCGTAAATATGGTTTAGGAAGACTTTGAGCTCTACCGGGTTAATCTCTGAACTGAGCATAATGCAATATTATAATATCGTATAACGGAATTAGGCCAGACAGCTTTTAATCTTTTCCACCCAGGCATTAATGCGATTTTCTGTCTGATCGCTTTCATTAACATCGTCAATGGCAAGTCCGACAAATACCCCGTCTACTACTGATACGGATGATGAAAAGGTATATCCGTCAGTAGATACCTGTCCGGTAAATGAGCAACCGGAATCTTTAATCTCTTCGTAAATTAATCCCATGCCATCGCAGAATGTATCGCTATAGGAATCGGAATCGCCACAGCCGAAGAGGGCGATCGTTTTACCTGAGAGGTTAGCTGCTTTCAACAATTTTATTCCGTCGTACCAGTCGTCCTGCAACTCACCGTCTCCCCAAGTGGAAGTCCCTAAAATTAATGCGTCGAAGTCCTTTATCTGTTCGGCTGTCATTTTTGCAACGTCAATCACGTTTGTTTTTGCAACACCCAATTGAGCCGCTATTGTTTCAGCAATGCTTTGTGTGGTTCCTGTGGAAGAACCGTAGAATATACCAATCTTTTTCATTTTATATTTTTGTTTTGAATAATATGCTGCAAAGTAAAACCTTTTCGGTATATCCTGAAATACCTATAAATAGTGATTTTGGTACTCGTTCTACTCTGTTTTAGGTATCTATTTGTAATCATTATAAAAATACCTACATATTGTTAAGAACTGTACGATTATACTAACATTTAGGTATTGTTATCTCTTTTCACCTCCTCTACCTTTGCAGCAACTTAAAATTATAAAAAATAAAGTAAATGAAAGAAAAGCTATTCGGACTCTTCTTAGGATTGGCAGTCATTTCTTCTTCCGCATTTGCCGATAAGGTACCGGAAGGTGAAGATAACAATGCTGCAAAGGTGGGAGAGAAGGTGAAGAACAATAAATCTCCCTTGAGTATAGGAGGTTACGGGGAGGCGGTGATGACTCGCAATTTTTATAGTGATAACTGGAAACGTTATACGGATGCTACCAAGTATAAAGATGCTGTTAGCAATGGGCAGTTTGATTTGCCCCATGTGGTGCTCTTTATTGGGTATGATTTCGGTAAAGGCTGGACCATGGGAAGTGAGATTGAGTTTGAACATGGGGGTACTGAAAGTGCTATTGAAATAGAGGAAGAAGAAACGGGCGAATATGAAAGTGAGATAGAACGTGGAGGGGAAGTTGCTTTAGAGCAATTTTGGCTTCAGAAATCTTTTTCACGCGAACTTAATTTGCGTGCAGGGCACATTATTGTACCTGTGGGATTGACTAATGGACATCACATGCCGACAGAATTCTTTGGCGTTTATCGCCCCGAAGGGGAAAATACGATTCTACCTTGTACTTGGCATGAAACGGGTCTCAGTCTGTGGGGGAATATAGGTAAATGGCGTTATGAAGCCCTGTTTGTTGCAGGACTTGATGCTGATCGCTTCGGCAATAAGACTTGGATAAAGGGCGGTGCAGGAACGCCTTACGAGTTTAAAGTAGCCAATTCGTATGCCGGAGCTGCTCGTATTGATAATTATTCTATTCCTGGATTGCGAATTGGATTAAGTGGATATGTAGGTAATAGTGCCTCTAATTCTTTAAAATCTCAGAATTTTAAAGGACTTAAAGGAACGGTTGTTATTGGTAGTGGCGATTTTAATTATAATGCTCATAATTGGATTGCACGTGGTAGCTTTGTTTATGGTCATCTTTCTGATGCGGGTAAAATCTCAGAAGTAAACCGTTCTTTGAAAGGTTATGATGTTTCACCAGGTACCAATATAGGCTCCGATGCAATTAGCGTAGGAGTGGAAGTTGGTTATGATCTCTTTTCACAAGTGCTCAAGATGAAGGAAAAGGAGCAACGTCTTTATCTTTTTGGACGCTATGATTATTATGATCCTATGTATAAGATGGGAAAGAATAGCAGTGGGCAACAATTACTTGATGAAGAACAATGGGGGCGTCAGCGTATTGCCGGTGGGTTGAATTATTATCCGATGAAGAATATTGTGGTGAAAGCTGAATATTCCTATAGGATTCTCAAAAGTCAGTATAACAATGAACCCAGTTTTTCATTGGGAATTGCTTACTCTTGTTTTTTTACAAAATAAAATAGTTTACTGAATCAATTAAATTAAATTAAATATGAAAAAGTTCTTAAATTTTACTTATTGCATAGGGTTAGTTATGCTAATCTCTTTTAGCTTAAGCTCATGCGGAGATGATGATAACTCAACTCCTGTCGATAATTCAAGTAGTGAAGCGCTGAAAGCTGTTTTGACACAATATGTTAATGGTACTGTTATACCTACTTATCATAGATTGGCAGATGCAAGTATTACGCTAGAGGAGACTTGTAAAAACTTATATAATAAGAAAGTAGCTGGAACTGTTACTAATTCAGATGTACAGGCTGTTTGTGATGCTTGGATTAGTTCGCGTAAATATTGGGAACAAAGCGAGGCGTTTCTATTAGGTCCTGCTACCATAAAAGGGGTTGATCCGCACATTGACTCTTGGCCATTGGATAAGACTGCTTTAGATAATCTATTATCTAATACTCAGATCATGAAAGATCTGGATGCCTCTTACATTACTACCAATTACGGTTCGGGGGGCTTATGTGGCTTTCATGCGTTAGAATATGTCGTTTTTGCTGATGGAGGGGCTAAAGCTGTGTCCAATATATCTGAAGATGAAGCTAAATATGCTTATGCCGTATCTGGCGATTTGAAACTTCAATGCGTTTATCTTGAGGCTGCATGGAGTGGATTTGATAATGTATCTGCAGCTAAGCAGACTCTTTTAGAAGATGAGGATGCTGTGCCGGACGATGATACCAATGATTGGGGAGAACATTTTATAAATGCGGGTGCAGCTGGTAGTCGATATAAAACTCAATTGGAGGCTGTTGTCGACTTCTTAAAAGCAGATAAGGCTTGTTTTGGCATTGCTAATGAGGTGGGCGACACTAAGATTTCCGACCCTGTGGCTTCGGGTAATGTGCTTGATGTGGAATCTTGGTATAGTTATAACTCTAAGGTTGACTTTCAAGATAATATTCGTGGTATTCAAAATGTTGTAATGGGTGGTGTGAGTGATAAGCGTAGTGAGGATAAATCTATTTATAGTTACTTGAAAGCGAAGAATGCAACATTAGCTGGTGAATTAAAGAGTACGATTGAGAATTGTGTAGGTGAAGAGGGTACAACTGGATTGGGTACAATTGTTTATCCGTTTCGTAATAATCTTGAATCAGAGAAGAATAAAACGGCTATTGCATCTTGTCAGGCATTAAGGGATAAGTTGGCTGAGATAGCTACTTATTTACAAGAGAATAAGTAAACTGTTTTACAATGAGTATTGTTGTTTTTTATGTATATGTAATATGGCTAAATTAATTAATTTAAAATTCATTTATTCGGCGATTGTTGCCACACTATTTAGCCTTATGGCATGTAGCGATGATCATTCCGGTACTACGCCGGTGCCGTCGGATGTAGATACTTTATCCGAAGAGTGGTATGCCGGAGGAAAATTAGGTACAGCCTTTAATTCAACTTCCAGTGCTTACGAACAATCAACTCCTGTGGTGGACCAGAGTGCTACGTTGGCTGCTGCTTTTTTGCGTGGTGAAGGGTTCTTTGAGAATGTTTTCATTCAAGGTACGGATGCCGGAGCTCAACGGCAAGGCTTGGGCCCATTATGGTTGCGTAGCAGTTGCATATCTTGCCATCCAAGTTATGGGCACGGTAAGCGCCAAACGCGCTACCGCGCAGGTGATTATGGGAATGGCTATTTGTTGGTAATAACAGATGATACAGACACCTATTTGAGCTCATTAACGGGAATGCCACAAACTCAAGCAGCGGTACCTTTCAAGGCTCCAATTGATGAAACGAAAATTACGATTGACTGGTTGAATTATACAGATGAGTGGGGTAATAAGTTCCCCGACGGCGAAACATATAGTCTGATATATCCGGAAGTTACCATTCCCAAAGATGCCTTTTATGTCCCTTTGGAAGTGACTAAGAATGGAGTAATCGCAGAGGTTTCTTATTCGAATATTAAAGTACGGCTGGAATCAACCATTGGTATTTATGGGTCAGGATTGCTTGATGCTATTTCTGATGAAGATTTAAAAGCCCAGTATGTGAATGATGAAAAATACGGTGTTCCTCTCAATCCGGCAATATTTGCTAATGGCAATTGGGTGAAAACTTATGGCAAAACGAATCGTCCGTTGCGATTTACCTATGGGCTGACTCGTGGTGTTCTGCAAGATGGCCCCGGGGCCAATGCTATTTGGAATATAACTAATGTAACCCGCAGTGATCGTCGCTATCATTATATGACGAAAACTTATGCTAAAGTAGCATCCAAAGACTCTGATGTAAAGAAAGACTTTTATAACTATTTTCCGCAGTATAATAGAACAGGTGATGTGGAAACGGATATCTATAATTATCTGATGGATACGGATCTTCCCGCTGAGATGAGCGATAATGATTACATCGACTTTATGGTATGGCATCGCGGGCTTGCTGTACCTGCTGCCCGGGATTTAGATGATGAAGAGGTGAAACGAGGTAAGGAATTATTTACGCAAATAGGCTGTACTTATTGTCATCGTCCGTCATGGACCACTGGTGATGATAATTATACCGATCCAAACGGCTTTTTCTCGGACGGAGATAATCGTTTGCCACGTTATTCCAATCAAAAGATATGGCCTTATACGGATTTGGTTCAACACCGGTTATATATGAAAAATGATATACGTACGGGATGGTGTCGTACTACACCTTTATGGGGGCGCGGTCTGAGTCAAAAATGTACTGGATCTAGTGATCGGTTGCATGACTGCCGTGCGCGTAATGTGCTTGAGGCGATTATGTGGCATGGTGGTTCCAATAGTGATGCACGCAAAGAAATAGATAAATTCCGTGTCTTAAGTAAATCAGATCGTGATGCTATTGTGGCATTTATTAATGCTATTTAAAACTTGTTGTTTCTAGTAGAAGAAGTGTGTTGAAGGATATTCGGTCTTCCGGCGCACTTCCTTTGTATAATAAAATTCTATGTTGTGAAAGATATTATAGGATTGAGCTTGGCTATGCTTATGTTTATTCTTACTTTTGAGGCGGGGATGTAATTGGAGTTTGCGGGTAATATAGGTAATCTATTTCTTTATTCTTTTAGTGTATGAAAATCATAAAACGTTTGTCTTTTACTTTATTGGGGTTTTTGTTGATGATTTTGGTTACGGCTTCTATTCTCGAAAAATTCAAAGGTGCGGATTTTGTGCACACTCATATCTATGGAACTGTGCCTTTTGTGTTGTTATGGGCTTTTTTTGTTTTAATATCTATAACCTATTTATCTTATCGAAAAATAGGGAAACGACCTGTCGTCTTGCTGCTTCATCTGTCATTTGTTGTTATTCTGAGTGGGGCTTTTATTACGTGGTTATATGGCAAACAAGGCATGCTCCATTTGCGTAAAGAAGAAAAAACGAGTTATTTTGTAAATAAAGATATGCAAAAGGTGAATTTTCCTTTTGAGGTATCTTTACGGAATTTTTATATCTGTTACTATCCGGGAACTTCTGCCCCGATGGATTTTGTAAGCGAACTGCGGATAATTGATAAGTATAATCAAAATCAATACTTCGGCAGAGTTGCCATGAATCATGTTTTCTCATGTCAGAGTTATCGTTTTTATCAATCGGGATTTGATGATGACGGTCAAGGTACTACTCTGGCCGTTTCTTATGATCCTTATGGCATTGCTGTGACGTATACTGGATATGCTTTATTACTCCTTTCCATGCTGCTTTTTATGATAAGTCGTAACAGTCATTTCCGAACTTTGATTAAGAGTCCGTTACTTCGTCGGGGGATAGGTGCAGTTGTTTTGCTTTTTTTCTCCAGTGGGATAGAAGCTGCTGGTGGTTACTATTTTGGTGCCTCAAATAATAAGGCGGACTTCGACTTTTCGATTCACTCATTTGAGGAGGGAACTTCGGATGTATTTGCTGGTGATGAGTGTGTTGGTAGTATGCCAACTTTATCTGGAAGTAAGAGGGCTTTAACAGAGAAGGATAGTTCCTCATTCAGAAAAAAGGATAAGCAGAATAACCAGTCTGTCCAAATTCAAAGAAAAGAGCGCCTAAAAGTTTTGCCAAAAGATGTTGCAGCCCAATTCGGTAATTTGTATGTCCTTTATAACAATAGAATCTGTCCTTTGCAGACCCTAGCAAAGGACTTTACTGTGAAGCTTTGTGGAAGCTCATCCTATAAAGGGCTTACGGTGGAACAAGTCTATACAGGGTGGCTGTTTTATTATTCCAGCTGGAAGAAGCAGCCTGTTTTTAAAGTAAAAAGTGGTGAGGTTTGTCGTTTACTTGGCATAGATGGACACTATGCTTCGTTGAATGGCTTCTTCAATGATGAGAATGAATATAAATTGGGCAAAGTTCTTGATGAAATTCGTATAGGCAAGCCAGTGAAGGATAAGAGAGGAATTGAGGAAGCCGATGAAAAGTATAATATGATTACGATGCTTTATTCAGGTAAGGCTATGAATATCTTCCCCTATATCGCTGCGGAAACGAGCATTTGCATGGATAGTCTAAATAGATCTGATTTTCTAGAATCATTTAGCAATGGGCGGAGTCCAGTGAAATGGTTTTCGCAGAATGATCGTTTGCCGGATAATATGAAAGATGGGCAACAAGTTTTTATCAGGAAGTATTTGGACTATATTCATGAAAACGTATTAGGCAAAAACTTTAAAGAAGTTTCTCGTTTGCTATCAAAGCTACGCGTCTATCAACAAAAGGAAGCTGCCGGATCACTACCTTCTTCCGCTCGTTTTGACGCTGAAAAAATTTATAATAAGCTGGTATATACCAAGCTTCTTGCTATGGTTTGTGTCGTTGTAGGATTGTTGTCTTTTGTTTATTATTGCCAAAGAAGTATTGTACGGAAGCATCCTGGAAAAATTGTGGTATTGGCGGGTAATCTTCTGCTTGTGTTGCTATTTATTTATTTGACTTTAGTGGTTGGCTTACGTGGCTATGTTAGCAATCATCTCCCGCTGTCCAACGGATTTGAAACCATGCAATTTATGGCGTGGTGCACTTTGTTGATCACCTTCTTGCTTCAACGGAAGTTTTCTATGATTTTACCTTTTGGCTTTTTGATGTGTGGACTCGCATTGATGGTTGCTATGATGGGAGAGTCCAATCCTCCGATCACCCAGTTGATGCCGGTACTTGCGTCGCCGTTACTATCCGTTCATGTTGTAGTCATCATGTTGGCCTATTCATTGTTGGCGTTCATTATGCTCAACGGAATTATGGCCTTGATACTTCATTATTCGCCTCGCGATTGCTCTGTGCAGATTGAACGTTTGCAGATTATCAGTCAGCTTCTTTTGTACCCCGCAGTGTTTCTGCTGACGATTGGGATTTTTATTGGCGCCATCTGGGCTAACGTTTCCTGGGGACGTTATTGGGGATGGGACCCCAAGGAGGTTTGGGCATTGATCACCATGTTGGTTTATGCTCTGGCGTTGCATCCCGATTCGTTGCCCTGGTTTCGCCGTCCGATGTTCTTCCATATATTCTCCATCGTGGCTTTCCTTACCGTGCTGATTACTTATTTCGGGGTGAACTTTCTGTTGGGTGGGATGCATAGCTATGCTGTAGGATAAGGGCTTTATAGAAGTTTACAGTATCCTCTTACAAGTAATTTAAAAACTTTGAATAAAATATGAATTTAACTTGGCAACCTTACTTTCTACGGAAAGATTGTATAATGTGTTTTTGTTTATCCCTTCACATTATTTAATAAATTTGATTATTCCATTTTTGTTTTTATAAATGAATTAACTATACTTTTTGATTTTCTCCTAAAATATCTTTACTTTTGTTTTGTAATAAATAAATTGAACTTATGGGAGGACTAATTGATGTAAATACAGATGGACTAGCTAAGTTAGGAGAAACCATCTGTTATAGTTTAGGGCTTGCTGCATTTGGGCGTAAAAAAATGGCTAATGCTGAGTATTATGCTGCAATAAAGCAAGTTGAGGCAAATACACAGGCCGAGTTATCAAGGTTGAAAGGAGAGGATGAAATTGCTAATTATATATTAGCAAGAGAAACACGTAAAATGAATAATGCCAAGTCCGTTGTAGAAAAAGCAAAATCTTTCTTTGCAGAAGGGGAATCTGTATCTAATGAACCCGTAAATGTTGATTGGACAAATAGGTTTTTTAGTATTGTTGAAGATGTTTCGGATGAAACTTTACATGATATATGGGGACGTATTTTAGCAGGTGAGGTAAAGTGTCCTAATTCATATTCTTTAAGGACTTTGGAATTATTGAGAAATATGACAAAAGAAGAGGCTGAATTATTTATTAAAGCTTCGCATTTCTATGTTGAGAAAAATCTTGTTTGTACAGAAAATTGTTTTCTCTCTTTACATGAGACTTTGTTGTTAGGGGAGATAGGTTTGATAAACAATGAAGAGTTAAGGAAAAAATGGACTGTAAATTCGAATAGTGAATTAAATATAAAAATTGATGAAAAAACAGTGATAGTACTTCATAATGACACAAACCAACAAATTAAACTTTCAATACCTGTCAAAAAAATATCTAAAGCTGGTATTGAAATATTGTCATTAATGGAGAAGTCTAATCGAAATGATTTTTATAATGACCTTGCAAAGATTTTAAAGTCAAAAGGCATTAGTCGCATTTTTAAACATGAAATTACAGAATGTAAGGGAGATAATTATAGATATCTGATTTCAGGAAAAGAATTAATAGTTTAATGTTCTTAATATGAGATATGTCTACACATAGAATATTATGTCATGTACCCATATGTAAATATGTATATCAGTACCAAATGATTCAGCGAATTATTATAGAAACTCTATCTGAGTAAAGTAGAGGCTCTATTCACTATAAACAGGACCTCTACTTGTTGTAAATGAAGGCTCTGTTTTATTCAAATAAAACCTTTATTTTCAGATTTTATTTCCAGAATCGGTAGGTGATGTCGTCCAGCCGATTGTCGGTGACTTTATAAAGACGTTGGTTGGTCTGTTTCGATTTCAGTCCGCCAAGGCTTTCGGTATAGGGACCGAGTTTGATGTATTGGAAGGGCTGCATATCGAATCCTTCAGGCAACTTAGGCTTGCCGGAGTACCAACCGACTTTTACCGGATTGCTGGAGGTGGTTGATTGGTGCAGATACTTGGCCAAATGTTGTACTTCCTTGGGTGCTGCATCCCCACCCATGAAGCAGATGCAGGTCACTGCCTTGCCGTATTTATCTAGTAGACTGGTGAGTACCTCTTCAGTGAGCGGTTGCCCGATATCGCCCCATAGCTGCGGACTGTGGCAGCCTTTGCATTTGTTGGGACAGTTGGATAGGTTGATAGCCAACGTTACTTCGTCCGGTATCTCCTGAAATACAATATCGTAGTCGGTATATTTTAATTTTGTCATAATCATAGTCGTTTTTACGGTTCTTCGTTACTTTAGTTGAAAAGAACTAAAGGGAAACGAAGCTTGTATCTAAAACATTCTTATAGTAACTTTATTCAAGTTTTTACAATTAGCGCACTTATTCTTATCCTCTTTAGAAGCAAAATCTTATAGTAAATCTATTTAAGTCTTTACTTCCTATTTATTAAAGTGCAATTAGTTTTCAACTAAAGTGACGAAGGACTGTTTTTACTAACGCAGTGTCTTGGTCTTAATTTGATGAAGCCTCACTATGTCACATTGTCGTAAAGGTGACTTTTAGTTTATGCCTGTTTGGGGTATTTGCTTAAGCAGTGATATTGAGTAAGATTGCTTACTTTCTACAATTCTACTTTTACCCTCTTCTCTCATGTTGTACTGTCTTTATATACAGCAGGTGTTTTCTACTTTTACCCTCTTCTCTCATGTTGTACTGTCTTTATATACAGCAGGTGTTTTCTACTTTTACCCTCTTCTCTTATGTTGTACTGTCTTTATATACAGCAGGTGTTTTTTACTTTTACACTCTTCTCTTATACTATACCGTTTTTTATATACAGCACGTGTTTTTCTACTTAACACTCTTCTCGCATGCTGTGTCGTCTTTATATACAGTACGCGTTCTTCACTTTTACCCTCTTCTCTTATGTTGTACTGTCTTTATATATAGTACGTGTGTTCTGAGCTGACTGTAAAATATTCTAGTCATGAGTGAACACACATACTATTATATAAGTAGCTTTTAAATGACCGTTTCGGTAATGCTCTTTCGATGCGATGTGCAGCTTCTATGTATAGTACTTTCGTTTGCGCTATACATTGGCCGTAACCTGATTCTCGACCATAGAGTTGCTTTCAACTTTGTTTCCGGTTTCAACGTTATTCTCGATGTGAGCTCGTTTTTCTTCTGTCGAGGCATAAAATCTTCGGGCGGCTTCCTTCTGCCGGGCTTGAGAGAAATTGCTGATTCTTTTCATATAACCGATGACACGGGTCAGATAGTCCACATTCTTGCTGTGGCAGACGGGACACTCTTGCAAGTATCGTTTGTCGATGTGGTTACAGTCGTTGCATACGGTGTTAGGAATATTAAATGTAAAGTAGTTGCAGCCTTCAGTGGCAGCCACCCGAAGTAATTGTCTGTATTGCTCTTTAGAGAGATGTTCTTCCAGATTCATGTGAAGTGCCGAACCGCCGGTGAGGTGTTCGATGTACTTCTGTCCGTGCAGACGGAACTTGTCGATGATGTTAAGCGACTCGTCTTCCACAATGTAGAAGTAGCTGTTGTAACATTCACGGAAAGTTTCATAGCCGGCTTCCTTGTCCCATTTAGCATGTTTCACGCCTACATTTTCTGCCGGAATCATCTCGCAATTAAACAGCACATCTTTGGTACGGTACTTTTTATTGTATCGTTCCACAATGCCCAGTATCTCTTGTACGAAAGCTGTGTATTTGGGATTGTCGTTGATATCGATGCCCATGAATTCGGCAGCTTCCACTAATCCGTTGACCCCTATCGTGAGGTATTGGCGGGACATGTTGATGTATCCTGCATCGAACAGGGGTAACATGCCTTTGGCTTGTAGCTCTTTCAGGTTTTCGTTATAACCTAGTTGTACCTTGTGTACCAGATCCACCACTTCTTCGAGGAAGAACGGGTATAGCATTCCCGCTTTCACTGCATGCTGGATGCAACGGTTCAGGTTAATGGTCAGTACACTTTTTGAACCGGTAGACACACCACCCGCTCCCAGAGTATAGCTGAATCCATTATCCTGAATTTCGTTACGTAACCGGCAACAGCTACTCAGTGAGTCGGCATTGTCACTCATGTAGGTGAAGAACGAATGTCCTTCGGCATACATCTCCGCTGTGAAGTCGCCGTATTCCTTGTCCAGTACGTCGCCGTCTCTGCTTAGCAACGCCATGGTTTCCACCGGGAAAGTCAGAATGGATTTGGTGCGTTCCTTATTGAACCACTTCATGAAGCGCTTCTGTAACCAACTGAGAGAATTCCAGTCCGGTTTACTGCCATCAGGGAAGACAAAGTGCTCGAAGAGGCTTTCGAAGTAATATTTATCGTAATAGGCGATGTTCCAGAATACCGCCTGAAAGTTGCGTGCTCCCGTAGGTTGGTTGATGGAGTAGACAATCTGCTCAAAACAGTCGGTTATCATCTTGTCGATGGTACGCTGTCTTAACGATAAGTCCACTACTTTGTCGGAATATTTGTAGTAGTCCTTACCGTATTCCTTGCCCACGAAGTAGTTCATATACATCAGGAACTCGGGAGTGGCACAAGCGCCGCTCAGCATACTGGAAACGATAAAGACCATGTTGACAAAACCACCGCAGAACGATTTCAGATTGGTCGGTGCATTAGAGTTACCTCCAATGGAGGAAGTCCCGCTGATGAGCCACGGATACATGGTGATGCTGGCACAGTAGTTGGCCAGACTGGTTTCGTCGTTCTTATAGATATAGTGATGATTCAGTAGTTCGATGTAGCGGTCGGCTAACTCCTTGCCGTACATATCCTTTAGTCGGTCCGTCAGTAAGCGGCGGTTGAGGCGTATAAAGTTATTCTTCGGAAGTTCACCGATCAGTGTTGCGATGTTCTTATTCTCTACGTTTGCATTAGAATCATACTTGCTTCCCGTAGCCGGATTAGCTGCATTGCAGTAATCCATCAGAAAGCTCAATTTATCCCTTACCTCACGATCTTCCAAATGCTTTTGGCGATAGATCATAAACGATTTGGCCACACTGTAATAATGTTCGGCCATCAAAGCTATTTCCACCTGATTCTGGATATCTTCCACACTTGTTCCATCGCTGATACTCACCCTGCTAAGGATGTTGGTGATGACTTCCTGTGTTGCAAAACTTCCTACCGATAAGAACGCCTTGCTGATTGCATTCTTGATTTTGCTGAGTGAGAACTGTTCCTTTTTGCCGTCCCTTTTAACGATGAAAACCTCTGAGTTGATCATATACCTTGATTTTTATATTTAACAAACGAATTATAATGATTCAGCTTTGTCAATCACACGACAACCTATGGAATTCAGTAATAAAATGGATCTTATAAGGATGCACTCTATTGCTTTTCACCCGAAAGCGTTGAATGATTGTTTCAGTAATGGCAGGTCTTCTGACTTGTTTCTGCTGCGGCGCCTTCCCGGTATAATCAACCAGTGGCTAAAGAATGCCGCAATCTCTTTTCCTGATCGAGGTGTGAAACTTACAGCTACGGGGATAGTCCCTGATTTACACAGGGTTCCCTTTTAATTCCGTCTTACTTTTGAGGTAATAGGGAAACCATTACGGCTGACAAAGTTAGAAATAAAAACCATAAGCCAAAGAGTTGGGAAAGGAAATATTCTATTATTTCTTTTTTTGTGCTGTAACTCAGTAGGTATCGAAAAAACTGTTATCTTTGTGCCGAAATGGTTCCGCTAGATGTGTCAGTCTTCCGGATTAAAAGGGAATCGGGTGCAAATCCCGAACAGTCCCGCTGCTGTAAAACTCCGATAACTTCTTGGTAAATACTTTTGCCACTGACTGTAACGGGTCGGGAAGGCACCTGGAAGGGAGTAAGTCAGAAGACCTGCCGTTCGATAAAAGTTTATCTCTTCTCGTGGGATAGAAGGGTAGTACGAAAAAATTATTGTCTGATTAAAACAATTAATGAAGGAATGCCATGAAAAAGGTATGCCCCCGTTGCGGTGTTACATTTGATTGTAGGCATCATGAAATCATGTTGTGCCATTGTGCTACGGTGAAACTTAATGCTGTTCAGCGTGAGTATTTAAAGTCGCATTATTCCGACTGTCTTTGCCACGATTGCTTGCTGGCGATAAAGGCTACCGTTGGTAATGATGATGCGGTTGCTTCTGATGCAGAGCAGAAGAACCGGCTTTAAGTTTTGACCGAATAAGGTGTCACGGCATTACGACACTACGGAATTATATCTTAAGAGAGTGAAGCAATGTAGTATTAAGGGGATAAGGTGTTAAGCGTACAAGGCATTAATGAAATGAGTCCTTATGGAAATGAGGTGCTACGGCATTACGTTAGTGAGGTATTGAGAGAGTCTTGTACTAAATTTAAGTAATAAGGTATTATATAGAACAAGGTTCTAAGTCCTCATTAAAGTAAGGTGCTACGTTATTACAGTAATGCAGCCTTAATAGGGTGAGTGCTTAAATATTAAGCAATCATGAAACAGGTCAGAGTTATTCCTCGTCCTTTTCTTATAGAAGGTAAGTGATTAAATATTAAGCAATAAGGTGTTAAAGTCAAAAGATAGATTGATTATGGAGTTTTTAAGTAACATGTTTCAGGGATCACCCGATCTGTGGGGTGGAGGAGTGGCACATTCAGTGCTTATATTGTCGTTGGTAATCGCCTTTGGAATTATGCTTTCAAAGATAAAGGTGGGTGGCATTTCGTTGGGAGTGACCTGGATCTTGTTTGTTGGCATTGTTTTTGGGCATTTTAATTTGAACTTAAACGAGCATCTCCTCCATTTTATGAAAGAGTTTGGCTTAATTCTGTTTGTTTATTCTATTGGTTTGCAAGTTGGACCGGGCTTCTTTTCCGCTTTCAAGAAAGGTGGATTGACACTCAATATGGTGGCGGGAATTGTTGTATTTGCCGGAGTTGGCATAACTGTTGCCCTGCACTTTATTACCGGTATTCCCATGACTACTATGGTGGGCATACTCTCCGGTGCGGTGACTAACACTCCCGGGCTTGGAGCTGCACAACAAGCTAATAGTGATTTGCATGGTGTGGATGCGCCGGATATCGCATTGGGATATGCCGTTGCTTATCCACTTGGTGTAGTAGGTATTATTCTTTCATTGCTCCTTTTGAAATATGTGCTGAATATCAATGTCCGTCGTGAAGAAGATGCTGCCGAAAAAGGCTTGGGACATTTGCAGGAACTTACTGTGCGTCCTGTGTCACTACTGATTCGCAATGAGGCGATAGATGGGAAGAAAATCAAAGATCTGCGTCCGTTGGTGAATCGCAACTTTGTAATTTCCCGTATACGTTATTACAACGGTGACCGTAAAGCCGAACTGGTTAATTCCGATACCGTGCTGCATCTGCAAGATGAAATACTGTTGATATCCAGTCCTAAAGACCTTGAAGCCATCTCCGTCTTCTTTGGGAAACCGATTAAGGTGGAATGGGAGCAACTCAACAAAGAATTGATTTCCCGTAAGATATTGATCACCAAACCTGAATTGAACGGTAAAACCCTTTCGCAGTTGAAGGTACGTGCCAACTTTGGAGCCAGTATTACTCGTGTGAACCGTTCCGGAGTAGACCTTGTAGCGGCTCCTCATCTTCAATTGCAGATGGGCGACCGTGTTACGATTGTGGGTAGCGAACTCTCTGTTAGTCATGCCGAAAAAGTCTTGGGCAATTCCATGAAGCGGCTGGACCATCCCAATTTGATTCCTATCTTCCTGGGTATTGCATTAGGCTGTCTTTTAGGGAGTCTTCCTATGATGATTCCCGGCATTCCACAACCTGTGAAACTCGGACTGGCTGGTGGTCCGCTGATTGTTTCCATCCTTATCAGCCGTTTCGGTCCGCGCTATAAACTCATTACCTATACTACGATGAGTGCCAATCTCATGCTTCGTGAAATCGGCATCTCTCTTTTTCTTGCTTGTGTGGGACTGGGTGCCGGGGAAGGCTTTGTCAATACTATCATCTACAATGGCGGCTACCTGTGGATTGGCTATGGTGTCGTTATTACTATTGTTCCGCTACTTCTTGCCGGATTTGTCGGTCGCTATCTCTTCAAACTTAATTACTATACGTTGACAGGTGTATTGTCCGGTGCGATGACGGATCCGCCTGCATTGGCCTATTCCAACGATCTGACTTCCAGTGATGCTCCTGCCGTAGGCTATGCTACTGTCTATCCGTTGACGATGTTTCTTCGGGTGCTTATTGCCCAGTTGTTGATAATATTCTTGACCTAACACTAAGAATAAAGGAAATGAGAGCTTAACTCACTCTTTCAATGACAATTGCTGATCATCTTTCAGACTTGATATTAGGAATAAAGGATATGAAAGCTTAATTCACTATTTTAATGACAGTTGCTGATCATCTTTCTGCCCTGATATTCGGAATAGAGGATATGAAAGCTTAACTCACTCTTTCAATGACAATTGCTGATCATCTTTCTGACTTGATATTCGGAATAAAGGATATGAAAGTTTAATTCACTCTTTCAATGACAGCTGCTGATCATCTTTTAGACTTGATATTCGGAATAAAGGAACTGAAAGTTTAACTCACTATTCTAATGACAGTTGCTGATTATCTTTCTGACTTGATATCCGGAATAAAGGAAATGAAAGTTTAACTCACTATTTCAATGACAGTTGTTGATCATCTTTTAGACTTGATATCCGGAATAAAGGAAATGAAAGTTTAACTCACTATTTCAATGACAGTTGTTGATCATCTTTTAGACTTGATATTCGGAATAAAGGAAATGAAAGTTTAACTCACTCTTTTAATGACAATTGCTGATCGTCTTTCTGATTTGATATTCGGAATAAAGGAGATGAAAGCTTAACTCACTCTTTCAATGACAGTTGCTGATCATCTTTCTGATTTGATATTCGGAATAAAGGAAATGAAAGCTTAACTCACTATTTTAATGACAGTCGCTGATCATCTCTCTGACTTGATATTCGGAATAAAGGAAATGAAAGCTTAATTCACTCTTTCAATGACAGCTGTTGATCATCTTTCAAATTTGATATTCGGAATAAAGGAAATGAAAGTTTAACTCACTCTTTCAATGACAGTTGCTGATCATCTTTCTGATTTGATAGCAGGAACAAAGCAAGTAGAAGTTCCGAAGTGAATAAGTTAAGCCCCCCATAAGCTTATCTGTAAGTCTAAACAAAATAACAGGTAGAGGTACATAAGTTGAAATGAAAATTCAATTAGAATCAGCATTTAGCTGTTTTATTTTACCTGGTCAGTGAACATATTTTTATTGGATGCATTTATAAATTGTGATTTTCACGTATATTTGTATGAAAAGAATAAATTGGTATGGTTTGAACTAATTTGTTTCAACTGAGTAAGGGTGTTATCACTTATAATAATAACAGATAATAATAACAGATAATAAGAATGTTATAAAAGCCATAGCTGTCACTATAACAGATAGGTAAAGGCTTGGTGATAACACTATGACAGAAGAGCTTGAGGGTCTGTTATAACTAACGATGACACTATAACAAAAGAGACAATAGGGATATTATCAACAAGCCGACACTTTGGCGAGGCTTCGCAAAGAACACCTGTTAAGCAGTTACAAGGGGTTTATCAATAATTAGATGATGTCACTATAACAATATAGGATAACGAGAATTTTTTAATAATATTTAGAAACAAAATGGAAATAGATAACGAACTTTTAAAAAAAATATTGGTCTTTCAGAAAGACGAAATTACTTCGCATATTATTTATCGAAAGCTCGCGGCCGTGGAAAAGAGTCCCGAGAACCGGGATATATTGCTTCGCATCTCCGATGATGAGAAGAGGCATTATACCTCTTTGCGCAATTATTCCAAACAGGATGTTGCTCCTAATAGGTTAAAGATTTTCTTTTATATCTTGTTGGTGCGCCTGCTCGGTATCACCTTTGCTGTCCGCCAGATGGAGCTGGGTGAAAAGGATGCCAGTGATGTCTATTCCCATTATCCTGATATGGAGCACATGGCGGAAATGTCACGTGATGAGGAATTACATGAACAACGCCTGATAGGAATGATTAATGAAGAGAGGCTGGGATATATGGGTTCCGTAGTATTGGGCTTGAATGACGCGCTTGTGGAGTTTACCGGTGCATTAGCCGGCTTCACTCTTGCATTAAATGACTCCAAGCTGATTGCTCTTACCGGAAGTATTACTGGCATTGCCGCCGCCTTGTCCATGGCTTCGTCCGAGTACTTGTCCACCAAATCGGATAAAGACCCTGACAAGCATCCTGTCAAGGCTGCTGTCTATACCGGCATTGCTTATATCATTACCGTAGTGGCTTTAGTGATGCCTTTTGTGCTGCTCAGTAATACTATTATGGCATTATGCGTCATGTTGTTAATGGCTTTGCTTATCATCGCTTTCTTCAATTACTATTACTCTGTGGCACGTAATGAAAGCTTCAAACGGCGTTTTACCGAGATGGCTGTACTGAGTTTCTCGGTTGCCGCACTTAGCTTCCTGATTGGTTACTTACTGAAAACGTTCACCGGAGTAGGGGGATAAAAAGATAAATAAGTCTACTGCATAAGCAACAATCATACCCGGAGATTGTATTTTAAAGTGAAAGCTCAATGCTGACAGTTTAATTTACGCTTCCCATACGCGTTCCCTGAGAGTGGGTCTTATTTGGAGAGGCTCACCCTCAGGGATTGTTGAAAAACTGATGAATAGGGAATTATTTTAGTAATGAAATGTACTGCGCATAACCTTCTTCTTTCATCTTTTCCAATGGGATGAAGCGAAGGGAAGCGCTGTTGATGCAGTATCGCAGGCCGCCACGGTCGGTCGGACCATCGTTGAATACATGTCCTAAATGACTGTCACCTGTTTTGCTGCGTACTTCAATGCGATCCATACCAAAAGTATTATCCTTTTTTTCCTTTATCAACTTTTCAGCGATGGGTTTGGAGAAACTCGGCCATCCGCAACCCGAATCAAACTTATCGGTAGAGAGAAATAAGGGTTCTCCCGTCACTACATCCACATAAATTCCTTTACGATATTCGTTCCAGTATTTGTTGTGAAAAGCCGGTTCGGTAGCATTCTTCTGAGTCACCTCATACTCCTCTTTGGTCAGTTTGTTACGTAGTGTTATCTCATCCGGTTTGGTATAAACTTTCGCTGTCTCTTTAGTGTTGCCTGTTCCTTCAGTTGCACTTCCTACAGTACCCTCATTCCAGCTTCCCGTACCCTTTATTGTATTTTCTGTTTTATCTCCTTTGACGCCCTGTGTTCTGTCTTTTGTTGCACCTAATGCTGTAGCTTTTCCTGCACTTAGTGTTGCACCCTTTGTCACACCTTGTGTTTCACCTAGTGTTGTACCTAGCGTTGTCTCTTTTGTAACACTCAATGTTGCAGCTTTTGTTGCACTTAGTGGTACTGTACTTTGCCCTTTTACGGATGCTTCCGCATTTGCTTTTTTTGCTAATGCAAAGAGCGATGGATCCAAATGGCAATAGCCTCCCGGATTTTTATCCAGATAATCCTGATGATAATCTTCCGCTTTATAGTAGTTCTCCAATGGTTTTACTTCCACTGCTATCGGACGGGTGTACTTTGTTTTAACCGCATCTACAACGGAGCGAATAGCTGGTAAATCAGCCGCATCCGTATAATAAATGCCCGTGCGGTATTGAGATCCTCTGTCGTGGCCCTGCTGATCAATGCTCGTGGGGTCAATCGTTTTGAAGTACAACTCCAGTAAGAGACTGAGTTTTACTTCCTGCGGATCGTACTCTACTTTTACGGTTTCAGCAAAGTTTGTTGTACCTGTGCATACCAGTTTGTAGGTGGGATTTTTCACATTACCGTTGGCAAATCCTACTTCCGTATGTTTCACACCTCTTATCAATTTAAGGAAGTGTTCTGTACCCCAGAAACAACCTCCGGCCAAATAAATTTCTTTTTCTTTATCCATTGTTCTTGTTTTTAATGCTACATTTTTCTTTTGGTTAAAGCTACCCGGTGGCAAAGTAAAACTACACAAAGGTAATAATACTGCCATTATGACTATTAACCTTAACCCTGTTAATGTTATCTTTTTCATTTTCTATTCCAATTATAGCCTTTTATATTTATTATCTCATCTCAGATATGTCCGGCATGTTCCCTTTCTCTCTTTTAACTCTTCATGAAACCTTTAACTGTATTATTCTCATTTCATCTTTAAGTATGTCCGGTATGTTCCTTTTTCCTCTTTCAATTCTTTATGATGCTTTTGCCTCCTGTATCATTATCATCTTGCTTCACTTATGCCCGGCATGTTCCTTTTCCCTCTTTCTGCTCCTTATGATGCTTTTGTCTGTATCATTATTATCTTGTTTCAGTAATGTCCTCTATGTTCCCTTTCTCTCTTTTAACTCTTCATGAAACCTTTAACTGTATTATTCTCATTTCATCTTTAAGTATGTCCGGTATGTTCCTTTTTTCTCTTTCAGCTTCTTATGATGCTTTTGTCTGTATCATTATCATCTTGTTTCAGTAATGTCCTCTATGTTCCTTTTTCCTCTTTCAATTCTTTATGATGCTTTTGCCTCCTGTATCATTATCATCTTGCTTCACTTATGTCCGGCATGTTCCCTTTCTCTCTTTCAACTCTTCATGATGCCTTTACCTATATCATTCTCATTTCATCTTTAGTTATGTTCGGCATGTCTCCGCTCATATTTCCTATTCTGTAATTTAATTCATTTTGCTTTTTGAGATGAATGTTTTTCTTCCGTATAGTATATAACAAAAGAACAGTGAAAAAAGTAGTTGTGGTATTCTTAAAAAGTGTATGTGGAGAATGAGTAGCCTTGTTGCCGATTTCCTATTGCATGGAGCTTGCAGACTTTTTTATGGTCTTATTTTCTATTTATTAAGGCATATATCTATACTCTATAATTGATTAAATAGAAACAAATACCGGCTTATTGTTATGGGATGTGTTTATGAATAAAAGTTAAAAAGTAGTCCTTGTACTGCTTTTTTGTAGGTAAGTGGTGTTATCTATTATTGTATTTTATAATTAATAACGTGTATAATATAGTTTTATTACCATTTTTTTATATTTTTGCAAAGATGAACTATCTTAATTAAATTTAAAGATATTCCTTCCTGTCAGACACTGCTACAAACAAAATATTCGATACGACTACTGGTGAAATGTCAAAACTTTAAATGAACTATATATGAAGAATGATAATAATAGATCATACAGAAATTATCGGGTTTCCGATGAATCTATGTTTGCCGATTCTGCTTACGTGCACGAGCAGTTAGACCGTCTTCTGTTTGCTTTGGATGCTCTTTGTTCGGGTGATACCTCTGTCCGTTTAAACAAGGAGCGCGATGATAAATTCGCCGATATTGCCGATCGATATAATGATTTGGTTGATATGGCAGGAAGTATCTTCACCGAAGTGTCACGCGTTTCCAGAGTAGGGGGGATTGAAGGTAATCTTAATACACGGATACAATATAACAAACCGGTGACTGGTGTTTGGGCTGATTTGATTGAAAATTTGAATACCTTTATGCAAACCATTTCCGCTCCCGTTAATGAGGTCAACCGTGCTTTAAGGGAGATGTCCCAAGGTATTGTCGATGTTCATTTTCATGCTCAAAACGTATCCGGCATTTGGAAAGAACTAACGGACAACATCAACGTGATGACCAAAAGCTTGAGTACTCAGATACAGCAAATCACCGTTACTGTCCGTGCAATATCTCTTGGCAACTTGTCTCAAAGAATATCCCTCTCCACCAATGGAGATATGGAAGTGCTCAAAGATAGCGTCAACGATCTGATTGATTTTATGAAAGCCTTCTCCACCCAGCTCACCAGAGTGACCAAAGAGATCGGTACCGAGGGATTGCTAGGCACACAGGTGGTCATACCCAATGCTGCCGGCATTTGGAAAGACCTGTCGGCTGATGTCAACTTGATGGCGAATAACCTGACCCGGCAAGTGCGTAGTGCTACCCTCGTCGTTTCTTCTGTTGTGAAAGGAAGTCTCATGGAGCGGATTGATATGGAAGCCAAGGGCGAAATGAAAGAATTGCGGGACACCATTAATCAAATGGTTGATTACCTCAAGCTCTTCTCGGATGAAACCAACCACTTACTGGGAGATATAATCAATGAAGGTAAATTAGGGGGACAAGCTGTTGTGCCCGGAGCTGCCGGAGTCTGGCAGAACTTCCTGGGTAGTTTTAACCTCCTGGCAAATACCATGACATGGCAAGTACGTGAGATCAATAAAGTATCCTCCGCACTTGCTTCAGGTAATTTTACCAGCAAGATAGAAGGTCAGTTTAGTGGTGAGAGTCTCGGACTGAAAAACAATATCAATGCTATGGTAGATAGCTTTGCCAACCTTGTCAAAGCTGCCAATGAAATAGCAAACGGAAAAATGGAGGTGGAGATGCCGATTCGTTCCGATGAAGACATGCTGGGTAAAGCCCTCTACACCATGACGAATAATCTGCGTCGCATTTCAAAGGAGAACGAGGATGAAAGTTGGATTAAGACCGGCCAAAGCGGATTGAGTGATAGTATGCGTGGCGAACAAAACGTTGTGCAGCTGGCCAAGAGTATCATTATCTACCTCAGCAAATATGTTCACGGTGAAGTCGGTGTACTCTATCTGCTTGAAGACAAAGGAGAAGAGCCGCTATTGAAGCTCACCGCTTCTTATGCCTACACCCGCAGGAAGAATCTGAATAAGTCCTTCCATCTTGGTGAGGGACTTGTCGGTCAGGCTGCTCTGGAGAGAGAAACCATTGTAGTGACAGAAGCCAGTCAGGAAGAGAACTTCCCCGTAACTTCCGGAACTCTTGTCCAGACGCCCCGTTCAATTGTCGTGCAGCCGTTTGTATTGAATAAGAAGCTCGTTGGCGTGTTAGAAATAGGTTCTATGAATCATTTCACCGACCACGATTTGAGTCTGTTGAAACTGGTTGCCGATAATATAGCCATTGCCATTAATTCGGCAAAAGACCGACAGAAGATGAAAGTCCTGCTCGACGAATCGCAACGCCAGTCCGATGAACTGATGGAGCAGCAGCAAAAGATGAAAGAGCAGAGCGACATACTGAAACGGACCAATGAAGAACTCGAAATCAGAACTTCCGATCTGGAACAACAAAAAGAGGAAGTGATTGCCGCTCAGGCCGATATTGAGCGGAAAGCCAAAGATCTGGAAATAGCCAATAAGTATAAGTCGGAATTCCTGGCCAATATGTCCCATGAGCTGCGGACTCCCCTCAATAGTCTGCTTATCCTGGCAAAAGAACTTGGTAAGAATGAAAAGAAGAACCTAAGTGAAGAACAGGTGAAAGACGTCAACATCATCTACGAAGGTGGAGTAGACCTGCTTAATCTGATTAACGATATCCTCGACCTCTCAAAGATAGAAGCCGGACGGATGACGGCTAATCTGGTGGATGTCAATATGCAAGATATCGTTATTAGTCTCAATAACCAGTTTGCCCACGTTGCCCGTCAAAAGAACATTGATTTTAAAATAGAAGTGGAAAACGGAGTGGAAAGCCTCATTACCGATCAGCAACGGTTGGAACAAATCCTCAAAAACCTCCTCTCCAACGCAATTAAGTTCACTAATCAGGGGGAAGTTCGGTTAAGCATTGCCCGACCGCTTAATGCCTTGAATATACGTAATCAGACCTATATGCCCGATGAGGTCCTGATGTTTACCGTTGCCGATACAGGCATCGGTATTGAAGAAAACAAACAAACAATGATTTTTGAAGCGTTCCAGCAGGCCGATGGCGGACTTTCGCGCCAATATGGAGGTACTGGTCTGGGACTAACCATTTCCCGGCAGATAGCTTCTTTGCTGGGTGGCGAGATAGGCTTGAAGAGCCAGGTAGGTGAAGGTAGTGAGTTTACCCTTTACCTGCCGCTCAGCCATAAGATTGGGCAAACCGAACCTTATAGCGAGACGTTGGACGCAACACGGGCACCTTATGATGCTTTCACTGATACCTCCCAGTTGTTAGGAGGTACTGCTGCATCAGGTTCCCGGTCTTCAGGAACTCCTGCTTCTGCTGCCTCCCGTCCTTCAGTTTCGGGAACGGTAATGACTGCTGGAAGAGATTCCCGGCTCTCAGGAACTCCTGCTTCTGCCGCCTCCCGTCCTTCAACTTCGGGAATAGTAACAGCTGCTACAAGAGATTCCCGGGCCTCAGGAGCTACCGCTTCTGCTGCCGGACAATCCTCTCCTAAAGCAAACGCCAGCCTCTCTGAGTTGCTTCAGGACGACCGCGAGCAGATTGTTCCCGGTGACCATTCCATCCTGATTATTGAAGACGATTCCCATTTTGCCGATATCCTTAAAAAAGAAATCCACAACCACGGCATCAAAGTCATCGTGACCAATCGTGGCGAAGAAGGACTGGAACTTGCCGCCCGTTATCTGCCCGATGGCATCATTCTCGACTTGCGTCTGCCCGACATTAACGGACTCCTTGTGCTCGACCGGCTTAAGTTCAAACTAGAGACCCGCCACATCCCCGTGCACGTCTTCTCCGTTGAAGATGAGGAACCGGAAATACTAGAGAAAGGAGCCATCGGCTTCCTCTCCAAACCAGTCACCCGGAAAGATATTGAGTCGGCCATTCAGAAGATCGAGAACATCTATAACTCCGGCGTGAAGGAGATCCTTGTCATCGAAGACAATAAAGCCAGTCAGGAATCCATTGTCCGCTTGCTCGAAAACCGTGATATACGGATTACTGCGTCCGATACCGGCTCCGATGCACTCAGTCTGCTTGGTAAGCAACATTTTGATTGCGTTATTCTTGATCTCACCCTGCCTGACATGACCGGTTTTGATGTGCTGAAAGAATTGCAGGACACCGGACAGAAGAATGTCCCTGTTATTGTCTATACAGGTAAGGAACTGACGAAAGAAGAAATAACCGAACTCAATAAATACACCCATAGCATTATCATCAAAGGCGTGATTTCGCCCGAACGGCTGCTCGACGAAGTCTCCCTCTTTCTCCACAGCCTGAGCACCCATCTCTCCGAAGAGCAACAACGTATTGTAGCCAAGTTGCACGACCCCGAAGAGTTGCTAAAGGAACGGAAAATTCTTATTGTGGACGATGATATGCGTAATATCTACGCCTTGTCGAAGAAGTTCACCGACATCGGTATGGAAGTCTTCACCGCCGAAAACGGTGCGGTGTCTCTGCAAATGCTGAAAGACAATCCGGACATAGAAATCGTGATTATGGATGTGATGATGCCCGTGATGGACGGACTGGAAGCGATTAAGCAGATACGTAAGCAAAGCCAGTATAAGAAACTGCCTATCCTTAGTCTCACCGCCAAAGCCATGGCCGAGGACAAGGAACAATGTATGGCTGCCGGCGCAAGCGATTACCTCACCAAACCCCTGGATATGGATCAACTCATCAGCCTGATACGAATTTGGTTGTACAAAAACAAATAAAATGCCGACTGACAAGTTAGAATATATAGAATGCCGTTTGTTGCTGGAAGCCATCTATAAGCGTTATGGATATGATTTCCGTTCTTATACGTTCGAGGGAATGCAGAAGCGCCTGCACTTCCTCATGTGTCAGAAAGGGTTGGATTCCATCTCGGAAATGATTCCGTTGCTACTGCACGATGTCCTCTTTTTCAACGAACTACAGTCTAGTCTGTTGGTCACCGTGACCGACTTCTTTCGCGATCCGCAGGCGTATAGAACGTTGGGGCGGACCGTCATCCCCGTTCTGCGAACCTATCCCTACATCAACATCTGGTGTGCCGGATGCGCTACGGGTGAGGAAGCTTATTCCATTGCCATCCTGTTGAAAGAAGCCGGACTGTTGAACCGTAGTCAGATTTATGCCACCGATATCAATAATGATTCGCTAGCCGTGGGCAAAGAAGGCATCTATCCGCTGAAACGTCTGGAACAGTCGGTCGGGAACTACGTACAAGCTGGTGGAGAAGCCGACTTCGCCCAGTATTACACCACCAAATACAATGCTTTCAAAATGAATAAAGAACTGCGTGAACGGATTCTTTTTTCGCGGCACAATCTGGTGAACGACGGCGC
This sequence comes from uncultured Bacteroides sp., assembly GCA_965140335.1. Lineage (GTDB taxonomy): Bacteria > Bacteroidota > Bacteroidia > Bacteroidales > Bacteroidaceae > Bacteroides. Next base: position 287,573 of record OZ223190.1, read on the forward strand.
CTTTGCCGAAATGCACCTCATCTTCTGCCGCAATGTTTGCATTTATTTTAATGATAAACTCGAGACCAAAGTCATTCGCCTGTTTCACCGGAGCCTCATTCGCAATGGCTTCCTGTTTATGGGTGAGAATGAAAGAATTGATTACGCTACATCCAGTAGTCTCTTTGAAGCAGTCCAAGCCGCATCCTGTGTTTATAAAAAGCGGTGAGGAAGCCGATGGAAGAAAACTTGTAAGTGCCTACTGATAAGAACCCACTTGAAGAAGAGATAGATAATTCATATAATATAAGTAATTAAAATCAACGATAATGGATATTGATAATGTAGAAAGCAAGAGCAAAGAACTGAAAATTTTATTGGTAGATGACGACAGAAGACAATTACATGCTTTGGAGACACTGATATCCAAGCTGAATCTTGACATACTGAAAGCAACTTCGGGACAGGAAGCCCTGGCGTTAATGCTACACAATCAGTTTATGATGGTGGTACTCGATATGGTAATGCCCGATATGAGCGGTATGGAAGTGGCCCGACTGATGCGCGACTCCAAGAGAACGCAGACCACACCGATTATCTTTGCCACCGCATTCAGTAAGGATGAGGTACAAATGACGTCGGCCTATCAGCTAGGGGCTATTGATTATATCATTAAGCCTATTAATGAAGACATCCTTTTGTCTAAAATAAAAGTGTTTCGCGATTTTCACATCTTCCAGCAACGCAAGCAAGATGAAACCCTGCGGTTGCTGTCCGAGTTGCAAGAAAAGAACAAAATCCTTGAAGAGACCCGCGTGGCCGCTTTAGATATGCTCGAACAAGCCAATGAGGCCCGCAACCAAGCACTTATGGTACAGCACGAATTGGAGCGGAGCCTGCAAAAACAACTGGCCATAGAGCGGAAACTGAAGATCGCTATTAGGAAAGCTCAAAACGCCAACATTTATAAAAATAACTTCCTGGCCAATATGAGTCACGAAATACGCACCCCTATGAACGCCATCGTAGGCTTTGCCGACCTGATGAAAGACTCCCATCTGTCTGTGGAAGATCGCAATATGTATGCCGAAATCATCAACACCAATTCGTTGCAGCTGCTCAGGCTGATCGGCGATATCATCGACGTAGCCAAGATAGAGGCGGGTGAGATGAAGATCTCGTTTGACCGGTGCGCGTTGAACCAAGTGTTGCGTGAGTTGGAAGTACAATTCAATCAATTGCGGCAGGAGAGAGGCAAAGATAAGGTCCGCTTGGTGCTCGATGTTCCCGATAAACCTCCTTTCTGTTGCATCAAAACCGATTCCTTCCGTTTGAATCAGGTCCTTATAAACCTGCTCAACAATGCACTCAAATTCACCGAAGAAGGAGAGATCCGTTTTGGCTATAAAGTGCGTGGCGAGGAATTGCTCTTCTTTGTGGAAGATCAGGGTATCGGCATTAAGAAAGACATGCTTAAACTCATCTTTGAACGCTTTCAGCAAGCCTTGCCCGGAGATTCCGCCAAATATGGAGGCACCGGTTTGGGACTGGCTATTTGCAAAGGTATTGTCAATCTGCTGGGCGGTAGCATGTTTGTGGAGTCCGATCTGGGAAAAGGATCAAAGTTTAGTTTTACCCTTCCGTTGAGAATAGCCGATGAAGAATGTGATGCAGCTGAGGGAAACTGCGTCTATACCACCGAACTGGATTGTATTGAAGGTAAAACCCTGCTTATTGCCGACGATAATCCCGGTGTGCAGGAATATTTCATTGAAGTGCTGAAACCTTATAATATGACGCTGCACATTGCTAATTCGGGTAAGGAAGCCATTGCTCTGTATAAACAACATCCCGAGATAAACCTTGTGCTGATGGACATACGTATGCCACTGATTGATGGTTATGCGGCCATTAAGGAAATCCTGCAATACGACCCGAATGCTATTATCATAGCCCAGACGGGAAACGTATTACAGGATGATGAGCAGAAATGCCTGGATGCAGGATGCAAAGGCTTTTTGGCCAAGCCCATTTTAAAGGACGACCTGATTGGAGCGATTAAGCAACATTGTCACTAACGGATAGGGCAATCCTATCCGCAGTGGATGCTGCTTCCCATCCCTTCCCGGCGTCGAAGCAGGGACAGACTTTGATCCATTCTTCCGGCTCTATTTTCCCGTCGCCGTTGAGGTCGGGACTCAGATCGCGGTGACCGCATACACGACAACCGGGATAGTCTTTCAATAGAGTCAGAATCAAAACACGAAGTGAATGTTTTTGCCACGGCGTGCGGGTATCCTTTGGACGTCCGTGCGCATCCAGTCCGCCCTCGTAGCAGATGCCGATGCTGTTGGCATTATGCCCTTTGACGTGCGCTCCGATACGTTCCACGGGGCGGGTACTCTTGATGTCCCCGTTCTTGCGGATATAGAAGTGATAACCGATGCCGTTGAATCCCCGCCGGCGATGGCAAATGTCGAGGTCGTGCTCGGTGAAGTCACGGTCTTCACGCGTGGCGGAGCAATGCACCACAATCAGATTGATCTTCCTCATGGCTTCTTGTTGATACGTTTTACGCAATTGGTGTTACGGCATTGCAGAGCCAGTGCTTCCGCCAGCTGCTCTTTGAGCAAAAGCATCTCCGAGTGCATCTCTTTCACCTGATTGCTGACCTCGAAATAGTCTTTCAGCATCTTCTCCAATTGCTCAATGAGGAAGCCATACTGACCTTTGATGAGCTCGCAGAATTCTTTCACCTCTTCCAGCATCTCTTCCCGCTTTTTGCGGTTACCCAAAAAAGGAAGGATGGCCATAATGATATTGATGATTTTATTTACCATGTCTATTTTGTTGTTTAAAGGTTAATGATGATTGACGATAAAACGGGAGGAATAACCGGAAGGAGAAGCGTGAACTTCCTTCCTTCCGGTTGTTGTGTTTGTGTGTCTTCGCGAGATTATCCCAGCGGATTATCATCTACATTTCCAGAATCGCCACCGGTCTTCGATCCGCCTTCCGAACCACCTTTTGTTCCCGATTCGCCTTCCGAACCTGAATTGCCTTCGTCATCCTTTTTTGCCATGGCAAACTCCACGTTGTTGGCGCTACGCGTGGCGGCATTGCAAGAGTTGACCAACTTCAGGGCTTTGTCCGGTACAAAGCGTACGTACACGCGGCGAATACTCTTCACGCTGCAATCTTTCTCTTGCTCGGAGCCAACGCTACTCAATGTGATGTGAAACGTCCCCATACCATCAATCTTCACCTTATTGCCCTGGGTGAGCGACTCGCGCAACTGTTCCACAAAAGCCTCAAGCGAGTGCTTTACGTCCCCTTTGGTGAGGGCACATTTCGATTGAATTAACTCAGATATCTTATCAATATCCATTACTCTTACTTCGCCCGGTTTCTGGCGCATGTAATACAACTTCTTTGAATCGTTCTGATTCTGGTTTTTCTTGCGCAAATAGCGCTCTACAAGTACATTCATAAATACAAAAAGTTAAGGTTTAAATTAGCGGCACCTTTACTGTGTCAGCATTACAAATATACAAAATTGAGAGGCAAAAGTCAAGTTTTTTAGCATTTATTCCCCGACTATTTCCGACCGTTTTCTGTTGTTTTTCACTGTTTTTCTCGTATTCTCCCCATACTTTTCTTATCCCTTCCTCATTCTCCATAAGAGTTTGCGTTGTATTACACTTTTCAGCCTTTCAGTGCTTTATACAGGCTTATGTCTGATTACACTTCTCAGCTTTCAGCCTCTCAGTGCTTTATACAAGCTTATGTCTGATTACGCTTTTCAGCTTTGAATAAAGCGCTTGCTGAACAGGTGCCTTATCCCAACTCGTCTCGATGCGCTTCTTTAAAACGGGAGTTCCTTACTCTTCAGGCTGTAATCTCTTATTTTCGTCATTGATGGATTGTGTCCGAAATAAACATTGCCCGTTTGTCCGTTGCGCTGCTTGGCTACGATGACAATGCCTAAGCCCTTGGTGGGGTAACCGCTCTCGTAATCTACTTCCACATGTGCCAGGGCAGGGCGGTAAAGCAACATAACCACATCGGCATCCTGCTCAATGGCGCCACTCTCGCGTAGGTGCGACAACTCCGGACGGCCACAGGGACGATTCTCCGAAATACGGTTGAGCTGACTCAACAGAACCACGGGGATGTTGAGCTCCTTGGACAATAGTTTGGCTTTGCGACTGGCCTGTGCCACTTCCTGTTCGCGGTTGCGGTTGGTGTGTCCCGGCTGAGTCATATCACACAGTTGCAGGTAATCAATGATAATCATGTCGCACGCATGGCGGCTCTTCAATAAGCGTGCGCTCGAACGGATGTGCTCCATGCTCACCGAACTGCTGTCGTCTACATAAATGTTCAGTCGCGCCAGACCTGCCGACGCTTCTTTGGCCATCCGGCATTCCTCTTCCGTCATGATGCCCGCCCGCCAACGATGCGGATTGATGTCCGTCACCGCCATTAGCCAACGGTCGGCCAGACGTTCGCCTTGCATCTCGAGACTGTAGACCGCCACCGCATGTCCCTGCATGGCTGCACTACGAGCCATATGCAAAGCAAAAGCCGTTTTACCGACCGAAGGTCGCGCTGCAATCACCGTTAGTTCCCCCGGTTGCAAGCCCGCCGTCATATTGTCCAGTTCGGTGAGCCCCGTCGTTACCCCCGTGATGCCATTCTTACTCTTCTCGGCCCGCTGTGCCGCCTCCGTGAGCGTATCCTCCATTAGCGTGTCCATGTCACGCATCCGGTTGTTGTGCCCGAAATCACCTTCCAGTCGATCGAGCAAATCGTGCGCTTCCACCAACGTATCCGCAATATCCATCGTGTCGTCTATGGCAGATGCCAATAGCTTGTTGAACCCAATAATCATCTCCCGTCGCAGGTATTTCTGCCGGATGATCTCCGCATGATACTCAATGTGTGCCGAACTGGCCACCTTGCTACTGAGTTGCACGATGACAAACGGTCCGCCGACCTCCTCCAGCTTACCCCGGCGCGACAACTCCTCCTTCACCGTGAGAATATCAATTTTTATGCCGGACTGGTACATGGTGAGTAAAACGGTGAAAATAACTTCGTGTCGGGTAATATAAAACATTTCCGGACGTAGCTTGTCCGCGATTAAAGTCATAGCCTGTTGCTCCACCAGGCATGCGCCGATAACGGCCTCTTCTATTTCAGGAGCTTGTGGTGATACGTAATTCATTTTGTTTTTTAGTAATTATATTCATTAAAAAAAGCCTTGTCCGCCAAGTAAGTAGACGCCTGCGGAATGAAGCGGACATCCTCCTGACTGTAGTAAAATTTCTGGATGCCGTCTGTCGCCAGTTTCCGCTCCTCATCAGTCAGCTTCATCCACTCCCTCAGAGCCCGTCCGATACTGCGCCGCCTGATGTGCATCTTCTCGTGATACTTCTCCCAGAACACCTTGAATTCCTCTTCCGCCTGCTTCCGTCCACTGGTCTTCAACAGAAGCTCTTGTCCCATCCAGAGATCATAATCCACAATGCGGATGTGAAGGACATCCTCCATATTGGGGATGAATTCAATAACCCCATCCCTGTTCAGCCGCCGTAAGAAACGGGCGACTTTGGTACGCGTCCAGCCCAGCATTTTGCCCCATTGCGTGTAATTATATACCGCCTCCCCCCGATGGCAGCAAATCACCCTTCCATTTACATTGTAGGAAGTGTTGGAATAGTTGACGTGCATTAAAATAATTAAGATCGCTTCAAATTCGCCGGGATGGCTTTTGCGTGATTCCAGTTGCTTTTTCAGCAACGCTTTAGGTAGGATAATGTACCCCCTTTCAAGGTACTTCGTCGAATTTTGTTCCATGTTTTTTTGATTTAAAGCATTGTTTCCCGCGAAGTTAGCATACTTAATTTCAATTTAAAAATGGCTTTTGTCGGATTCGGTCGATTTTGGTCGGTTTCAGTCGGTTTGGTTTGAAAATAGTTGGTTTTGTACGTTTTTTTTAGGTTGATCAGCTGTTACATTCCGATAAGAAGAGACTACCATTCAGGTAATGCAGTATTATTTTTTGAAGTAAAACACTGCATAGATGAAAATAAAAGGCAGTCGCAGCTTTGGTAAAATGGAAGCTCTGTTTAGGTGAAAAACAACCTCCATTTGGGCAAAATAGAGCCTCTGTTTCTGGCGAAATGGGCCCCTGTTTGAGCGATAAACCGACCCCGTTTTGGCACAAAAAAAGTGATCACCAAAGTGATCACCCCTAAAACGTGTGTAATGTGTTGATTTATAGCTTATTATATTGTAATTAAAAATTGACGTGATCACCTAGGTGATCGCCATTAAATAATAAATAAATATAATAATAAAATAACTGTTCTTTTTTCACATAAATTAAGAACTTTGATCTTGTTCTGTTTCATGTTTTGCAGATAGGTCAACGGTCTTTTTGGGTGGTCCAAGAACTTCAAGAAAGATCTCTTGTTGTTTCGGGGTTAATCTGATTGTTTTTGGTGTGAAACCAGTCTTTTGTAATTCATTCAATAATATTTCGTTTTTCTTGATAGCATGACGTAGGTTTCTGACAGCAAGCTCATTGGTCGAATAGTTTGGAAAGTATAGAGTTGCCAACTCAGATAAATGTATGAATCCATTGATTTCATATTTACTTTCTTCTTTTATTATAATCATTTTAAAATTGTATTTAAAAATGAGGCAGACATAAAATAATTATATTTAATCTGTCGTTTTAAAATATAGTTTATTGTGTTCATAATACATTACAACTTTGTTTTATGATATACAAATATAATGCTTTTATTTAATTAGATCATAATAAATTTAGAATAAATTTATTCATACTTTTATATAATGATCTGTATCTTTCTGTAAATCTAATAGATAGCTTATTGAAAAAGTTATTAACCGATGCTTCAAAAGTCTAAAGCAGGCCACTTTTTTAAATAAAAACGAGTATATCTGTTTAATAACTTCGTTTGCTTTTTTAATGACTTAATTTTGATTTTGAGGCATACGAGGCTTTTTCTTTCCTTAATTTGAATTATTTTTTGTTGCTTCGGAAAAAGGGAGTAAAATATTTTGTTGGTTATTAAGAAGTCTGAATAAAATTTGTTAGTTTTGTTGGTGAGAATGAAATGCTAGTGAATAAACCTGTTTTCGAGGAATTGCACCCCTACTTAAAGTGTCCTTTCCTTATGGATTTCGAGGAATTCTCTAGTGTGAATAAAAACATAATATGGCGAAGAAAATAAAACAAAATTCAAACTCTCAGCTTTAAATATTCAAACAATAACATAATACCATGACAAATATTAATTTTTATCAAGGACAAACAAATCTGTTGAAGGATATAGAAGATACAGGCGATAAAAATATCCAAAATTTGCAAATTGAAAGAATAAGAGATCGGATTAATGAATTTTTTAATGTGAAGAATATTCATTTTTTATTTGGCTCAGGTACAAGCTGTAATGCTATTCCAGATATGAAAGGGCTTTATAATAAAGTAAAAAAGAAAATAGAAGGATTAGGAAGGACTTCTGTTAAACAGTTTACTAGCATTTCTGAACGAGCAAAGCCGAAAAATGATTTAGAAGATATTTTAGGAATTCTTTATTCTAAAAGGGCTTATTTGCTAAACTTTGATCAATTGAAAGCCTCTTTTGAGTTGAATGAAGCCCTCATAGAAGCCATAGAAAAAATTATATTTGAGAATTTGAATGTAGATTTTAGTAAAGCTCAAGCTCAAGTCGTTCTTGATAATTATAAAACATTTTACCAGAAGTTAGCTCTTCGAAATAAAGATCTTAGCAGACTCAACATCTTTACGACTAATAATGATCTTTTTAATGAAAGTGCATTGGATAGTCTAAATATTCATTATATGAATGGTTTTGGAGGAGGATTAAATAAGTTTTTTAATCCGGCATTATTCAATTACACTTATTCAAAAAGAATGGATACCAGCTTTGAAAAATATGAGCCTGTGGAAAATGTAGTGAATTTATATAAGATTCATGGCTCTGTAAATTGGATAGAAGATGATTCAAATATTAATTCGTTTTTCAAGATTAGGGAGATTGGTTATCCTGAACGGTTGGGAAGAGATAAGAAGACTGTATTAATATATCCTACTCCTATGAAGCAGAATAAGAGCTTAGGAAGTCCTTATGTTGAGTTATTCAGAGAATTTCAGAAGAAATTATTAGAACCAAATAGTGTGTTGTTTGTCATTGGTTATAGCTTTAGTGATGAACATGTTAATAATATCATATATCAAGCTTTAGCAACAAACTCAACGATAAATGTCGTTATATTGAATGATATTACTAATAAAGCTATTTCAAAAATTGATAATAATCGGATTTTTAGAATGTGGGGAACAATAGAGAAAGAGAGTGAAAAGAAGGATGAAGAAGGAACAGGTGCAGATAGCAAATCTGATAATATTCACTATTTTCACTATATAGTCAATAGCTTGTTTCCCAATATTGATGCTAACAAGAATGAGGATACTACTTTGAAGAAGTTTATCGAATCCTATAATAAGAGTTTGTCGAAATGAATATAGGGAAAATAGTTTCAGTGGAGTATGATAAGTTTCATGTAAAACTGTTTCATACGACAAAAAACTCAACAGTGACTATTGATGGTCATATCTATTATTTTGGGAATATAGGTAGTTACCTTAAAACTCAGAATACTATAGGAGATTATATTATTTGTGAAGTTGTAGCTGTGCTTGATCATAGTTCTGAAAGTAGCGTATTTTCAAGTTATAATCTTGATAGTGCTAGGGAACTTGTAATTAGCCCTATTGGGTCTATAGATAAAGAACATAAATTTTCCATGGGGGTTGGCATTTTTCCCTCTATATATTCTGATGTCAGTATAGTAACACTTGAAGATATAGAGTCGATTCTTTTGTCTACTTCAAAAGATAATATTGAAAGAAAGAAAAATGGAATCCATGAGACTATAGAAATAGGATATAGTAAGAATATGATTAACTATAAGGTCGATTTGTCCATTAACAGATTCTTTAATATTCATACTGCTGTGCTTGGCAATAGTGGAAGTGGAAAATCAAATACAATAGCACATATATTACAACAAGTTTTACGTAAAGAATCAAATCCTGCTGCCGGTGCTAAAATAGTACTCTTTGATGTGAATGGAGAATATTATAGAGCTTTTTCTGAGAAGCTTAATTCAGATGTTGATTGTGTGTTTTATAAGCCCAATATAATAGAATCTAATGTCGAAGGCAAAAAAGACTTTCATTTACCTTATTATCTTCTGAACCTTGATGAGTGGCTAGCTTTTTTGATGGCTTCTGATAGGACACAAAAGCCTTTTTGGGATAGAGTACTTCAAGAGTGCTTTAAGTTTTATAAGATTTTTCAGGATGATAAAACGAAGGAAACTTATATAAATTATTTCAAATGGAAGATTCGGAATATATTGATAAATATAGTATCGAAAGCAGAGAACGATACAGGTAAGATTACTGCGGCACAAGGAGTTGTTGTAAAGTGCAAAGATATTATCGAAGAGGTTAGTGAAGATGAGGATCTGAAAGTTTTTTTGGATGAGATAAATAAGAATTGTGGGATATCTTATGGTAATAATAATGGTAAATTATCGACTTTTTTAGGTGACTTAGAAATAGATGAAGAAAGTGCACTGAATATTGATAGTAAAAGGCTGAAACCGGGAGAATACTTTGATTATAACTTTTTAAAAGTTGCTGTCGATATTGCATTGCTTGAAGAAGAAGCGAGAGGAAATTCTCGTATTCGTGAATTTACTTCGACGATGTTGAGTCGGTTAGATTATTTTTTGAATAACCCAGATTGCGATTTCATGAGGAAAGAAGGGAATACTTATAAGAATGAAGAGGATTATCTCAAAACGTATTTTGGCATTTCCGATGATAATGAAAAAAAACAGTTAGTAATTGTTGATTCTAGCGAAGTAGGAAGTGATGTCCTTGAATTAATGACAAGTGTTGTCAGTCGAATGATTTTTGACTATCGTAAGAGTCTTCAAGGTGATGACAGAAGAAAACGCCCTGTTCATTTGGTTCTTGATGAAGCTCATAGATACATAAAGAAGGATGCCGAATATATTTTAAAGGAAAACATATTTGAACGAATTGCCAGAGAAGGAAGAAAGTTCTCATTGTATCTTTTAATATCTTCTCAAAGGCCTTCGGAATTATCGAGTACGGTATTGTCCCAATGTGGAAATTATATTATTCACCGAATACAAAATGATTTAGATATGAAATATATATATTCGGTGTTACCATATTATTCAGATGATTATTCAATTAAAATAAAGCAAGCAGTACCGGGGGAAGCTTTAATATTTGGCAATTGTGTCCCGATGCCTTTGCAGGTGAAAATTATTAAAGCAGACCCTGACCCTAATAGTGAGAATTGTGATATAAGCAAAGAATGGTTTGATACTGAGAGCAATGTTAACAACGATTCTTTGCCGGTAGTATTAGGCTGCTAAGTTTGTCAATAGCGGCAGTTCTTCCTTTATTATAATAAATAGGAGGAAATAGTTAAATATGAGAGACTATTTTGTATATTTGCAATAGGTTACTTATCCTATTTCAAATCGGCTGTTTGTGCTTCTATTCGCTGCCTTTCATCATTTAAATGCAACGGATTGAGCCGAAAGTGTTGCTTTTTGCCGACTATGGAGTATAAAATAATAATATAGAATGAAGAAGATAAAAGGATTGATTTTAATGGCATTGCTAGCATTGCTTTCGCCACAAATTTGGGCATGTACTAACTTGTTGGTCGGTAAGAAAGCGTCAGTAGACGGTTCGGCATTTATTTCCTATTCGGACGATGGGTATGGCTTTGCCGGTGCTTTGTACTATACGCCGCCGGCTGATTATGGCCCGGGAGCGATCTTTACCAAAGGGTGGGGTGGTAGCAAGCCTTATTGTGACATCCCTCAACCTGCTCATACTTTCGGAGTCATGGGCAACATCAATCAATATCAGGTGGCTATCGGTGAAACAACGTTCGATGGTCGCCCCGAATTGGAGGATACGGTGAAACGGGGTATGAATTACGCTACATTGATGATGTTGGCGCTACAACGTTCACGTACCGCTCGCGAGGCGATTCAGGTGATGACTTCCCTGGTGGAGGAGTATGGTTATCATAGCACGGGCGAGAGCTTTTCTATAGCTGACCCTAATGAGGTGTGGATTATGGAGATGATCGGTAAGGGTTCTGAAGAGAAGGGGGCGGTGTGGGTAGCCCGTCGCATACCGGACGATTGTATCGCTGCACATGCTAACCAGAGCCGCATTCATAAGTTCCCGTTGCATGATAAGGAGAATTGCCTTTACGCTGCGGATGTCATCAGCTTTGCCCGTAAGAAGGGGTATTTCAAGGGGAAGGATGCTGACTTCGACTTTGCCAATGCATACAATCCGCTTAATTTCGAGGGCAGACGTTTCTGTGAGGCGCGTGTGTGGAGTTTCTTCCAGACTTACAGCAAGGCGATGGGGAAATATATCAGTTATATCAAGGGGACGACGGATGAGCCAATGCCGCTTTTCGTGAAGCCTGATCGTAAACTGTCGGTGAGGGATGTGCAGCACATGATGCGCGATCATTATGAGGGTACGGAACTGGACCCGACGAAGGATATCAGTGCGGGACCGTTTCATTCGCCTTACCGCATGAGTGCGCTGGTCTACAAGGTGGATGGCAAGGAGATGTTCAACGAACGTCCCATTGGTACGCAGCAGAGTGCTTTTACTTTTGTGGCACAGTTACGTAGCAATCTGCCGGATGCTATCGGTGGTATTCTGTGGTTTGGACTGGACGATTCTAACATGACGGTGTTTACTCCTGTGTATTGCTGTGCGGACAGAGTGCCTGATTGTTATTCTCAGGAACATGCCACCAGCGACAAGTTCTCTTGGAAGAGTTCTTTCTGGATTTATAACTGGGTGGCGGGGATGATTCGTCCTTATTACGGTCTGATGATTGGCGACATGCGCAAGGTGCAGAACGGGTTGGAAGATCAGTTTGCCAACAATCAGGATAGCATAGAGTCAGCGGCGTTGAAGCTTTATAAGGCTTATCCCACTCAGGCGAAGGATATGCTTACGGCTTACACGGTGAAAACGGCTGAAGATGCTTTTCATGCCTGGAAGGCGTTGGGTGAGGAGCTTCTTGTGAAATACAACGATTGTGGTTGCCGGGATGCAAAGACCGGACGGGTGAAACGTATTCCTGCTTCCGAAGATTATAGTCGTGAGGTGCTTAAAGCTACGGGGGAACGGTATGTAGCGCCCTGATAGGGATGGGAAAATGAATATGAACTTTTTCTACGTCTCACAATTTTCACAATGCGGTTATAAATGATTTCTGCTAAATTCCAGTCGTATCCATCAAAGTTGGTTGTGTTATTAAATTGAATAATAACTGTATCGATGTCTTTGTGGTATTCTGCAATGCTTTGATAGCCTACAAGCAGACCTGTATGTTTATAAACGTAGATGGAGGAGTAGATTTCTTGTTCACCTTCTTTAAATACGGAACCATTATTTAATGCTCGCAAGAATATGCCCACATCTTCGGCTGTTGCGAGCATTAATCCGGTGTCTTCTGTTTTAAAGTCTTTATCAACGCCAACATAGTAGCCGCTCATTACGTCGTTGATATTTACGTCGTGTAGTGAACCGAAGGTGTGTTTTAATCCTAGTGGAGTCAAAATTTCGTCTTTTATATATTGGTTATGGCTGTACCCCAATGTTTTATCAATGAGGTCGGAAATCAACATATAATTTGTGTTTGAATAGCCATAGCTTTCACCTGGTTTAAAATCAGCAGGTAAATCCAATGCGTACTCAAGTGCTTCTTGTTTGTTTTTGGGTGGTTTTTTCCAATAATCGGGATGGTCTATAAAATTGGGAATGCCACTCCGGTGTTGCAGCATCATTTTCAAAGTTATCTTGTCTGAATATTCAATTCTTTTGGCTAGTTCGGGAAAATATTCAGCGAGTGTTTTATCTAAAGATAAACGTCCTGCTTTAACTAGTTTGGCAGTAGCAACAGCAACATATAGTTTGGTGATGCTTGCAATCTTGAATAAGGCTTGTGGATAGGCAGGTATTTTGTTCTTTCGGTCATGCCAACCTGCGGCATACAGCTCTGGTGGCTTTCCGGCTTGGTCCACATAAACAATCATGCCATCAAATCCGTGATCGATTCCTTCATTTAATTGTTCTTGAACTGTATCGGGTAATGGTAAAATCCAAGCTTTTACCAAGATCCATGGTACGAACCACAAAGATGATATGCTTGCAATAATAAAAACGATTCTGAGTATTTGTTTTACTTTTTTCTTTGTCAAACTATCTTGTTTTTTTTGAAAATGACTTCTATTAAGGGCTAAATCATATTCGCATTTATATTTTTACAGTTTAAGGTATCCAAATGTTGTTCTTTCAATACGAGTTGTTTCTCACCTCCTCTATCCATTGTTTATGAAATTCGTTGATATATTCCATAATTCTTTTGAATATGACTTTATGCAAATATAGAAGAACTATGGGTATTGAGCAACTAATCTTTCGATAAATTAATGTTTGGTACTGCAATGCTTTTCACATATAGTTCTGTAGATGAGGACTATCTTAAAAATATTATTCATGCAAAATACGAGATAGAAGTCTCCTAGGAGATTGCGATGGTTCGTCCTTATTACCGTCTGATGATTGGTGGCATGCGCAAGGTGTATAAGGGGATGATAAGGCTAGTCGTATGGAACAGGTCCTTACTCCCGGGGATTACAGCCGTGAGGTGCTTGAAGCTACGGGGGAACGGTAGGTAACACTCTGATGAGCGAAACATCTCAGCAATATATTTGAGTCAGCTGAATTATAGCAGAATCAAATATGTGCAAAATTTGCACATACTGCCGAAGATGGAAAGAATTATAATAGAATATGGTCAGAATGATTGGTGCTGTAAAGCTATCAATCATCCATGGACTCTTTTGTTCTCTATTGGTTTTGATTCTCTTTTTTGTATGCTTCCTCGTCTGAATATAAGAACTCAATAGCCTAAAAAAAAGGGGATTGAATTGGCTGAGGTAGGCTGAATTGATTATCTTTGTAATATTATAGATCGGAAATACTTTTTAAATAAAATCTATATATTATGAAAAAACTGGCATTGCTTTTTGCTTGCATCTTATTGAGTTTCAAGGTTTGCATGGCTAAGGCTAAAGTTGATGTAACGGATCTCCGTGTGGAGATGAAAGTGAATCCTTTGGGGATAAACTCTGCCCATCCCCGTTTCTCCTGGAAAATAGAGACTTGTGAGAGGAATGTGATTCAATTGAGTTATCAGGTTGAAGTGGCGACTTCAAAGGAACAATTGGAAACCGGTAAAGGGTTGTTGTGGAGCTCTGGTATGGTGAAGTCCGATTGTTCTGTTTTAGTTCCTTATGCAGGTGTTCCGTTACAGGCGGGGACTGAGTATTTATGGCGGGTAAAGGTGCAAACGAATAAGGGGGCAAGTAAGTGGAGTGCTATCAATCGGTGGACGATGACGATGGATGCTGCGAGCTTCCGGGCGAAATGGATCGGCATAGATCGTTGCACGAACGCAAAAGAGAATGCGGGGACGAAAGAAGATGCCAGGACGCGTCTTGCCGCGAGGTATTTAAGAAAGGAGTTCACACTTGATAAGCCCGTGAGAAGAGCGCTTCTTTACATTTGCGGACTTGGTTCATCTGAAGCGTATATCAATGGCAAACGGGTCGGTGCCGGTGTCTTGTCTCCAACGGTTTCATTATACACCAAACGGGTTTATTATAATGTGTATGATGTGACGGACTTGCTTTCGGAGAAGAATGCCATAGGGGTGGTGCTTGGTAATGGACGGTATTTTGGTATGCGTAATCCCGGTGCGCAGACGTTTGGCTTTCCACGCTTGTTTACGCAACTTATGATTGATTATGCTGACGGGTCGAAGAATTGCATTGCCAGCGATGGTACGTGGAAGGCTACGGCTAAAGGTCCTATTGTGGCGAATAATGAATATGATGGTGAGGAATATGATGCACGGCTTGAGATGAAGGGTTGGTGTGAGAATGGATATGATGATCATGCCTGGAGGAAGGTGGATGTTATGGCTGCTCCACAGGGAGTGATGGATTCTCAGCCTAATCCGAATATTGTTGTGCACGAATCAATTAAGCCTGTTTCGATAACGAAGCTGTCCGGTGATCAGTATATTCTTGATATGGGACAGAATATGGTGGGTTGGCTGGCTGTGGATCTTAAAGCGAAAAAGGATTCTACGGTGACAATGCGCTTTGCTGAGACGTTAAAGAAGGATGGTCATCTTTATCTGGATAATTTGCGCTCGGCTCTTGTGACGGATAAGTATACGGCGGGCAAGGAGGGTGCTTTCCATTGGGAACCGAGTTTCACTTATCATGGTTTTCGTTATGTCGAGGTTTCGGGACTTGGTTACGAACCGGAGTTGGCTGACTTTACGGGAAAAGTGGTTTATGATGCCATGGCAACCAGTGGAAGTTTTGAAACTTCAAATGTTCTGTTGAATCAGATTTATAAAAATTCTTATTGGGGTATACGTGGCAATTATCGTGGAATGCCTACCGATTGTCCGCAACGCGATGAGCGGATGGGGTGGCTTGGTGACAGGGCTACCGGTGCTTACGGGGAAGCTTTTGTTTTTGATAATTCTTTATTGTACGCTAAGTGGTTGCAGGACATTGAAGATTCCATGAGTCCCCAGGGTAGCATCAGTGATGTATCTCCCGATTACTGGATATTGTATAACGATGATGTTACCTGGTCTTCGGCCTTCTTTAATGTAGCGGATATGCTTTATAAACAATATGGTGATGACAGTGCCATCCGTAAGCATTACCCTGCTATGAAGCGGTGGATGAAGCATGTGGAAGAGGTGTCCTTGAAAGAGGGTATCATGACTAAGGATGAGTATGGTGATTGGTGTATGCCTCCTGAGGCGATAGAACTCATTCACTCTAAAGATCCGGCGCGTAAAACGGATGCTGCGATACTCAGTACGACGGTTTATTATAATCTGCTTCATAAAATGATGAAGTATGCGCATATCACGGGCAATGATGTGGATATTCCCGGTTATGAGGCATTGGCTTCGCAGATGAAAGAGGCTTATAATAATAAGTTTTTCAACAAGGAAACGGGTAGTTACGGCAATAACACGGTGACGGCGAATATCTTGTCGCTGTGTCTGGGACTTGTTCCTGCCGGTTATGAGAATAAGGTGTTTGATCATATTGTGAAGAAGACCGAAGGTGACTTTGACGGGCATGTCAGTACCGGAGTGGTTGGCATACAATATCTTATGCGCGGACTGACCGATTATGGTAACGTGGATCTGGCCTATAAGCTTGCGACGAATGAGACCTATCCCAGTTGGGGATATATGGTAAAGAACGGGGCTACCACCATTTGGGAATTATGGAATGGGAATACGGCCGATCCTGCAATGAATTCGGGTAATCATGTGATGCTCTTGGGTGATTTGCTGATCTGGTGTTATGAAGATTTGGCGGGCATCAAATGTGCCCCGGATGTCACCGGATTTAAGAAACTCATCATGGCTCCGGCTTTTCCTGATGGATTGGATGCGGTAAGTGCTTCATATCAGTCTGTCTACGGGGACATCAAGAGTGCATGGACTAAGAAGGATGGGGCATTTAATTGGAACATAACGCTTCCGGCTAATACTTCGGCTATTGTTCGTCTTCCTAATGCCCTTCATGTTGTAGCTAATCGTAAGAATGGGCTGAAAGAGGTTACCAAGTCAGGTGAGTACACTGATTTTGAAATCGGTTCGGGAAACTATACGATAAAAGGTGAATATACCTTGGAGGTGAAATAGATAAGCAGAACCCTGATATAAAGAAACTCCTGCAATCACATTGAAGATTACAGGAGTTTTCTATATAGTTAGGATTAGGTTTACTTGCTTAATGCAGTAGCTACGTCTACGGCGCAAGCTACGGTGCAACCTACCATTGGGTTGTTACCAATTCCAAGGAATCCCATCATTTCTACGTGAGCGGGAACTGAAGAAGAACCGGCAAATTGTGCATCACTGTGCATACGGCCCATTGTGTCAGTCATGCCATAAGAAGCTGGTCCGGCTGCCATGTTATCCGGGTGAAGCGTACGACCTGTACCACCACCTGATGCTACAGAGAAGTAGGGTTTACCTGCTGCAATGCGTTCTTTTTTATATGTTCCGGCTACCGGATGTTGGAAACGGGTAGGGTTGGTAGAGTTACCTGTGATAGATACGTCTACGCCTTCTTTCCACATGATGGCTACGCCTTCACGTACATCGTCGGCTCCGTAGCATTTTACTTTCGCACGGGGACCGTCGCTGTAAGCAATCTCTTTAACGACTTTCAGTTCGCTGGTGTAGTAATCGAATTGGGTTTGTACATAAGTAAAGCCGTTGATACGTGAAATGATCATAGCGGCATCTTTACCCAGACCGTTAAGGATGCAACGGAGGGGCTCTTTACGTACTTTGTCTGCTTTAGCTGCAATCTTGATTGCTCCTTCAGCGGCTGCGAATGATTCGTGACCGGCAAGGAAGGCGAAGCATTTGGTCTCTTCACGAAGCAACATCGCTGCCAGGTTACCGTGACCGATACCTACTTTGCGATCGTCGGCTACTGAACCCGGGATACAGAATGCTTGCAAACCGATACCGATGGCTTCAGCTGCTTCAGCTGCATTTTTACAATTTTTCTTCAATGCAATGGCGGAACCTACTACGTAAGCCCATTTTGCATTTTCAAAGCAGATGGTTTGAGTTTCTTCACACGTCTTGTAAGGATCGAGGCCATTAGCTT
Organism: uncultured Bacteroides sp.; assembly: GCA_965140335.1. Taxonomy (GTDB): domain Bacteria; phylum Bacteroidota; class Bacteroidia; order Bacteroidales; family Bacteroidaceae; genus Bacteroides. The sequence goes on from OZ223190.1 coordinate 305,504, forward strand.
CGCAGATAGCGTTAGCTTCTTCGATGTCTTTGATTCCGTTTGCGTTCAAGGCAGCAATAATCTGCTTGATACGACGGTCTTGACTTTCAAATTTTACTTCTCTAATCATATTCCTTTCCTCCTTATTCTTTACGTGGGTCAATGTATTTAACTGCACCGGCTTCTTTTGTGAAGCGTCCGTAATTACCGGTTACTTTCTTCAATGCTTCGTTAGCGTCGGTTCCTTTTTTGATCTCGTCCATGAATTTGCCCATGTGAACGAATTCATAGCCGCATACTTGATCGTCTTTGTCCAATGCCAAAGTCTTGATGTAGCCTTCGGCCATTTCCAGGTAACGGGTTCCTTTGGCGAGTGTGCCATAAAGGGTTCCTACCTGACTGCGCAGACCTTTACCGAGGTCTTCCAGTCCGGCACCGATCAATAATCCGCCTTCAGAGAAAGCTGACTGGGTACGGCCGTAAACAATTTGCAGGAAGAGTTCGCGCATAGCGGTGTTGATTGCATCGCAAACAAGGTCGGTGTTCAGTGCTTCGAGGATGGTCTTTCCCGGAAGAATTTCAGAGGCCATGGCAGCAGAGTGTGTCATACCCGAGCATCCGATGGTTTCAATCAATGCTTCCTGAATGATACCTTCTTTTACATTAAGGGTTAATTTACATGCACCTTGTTGGGGAGCACACCAGCCCACGCCGTGTGTCAAACCTGAGATGTCAACAATTTCTTTTGCTTTTACCCATTTACCTTCTTCGGGAATAGGAGCCGGTCCGTGGTTAGGACCTTTCTTCACAACACACATGTGTTCCACTTCGTGTGAATAAGTCATAATTAGCTCTTTTTTAAGTGATATATTATAAAAACGTAGTTTTGCTTTTTTAATCGACTGCAAAGGTACTCCTTTTATTGGTTTATGCAAACCGGGCATTTGTTCTTTTTCTCTAAAAATAAACAATAAAGTGCAGTGATTCTGTGTATTGTAATCTCTACTTTGCAATGTCCCGTTTTGATTTTCTTATATTCTTGTACGTTGCAATGAATATGATGCTTTTCATCAGTGAAGTGTATGGCGTATTTAAGCGAAAAGATATTGCTTGCGGATATTTACTCTCATCCCAATAATCTCGGGTATTTATTTATACCTCTGTATTTCTTTAAGTGAATGCTTTCTGCTCTTTGACAAGCAAGCCGGGCTTTGATTTTCACTTCTGTGTATTCTCTTAAGTGAATACTTTCTGTTCTTTGAAAAGCAAGTCGTGCATTTATTCATACTTCTGTATTTCTTTAAGTAAATACTTTCTGTCTCTTGACAAACAAGCCGGGTATTTATTTTCACTTCTGTATTTCTTTAAGTGAATACTTTCCGTTCTTTGAAAAGTAGGTCGTGCATTTATTCATACTTTTGCAGTTTGTTAAGTGAATACTTCTGTTCCTTGACAAGCAAGCCGTGCATTTATTCATACCTCTGTATTTCTTTAAGTGAATACTTTCTGTCTCTTGACAAACAAGCCGGGTATTTATTTTCATTTCTGTGTATTCCCTTAAGTGAATACTTTCTCTTTTGTGGGACTTTTGAACGGCAATTGAGGGAGTGTTCTCTTTTCTTTCCGTATGCTTCGGTATATCTGTTTTATTCCGTAGATTTGTCCTCTAATTTTAAACTGTGGAGGAATTATGATTGAAATAACTGATGCTGCCCTGACTAAGGCTGCGGGTGAGGGAATGGATGCTTTTATCCGGGTGTTTACCGATCGTTATAAGGAGGTGATCGGTGGGGAACTGACTGCCGAATCAATGTCTCTGTTGAATGGTGAGCAACATTCTTTGCTGGCTTATACTTTTTTTCGCGATGAGGTGATGGAGGGTGGCTTTTGCCAGTTGATACAGAATGGTTACGGGGGATACCTTTTTGATAATCCTTTTGCTAAGGCGATGCGTCTCTGGGGGGCGGGTGACTTGAGTAAACTGATCTATAAGGCTAAGGAAATTTATGATGCCCATCGCAAGGATCTAGAGCGCGAACGGACCGAGGATGAGTTTATGGCGATGTATGAGGAGTATGAGGTGTTCGATGAATTGGAGGAGGCATTTCTGGAGAAAGAGGAGGAGATCACGGCATTGATTGCCGGATATGTGGATGAGCATCTGGATGCATTTGCTAAGATTAGTTGATGTGGCTCCTCTTGGGCGTTCCCTATCTTCTTAATAATGTGTTTCTGGCAATGTATCTCAACTAATCCTTTTCTATTAATGTATTTCATCTTTAAAGAACGTATTCAAAAACGGAGAGAAGTATAGTTGAGACTGCAAGCCCTCTTTTCGATTCAGAAAGGAGGGCTTGAAGTTTATACATATTGAGGTGCAGAATCGTACCTTTTAGGTATTATCTTTCTTTTAATAGATTGTATCTCCCGCCGCAATCTTTAGTTTCAGCATACATACCATTTCATCCAGTCTCGATTTGAGTAACTGGAGTTGACTTTCGGAAACGGCTGTTTCCGAATCGAGCAGGTCCAGATTGGTTATGGTTCCACTCTTGAAGCTGACTTCAGCCAATTGAAATGCTTCCTGTGCATGATCGAGTTGCAGTTTAAACTGGGCAACCTTCTTCTTTGCTGTGGTAATGCCTGATTGGGCTTCTACGACTTCGTTGACAATCTTACGTCTGATGATCTCGGTTTCGAATTGGGAAGTGATGAGATTGGATTTGGATATCAGAAGTTTGTTTTTTGTCTTTTTAGCATCAAATAGGGGGATCTTAATGCCTAGTCCGACTACAAAGTTTCCTTTCAATTCATTCTGGTCGGGGGAGTAGCCATTCTTAAATCCGGCTGAAGCAAAGGCGTTGATCACGGGGTTATTAGCTGACTTTATGGCGGAGTAGTTTAAATGTTCCAATTCGGTGTTTTCTTTAGCCTGTTTCATCTCTTCCCGATGTTCTATGGCATAATCCACGGAGCTCTCTTCTGCGGAAAGAACTGTGGGGGAAAGCTCATTCGCAAGATTGTGTGGGGTATCTTCAGGGAGTCCCAGCAGGGTGTTGAGTATGGATAGTTGGATGCGGATGGCACCGTTTAAATCGTATTTCTGACTTTCTATTGTCGATATTTTGACTTGAGTAGTCAGTATCTGGTATTTTGTTGCGGAACCAGTGAGGTTTTTCGTCTTTATTGTTGCCAGGTGGTTTTGCAGGTTGTTGAGTTCTTCATTCTTAATGTTTATGGCGTTTTGAAGATAGACCAATGTATAGTAGTTATCTACTACGGCGCTGGAAAGAGCTTGCTTGGTTTTCTCCAAGGCCAGGGCGTCAAGTTCTTTTTTCTTGTCTTCTACGTGAACGTTTTTGGCTGTTTTTCCAAAATCGTAGAGGGTTTGGTTTATGCTTACGGCAGCATTATAGTTGTTGTTCGGATTGAACTGAAAGGTGCCCAACTCGGGGAAAGTGACTTTTGATACGGGGCCCAGACGGGTGTAGGAGGCGTCAAAGTCAATGGTGGGCAGATAGCCCGACTGTGCTAATGCTGTTTTGGCTGCGGCTGCATGCAGGACTTCCTGTGCTTCTTTTACTGATGGGTGGTTTTGAATGACTTGTGCCATCACTTGTTGAAAGGATAAGGAGTCCGTTGCTTGTTGGGCGATAGCGGAAACAGTATGTTCTGCACTGAATGCAAATAGCAGCAGAACTATTTTTGATATTTGTCTGGTCATAGTGTTATTGAATTATGCATTTTTCTTTTTTTTACGTAATAAAAGGACAGGGCTTCCGCCGATTATGGTTATGATTGCTGCGACAAGGAAGTCGTCGTCAACTCCTGTTATATAACTTTGTTTGGCGATATGCTCCACGAGGAGTACTTGCCCTTGTTGGGCGGCTTTGGCAGGTGAACTACCGACTTGTTTCTCGGCAAAGTGCTGTAGTTTGCTTTTCACTTCCTGATAGGCGGGAGCGTTGGCATTGAGTGCTTCGTTGTATATATTATTGTGAAAAGTGGTGCGACTGGTTAGCATTGTGGTCAGTATGGCCACACCCAAGCTTCCCCCGATTTGGCGGATGGTGTTGGTGACACCGGATGCTTGCGCCATCTTTTCACGCGGTATCTGCGATAGTGATATAGTGCTTAGGGGCGTGAAAATCATTCCCATACCAAATCCACGCACGTATAGTCCAAGCATGATATAGGACCTTTCGGTGAGGAATGAGAATTTGGAATAGAGGAAGAAGCTTGAAGCTAATAAGACTAACCCTGTTATAAGGATCCATTTTGGGTTGATTTTGTTGGTCAGAAATCCGGCTGTCGGTGCCATGAAACCTTGGATGATACCTACCGGGAGGAATACTGAACCGGCTTGCAGGGCGGTATAACCAAGTGAATTTTGCAAGTAAAGGGGGAGTAGGAAGGTACCGCCAAAGACGCCGACACTGAATAGGAGCATGACGAGCGAACTGATTCCGAAGTTCCGGTTGCCCAGCAGGCGTATGTCGAGCAGAGGTTCGCTTATAGTCAGTTCTTGGGTAATAAAGACAACCATGGCTATCAGGGAGATGGCAAAGCAGGCCAGAATGTAGGGGGCACCCCATCCTTCTGAATTGCTTGCTGTATTGCCCTGAGAGAGTGCATAGAGTAATAGTGGCAGGAAGATAACGGCGGAGATAAAGCCTACTGTATCGAACTTGCGGACTTTCTTATTCTTGTACTCGCTTTGTATGATAATTGTGGCGGCCATGCCAAGGATGCCGACGGGCACATTGACATCAAAGATCAGTTGCCAGCTGAAGTTGTCTACCAGATAGCCGCCTATTAGTGGTCCGAAGGAGACTGATGCAGCGGCGGATATAGCCCAAAATCCTAAAGCGAGACCTCGTTTCTCCGGTGGAAATTCCCTGGATATGATGGCCAGACCGAGAGGCTGGATGGCTCCTGCACCAAAACCTTGTATGACTCGGGAGAAGATAAGCATATTCTCGTTTCCTGATACTCCGCAGAGCAGAGAGCCGAAGGTGAAGAAGAATAGCCCGAAGAAGTAGATCTTTTTATAGCCAAATTTGTCGGCCATCCATCCTGCGGTAGGAAGCATAACTGCCATAGCAAGCATGTAGGCAGTGGATACCCATTCTATTTTGTCGATTCCTACTCCGAAAGAGGCCATTATTTTGGGGAGGGCTACATTGACAATGGTTGCATCGAGCACAGCCATAAAGGTACCAATCATGACATTGACTAGTAACCACCACTTATAGTTAACGCTTTGAGGGTGAAAGATGGAATCCCGGCTTCGCATTGTTCTGCGAAACCGGTGGGCAAGCGTTGCTTTCTTCATGCTTAGTCTTTAATTATTTTTACGACGACAGACATTCCGGCCAGAAGGTGATAGTTACTTAAGGGCTTGTTTTCCTCGGTTCCGTCAATTGATATTTTTAGCGGTACTCTTTGGGTTGTTTTCGTAAAGTTCCCCGAGGCATTGTTGGGCGGAATCAATGAAAATTGGGATGCGGTGTTAGAACTGAGTTGGGTGATTTTGCCTCTAAATGTAACATCAGGATAGGCGTCAATTTCTAACTTAGCTTCTTGATTTAGATGCAATCCGGCCAATTTTGTTTCTTCCAGATAGACTTCCACCCAAAGTTTATGAGTATTGGTAATAGTCAGAACAGACTGTCCGGGCTGGGTGACATCGCCGTTGAGTAACCATTTCTTTGCAACAATACCGTCAATGGGGGCATAGAGATGGGTGTTCCTCAGTTGGGCGGAGATTACTTCTATCTGCGCTTTGGTTGTTTCAATAGCTGCCGTAGCCGAATTGATCAGTGCACGCGAGACGTCCAGTTGCGTTTTACCTGCCGCCAGTTGTGCCTTGGTTATTTCCCATGCTTTTTGTGCATGATCGTATTGTTCTTTGGTGATGACATCTCCTTTATATTGCTCTTTAGCCCGTAGATAGTCTTCTTTGGCTTTAGCTGTGCTGATTTCGAGTACTTTCGTATTCTCTTCGTCATAAGCAAGTTTAGCTTCCGATTGAAGTTTGCCTACCTTCGATTGCTCCAGAGTGGCAATGGCCTGCATCTTTTGGGCATGCAGTTCCGTGCTGTCCAGTTCAGCTACCAGAGTTCCCTTGCTAACAGAGTCCCCTTCCTCAAAATAGATGTGGCTGATGCGTCCCAGAATTTTGGAACTGATAGCATAATTATCGGAGTCAATATGCGCATCGTCTGTCGAAATGTACTTTGTATATTCTACATACCAGTACCAACTTCCGCCTAAGACTAAGGCTACGACAATCATCAAGGGGATATATGCTTTTATCCCTTTACCTTTTTTCCCTTTATTCATACCTACTTTTCTATGTTATTTCTACTTTATCCGGGAGCATGACTTGTTATCCTTCATTCCCGCAATCTTATTTTATTAAAAATGTGTCTCTTTATTTAGTTAAATGCGTTTTTATCAATTAATGCTTCCCGTTATATTGAAACTCATTTTATTGATGTTTTAGTGGCTTTGTTATTTCGTACTTGTTATCCTGCTATTCCGTCTCTGATGATTATTACAATTTTGCTTTTATCGCTTAATGAGAGTTTTCCTTTTTTAGTCCTCTGATAAATAGTGTAATGAATGAGTTTGTCTTGTTTTCTAGTTTCTTATATTCGGCATTTTCCAAATAGAAGATGTCTTTATGCTTGAGTAGGGAGATACTTAATCCTTTTATGACATCGAGTAACAGTTCGGCTGTTTCATTAATATCCATGTCTTCAAAAGAGTCGTTTTCTATTCCATATCTCAAAATATCGGCAAGTAGCGACTGTTCTTGAACTTTAAAGATGTTCCATTGCTCGTGCATCATTGTATGCAATTCAGATATCCCATTGTTGTGCCGGAAGCGGCTAAGATTCAGCAGGGTCCGGAAGTATAGTAACCTTGTGTTTACATACTCCTTGATCATTTCGGCAGGATTTGACAGCGAATCAATCTTTTCACCAACTGTGTGCATAAATAAATCGTGCTCTTTCTTTATTACAGCAATATAGAGATGCTCTTTATCCGGGAAATAGTAATAAAGTGAGCCTTTTGACATATTTAAGTCAGAAGCGATTTCATTCATTGTGGTTTTTTCAAACCCATATAGCCCGAAACGATTCTGGGCTACTTCAACGATGCGTGTGATCTTTTCGGGACACTCTCCGGTATATGTAGTGGCGACCATTTGTTGGAACGTTTTTAATATTAATCTATTTGACCAAAATGTTTGATTGGTCAAAAGTAAGGCTTCTTTTTGAAATAACATGCTTTTGAAGTTCCTAACATGTCATTTTATAACTATTATTAAGAAATGATTTTGACCGGATTGGTTGACTAACTTAAGAGTCATCCTATACATTATAAGGATGAGTTCAGTAAATGATCTCAGAATAAAGGCTATTTTACGGGTTATCAATAACCTTTTCTGAAGGTAATAAAGCTAATAACATATAAGGTTTCTTTTCAATAGTTAGCCTTCAACAGATACAGACTTGAAGCGTAATTGTCTCAGAAACACCCCATCTAAGCTACAATAATTCTTAATAACGGGCTTTATCTTTTTTTGTTTCAGGCTAATTACTATTTGATATTTTTTCTTCGAATTCAGGTTGATAAGACAACTAAATGAAATGAGGTAAGGGGGGAATAGACTCTAAAGCTTTTGGTAACTTGTGGATTTTATGGACTTTGAAATTATTGATTGGTTGGATAATAGGGGAGATTATTGGATGCTGAGGTTAGCTGTATATAGGGATGCTAGCTAAATATAGAGAAACCTCAATAACCGTCCAGAGCACTAAGATTTTTCAGTTTCTCTGTTTTCATGCTTACACACGATCTTAGAACTCTTAGACGGATGAGATGATGTGTGCAATAAATACTGCTATAGGTCTCTTAATTGGATTTTGTATTTATAGCAGAATTTTGCTTACTTGCTTTTTCCCTTTGATACTCGGACAACTCTTTGGTTTTACCTTCGGTTGCTTTCTCTTTTTTCTTTTCTTTTTTTGCTTCTTTACCTTTCATGATTTTTGTTTTTAAGTGGGTAAATTATACGTTATATTTTAAATCGTTCCGTATAACGATCTCTCCTGTTCTTCTGACTGTTTATTTAGCTGATGATGAGAGAGGAAGATAGGAGGTGAAAGAATTTTCTCAGGACAGATGAATATCTTTTTTTTATTTGTTTGCAAGATACGATAAAAAAAGGTACAAAGAACGAATATTAACCTTCTTTTCCTTAAATAACATAACTTATATGTCAGAGGTAATGTTAAGGCATTTGGACTGGAGAGTAAATGGACTGGTATTAAAATGTGGCTCCTATATTTCATACTATATATGATGAGTTAACAGAGAAATCTTTTGAACACTTTTTTTTAAGTGAACTAACGTTAATAATGAAGACGTGGATGCAGTATTTACTTTATTTTTTCATTTTTATATCAAAAACTATAAAAAAAAGTATTGAACATTATCTAACTCAATACTTTTATCTAAATTTGCAAACATAATTTCTAATAAAATGGAAACGAAAAAGGTTAAATTTCTAGCAGTAGCTGTTGCTTTGTTAATGAGCATTTCTTTTACTTCGTGCTTGAGTTCGGATAATAACACTATCCAACCAGTGCAGAGGGTTATCACTTTGAAAAGCATATTCCCATATCAATTTCAGATAGAAGGGACTGATTTTGTATTTGAAGCTAACTCTTCTACAATTCCGGATTTATCATCTAACGCTTCTCCTGGTGATATCGTTTATATAAATGCTCAATATGATACAAGTACGCAAACTATTGATCAGAATACAAAGAAAATAGTTGTAACGGTATTTAATGCAATGAAATTAAATGAAAAAGCATATAGTGTGATGGAGGATGTTCCATATAACAGATCTGTTATAGCCACTTCTAATACACAATCATATAACCCTGTCTTTTATAGTAAGAATTGGCTGTTAGTACCAATTGCTTTTTATGTTGAAAAACAAAATCTAGAAACGGCTCTTAAACATACATTTTATTTGGTTTATGATGCTGATAATGAGATGAATGACGCGAGTACAATGGTGCTGCGTTTACGTCACAAGTCAAGTGAAGATGTTAATGTGGAGAAGAGCGAAGTTACAATGAGCAAGGCTTTTTCTATTGCCTATTTTGTAGATAGATTTAGTCAGGACAATGGGACAGGAAAATTGAAAACTATAAAGCTTATAGTTCAGGAACAAATGGGAACTTCTCCTGAGATTGTTGCAGGATCAACGGAAGGATATCGAGAATATACATACACTATTGATTATTCAGCAATAGCAAATTAATTTTTCTTTGGAATATAGAGTATTATTTCACATAGCAATGTTACTGATTTCCTCTCCGGCACGTGCCTGGGAGGAAATTCGTTTGGAAGGGGATAAGCGAAAGGTGTTTACAGCTTTTGTTTATCCTATGATTGGTTTTGGAGGATTGGCTGTCTTTATTGGCTCCTTATGGGCTAAAGGATGGGCCGGACCGGAAAGTTTTCAATATGCCATGACGCAGTGTTGTGCGGTGGCTGTTTCTCTCTTCGGTGGGTACTTCTTGGCGGCTTACCTTATTAATGGACTGCGTGTAAGGATGTTTGGCATGCACAATGATATTGCCTTGACACAGCAATTCGCCGGCTATTCTTTGGTTGTGACCTTTTTATTGCAAGTCATTATCGGACTTTTACCGGACTTTAGTATCATTGGATTCTTGTTGCAATTCTATATTGTGTATGTGGTATGGGAAGGTGCTGACAAGTTAATGGAAGTCGAAGAAAAGTTTCGTTTACGGTTTACAATTCTGTCTTCCATATTATTAATTGCCTGTCCCATGCTTATTCAATTTGTGTTTAACAAGTTGATGGTGGTCTTAAACTGATGATTTGGCGGTGACTGGTGACTATTGTATTGAGGGTTACTCCCCAATTGATAATTGTATGAATAGAAATAAGTAGATGTTGATATTTAATTAACAAACTGATGAAACAACCTCCTATAAATATAAAAAATAAACGAGCTACGTTCGACTATGAACTCTTAGATACATATACGGCGGGGATCGTGCTGACCGGAACGGAAATCAAATCAATCCGTTTAGGTAAAGCGAGTCTTGTGGATACCTTTTGCTATTTCGCCAACGGAGAGTTGTGGGTGAAGAATATGCATGTCGCAGAGTACTTTTACGGGTCTTATAATAATCATGTGGCACGTCGTGAACGTAAGTTGTTGTTGAGTAAGAAAGAACTTGAGAAGCTGGCACGTGGTATGAAAGACCCTGGCTTTACCATTGTTCCCGTACGGATGTTTATCAATGAGAAAGGACTTGCTAAACTGGTGATAGCGCTTGCCCGGGGTAAGAAACAGTATGATAAACGCGAGAGTTTAAAAGAGAAAGATGATAAACGGGATATGGCTAGAATGTTTAAAAGATAGTATCTCTGGATCGTATAACTTTACCGCTTGGCATTGTGTTATTTTTTTGTTATTATTAGCTACTAATGTTTTCCTGAGCGTTTTTGTGCGTTTTCCTTTAAGCGGGTAACCCCGTTGACTTAGCGAATCTTCTTCGCTTTTTTTCATTTGAATTAGTTGATAAGAAGTTCTCATTCTGCACTGTAAATCCCACAATAGAGGGAAAAGCAAACTGACTCAGAAGATACGAGGGACTGACTTAATAAGCTGTAAATTCCACAATATAGGGAAAAATAAGGTGTTGCGTGGGAGTCCTGAAATCCGTAGCATTTATCTCTTAATGCAGAACAATTAGGGAAAGAAAAGAAGTTTCGCAGGAACTGTTGCCTTTCTTTTCAACAATCTGCGTAAATTTGCGTTGTTTAGAAAAGTAGGTATATGGTGAGACGATTGTGGAAATGTGTTCTTGAGGCTTTGCCCAAATCGGGAAAGACTTGTCTTTGGTTGCTGGAGATTATTCTTCCGGTCTCATTCATAGTCCGTTTACTTGATTATTATGGAATTGTTGCGTGGCTGGCGGAATATATACACCCGCTGTTTCACCTGATAGGCTTGCCCGGGGCATTGGCTATTGTCTTTATCACAAGTATTTTTCTTCCACTGTATGCTTCTATTGCTGTAATGACTTCGCTGTCGATGACGATTCGCGAGGCTACTATCTTATCGTTGATGTGTCTGGTGGCGCATAGTTTACTTGTGGAGTGTGCGGTGGCGAAGAAAACAGGTTCTTCCTTTTGGGGAATGATGTTGCTACGTATTTGTATGGCTTTTGCAGTGGCCATCTTTTTGAATGCGGTGTTGCCTCAGAATAATACTCCTTTTGGTATTATGTATCATGCGGCTGGTTATACTTCATTGGGGGCATTGGTTATGGCATGGATTGAATCTTCCGGAATCTTGATTCTGACAATTCTGTTCATCGTGACCGCATTAATGATTTTGCAACGTATGCTCATTGAATTTAATCTGATCGAACTCATCTCCCGTCCGCTACGTCCTTTGATGCATTTGTTTGGTTTACCGGACAATTCACCTTTCTTTTGGCTTGTTGGCAATGCCGTGGGATTGGGCTATGGGGGAGCGGTGATGGCAAATATGGTAGAAGAAGGCCGGTTGTCGCGTGAGGATTCCAATACGGTGAACTACCACTTGGCAATGTCTCATTCTATGCTCGAGGATACTCTGCTGTTTGCAGCCCTCGGCATTCATTGGTATATAATTATCGGCACCCGTGTCTTGTCCGCAATGGTCGTAGTATGGGGACGCCGTTTCATCATTTATCTTGGCAGATTTTATAATGAAAAAGAACATTCGGGATTTGGTGCGTGAGCGCATCCTTACTTTAGATGGTGCCATGGGCACTATGATACAACGCTATAATTTGTCGGAAGCTGATTTCCGTAACGAGCGTTTTGAACAGATTAAGGGACAGTTGAAGGGCAATAATGATTTGCTTGTTCTGACGAGTCCCCACATTATTCTTGATATTCATCGCAAGTACCTCGAAGCAGGGGCGGATATTATTGAAACGGATACGTTTAATGCCACCTCTATCAGTATGGCGGATTATCATGTGCAGGAGTATGTACATGAAATTAATCTGACTGCTGCACGGTTGGCTCGCGGTATTGCCGATGAGTATACGGCAAAGACACCGGATAAACCTCGCTTTGTGGCCGGATCGGTGGGACCAACCAATAAGACTTGTTCGATGAGCCCGGACGTGAATAATCCGGCTTTCCGTGCGGTTAGTTTCGATCAGATGGCGTCGGCTTATCGGGAACAGATGGAGGCTTTGCTTGAGGGGGGAGTGGATGTGTTGCTAATTGAAACCATCTTTGATACGCTGAATGCCAAAGCTGCCATTTACGGAGCTGAAGAGGCGATGCAATCTACCGGAATCCGTGTACCGATCATGATTTCGGTCACTGTATCGGATGCTGGCGGGCGAACGCTTTCGGGACAGACGTTGGAGGCTTTCCTGGCTTCGGTCAGTCATGCCGATATCTTCTCGATCGGTCTGAATTGTTCGTTTGGTGCACGTCAGTTGAAACCATTTCTCGAACAGTTGGCTGCGCGCGCTCCTTATTATATTAGTGCGTACCCTAATGCCGGATTGCCCAACAGTCTGGGCCAGTACGACCAGTCGCCGGAGGATATGGCGCATGAGGTGAGTGAATATATTCACGAGGGATTGGTGAACATCATTGGTGGTTGTTGTGGTACAACAGATGCTTATATTGCTAAATATCAAGACTTGGTGGCTGGTGCCACACCGCATATGCCTGCCCGGGAAGCTGATGCGCTTTGGCTGTCGGGACTGGAATTGCTGGAGGTGACGCCGGAGAAGAACTTCATTAATGTGGGCGAACGCTGCAATGTGGCCGGCTCCCGTAAGTTCCTGCGATTGATTAATGAAAAGAAATACGAAGAGGCCTTGAGCATCGCCCGTCATCAGGTGGAGAACGGAGCTCAGGTGATTGATATCAATATGGACGACGGATTGCTGGATGGGGTGGAAGAAATGACCACTTTCCTCAATTTGATTGCTTCCGAGCCGGAGATCTCGCGGATTCCCGTGATGGTGGATTCTTCCAAATGGGAGGTGATTGTAGCCGGTCTGAAATGTCTGCAAGGTAAGTCGATTGTTAACTCCATCTCCCTGAAAGAAGGTGAAGCCGTTTTCTTGGAGCACGCGCGGACGGTTAAACGTTACGGTGCCGCTGTAGTGGTGATGGCGTTTGACGAAAAAGGACAGGCGGACACGGCTGAACGAAAGATAGAAGTCTGTTCGCGGGCCTATAAACTTTTAGTAGAGCAAGTTCATTTTAATCCCCACGATATTATTTTTGATCCGAATGTCTTGGCTGTGGCTACCGGTATGGAAGAGCATAACAACTATGCCGTGGACTTCATCAATGCTACGGGGTGGATCAGGAAGAACTTACCGGGCGCTCATGTCAGCGGTGGAGTGAGTAATTTGTCGTTCTCATTTCGAGGGAACAATTATATACGTGAGGCCATGCATGCAGTCTTCCTTTATTATGCCATACGTGAGGGCATGGATATGGGGATTGTCAATCCGGCTACATCAGTACTCTATACCGACATTCCTGACGATATTCTGGAAAAGATTGAAGATGTGGTGCTTAACCGACGTCCGGATGCTTCCGAGCGCCTGATTGAACTGGCCGAACGTCTGAAGAATGAAGCTGAATTTCAAAAAGGTAACGGCATCGATCCGCAGGCTTCGGCGGCGGCATGGAGGGACGGTACGAGCGTGGAGGAACGGTTGAAATATGCTTTGACAAAAGGTATCGGTGAGTATCTGGAAGAAGATCTGGCGGAGGCTTTGAAACTCTATCCCAAAGCGGTGGATGTTATTGAGGGACCATTGATGGCCGGTATGAATCATGTGGGCGATTTATTTGGTGCCGGAAAAATGTTTTTGCCTCAGGTGGTGAAGACGGCCCGCACCATGAAAAAGGCGGTGGCTATTCTTCAACCGGTACTTGAATCGGAGAAACAAGAAGATATTTCTTCGGCCGGGAAAGTTTTGCTGGCCACTGTTAAGGGAGATGTGCATGATATCGGTAAGAATATTGTGGGTGTGGTGATGGCATGCAATGGTTACGAAATTATCGACCTTGGAGTGATGGTACCTGCTGAAACGATTATAAAGCGAGCATTCGAGGAGAAGGTGGATATTGTTGGGCTAAGCGGACTTATTACGCCTTCGCTTGAGGAGATGTCACATGTCGCAAGCGAATTGGAGAAGGCGGGTGCGGAGTTTCCTTTGATGATTGGTGGGGCTACGACATCACGTTTACATACGGCCTTAAAGATTGCGCCCAACTATCATGCGCCGGTGGTTCACATGAAGGATGCTTCGCAGAATGCTGTAGCGGCAGCCCGGCTGCTGAATCCGAAGACTCGTAAAGAGTATGAAGAAGAACTTAAAGTGGAGTATCAGCAGTTGCGTGAGAAGAATGCGACAAAGACGGTGAAAACCGTACCGCTGGAAGAAGCTCAAAGAAATAAGCTGAATCTTTTCGATTAAACACTATAGTCAAATAGAGGCTGTATTTTATTTAAATGCAGTCTCTATTCTGAGTAAATGCAGTCTCTATTCTGAGTAAATGCAGTCTCTATTCTGAGCAAATGTAGTCTCTATTCTGAGTAAATGCAACCTTTATCTTGAGTAAATATAGCTTTCTTTTTGAGTAATGCAGCCTCTATCTTGAGTAAATTCAGCCTTTATTTTGAGTAAATTCAGCCTTTATCTTGAGCAAATATAGCTTTTATCTTGAGCAAATGCAGCTTTCTTTTTGAATAATGCAGCCTTTATTTTGAGTAAAGAAATGGGAGGCTCTGTCTTTCTAAATCAGACTGATGTTTTTAGAATAGATCGTTTGTGAATAGCAGGATTGTTAATGAGCAATGAAATAAGAGTTAGGCTGGAAATCTATTTCTTGATTTTCTTTTTGTAGACATTGTATCGTGCCATGATATCCCGGACAAAGTTGTAAGTCTCAATGCCACGGAAGTAGCCGTTTTTACAGACCGGATCGGTGAAGTATTCTTCGTGACTTTTCAAGAGAATGAATTTCTCTACATTATCTTTCCAAATATACTGATTTTTACCATATTTTGCGGCAAGTGCTCTTGCATCCTGAATGTGTCCGAGCCCCGAGTTGTAAGCCGCCAATATAAATTTAAGACGCTCTTCGGGGGGGACATCAGCAAAACTTTTATTGGTAATGTTGATGTACTTTACGGCGGCTTTTATACTTTGTTCGGGAGATTGCTCCCTGCCGGGTGGTATGCCCATAGCATGAGCGGTGCCAGGCATCAGTTGCATTAATCCTTTGGCTCCTGCCCATGATACGGCTGTAGTGTCGAAATTAGATTCGGTATAGGCCAATGAGGCTAACAAGCGCCAATCCCAGTGAATTGTCTTTGCGTACTTCTTAAACAGTTTGTCGAAATGGGAGATCTTGCCTTCACGCAGTGATAGGATGGGGGAGTGGGGAATGGCTTTGCTAATTTCGAAATACCGCTTCATACTGGCGGTATAGGCGGGAGAAGTCATGTTCTTTTTGCTCCATTCGGTAACGGCTTTGGCTAGCTCGGGACAGTCGAGGCGGACGGCCCATGAGGCACGTTGGTCGAAGCTGATGTTTAAACCGATATTGAGGTTGGGATAATAGGTGGTGTTGAGTTTGGCTATGTCGTTGTCGGCAACGGTATAGTCAATTTTACCTTGGGAAACCTGAGTGATCAGGTCTTCTACGGAAACACTGTCGTTGGCTACTTTATGAATGCGTATGCCTCCGCCAAGTTCTTTGTTCAGGTTTACCAGACGGTCATAATATTTACCGGCTTTTGCATAGACGTCTTTTCCGATTAATTGTGTGACATCCTTTACTGGTTTGGTCTTGCCATAACTGCGTTGTACAATCACCTGGTGGGTAATCACTTCTTCACCACAATAAAGCAGACTGTCTTTCCTCTTTTTGGTACTGGGCAGGTTGTAGGCGATAAGATCACCTTTGCCTTCCTGCAACATTTGGATGAGTTCATGTATGTTTTTACCCACCTTGACACGCAGTTTCACTCCCAGGCTTTTGGCAAACTGTTCGCTCAATTCGTATTGAAAACCCATGTCCTGACCACGGTAAATAAAATAAGAAGTTGAGCTGTAAAGGGTTAGTACCACCAATTCCCCACTATCTTTTATCTGCTGTACGTCGTGCGCTACTACGCCTTCCGTCTTTTGCCGGTTGTTGCGGCATCCCATGAAGACGGAAAGACACAAGGAAGCAATCAGTAAGAGTTGTGCGGTTGCTTTCATTGGCTTATAGTTGAAGGTGTTATTGACTTTTAGTGAAGATGTTTTTTGATATACATCGTCAAAATATCAATGGCAACCTGATTATTCCCGCCTTCGGGTACGATCAGGTCGGCATAGCGCTTGCAGGGCTCGATGAACTGTTGGTGCATCGGTTTTAGTACACGGGTATAGCGTTCCATAACCGCTTGCGCAGTACGTCCCCGTTCCACCACATCACGTTGTATGACGCGGATCAATCGTTCGTCGGGATCGGCATCCACAAATATCTTCAGGTCCATCATGTTACGGAGTTTTTTGTCACATAAAGCCAAAATTCCTTCGATGATAATGACTTCCCGCGGCTCGATGTGAATGGTTTCGGGCTGGCGGGTGCAGGTCAGATAGGAGTAGGTGGGCTGCTCAACACTTTTACCGTCGCGCAACATGGATACGTGTTGCGAAAGGAGCGACCACTCAAAAGCGTCCGGATGGTCGAAATTGATATTCTGTCGTTCCTCCACCGGTACATGACTGCTGTCCTTATAGTATGAATCCTGGGGCAACAGCACGACTTCACCTGCAGGCAGGCTTTCAACTATTTTACGTACGACGGTGGTCTTTCCCGATCCGGTGCCACCTGCAATTCCTATTATTAACATCCGTTTAAGAGTAAATTAAAAACAAAACGAGTATTTTTGCATTTATAAATAGAGCCCGTTTCGGCTGACAAATATAGACATAAATCATTTAAATAGCAAAGTTATGGTAAAGCACATTGTGTTGTTCAAATTGAAAGATGAGGTATCGGCTGAAATGAAGCTGGCTGCAATGAATAATTTCAAGAAGGCTATTGAGGCTCTTCCTGCTACAATCCCTTTTATTCGTAAAATGGAAGTGGGACTGAATGTTAATCCGGCAGAAACTTGGAGTATTGCGCTCTATAGCGAGTTTGATTCGTTGGAAGACGTGAAAGCTTATGCCGTTCATCCGGCTCATATAGCGGCAGGCAAGTTGCTGGCTGAAGTGAAGGAGAGCCGCGCTTGCGTGGATTATGAATTTTGAAATCAATAATGAAATTAAGTGATATGAAAAAACTTTTGACCCTTTGTCTGCTGCTGTTCGCTGTGATGCTTCATGCACAGATACAAGAGCCTGTGAAGTTCAAAACCGAATTTAAAACGCTTGGCGGGAACGAGGCTGAAATCTTTTTTACCGCTACAATAGATAACGGTTGGCATGTTTATTCCACTAATCTTGGTGATGGTGGACCGATATCTGCAACGTTTAATATCGACAAGATTGCAGGTGCTAAATTGGACGGTCAGTTAAAACCTCTAGGTAAGGAAATTGCTTCTTATGACAAACTCTTCGAGATGAAGGTTCGTTATTTTGTGCATACGGCACAATTTGTCCAAAAGGTGAAACTGACGGGCGGTGCTTATCAACTGGATGGGTATTTGGAATATGGAGCTTGCAATGATGAAAATTGTCTGCCACCGACCCAAGTGCCGTTTAAATATTCGGGCAAAGCGGGAGCAGTTGCCGGTCAATCGGCTACTCCAACTAAGGGGCAGGCTGCTACTAGTACGAGTGCCGGTAAAGAGGCTTCAGTCTCTGGCGGTTCCGAAAAGGCTACTAGTGAAAAAGCTTCAATCGGTGGTGGTGTCGGAAAGGTTGCCGGTGAAGCTAATGGCGGTGCGGTTAGCGGCAATGATCAGTCTAGTTCTGCTTTGTCAGGCATAGTTGATGCTGCCAGAGAGCTTGCGGAGCAGGCGGATTCAGCAGCTTCAATTGGTGGTGCCAATGGCTCGACTTCTATTCAGGTTCCGTCCGGTGCTGAGCTCTGGAAACCTGTTATTAACGAGTTGCATGCTTATGGCGAGACAACTTCACAGAAGGATATGTCTTGGCTTTACATCTTTATCACCGGTTTCTTAGGAGGCCTGCTGGCTTTGTTCACTCCTTGCGTATGGCCAATCATCCCGATGACGGTCAGCTTTTTCCTGAAACGGTCGAAAGATAAGAAAAAGGGTATCCGTGATGCGTGGACTTACGGTGCTTCTATCGTTGTGATTTACGTTACGTTGGGCTTGGCCATTACGGCTATCTTCGGAGCAAGTGCATTGAATGCCCTCTCTACAAACGCCGTGTTCAATATCCTCTTCTGTGCGTTGCTTGTTGTCTTTGCCGCTTCCTTCTTCGGAGCGTTCGAACTGACATTACCTTCAAAATGGAGCAATGCCGTTGATACTAAAGCGGAAAGCACGACCGGTTTGCTGAGCATTTTCCTTATGGCCTTTACGCTTTCGCTGGTGTCATTCTCATGCACCGGTCCGATTATAGGATTCCTGTTAGTTCAGGTTTCCACTACGGGTAGTGTGGTCGCTCCGGCTATCGGAATGCTGGGCTTTGCCATTGCCTTGGCTCTGCCTTTCACCCTATTTGCCTTGTTTCCCTCATGGCTCAAGTCCATGCCGAAATCGGGCGGATGGATGAATGTGATCAAGGTAACGCTAGGTTTCCTGGAACTGGCTTTTGCTTTGAAGTTCCTGTCAGTAGCCGATTTAGCCTATGGGTGGCATATTCTTGATCGTGAAACATTCCTAGCCTTGTGGATTGTCATCTTTGCCTTACTGGGATTCTACCTGTTGGGTAAAATCAAGTTCCATCACGATGATGATGAGACAAAAGTCGGTGTGGTCCGTTTCTTTATGGCCTTGTTCTCACTAGCCTTTGCCCTCTATATGGTTCCCGGTTTGTGGGGAGCTCCGTTGAAGGCAGTCAGTGCCTTTTCACCTCCCATGAATACACAGGATTTCAATCTGTATAAGAATGAGATTCATGCCAAGTTCGACGATTATGATCTGGGTATGGAGTATGCCCGTCAGCATGGCAAACCAGTGATGCTCGACTTTACCGGATTTGGCTGTGTGAACTGTCGTAAGATGGAGCTAGCTGTCTGGACCGATTCCAAAGTAAGTGATATTATCAATAATGATTATGTGCTTATTTCGCTTTATGTAGATAACAAGACTTCGCTTCCTTCTCCTGTAAAGGTTGTTGAGAACGGTCGGGAGCGGACGTTGCGTACAGTTGGTGATAAGTGGAGCTACTTACAGCGTGTTAAGTTTGGTGCCAATGCCCAACCATTCTATGTATTGGTAAACAATAACGGGATGCCGCTCAACAAATCCTATTCGTACAATGAGGATATTCCCAAGTATGTGGAATTTCTGCAAACGGGACTTGATAATTATAAAAAAGGAAACTGATTCTGTGTGAGAGGCTACGAGAAGAATAGCTGAAACACTGTTGAAGGATTCTTTTTCAGATAAATAACGAGGGCTGCTTATGAAGGCAGCCCTTGTTGTTTTCATTGCTTTTACTAAATTAATTTCGCCAGCGGTTTGCTAGATTTAGTATTCTATTCTTTGAACTTTTTCTTTTTTTCAAGTGTTTAAAAGATAAAATACAAACTATGAGTATATACGATTTTACCGTTGAAGACAATGCTGGAAATCCAGTAGATTTTTCTCAATTTAAAGGAAAAGTCTTACTTATTGTAAACACAGCAAGTAAATGTGGATTTACCCCTCAGTACAAAGGACTTGAGGAATTGTATGAAAAATATAAGGATAGCGGATTAGTTGTAATCGGTTTCCCTTGTGATCAATTTGCTAATCAAGAACCGGGGAATGATGAAGAAATTGCTTCTTTCTGTTCTTTAACATATGGTGTTTCTTTTCCATTAATGAAGAAAGTAAAAGTAAATGGGCCGGATACGATTCCATTGTTCGATTATTTGAAGGAACAAACTAAAGGACTCTTTGGCAAAAAGGTAAAATGGAACTTTACTAAATTTTTAGTAGCAAGAAATGGCGACTCAATTAAGCGATTTAGCCCAATAACAAAGCCGAGTGCAATTGAAAAATATATTCTTGAATATTTAAGGTAAATGGAGTTTAAACCTACAAAAGAGGATATGTCAGAATTGGCATATCCTCTTGAAAACTGAAAGATTACCAAAGTCTACATTAGTCGTGGTAATCTTTTTATTTTAGACGAATCATAATGCCAAAGAGAGATTTGTGACAATCTCTCTCTTCTGGCAGAATCTATTCCCGTTATTATATGCTATACGAATTATTAGAGAGCAGGAATTGAGAGTCTTTTTGTATTGTACGATTCTATTATTTCTTCGATTATGCATTTTACTGTAGGGATACTTTTAATCATTGAGCTTATTTGACCTATTTCAAGCTCTCCATTAGATAAGTCTCCTTCAAAGATCCCTTTCTTAGCTCGTCCATGACCTACAATTTCTTTGATTTCTTCTGCTTGCGCTCCACGAACTTCTGCCTCTTCTACTTTCTGATAAAAATCATTTTTGATAAGTCGGGTAGGAACTACCTTTTTTAATGCAAGCATCGTATCTCCTTCATTTAAGTTAATGCAAACATTTTTAAAAGATTCATTTGCTGAACTCTCCTGTGATAAAGCGAACCTTGTGCCCATCTGTATCCCTTCTGCTCCCAATGCAAATGCAGCTAACATCCCTTCTCCACTAGCAATACCGCCAGCGGCAATAATCGGTGTTGATACGGCCTTGCGAACTTGCGGAATTAATACCATTGTGGTTGTTTCTTCACGTCCGTTATGACCTCCAGCTTCGAAGCCCTCTGCAACAATAGCATCTACCCCCGCTTCCTCACATTTAATCGCGAACTTTGTGCTTGAGACAACATGAGCAACCTTAGTCCCATTTTCCTGCAATCTCTTTGTCCATGTTTTCGGATTCCCCGCAGACGTAAAAACAACCGGTACTTTTTCCTGCATGATAATTTCCATCATCTCTTCTGCGAAACGAAAAATTAACGGTACATTTACTCCAAAGGGCTTATCCGTAGCTTTTTTACACTTTTGAATATGTTCCCGTAGCACTTCAGGGGTCATAGAGCCCGACCCAATAAGTCCCAGGCCCCCTGCATTACTAACTGCTGATGCAAGTTCCCAGCCACTGCACCATATCATACCTCCCGAAATTATCGGATACTTTACCCCAAAAAGTGATGTAATTCTATTATCCATTTTTTTAAGCAATTAAATTTAGTGCAAAGATATCTCATTTAATTCTTTTATTAATTGTACAATTTAGTTCTTTTGCAGTACTTTTGTGCTTATGAAGAAAAAGAATATGGATCAGGCTTTTGAAGTTGACTATAAAAAAATGGACAAATATCCTAAAGATGAGTATAAACGCTCATTTTTTGAACTTGCCTATATTATTTCCGGAACCGGAATTCAAATTCTCAATAATGAAACTTTTGAGTATCAGTCGGGACAAATGTTTCTGATCACTCCTGATGATAATTATTATTTTGATATACATACTATCACCGAATTTCTTTTTATCCGATTTAATGACGTTTATATTAATTCTGAAATTATTTCCACTTCTCAACTAAAGCGTTTAGAATTTATACTTGAAAATGCGAATCATAAATCAGGGTGTCTTTTGCGCAATAAAGCCGATAAAATACTTGTCCGCTCCCTGGCTGAAACAATAACAAATGAGTTATCTTCCTGTGATTTATTTCATAATGAACTGATTATACAATTAGTAAGTACATTGATCATTATTGTAGCGCGCAATATCAGTCGCTGTATGCCTGATAATATTCGCGCGGATAGTCAAGGAAGGATAATAGCCATTATTCGTCATATTCAGAACCACATACATGAACCCCAAAAAATAAAAGCTTCTGCAATAGCGGAGAAATTTGCTTTCTCTGAATTCTATCTCGGCAAATATTTTAAGAAACATACAGGGCAAAATTTGCAAGAATACATCAATAGCTACAAAATAAGGTTAATAGAAATCAGATTGATACATAGTGAAATGAGAATAAATGAGATAGCCTTTGAATTAGGATTTTCAGATGAAAGTCATTTGGTGAAGTTTTTCAGAAATAACAAAGGGGTAACGCCTGGTCAATATAGAAAAATAAAACAGACAACCACACCTTTAGGTGAGTGATGTTTTCGATAAAGAATACCTCGCCCTCTTCTCCCTCTTCGGGCGAGTGGAAATAGCAATGAAAGAGCTGTTCTATGGAACTCATTTAGCCTGAAATGTGGCATTTAAAACTTGAATTCAGTCAGTGTAGAGAGCGAAAAGAATGCAGAAGAACAGAAAACTTACACCGTTGAAGGAAGAAAACATAAAAAAAACATTATTATATTTGTGGCAATATTAAGAAAAACTATTGGAATAACTTGACGGACAATTGGGAATTAAATATGTAGGTGATGTTCCCGTGCTATACGAAGAGCGTGAATATACTTATTATAATGACTAAGAGATTAAAATAAAAGCAAGATGAAGAAAATCATTAATCCGTGGAAGGAAGTAGAAGGGTATAACTGTTTCGGATGCTCTCCGCATAACACGTTTGGTGTTAAAATGGAGTTTTACGAAGATGGAGGTGAAATTGTGAGCATTTGGAAGCCACGTCCTGAGTTTCAGGGATGGTTCAATACGCTGCACGGTGGCATACAGTCGGTTTTGCTGGATGAAATCTGCGCATGGGTGGTGCTTCGCAAGTTGCAGACCGCCGGGGTGACGTCGAAGATGGAGACACGTTTCCGCAAGCCTGTTTCTACTAATGATTCCCATATTATGTTGCGGGCCTCCATGCGTGAGCAACGGCGGAATGTCGTGACACTTGAAGCACGAATTTATAACGAAAAGAATGAATTGTGCACCGAAGCGGTTTGTACCTACTTCACATTTTCGCGTGAGAAATCTGCGGAAGAACTGGCTTTTCATCATTGTGATGTGGAGTCGGAAGAAGTACTTCCACTAATTTGATTGATTGAATAAGAAAATTGAATTTGAAAGAAAAACCAAAGTTTTTGTGATAAATCTTTGGCTGTTTGAAATGGAAAGTTTATTTTTGTCGCATAAACGAGTGAAAAGAGTATGAAGAATATCGTTGCACATCACCATCATCATTATCCTGGCGAATAATCGGTAGGCGTATGGTTGTGTGTGAATAACGAAGCGACATAAATGACGAGGCTTGCCGAATTGCGGTGAGCCTCGTTTTTTGTTGTTATACGTTTGCTTGTGATTAGGTTAACATTCAATTTGCCTGATATGTTGTTAACGGGTTTTCATAAGAGGAGAATTATTGAGCACTGAATCATGTTTGAAATGAAATTATAAATAATAGTAAGATAGAATTATGTTAAGAATTGCAGTACAAGCAAAAGGTCGTCTATATGAGGAGACCATGGCACTTCTGGAAGAGTCGGATATCAAGTTAAACGCAATGAAGCGTACACTGTTGGTGAAATCATCCAACTTCCCTGTGGAAGTTTTGTTTTTAAGGGACGATGATATACCGCAAACCGTGGCTACGGGCGTTGCTGACTTGGGTATTGTTGGAGAGAATGAATTTGCGGAGCGTAAAGAGAACGCGGAGATTATACAACGGTTGGGATTCAGCAAATGCCGTCTGTCACTGGCCATGCCGAAAGATATGGAATATCCCGGTGTGAAATGGTTTGAAGGGAAGAAAATTGCAACTTCTTATCCGGGCATCCTTTCTGATTATTTGAAGAAACAGGGAGTGAATGCCGAAATACACGTCATTACCGGTTCGGTGGAAGTTTCACCGGGTATTGGCTTGGCGGATGCCATTTTCGATATTGTTAGTTCGGGATCGACCTTGGTGAGCAACCGGTTGAAGGAAGTGGAAGTGGTGATGAAGTCCGAAGCCTTACTGATAGGCTATAAAAAAATGGATCCGGAGAAGCGCGAGGTTTTGGAAGAGCTTTTGTTCCGTATTAATGCTGTAAAGGCTGCTGAAGATAAGAAATACGTCTTGATGAATGCGCCGAAAGATCATTTGGAAGAGATTATTGCGGTACTTCCGGGCATGAAGAGCCCGACGGTGATGCCATTGGCTCAGGAGGGATGGTGCTCTGTTCATACGGTATTGGATGAAAAGCGCTTCTGGGAGATAATCGGTAAGTTAAAATCACTCGGGGCCGAAGGTATTCTGGTATTGCCTATTGAGAAGATGATTCTATAAGCTGAACTCTCTCGTAGCGTGACTGTACTTTCTTCTACGGGCAACACTTTTTTCCTCGTAGAGCAACGCATGGTTCCTCGTAGAGCAAAGGGCGGTTCCTCGTAGAGCAACGCGGGTTTGGTCGTAGAGGTAAAATTTGAGCATTGAGAAATAGTAGATAAAGCATAGTATATAAAGATATGATCTTAATTAATTATCCGAATCAGGCGGAATGGGCTGAATTATTGAAGCGTCCGGTGATGAATACGGAAAGCTTGTTCGATACGGTGAGGGGCATCATCGACCGGGTAAAAGCGGAAGGTGACCGTGC
Organism: uncultured Bacteroides sp.; assembly: GCA_965140335.1. GTDB lineage: Bacteria > Bacteroidota > Bacteroidia > Bacteroidales > Bacteroidaceae > Bacteroides. The sequence continues at coordinate 330,250 of OZ223190.1, forward strand.
GGTGTTGGAGATGGAAGAGAAGTTTGATAAGGTTGCTCTTTCTTCTTTGGTTGTGACGGAAGAAGAGTTGGCCGAAGCCGACGGGCTGATAGAAGAAGAGTTGAAAGCTGCTATCCGACTGGCTAAGCAAAACATAGAAACTTTTCACCGCGCCCAACGTTTTGAAAGCCATAAGGTGGAGACCGTACCCGGAGTAACCTGCTGGCAGAAAGCTGTTGGCATAGAGAAAGTGGGGCTGTATATTCCCGGTGGAACGGCACCGTTGTTCTCTACCGTACTGATGTTGGCTGTGCCCGCAAAGATCGCCGGCTGTAAGGACGTGGTGCTTTGCACTCCGCCTGCGCGGAATGGAAAAGTACATCCGGCGGTGTTGTTTGCAGCTAAAGTTGCCGGAGTAAAACGGATATTTAAAGCCGGCGGGGTGCAGGCCATTGCAGCAATGGCTTACGGAACGGAAAGCGTACCTAAGGTGTATAAGATATTTGGTCCGGGCAATCAATATGTGACGGCAGCCAAACAATTGGTTAGTTTGCGCGATGTGGCTATTGACATGCCGGCAGGTCCATCCGAAGTGGAAGTTTTGGCGGACAGTACGGCGAATCCCGTTTTTGTTGCTGCAGACTTATTAAGTCAGGCGGAACACGGAGTGGATAGTCAGGCCATACTGATCACTACTTCGGAGAGTTTGCAACAGGCTGTTAAAGAAGAGGTGGAACGCCAGTTGGCTATTTTGCCCCGTAAGGAAATAGCAGCGAAGTCTCTGGCCAACAGCAAGCTCATTGTAGTGAAAGATATGGGAGAAGCCATTGAACTGACCAATGAGTATGCGCCGGAACATCTTATCGTAGAAACACAGAACTATATGGATGTTGCTGCACAGGTAGTCAATGCCGGTTCTGTCTTTTTGGGAGCTTACTCTCCCGAAAGTGCGGGAGATTATGCATCGGGTACCAATCATACTTTACCGACCAACGGTTATGCCAAGGCCTATAGCGGAGTAAGCCTTGACAGCTTTATCCGTAAAATCACCTTTCAGGAGATCAATCGGGAAGGCATCAATACCATTGGTCCGGCTATTGAGGTGATGGCAGCCAATGAACATTTGGATGCGCATAAAAATGCAGTCACCGTTCGTTTGAAAGCGCTATAAGCTCCCGTCTGAACTCCGGTTTATTTCGTTTTAAGCGGAAATGATCTTGTAGAGCGGGATGCTATTTGATACTTTAGTTAGATATAGATAATAACAGTTTTAAGATTATTGATGATATGAAAACTTTGCAGGAACTGACCCGTCCGAATATATGGAACTTGAAGCCTTATTCTTCGGCACGTGACGAATATAAGGGAGCAACGGCCTCTGTATTTCTCGATGCCAACGAGAACCCTTTTAATATGCCGCATAATCGCTATCCGGATCCGATGCAGTGGGAACTGAAGAAGGCTTTGTCGAAAGTAAAGAAGGTGGCGCCTGAGCATATCTTTTTGGGTAACGGTAGTGATGAGGCTATTGACTTGGTCTATCGTGCGTTTTGCGAACCGGGTAGAGACAATGTGGTGGCTATTGATCCTACCTACGGGATGTATCAGGTTTGTGCAGATGTGAACAACGTGGAATATAGAAAAGTGTTGTTGGATGATAATTTTCAGTTTTCAGCCGATAAACTGTTGGAGGCTGCCGATGCAAATACGAAGCTCATTTTTCTTTGTTCCCCCAATAATCCTACGGGGAATGATTTGGACCATATGGAAATTGTAAAGTTGTTGACGACTTTTGACGGATTGGTTATTCTGGATGAGGCTTATAATGATTTCTCGGATGTTCCTTCTTTTCTTGAGGAGTTGGACCATTTTCCTAATCTTGTTGTTTTCCAGACTTTCTCGAAGGCCTGGGGTTGTGCAGCCATCCGCCTTGGTATGGCATTCGCTTCGGTGGATATCATTGGTATACTGAGTAAGATTAAATATCCCTATAATGTGAATCTGTTGACGCAGAAACAGGCCATACAGATGCTTCATAGATATTATGAGATAGAACGTTGGGTAAAAACATTGAAGGCGGAACGTACGGATTTGATGAAAAACTTCTTTAAGCTTGCCTGCACGGTACGGGTTTTTCCGTCCAACGCTAATTTCTTTCTGGCTCGTGTGACGGATGCCGCTGATATTTATGAGTATCTGGTGAGCAAGGGCATCATTGTCCGTAATCGTAATAAGATCTCGCTTTGTGGTAATTGTTTGCGTGTGACCGTAGGTACGCGGCTGGAGAATGAAAAGTTGATAGAGGCCCTTGAACAGTATCCTGTTTCTTCGCGGCATTGAGTGAGAAAAGAAATCGGTGTTGAAAAAGAATAGAATTTTAGTTTATGAAAAAGAAAGTATTATTTATAGATCGCGACGGCACGTTGGTGAAGGAGCCGCCTGTGGATTATCAGTTGGATGCATTGGAGAAGCTGGAGTTCTATCCTAAGGTAATGCGTAATTTGGGCTTTATTCGTAGCAAGCTCGACTTTGAGTTTGTGATGGTGACCAATCAGGACGGACTGGGTACGACTTCTTTTCCCGAGGATACTTTCTGGCCGGCGCATAATTTAATGATGAAAACGCTGGAAGGTGAAGGCATTACTTTTGATGATATCTGCATTGACCGGAGTATGCCTGAAGACAATGCTCCGACCCGTAAACCGCGTACGGGAATGCTGACTAAATATTTGAATAGTCCGGATTATGATTTGGCTGCTAGCTTTGTGATCGGCGATCGCGCTACGGATGTGGAGCTGGCAAGAAACTTGGGTTGTAAAGCTATTCTGCTTCAGCCGGATATTTCTGTTCTTCAACAAAATGACAGTGCCTTACAAGAAATAGAAGCGACAATTGCTCAGGGAACAGAAGCTGCAACACCTCAAGAAACGGGGACTATAATGCCTCAGGGAACGGGAAGTGCAATATCTCAGCAAGCAGAAAGCGTAATGCCTAAAGCAATGGATGCTGCAATGCTTCAGGGGGCGGAAACGGTAATGCCTTGGGGAATAGGGGCAGTAATGTCTCAGGATACGAAAGCTACGATGCCTCAAGAGTCGGGGGCAGTAATGTTTCAAGGAATGAAAGCCGCAACATCTCAGAAGACGGAAGTTGTAACGCCTCAAGGAGCGGGAACTGCAATGTCTCAGAGAACTGATGCTGATCGGCAACAAGGCTCTGCTGTTGCTCCAAAGCCGGGTGATTCCGCGACTCAGCAAGAAGGTGCGTCGACTACCGAAAAGAAGAGTTTGCAGGAGGTCTGTGTATTGGCAACGGACGATTGGGATAAGATTGCCGAATTTCTTTTTGCCGGTGAGCGTAAAGCGGAAGTAAGGCGAACGACAAAAGAAACGGATATTTATGTGGCATTGAATCTTGATGGTAACGGAAATTGCGATATTCATACCGGATTGGGCTTCTTCGACCATATGCTCGAACAGATCGGCAAGCATGGCGGACTGGATCTGACTATTCATGTGAAAGGCGATCTTGAGGTGGATGAACATCATACTATAGAAGATACGGCCATTGCATTAGGGGAATGTGTTTATCAGGCATTGGGTAATAAGCGTGGCATTGAACGTTATGGCTATTGTCTTCCAATGGACGATTGCTTGTGTCAGGTCTGTCTTGACTTCGGTGGACGTTCCTGGTTGGTGTGGGATGCTGAGTTCAAGCGGGAGAAGATCGGTGAGATGCCTACGGAGATGTTTTTGCACTTCTTCAAATCGTTTAGTGATGCAGCCAAGATGAATTTGAACATTAAAGCTGAGGGTCAGAATGAACATCATAAGATAGAAGGTATCTTTAAAGCCTTGGCCCGGGCATTGAAAATGGCGGTCAAGCGGGATATCTATCATTTTGAATTGCCTAGCAGTAAGGGCGTGCTGTAGGGCTTTTCGTTCGCTATTGGACATGCAGAGTGTTCGGAAATGAACACTTTACGTGCCTCTGAGCCTGTTGGCACGTATGGCATGTTCTTTGCTTTTCTATTTATGCTAATTAAAGATAAATATGAAAAGAAACTTATTACTCATTGCAGGCTTATTATTGCCACTTGTTGCCTTCACGCAAAATGATACGGTAGTCAGTGAACGTACGCTGACCTTGCCGGAGGTCATTGCATTAGCGCGGACGCAGTCGGTAGATGCGGCGGTGGCGCTGAACGAGCTGAAAACGGCCTATTGGGAGTATCGCACTTTCAAGGCTGATTTGTTGCCCGAGGTGAATTTTACGGGTACCTTACCCAACTATAATAAATCATACAGTGCTTATCAAAATTCGGACGGATCATATTCTTTTGTCCGTAACAATACCTTTAGCATGTCCGGTGCTCTATCGGTTGACCAGAATCTATGGCTTACCGGTGGTAAATTATCATTGAGTTCTTCGTTGGATTATATTAAAGAACTCGGTTCGGGTGGTTCCAAACAATTCATGTCCGTACCAGTTACACTGGAACTGACTCAGCCGGTCTTCGGGGTGAATACGCTGAAATGGAATCGACGTATTGAACCGGTGAAGTATGAAGAAGCCAAAGCTGCGTTTATTACGGCTACCGAGGAAGTCACAATGAATGCAATCACTTACTTTTTCCAGTTGCTTATGGCAAAGGATAATCTGGCGACCATGCAACAGAATAAGAAGAATGCCGACCGATTATATGAAGTGGCTAAGGCTAAACGAAAGATGGGGCAGATCTCGGAGAATGATCTGTTGCAACTTAAGTTGAATGCTTTGCAGGGAGAAGCTGATGTGACAGAGGCGGAAAGTACCTTGAATGCTAAGATGTTTCAATTGCGCTCTTTCTTGGGCTTGTCAGAGAAAGAGAGCCTGAATCCGGTATTGCCAACTGCTGCACCTGATATTAAGATGTATTATGCAGATGTGTTGAGCAAGGCACTGGCACGGAATTCTTTCGCCCAGAATATCCGGCGCAGACAGTTGGAAGCTGACTACAAAGTGGCGACGGCACGCGGCAATCTCCGCAGTATAGATCTTTTTGCGAGCGTGGGGTATACGGGACAGAATAATAAGTTTTCATCTGCCTATCAGAATCTGATGGACAATCAGATTGTGAAAGTCGGAGTCTCAATTCCGCTCCTTGATTGGGGTAAACGGCGGGGACAGGTGCGTGTGGCTAAGAGCAACCGGGACGTCGTATTGTCTAAAATCCGTCAGGAGCAAATGAATTTTAATCAGGATATCTTCTTGCTGGTGGCTAACTTTAATAATCAGGCACAGCAGCTGAATATTGCTACTGAGGCCGATGGCATTGCTGAGAAGCGTTATAAGACAAGTGTAGAGACATTCATGATTGGTAAAATCAGCACACTTGATTTGAATGATGCTCAGAAATCAAAAGATGAAGCCCGGCAGAAACATATCTCTGAGTTGTATTCTTATTGGTATTACTTCTATCAGCTCCGCAGTCTGACGCTTTGGGATTTTCAGCATAACTGTGAGCTGGAGGCTGATTTTGATGATATTGTCCGGCACTAATTTCATTCAAATCCCTATTATTGGGGTACGGAATAAATGCAATGAATTGATAATTAGTGGTTTTAAGTCTATGATAGTAAATGGCTTAATATGTAATATGCAAATATTATGTTGGTGGGCTTTCATAAGAGAGGACCATTGATGTGGCGGTCGCTTTCTATAGGCATTATTGTCTTGCTAATGCCACAAGAAATGTCGTTGCCTTATGCGAGACAAGCTTTTAGGTTCATTTTGTGCAAATGAATTCTTTCAGTGAACTTTATTGATGTAGCGGACTTTTATTTATTTTGTTTTTGAAAGAGTGGTGTGATATAGATGGTTTGCAGCGTGATGAATTGCAATTATATTGTTTTTTAGTAAAATAGGCAGCGCATTGTTGCGTGTTTTCTGATGATTTCTCTATTTTTGTCTACCTAAACTCCTAAATGTTTATGATACTGATAATTGATGATGATAGTGCGGTACGTTCTTCGCTGAACTTTATGCTGAAGCGTGCAGGGTATCAGGTCCAGACTGTTCCGGGTCCCCGCGAGGCAATGGAGGTGGTTCGTGTGGAAGCCCCTGCACTAATCCTGATGGATATGAATTTTACACTTTCCACGTCGGGGGAAGAGGGGCTGACCTTATTGAAGCAGGTGAAGATTTTTCGTCCCGAGGTACCTGTCATCCTTATGACGGCATGGGGGAGTATCCAGTTGGCGGTGCAAGGCATGCAGACCGGAGCGTTCGATTTTATCACGAAACCGTGGAATAATGCGGCTTTATTGCAACGAATAGAAACTGCATTGGAGTTGACTTCCGCACCTACCAAAGACGTGCAGGAGGAAGCTGAAAAGACCTTGAACCGTAGCCATATCATTGGTAAATCGCAGGGACTGATGGAGGTGTTGAATACGGTGGCACGCATAGCTCGTACCAATGCTTCCGTACTGATTACGGGGGAAAGCGGTACCGGGAAGGAGCTTATAGCTGAAGCATTGCATATAAATAGTCTGCGGGGCGGACAGCCTTTTGTGAAGGTGAACTTGGGAGGTATTTCTCAGAGTTTGTTTGAAAGCGAGATGTTTGGTCATAAGAAAGGTGCTTTCACCGATGCTACGGCAGACCGTGTAGGGCGTTTTGAGATGGCCAACAAGGGAACCATCTTTTTAGATGAAATAGGAGACTTGGATTTGTCGTGCCAGGTGAAGTTACTTCGTGTGTTGCAGGACCAGACTTTTGAAGTGTTGGGCGACAGTCGTCCCCGCAAGACGGATATTCGTGTGGTTTCCGCTACTAATGCCGATTTGCGTAAAATGGTATCGGAGCATACCTTCCGTGAAGATCTGTTCTATCGTATCAATCTGATCACGGTTAAGTTGCCGGCTTTGCGCGAGCGCCGCGAGGATATTCCATTGCTTGCACGCCACTTTGCCGACAAACAGGCGGAAGTGAATCATTTGCCACAGACCGAGTTTTCGGCAGATGCACTGAACTTCCTTTCCCGCTTGCCGTATCCCGGCAATATCCGTGAATTAAAGAATTTAGTGGAACGGACCATTCTGGTCAGTGGGAAGTCCACATTGGAGGCCTCTGATTTTGATGCTCAATATCTGAGGCATGACGAACCAGTGAAGGCTGGGAGCACTTCTTCATTGGCTGGCATGACACTGGATGAGATAGAGCGGCAGACAATAATGCAGGCGATTGAACGATATAAGGGGAATCTGAGTCAGGTAGCAATGGCTCTGGGAATCAGTCGTGCAGCACTTTATCGTCGGCTGGAGAAGTATAACATTTCTGTCAATGAAAAGTAAGTCTGCCTTTGTGCACGTATCAGTATCGGACGAATGGTCTGTTTACTGACCATGATGTTTGTTTGTTGACGATGATGTGATTGAATGAGAATGCTATAATTTAATGCTGATGATGTAATTTACTGATCATGATGTCATTTAAAGACAATGCTATGGTTTGATGCCGATGATGTGATTCAATGATCATATGTAGTTTATTGACGCTTATGTATTTTAATAACATATAAACAGACAGGTAGAATGGTTGGGATGGTACGTTGAAAAGCAATTATCTGATTGTCCCCGGATAGTAATGGCATTTACGCTGTTCTCTCGGGGATATGAATATTGATTTGATCTGTTTTTTCAATGGTTGACCAAGGTACCTGTCACAAAATAGATAACTTTGCGAATAAAGGCTTTCTTCTTTATACTCGTTCTCTTCATTCTTCTGCTGGGGGGAATTCTTCTCTATTTGGCAGGGAGAATACTTCCTCTGCACTTGTATCTTGTGGAGGGACTCATTGCTTTTATCTTAATTTTCCTCATTGTATTTTACCGTAAGATCGTGAAGCCGATGAACACGATCGGTAGTGGTATGGAACTTTTGCGCGAACAGGATTTCAGCAGTCGCCTGAGTTTGGTGGGACAATATGAGGCGGACCGTATTGTTAATGTCTTCAACCGTATGATGGAGCAACTCAAGAATGAACGCTTGCGCTTGCGTGAGCAAAACCATTTTCTTGATTTGCTTATTCAGGCTTCACCGATGGGAGTGATTATCACGACATTGGATGGCGATATCTCACAGCTGAATCCGATGACATTGAAAATATTCGGCCTTAGGCTGGAGGATCTTTTAGGGAAGAAGATGGAACAGGTTGAATCGCCTTTGGCTACGGAATTGGCTGCTATCTCGATGAATCAGACAACGGTGGTGAGGCTGAATGATGCCAATATCTATAAATGTACCCACTCTTCTTTCATTGATCGTGGGTTTCATCATCCGTTTTACCTGATAGAGCGAATGACAGATGAGGTGATGCGTGCGGAGAAAAAAGCGTATGAAAAGGTGATCAGGATGATTGCCCATGAAGTTAATAATACTACGGCTGGTATTATTTCCACGTTGGATACCACCGGACAGGCGTTATCTGCTGAGGAGGGGATGGAGGATGTTAGTGAGGTGATGCAAGTTTGTATGGACCGTTGCTACTCCATGAGTCGTTTTATCACCCGTTTTGCTGATGTGGTGAAGATACCCGAGCCTACCTTGTCGCCCGTCAAACTAAATGAATTGGTTTCGGGATGTAAGCGCTTTATGGAAGGGATGTGTAACGATCGTAACATTAAATTGCAGTTAATCTGTGATCCTGATGTGGGGAGTGTGCGGATGGATGCTTCATTGTTTGAACAAGTGCTGGTTAATATAATAAAGAATGCTGCGGAGAGTATAGACAATGATCCGAATAAACAAGGAAAGCAGGGAATCATTGTGGTGGAAACATCTTCACCGGCATGTATTGAGATCAGTGATAATGGAGAGGGGATTGCCAAAGAAGTGGAAGCCAAACTGTTCAGTCCGTTTTTCTCGACTAAACCCAACGGGCAGGGTATCGGCTTGGTTTTTATTCGTGAAGTACTTATTCGCCATAATTGCACCTTCTCTTTGCGTACATATAAAGATGGTATTACTCGTTTCCGTATTCTTTTCTCCTAAATAGAGGCTCTGTTTGACTAGAATAGAGGCTTTATTTGGACCGGATAGAGCTTGCATTTCAGCACGGTTGAACTTTGTTTTTGCACTGTTGCCGCTTGCTCTCAATCCAATTATTTTTCAGTTTTGTTTTTATCTTTCTTTTCAGGTGCTGTTTTTCTTATAACAAGTTAATATAGAATTAAATAGCTGTCTGTCGTTTGCCTCTTCTGTTTCGTTTTATGTCATTCAGATACAAACTTTAACCAATCACATTTCGAACAAATGTACTTTTGGAACATTATTCAAGCAAAACGGAACTCTCCCGCTAGGTTTTCTTTTGTAATTTTGCGGGCTTGTAACGACTTAGAATAATAGGTATGAAGTTTGTTTTTAAAAGATTTTGGTGCATGGTGGTACTTTGTTGGATAAGTTCTGCCATGATGGCACAATATATTGTTCACGGTATCGTTACAGATTCATTGACGCATGAACCGTTATCATATATATCCGTTTACTTGAAGGGTACAACCGAAGGGGGGATGACAAATGCCAAAGGGGCGTTCTCGTTCAGGACTTCCCGTACCGAAGGAATGTTGACTATTTCCGCAGTGGGGTATAATAACTATTCCCGAATGATTCGTCCAGCACGGGGCACTGCCTTTTCTATTGTGCTGTCGCCGGCTACATATGCACTGAATGAAGTTATCATAAAGCCGAAACATCAAAAATACCGTAAGAAAGATAATCCGGCGGTGGAGTTTGTGCGGCAAATGATCGCACATCGGGATGATTATTCACCGGATGGGCTGCCCTTTTGGCAACGTGACCGTTATGAGAAAACGACTTTCGGGATTAATAATTTTGATTCAGTGAAACAGCAGAAATGGCTGTATCGGAAGTTTAAGTTCCTGACGAATTATGTGGATACTTCGGCTGTCACCGGTAAGCCGATATTGGCCGTTTCGAACCGCGAACTATTGGCTACCGATTATTATCGTAAGTCTCCTCATACGGAGAAACAATATGTGCATGCCCGTCGCCAGGCAGGGGTGGATGAGATGCTTTCCCAGCAAGGGATGGACCAGGCCATCAGTGTAACCATGACCGATGTGGATCTTTATCAGAATAACATCAGTTTGTTTACCAACAAGTTTGTCAGTCCGCTTTCGTCGCTGGGGCCTTCTTTCTATAAATATTATCTGATGGATACGTTGACGGTAGCCGGGCAACCTTGTGTAGATCTTACTTTCGTTCCTTTTAATTCGGAGTCGTTCGGATTTACCGGTCACTTGTACGTGACTTTGGACAGTACCTATTTTGTACGTCGGGCCATTATGAATTTTCCGAAAAAGATCAATTTGAACTTTGTGGATTACATGATGTTTGAACAGAATTTCACGCGTACGGAAAACGGTATCCGGCAACTTTCCGATGAACATATCACCACTGAATTTAAATTCTCCGAAAAGAGTGACGGTTTATATGCCAAACGGGATGTTTATTATCGCAATTATGTGTATGACTCTTCGGATGAGGCGCTGAGAATATTTAAACGCCCGGAGAAAGTGGTGGAACCGTCTGCGGCGATGAATCGCTCTGAAGCCTACTGGGATCAGAGCAGGGGAGTGGACGTAAATCGCAAAGAGGTTTCAGTGGATAAAATGATGGCCCAGCTTCGTTCCTATCCTGTTTATTATTGGACGGAGCAGGTTCTGAAAGTGCTGTTTACGGGATATATTCCTACCTCTGAGAAAAAACCGTTATTTTATATCGGCATGATGAATACCACGGTCAGTGGAAACTCCTTGGAGGGAGTCCGGCTACGCGCTGGCGGTATGACTACGGCGTGGCTCGATCCACACTGGTTTGGTAAGGGGTATATGGCCTACGGTACGCGTGACCATCGTTTTAAGGGGATGGCTGAAGTGGAATATTCTTTTAATGAGAAGAAGGAATATGCCAATGAATTTCCTATTCACTCATTGAAGGCCAGTTATTCATCGGATGTCAACCAGTACGGGCAGCATTATTTGTATACCAGTCAGGATAACGTTTTTCTCACTCTGAAGCGTCAAAAGGATGATCGCATAGGTTATCTTCGGAAAGTAGAAATGACCTATACCCAGGAGTACCATTCCGGTTTTTCTTTTCAATTGACGAGCCGCTTACGCAAAGATGAATCTTCCGTACTGATTCCTTTCTTGCAACAAGATGCGCAGAGTACCCCTATAGAGAGTTTCAACACAAGCGAATTTGAGGTGAAGTTACGCTATGCTCCGAATGAAAAATTCTTTCAGACCCAATGGAATCGTTTTCCGGTCGCTCTGGATGCCCCGGTGTTCTCTTTATCGCATACCGTAGCAGCAAAGGGAGTTCTTGGTGGCGATTATACCTATAATTATACTGAAGCGGGTTTTCAGAAACGATTCTGGTTTTCAGCTTTTGGCTATACCGATGTGATATTAAAAGCCGGGAAAATATGGAATAAAGTCCCTTTCCCTTTATTGGCCATACCGAATGCCAACCTGTCGTATACCATTCAGCCTGAATCATACTCGCTGATGAATGCAATGGAATTTATGAATGATGAGTATGCTTCATGGGATGTAACTTACTATCTTAACGGATTTTTGCTAAATAGAATTCCTTTGCTAAAAAGGCTGAAATGGAGGACAGTGCTCTCTTCCCGTGGATTATATGGTCATTTGAGTGATAAAAACGACCCGAATGTAAGTGAAGGTTTGTTTCGCTTCCCACTTACAACTGCCTTTATGAACGGCACTCCATATACAGAGGCTGGTGTTGGAATTGAAAATATTTTCAAGGTGTTTCGCTTTGATTATGTGTGGCGTTTAACTTACAAAAATTTAGCGGATATAGATAAATCAGGACTAAGGATTAGTCTTCATATCACATTTTAACTTAAATCTTATTAACTGTATATTAAAACGGATAAAAAAACGAATAGCTTTTGGACAAAATAGTCTAAATTTGAGCAATTTTTTAATTTTAAAAGATACAATGGCAATGAAAGAAAACATTAAACCAGCTGACGGTCGTTTAGGCGTTCTGGTGGTTGGAGTAGGTGGTGCGGTTGCTACCACAATGATAACGGGAACTTTAGCAGCCCGTAAAGGTTTGGCCAAACCTATCGGTTCTATTACTCAAATGGCCACAATACGCATGCAAAACAACGACGAAAAGCTGATTAAAGATGTGGTGCCTTTGGCCGATTTGAATGATATTGTATTTGGCGGATGGGATATATTCCCTGACAATGCATACGAAGCAGCAATGTATGCTGAGGTATTAAAGGAGAAAGACCTGAAAGGTGTGAAAGATGAGCTTGAAGCCATCAAGCCGATGCCTGCGGCTTTTGATCATAATTGGGCTAAACGATTGAACGGAACCTATATCAAAAAGGCTGCTACCCGTTGGGATATGGTAGAGCAGTTGCGTAAGGATATCCGTGATTTTAAGGCTGCCAATAAATGTACACGTGTTGCTGTATTATGGGCTGCAAGTACTGAAATTTATATTCCTCTCTCTGACGAACATAAGTCTTTAGCTGCTTTGGAGAAAGCAATGAAAGAGGATAATACGGATGTTATTTCTCCAAGTATGTGCTATGCATATGCTGCACTTGCAGAGGGTGCTCCTTTCATTATGGGTGCTCCTAACTTGTGTGTTGATACTCCTGCAATGTGGGAATTCTCTAAGAAAGTGAATGTGCCTATCTCGGGTAAGGATTTCAAGAGTGGACAAACATTAATGAAAACCGTACTTGCTCCTATGTTCAAGACTCGTATGTTAGGTGTAAGCGGCTGGTTCTCCACTAATATATTGGGTAACCGTGACGGTGAAGTGTTGGATGATCCGGATAACTTCAAAACTAAAGAGGTGAGCAAGTTGTCTGTAATTGATAATATCTTTGAACCGGAGAAATATCCTGATTTATACGGTAACGTATATCATAAGGTAAGAATCAACTATTATCCTCCTCGTAAGGATAATAAGGAAGCATGGGACAATATTGACATCTTCGGATGGATGGGCTACCCTATGGAAATAAAAGTAAATTTCCTTTGCCGTGACTCAATCTTGGCTGCTCCTATTGCACTCGATCTTGTTCTGTTCTCAGATTTGGCTTTACGTGCCGGAATGTGTGGTATCCAGACTTGGTTGTCATTCTTCTGCAAGAGCCCGATGCATGACTTTGAGCATCAGCCGGTGCACGATCTTTTCACACAATGGAGAATTGTGAAAGAGACAATTCGTACCATGGTAGGTGAGAAAGCTCCGAGTTATATAGACTAAAAAATCGCAATAAATGAAAGTGGTGAGGTGATAAGGTGCCAAAGCGTTTTGACACCTTGCCATTTTGCCACTTTTATTTTTTTTAATGTTTCTTGTTTTATGAAAAGACCTTCTTTCTTTTCCGTTTTTATCGCCACGGGCTTTGGTTCGGGCTTTTCTCCTTTTGCTCCGGGCACGGCCGGTGCCTTGTTGGCAACGCTTGTCTGGTTTGCTTTTTCTGTTTTTGTCCCTGCTGAATGGTTGGTTTGGATCACCGTGGCTTTAATAGCCTTTTTTGCCATAATTGGTATGCGGGCAACGGATTCTGTGGAAAAGTATTGGGGAAAGGATCCCTCGAAAGTGGTGGTTGATGAAATGGTTGGGGTGTGGATAGCTCTCTTGGCAGCACCTGCCGGGAATCTTTTATATGGATCACTCGCTTTTGTATTATTTCGCTTGTTGGACATTTTTAAACCGCTTGGCATTCGTAAGATGGAAGCACTTCCTGGTGGAGTCGGTGTAATGATGGATGATGTAGTGGCCGGAGTATACAGCTTTATTATCCTAATTGCAGCGAGATGGTTGATGGGTTGAAAAAGAAGGATTGTTCCGCTGGTTGGCGTAAAGGGATGTGGACCTTTTTAAAGGCGCAACTCTCTGCGCAATTTGCCAGTATCGTTGACTTTCTGATTACCATTTTATTAGTCAAACTTTTTGCTATATTCTATTTATATTCTACCTTTATAGGTTCTGTTGTGGGTGGCATGGTGAACTGTGTCATCAATTACAGGTGGGTGTTTCATGCCAGAGAGTGTAAGAAGACTCATATTGCGATGAAATACGTTGTAGTGTGGGGTGGAAGTATATTGCTCAATACATGGGGTACTTTTGGTTTGACAGAATGGTTGACGGGGATGTCGTGGGTGAATGTTGTGTTAGGACATTTAGTTGGAGATGTGTTTATTCTGTCTAAGGTCATCGTCGCCTTTTTAGTCGGCTTCTTTTGGAATTTCTATCTACAACGGGTCTTTGTTTACAGAAACCTTAATGTAAAACGTATTCTTGAGATATTGTTTAGAAAATAAATAGAATGAAAATGAATTATAGAGATTGGTTGCAACAGGTCATTTATAAAATTATAAATCCTGTGGTACATGGCATGATTAAGATCGGTATCACGCCTAATTTCATTACAACTACCGGATTGGTTTTGAATATCGTTGCTGCTTGTGTTCTTGTTTACGGGGGAATAAATGATCCTGGTAACTTGGCGTATCTGGGCTGGAGTGGAGGTGTCATTCTTTTTGCCGGATTGTTTGATATGATGGACGGACGTGTAGCTCGTCTCGGAAAGATGGAATCTGCTTTTGGCGCTTTATATGACTCGGTGCTCGATCGTTATAGTGAAATGATTACTTTATTCGGCTTTTTCTATTATTTGATTTTACAGGGATATCTCTGGGGTTCCATCCTTGCTTTTGTAGCTCTTATCGGTTCGATCATGGTGAGCTATGTGCGTGCCCGTGCCGAAGGATTGGGACTGGAATGTAAGGTGGGACTGATGCAGCGTCCTGAGAGAGTTGTTCTGACCAGCTTGGGAGCCTTGTTTTGTGGAATATTTGCCGAATGTGAACTCTTTGATCCAATGTTGATTTTGATTGTTCCTTTGGCTGTAATTGCAGTGTTGGCCAATCTGACGGCTTTTGCCCGGTTGTCTCACTGTTATAAATTGTTGAATAATAAATGATAAATAAAAAATTTCCTACGACAAGAGAGTCGCTATTGGTTATTGTTATTCTTTCTTGTTTCTTGTTGCTAACCGGTCTGTTTATCGGACTTCGTCCCGAGCATTTTCTTATGGCCGGTGCTTTTTTATTGCTTTTCTTTATAAGTAAATATTCGCGAAAGCTGGCTGTTGCCTTATTGCCTTTTATTCTATTTGGTATTTCATACGATTGGATGCGGATTTGCCCTAATTATGAAGTGAATCCTATAGATGTGAAAGGGTTGTATTTGGCGGAGAAGTCTTTGTTTGGTATAGCAACCAATGGAACTGTCCTGACACTGAATGAATTTTTTGCTGTACATCATTGTGCTTTTGCCGACTTTTTTGCAGGATTGTTTTATCTTTGTTGGGTACCCGTTCCCATCCTTTTTGGTTTATCACTCTATTTCAGGGGACATCGTAGAATGTATCTCCGTTTCTCAATGGTGTTTCTTTTTGTAAATCTTATTGGGTTTGCGGGGTATTATATTCATCCGGCTGCACCACCTTGGTATGTGATGAACTATGGTTTTGAACCGGTACTTAACACGCCGGGAAATGTCGGGGGATTGGGACGTTTTGATGCATTGACGGGCTGTCAGGTCTTCCATTCCATCTATGGGCGTAATGCCAATGTCTTTGCAGCGATTCCATCATTACATGCCGCTTATATGGTGATCGCCCTGGCTTATGCCATAATGGATCGTTCGAAGAAACTGTTGATCGGGCTGTTTGCTGTTATTATGGTGGGTATCTGGTGGACGGCTATATATGCCGGGCATCATTATCTTATAGATGTTTTACTAGGCATAGGATGTGCCTTGCTTGGCATTTTTATCTTTGAAAAGGGATTGATGAAGTGGGGAGTATTCCGTAATTTCTTTAATCGTTATAGTAATTATATTGATTGAGTTAAAAAACAGAGTGAATATGAATAATTTTATCTTTTACAGCCCTACTGAATTTGTATTTGGTAAAGCTACGGAAATGCAGGTTGGTGCACTGAGCAAAAAGCATGGTGCACAGAAAGTGATGATTGTGTATGGTGGTGGCTCTGTGGTACGGAGCGGTCTGTTGGATAGAGTGAAACATGCTTTGCAGGAGGCTGGTGTGTTGTTCTGCGAAATGGGTGGCGTACAACCTAATCCTATTGACACTAAAGTCTACGAAGGCATTGAGATGTGTCGTCGTGAGCAGGCTGATCTGTTGTTGGCTGTAGGCGGTGGTTCGGTGGTGGACACGGCGAAGGCCATTGCTGCCGGCGTGCCTTACAAGGGTGATTTTTGGGATTTCTTCATTGGAAAAGGTCAGATTAAGGCCGCAGTGAAGGTAGCGGTGGTGCTGACCATTCCTGCTGCAGGTAGTGAAGGCTCTGGCAATTCGGTGATTACCAAGGTAGATGGGTTGCAGAAGTTGGGGATTAGTGCTCCGGAATTATTGCGTCCTGTATTTTCTATCATGAATCCGGAACTGACTTATACCTTGCCTGCTTTCCAGACAGCCTGTGGTGTGGCGGACATGATGGCTCATCTGATGGAGCGTTATTTTACGAATACGACGGATGTTGAAATCAGCGATCGTTTATGTGAAGGGGTGTTGCTTGCAATTATTAATGAAGCTCCCAAAGTCATTGAGTCTCCTGAAGATTATGGTGCACGTGCCAATTTGATGTGGTCGGGAATGGTGGCTCATAATGGAACTTGCGGGGTAGGTCGTGAAGAAGATTGGGCTACGCACTTTATGGAACATGAGGTGAGTGCAATCTATGGGGTGACTCATGGAGCCGGACTTGCAGTGATTTTCCCGGCTTGGATGACTTGGATGGTTGAGCATAATGTACATCGGATAGCGCAATATGCGATCAGGGTGTGGGGTGTTCAGAGCTCGGAAGATGAGAAATCAGTGGCACTCGAAGGTATTTGCCGTCTGAAGTCGTTCTTTAAATCCATTGGATTGCCGGTCAATTTCAAAGAATTGGGTATCGCCCAACCTGATATAGATCGTCTGGTGGAGAATCTCCATCGCAATAAAGGTGAACGGATAGGTAACTATGTGAAGCTGTCGAGTAAGGATACGACTGAAATCTATCGTTTGGCGTGTGCTGAAGAGTAAAGGTCCTATCTTTTATAAGACTATAAGTAATGCTTTATGCTGTGAAATAGTGTAAGAGTATAAAAAATAAGCCAAGAGTATTTTTAATTATTCTCTTGGCTTATTTTTTTTGTTCTGTGGGATATTAACAGATGGATGATCTTATCATTCCAAAATTCTATTATCTTTGTCGCGAATTGGTTCCGGATAGATTTGTCGATCTTCCGGATGAAAAGGGAATCGGGTGTAAATCCCGGACAGTCCCGCTGCTGTGAAGCTCATTACAGCTTTTCAATAAAACTTTTGCCACTGGATATTTGTAAGTCCGGGAAGGTATTGAAAAGAGAGTCAGTCAGAAGACCTGCCATTCGCCAAAGGCTGTTTCCACTCGTGGGATAGGGGAACGGTACGAAAATATTTACTAATTTCATACAAACTCAGGAAGTTTGCCAGTTGAATGTTCTCTGGTTGCAAATCAGTCTCAGCTCTGATTAGTCAGGGATGTGTTTACCAGTTACTTTTAACGGTATTCTCTTGCCTGTTTGTATTACTCGAATTACCTAGATGGAAATAATAAAAAGAAATGGGGCGATGGAATCTTATGATCGGAATAAGATTCTTGTTGCTATGAGAAAAAGTTTTACTAGTACCGGAAAGCTTGTTACAGACGAATTCCTGTGCCCTATGGTGGATAAGGTGGAGGCTTTTATTACCGGAAATGTGGCTCATCGTAATGTGGAGAAGATTCAGGATGAGGTGGAAAGAGTCTTAATGGAACGTAGCTTCTATTCCGAGGCCAAGAATTATATTCTTTACCGTTGGCAACGGACGGAACGCAGGAAGGGCATCCTCCTTATTCTGGAACGACTGGAGGATAACTCGGCTGTTGATATATTGGAGGAAATACAACATGATTTTAAAGAAGAGGTCTACAGTATAACTCGTTTGGGCGAGAAATTTATCAGCTTTTGTAAACCGGATATGTCCTTGTCGGATAAGTTATCTGCACTTGTAAAAGCTGCGGTGGAACTGACAACTGAGGAAACACCTCTTTGGGAATTCATTGCCGCACGATTGTTGAATTATCAACTGAGTCGGCAAATTATGGAAGTAGAGGCATCGGTGGGAGTCCATAGCTTTTATGAGAAATTGTGTTTTCTGACTGAACAAGGCTTATATGGCGATTATATCCTAAAAAATTATTCGCCAAAAGAAATAGAAGAAGCAGCCGGATTTATGGCTACTGAAAGAGACAAGCTTTTTAATTATCCAGGATTGGTTTTATTAGTTAAACGTTATCTTATTCGTACGCATTCCTCTTGTATTATGGAATCGGTGCAGGAGATGTTCATTGGCATTGCTTTGCACTTAGGCATGCTCGAAAAGCGAAACCGGATGTTGTGGGTCAGGAAGTTCTATGATATGCTGAGCCGGCTTGAGGTGACAATGGCTACACCTACCCTTGCAAATGCCCGTAAGCCTTATCATCAACTTTCGAGTTGCTTTATTGATACGGTCCCGGATA
The DNA here is from genome assembly GCA_965140335.1 of uncultured Bacteroides sp. Lineage (GTDB taxonomy): Bacteria > Bacteroidota > Bacteroidia > Bacteroidales > Bacteroidaceae > Bacteroides. Next base: position 348,921 of record OZ223190.1, read on the forward strand.
GTTTGGAGGGTATTTACCGAAGCATTGATAATTTTGCAAAGGTGAGTAAATTTGGGGGCGGTATGGGACTTTATTTTGGCAAAGTTCGTGCATCAGGTGGTAATATCCGTGGATTTAAGGGAGTAGCCGGTGGAATTATCCGCTGGATTAAGTTGGTGAATGATACGGCTGTGGCTGTTGACCAACTTGGTATGCGCCAAGGGGCTGTAGCGGTTTATCTGGATGTATGGCACAAGGATTTGCCGGAGTTTCTTCAATTACGTACCAATAATGGAGACGACCGGATGAAGGCGCATGATATTTTTCCCGCGATATGTTATCCTGATTTGTTCTGGAAAATGGTTAAGAAGGACTTGAATCTTAATTGGTATTTGTTTTGCCCGAATGAGATTATGATGATTAAGGGGTACTGCCTGGAAGATTATTGTGGTGAAGAGTGGGAGGAGAAATATTGGGAGTGTGTACACGATTCCCGTCTTTCTAAGCGAAGTATGACAATCAAAGATATTATAAGGTTGGTACTTAAATCGGCTGTGGAGACCGGAACACCTTTTACGTTCAACAGAGATACGGTGAACCGTTTTAATCCGAATGGGCATAAGGGAGTGATTTATTGTTCCAATCTCTGTACTGAGATTGCCCAGAATATGTCACCCATTGAAACGGTATCTACTGAAATCCGAACAGAAGAGGGAGACATGGTCGTTGTAAACACTGTGCGTCCGGGCGATTTTGTTGTGTGCAATTTAGCCAGTCTTTCGTTGGGATATTTACCTTTGGAGGATGAAGAAGAAATGAAGGAAAAAGTAGCGACGGTGGTACGTGCACTCGATAATGTGATTGATTTGAATTTCTATCCCGTGCCTTTTGCACAAATAACCAATCAGCGTTATCGCAGCATTGGGCTGGGAGTCAGTGGATATCATCATGCTCTTGCGATCAGGGGATTGGCATGGGAAAGTGAGCAGCATTTGCAATTTATGGATAAGGTGTTTGAGCTGATCAACTTTGCCGCTGTTAAGGCTAGTTCTGATTTGGGCAGGGAGAAAGGAGCATATGCTTACTTTCAGGGTAGCGACTGGCAAACGGGCGGTTACTTTAATAAACGTGGGTATCTCTCTGCCGAATGGAAGCAATTGGCTGAGCAGGTCAAAAGTACGGGCATGCGGAATGCTTATCTGTTGGCTATTGCACCCACTAGCAGCACGGGGATCATTGCAGGTACGACTGCGGGGCTGGATCCAGTGATGAAACGTTTCTTTTTGGAAGAAAAGAAGGGGGCTATGCTTCCGCGGGTAGCTCCGGAACTTTCCGATAAAACTTACTGGTTGTATAAGGAGGCCTATTTGCTTGACCAGAAATGGAGTATAAGAGCTGCCGGGGTACGTCAGCGCCATATTGACCAGGCACAAAGTTTAAATCTTTATATCACAAATGACTTTACGATGCGTCAGTTGTTGAACCTTTATCTGCAGGCTTGGGAGTGTGGTGTTAAGACGCTTTATTACGTTCGAAGTAGATCGCTGGAAGTGGAAGAATGTGAAAGTTGTGCATCCTAAAATATATATGATATGGAAAATAAACAATTAAAAAGAAATGCGTTATTCAATCCTTCTGGCGATACTGAGATACGCTCCAGGAAGATGATTGGTGGAAATACGACGAATCTGAATGATTTTAATAATATGCGTTATACGTGGGTGAGCGATTGGTATAGGCAGGCAATGAATAATTTCTGGATTCCGGAAGAAATTAATCTGACTCAGGATACAAAAGATTATTCTAAACTGGATAAATCAGAGCGAGTGGCTTATGATAAGATATTGAGCTTTCTTGTATTTCTGGACTCGCTCCAAAGTAATAATTTGCCTTCTATTGGTGAATATATCACAGCTAATGAGGTAAATCTTTGTCTGCATATTCAGGCTTTTCAGGAGTGCGTACACAGTCAGAGTTATAGTTATATGCTGGACTCTATTTGTAATCCTCAAGAACGTAACGATATTTTGTATCAGTGGAAAACCGATGAACACTTATTACGGAGAAATACTTTTATCGGTAATTGTTACAATGAGTTTCAAGAGCAGCAAGATAGATTCTCTTTAGTGAAAACGCTGATTGCAAACTATATTTTGGAGGGTATCTATTTCTATAGTGGTTTTATGTTTTTCTATAATTTGAGTCGTAATGGAAAAATGTCCGGTTCTGCACAGGAAATCCGATACATTAATCGCGATGAGAATACGCACCTTTGGTTATTTCACAATATAATATGGGAATTGAAAAGGGAAGAACCTGAACTTTTTACCCCTGATAGGATGAAGGTTTACGAAGATATGATGCGTGAGGGAGTAAGGCAGGAGGTTGCTTGGGGGCAATATGTGATTGGTGACCATATTCAAGGACTTACGCAAAAGATGGTGGAAGATTATATCCATTATTTGGGTAATTTGCGCTGGACTAGTTTAGGGAACCTTCCGCTCTATGAAGAATATCAGGAAGAACCGAAGGATATGCAATGGGTGATGCAATATTCTAATTCCAATATGGTGAAAACAGATTTCTTTGAAGCCAAAAGTACGGCCTATGCCAAAAGTACGGCGTTGGAAGATGATTTATGATAAAAGATGGAATTGGAATAATCAGTCTTTGATAGTTTTTAAGGTGTTGTAAAAAAAAAGCAGTGGAAATTATTTCTTTCCACTGCTTTTCTTTATTATTTAATTTCAAATTCTTCCTTCATGTCAATCTCTTCGCCATTAGAATCGTAGAATACGTATTCAAGGAAAGCGAGTTTCTGATTTGGAATGATCTTGAAACCTAATCCGTATTTTATTTGCCATTTACGTTTCAAGGAGACTAATCCTTGATTGATATATGCGGCAATATACGGATGGATGTGTAACGAGAATTTCTTAATCTTCAGTTTGTTGACTAGGTAGTCAATTTTACTTTCTAGAGTGTCCGTGAAAAGAATCGATGATTTAATAGTGCCTTTACCAAAGCAAGTGGGGCAGGTTTCCATCGTATTGACATCCATCGCCGGGCGCACACGCTGGCGGGTAATTTGCATCAATCCGAATTTACTGAGCGGCAATATATTATGTCGCGCTCTATCCTTTTGCATGTTGGTGCACATTCTTTCGTAAAGCTTTTGTCTATTTTCAGCCTCATTCATATCAATGAAGTCAACTACAATGATACCACCCATATCTCTTAATCTCAATTGGCGGGCTAGCTCGTCTGCCGCTCCCAAATTGACTTCAAGTGCATTCGCTTCTTGCCCGTTGGCATTTTTTGTACGGTTTCCACTATTTACATCTACTACGTGCAAAGCTTCCGTATGTTCAATAATAAGGTAGGCGCCACTTTTGTAGGAGATCGTTTTACCGAATGATGACTTGATTTGCTTGGTGATACCAAAGTTGTCGTAGATGGGGAGCTGGCCTTTGTATAATTTTACAATGCCGGAGCGTTCAGGGGCAATGAGTGTGACATAATCCTTAATTTCATGGAATACGCTTTCGTTATTGACATATATATTCTCAAATGAAGGATTGAATAAATCCCGTAATAGCCCTACCGCACGACTGGTTTCTTCATAAATGAGTGTCGGGTACTTTGTGACCCTTTGCACTTTTGTGATGGCTTCTTCCCAATGCTTTAAAAGAACTTTAAGCTCTCCGTCGAGTTCAGCTACGCGTTTTCCTTCAGCTACAGTACGAACAATAACGCCGATATTTCTTGGCTTTATGCTCATTAACAACTGTTTGAGACGGGCGCGTTCTTCGCTCGATTTAATCTTTTGTGATACGGAAACCTTATCGTTGAAAGGAATGAGCACCAAGTATCTTCCTGCAAATGAAATTTCGGAAGTCAGGCGCGGTCCTTTGGTCGAGATCGGTTCCTTTACAATTTGCACCATTACTTCTTGTCCCACCTTGAGTACATTGGATACAGTACCGTCCTTTTCAAGATCGGGAAGAATGGTTGCTTTTGTAATAGACGTTAATTTCTTTTTGTCACTTAAAGTTTGTTTTACGAACTTCTCTAATGAGTTAAATTGAGGACCTAGATCCAAATAATGAAGAAAAGCATCTTTCTCGTAACCTACGTCCACGAAGCAGGCATTCAGGCCGGGCATCAATTTCTTGATCCGCCCCAAATACATATTGCCCACGGAGAAAGAAATATTTCTTCCCTCGCTTTGAAGCTCCACCAGACTCTTATCTTCGAGTAAGGCAATGGAAACCTCTTTGGGCTGTACGTCTACAACAAGTTCGCTTGTCACAATCTATTCGCTTTAATTTTTTAATAATAAATTAGATTTAGGTACTTAAACAAAGAACAAACCCGCGATCTATTAGAAATGTCACAAGTTTGTTCTTTATTTCTGTCCTTCAGACCAAAATTACTTTTTACTTTTATGTCTGTTCTTTCTTAGTCTTTTTTTACGTTTATGCGTTGACATTTTATGTCTCTTTCTTTTTTTTCCGCTAGGCATAGCTTCAAACATTTAAAAGGTTAATACTCTTGTTTATTATTTTTTCACTGAAATGGTGAATGTTTTGGCAGGCTTAAAAGCCGGAATGTTGTGTTCCGGAATAATAATTGTAGTATTCTTAGAGATATTACGTGCAGTTTTCTGCGCTCTCTTTTTTACTACAAAACTACCAAACCCACGGAGGTAAACATTCTCATCTTTAGATAAAGTCTCCTTCACCGTGTCCATAAACGATTCAAGGGCTGTAAGTACAGTGACTTTGTCGATTCCGGTGTTCTTTACAATTTCGTTTACAATATCAGCTTTAGTCATCTTTCTGAAAAAAAATATTATTACTATAGTTTCCTAATTTTTTGGACTGCAAATATATAGCTTTTTACGCTCTCCGAGAAATATATTCTAGACAATTTTCTAAAAAAGTCATTTGATTCGATTTTGTTAAGCTTCAAAAGCGCTATTTTTGTGCCCGTGGAATGAATATTTATTTAGGAATAATAAAGATGGTTGGATGGGTACATTAAGTGATATTTTGATTGAATGGTATGCTTCGAATAAGCGTGATTTGCCCTGGCGTAATACTGTAGACCCTTATATGATATGGATATCAGAGATTATTCTGCAGCAAACTCGTGTCGATCAAGGGCTTGACTATTTTCTCCGTTTTACTCGTCGTTTTCCCGATATCTCCACTTTGGCCATGGCTTCAGAAGACGAAGTACTTAAGTATTGGCAGGGTTTGGGCTATTATTCCCGTGCTAGAAATTTACATGAAGCAGCTAAGGGGATGCATGGTTCATTTCCTGTCACTTATGAGGGAGTGCGGGCGTTGAAAGGAGTTGGGGATTATACGGCTGCGGCAGTCTGTTCTATTGCGTATGGTATGCCTTATGCTGTAGTAGATGGAAATGTTTATAGGGTGCTTTCTCGTTACTTTGGAATAGAGACTCCGATTGATAGTACGGAGGGTAAAAAGCTCTTTTATGCTCTTGCTCAAGAAATGCTTGATAAATCGTGTCCTGCTCTTTATAATCAGGCCATTATGGATTTTGGGGCAATCCAGTGCGTGCCGAAATCTCCTGATTGTTTTTCTTGCCCGCTGGTAGAGGGTTGTTCTGCTAAAAGGCAGGAAAAGGTTGGGAGTTTGCCAATCAAGAACAAAAAGACAAAAACGTCTAATCGCTATTTCAATTATGTTTATGCGCATACTAATGCATACACTTATGTGCAAAAACGGGTTGAAAATGATATCTGGAAGAATCTTTTTGAATTTCCTTTGGTGGAGACAACTGCGCCGGTCCGTGAAGAGGAATTTCTTGCTTTACCTCAAGTGCAGGCCTTCTTTGCCGAGAATGAGCCACCATTGTTTCATTTGGTCTGCAAGAACATAAAACATGTCTTGTCCCATCGTATTATTTATGCTAACTTTTATGAAGTTACTTTGCCTGAGAATTCATCCTCTTTTGCAATGTATGAGCGAATAAGAATTGAGGATTTGGAAGGATATGCCGTTTCCCGTTTAATGCATGCTTTCATTGAGAAATACCTATAAAATATTTTCTTTTTCTTGCATGGCGTAATTATTCTGCTTAATTTTGGCACAAATTAAAATAAAGGAAGGCTTATGTCAGTGAATAAAGTCATATTGATTGGAAATGTAGGAAAGGATCCGGAAGTAAGGTATCTTGATTCTGGTGTTGCAGTTGCTTCTTTGCCTTTGGCAACAACTGATCGTGCATATACTTTGGCTAATGGTACTCAGGTGCCTGAACGTACTGAATGGCATAATTTGGTTTTGTGGAGAGGCTTGGCTGAAACGGCCGAGAAGTATGTGCACAAAGGCGATAAACTTTATATAGAAGGTAAAATCCGTACACGTTCTTATGATGACCAGACGGGTGCTAAACGGTATATTACCGAGATATTTGTAGATAGCATGGAGATGCTTACTCCTAAGGGGAACTCTGTGGCTTCAACTCCTTCACCTTCTTCTGATGCAACTGCAGTAGCTTCTAATCCTCAACAAGCGAATTCTGTGAAAGAGAATTCATCAGATGATTTGCCGTTTTAATTGTTTAACTAAAACCATATTCTTTGGACCCGGACGCTCATTTATGCCTATTGGCGAATGTATTTAATGATGTATTTGTACATCCTCCTTCTTCTTCAGCAGTTGTAGCTATAATATTGGCGGGTGTATTACTCTTTGTCTCAGCTTTTGCTTCGGCTTCGGAAATAGCTTTTTTTTCGTTATCCCCATCTGATTTGAGGGCCATTCGTGAGAGGAAACATCCTTCGGATGAAAAAATCAGTAGCTTGTTGGATGACAGTGAACGATTATTAGCCACGATCTTAATTACAAATAATTTTGTAAACGTGACTATTATTATGCTCTGTAATTTTTTCTTTTTAAACGTGTTTGAATTTCATTCCCCGCTTGCAGAGTTTTTAATTCTTACGGTTATTCTTACTTTTGTTCTCCTTCTTTTTGGGGAAATAGTTCCTAAAATATATTCCGTGCAGAAAACACTTGCTTTCTGTCGCTTTGCAGCGCCGGGTATATCCATGTTCCGTTCCTTGTTTTATCCGTTTTCATCTTGTTTAGTTCATTCCACGGTTTTTATTAATAAGCATTTATCACGGAAGAACCATAATATTTCAGTAGATGAACTCTCTCATGCTCTTGAATTGACAGACCGGAATGAGATTTCGGAAGAGAATAATATATTGGAAGGCATTATTCGTTTTGGAGGAGAGACTGCAAAGGAGGTCATGACATCTCGACTTGACGTGGTTGATTTGGATATTCGTACTACTTTCAAAGAGGTACTGAAATGCATTATTGATAATGCTTATTCCCGTATTCCTGTTTATGCTGATACTCGTGATAACATAAAGGGGATACTTTATATTAAAGATTTGTTGCCGCACTTGAATAAAGGGGATAACTTCCGATGGCAGTCTCTTATCAGACCGGCCTATTTTGTTCCTGAAACTAAAATGATTGATGACTTATTGCGTGATTTTCAGGCAAATAAGATTCACATAGCAATTGTGGTTGATGAATTTGGCGGTACGTCGGGCATTGTTACGATGGAAGATATCATAGAGGAGATTATTGGGGAAATACACGATGAATATGATGATGAAGAGCGAACATATGTAGCTTTGAATGACCATACTTGGATTTTTGAAGCAAAAACTTTGTTGACAGACTTTTATAAAGTGGTCAAGCTGGACGAAGAGACCTTTGATCCGGTTGCCGGAGATGCTGATACACTGGCTGGTTTGTTGCTCGAACTAAAGGGTGAATTTCCTGCCCTTCACGAAAAGGTGGTTTATAATTGTTATGAGTTTGAGGTTTTGGAGATGGATGATCGGCGTATTCTCAAAGTTAAGTTCACCATTATTCCTGTTACAACAGGAATCCATAGCGATTAATTCTTGTAGTAAATGGCTTTGTTTATACAACATAAAGATAACGAATGCCGGTGGGGGATTTGGAAGATGGAGGAGACATTACAGGCTTTACTCGATTTACTCCCTTATGAACATCTCTATAAACAGGAGCTTTTAACTTTTTCATCTGAACACCGTCGCATAGAGTGGCTTGCTGTCCGCGTGTTATTGTTTACATTATTGGGAGAAGAAAAAGAGATCGCTTATTATCCAAGTGGGAAACCATATCTGCTGGATAATTCTTTTTCAATTAGCATATCGCATACACGTGGTTATGTAGCCGTTATTCTAGCTTCTTCAGAGAAAAGAATTGGAATAGATATTGAGCAGTACGGGAAGCGGGTTCACAATGTTGCATCCAAATATATGCGTACTGATGAAATTCCATCTTTATATGATGGGGTGACGACTTGGTCTCTTTTATTGCATTGGTCGGCTAAGGAGGCGATTTTTAAGTGCCTTGATACATCAGGTGTGGATCTGCGGAATCATTTGCGTATTTTTCCTTTTACTGTTGCAGATTTCGGTTTATTCGATGCTAAAGAATATAAAACTTTAGATCAACACAGGTTTAGAATTCACTATTTGTTAAATGCTGAATTTGTACTAACTTGGCTAATTACTTCTTTCTGAGCGTTATTTTATCCTAGTGCTAGTCTCTTGTTTTTTATTTCATTTCTAATATAACAAGTTAATAAACATTAAATCACTATATTCTTTTTCTTCTTAATCGTTTGTAAATATGTAATAGTTACATTTTGGTAAGTAACTCACAATGTAGTGCGTTCTTGTGGGTACCAAGTTTACGTAATAAATTTGCTCTCCATAAGAGAGTAAATGATAAATATAAACTAATAAATAATTTAAATAATGAAAACTATGAAGTATTTAGAAAAAAACATTGATTTGGGTTTACTTGTTATGCGCTTGGGCATAGGAGTATTGATGCTGTTGCATGGCGTTTTTAAGTTGACTCATGGAGTTGGTTTTATTGAACAAGTGGTTCTCCAGAACGGATTGCCTTCGTTTATGAGTTATGGTGTTTATGTTGGCGAGGTGGTTACTCCGATTCTTATTATAATAGGATACGCTACGAGAGGTGCTGCTTTGATTTATGCTTTTAATTGTTTTGTTGCGGCAATGTTGGTACACATCCCTATGTTATTTACGTTGAACGAACAAGGTGGATGGGCAGTGGAATTGCTCGGACTCTATTTCCTTGGTGCTTTGGCTTTGGTATTTACCGGTGGTGGAAAGTATGCATTAAGTAGTAAGCATATTTGGGATTAGAATAATGAGATATTGAAACAATCTAAAAAAAATGATGATGAAAAAGCTATTAATTTTATTTGCTATTACGCTTAGTACTCTGAGCAGTGTGGCTCAGACTCAAACATGGAAAAATGATCCTGCTCATTCTCGTTTAGGGTTTATAGTGAAGCATTTTACTATATCTGAGATTGATGGGCGTTTTAATGATTTTTCGATTGAAGTAATTACTACAAAGCCTGATTATTCAGATGCCAAAATTACGGTGACAGCTAAGGCGGCAAGTATTAATACGGATGTTACGGCACGTGATAATCATTTGCGTTCTCCCGATTTCTTTGATGCGGAAGAGTATCCGGTTATTACATTTCAAAGTGTTTATTTGAAAAAAACTGGTGAAAATACGGCCAAACTATATGGAAATTTGACGCTTCATGGTATAACAAAAGCGGTGACATTGGATGTTGTTCACTTGGGGACCGTTAAAAATCCGATGAATAATGCTGAGACTGCTGGCTTCCAGATACAAGGTATAATAAAACGATCAGATTATAATCTTGGCAGTAAATTTCCTGAAGCTATGATCAGTAATGATGTTAGGATTATAGCAAATGCTGAATTCAGTCCGGTCAAATAACAATTATATTAATTATATATTCAAAAGTAATAGAAAATGAAAACAATAGTGATTCTTGCTCATCCTAATATCGAACAATCTCGTATTAATAAGACATGGACAACTGCATTGTCCAAGAGGTATCCTGAAGTTGAAATTCATAATATATATGAGTTGTATCCTGATTGGAAGATTGATGTCAAAACCGAACAGAAGCTATTGGAGCAGGTTGACCGGATTATTTTGGAATTCCCTTTCCAGTGGTATAATATGACGCCGTTGTTGAAGAAATGGCTGGATGATGTTTTTGAATATGGCTGGAGCTATGGTGAAGGCGGTGATAAACTGGCTGGTAAGGAAATAGGAGTCGTTGTTTCTACCGCTGGAGTTGAAGATGTGTATATTGATGACATTTATGGAACTATTAAGCAGTTATTGCGTCCTATTGAATCTACAACCAAGTTTGTAGGGGCAAGGTACCTTGGCCATCATGTGTTGCATGGTGCTTTTGCTCCTGATATTGAAGTGCTATTGGCTAAAGATCTTGATTGCTATATTCGCTTTGTTACGAAATAGTAGTAAGCTGTTTTAAGAGTTCAGGAAGCTTGTTCCAATAATCTTCCTGAATCATTCTGTGAGATGCCCTGGTAAGTCTGAAATGCCATTATTTGCCCTGTGACATGATGTAAGGGGATATACTAATAATTTAATTTTTAGAATGTTTATTGATGATAAGGAGAAGTAGAAATGAAGAGTAGAAGTAAATCATCATGTCCGGTTAGGTCCGTATTGGATGGGATAGCAGATAAATGGTCGATTCTTATTATCGATCTTTTAGGAGATGTGGATAGAATGCGTTTTAATGAAGTAAGTAAGGCTTTGGGCGATATATCCCAAAAGATGCTGACCGTTACGCTCCGTTTGTTGGAGGCTGATGGGATTCTTTCCCGTACAATGTATAATGAAATACCTCCTCGCGTTGAATATGCTTTGACAGACTTGGGGAAAGATTTGCTGCCACACATACGTCACCTTATTTACTGGAGCCGGCGGAATTTGAAGCAAATTGAAGAAAACCGTAAAGTATTCGGCTCTACTATTTAAATGTCCGGACGAAATCTCTTCGGCCGGACATCCTTTAAATAAACTTGGCAGAGTTTATTTCTTTACTTTCTTTGAAATTTATTGGATGAATGCAATGAATGGAGATGAAATACCCCGACCATTAGACTCACACCGCTTTTTCCTCGAAAGCAATGATAAATGTTTTGCATGGTAGGTCTTCTGACTTGTTCCTGTTTACAAATGCCTTCCCGGAAGAGGTTCCAGTGGCAATAGGTTGCTTGTAAACACGTAATGGAACTTACAGCAGCGGGACTGTTTAGGACTTTCACCTAATTCCCTTTTAATTGCAATCATCGAATAATGATTGCAAACCAATGCGCTACAAAGTTAGAAAAGATTATTGTATAAATCAATATTCCAGATAGTAATTAACGATTTATTTTATCTGAAGAGATAAAGTTAAACTATTACTGATCTTTTATGATAGAGTATATTTTACCTGTATTCAGTTGCCTTTGTCTTTTGCGAGAGTAAAGACAAATTCAAGACCTCCGCTAGGGTTGTTTTTGGCAGATATTGTTCCCCCATGGATAATAACGGCATTCTTTACAATAGCCAACCCTAAGCCGGTACCTCCAAGCTTACGTGAGCGTCCTTTGTCCACGCGGTAGAAACGTTCAAATAGTCGGTTTAGATGCTCGGGAGAAACTCCAACACCCGTATCGGAAAAGCTGAAATAATAAAGGTTTTCATCTTCTCGAAAGCAACTGATATGAATTTGTATATCCGGTCCCGCATATGCGATGGCATTATCCATAAGGTTGCGGAATATGGAATAGAGCAAAGAATAATTTCCTTTTATGCTGATTTGTGACTTAAGAGAATTCATCACAATTATGTTTTTGTCTTCTAGCTCAAGGGAGACTTCCTTTATGATGTTTGAAACGATATAGCTAATGTCTATTTTTTCCATTTCAATCATGCCCGAAGCTTCGTCCATCCTAGTTAATACGGAAATATCACGTAATAATCGACTTAACCGGTTGCTTTGTGCATAGCAACGTTCGAGGAATGTCTTCATCTTATCTTTGGGGAGGTTGTCGTTTGTTACAATTGTTTCCAAATATCCTTGTATGCTACTTACCGGGGTTTTTAGTTCATGAGCGATATTTTGTGTTAGCTGGCGTTTCAGCCGTATTTGCTCTTCTTCTTGAGTAATATTATTAATTGATATCTCAAAACTAAGATCCTGAAATATAATACATTCTACAATAAAACTCCGTCCATTCTTATCTATACTGATAACCATCCGCCTTTCTTCATCCCTTACGGAGCGAAGTTGTGATTTGTTAATAAAATCCGTTATTTTTTCAAATTCGATAATCGCAAATATTTCTTCCGTCACTTGTAAGTTCGAGTCTGAAATTAGATTACTGTATTGAGTGAAGAGGCTATTGACCAATATTTCTTTTTTATCTCTAGTAAATACACCCAGTCCCTCTCTTGACGTTTGTAGATGAGTAATTAATTTTTCTCTTTCAATATATAAAGCTTCTTTTGTTTCACTTAATCTCTTGTATATCTGAATAATGTGCTGCGATATTTCGCCAAGTTCATTATGAGGAAATGAAGACTGCATATTGATTTCAACCGGCTCATTTTTATCGGCGCGCTTTGCAAACTCACGCAATTGGTTGATTGTCTCACCTAATTTAGACGTATATTTATAGAAAATGAGCATGAGAAGCAATGATATAATTCCAGTGAACCAGATGTAGTGCTGATCTGCTGCCAAATGTTGCGTCAGGTTGATGCTGTAGGGGAGAGCTGAGCGGATAAAATAGTCTTTATAAAGTGTTGCGGAATAGAAGTAGGGTATACCAGTGGTTTCTGAGGTGCGACGCACGTCATATCCTTTGCCACTCTTTATAGCTTGCTGTATTTCAGGACGTCCTATATGATTTGCAAACAGGTGGTTTGGATAACTGTCATAAATGACTATTCCTTTTAAGTTGATAATGGTGACTCTTAAGTCTTTTATCGTATTTGTGGCTATATAATTATTAATGAGCTTTGTAGAAAAACTATCTGAAGTACTCTGCAACTCGCTGTACAACCCCTTATTGTAGTTCTGAAGTTGCATATCCATCATTCCTATTTTATATTCCTTCTCCCTTTGATACTGATATGCCAAGAAGCATCCGGCAAAAGCTAGATATAAAGCAATGATAGATAGAAATAACTTTCGGCTGAAAGAGAAAAAGCGTGGGTTGTTATTTATCTTCGAAGCAGTATCCATATCCCAAACGAGTTACAATACATTTCCCATAGATTCCTATCTTTTTTCTCAAGCGAGTTATGTTTACATCTATAGTTCGATCCAAGACATAAACTTCGTCACTCCATACACGATCTAAAATATCTTCACGTGAAAAGACCCTACCTTTATTTTGTAATAATAGGAACAAAATTTCAAATTCTTTCTTGGTCAGTGATATTTCCTCTCCTTCAATATTTACTTTCTTCTTCACAATATCTACTACTAACGTTTTGTAAGCTATTTCTTCCGGCATTCGTTCGGCTTCTGTCTGTTGAGTACGTCTTAAAACCGCTTTTACACGAGCCATGACTTCACGTAAAGAGAATGGTTTTGAGATGTAGTCGTCGGCACCAAGGTTGAACCCAGTTACGGTATCATTTTCCGTATCTTTCGCAGTAATAAATACAATTGGAATCTGAGCTGTTTTCTTATTCTTTTTAAGCAGACTGGCCATCTTGAATCCAGATATTTCGCCCATCATCACATCGAGTAGTAGCATGTTATAATTGCTAATATCCATTTTTAGTGCCTCTTCTGCTGAATTGGCTGTATCTACTTCATATCCTTCGTTCTCCAAATTGAACTTTAATATCTCGCAGAGATCTTCTTCGTCGTCTACAACTAAAATGCGGTAATTATTCATCGTTATTTTATTAAATAGGACAATCAAAATTTATTTCTCTTCTTACAAATTTAAACTTTATTTCTTTTCTTCTGCAAATTTGAGATATATTTGTTACGAGAAAATGAAACATGTGTTACAATGGTGTTAATAATTCTTTGTTTACTCATATTTATAACTGTTTGTAACTTATAATAAGCCAACTTTGCGTTTAGGCCGCATTTGGCGGATAATATATTTAAAATAGTATATGAAAGAAATTTTTGATTTCAATTTTAGATGGCGTAAGTGGCATTTGTCATTGCTTTTTGTTGTGTTGATCTTAGTTGTCATCGGCTCTATTTGGCTTAATATATCTCCTTTTCGTTCGGGTTTTGAAATCACGGATGAGCTTGGTGGCAACATATTTCCCTCTAGTATTCTATCTGTAGCTACGACGGATGCCCAAGTTATTGTTCCTGCTGATTCGGTTTATGTGGGTAATCCGAAGTCTTGTATCGGTGTGCGGATGAGGTCAGGAAAAGCTTATTCGCGCATCAGGATAGAAGTAGGGGAGACTCCTTTCTTTTTGCGTTCTGTATCAGAGTTTGTTTTGCCAAAGCCTCGTACCATGTATACCATTTATCCCGATATTATATGGAATTACGAGGCGCTGAAGAACAATGTACAAGCTGAACCGATAAGTGTTGCCGTTACAGTGGAATTAAACGGCAAAGATTTGGGACAGAAAGTTCGTACGCTCTCTGTGAGAAGTATTAACGAGTGCTTATTAGGATATGTTACCAACGGGACTTCTTTTCATGATACAGGCATATTCTTTGCTGCATACGTCAACGAAGACAATCCAATGATTGATCTCCTGCTGAGGGAAGCTTTAAATACCCGGATTGTGAATCGTTTTTGGGGCTATCAGAGTGGAAAAGTGGAAACTGTGGACAAGCAAGTTTATGCCTTATGGAATGTGTTGCAGAAACGAAAGTTCCGTTACAGTTCGGTTTCAAATACAAGTCTATCGAGTAATGTGGTTTTTTCGCAACGCGTCCGTACGTTTGATGATGCGTTGGAATCGTCCCAAATAAATTGTGTGGATGGTAGTGTTCTGTTTGCCTCTTTATTGCGTGCTATTAACATCGAACCGATCCTTGTACGTACGCCCGGTCATATGTTTGTGGGCTATTATACGGATATTAATCATAAAAACATGAATTTCCTTGAAACCACGATGATCGGGGATGTTGATTTAGATGATTTTTTTCCTGATGAGAAGTTGGATTCTACGATGGTTGGGAAATCACAAAATCAGATGTCACATATTACTTTTGAGAAGTCTAAAGAATATGCCAGTTTGAAATACCGACAGAATAAAGAAGGTATTCATTCCGGTAAATTGAACTATATGTTCTTGGAAATTTCTAAAGAGGTCAGACGGAAAATTCAACCCATAGGGAAGTAAAAAAGCAGTCGATTCTCACGAACCGGCTGCTATAATCATCCATCTATGAATGAAGTTAATTAAACTTCACCATTTCTTTAGAGTGCGGTAAATTGGCTTACGGATGCGATGGGGGTGGCCGAGCGCATCCCTTTTAATATATGATGATAGCGTCGTCCGATATATCCGTTCCAATAATCGGAGTATGATACATATTTTCCTCTAGAATTCCATAATTGTAAGTCTTGGGTGTATTCACTATTTGCATCCTGCACTTTGATTTTATAATCAATACGGGCATAACCACTGGAATTGAATATACTTTTTATTACCCGGATAGCTTGCCAACCAGTTGTTTCTCCAAAACCAATGGGGGAGCCGATATTTGTCCATTCACTCTTAGTTCCGTCAGTTTTAGTATATTGATATTGATATTGCAATTTCAACGAGCAGTATTCGCCTTCTCGTTCGTACATGAAGTCGTAAAACTTAACCCAACAAACGCTGTCTGTATTCATTGTAACGTTAGTTTCATAAGGGAATTCATTGTCAAAGACTATCGGCTCTTTATCAAAATCGTATACAAAAACATTTTGTTTTTTTCCAGCTATCAGAGTTACATCTTTATCGTAAACTTGATCTAGATCACTGCCTTTATACAATTTAATATTTGCCGTACCTGCCTTTACAGTATAGAATCTGCCTACACTACCGGACGGTATAGAATTATATGTAGATATCATAGCAGCCCCATTGTTTACGTAGGACTGGTCATTGATATCCACTTTGTAGATATTATTACTGGCTACTGCTGTTAAAGGGACATAATAGTGCAGTTGGATTTGTGCCATGCTGTCATCTACAGAAGTATTGATGTATTCAATCTCATGCTTGTCGCAAGAGATCACACATAGTGCAACTAAAGATAATGTGATATATTTCGTAATTTTCATAATTGTACTTTTTATGATCAATTTTATTCTAATGCTTACAAGCTTGTCGGCATATCTCCCGGATATGCAAACCACGGGATGGAGCATTGATAATTTTCAGCAGTACCGCTAATAGGTTTAAGAGATTCAAGTGAGGGTACATTCCACATATATTCTGAATTATAGCGAGGGCGTATGCGATAGCATGGAGATCCGTGATTCCGCGTATTGTATGATCCCTTTCTGCTTTGTACTTGTGCAGGAGCCAAGTATAAGCCCTTGTAGACTTTAGTGGGGTCTGTATCCCATTTTTGGTCGATCATAGTTTCTGACCATCCGTTATTTAAGGTGGGATAGTCACCACTATATTTAATATCATATTGATATTTACGCATATCAACCCAGGCTTCTTGTGCTCCCCATGGGTATAAGGCGATCCACTTTTGCATCATAATGTGCGATAGTGTCAACGTGCTTTCATCTATTCCGTCTACATAGGGACCGGCTTCATACTCTGCGGCTAATTTGTTGAAGAGCTCTTTGCTTATTTTGTCACCTCCTGCGGCTTGGCCTTTTGTTCCTGGATAAATATAGTTTGCGGTAAAGTCAATATCAGCTTTGACTCCCTCTTTGAATGCTTTGAGGGCATTTGATTTATCGTTCATCTTAAAGTAAGCTTCAGCCAAATCGAACTTTATTTCCGCACAAGTCATTAGAATGTATGGAGCATCATCCCGATAAATCCAGCGCCCTTTGCTGTCATTAATGTCACCCTTGTATTGTGAAGAAGAATTCCGTCCGTAAAAAGAAGGGGCTGTGCCAATAGGACCGCTTGTGCTAGTGAAGGAACCTCCGTAATAATGATATGCTTTTACACTGTCTGCATTGTCTATATTGTCATAAGTGGGATCGTCGGTTGTTCCCAATTTAACAGCCATACGTGGATCGTAATGTCCCGCTACGTCTCTCAGGGTGTCACATATGATTTGCTCATCTGCCAATTCGTAAGGGTAGTAGTCATTATTTTCTACACGGTATTTTTCTCCGGTGGTTTCGTCATATTTGGGAATACTACCGGTCATGACTTGCACCGCATATTCATGTTGGAAGTATGAGCGTGACAGGTTCCCTCTATAGGTTCCCCAAAAATTATTATAAGCGGATTCTGCCGAACTTTCTCCTTTGCCTTCTACAGTGACGGTTGCATCATCATCACTCGTTTGAAAGGCTTTTCCTGCACATTCTACTAATTCGGGAGCATATTTGCTGACAAAATCAGCTTTATTGGAGAGTGAGGCCAGATTTCGAACGATGACGGAATAAGCAAATTTGATCCATTTGTCTTTATCTCCTTTATATATCCAGTCATTTCCACTGATCTTTGTTCCATATTCATGTACATCGTCTTTCTGGAGATAATCTATTGCTGTATAAGCCCATTCTCTGATTTGATCGTAAATGACATCCTGGTAATCATAATCGTGTGATAGTAATCCAGAAACAAAGGCTTCTTTCATTGGTAGCTCACCATGATATTTGGTTAGTTGATCCCAACTATAAGCTTTAATGGCAAGCCCGATACCTGCTAAAGTCCAGTCTTCACTTTTAACAGATTGACTGATTAGATTTTCCAAATTCATTCCTTGGTTCCAATAAACCATTCTCCAAATTTCACCTCCTGCATCAGAACCAGTACTGTAGTAGTGGCCTGCAAATGAGGTGTAGGATGAAGTACCCATCATCTGCGTTAGTGGTCCGGTGGCGCGAATATCATAATAAAGACTTTGATATTGTTGAATAATTCCTGAGAGGTATAGATATCCTTCTATATAGTCGGGAGCATCTATATTTTCATTGACATCGAGATAATCGTCGCAACTTGTGTTGAATGACAATAAAGTTGCCAATAGGGCTATAATTGAAAATTTCTTCATAATCTATCTTTTTGAGTTTTTATATTCAATATTCTTTTAATTGAATGTCAGGCTAATGCCAAATGATATCCCACGGGGATTGGGTAATGACCATACATCATATCCTTCACCACCGGTTCCACCTGCCGCTGCGGATACGGTGTTCCCGACTGCGTCAATGCCCGAATAGTTAGTCCATGTGAAAAGGTCATTGCCACACACATAAATATTAGCATTGCTAATGAGTCCGTTAAATGATTTTTTTAAATATTTCGCTGGCAAGGTATAGGAGAGACGCAACTCTTGCAGACGTAAATAGTTTACGCCCTTTTCGAGCCAATCTTCATCGCCTCCTGCGTAGATGGAACTGCCGTATGTTTTATAGTCTACTGCAATTCTGTTTTTTGTCGGACTATTCGTATTCTCGTTTCCATCTTTCAATACACCATTAAAGACAACGGGGCCTTTTTCGCGTAGCTTTACAGATTCCCAACTTGTTCCGGTTGACATCATGGAACGTTTGGTACCGTTTACAACAGTTGCTTTATATCGACCGGAGAACATTGCGGATAGACGAATGCCTTTCCATGTCAATGCAGTGGTGATGCCATATCGGAGTTTGGGTTCACGGTTACCAATCACACTCCATGTTTCGTCTACTATAGGGAGTCCCGTTGTCGGATCAATCAAAATCTGACCTTTGTCGTTTCGACTATAAGCTCGTCCTGTCAGTGTCGTTACCGGGTGTCCGACCATGATTCCGTTACGGATATTACCTGAATTCCATGTATAGGCATTATAATATTCTGTTACATTCTTGGGAAGATAAACTACTTTTGAATCTGTTTGTGAGAGATTTAAACCAATATTCCATCTTAAACCGTTTTGGTTAATGATGTCTCCGTCAATATGAGCTTCCCAGCCCCAAGTGTTAAATGTACCGACATTCATATTATTCAATACGAACCCTGTGGCGTAACTCAGGCGGAATCCTTTTACAATCTGATCAGCACAATGTGTGTGGAAATAGGTGAAATCGGTTACGATGCGATCGTTGAAAAATCGTCCTTCAAAACCTGTTTCCCATGATGTTGTCATTTCTGGTCTTAAGTCTTTATTGGGACCAGTGTATCCATATTTGTAACCACCCCCATAGAGTCCGGTAGGTTCCAATTCCGGATCAATTTCCAATGGACCAGCATCTTTACCAACTTGTGCTATTGAACCGCGAAGCTTTAAATAATTAACAGCTTTATTTCCTTTCAAAAAAGGTAGTTCGGTTGCGACGAATGCAAGTTCTGCCGCCGGATAAAAGTATGAGTTATTATTCTTGGGAAGGGTAGATGACCAGTCGTTGCGTGCTCTTAAAGTAAAGAATGCCATGTTATTATACCCAAATTCCGCTTGTGCTGAAATCGCTTGCACTCTACGCTTGGTAGTGCGTTTTTGAGCACTGATAGTAGTCGCATCGCAGTTATTGATTGATTGGAAGTCAGGTACTGCATATTTAGATCCGTAAGTAGATAAGCGTGTCACCCCATCTTCTATCTGATGATAACCCACTTGACCAGAAAAAGTCATTTTCTTATTGAAGAAATCATTGTTATACCCTACCAATATATTTAAGGTCGGATCAGAAAAGTTTGATTTTGCCAGATTATAATATCCAGAGCCTGCATTGTTGTTTGCATAATAAGGATGATTGGATGTTTCAAAAGTCTGCATACCTACATCCCAGCCGACTTGTGCGCGAAGGAATGTATGTTTTATAGGGGTTAATGTTAGTGCTGCGTTAGCTAGAATTCGATCCGACTCGTCATAGTATTTATTTTTATTAAGTCCGAATAATGGATTTAAGAGATCTGTGTCTGTATAATAGTCGGGCATACGCATGTGCGAACCATCTTCGTTAAGATAATTAGACATATTATCGACCATAGGCCAACGCATTGCAAGGTATAGCGGACCAGATGTGCCTCTTAAAGCTTTTGTATTAGTAGTAGAAGTGTATTGCATAGATGCTTCAAACTTCAACCATTTGGTAATGTTCGCTTTTCCAGATAGCGTTAAACTGGTACGACTATAGTCTGTCGTTTTAATTACTCCGGTTTGGTCAAGAAAAGAAGCTGCCGCTCTGAGTGTTGCTTTATCTGTTCCTGCTTCCACTGAAATATTATGCTTGCTCGTGAATCCTGTTTGTAATACAGCATCAATGTTATCATAAAGTTCTGTTCCTTCCGGATATAAGCCTCCATAACGGCTTGTATAATAATAGTTCGTCGTGCCATAAGCTCCTTGTGCATATTTAGTCTGCATCTCAGGATACCCATAAGACTTGTCCCAGCGGAAGGCATTGCTATATGTAACGCGTCCTTTACCGGAAGTCCCTTTTTTAGTCGTTATGATAATTGCTCCGTTTGAAGCGTCAGAACCATAAAGTGCGGCAGCCGCTGCACCTTTTAATACTGTCATAGATTCTATATCCTCTGGATTGAAGTCGTTACCACGCGATGCAAAGTCGAGATTACGGCTGGAAAAATTAGCTCCTGCATCGGCGAAAGATGCCGGGTCAAATGTAGAGTTATTCATGGGAATTCCATCCACTACATAGAGAGGTTGATTATTGCCTGAAATAGAAGTTATGCTTCTTAGTGTAACCGTTGTTGATGCTCCTGGGGCTCCACCACTAGAGACGACATTCATACCGGAAACACGTCCTTGCAAAGCTGAAATAAAGTTATCTCGTCCAGAATCAATAATATCGGCAGCTTTTACATTCTGTACGGATGATCCAACTGAACGTGCTACACGCTTCATGCCAAATTCGGCAGTGATTTCTACTTCGCCGAGCATATTAGCATCTTCCTCCAGCGTGATTGTTAGTTCGTGCTGTTTTCCTATTTCTACCGTAGTGCTCTTATATCCTATAAAAGATACACTTAACTTGCTTTGTGGCGGAACTATTATTGTGAATTCTCCATTCACATTAGTAATAGTGCCGTTGCCTTTGCTGCCTTTTACTAATACGTTTGCTCCAACTACAGGTTCTCCTTGTGTGTCTACAACCTTACCTGTGATTTTGCGTGTCTGCTGAGTACTTTGGGAACTAACTTAGCCAAATGATTTTTGTACTTTGGGAAGAGCTTGGTGATTTACTCATCCTATGAGGAAGGGAACATCGTGGTTAGTTGCATCATATCATTATAGTCGCTTTGTCTTTTTATAGAACTTAGTATGAATGAACTTTATAACAAAACACCGCTTTTAACCCATTTTTCTACTCTAAAGTAAGTTCTTTAACTAATTGCTTTAATAGGTCACATTTTCCTAACATATCACATATCGATAAAATGAAGCAGCGAAATCCAAAGCAGTAAAAAAAATATATTAACATCAGCTCGATGACTTATTTCAGAATAAAGTTGGCTGATTATAAATGGCTTCTTCTAAATCTAATAAAGGAAATGATATGTAAAGCTCATTTTCAATAGTCAATCCTTAACAAATACAAACCAGTGCAGTAATTTCTCCATTCAGAGGTCCTTTTCACTGAAAAAGCTACAGAGCAACTATGGTTCAGATACGTTTCATTTAACTACAATAGTTCGTTATAAAACCGCCTCATCTCTAAAATATGTCTGTAATTATTCCTGGTGATGAAAAATGATTTTATAATAAATTCTCGATTGATCGATTCTAGAAAAACGGCGATTGTTGATTTGATAGATCCATATCTATTATGTTTATGTAACTTATTAGAGCTATATTTTTGAATTAGTTACATTTATTCTTTTTTTGAGCTCCCCACTTAGTCTTCAAACTTTTAAATTCGTTTACGCTTAGTTTGTATTTTTCTGAAAATAGATTAAATAATCTTATTTTAATTTTCTATATTCTAATTTATATTTGATACTGTTATTGACTTTTATTATTGATTTAGTATGATAAATTGGTTTTTATTGTTTTATTATGATATTAAAACCGCGATATATAAGTCATTATGATTTATTTAAGTAGTTGGGTTATTGGTTTTGATATTTACTTTGTATGTTGATAAAGTACAAAAACAATATATTTAATGTTTATTCGCTTATTTTCTGATTATTTTATGGTGCTAATCCTAAAATAATTTATATGTTTGCAAATAAATCCAAATAATAGAGCTTATGAAAAGAAATTATTGTTTATTATTAATGTCGCTCGCATTGTTTGGGACTTCTTCTCTATGTTCGGTTCAAGCCGTTAATATTAAGAGTATACCAAGTTCCCAAAGTACTCAGCAGACACGCAAAATCACAGGTAAGGTTGTAGACACACATGGCGAGCCTATTATAGGTGCTAGTGTTTTAGTGAAGGGTCAGGGCACCGGTGCAGTTACTGATGTTGAGGGTAATTTTTATGTTAGTGCACAAACTGGTAGCACATTGGCTATTTCTTTTGTCGGGTATGTAGCCCACGAACTTAAAGTAGGAAATGCCAGTACATATACTGTGACACTCCAAGAAGATGCGCAAGCTTTAAGCGAAGTAGTTGTTACGGCTATGGGGATTAAGAAAGATAGAAAGGCTCTAGGATATGCCGTACAAGATGTGAAAGCAGAAGAATTAATGAAAAATAAAAGTGTCAATGTAATCAATTCTCTTTCTGGTAAAATTGCTGGTGTGAACGTAACTCAGGCATCAGGCGCGGCAGGTGGTGGATCACAAATTATTCTTCGTGGAGGTACCTCTGCCAGTGAAAGTCGTGATAATCAGCCTTTGTTTGTTGTTGATGGTGTTATTTATGATAATTCTACATCAGTTGTTGGAAACTCTGCTTTTGATGGTGCTGGTGCATCTTCTACTACGACAGCCAATCGTGTGATGGATATTAATCCAGAAGATGTTGAATCCATGACAGTCCTGAAAGGTCCTGCCGCAGCTGCACTTTACGGTTCTCGTGCTTCTGCCGGTGTTATCCTTATTACGACAAAGAAAGGTAAAGAAGGAGCTGTAGAAGTCAATTTATCTACTAAGTATATTTCTTCTTGGGCAAAATGGTTACCTAAAGTGCAAACAAAATATAAGAGAGGTTTTTTAGAAGACCAATATGATGCTAATGGAAATTATACGGGTACATCCTTTAATGATTTCTCTTACAATTCATGGGGTGAAAAGATGACGGCAAGTGATCCTGTTTACGATAATATAAGTGATTTTTATCAGAATAGTGGTGTTGTAGATACCAACCTGAGTGTTTCAGGGGGGACAAAGCAAGGTAGCTTTTATTTATCAGGATCTTATTATGATCAGGATGGTATCATACCGACTACTGGTTATACTAAGACAACCTTCCGTTTCAATGGCGAACAGAAATTCAAAATATTTACTTTTAACGCAAATGTTGCGTATTCACAAGCCCGGACACAAAAGACTCTAACTTCTGCTGCTCTTTATAATTCGTCGGGTACAGGTGCTCTTTATGCCGTAAATAATTGGTCTCCAAGTGATGATATGTCTCACTATTTGAATGAAGATGGTTCTCGTTACCGTATGTTTGGTGATCGCCTTGAAGCAGCTGAAGAACGTGATAATCCTTATTGGATTCTTAATAAAGATAAGCTTTATGATGCAACAGAACGTTTTACCGGTAGTTTTAATGTAAAAGCTGACATTACTAAGTGGTGGTGGATAGCTTATCGCATGGGAGTTGACTCTTATACAACTGATAATCATACTCGTATTGCTGAAAATGGGGCGATTAAAGAGGTGTGGCAGAATGGTATGATGAGTGATAATACATTGCGTTTCCAATATCTTTCTACTAATTTAATGACGAATTTTAATCATAAATTTGGTGATTTTGATCTTAACTTAATGTTGGGTACGTCTACGGACAATACAAAAGCAAATACTCATTATGAGATGGCTTGGAATTTTCAAGTTCCTGATTTTTATTCAACTGATAATGTCAAAAGTACTGATCGAAATTTTAAAACTGTACTTTCCCAAAAGCGCTTGCTTGGGTTTTTTGGTGAGTTTCGTGCAGATTGGAAGAATACTGTATTTTTCACCATGACGGGACGTAATGATTGGACATCAACTCTTCCTCTAGATGCTCGTTCATACTTTTATCCATCTTTTAGTGGTAGTGTCGTGTTCACAGAACTCTTGCCTAAAATAAGCTGGCTGAATTTTGGAAAAATACGTGTGTCTTGGGCTAAAGTCGGTAAAGATACAGGGGCATATGAAACCAATACAAGCTTGTGGCCAGTTGGTACTTATATTGGCGATAAAGTGGGTGTTGGTAATAGCTGGACACGTGGAAATCCATATCTGAAGCCTGAGATGACTAAGTCTACTGAGGTCGGTTTAGAAATGCGCCTTCTTAATAATCGTTTGAGATTTGATTATGCTTATTATACTAACAACTCATATAATCAGATTCTTTCTCCGCGTGGTCCACAGTCCACAGGGTATATATTCTGTTCTATCAACGCAGGTAATGTTTATAACAAAGGTATGGAACTTTCTATTAGTGGAACACCTATTCAAAACAAAAATTGGACGTGGGATACAGGTATCAATATTTCTGGAAACCGTGGTACAATGGACGGACTTCCTACAGGTATGGATGTAATGTATGTTACTGATGTTCAATTTGGAAATGCAAAAGCTGCATCTTTCTCTGGCGGTGATTTTATGGCTATTGCTGGTACAAAATGGGCTCGTACTGATGATGGCCAACTCGTCCTTGATAAAAATGGTATGCCTACTTCCGATAAGAATACTTATCAGATTGGTAATCGTGAGTCTAAGTTTACAGGCGGTTGGAATAACACATTAACTTATAAAAATTGGACATTGAATATGCTGTGGGAGTTCCGTGTTGGTGGCGACGTTTACAATGGCACAAAGTATGCGATGACAAATTCTGGCACGAGTAAATTTTCCGGAGATGTTCGTGATCATTTAACGATTACAGGTGTTGAGAATGTTGGTACCGCGGATAATCCTCAATATGAAAATAGATCTTATGAGTGGGCTGCTGATCAGACTTACGTATTCAATGGTGTAACAATGAGTGGAGCTAATATTATAAAGGAATATTATACAAATTATTATAATCTGGAGAGTGCTAACTATATGACCGATGTGAACTCTCTTCGTTTACGCACAATTTCTTTATCCTATAATGTTCCTCGATTGCTTTTGAATAAATTGAAAGTTATTAAACGTGCTCTTTTTACTGTTTCGGCTAATAACTTATTGCTCTTTACTAATTATGATGGTGACCCTGAGGTGGCAGCAGCCGGGTCTGGTCGTGGAGGTTCTTCTTCGGTGGGTTTCGACTACTGTGGTGTTCCCTCTACTGCAAGTATGGCATTCGGTGTTAACTTGACGTTCTAATTTTATTGTAGATAACTAAAAAATCGAATTTATGAAAGTAATAAGATTGATTATATTGAGTCTTGCAGGCCTAGCTTCTTTTTCATCCTGTACAGATTGGCTTGACGTTAATGTTAATCCAAATACTCCAACAGCAGAAAGTGCTACAGTCGAAACTCGTCTGGCACATTGTGAATTTTATATGAACAGTGCTTACCAATTCGCAAGTATGCGTAGTTATATGGCAATGGGGGATATGACGATGAATAGCCGTACATCGACCTATGGAGGTATGTCTCAGTGGGTTCCATCCAATCGTATTATTACGACCCCGTATCAATGGTTCTTTGTTGGGGCAGGTTCCAATCTTCAAGACCTATATGACAAAGCCATAGCTCAAGGTGCTTGGTATTATGCTGGTGCTTCACGTTTGATTCATGCATATGGCTATATGTTGATGACAGATCTTTATGGTGAGATGCCTTATACAGAGGGATTAGGCGAATCAGCTCTTCCTAAATATGATAACGGTAAGACTATTTTTTTAGGTTGCTTAAACGAAATAGATGAAGCGATAGAATTGTTCCAAAAGACACAAGACGGATCCCTTCCTGCTCTT
This sequence comes from uncultured Bacteroides sp., assembly GCA_965140335.1. Lineage (GTDB taxonomy): Bacteria > Bacteroidota > Bacteroidia > Bacteroidales > Bacteroidaceae > Bacteroides. The sequence continues at coordinate 375,036 of OZ223190.1, forward strand.
TCTGTTGGCGATTCTTGGAATAATGGGGATGTTAGTAAATGGTTAAAAATGGCATATCTGCTTAAAGCTCGCTGGATTAATCACCTGAGTAAAAAAGGAGCTGGTAGTTATAAAGAGGGTAAATGGGATGCTGATGAAATCTTAGCCTGTCTTGCTAAAGCACACACTAGTATTGGTGATAATACAGTATTTAATCACACTGATGATAATGGTGCTACGCATGATGTTTTGGGTTGGGATGAACCAGTTGACTATTCTCCATTATTTTCTGTTATGGGTATGAACTCCAACTATTTTGTAACCCAAATGATGATTAATAATTTTACAAATTTTGCAGGTAATGGTGTCGAAGATCCTCGTGCTGATAAACTGATTCCTTGGGCTTACTCACAGAAGAGTGCAACTTCTCCTGTTTATTTGAAGTGGAGTGGTAACTGGCGCCGTTCTGCTGGAATTGATATGAATACTTTGATTCGTTTGCAAAGCGCTCCGTATGCTTCTTCTTTTTCTACAGAAAAGGGCTGGTATATTGATGAAAAAGCAGGTGCCGAACGTCAAGGTGATACCATTTATGTCAATATGAAGAGTAGTGCCAAAGGTTATTTTAGTAATAAGGATTTGCTTGATCGGAAACTTGCTTCAGATGATCGTTCTGAAACCTCTGGCGCTTTCTATATTCGCCCTTCTTCTCCAACTTACATTGCTACCTATCATGAAGCTTGTTTTATCAAAGCTGAAGTTTTATTTAAGCAAGGTGATACTCCTGGTGCTTTTGAAGCGTACAAAGATGGGATTAAAGCAAGCATTGATGCAATGAATTTAAAATTGAAAACTTGGTGTGCCGAAGATGGTAATTTGGAAAAATGTCCGTCTTTTGCACCTATGGAAGAAGCGGATATTGACAATTATTTAGCTCATGGCATTGGTACAGCTAATGATCTTACTTTAGCGAAAATTATGACTCAAAAGAGAATGGCAATGTTATTCTCTGTTGAAATATTTAATGATATGCGCCGTTATGACTATAGTGAGAATGTATTTTTAAATTGGCATATTCCAGCGGAATATTATGTCAATGCTACTGCTCAAAAAGCAATACCTCTTGGCAAACAATTTCGTCGGTGGCGTCAATGTTCCCATGAGACCAATTATAATAAAGATAATTTGCAGGCAATTGGTAGTGAAGTTCCTGGCGCTAATATGGATAATGGGACATTGTGGAATTTAGACGATGCAGTTTGGTCTATAAACGTATGGTGGGATTCTGATCAAGAATAAATATAGAAGATCTTTTAGCTTTTTATTTATATGTATAGATATAGGAGGGTGTATCAAAAAGTTGAGCGCCCTCTTTTATCTATAGAATTTGCCATTTTGTTGAATGTAAATTTAAATATCTTAAAATATTGGGGTCCATGTGTTGATTTGATTATCTTTGCATCAATGAAAAGAGTAATTACATTTTTATATGAGTGAAAATGATAAACTAGTGAAGGCTTAAATAGTCTTCATTCATAGATGATGATTGGAAACAGCCGGTTCGTGAGAATCGGCTGTTTTATTTTTGAATGTTTGGATATGAACGGCGTTAATGTTACTTTTGCATGCAAAGGGCTGCGAAGATTGTTCTGCTATAGCATATTATGTATCTGAAGGCTCTGGTAATTAACTTCTGAATATTAATGGTACAAGGAAAGAAATTTATATCTCCGGGAGCATGGTTTGCTATGGTATATCCTGCAAGTTGGAATGAGTTTGAAGATGGTGAAGGCTCTTTCCTATTCTATAATCCTAACGAATGGACCGGAAATTTCCGCATCTCTGCATATAAAGGTAAACATAACTATGGTACTGAAACAGTGCGTCAGGAGTTGAAAGAGAATGCTGAGTCCATTTTGAAGAAGGTGGGGAATTGGGAATGTGCATATAGTAAAGAAACTTTTGAAGAAGATGGGGTGACTTACACGTCTCATTTATGGACTATGGGTGTTGATGAGGTTGCTTTTGAATGTTCCTTTACAGTGGAGAAAGATGCTTCAATCGTCTATGCAGAGGAGATCATTGCTTCACTTGAGGTACGTAAGGAGGGCGTGAAATATGCATCAGAACTTATTCCCATACGTCTATTGGAAGTCTACCAGATTAATGAATCATATGAGTGGGTCTCTTCGGAAATAAAGGAGCAACTTAAAAAAGATTTTCAGGGTTTAGAGTCGGATTTGTCCAATATGCAATTAATAGTGGATAGTGGTTCAATCGGGTTGAAAAATAAAGAGGCCTGGTTGGCTTTGGGCATTGTCTTGTGTGTTATTATGGTAAATGAAGTTGATGGCTTGGAGTGGATGACACTGATTGATGGAAATCGCGAGGCTCCGGTTTTGAAGAATACAGTTACAGGGGAATTGATTGACCCCATGAAATTGGTTTGGAGCCCGATTAAATCAGGGAAGACTTGTAACTTGCCATTGATTTACGCTGAATTGCTCTGATTTTTTTTATGTAATAAATATGAAGTTTTATACGTTCCGGCTTCAAGGAGATCGAAATCCCCTTTTGAAAAAGCTTGGACATAAATAATAAATTAATTTGATAAGCTGTTTACAGATAGAGAACCTGACCAAGTCGTTCGGCGATTTGGTCTTATTTGAAAATATCTCTTTTGGAGTGGGTGATGGGCAACGTATTGGTTTGATAGCCAAAAATGGTAGTGGTAAAAGCACTTTGCTCAGTATAATATCCGGTAAGGAAGGGTATGATAGCGGCAGTATTTCTTTCCGTCGCGATTTGAAAGTCGGTTATTTGGAACAAAATCCACAATATCCGGAGGAACTAACCGTACTTGAGGCCTGCTTCCATCATGGTAATTCTATTGTGAAACTGATTAGAGAATACGAACATTGCATGGAAACGGAAGGGCATCCGGGATTGGAGACTCTTTTGACCCGGATGGAGACTGAGAAGGCTTGGGAATATGAGCAGAAAGCAAAGCAGATTTTATCACAATTGAAAATATATAACTTTGAGCAGCCAATTAAGAACTTGTCAGGAGGGCAGTTGAAGCGAGTGGCATTAGCTAACGTTCTTATCACAGAGCCTGAATTGTTGATCTTGGATGAGCCTACTAATCATCTTGATCTTGATATGACGGAATGGCTGGAAGAGTATTTGCGTCGAACGAATTTAAGTTTGTTGATGGTGACCCATGATCGTTATTTTCTTGATCGTGTATGTTCGGAGATCATTGAAATAGACAACCGTCAGATTTATCAATATAAGGGTAACTATAGTTATTATTTGGAAAAACGACAGGAACGGATAGATACAACGAACACTGAGATTGTTCGTGCGAATAATCTTTATCGCACAGAATTGGAGTGGATGCGTCGTATGCCACAGGCCCGGGGACACAAAGCTCGTTATAGGGAAGATGCCTTTTATGAACTTGAAAAGGTGGCTAAGCGTCGTTTTGACGATACAAATGTAAAGTTGAACGTGAAAGCATCTTATATCGGAAATAAAATTTTTGAGGCGGATCATTTATATAAGTCATATGGTGACTTGAAAATTTTGGAAGATTTCTCTTATATTTTTTCCCGTTATGAAAAGATGGGGATTGTAGGGAATAATGGTACCGGCAAATCTACGTTTATAAAGATTTTGATTGGTGAGGAAAAAGCGAATAGTGGAACTCTTGATGTGGGTGAGACGGTACGCTTTGGCTATTATTCGCAGGATGGTCTGGATTTTGATGATCAAATGAAGGTCATTGATGTGGTACAAGATATTGCAGAAGTCATCGAATTAGGAGATGGCAAGCAGTTAACGGCTTCTCAATTTCTTCAACATTTTCTTTTCACTCCAGAAACCCAGCACAACTATGTCTATAAGTTGAGTGGTGGGGAACGTCGGCGGTTATATTTGTGCACAGTGTTAATGCGTAATCCTAACTTTTTGGTATTGGATGAACCGACTAATGATCTTGATATTGTGACGCTTAATGTGCTGGAAGAATACTTGCAGAACTTCAATGGCTGTGTCATCGTTGTTAGTCACGATCGCTATTTCATGGATAAAGTAGTCGGTCATTTGTTAGTCTTTAACGGGCAAGGCGATATTCGCGATTTTCCGGGGAACTATACTCAGTATAGAGATTGGAAAGATGAGAATATCCGCATGGAGAAGGAGGAAGGGAAAGAAGCGGCAAAGAAAACTCAAGAGGAGAAAACATCGAGAGTGCGGCATAATGATAAGCGTAGAATGTCTTATAAAGAGAAGAGGGAGTTTGAAACATTAGAGCAGGATATCGCTGCACTCGAAGAAGAAAAGAAAGAAATCGAAAACGCTTTGTGTAGCGGTACACTTTCTGTTGAGGAGCTGACTGAGAGATCAAAGAGGTTGCCTGTTGTGACCGATTTGATTGATGAAAAGACAATGAGATGGCTTGAGTTAAGTGAAATAGAAGAATAGTTTGGCTTCTATCTTTTGACATTATAATATCTCTTGGTTTATTTTGCTGTCATAAGTCTTGCAATAGTCTATAAAATAATAAATATTGTATAAGACATGAAATATATTTTCTACCTTTGTCATAAATCGATGCTGTGTAAGGATGGAATGTAGCGAGAAAACATTAGTTGAACAGTTGATATCTGGAGACGAGAATGCCTATAAGTATATATATGACCATCATTATGTACTACTATGTCGAGTAGCCAACAAATATTTGAATGATTCGTTTTTAGCAGAGACTATAGTGGGTGATGTTATTTTCCACTTGTGGGAAATACGTTCTTCAATCAACATCAATATTTCTCTCCGTTACTATTTGGTAAAAGCTGTCAGAAACCGTTGCATTAATTTTTTGAGATCAGAGTACGAAAATAAAGAAATGAGTTTTTCTTTATTAGGGTTCGGTGACTTACTCGATGACTACGTAAAAGCATCAGACAGCCATCCTTTAGGCAGCTTGTTGGAACATGAATTAGAAAATGAAATTCAATCCACTATTAACAAATTGCCACAAGAATGTCGTCGGGTATTTATTAAAAGCCGTTTTGAAAATAAGAATTATGAAGAAATAGCACAAGAGTTGCGCATTTCTGTTAATACTGTAAAATATCATATAAAGAATGCGCTAGCCTTTATACGAACAGACTTGGACAAATATATTATCATCTCGTTTTTTTTATTTTTTAGTTTCTTCTAAAAAATATTCATAATTGACTACCCACATTCTTAAAATAAATGTCTTCTTAGTAAATAAGTATCCGAAATGGAAAAAGAAAAGAACCATATTGATGCGTTAATTACCAATTATCTGAGTAGCGAGTCAACGGATCTGCAGAAAATAAAAGAACTGGAGGACTGGATAGAACTTTCTAAAGAAAACTTCCAGTACTTTATGCAGCGATTGGAACATTGCGTTCCGGATACAGATAGGGATAAAAAGCTCTTCAATAAAGATAAGGCCTATAAGGAATTTAAGAACCGTGTCCAATCTGCCAGGATGCAACAGCGAAAGAATCTATTCCGATTACCTGTGTTATGGCGTTATGCAGCTGCGATAGTTTTGCTTTGTGTTCTTTCATGTTTCTCTTATTGGATAGGAATGGATCATATCAAAGCAAATTTTTCAAACATTGTTGTAGAAGCTCCTATGGGGTCAAAAGCTAAACTTTATTTGCCGGATGGTACATTGGTCTGGTTAAATGCCGGATCATCAATTTTTTATTCACAAGGGTTTGGCGTTAACAGCAGAAAAGTGACATTAGAAGGTGAAGGTTATTTCGAGGTGGCACATAATGAGAAAATTCCATTTTTTGTCAGGGCAAATGGTTTGGAAGTAAAGGTGTTAGGTACGAAATTTAATTTTCGGGATTATAAAGAAGATACAAAAGCGATGGTTACCTTGATTGAGGGATCCGTTGCATTGCATAATTTGCTACATCAGGAGTCTAATTCTATTTTGCAGCCCAATGAGCAGGCAATATTGGATAAAGAAAGCGGTAGAATAAATATTAAGTCTTCCATTGCATCTAATGCTCGCAAATGGACAAATAATTGTCTTTTCTTTGATGAAGAGTTCTTAGACGACATCGTAAAAGAACTACAACGAAGTTATAATATAAAGATACATTTGGCCAATGACTCATTAAAAAAGATTCGCTTTTACGGACTCTTTATTCGGCATGAGCAGAGTATAGATGAAATACTGGATGATTTGTCTGCAACGGGCAAGATACAGTATAAGCGGACAGCAACAGGAGTAACATTGTACTAACTCATTACTTACAATATAAATTACTTAATTCTTATTTAGTTGACATTATGACATATAATAGTAGTTAATAAGAAGATAGGGAAAGGAAAAAGCCAAAAGATCTTGTACATCTTTCGGCTTTATAAGATCCTTTAAAACCTATTGCAGTAAGAGTTTTTAAGGAAATGTCAAAGATAAGAATACATTTCCATTAAAAACTGAATCCTTTCAAGTTTTAATCTTTAATTAGTAAAATTATGAATTATGCCAAGAAGGTCATCCTCATGACCATGACTTTTTTTTGCTTGAATTCAGCTTTAATGGCTCAAAACATCTCTCTAAAAGTGAGTAATGTTTCTGTAAAACAAGCAATGACAGAATTGAAAGCAAAGAGTGGATATTCTTTTGTCTTTTCATCTGATGATTTAGATACTAAGAAAAAAGTAGAAGTACAAGCCAACCAGCTGGATGAGATAATCAAGCAAATATTAAAAGGGCAAAATGTCTCTTATGAAATAAAAGGGAAAAATATTATTGTACAGAAAGATAAAGACGGAACTACTGTAGATAATAAGAATAGCCGGAAAATAGTTGGAATAGTAAAGGATCAAAATGGAGAGACGGTAATTGGTGCTAGTGTTATGGAAGCCGGGACGGCTAACGGAACCATCACAAATCCAGATGGAACATTCACACTTTTAGTCAAAGGGAACGCCTCGTTACAGATTTCATATATTGGTTTCATTTCCCAAACCATAAAAGTCGGAGATAGAACTAATTTACAAATCGTATTACAAGAAGACAGTCAAATCTTGGATGAAGTCGTTGTGGTTGCTTTTGGAAAAATGAAGAAGGAAGCATTTACCGGTTCGGCTGGTATAATAAAGTCGGATGATCTTCTTAAAGCACAAGTGACCAATCCGGCTGAAGCTTTGGCGGGGCGTGTAGCGGGGGTTCAATTAAGTACTTCTTCCTCTCAATTAGGTAGTTCACCTACTATTACCATACGTGGTTTTGGTTCTATCTCTTCCGATACAGAACCTCTGATTGTTGTGGACGGTATGCCTTTTGATGGTGATTTGAATCTGATTAATTCGAATGACATAGAATCTATGACTGTGTTGAAAGATGCAGCATCCAATGCTCTCTATGGTGCACGTGGAGCTAACGGTGTTATTATGATTACGACCAAACGAGGTCAGAATGGTGATGCCAAAGTATCGTTTGACGCCAAATGGGGAGTCAACTCTAATGGACTGAAAAACTATAAAACAACTAATGCCAAACAGTTCTACGAAACTTACTATAAAATGTTATATAATTATTATGTAAGTGACGACGGTGGGGCTATGTCTACCAGCGAAGCACACACTCTGGCCAATACGAATTTGACTAATTCATCAAGTGGTGTGGGACCAGGTTATATGGTTTATTCCGTTCCAAACGGGGAAGACTTTATACTTCAGGGAGGAAAAATGAACTCAAATGCAACAATGGGAACGACCTATGAATATAATGGGCAACAATTTTATTTACAAGCTGATGATTGGGAAAAGGAAGGTCTGAAAAATGGTTTCCGACAAGAATATAATACAACGATTTCCGGTGCGTCCGATAAAGTAAATTATTATACATCTTTGGGCTATTTGGATCAAGACGGCATTCAGGAAGGATCTAACCAAAAACGTTTGACTGCCCGTGTGAAAGTAGACTATCAGGCAAAAAAATGGTTGAAAGTAGGTGCTAATTTTAATTATAGCAAGTATGATTATAACCAAACGGAGGAAGGTACAATAGGTACCGGCACAATTTGGAGCACAATAAAGACGCAAGCTCCTATATACCCTGTCTACTTTCGTAATGCCAACAAGGAAATTATGGTTGACAAATGGGGAGAAAAAATGTACGATTTTGCAAGAAGCTATGGATTAAGTCGCGCCGGTGATGTAGGTGGAAACTGTATTTTTACAAATAAATATCGTACCTCCGAGACCACGGGCAATTCATATATTGCCAGCGGGTATGCCGATGCCAGATTAACAAAAGATTTAACTTTCACATTCAATGCCAGTGCTTACGATTATGACCGTCGATATACTTATGCTACCAGTCCCTTTGTAGACTACTATACCGATTCTTCAAACAACGGTTCATTATCAAAAAGTTCATCACGCACCTATACCTACAATACCCAACAATTATTGAATTATTCAAAACAATTCGGCAAACACGAAGTAAGTGCATTGCTTGGACATGAATACTACAATTACAAGTATGAATATTTAGGTGCATCGGGATATAACTTTGGCATTGACGGAACTAACGAATTGGCTACTTGTCTGAATCTGAACGGTGATCCCAGTTCCTATTCCAGTGAGTACAATAACGAAGGTTACTTTTTCCGTGGAATGTATAATTATGATAGTAAATACTACGGCTCAATATCTTATCGTCGCGATGCATCTTCCCGATTTGCAAAGAAACATCGTTGGGGCAATTTCTGGTCGGCAGGTGGTGCATGGGTCATTTCCAAGGAAAGTTTCTTCAATGCATCTTGGATTAGTTCGCTGAAATTAAAAGCGTCAGTCGGTTCGCAAGGGAATGATAATATTGGAAATTATCTTTATGCCGATTCTTATGATGTTGTTAATAATAATGATAAAGTCGCTTATCAATGGAGGCAAAAAGGATCGGAGGACATTACATGGGAAACCAATACGAACTGGAATACAGGAGTTGAATTCGAACTTTTTAAAGGTCGACTGAGCGGTAGCCTTGATTATTTTTATCGCAAAACAAGTGACATGTTGTTCTCTTTAAATACCCCTCCCTCAATTGGTTATACCAGTTATTTTATCAATTTGGGTGACATGCGCAATGCCGGGGTTGAACTTACTTTGCAAGCAATATTGTTTAATAGAAAAGATTTCCGGTGGGAGGTCAACTTCAATATGTCTCACGTAAAGAATAAGGTTCTCAGCTTACCTGATGAAATCAAGACGACCACGGTAGAAGGGCATAACGGATATGTCAATTTGGATAAATCATTTGTTTCTAAATATAAGTATTTTGCGGCGGAAGGACTTTCCCTTTATACTTGGTATTTACCTAAATATGCAGGAGTCGATTCTGAAACAGGTGAAGCTCTTTACTACAAAGACCTTCTTGACGATAATGGAAAAGTGACCGGTCGTGAAACGACAAAAGACTCCAGTCAAGCAACAGATTATCTTATTGGAGATGCTCTGCCGACTCTCTATGGCGGTATAGGGACAAACTTAAGTTTTCATGGCTTTGATTTCGCCATCAATATGAACTACCAACTGGGAGGAAAAGCTTATGATTATACTTATCAGACACTGATGCATACCGGTGGTACCACTTCCACAACCTGGCATGCTGATATGTTGAAATCGTGGACTTCAGAAAACACAAATAGCAATATTCCCCGTCTGAGATATTCCGAGAAATACTCTCAAAATGCCCGTTCCGATCGCTTCATTACCAATGCAAGCTATCTGAATATTCAGAATATCAATTTGGGATATACACTACCTGCAAGTTTTACCCGTCAATTTAATATCCAGAATATGCGTATTTATCTCTCAGGAGAAAATTTGCTTTATATTTCAGCACGCCAAGGATTTGATCCCCGCTATACCTTGAAAGGATATACAAATCCTGAATTATATTCTCCGATACGTACAATTTCAGGAGGTATTTCATTGACATTCTAAATATAAAAAGAAATCATTATGAAAAAAATATATGTTATTTTTGCAACGATCATATTCTTGAGTTTAAACAGTTGCATAAAAGATACACTACCTAGTCAATATGTATTGGATTCTCAGATTAAAGCATCAGAATCAGCTTTGAATGGCATGGTCAATTCCATTTATACGACAATGGCCGGTTATTCCAATGATGATGGCGGAATCGAAGAAATTTCGTTTGCCAGTATGCATGCCATGTTGGAACATGGAACGACGCAATTAGTCTGCTCCGGAACCAACGGCTACAATACCATGGGAGCGTATTGCTATGGTGCTATAAGTGCCACAGGTTCCAATCGCGGACTCTATCCATCTTATCTTTATTATGCGTATATCAAAACGGTAAACGATATTATCGGCATGATTGATGTTAATGATCTGGATGATACAAAGAAAGCCTATTTAGGCATCTGCTACGCTTATCGCGCACTCTACTATATGGAATTGGTTCAGATTATGGAATATAAAACCCCGACAGACAGTCGATACGATTACGTTCAGCCGGAAAATGATTTAACTAATTTAGGTGTGCCTATTGTTACGGAAAAGACCAACTCTACCGAAGCTTCCAATAATCCAAGAGCTACGGTAGATGAAGTCTATGACTTAATTCTGAGCGATCTGAAAAATGCGGAAACATATCTGGCCGGTTATGAAAGGACGGATAAGACACAACCAAATCTGTCTGTCGTTTACGGTCTTTATGCCCGTGCATATACAAACCTGGCTTCCCGTGTAAAAACGTCTGCTACCTATAAAGATGAGAGTGCGTATTGGACGAATGCCGGTGAATATGCCGAAAAGGCGATAACTGCTTCCGAATGTACTCCCCTGACAGAATCGGAGTGGACCGATCCTGAAAACGGTTTCAATAATCGTAACTCACAGGATTCGTGGATGTTGGCAACTTCCATTTCAGAAGGCAACACAACAGCTTCCAGTAACGGCTCATTTGTCTTTGCCATGATTTTCGGAACAGAAACGAATTTCTCTTCCTACGGTTGGCGCGTAGGTCGTTCTTTGGACCGCAAATGGTATGAACGGCTCTCTGACAATGACTTTCGTAAGAAATCATGGTTAGCTCCTAATTTCTTTTATGAGTCAACCAATCAGAAGGAAGGCGAAGCCTATTTAATAGAAAAAGATGTTAATGGGAATCTGATCAATAACAAATGGGCGAAAGGGGGCGATAACTCCAGTCAGATCCAAAGTAATTGGAGTGATAACTATTCCGGTTTTGGTGCAACCAAGTATCAATATCAGCTAAATAGTTCCGCTTCCTGGATACGCTCACGTATCAATGCAAGTTATGGTTTTCAATCCTGGCCATGGCTCTATGTAAATGTAAAGTTCCGCCCACATAATGGCGATTATAAAACGTATGAAATTGGCGGAGCAACAGATTTTCCGATTATGCGAGTTGAAGAAATGTACTTCCTTAAGGCGGAAGCTGCACTTCATACATCCGGAGTGGCAGCAGCTGATAACGCTTTGGAAGAGATCGTAAAGACACGCAATAGCACATATACTTGCAAGGCTTCCAATGAAGATGATTTTATGGATGAATATCTTTTCCAGAAAGGCATTGAATTTTGGGGAGAAGGCGTCAATTACTTTGATGCAAAACGCCTTGAGGTTGGCATTCATCGTGCTTACTTAGGAACCAATTGTGAACGTTATCAACATTGTCTGGACATGAATGGCGTGTTTGTAGGATGGACTCCCGGATGGAATCAGGCTGAATTGAATGCTAATCAGGCATTGTATCATTATAATAATCCATATACGTCACCGTCTACCTACTATTACTATAAATCAAATGATGAGTTCCGACCTTATTATGGCTGTGATTTGAATTCTAATAAAAAATAGATAAAGAAAGTATTGAGCACTTCTTAAAGAGATAAGCCTACTCTTATTCTCAAGATTTGCACAAGAGTAAAAACAAGAACAAAAATTTATCTTATGAAGAAATATATAGTACTATTTACACTGTTTTTGCAAAGTCTAATTCCTGGCATAAATGCTGCCGCAAAGAGCACTCAAGAAGAGATTACTGCCATCCAAGGATTAGTGCACCGATTAATACCCGGACAAGAAAAAAACTTTGTGTTCAAGTTGCTAACTGATTCCGGTAAAGATCAATTTCAACTAAGATCAGAAGGAAATAAGATTATAATCAGTGGCAATAATGCCAATTCCATGGCCGTGGGATTAAACCATTATTTAAAGTATTATTGTCATGTGGAAGTGGGGTGGTATCTGTATGATACTTTTAAAATGCCTGAAAAGTTACCTGTAATTAAAACTCCTGTAGTGACTGATGCGCGTTGTAAAGATCGTTTCTTTTTAAATTATTGTACTTTTGGATATACCATGCCGTGGTGGAAATGGGATGAATGGGAACATTTCATTGACTGGATGGCTCTTAACGGAATTAATCTTCCTTTGGCTATTACCGGACAAGAATCCATCTGGTATCAGGTCTGGACGGAATTGGGACTGACAGACAAAGAAGTACGAAGTTATTTTACCGGACCGGCTCACCTGCCATGGCATCGTATGCTGAACATTGATTATTGGCAAGGTCCTTTACCTCATTCATGGCTAGATAGTCAGTTGAAATTGCAACAGCGGATCGTTGCTCGTGAACGCGAATTCAATATGCGACCTGTGTTACCGGCTTTTGCCGGACACGTTCCTCAAGAGCTAAAACGCATTTATCCGGACGCCAAGATTACAAAATTAGGAGCTTGGGCCGGATTCCCTGATGAGAATGCTTGTAGCTTTCTTGATCCTATGGACTCATTATTCGTGAAAATCCAGAAAAAGTTTTTAGATACGGAAATGAAGCTTTATGGTACGGATCATATTTACGGAATTGACCTGTTTAATGAACTGACTCCTCCGAGTTGGGACGCCGAATATCTCCAGCGCGTCAGTCGTCAGGTGTATGAGGCTTTGGAACAAGCCGATTCCAAAGCAATATGGCTTCAGATGACCTGGCTTTTCTATAATGAACGCAAAGATTGGACGAATGATCGGGTCAAACCCTATATAACAGCTTTTCCGACCGACCGCTCACTATTGCTTGACTATTACTGCGAGCAGCAAGAGGTATGGCAACGTACGGATAAATACTTTGGAGTACCTTACATTTGGTGTTATCTAGGCAATTTTGGCGGCAATACCATGTTAGCCGGTAATATTGATGAAGTCAACAAACGTGTGGAAAATACTTTCATTAATGGAGGGGATAACTTCACTGGCATCGGTTCCACATTGGAGGGGTTCGACTGCAATCCGTTCATCTATGAATATGTATTTGAAAAAGCTTGGGATTTTGATACTCATAAGCATCTTAGCGAATGGGTGGAAGCATTAGCCGATCAACGTGTCGGCAAGACTGACAGTAACGGAAGAAAAGCCTGGAAACTATTGATTGATAGTATCTATACCGCTCCGTCCACTCCCGGTCAATGTCCGTTGATCAACATTCGTCCTACTTTCGGGAAATATAAAACCTATTATGCAAACCCGCGTATAAAGTATGATAATAAGAATCTACTTGAGGTCACAGAATTGCTATTAGCTGCTGACGGAACAAATGAGGCATACTCTTTTGATGTTGCCAATACAACTCGCCAACTCCTGAGCAATTATTTCTTGCAAGTATTTAAGAATTACGAACAAGCCTACAACAATCGCAATCGTAAAGCGATGAAAAGTAATGCAAAAGAGATGATGGATATCATGAATGATGTGGACCGGTTACTTGCCAGTCAGTCGGCCTTCTTACTAGGCAAATGGATCTCCGATGCTCGCTCATGGGGGGTAACCCCCGCCGAAAGCGATTACTTTGAGAGCAACGCCCGTAACCTGATTACCACTTGGGGAGATAAGGATATGCTGCTGAATGACTATGCAAGCCGGACATGGGCCGGACTGACCAAGACATTCTATGCCGAACGTTGGAAAATGTTCTTTGCTGCCGTAGATGCCGCTTTAGATAATCATCAAACTTTCGATGACGAACACTATAACGTTTACAAAGCGCAAGTCACTTCGTTTGAAAAAGAGTGGTGGGAGAAGCGTATGCATACCTTCAACGCAAATCCTGTCGGTGACAGCAAAACCATAGCTAAAGAGCTTGTGAAGAAATATAAGCCGTATATTCTGGATAAATCTACGGTTCAATGAAGATAATAGTTACAATTCTATGGGTGATACTTCTGACAGGAAGTATCACCTGTAACGCAGAAAGTGCATCGAAAGACCGGCAACAGATAAAAGCAGCGAAGGCATTGATAGAGCGGGTGACCCCCAACTACTCAAAGCAATTCAGTCTGCAAATAGTCCCATCCGCAGGTAATGATACATTCGGCTGGAGCACAGAAAACGGGAAAGTGTTACTTCAAGGCAGCAATACCATTGCATTAGCCGTGGCTTATTACAATTATCTGAAAACGTATTGTCAAGTAAATATGTCATGGTGCGGAGATCATCTAGATCTTCCCGCAAAGTTACCTTTACCCGCAAAACTCTTTAGTGGAAAGATAAATGCCCGTTGGCGCGTTTATCTCAATTATTGCTCATTCAGCTATTCTGCAACTTGGTGGGACTGGAACCGCTGGCAACGTGAGCTAGACTTTATGGCTATGAATGGCATTAATATGCCGCTCTCTATAGTCGGTCTTGAAGGAACCTGGTATTACGCCTTACTGAAAATGGGATATACAGATGAAGAAGCACGCCAGTATTTGGTTGGACCTTCATACTTTGCTTGGCAGTGGATGACAAATCTGGAAAGCTTTGCCGGTCCTCTACCGAAAAGCTGGATTGACAGTCATATCAAGCTGGGCAGGCAAATCATTAACCGTGAGATAGAATTAGGTATGCAACCCATACAACAAGGATATTCAGGATGTGTACCGGTGAAGTTTAAAGAGAAATATCCTGATGCCCACATCGAGATGAAAGAGGGCTGGTGTGGCTTTGCACCAGTTGCTCAACTTGATCCCACAGATCCCTTGTTCCAAAGATTCGGACGCATCTTGTTGGAAGAAGAAAAACGATTGTTCGGTTCTTACGGATTCTATGCCACCGACCCGTTTCATGAAGGCAAGCCCATCCGTAATGATTCAACCTATTTGAATAGCGTTGGCAAATCTGTGCTCAAACTCCTTAAAGACTTTGACCCCAAAGCGAAATGGGTGATGCAAGGCTGGAGTCCGCGCGAAAACATTGTGAAAGCAGTACCTAAGGAAGACTTGATCATTCTTGATATTTCCGATGCTTATTGGAAGCAAAGTCAAGATGTGGTCAAAGAAAGTTTTTGGGGATATCCTTACGTTGTTGGCAACTTGCATAATTTCGGGGGACGAATCAACCTGCACGGCGACTTGCGACTTCTAGCCTCTAATCAGTTCTATAAAGCGGTACAACTGGGCAAGAATATTGTGGGTAGTGGTCTCTTTATGGAAGGTTTGGGGCAAAATCCTATTTATTATGATTTGGCATTTGAGATGCCTATTCACCAAATGCCGGTAGATATAGCTTCATGGTTGAAAGACTATGCAAAGCGTCGCTATGGAGCTGAATCGCCAAAAGCCTACGACGCCCTGATGCTATTGTTGGAAAATCCGTATAAGCCGGGGACCAATGGAGTCGAACTCAGTTCCATTGTTGCGGCACGCCCTGCCGTTCATCCTAAGAAGAGCGGTCCAAACTCAGGATTCAAGATTCCATATGATCCGAATTCTCTGGTTAAGGCAGAGCGCTTATTATTAGAAGATGCCGCCTTATTGGGAAATTCGCAAGGATATCGTTTCGACCTTGTCGACATCCAAAGGCAATTGATGTCAAACCTGGGGCAATTCATTCATGCCAAAGCTGCCGAATGTTTTGAGAAAGGCGATTTGGCGGGATTCGACAAACACAGTACCCGTTTTCTATGTTTGCTTGAAGATCTGGATCAAGTATTGCTGACACGTTCGGAGTATAGTTTTGAGGAGCGCGTCAATAGCGCTGTTTCTTGGGGAACTAATGATGCCGAAAAAGCTCTTTATGATTATAATACCACTCTCCAGGTTACACAATGGGGGGGACAACCGGAACCTAATGTCCTATTCGACTACGCATGGAAGGAGTGGAGCGGACTGGTTCGTGATTACTACAAACCACGTTGGGCTAAATTCTATGCAATGTTACGTGACTGTCTGGTACAAGGAATAAAATATGATGAATCGCTTGTTCCCCAACGTTCCGGGCGTGAGCAGTTAAGAGGTAATGCCTTTTATAGTCAACTGACCGATTGGGAAGCACAATGGATACGAAAGCCAAAAGATTATGGACAGATTCTTCATCCCGATGAACTGACTACGGTTAAGAAAGCCTTTGCCAAATGGAGTGTACTTTATCCTGAATATGTGAAATAATAAAATGCCCTCGCTACAATATGCTGTAACGAGGGCGTTTTTTTATATCTAGTCAATAGAGCAGAGGGCTATATGTTTTTTTTATTCTTTGATATATTTTTCAAGAACGTTTTGCAGTCTTTGATTATCAAAGATTTCTATCGCCGGATCTATTACTTTACCGTTTTTTCCTACAAGTACATAGTGTGGTATTCCTGAAATATTAAATTTGGCTTTCAGATAGTTCCATTCATCATTGGATACGCGGTAGTGATCCCCTTTAATGCCAGGAATCAGATTTTTCCATATCTCTTCCGGTGAGCTCGGGTTGGTGATGTATACAAATACAACATTCTGTCCCGCAAGCTCTTCTTTTAAAGGTTTTATCTCTTCTATTGCCTGGCGACACGGGCTGCACCAAGTTGCCCAAAAGTCAACATACACAACTTTGCCTGCATACTTTTTGATGAGATTATCAAAAAACTTATCTGCTTTTGATTTGGGAACTTCATTGATTACCGAACCTGCTTTTTCTTTATTCGCTTTTATTTTTGCAATGGATTGTTGGTTGCAATAAGCAATATATTGGGAGATGAATGGGGTTGTAATTTGTTGTTGTATAGCTTTTAATCTTTCATCGCTAAGTGGCAGTAAGTTTTCCACTATCTTGTTGCAATAACCTTGTGCTAATAACAAATCGTAACCAAATCCGGACTGTATATTGAATAGTTCCTTTAAACTATTGCTACGTACTTCATTTGATTTTCTGAGAAATAAGTCTTCTATGAAGAGACGATGCTTTGTATGAAAGGCGGACGTTGCGTTGCTGCACGAAAGGCAAAGCTGCTGTAATTTCTTTACTGTATCAGATTCATCGCGTATTTTCATAGCCTTCCACAATTCTTTCTCCTCCGGAGTAAATTCTATTTTTTTCTCTTTAAAATATTTTTCTATAATGCTGAAATCAACCTTTGGATTATTTTGGTATATCTCTTTGAAGTTTTCTTGGTATTTGGTATAAAAAGCCGACTCTTGCTTGCTATATTTCTCTATATATTCTTTTTGTTCAGGACTATTCTGAAGTGAATCGATTTTCTCTAGTTGACCGATCATCTGCTTTTCTGCTTTAGTAAAGACGTAACCCGATTTTTTGAGTTCGTTTATCAAACCTTTTGTGTCAATGCTGAGTCTGTCATTCTTTTGTAAAATTTTTAAGAATTTAAGCCTGTTCATAAACTGGCTATAATCAGTGGTTATTGTTGCTAATGGATTATTGATAGATTCATTATTGATAAAATCGAAATAGTTGGCCGTTAGAGAGTCTATTTTCACAGATACGTCTTTTTGAGAACGTGGAGTATTGTTTTTCTTGCGATAGGCATTTTGAAAGGCAAATTCATAGTCTATCATTTTTGCTAAAGTGCTGTATCTAATGCTAATTTTCATCACTTGATATGCCTTTGCTGATATCTTTTCTGTTTTCATGATTGAATCCAATGCATTCATGCTCTCTATCTCGGACTTCTGCCAATAAGCTTTGTATTGTTCCGGAGACATATCTAAAATATTATTAGGCGTTTCTTTGTAGCCAAGAGCCGGAATTTTCCTTAGTCTGCTAAGATCTGAGTTTATTCGGGCGGACTCTCCCATAAAAAGGGCAGGTCTTTCATAATCCGACGGATCTATCATTTGAAAGATTTCTTTGCCGGGCTCAAGAAATATAGAACCATTATACAGCGTTGAGCGTATCCAGCATAAATGTGGATAATAGAGAGGTAACTTTATTGAAAAGAAACCGTTCGGGGCTATGGCTATAACATAACATTTCTGATTCTCGGCAATAATATCATCAATGCTAATGGATAGTGTTTTTACACCAACTCGCGGAGTATATCCTTTTATATATCCGCTGTAAGTTGTAGAGTCTCTCTTAAAGATAGGAAGTTCATAGACCTTGTTATCTATTGTTGCCTCTCTTTCCGCTTCTTTAGAATCTTTGCTGTATGGGCTTAGTTCGGAGGATGATTCGCTAAACATGCCTATTCCCGATTTTTTGATTTTGAAGTGTAGCACAACAGATGTCCCGTCGCTGTCTATGAGTTTTATCTTTTTCGCTTTTTGAGAAGCTTCATAACTCCAGATCTTATTTTTATAAACAATATACTTGTTCTGGAAACTCAATTCCCAATTGCCTGTTGCATTGCTGAACCAGTCGCCATACAACTCTTTAGGTAGCCGAAGCTTATTCGCTGAAGGTTCGATGGCGATATCATAAATAAACCAGGAGCCACCATTATTGCCCTCACCGTAATCAATATAACTCACATTTTTAGGTATTGCGGGAAATATTAGTTTGTAATCTACTTCACCAGAGGCAGGTATAGTATATAGCTTATTAAATGGTATTCCTTCGGTTCTTTTGATGTATAATTTCTCATCCCCGCTTATCTCTTTGATGTATGTTTTAGAAGGGATTAAAATCTTGCTTCCTGCTTTTAATATTGTGCGAAAACTGAGAATAGTAACTGTGTCTGATAACTCTACTTTAGTTATGTTTACTCCCATAGCACTTGTAAGTCCTGTTTGAGGATTCTCAATAACTGTTTGAGAGTATGCTATAAGTGATAATAAAGATGAGAGAAAGAGGATTATGTGCTTTTTCATATTCTTTTGATTTTTGTTTTATTGGGCTGATACTGGGTTACCTGTTTCATTTTGAGCTGATTTGGCGCGCATCATTTTTTCAGTGTTTTGTAAAATTGAATAATATCATCAATCTCTTTCTGTGTATAATACTTGTCGTATAGAGTAACCATATCTTGATATAAAGCTTGTGAAAGACGGTCTTGCTGCGAACTCATGTCGGGAATAATTGATTTGTTGAACGTTTCCTCTATCTGCATTACGTGCATTAGTTCTTTGATCGATTCTTGTTTATACTGAGAGACGGTTGTAATGGAGCTTAGGAAACAAATGGTTGACAATAGAAAGAGTTTTTTCATGATTTAATTATTAGATGTCGTTAAATAGGTGTTTTGATTAAATAAATAGGATACGCTTCTTTGCTATTTGATGCAAAGTATAAGCTTTACTGTTTCATACCCTTTGTTTACTATGTATATTGCAATTTTGAAATCTGCTCAAATATAATATTTTTTATGATTCCTGTATCGCGTTTTGTTTGTTTTTTTGTTTGTTTAGAAACAAGATTATTCTTGTCTTATTTATTTAATAAAAATGCTGTAAACATGTTTGTTCTTTGAAAAGTATAAAAACAATAGAGTACTTATTGTAAAATAGAATAAATAAATGGGGGGGATAGCATTAATCTTTTCTTCTTTTAAATAAGAGTTTTTTCAAGCTCTATAAAAGTTGTTTTTTATATAAGAAGACATCTTGTACCTGATCTTCATAAATTTCTAATGAATCGGTGTATTGAACGGAAAAAACGCCAAGTTTATCCAATTTGAGAATAACAAATTGGCAGCATAAAAAGAGAAGGTGCTTCACAGTACCTTCTCTTTCCAATCCTCCGGTCTATGCCGGAGTCTTTCTATCTGTTCACTTTTTTTCTTCTTCTTCAGTATAATCCGTATCTTCCTCATTTTGCGGGAGTAACCGCGAAGAAATACGCTTTTTGGGTGTTAAACTCATATTGCTCAACTGCTCCGCCTGCGTCACTACACTGCCACGACCGGTCGATAACTGTCCGACGGCTTTGTCGTAATCTTTTTGTATTCCGCTGAGGCTGTCACCAATTCGTAGAAAAGTATCCGTAAAGCCGGCAATCTTTTCGTAGAGCGAAGTACCCCGTTTAATGATATCCTGCACATTCTTCACCTGATTCTCCCGTTTCCACAAATCCAGTGAAAGGCGTAGCGCACTGATCAGATTCGTCGGGTTCATCAGCACCACCTTCTTATTATAAGCATACTCCCACAAATTCGGATCACCCTGTATAGCCAACAGGTAAGCCCCCTCTGTAGGGATGAACATCATTACAAAATCCGGTGATTTAATATCATATAGCGAATAATCCTTCTTGCTCAACTCATCCACATGCGCCCGTACCGATTGCAAATGTGCTTTTAGCAAACGCGCCTGTTCGTCCCGGTCTTCAGTAGCCGTGTAAGCCGTATATGCCGTTAACGACACCTTTGAGTCAATAATCATTTCCCGGTCATCCGGATACTTCACCAGAATATCAGGTTGCATCTTCTGTCCGCTCTCATCATTGGTCAGCACTTCACCGCGGTCATCTTTCAAGAACTCTTGTCGGAAGTAATGTTCACCCTCAATCAGTCCCGAAGCCTGCAACAAGCGTTCTAGGATCATCTCACCCCAGTTCCCCTGCATCTTCGAGTCCCCTTTCAACGCCCGCGTCAGATTATTGGCATCCTCACTGATTTGGTTGTTCAGTTTCACTAAATCCTTAATCCGCTCCTCCAATGAAAAACGTTGCTTCGACTCTTTATCGTATACCTGATCCACTTTCTCGCGAAACTCCTTCAAGTTCTGATCAAGCGGGCGTAATAAATTGTTCAGGTGTTCCGCATTCAGTTTGGTGAAATCCTCCGTCTTACTTTGGAAAATCCGGTTCGAAATATTCTCAAATTCCGTATTCAATTGCTTGTGCAACTCTTCCACCTCCCGTTTCTGCTGTTCAAACCGCTGTCTCCATTGTTCCTGAAGATCGTTTGAACGCTGTTTAAACGCCTCTTCCTGTTCACTGAGTCGTTCGGCAAACAACTTCTCTTGAGCAGAGAGCTGCTCTCTATATTGCTTTTCTTGCGTAGTCAACAGCTCTTTGTATTGCTTCTCTTGAGCAGCCAGTTGATCCGTATATAACTTATCTTGTGCAGCAATTCGTTCCGCAGCCTGTGTCATTGCCTCTTTCTGTCGTTCTTCCGCAATAGCCCGTTCGCGAGCTACCCGTTCTTCCGACGTACGGGTCAATAACTCTTCCCGCTCACGGGCAGACTGCTCCTGAACGGTTAGCTGACGAGCACTTTCCGTGCGTAATGCCTCCAGCTCCTTTTCGCGATTCTGCAAATTCACGTTCAGCGTTGTAGTTTTTCGTCCGGTTATCAGATAACCTAAAACGAAGCCCACTATTGCTCCAATAAGTAGAAAAACAATATCCATGCTTATTCTGTTAAAATCTCATTCCCATTCTCTGTAATCAAGATCATGCTTTCCCATTGAGCCGAAGGCAGACCGTCGTCTGTGCAAACCGTCCATCCGTCAACCTCATCAATGAAAACCTCATATTTTCCCATGTTAATCATTGGCTCTATAGTGAACGTCATGCCCGGTACAATCATCATACCCGTTCCACGCTTACCGAAATGTTCCACATTCGGCTCTTCATGAAACTTGATACCAACGCCATGTCCGCAAAGATCACGCACCACACTGTAACCATTCTTTTCTGCATGCTCCTGAATAACCGCACCTATATCGCCCAAGCGAGTCCAAGGTTGAGCCGCAGCCACACCCATATCCCTGCATTCTTTCGTCACCTGTACCAAACGTTGCATCTCCGGACTCACCTCACCAATCATGTACATGCGTGAAGCATCCGAAAAATAACCTTTGTAGATGGTAGATACATCCACATTGACAATATCACCACTTTTTAGGAACTCCTTAGTACTCGGAATGCCGTGACATACCACATCATTAATGCTGACACACACACTCTTGGGATATCCCTCATATAAAAAAGGCGCAGGTATGGCATCATGATCCGTAGTAAATTCATAGACCATGTGATCAATTTCAGCCGTAGACATTCCTTCGCGAATATTTGCCGAAATATAATCCAGTAAGGCCGTATTAATTTTGGCACTCTCACGTATTCCGGCTAATTGTTCTGCGGTACGTAATAAATTACGCATGGGCAAGCGAACGCCCTCTTTTTTATATTGTTGGATTTTTGCTTCCACTTCTTCCGGATAATTAGATGGGGTTAACCGGGACCCATTAGACCATTTTTTCATTTTTTTCCTTTCTACTCTGTAATTAGAATCTTTTGCAAGACCCTTTTCTCTAATTCCCCACAAAAATACGGATAAATCTTTTTTTATTATAACCGTTTTGCAAAAACTTTTTTCTAAAATCCTTCCAGGGCTATACCTTCGTATTAAAATGGCGCAACTATACAGAGAACCTCTTTTGTTGTTGCTACCTGAAGATATCAAATTCCGCCTAAATTCAGCACCAATCATATACACTGTAGTTTAATGCATGTTTTACTTGCACAGTTGCACCATCGCACTTATCTTTCTGATATACAGTACCTAATAAGCGGTGTAAGTAAAAAAAATAGGGTGCAAGTAAGATTTACTTGCACCCGCTTAAAATGGCTTTATAATGTTGATTAATAGCTTTCTAAACTGTTTTATGCTAAAAACGGACCTTTCTATTTCTCCTCATTTCTCCTCGTTTTTAGGCTATTTTTTTTCGTCGGTATGTCTTTTTTGCCTCACAACCATAGTATTCTAATTAAAAGCCCCGCTCTCTTTGAGGTCAAGAGCATGTATTCCTTGAGTTAATACCTTATCTTTCTTCTGATAAGACATCACAGGGCAGACGCATTAAAAAGCGGAACACTGCATTAGTTTTGATAAATAATTGTCATCCCATCCGGCTTTTAATCTTTTCAGATTCATACTTCCCTTCGTTGTCTTATCGTTTTTCAGAGTAGCCAACGCCATCTTAGTGAGTGCCGAAAAGTTTCTTGCGGCATTCTTGACTTTCTTGCTTTGATCCTCATGAAAAGTGACATCCAGTTGCCAATGAAGATTGTTTTCTATAGACCAATGTTGCCTAATTGCATTCGCAACTTCTTCCGGATTCTCATTTCCAAGTGAGGTTATATAATATCTGGTTTCTTCTGTTATTTCTCCCGTAGCATGGATTATTCTTTCGGAAGTTATACCCACAACCGATTTCAGACCGACAAATTTCCCCTTAAACATATTTGCCATGATATCAGCTCCATAATTAATAACCAGACAGGTTCTGGTTTCCGTCCTTCCATGTCCGGTAGTTTCGGAGGTGTGGGTTGCAGCTATCTTGTGACGGGGACTATGCTTAAAGTTCTCAACCAGTTCCTTGGCAAGTTCGTAACTTTTGGGCTGATTCTCTTTGAGGGCGATAACATAATCCCCTTTTTTTTCTACAATAGCCTTTGTTATTGCTGTTTGGCAACCCATTGCATCTATCGTTACAATGCACTCTTCAAGGGATAGGGCACTAATTAATCTGGGAACGGCTTCTATTTCATTGCTTTTTTCCTCCACCTTCTCTTGCCCTAAGGAAATCCCATTTGCAGCAGACCATGCTGAAACCATCCACAGTTTAAAGCCGTCCCGTCCTGTAGTATGTTCTGCATCGCATTTACTGGAACCGCGCATTAGTTTGCCATCTATAGCCACAACCCCTTCTACCTTATCGCAAATCTGCTTAACCCAATTGCGAAAGATCAGTTCGAAATGTTGGGGATCAAGAATACTAAAGAACCGGTTAAAGGTGTCATGGCTGGGGATCGATACTAAATCGGGGAATCGCTTTTTAAAGAAATCAATCTTGGAATTCCCAAATGCTTCTATCTCATTCCAAGATTGAGCACCACATATCACCGCAGATATGGCAATATATATGATATGCTCCATTTTATGGACTTTCTTACGGTCTAATCTGGGGTCCTCTATTTGTTTACAAATGTCAATAATACCTATTTTCATGTCAAAGGATGTTTAGTTTCACTCTGCAAATGTAATAAATTCATTAGACACATATAATAGTGTATCAGCTATATATACCATATATACAATGAGAAACAGATAGGCAATGTAGTAAAAACTATAATGCGTCTGCCCTGTAAGACATCATGTAAACTATTTGTTCACTACTGTGGTTCTTCTTCTTAACTAATGTGAAGAAGAAGTGTCACAGATGTGAAGAAGGTTACTCACATATGTGGATAACTAACAAATGCCTATACAAAAGGGCTGAAGCATTATAGCTTTTACTATTACTCTATAGGTGTGGACTCCCAGAGCCCATGATGTAATTCCATCACAGTGTCATACCCCGATTCCCGTAAAGCAGATAAGGCTTGCGGGCGTCCGTTATTTATACAATCGGGATAATGGGCATCACTGTTCACCAAAACCTTGATCCTCCGTTTGCGCAAAGTGGAAAAATAGCGTTCATTCGGGTAGAATGTTCCCAATTTTTGATATGCTTTTGTATTAATTTCCAACATATAGTTCTTCTCCACGACCAGATTCATATAATCATTAACCAATTTTTCATACCACGGCTCATGCAGCAGATTGGGACGATAACATTGGGCATTGTAGTGAATTTTATCGGCATGTCCCAAAATTTCAAAGCCTCCCAACTCCATCATGCGCATCAAACGACTGTAATAGAGACGGACAACCCGTACTAAATCGCCATGAAACTGTTCATCGACAATGGCATGGAACTTCTCCGCAGGGACATCCACATCCACCACCTCACCCACATCATTATAAAGGAGGTGTACGGAACCGATCCGGTAGTCCAGCGGTATATTCCCGAGACGGATACTTGCCGGATTACTATCCTCATTCAGATAATCTATTTCCAAACCGATATAAAGTTCTATATCCCTGGCATATTTAACTTTCAGGCGATGAAATTCGGCTAAATAATCGTCAACGCAGTCCCATTCCATAGTCCAAGCCGTGGGGAAAGGCAATGGAGCATGTGAAGAAAAGCCATACGCCGAAAAACCTTCGCTTATGGCAAAACGGACAAACTCTTCCATGCTTGCCCTGCCGTCACAATACAAGCAATGGCTATGATAATTTGTTAAGTTTGCAGTTTTTATATTCATCGCTAATTTATAAAAAGATACACACGCAATAAAACCCGTTTTAAGAATTGCATGCAATTTCGCTATCGTTATGCTTAATGGAAGCAAAACTACAGAAATATTCCGTGAGACAGAAACTTATACGACTTATTTCTCTTGTAATTTATTTATCATCGTATAAAAAGGAGAAAACTTTTGTCTTAATATTTCCTGATAATCACCTTTGAAGAAGGAATAAAAATCAACTAATAAGATGAAAATCATATTCTTTTTAGCTTAGGTGATTATATTCCTTTTGTATTAAAATAGTTAAGTAAAGAACAATAAATAGAGCAATGAAATCAGATGAAATAAAAAATAGTTTACTCTGTTTGAGTAAGCTGCCGTGGAAGTAGAGAATATCGAGTGCTGGAGTGCATGATTTAATGATGTAATAAATTGGTGCTGAAAAAGAATATACATTTTTTCTTTTAAGTAAGTAATAGGGGCGATATTTATTGATTTGTATAATCAATAAATAGGAATGTTATAAATAAAAAAGCCCCGTTAGAGGACGAGGCAACCTAATGTTTTCACAACGGAATAATCCTTATTGTGATTTGCTTCAAAATTAGTATTACAAAGATATATGATTTATTTGTATTATCAAGTACAATTATTAAAAATAAATTCTATTTTTGGAAAAAATACAATTTAATATATGAAAAAGATACTAGGATTAGATTTAGGAACCAGTAGTATTGGGTGGGCACTAGTCTCTGAAGCCGAAAATACCCAAGAGCATTCATCTATTATAAAATTAGGAGTAAGAGTAAACCCTTTGACAGTCGATGAACTTTTAAATTACGAAAAGGGGAAAAGTATAACAACTAATGCTGATCGGACACTTAAGAGAAGCATGCGTCGCAATTTACAACGTTACAAGCTACGTAGGGAAAATCTTATTGAAGTATTGAAAAAGAATGGTTTCATTACTGACCAAACAATTCTATCAGAAGATGGAAATCGGAGCACTTTTGAAACTTATCGTCTAAGGGCTAAATCGGTTGTTGAAGAGATTTCATTGGAGCAATTCGCTCGTGTTTTACTGATGATTAACAAAAAACGTGGTTATAAAAGTAGTCGGAAAGCAAAAGGGACAGAAGACGGTGCTTTAATTGATGGAATGGATGTGGCAAAGAAACTTTATAATGAGAATCTTACGCCAGGAGAGTTCTGCTTACAATGTCTTTTGTCAGGAAAAAAGAGTATTCCAGATTTTTATCGTTCTGATTTACAGGCTGAGTTTGACCGAATCTGGGATTTTCAAAAGCTATTTTATTCAGATTTTTTGGTTGATGAAGTTAAGCAGGAAGTTCGCGGAAAAAACAAAACGCAGACATGGGCTATTTTAGCAAAATACTTTGTGTGGAAAGAAAAAGAAATAACGTGGAATAAAGAAGAGGGGAGGAATGAAGAAATAGAGAAAGAATGTAGTCTTAAAGGGATTAAAAGGAAGACGAAAGGTTATGAGATGAAGTGTGAAAACTTTCAATGGAGGGTCAAATCGCTTTCTGAGAAAATGAATCCTGAAGAGATTGCTATTGTTTTGCAAGAAATCAATGGTCAAATAACCAATTCTAGTGGCTATTTAGGTGAGATTAGTGATCGGAGTAAAGAACTCTATTTTAAAAATCAAACAGTTGGACAGTACTTAATGGCTAGCTTAGACAACAATCCTAATGATAGCTTGCGAAATAGGGTGTTTTATCGCCAAGATTATTTAGATGAGTTTAATCTGATTTGGGAAAAACAGGCTGAATTTCATAAAGAGCTGACGGATGATTTGAAAAAAGAGATTCGTGATATTGTTATCTTTTATCAGCGTTCTTTGAAAAGTCAGAAAGGATTGATTAGTTTTTGTGAATTTGAGCAAAAGGATATTGAAATAGAGCTTGATGGAAAGAAAAAAACGAAAAAGATTGGCTGTCGGGTTGCTCCTCGTTCTTCACCTTTATTTCAAGAATTTAAAATATGGCAAACTCTAAATGATATAATTGTTTTTGGCAAAGGTAAGAAGGGCAAAAAGAAAAAAAATGTTGGTGAGCTTGATTTGTTTAACGAGACAGATCAGTGTCAAATAGACTCTCGATATTTGTTTCAGGAAGAAAAGGAGGTTTTAGCAAGAGAACTTTTTCTTCGTGATAAAATGAATAAGACTGACGTCCTTAAGCTTCTTTTTGAAAATTGGGCTGAACTGGACTTAAATTTCAAGATTATTGACGGTGATAGAACAGGAAGTTTATTATACCAAGCATATGGTAAAATAATTGAAATGTCTGGCCATGAATCTCTAGATTTTAAGAAGCCTGCATCTGTAATTATTGAAGAGGTGCGATCAATCTTTTTAGCGTTTCATTGGAACACCGATATTTTGGATTTTGATAGTAGTAAAAAGCTTGATGAGCAAGCTTTTTATAATATTTGGCATTTGTTATATTCATTTGAGGGTGATAATACGGCTACAGGAAGTGGTAAACTTATCCAAAAGATAACCGATTTATACGGTTTTGAGAAAGAGTATGCTTCAATATTGGCAAATGTTACTTTTCAAGAAGATTATAGTAGCTTAAGTGCAAAAGCGATTCGTAAGATATTACCTTATTTGAAAGAAGGGAATCAATATGATGTTGCTTGTGGATATGCAGGCTATCGGCACTCTAAATCTTCTCTTACAAAAGAAGAAATTGGAAATAAAGTGTTGAAAGATAAGCTGGATGTCCTTCCCAAAAATAGTTTGCGTAATCCTGTCGTGGAAAAGATTTTGAATCAAATGATTAATGTGATCAATACAATTATTGAGACTTATGGAAGGCCTGATGAAATACGTGTTGAACTAGCTCGTGAATTAAAGAAAAATGCTAGCGAAAGAGGTGAACTTACAAAAGCTATTGGAGAAATAACTAGAGTGAACGAAGCTATTAACAAATTGTTACAGGATGAATTTGGTATGTCACACGTTAGTCGTAATGATATAATCCGTTATAAACTATATGAAGAATTGAAAGAAAATGGTTATAAAACTTTATATTCTAATACTTATATTTCTAAGGAAAAGTTATTCAGTAAAGATTTTGATATAGAGCATATTATACCGCAAGCTCGCTTATTTGATGATTCATTTTCGAATAAAACATTAGAATTGAGGAGTATAAATATCGAGAAGGGGAAAAGCACGGCTTATGACTTTGTGAAAGAGAAGTATGGAGATGAAGGTTTACAGCAATATTTAAACCGTTGTGAGACATTCTTTAAGAATAAGAAGACAAAGCTCAAAAAGTTAAAAATGCGAGAAAGTGAAATCCCAGATGGCTTTATAGAGCGAGATTTACGGAATACCCAATATATAGCTAAAAAAGCTCTTTCAATATTAAATGAAATTAGTCGCCGAGTGATTGCTACAACTGGTTCTGTTACCGATAAATTGCGTGCTGATTGGCAGCTTGTTGATGTGATGAAAGAATTGAACTGGAATAAATATGAGACATTGGGCTTGGTAGAGTATTTTGAGGATAAAGATGGAAGACGGATTGGTAGAATAAAAGACTGGAGTAAGCGCAATGATCACCGTCATCATGCAATGGATGCTTTGACTGTTGCTTTTACAAAAGATGTCTTTATTCAATATTTCAATAATAAGAATGCTAGTTTACAGCCTAACACGAATGAATATGCTATTAAAAATAAATATTTTGAGAATGCAAAAGCTATTCCGCCAATACCTCTTGCTGAATTTCGTGCTGAAGCGAAGAGGCAGCTAGCTAATATATTGATTTCTCTCAAAGCAAAGAATAAAGTGGTTACACAAAATGTCAATACTACGAAGAAGATCGGATATGTAAAAACAAAGGTGCAACAAACTCCGCGTGGACAATTGCATTTGGAAACTGTTTATGGTAGCCATAAACAATATGTCACTAAGGAAGAAATAGTGAATGGCATGTTTAATATAGCGAAAATTGCTACCGTATGTAAACCTATTTATAGGGAAGCATTATTAAAACGCTTGCAAGACAATGACAATGATACGAAGAAAGCCTTTACTGGTAAAAACTCATTGGCTAAAAAGCCTATTTGGTTAAATGTACAACAAACCGAACATGTACCGGAAAAGCTTAAAACCGTTACACTTGAAACGCTTTATACCATTCGCAAAGATATTTCACCAGATTTGAAAGTAGAAAAGGTAATAGATGTTGGTATTCGTAGAATTCTGGAATGTAGATTAAAAGAATATGGTAATGATGCAAAGAAGGCTTTTTCAAATCTTGGTGAGCATCCGATATGGCTTAATGAGGAAAAGGGTATTGCGATAAAACGGGTTAGTATTTCGGGCATAAGTAACGCTCAGGCATTACATGAAAAGAAAGATAAGGATGGTGAAATCATTTTAGACAATAAAGGGCAAAATATTCCTGTCGATTTTGTCAATACAGGTAATAATCACCATGTTGCAATATATAGAAAACCAGTTTTAGATAAGAAGGGAGATGTTCTATTTAATAAAGATGGTGAACCTGAATATGAATTTGACGAAGTTGTTGTTTCTTTCTTTGAAGCTGTTACTCGGGCTAATCTTTGCCAACCTATTGTTGATAAAAATTATAAGAGAAATGAGGGATGGGAATTTCTTTTCAGTATGAAGCAAAACGAATATTTTGTGTTTGCTAATGAGCAGACAGGTTTTAATCCTCAGGAAATAGATTTATTAGATCCAGAAAATTATGGTTTGATAAGCCCTAATCTGTTTAGAGTACAAACAATGTCTAAAGTGATGTATGGAAATAGTGTTGTTAGAGATTATAAATTTAGGCATCATTTAGAAACAAGTGTAAAAGACATAAAGGATCTAAAGGACATTACTTATAAACAGTTTAAAACATTATCTTTTATAGATTCAATTGTAAAAGTGAGAGTTAATCATATTGGTTGTATTGTAACGGTTGGTGAATATTAATAATTCTGTAAAAGATGTTTGTATAAAAACACTATACAATGATAAAGAAGACACTCTATTTTGGAAATCCGGTGTATTTATCTCTGCAAAATGCACAATTAGTAATTAAACTACCAGAAGTGGTGAAGAATGACACTTTACCGATAGCTTTCAAGAAACAAGGGGAAATTACAAAGCCGATAGAAGATATTGGCATTGTAGTATTGGATAATAGGCAGATTACTATAACTTCAGGATTATTAGATGCCTTGCTTGAAAATAATACTGCAATAATAACTTGCGATAGTAGAAGTTTGCCAGTTGGATTAATGCTTCCGCTGTATGGGAATACAACACAAAACGAACGCTTTCGTCAGCAACTGGATTCATCCATTCCACTAAAAAAACAACTTTGGCAGCAGACTATCCGTTCTAAAATTGAAAATCAGGGAGCTGTTTTAGAAAGGTGCTTAGGAGAAAGTATGAAGTGTATGCAAACATGGGCAAATGATGTAAAGAGTGGTGATCCTGATAATTTAGAGGCACGAGCTGCTGCTTATTATTGGAAAACATTGTTCGCTAATATTGATGGCTTTACAAGGGATAGAGAGGGTATACCACCAAATAATTTGTTGAATTATGGTTATGCCATTCTACGTGCAATTATGGCAAGAGCATTGGTTGCAAGCGGTTTACTTCCTACTTTAGGAATTCATCATCATAATAGGTATAATGCTTATTGTTTAGCTGATGATATAATGGAACCTTATCGCCCGTTCGTAGATGAACTTGTATTCTCTATTGTGGAGAGTGATTCTAATTATGAACATCTTACGACTAATTTGAAGGCAAAGCTGTTGGAAATTCCTACATTGGACGTGAAAATTGGTAGGAAGAGGAGCCCGCTAATGGTTGCTGTTGCACAAACAACGGCTTCATTATACAAATGTTTTGATGGTGAACTTCGGAATATCAGTTATCCTTATTTTTGATGGAACGTTTTAGTGAATATCGTATTATGTGGGTACTAGTACTTTTTGATTTGCCTACTGAAACTAAAAAAGATAAAAAGGCATATACGGATTTTAGAAAGAACTTGCAGAAAGACGGATTTACTATGTTTCAGTTTTCCATCTATGTCCGTCATTGTGCTAGTAGTGAGAATGCAGATGTACATATAAAAAGAGTTAAATCTTTTCTCCCAGAGTTTGGACAAGTTGGTGTTTTATGTATTACCGATAAACAATTTGGAAATATAGAATTGTTTTATGGTAAAAAGATTCAAGAAGTTAATGCGCCAGGACAACAACTAGAACTCTTTTAGAATTAAAAATCCCGCTATACTGCGGGATTTTTTGTTGGAAACAGAGGCTTTTTTTTATTTCTATATATCTGTGTAACTTATTGATAATAAGTGTGATACATAGATCGTGCTGTTTCTAATGGTTCAAAGATACTAATTTGAAAGCAAATCACAACACCTGTGTGCGTGTGCCTTTTAACGGTAACGCTGTTTCTAATGGTTCAAAGATACTAATTTGAAAGCAAATCACAACCGACTAGAAAAATACAAAACTGATACAGAAGCTGTTTCTAATGGTTCAAAGATACTAATTTGAAAGCAAATCACAACACTTGAACGTATATACGCCGGGCTTATTAAGCTGTTTCTAATGGTTCAAAGATACTAATTTGAAAGCAAATCACAACGAATTACCCTAGCAGGGAACACAGACGAAGGCTGTTTCTAATGGTTCAAAGATACTAATTTGAAAGCAAATCACAACATGTACGATCAGTCTAATAATAGGGGGTTAGGCTGTTTCTAATGGTTCAAAGATACTAATTTGAAAGCAAATCACAACGTTGTTGCCTCTCTATTGGTTAATGATTCTGCTGTTTCTAATGGTTCAAAGATACTAATTTGAAAGCAAATCACAACCCGGACCTTACTACCTGTCTTGCCAGGTCAGCTGTTTCTAATGGTTCAAAGATACTAATTTGAAAGCAAATCACAACAAGGTATGCAAAGGGTGCGGGAACATATTGCTGTTTCTAATGGTTCAAAGATACTAATTTGAAAGCAAATCACAACGCGACCAACATACCAACAGACCAACATCGAGCTGTTTCTAATGGTTCAAAGATACTAATTTGAAAGCAAATCACAACAACAACTATATTTGCATTATAGCAATAAAAGCTGTTTCTAATGGTTCAAAGATACTAATTTGAAAGCAAATCACAACTCGCAATTAATAGGCACAATGATATAATCAGCTGTTTCTAATGGTTCAAAGATACTAATTTGAAAGCAAATCACAACGGGCGGTTATCTGCTCGTTATTTTAGCGGTGCTGTTTCCAATGGTTCAAAGATACTAAATTTGAAAGCAAATCACAATTATCATAGGCTATTTTTAATCGGCGTTAATGCAGCTTAGTTGGAAAACTTAAGGATTGACCTTTTCTTTATTTTTTAGGCATACAATTCATCTTACTCTGAAAAAAAATGCAAATATTTATGCATAGGAATCTCTATACCTTTGCAGGTGAGCTCTTCCCTTTTGAACAAATATTAGTGATTAAATATTTTGCCCTTGTAAACCGCTTAATTATTTACTACACTGAACTCCACTCTTTTGAAAGTCATAATTTAGAATATATCGGGTTATCACGTCTCTGGGGGAATTGGGGAACACAAATATTTATTATATTTGAGGCTTGAAAGAAATTTAAATGCAACATTACATTGTTTCAACTGTTTAGTAAATAGTTTAAAATCTTATCATAAGAAGATTGAATTTGAAAAATAGGTATTGTTTAAAAACTTAGATTATGAGTAAAAATATATCAGATCAACTTGTGGAAACATTAGTTGAAGCAGGTATTCAGCGGGTTTATGCCGTAACAGGCGACAGTCTTAATCATGTAAATGAGGCAATTCATCGCAATGGAAAAATAAAATGGATTCATGTTCGTAACGAAGAAACGGCTGCATTTGCAGCAGGTGCCGAGGCACAATTAAAGGGTCTGGCATGCTGTGCCGGCAGTAGCGGTCCGGGTCATGTTCATCTTATCAACGGTTTATATGATGCTCATCGTTCATCGGCTTCTGTGTTGGCTATTGCTTCTACGATCCCTACCAAAGAGTTTGGTACCAATTATTTTCAGGAAACAAATACTATCAAACTTTTTGATGATTGTAGTTGCTATAATCAAATGGCTACAACACCAGCTCAGTTTCCCCGCATGTTACAGGCCGCTCTTCAGCATGCCGTGCATCAAAAAGGCGTGGCTGTTCTCGGACTACCGGGTGATGTGACTAATCTGCCTGCGGTAGAGGCTGAAACGACGACGGCACTTTTTCTAAATAAACCTATCGTCAGGCCTTCTGACGGAGAATTGGCCCAACTTGCCCAACTATTAAATTCTCACAAAAAGGTTGCCATTTACTGCGGACTGGGTGCTGCGGAAGCGCATGATGAAGTGGTGGAACTGGCTGAGAAATTAAAAGCTCCCGTGGCTTATTCTTATAAGGCAAAAATGGACATCCAGTATGATAACCCATACGAAGTGGGGCTTACCGGATTGTTGGGAATTCCATCTGCTTATCAAAGTATGCACGAATGTGAATTGCTGGTATTATTGGGGACGGATTTTCCTTATACGCCTTTCATGCCGGTTCACAATAAGATCGTGCAAATTGATATTAAACCGGAAAACCTCGGACGAAGAGCTAAGCTCGATCTCGGACTTTGTGGGGATGTGAAAGATAGCTTGCAAGCTCTTCTACCTCTGGTAGAGAAGAAAGAAGATACTACTTTTCTTGATCGGCAGTTGAAGTTCTACACAGCGGTTAAAAAGAATTTATTATCTTATGTAAATGATTCTGGAAAACCATATGCCATTCATCCGGAATATGTTGCCTCTGTCATTAATGAGTTGGCCGACCGGGATGCTATTTTCACTGTAGATACGGGTATGTGTTGCGTATGGGCGGCCCGCTACATTGATGGAACCGGAGGACGGAAAATGTTAGGTTCATTTAATCATGGTACAATGGCAAATGCCATGCCGCAAGCTATTGGCGCCGCACTGGCTTGTCCGGGAAAACAAGTGATTGCTTTTTGTGGTGACGGAGGTCTGTCTATGATGATGGGTGACTTGATGACTATTGTTCAGTACAATTTACCCGTGAAGATTGTGCTTTTCGATAATCGATCGTTGGGAATGGTAAAGCTGGAAATGGAAGTGGCCGGAATTCCTGATATGGAAACGGACATGCTGAATCCGGACTTCGATAAACTTGCCGAAGCTATGGGAATGTTTGGCATTACAATTGATAATCCCACGGAGGTGAAACCTACTTTGCAAAAAGTGCTTCAACAGGAGGGGCCCGCATTGATTACCATTCATACTGATTCCAATGCTCTGGCTATGCCTCCGAAAATTGAGTTTGACCAAATGAAAGGGTTTGCTTTCTATATGGGGAAAATGATGCTAAGTGGGCGTACAAATGAAATGGTGGATATAGTCAAATCCAATTATAAGCATTTGGGAGAAGTTCTTTAATCTATTGCCAAATGATTGTAAATTGGTTTATTTTGCGACTCCTGAATAGGTAAAAGAAGAGACAAAATAGGAGGGGGAAACTCCCGGGTAATGAATAAAAAATGGTTTTGAAATAAATGAATAAGAAGATAGGACTAAAGGCCGCAATGGCCATTGGAATTGGTGGAATGGTTGGAGGCGGTATTTTTGCTGTTCTGGGGCTGGCTGTTTCCTTA
This sequence comes from uncultured Bacteroides sp., assembly GCA_965140335.1. GTDB lineage: Bacteria > Bacteroidota > Bacteroidia > Bacteroidales > Bacteroidaceae > Bacteroides. Next base: position 410,123 of record OZ223190.1, read on the forward strand.
GCAAAAGGAGGAACCCCGGTTGCATTTCTACTAGCAGGTATTTTAGCCTTAATTACGTCTTATAGTTATGTGAAATTGTCGCTTGCTTTTCCCGATAGAGGAGGGACTGTTAAGTTTGTCAACAAGGGATTTGGAAGATCGGTTTTTAGTGGTGGCATAAATAACTTATTGTGGTTGAGTTATATCATCATGTTGTCGCTTTATGCTTCCGCCTTTGGTTCTTATGCACCTAATTTATTGCATCTGTTTGATAGTGAGGTGGTCAGCTTTCATGTCTATGCAAGTGGGATAATTATAGTTTCCACAGCTTTAAATTATTATAGTCTTAAAGTTGTTGGGAGAATAGAGACTTATGCTGTAGTTATTAAACTTATAATTTTGCTTGCATTCGTCGTGATCGGTATTTATGGCTTGATCGGGAATCCGAACCTGGCTCAATTATCACCTCAAAACTGGGAGAGCCCTATTCATCTTATTACAGGTGGGATGGTGATTTTTGTGGCCTATGAAGGATTTGAATTGATAGCAAATGCAGCTCCTGATATAGAAAACCCCGAAAAGAATATTCCAAAAGCGTATTATTATTCAGTTGCTTTCGTGATTTTCCTTTATATTGTTATAGCTGCTGTGACTGTAGGATCTTTACCTTTCAGTAAAATTGCCACCGCACAAGATTATGTATTGGCAGAAGCTGCAAAGCCGATGATTGGGCAAATTGGTTTTACGATTATAAGCATTGCCGCTTTAATCTCAACCTTTTCGGCAATAAATGCTTCTTTGTATGGGGGGAGCCGGGTGAGCTACGAAATTGCTGATGACGATGAACTCCCGCATCAGTTAACTTTCTTGTTGTGGAATCATCCTGTTGGATTAATGATAACGACCATCCTGACCTTGCTTCTTGTCAATGTTGTGAATTTAGAAAGTATTTCAACTGCTGGTAGTGTTGGCTTTATATTGATTTTTACATTTGTAAATTATATCGGATTTAAATTATCGAAGACTATCAATGGAAATAAAATCATTTCTTTAATCGGTTTTATCTTAGGGCTAGCTGCATTGACCGTTTTGATTGTACAACAGTATTCATCGAACCGATTTGGAGTTGTTTTGGCGATTTCAATAATCTTGGTTTGCTTTATCAGTGAATATATATATAAAAGAATTTCGCGTAATGTATCTATAAAATAAGCAAAGTCTGCAATTGCCTGTTTTTTTATATGCTTACGGATAAGGTCATCTAGCTAAACTTTATAACTGAGATTACAGACCGTTAAAAGAGGGGGAATCGATTGTATTCAAAAGATGATATCTGTAATAAGGTGATGTATAAAGAGATGATTTTGGAAGGTTAGCAGGAAAAAAATAATGTAAAGTTCATTTGCTTTAATATTTTTTGTATATTTGTGTGTAAGTATAAACTAAACATAGAAGCGTATGAGAAACTTGAGTGGGACGAGGTTGTTACTGCTGTTGGTAATGGTCCTAGGCTTATCAGCTTGTGGGGATAATTATTATACGAATGATTTTGAAAATACGAGTGAGAGGCTTTGTGCAAATACTTGGATAGAGCAGTTTAAAATCGATAATACTGATAATAGTGATCTGTGCAAGCATTACTTGATATTTGGTATGGACTATACCGGGCGGGAGATTTTTGAATATTACCGGCCTGAAGAATCAACAGCGTATAAGACGAATTCCTTTAACTTTAGCTGGAATTGGATTGATGATTCTATGGAAGGATTGGAACTGAATTATGGGGGTGGGGATATTAGTTTTTTCGACAATGTTCTGGCGCGCTTCCATTATCTTTCGGGTAGTTTGGATGGAGTGCAGGTTACGTTCACAGATTACAATTATTTCAACTGATCGACTGATTAATCAAAAAAATAAGAAAGGCGGAGAAGTGATACACTTCTTCGCCTTTTCTATATGTTAGCGTTTGATAAACAGACTTTTGAATACTGATGGATAGGAGGTTTCAAACTGCATCTGTTCTCCGGTGACGGGATGGTAGAAGCAGAGTTTGAAGGCATGAAGCGCCAAACGACCGATGGGGTTGACGTCTTCGAATCCGTAACGGCCATCACCAATGATGGGATGTCCGAGATCTTGCATATGTACGCGGATCTGATTCTTACGTCCGGTCTCAAGATTGAGTTCCACCAATGAGTAGCCGTTGGCACGTTTGATGGTGCGATAGTGGGTGATGGACAAGGCTCCTCCATCGTCAGTCGGACTGGAGTGGACGTAGAGGGTACGGTCGGTAAGCCAGGATTCCACACTCCCTGCATTCTTCTCCATCTCTCCGCAGACTACGGCAACGTAGCGGCGGTCAGTGACAATGTCATGCCAATTGTCGCGCAAGGTACGCTGGGTTTTTTCGTCTTTGGCAAACATCATTAGTCCCGAGGTGTCACGGTCGAGCCGATGGACGATATAGACTTGGTTTTGCCGGCCTGAACGGTGTACGTATTCGTTGAGAATGTGATAGGCGGTGCGTTCCTTTTGGTGTTCCGAACTGACGGAAAGCAAGCCTTGCATCTTTTCGATGACGATGATGTAGGCATCTTCATAGACAATCTTCAGTTGATTGTTGTGGAATTCTTTCTTCCCTTTGTCGCGGCTGATTTGTACTTTCATACCGGGCTTGAGGGGGAAGTTGTATTGGCTGGTGATGACGTTGTCGACGTATACAATGCGTTTGCTGAGCAATGATTTCAGTTTGGTGCGACTGGCATCGGGCATCTTGGCGATGAGAAACTCCATGAGTTCCATGGGTTCTTTTACGAGATAGTCAGTATATTGGGTACGTGCGCGCGCTACTAATTTATGTCTTGCCACTTTTCTTTAAAGTTTGGGGTTGGTAATCGGGTTTTCTTCTCTCAGTTGGAGCAGAACAACGTTCTCTACATGATGGGTGTGGGGGAACATGTCTACGGGCTGAACGGCTTTCACCTGATAGGCTATGTCAAGCAGTTGCAAGTCTCTGGCTTGTGTGGCTGGGTTGCAGCTGACGTATACAATGCGCTTGGGACGGGCAAATAAGATCGTATCTACTACGTCGGGGTGCATTCCGGCGCGGGGCGGATCGGTTATGATGACGTCCGGGCGGCCGTATTGGTTGATGAAGTCCTGAGTGAGCATGTCTTTCATATCGCCGGCAAAGAAGAGGGTGTTTTCAATGCCATTGATTTCTGCATTGACTTTGGCATCTTCTATGGCTTCGGGTACGTACTCGATGCCGATGACCTGACGGGCTTGACGGGACACGAAATTGGCAATGGTACCGGTGCCGGTATAGAGGTCGTACACCAGTTCTTCTCCAGTGAGTCCGGCAAAGTTACGGGCAATCTTATAGAGGTTATAGGCTTGCTCGGAATTTGTTTGATAGAACGATTTCGGTCCGATTTTGAAGCGGAGCCCTTCCATCTCTTCGAAGATATGGTCTTTGCCTTTAAAGGTAAATACGTCGAGATCCGTAATGGTATCGTTGCGCTTATTATTAATAATGTAGAGCAAAGAGGTGATTTCGGGGAACGTATCCGCTACGTATTGAAGCAATTGCTTGAAGAGGATAAGTTCTTCGTCGGCTTCAATCTTGGAAATAAGAATGACCATCAACTCGCCGGTACTGGAGGTGCGTATAATCATATTGCGCAGCATGCCTTCCTGCGAGCGGAGGTTGATGAAGGAATAATCGTGAGCGTAGGCGTAGTCTCTTACGGCATTGCGGATGCGGTTGGAGATGTCATCTTGCAACCAGCACTTTTCAATGGCGAGTACTTTGTCGAATGCACCGGGTATGTGAAAGCCTACGGCATTCATCTGGTCGTACACTACATTTTGCTGAACTTCTTCGGTTGTGAGCCAGCGTTTGTTGGAAAAGGTGTATTCCAATTTATTGCGGTAGAACTGTGTTTTCTCCGATCCGAGGATCGGTGAAATTTCGGGAAGTTCTATCTTGCCGATACGGGTGAGATTGTCCGTCACTTGTTTTTGTTTATACCGGATTTGTTCGGAATAGGGTAGAACTTGCCATTTACAACCGCCGCAAATGCCATAATGCTGACAAAAGGGAACGGCCCGGTTAGGCGAATATTCATGGAATTTCACTACTTCGGCTTCAGCATAATGATGCTTTTTTCTCTTAATTTGCAGGTCAACGATGTCTCCGGGAACGACATATGGTACAAAAACAACCAGGTCATTGACTTTTGCGATGGCTTTTCCTTCGGCAGCCACATCCGTTATCGTAACTTTTTCCAGCAGGGGAAGTTCTTTTTTCTTTCTTGCCACTTTTACACCAATCTAATTATATATTCGGCAAAAGTACGTATTTTTTCGGGATTTCTCTTTATGGAACGAAATATTAAAGATTGCCATGTGGAAATTGCATTTTAATGGAATTTTTTTTCTTAAAAAGTTTTCCAATATGCGAAATATCTTTAGTTTTGCGAACAGATCTAATGAAAAGAATCACAATTGAAAAACTTTAAATTTTTGGTACATGGACAAAAAAAGAGTGTATACCTTTGGAAACGGTCGCGCTGAGGGAAAGGCCGACATGAAAAATCTTTTGGGGGGCAAAGGTGCTAACCTTGCCGAGATGAACCTGATTGGGGTTCCGGTTCCTCCCGGTTTTACAATAACGACTGATGTTTGCACGGAATATTATGAGATGGGGCAGGACAAAGTGGTGGCTCTGTTGAAGACGGATGTGGAGAAGGCTATTCTGAATGTGGAGACGTTGATGCATTCCAAATTCGGTGATGTGGAAAATCCGTTGTTGGTTTCGGTGCGTTCGGGGGCTCGTGCTTCGATGCCGGGTATGATGGATACGATTCTCAACCTTGGATTGAATGACGAGGTGGTGGAAGGATTGATTCGCAAGACGGGGAATGCTCGCTTTGCATGGGATTCGTACCGCCGTTTTGTCCAGATGTATGGTGACGTGGTGTTGGGGATGAAACCGGTGAATAAGGAGGATATTGATCCGTTTGAAGCAATTATTGAGGAGGTGAAACACGCTAAGGGTGTGAAACTGGATAATGAGCTGAAGGTGGATGACTTGAAGGAATTGGTGCAGCGGTTTAAGGGCGCGGTGAAGGAGCAGACGGGTAGGGAATTTCCGACTTCGGCTTATGAGCAGTTGTGGGGAGCTATCTGTGCGGTATTCAACTCGTGGATGAACGAACGGGCTATTTTGTATCGTAAGATGGAGGGTATTCCTGATGAATGGGGTACGGCTGTCAGCGTGCAGGCAATGGTGTTTGGCAACATGGGTGATACTTCGGCTACGGGCGTTTGTTTCAGCCGGGATGCCGGCACGGGCGAGGATTTGTTTAATGGCGAGTATCTGATTAATGCACAAGGCGAAGATGTGGTGGCCGGTATACGTACACCGCAACAGATCACTAAAGTGGGTTCGCAGCGTTGGGCTAAGTTGGCGAGTGTCGGTGAGGCGGAGCGTGCTTCAAAGTATCCTTCCATGGAGGAGGCAATGCCGACGATTTACAAGGAGCTGGATGCGATTCAGACGAAACTGGAGAATCATTATAAGGATATGCAGGATATGGAGTTTACCGTTCAGGAAGGGAAGCTCTGGTTCTTGCAGACACGTAACGGCAAGCGTACGGGTGCGGCCATGGTGAAGATTGCCGTGGATTTGCTGCATCAGGGTATGATTGACGAGAAGACGGCGTTGATGCGTTGTGAACCGAATAAGTTGGATGAGTTGCTTCATCCGGTCTTCGACAAGGAGGCACTGAAAAGGGCAAAAGTGTTAACGCGTGGTCTGCCGGCATCACCGGGGGCTGCTACGGGACAGATTGTGTTCTTTGCAGATGATGCTGCCGAGTGGCATGCTGCCGGAAAGCGGGTGGTGATGGTACGTATTGAAACGTCACCGGAAGACTTGGCGGGTATGGCTGTGGCGCAGGGTATCTTGACGGCTCGCGGGGGAATGACGTCGCATGCAGCTGTGGTAGCCCGTGGCATGGGTAAATGTTGTGTTTCGGGTGCCGGTGCATTACTCATTGATTATAAGACGCGTACGGTATTGGTGGATGGGGTTACCCTAAAAGAGGGGGATTATATTTCATTGAACGGAAGTACGGGTGAGGTTTATAACGGAAAGGTGGATACGCAGGCTGCGGAGCTTTCGGGTGATTTTGCCGAACTGATGACGCTAGCGGATAAATATACAAAATTACAGGTGCGGACAAATGCGGATACGCCGCATGATGCGAAAGTGGCACGTAACTTTGGTGCGGTAGGCATCGGACTTTGCCGGACGGAACATATGTTCTTTGAGGGGGAAAAGATTAAGGCTATGCGTGAGATGATTCTTGCAGAAGATGCTGAAGGGCGTCGTAAGGCATTGGCTAAGATTTTACCTTATCAACAGGCTGATTTCAAGGGTATCTTTGAAGCGATGAGTGGCTTCCCTGTGACGGTGCGTTTACTCGACCCTCCCTTGCATGAGTTTGTCCCTCACGATTTGAAGGGACAACAGGAAATGGCGGATGCGATGGGGGTGACTCTGCAATATATCCAGCAACGGGTGGAGTCGCTTTGCGAACATAATCCGATGTTGGGACATCGTGGTTGCCGCTTGGGAAATACATATCCTGAAATTACGCAGATGCAGACACGGGCTATTTTGGGGGCTGCTCTGGACTTGAAAAAGGAGGGTGTAAATTCGCAACCTGAAATAATGGTGCCTTTAACGGGGATCTTATATGAGTTTAAGGAACAGGAGAACGTGATTCGTGAAGAGGCCAGACGGTTGTTCGCCGAGAGAGGGGATGAGATTGAGTTCAAAGTGGGAACGATGATTGAAATTCCAAGAGCTGCTTTGACGGCGGGTCGCATTGCTTCTTCTGCTGAATTCTTCTCATTTGGAACAAATGATTTGACGCAGATGACGTTTGGCTATTCACGCGATGACATTGCTTCTTTCTTGCCGGTTTATCTGGAAAAGAAGATATTGAAAGTGGATCCGTTCCAGGTGCTTGATCAAAATGGAGTAGGGCAGTTGATCCGCATGGCTACGGAGAAGGGGCGTGCTGTACGTCCTGACTTGAAATGTGGTATCTGTGGTGAGCATGGTGGTGAACCTTCTTCGGTGAAGTTCTGCCATAAGGTGGGGTTGAACTATGTGAGTTGTTCGCCGTTCCGTGTACCTATAGCCCGATTGGCTGCGGCGCAGGCGGCTATTGAAGAGTCATAGTAATAAGGTTACTATTATATAAACAGGCTTAAGCTCTATGAATAAGAGTTTATAGCCTGTTTTTTTATTCGAAAAAGGGGAGTTGTTTAGTCTATATAACTTCACATTAATCATTATATTGGCTTTTTGATTCCATTAACGAATAATTATACTATTTTTGTAGAGTAACAGCAAAATATTTTATAAACAAATTTCGTTTCAAGCTCATTCTTTGCTCATTTCTTGTTTCTCATATATTTTCATATTATTGTGAAACCAATAATAGATAATGCATGAGATGTATGAATCGACTTGAACAGAAAAACAAACAAACTGTAACAATGGTGTCAATTAAATCCTTCACAGGTCTGTTGATTACAGACCTCATTGTGAGTGGTCGTCACAGCACGGCCCGTTCTTATTCTTGTTCATTGAGACGGCTAATCGATTTTTCGGGAAACACCAACCTTACGTTTCCGGAGCTTACGGCCGAACTGCTAAAGAACTTCGAACAACAATTGTTCTCCGAGAACTGCTCTCGTAACACGGTTTCCTCGTACATGCGGATGTTGCGTTCCATCTGTAATCAGGCGCGCAACTGCGGAGAGGCTAAAATCCCCCGTGGATTGTTCGACAATGTGTTTACCGGGACCGATCCTTCTGAAAAGCGTGCGGTCTCTCCCGGTGTGATCCGCAGTCTTAGCGAAGCCGACCTGTCGGAACATCCGCAGCTGGACTTCTGCCGGGACCTGTTCCTGCTCTCTTTCTATTTGCGCGGCATTCCCTTTGTGGATCTTATCCATCTGCGCAAACGGGATATCACCCATGGGACATTGCGTTACCGACGTAGCAAGACCGACCGGCTACTTACGGTCAAGGTGGAGCCCTGTGCACAGGCCCTCTTCAACAAGTACTCTTGCCGGGCCAAACACAGTCCCTACCTGCTTCCCGTGATCACAAGCAGCGGCATCGCTGGTTACCGTCAGTATCAGAGTGCCCTGCGGCGTTATAACCTGCACCTGGCTCGGCTCTCTACCTTGTTAGGCCTGAAGATGAAGCTGACCTCTTATGTGGCGCGGCATTCCTGGGCTACCATCGCTTACCGTCAGGGCATTCCGGTGTCCGTGATCAGCGAATCCCTGGGGCATGCCTCGGAGAAGATCACCTACACCTATCTGGCTTCTTTCGATAACCGTACGCTGAACCGTGCCAATCGTAAGGTCATCGCACTAGTCGCACCGACGACTTCAGTAACCACTATTATGGGTAAACGAAAGGCCTTTCAACAGAACCCTGTGAACTATGGATAAATGAGAAAATATTGTTTAAAGAAAGAGCTATTTCTCAAGAGACGGTACAAACATCTTTTGATGGTAATACCGAGAGTAAACTACGATGGATAAGGGGTTTTATTAGTGGAATAATCTTTCCGTTACTTCACAGGTAACGGAGAGCGTTCACCAATGAATCATCATTAGGAAAAAAAGCTTTATAGAAGGTCAATATTTCAGATTTACCCACTTTGAAACAGCTGTTAATTCGAGTGGGGAAAGGGGAATAGCATTCCTAAAGCATTAAAATGGAGGTATATTGATTATAAAAATATAAACAATTATTCAAATTATTGAAAATAGAGACAAAGGCATATGGAAAAGAGGAAGAGAGACTTATATAATCTTATTTGGTTATTTTTTATTAAAAAAGAGAATAGAAAAGCTGATACTCGGGCTATAAATGTCCGAATATTTGGATTTGAATAAACGAAAGGTGCATCGTACTATTCAAAAAGGAGAGTTTCATTGAGAAGACGACTTGAAATACCTTGACTAAACAAGGAATAATTGACTTAAACTTAAAAATATTATGATTTTATTTGGCTAATAATGAAAATATTTCAATATTTGCACTTACAAACAATCCGTTACCTGTGAAGTAACGGTCTAACAAACAATATAATTATGCTAACGCAAGAGATGGAAGATGCAATCTCGCTGTTGAAGGAAATCAGCTATATGGAAGATTATGTGATCGGTAGATCATCTTTCCCCTGTTTGGCTGATGGGAAGGTGCGCGAGCTTCTGTGTCACTTGTGTCGCAACAGCCTGTTGCATGTTGTTTCCCCCTCATTAACCTCTCGGGATTCCTTTGATTATAGCTTGTCCCGTCCCTTGCAGGAAATCACGCTTTATGATATTCTTCGTGCCACCGGAGGCAATCTTCACCTATCGTTGGACCCCTCTGAGGACGCCAGTGAACGGTATGGGGTATCCGGACGTCGCATCAGTGTGCTTGAAACTATGATCCGTCACTTTCTCTCTGAGATACCCATTGTAGAGGTTGTCTTCCCCGGAGAAGGAGAAAATGGCGTTCTGAAAAAAGAATCGGTAAAATGAAAAGAAGCATTCTGATCTCAGTCCTGTTTTTCGCCTTATGCCCCGCTATCTCGCTTTGGGGTCAAAGTGTGGCTTTGAAAACCAATCTTGCCGCGGATGCCGTGCTTTCTCCGAATCTGAGTCTGGAGTTAAGGCTTGGGAATCGCATCACATTGGATGTGAGCGGACACTACAATCCTATATCCTCTAAAGAGAGCCTTCACCGCTGGAAGCATTGGCTGATTCAGCCGGAGCTCCGCCTTTGGCGTTGCGAACCCTTCAGCGGACACTTCCTGGGCGTGCACCTTCTGGCCGGGGAATACAATGTGGCCGATATTTCCCTTCCCTTTGGCCTGTACAAAGGTGTCCGTTCCGCCCGTTACGAAGGCTTTATGATGGGTGCCGGCCTGTCTTACGGTTACCAGTGGATCCTTTCCCCCCGGTGGGGACTAGAGATGGAATTGGGGGGAGGATACGTAAAGGCGAGTTACAACCGCTACCGCTGTGCCCATTGCGGGGAGAAAACCGCTAGTGGTCATAAGAATTACCTGGGCCCCACGAAAGCCGCCTTTTCCATAGTCTACCTATTAAAGTGATAAAATAAACAAAAGAAACTAATTATATAAATGAGGCATATTACTACTACGATGAAAAAGAACCTGATCGCTTTGCTACTGCTTTTGCTCAATGCAGGAACAGTATCCTATTGTCAGCAAGCCTACCAGGGGCAGCTGCACATCACCGACCAACGGCTGTCCGTCTCAGGGGGCCAACTCCATGTGGGGCTGAGTATCAATTATGAGAAATTGAAACTCCCCTCGAATGAGTCACTCACCCTTATCCCTGTACTGAAAGCAGATACCCAAACCCTTGAACTCCCTTCGGTTCAGGTCAACGGTCCTCAGAAACAGAAAGCCTACCATCGCCGTCAGGTTCTCTCCTCGGTGAGCCGTTCCCGGTCGGCATCCACTCTGCCTTCCTCTTCCCTTGTGGTAAAGAACGATCCTAAAAGTGTGCGACAGCTGGCTTACAACACCCAGGTCCATTATGATGACTGGATGAAAGACGCCACCCTGCTGCTCCGTACCCGTGAGTGCGGCTGCAATGGTAAACCCGCCGGTGTCTATGAAGATAAGATAGCTGATGGTATAAGACCGCCCCAATCCCGTACCTCTGCCGTGGGGCCTAACATTGATTCCCGCTATCTGAGCCTGACCAATATCGTTCCGCTTGTCGACGGAGAAGACACCCTCCATGTCCTTAAAGGCAGCATCCCTTTCTGGGGCACGAGCGGTCTGGAGAAACTCTCCGGCAGCAAACAGGAATATGAAATCTATTTTCGTGTCCGCGAAGCCCTCCGCTCGCTCCAAAGCCAGAGCGGCACCAGTATAACCAAAGTGAAGATCACCGGTTACGGTGCTCCACGCGGCAACTATCGTAAGAACGAGCGAGAATGCTCTAAACGTGCCCTCTCGCTGAAAGACTACCTCCGTGAAAACTACGTAGCGGGTAAAGTGCCCGTTGAAGTGAGTTGGGTGGCCGAAGACTGGGATTCCATCCGTTCATTGGTCAGCACCTCCGACATGCCCCTTCGGGATGCTGTGATGGATATCATCAACACCGTTGACCAGAACCGTGGGCGTGAGCGTATGCTGATCGACCTTGCCGATGGCACCTCGTACCGTTACCTTGTGGGACGTATTTTCCCCCGTGTGAAACGGGTGGAATATGGCATCAGCTATACCCAGCACCGCTTGGATACGACTGAAGGACGCCGCCTTTTCGAGATGGGCTCCCGTTCGCTGAAACTCTCAGAGTTCTTCGCCGTAGCGATGAGCTACCCCAAAGGTTCCAACGAATATAACGACGCCTTCGACTTGGCGGCCCGGCTGTTCCCTGACAGTCCCGAGGCTGCTATCAATGCCGCCGCCGTTGCGCTAAGCAAACGTGATGCAAAGAAAGCGCGTGCTTACCTGAGTAAATATGAAACCCTTCCGCTGGCCTATAACAATATGGGTATCCTCTACCTGCTGGAAGGTAATCGCGATAAAGCTGAAGTTTATCTGCAAATGGCAGCTGCCAACGGGGTGAAAGAAGCCAAAGAAGCGCTGGCATACCTGCGCGGAGAGCATAAGTGAGGCTTGCAATAAAATAAAGGAAACAATTAAAAACAAACTATTTTTTTTAAAATCAATTAGAAATAAAGTACTATTATGAAAACGAGTATCTATTTATTAGCCGTGTTAGGCGGATCCTTGCTTGCTTCCTGTAGCAGCGACTCCATCACTCCCCAACCAGAACCGGGTCAGACCGCCCGGATTGAAGTTACGCTTACGGGCAGCAATACGGGTACCAGAGCTAATGGTTCTACACTTCCGGTGGATGGTGCCGCGGATGAGCAGAAAGTGAATAACATTGTAATCGGCATCTTCAAAAACTCCGACGGAAGTATCGTCACTATTCAGGACCTGAGCAGTCCCAAAGTAGGAACAACTGATGCCGATAAAAATGTGATTACCTGTCCGCTAACGGGTACGAGTGATGTAACCTGTACCGGTGTGGTGGTAGCCAATGTCCCTGCTTCGAGCATTACAGCATTGAAGAGTTCCACTACAAAAACCGATTTTCTGAGCAAGACTATTTCTCTGGAAAAGGCAACTTCAACAAATAGTGACGGTACTGCGCCGCAGTTATCCGCCAATCTTCCCATGTCCGGTGATATAAAGGAAACAACGGTTTCTTCTTTTTCGCTGACTCCTGGTGGAACCAAGACGGGACTTTCCGTACAGCTTACCCGTATGGCTTCACGCATCACCCTGACTAGTCTTGGTGCAAACTTTACTTCCTCGGCTTATCCTAACGCGAAATTCAAGTTGCAACGTGTGTTGCTTCGTGATGCTATCGCATCCACCAATGTGACTACATCGGCTACCGCAAGCAGTGCTATGCCCTCAAGCCCTTCATACCTTACCGGAGGAGGTACTTGGAGTGGTACAGCATGGGATGAGAGTGCTAATCCCTATTTATTTGATGACCTGGGCACTGCGTTGGAAATCACCAGCAGTACCACATTACCCGGCGGTAATTATTACTGGTTTTATGCTTTTGCTAACGACGGTAGCAGCAGCCCTACGTCTTTTGTCATCCAGGGTATCTTCGACGTTGACGGAGACTTCGATACTACAGGTGATGCCAGCACCGTATTCTATCCGGTGATTGTGAATAAGAACCAGCCCGGGACCACATATTCAGGAGGAGCCACTACCGGTACGACCACCGGAAGCATCTCACGCAACACGCTCTATAACCTTGCTGTTACCTTAAAAAATAAGGGTGTTTCTTCTCCTACGGAGAATATTAATCCTGCCAATCTGGAGATCAATGTGAGCGTCGCAGGTTGGCCTGCTGCGATAGTACAGACTGTTGATTTTAACTGATAGCAAACCAAATCATGCACTTTTCCGTATTTACATATTTGTTAATCCGTGTGAAGTATTTGCACTTCCGTCTAGGTTTTGCGGTCTTTATTCTGCCGGCTTGCATCTTCCTGCTTTTGCAGGGATGCGTGCTTGAGCAGATGGACGACTGCGTGCAGTATGGACTGACGGTAAGTGCGGTAGATCCGCAGGGCAATGATGTAATCGCTAGCGGTGCAATAAGTACGATCGACATTTACCTGTTCGATGAAAACGGCTTCGTGCGCATCATACCTCAGGAGAGTTCCTCTGATTACCTTTTAGGAGCGGAAAAGAATAAGGCACTTACATTGGTGGCTTGGGGTAACCTGAAGAGTGACAGCCTGCTCTTACCCAACCTGTCGTTGGGGACTTCCCTTGAGGATGCCAAGATAGAACTGTTGCAAACAGTGGCGGGCTACAAGTTGCCAGTGACCGACCTCTTTTATAGTCGTCTGGAATTCAATAGTGCTTTGACGCGAGCGATGCAGAACAATACGGTAAAACTAGTGATGGAACGCTTGGCAGCTGCGCTGTCAGTACGTGTGAGTCATGTGGCGGAACACTTCGGCGGTGCGCAGGGTAAGTTGCATCTCGTGGTATGGGGTACCGGTTCCTCACTGAACTTCCTGGGTGAACCTTCGGACGATGAAGCTGGCTATGCCCCTGCTATGGAACAAGTCACTGGAGAAGACGAATGGGTGGTCCCGCTTTTCCGGGTGTTTCCTACGGGGGAAGACCAGCGCATATCCATCGGTCTATACCGGGATGACACATTGCTGTCCACTATTACCACGGATGATGATGGCAATATCCTGCGTGCCCTTCCTGGCAAGGAAACCTATGTCACTGTGGATTTTCGCTATGCCCGCTTGCATGTCTCCGTTCGTGTGAAACCTTGGGGAAGCATGGAACAGGATATTCAACTCTGATAGATGACTTATGATGAAATGTCGAAGAATAGAAGTTAAAATAAAGAGTAGAAATAAAAGTATGGAAAGGCTGCGGAAGAAAAAGGGCAGGTATCGTTGTGCAGGTTGTTTAGACAAAATTGTGATTTGGCTATTCGCCTTGTCATGTATTGCTATGGCCTGCTCGGACGATATCCAATCTTCCGGTGGTAACGGCGAAACAACAGATGCCGTAATTCGCCTCACCGTCAATGCTGCAACGCCACAGGAAGTTTCCACTCGTAGTGTGGACGAAGATAAGATACATGACCTGCACGTATTGGTTTACAATAGTTTAGGTGAGTTGACAGGTCAAAGTTATTCCATCTTCGATTCATCAGCATCTGCTTATACTGTCACGGTTAATGCACGTAGCGGCAATGATTGTAAAATCTATGCTGTTGCCAATACCAACAGCTCCACTTTTTTTGATGGTGCCGTTGCCAATACCGAAGAGAAGCTAAAAGCAATGACAACTTCCTCTACGGCATGGACCGACCTGAACAATATTTCCGCTATAACTGCTTATCTGCCGATGTGCGGCAGCACCACAGCGAATATCAATGCTGGGACGACTACTCTTAACGGAGGTATGACAGTGAAGCGTTTGGTTGCTAAAGTTAGTTTGAATATCGGAATTGTTTCCGGTAGTGGCATTACAATTACTGATTATTCTATTTGTAGTATGCCTGCTAAAGCTTATTATATAAATCGTCCACTGACAACTGAAGATTCTGAAACGGATAATGCCGGTGAAACGGGGGATGAACCATGTCGTACGGCAACATCGAGCGACTGGATTAATAGTGGTACAATTGATGCAGGAGGTGCTACAAGCGTCAGTACTTCTTTTTATATTTATAATAATAGGAGGGGGGTAAACTCTGCTATAACGGAGCAGAACAAAAAGATAAAGGTTAATGCTCCTGATAGCGCCACCTATGTATTAATTAATGGGCAGGCAGCTGGATATAAAGCAACTTGGCGTGTATATCTGGGAGCGAATAATACAACAAACTTCAATCTTAAAAGAAACCGGCAGTACACTTATGACATTACATTGAGCCGTAATGATGCCGATGCCAGAGTGTCGGTGGATTATATTACAGCACCTGAATCTAATTGTTATATGCTTGCTCCTGGAGAAATGGTCAATATACCTGTTAGTCGTGCCAATAAAAGTCCGTTAGTCATTTCGGGAGCTACATTGGTGGATGGCACTTATCATCAGTTGCTTTCTGATACACATTGGACTGCAAGTTTGCTTTGGGAGACTGTATCCGGGTTGGTTAGCATTAGTAATGCAAGTGGTACCGGACCTTCCAGTAATTTCAGGGTGATAGCAAATTCTGTCTTGGGAGTGACAAGTGGTAATGCTGTCGTACAAATAAAAAATGATGCAGATAGTGTTTTATGGTCATGGCATATTTGGGTGACTAATTATGACCCCAATAATCAGATAAATGGAGTGGTACATACCCTTAATAACGGTCAAAGAGATTACGTCTTCATGGATCGGAACTTAGGTGCAACGCGGACTGATTATGATTCTACTGATGCTGGAATGTGTGGGCTTTATTATCAATGGGGACGCAAGGATCCTTTTCCTGGAAGCGGGGGGTGGAATAATGAAAAACCCATTTTGTCTGGTGAGGTGTCTTCTTTCACTCTGACAACAGTGAGGGGTATAACTCCTTCTGTACGTTTCCCTGCTAATTTTATTACCGATCCGGATAATTCACATCCTGATTGGTCACTAACTGGAAATGAATATCTCTGGAATAGTGAATCAGGTACGAAAACTGTTTATGATCCATGTCCATCAGGGTGGAGGGTCCCTAAATTTTCGGGTGTGGATGCTGCAACTTCTTATCCGTGGTATTATTTGGAAAATGCTGCTATAACAGCTACCACGTATACAAGTACTACAAATGCAATTTATGGAGGTACAAAAATATTAGATGGTGATACATTCAGAGGATGGAACTTTTTTAAAACGGTAGATGGGGTGACCACATCGCTTGGATCTTATCCTGCATGTGGTTACTTGTATGTGAAAGGAAATTTTGTAGCAGTGGGTGCTTTCGGCAATTCATATGTAGCAGATTCATATGGGGCTAATTCTATTTATGTGCTCCATTTTGTAGAGAACCATGTTTTTCTCTCATCAGATTTTCCGGGAGGAAGTTCGTTTGGAAAGGCACATGGTTGTACCATTCGTTGTGTAAAAGAATAGTTGATATATAATACCTTGATGTGAATCACGGTTTTATTTTGTTTGTTTGTTTTTCCCCCGTACAAGTGTGTACGGGGGAATTTTTTAATAGATGTTCAATTTTTAGGTTGTCATGACTGGTCAGCTTTTAAGGTATTAGGCTGGCGTTAGTTAATGTGATGATATCTGAAAGAATAACTAAAAGGGTTAATTTGTCGGTTATATATCGTTCAATATAGAAACTTCTCTTTACTTTTGTGTTTACTATGCTTAACAAGGTGAAAAGAAAAAGGATAATCATTCGGATTGCATGGCTGCTATTATTGACGCTATTGCCTTTCAATGTGGTGAAAATAATTCACCATCATGATGTTCCTATATCGTCATCTTCACAGCATAGAACTTCTAATGGGCACAGCAGCGACGCGGATACTTGTCCGATTTGTAATTTTGTACTGTCTCCATTTATCCCTTCATCCATTGTTGCCGTAACATTTATAGCAGATGTTGTTCCTTTTGAACCTGCTATTTACGAGAATAAGGGAGTCTTTAGTATCTCTTATTCTTATGCTTTGCGTGCTCCTCCTTTTCTCGTTTGATCTTGATTATTCTTAGTCTTGCTTAAATCTGCTTTTGTCTTGTGGAGTACTTTTTTCAAAAAGTACTTAATTCGTTGGTAAGATCGTATTTAAGCAATTCCTGAGCGTTATTGCCAGTCAAAGTTGATTGTTTGGCTCAGGTGAAGTATAACTATGCTTGCAATGATTGCAGCATATTGGATTAGACTTTGCCTACCGGATATTTAGTTGCAGAATGTTTCATTCGGAACGTTTGTACAAAGAAATATGCAGTTGGCAGATAAATGTAATTTTATAAACAATAATTTAGTTGATAATGAAACCTATATATATACTTGTTTTATTTTTGTTTTCTTTGACTTCTGTATTTGCCAATGAGGCGGTGGGGAACAAGACATTGAAAGGGCGAATCACCGATCAGAAAGATGGTAGTGCGCTAATTGGAGTAAACGTTTATTTTCCTGAATTGAAGAAGGGTGGAATCACTGATGTGAATGGTAATTATTCCGTTAAGGATTTGCCTGCAATGAAGACTACGCTGCAGGTGACTTATGTGGGACATCAGACAATTGTACAGCCAGTAGACTTACGCAAGGTGGGTGTATTAAACTTTGCTTTGAAAGAGGCGAATGCTGAGATTAATGAGGTCGTGATTACGGCTTTAACAGGCAATGCGTTAATTAAGAAAACGCCGGCTCCGATTTCTTATGTTTCTAAAAGGGAGCTGGAACAGGAGTCTTCTACAAATATTATTGATGCGATTGCCAAGCAGCCGGGGGTGTCGCAGATTACCACCGGAAGTAGTATCTCCAAACCTGTGATTAGGGGATTAGGGTACAACAGAGTCGTGGTTGTAAATGATGGTATTCGCCAGGAAGGTCAGCAGTGGGGAGATGAACATGGAATAGAGATTGATGCACAGAGTATTAATTCAGTTGAGATATTGAAGGGGCCGGCTAGTTTGATTTATGGTTCGGATGCCATGGCTGGTGTGATTAACTTTAAATCGGCACCGATTTTACCGGAGGGCTCTATCAAATCGAATGTGGCAACCGAGTATCAAAGCAATAACGGGTTGTTTAACTATTCACTTAATACTGCCGGAAATAAGGGAGGATTTGTATGGAACTGGCGTTACAGTGATAAAATGGCGCATTCTTATAAGAATAAGTATGATGGATATGTGTATGATTCTGGTTTTAGGGAGCATGCTATTACGGGGCTATTAGGGATTAACCGCGATTGGGGATATTCTCATTTAACACTTGACTATTATCATCTTACTCCGGGTATTGTGGAAGGTGAAAGGGATGAGGCTACGGGCAAATTTCTAAAGCCGGTGATTGTCAACGGTGAAGAAGGTGAAGCTGTAGCTACGAATAAGGATGGGAAGAGTTACGGACATCAGATGCCTTATCAGCAGATCTATCATTACAAGGCGGTATGGAATAGTAGCGTTGTTTTGGGAGGCGGACATTTGCAGACCATTGTTGGCTACCAGCAAAATCGCAGACAGGAGTTTGAGAATATTCTTTCACCGAAGGACTATGGACTTTATTTCCAATTGCATACAGTGAATTATGATGTGCGCTATTCGTTGCCGGAACTTGCAGGCTATAAAATTGTTGTAGGAGCAAACGGAATGTATCAGCGGTCATTGAATAAGGGCAGTGAATTCCTTATTCCGGAATATAATTTGTTTGATATTGGTACGTTTGTACTCGCTAGCCGTAATTTCGGAAAGTTGGATGTGAGCGGTGGTATTCGTTTTGATCATCGTCACAATCATGGAAAGTCTCTTTATTTGAATGCGGATGAGGAGGTTGTAGCTAAGAATACTGCTGGTGCGGAAGAAAAGTTTGCTGATTTTTCGCGCAACTTCGAGGGAATCAGTGGTAGCTTGGGACTGACTTATCAATTGTCTGATGCATGGTATACGAAGTTGAATCTTTCGAGAGGGTTTAGAGCTCCGAATATTAGTGAATTGTCTTCTAATGGTGCGCATGAGGGAACGATACGTTATGAACAAGGAAATATTAATTTGAAACCGGAGAATAGCTGGCAGGCTGACTGGGGAGTGGGGTATTCGTCTCCAATTATTTCGGGTGAACTGTCTCTGTTTACTAATAGGATTAATAATTTCATTTTCTCTCATAAATTGCTTGATGCAGATGGGGGAGATTTGTTGACTGATGGGTATAAGACGTATCAGTTTGTATCGGGGGATGCCCGCATTTGGGGCGGCGAGCTGAGTGTTGATGTACATCCGGTAGAACGGTTACATTTTCAAAATACATTTTCGTATGTAAATTCGGTACAATTGAATCAGCCTGATTCAACTAAGTATCTTCCATTCACTCCTGCTCCTAAGTGGATCTCAGAGATTCGTTATGATCTTATTCGTCATGGAAAGACATTGAATAATACTTATGTTTCATTTGGCTTGGAGTGTAACTTGAAACAAGATCATGTTTATTCCGCTTTTGGAACGGAAACGGCAACTCCTTCATATACATTGCTGAATGCCTCAGTTGGAACGGATTTTATGCATAGGGGGCATAAAATAGCTTCTTTGTATCTTACTGCCAATAATTTGACTAACAAAGCTTACCAGAATCATCTGAGCCGACTGAAATATGCTGATGAGAATTCGGTGACCGGACGTACTGGAGTATATAATATGGGGCGTAACTTTGGTATAAAACTGTTGGTTCCGTTAAACTTTTAGCGTAATTAATTAAAAAGGAATCTCTCTGTTGATGGGCCGTACAACTCTTTCTGAAGGTTGTACGGCTTTTGTGTTATAAAAAAAACATGTATTAAGTGCTCATAAAATTGTATTTTCTTTGCTATCTTTGCATAGATTTGAATCTTTATGGTTACTTAATAAATTAGAATATTTTAATGAAACTCTCTTTAGTCATGCTATTTGAATTTGGGATTTGGGATTTTTTCCTGAATAATCCTGTCATGTTGCTGTGCTTTGGAGTGATTATTCTATTGTTGATCGTTATTATTATAATTTTTGCTATTAGCAGGTCAAGGAGATTAAGGGTTGTGGAACAGTTGCAAGAAACAATTGAAGAATGCAATAAGCTGAAAAGTGCTTTTGTTTCTAATATGACCCATGAAATTCGTACTCCGCTGAATGCTATCGTGGGGTTTACGACTGTGCTTGCCGAGACTGATGACTTAAGTCGAGAAGAACGTTTGGCTTTTTTGGAAGAGGTGAATGAGAATAAAGATTATTTAATTGAGCTGGTCAATAATCTGTTGGATTTTTCGAAGATAGAGGCGCATGTAATGGGTTATAACGATGTGGATGTAGATATTAATGCGCTAATTCAAGAAATATGTAATACAGTAAACAGGCATTCAAATCCTTCGGGTATACAAGTGCAATTTGTAGAGCATCTGCCTGAATGTCGTTTTAGAATAGATCGGTTACGATTTGCGCAAGTAATTGACAATTTGGTCAAGAACTCACTCAAATTCACGGCTCACGGGAGTATTAAGATTGGTTATCGTCATTTGAGTAATCATAATTTTTATTTTTATGTGTCCGATACAGGATGTGGAATTGATGAAGAACAGCGCAAGGCTATTTTTGATTGTTTCGTGAAGATGAACTACAATGTTCGCGGGGTCGGAATAGGACTTTCTATCAGTAAATCAATAATAGAACATTATGGTGGAGGGATAGGAGTGGATTCCAAAAGAGGCGAAGGAGCTACTTTCTATTTTACTTTACCGGGTGATCTGGAGTTTAGCGAATATGGAAAGTTTTAATTACTCTGCCATTTCCTTCAGTTTTCTAAAATGACGTAGCACTTCAAGGTAGTTCAGGTCTGTACAAGCGTTGAATTTATTCCATAAGTCGCCTAGTATAACGGCTCCTCCAAATCCGAAATCTTTGATTTCGAGGATATTGTCGAGGCTTATTCCTCCTAAAGCCATCACTTTGCTATCAATTATTTTTTCTTTTTCGGCCGCTCTGAGTACTTCCGGTGTGTATGCAGAGAGGGTCCCTTTCTTTGTTATACAGTCATATACGGGGCTCATAAAAACGTAATCGTAAAAGTGCTTTTTGCTTTTCACCTCTTCTACAGAGTGGCAGCTACAGCTGATATGCCCATAGTAGTCGTGGGGCTCTTTAGGATTCCGGATATTGAGATGGATACCCATCAAGTTGAACTCTTCTTTCAGATAGAAATGCTCGTGAGTGACAATGCGTTTATGGAATTTATCAGGAATCAGGCTTAAGAGCCGTTCGGAATACATGGCTGGTGTCTCCGGTTTTCTTAAGTGGAGAATATCCAACCCTTCTTCGAAGAGTGCTGTGATGATCTTATCTTCTTCCACAAAGAAAGTAGGTGTTGTCACTACGATGAGTTTCATTTTTTCTGTTAACGGTTTTAAGTGCTACAAAGTTAATGATAAAAGATTGCAGCGTCTTCTTTTTTTCTTTTAAAAGATGTTAGATTATAATGATTGGAAGAGAGAAGATGAAACGTGTTCCTTTTTTATATGATTTATCTATCCATATTTCTCCCTCCATATGCTGAGTTATGAGGCGGCAGATTGATAACCCGAGACCGGTACCTTGCTTGAACTCATCCAACTTTTCAAAACGTTCGAAGACTTTTTCCTGCTTATCTTCAGGAATGCCACAACCGGTATCGGTTACCGAAAAAAGTAGTTTTTTGTTCTCTTTGTCTTTTTCTATACTTAGAGTGATAATGCCCCCTTCCGGAGTAAACTTTAAGGCATTATTTAGAAGATTTGTTATTATTTGTTGTAAGCGTAGGGAATCGGTATAAAATTTATAGCTTTCTGTAAATGGCTTGAATTTAAGCTTTATGGCTCTTTTTTTGTTGTGATCGGTGAGGAGCATGATGTTTCTGCAATGACTGATAACCTCACACCACTCATATTTAAATTGTAATTTACCTGATTCGAGACGCGAAATATCAAGTATGTCGTTAATGAGTTGTAGTAGCAGGTTGGAACTTGTTTCTATAATGGAGGTGTACTCCTTTTGCTCATCCGTGACATTAACGGTGCCTACCAATAGGCTTGAAAAGCCGACGATTGCATTCAGCGGCGTACGAATTTCGTGAGTCATATTAGAGACAAAAGCACTTTTCATTTTACTGGCTTCTTCGGCATGTTCCTTGGCTGTCCTTAGTTCTATTTGAGATGCTTCCAGACGTGCTTTCTCCACCTGAAGAATTTTGGCAGAGGCTTGCAAACGCCGGCTCAATGCGTGCGCATTCAAATAGAAATATAAGGAGACAATAAGACCGACAAAAAGGGATATGCAAATGGCGATTATGATTTCCATTTGATATTGATAGGCTTCGAAGAAAGTTGGTTTACGATTTATGATGTCGGAACCTTCCGGTATTTGTTTTTTAAACCAATCATTGTTCTCTATTTGATGAAAATCAAACCGATATTTATTGGGTAAAATAAAGTATTCCGGTTTTGTTTGATGCTGATATAACACTTGATATGCTTTTTCTCCGAGCTTTTCGTTTATGTTATCATATTCCGGTATATACCCACCTATGGTCCAATTTCCGATTGAAGTACCGGTCAGACTGAATACTGGTATTTGGTCATTTGCCATTTTGAAGGCGATATTTGCATTATCGATATAATAACAATCATTCTTGTCCATTCTCCAAGTACCTAATAAAGTAACTGTATGTGGCGGCAGATTTTTGTAGATTGTGAGGGCCTCTTCCAGATTCATGATGTGTCCGTCAATAAAAAAAGTCTTTAAGTCTTTATACTTTTTAAGTTGCTTGCGAACATAACTCATTTGGGACAGGCCGTTATAGCTATTATCTGATATAAACACAATATTACGGGTATCGGGATAAAACTTCCGGATCAGTCCTATTATCTTATCAATGTCGTAGTCATATGCAATGGCGTACTTTACACTGGGGCATTGTTTTATGGATTGAATGAGATCTATACTTTGAGGTTGGAATGTTGCCGGATTTTCTTTGTTTGTTGGAAGATTGATTCCGTGTGCGGCTGTCATGGCGCATATAACGGGAATTTTCTTATATCGGGGATCTTTCAGGTTTAAATAGCAACTCCAGACTTCTCCGCCTAATAAAATGATAAGATCTGCATCACTATGCTTATTCAGGGTTTTGATGAATTTTTGTTCCCAGAGGGACGCTTGCGAGAAACTGCCGGTATTTAAATTTTCAACTATAATGTTATCCTTTCCTCCTAGTCTTTTATATTCATCCATAAAATGGGTGATAATATTGTAGACGTATTTGTTCTCTGCGGTGTAAGTGTTGACAAATAATATTTTTTTTTTGATGGAATCAGAAGTCTGCCCATAGGCGAAACTACTAATTAGAATGATTAATCCGATAAATAACCGGCGGAGATTTTCTTTATTGGGGTTATGAGTGTCTATTGACATTACTGTTGCACGTCTTTACAAATTTAGTTGCAAATTTAGCTCTTTTATTTGTAAATGCGGCTTTTTTGCAGCCTTATCATAAATTACAATATAAAAAAGCACATCAATGAGGTTTTTATCTCACTGGTGTGCTTATATAAATGCTAGAAAAGCTTATTTCAGTCGGCTGGCAACTACGTCCCAATCTATAATGTTCCATAGGGCATTAATATGATCTGCACGGCGGTTCTGATAGTCCAAATAATAGGAGTGCTCCCAAACATCAAATCCTAACAATGGATTCAGACCGTGGCGTACAGGATTACTTCCATTGGTTTCTTTGGTAATGACAAGTTTGCCGTCTTTGTCTTGAGAGAGCCATGACCATCCGGACCCGAATAAACCTACCGATGCTGTAGTAAATTCTTTTTTGAAGTTTTCAAAACTACCGAAATCACGCTTGATAGATTCTGCCAGTTTTCCTGTCGGTTCGCTGTGAGCGGGTTTGGGTGAAAATTCAAGAAAGTACAAGGTGTGATTCAGTACTTGTCCTGCATTATTGAAGATGGCACCATCGGGAGCACTTGCTACAATCTCTTCAACAGATTTATTTTCAAATTCTGTACCTGGTACCAAGTTGTTCAAGTTATTGACATAAGCTTGAAAATGTTTACCATAATGATAGTCTATTGTTTGTTGGCTAATCACTGGTTCCAACGCATTGTTAGCGTATGGAAGCTTAGGCATTGTGTATGTCATAATTAAAAGCGTTAATGATGTTAATAATGTATTCATAAGTTTCAAGTATTAAAATTTGGAACTTTTCTTATAACAACATGATATGCTTTGGAAATGTTCGATGGTTGATGAACTTTCTTTATCTTTGCACGAACTTTATCTGTTTTTAAGACTAAGATTATGCTCAATTATATAGATGAACTGAATGAGGGACAGCGTGCTGCAGTACTTTATAACGACGGTCCGTCGCTGGTAATTGCCGGTGCCGGTTCCGGCAAGACGCGGGTCTTGACTTATAAAATAGCTTATTTACTTGAGAATGGTTATCAGCCTTGGAATATTCTTGCACTTACTTTTACGAATAAGGCGGCTCGTGAAATGAAAGAGCGCATTGCACGGCAGGTGGGAGAAGAGAGGGCTCGTCGTTTGTGGATGGGAACTTTTCATTCTATATTTTTGCGGATTTTACATGCGGAAGCAAAGAGCCTTGGCTTTACCCCACAGTTTACCGTCTATGACACGGCAGATAGTAAGAGTTTATTGCGTTCAATTATAAAGGAAATGGGACTGGACGAGAAGGCGTATAAACCGGGGACGGTGCAAGGAAGGATATCAAATGCTAAGAATCATTTGGTTTCTCCTTCCGGATATGCGGCCAATAAAGAAGCTTATAGTGGAGATTGTGCAGTGAAAATGCCTGCTGTTCGTGATATTTATACCCGTTATTGGAATCGTTGCCGACAAGCGGATGCAATGGATTTCGACGATTTATTATTCTATACGTATATATTGTTTAGGGATCATCCTGATGTACTATTGCGATATCAACAGCAGTTTCGTTATCTTTTAGTGGATGAGTATCAGGATACGAATTTTGCGCAGCATAGTATTGTGCTTCAACTTGCTAAGGAGCACGAACATGTATGTGTAGTGGGGGATGATGCCCAAAGTATTTATTCTTTCCGGGGAGCTGATATTGACAATATTCTCTATTTTACAAAAGTATATACTCATGCAAAAGTCTTTAAACTGGAGCAGAATTATCGTTCTACCCAGACAATTGTCTGTGCGGCCAATAGCTTAATAGAGAAAAATGAACGTCAGATTCATAAGGATGTTTTTTCGGAAAAGGAAAAAGGCGAGGCGATAGCAATCTATCAGGCTTACAGTGATGTGGAGGAGGGAGATATTGTTGTTAATAAGATTACGGAACTTCGCCGGAATATGAACTATGCATATTCGGACTTTGTCATATTGTATAGGACGAATGCACAAAGTCGTGTTTTTGAAGAAACTTTACGTAAGCGCAGTATGCCTTATCGCATTTATGGGGGATTGTCGTTTTATCAACGTAAGGAGATTAAAGATGTGATAGCTTATTTTCGTATGGCTGTGAATCCGCATGATGAGGAGGCTCTTAAGCGTATAATTAACTATCCTATGCGTGGAATAGGGAACACAACTATCACTAAAATTATTGTGGCGGCAACGGAGAATAGTGTGAGCTTGTGGACGGTGTTGAACGAACCTTTGACTTATGGACTGGATGTTAATAAAGGAACTCATGCCAAGTTGCAGCTGTTTAAAGAATTAATAGCTGGTTTTATGGAGAAAACGATGAGTGAAAATGCTTATGAAGTGGGGGCGGATATCATTCGGAAGGCTGGTATTATAAACGATGTATGTCAGGATAACTCACCGGAAAATCTTAGTCGGAAAGAAAATATAGAAGAATTGGTGAATGGAATCAGTGATTTCTGTGCTCAACGTCAGGAGGAGGGGAATCCGAATATTTCTTTAGGGGATTTTTTATCTGAAGTTTCTTTGTTGACCGATCAGGACTCTGACAAGGGTGGAGATGACGAGAAAATAACTTTAATGACCGTTCATTCGGCAAAGGGACTTGAGTTTAAGAATGTCTTTGTCGTGGGGATGGAAGAAAATCTCTTCCCCAGTGCCATGGTTGGTAATTCTCCCCGTGCATTGGAGGAAGAAAGACGCTTATTTTATGTTGCGATAACACGTGCCGAAGATCATTGTTTCTTATCTTATGCCCGTAGTCGTTTTCGTTATGGTAAAATGGAATTTGGAAATCCCAGTCGTTTCTTGAAAGATATTGATTTACGTTTCTTATGCCTACCTAAGGAAGCCGGACTAGAGCGCAGCGTTGATGTTGAAGCTACAGCGTTTCGTAAAGAAAATAGCATTCATTCTTCCCGTATAGGCCATAATTCCGATAATTCTCTCCTGCATAAGCCGGAGCGGCAGTTGATAACGGATCCGGCACCTCCTCGTCGTTTGACGCGGGTAACGCCCTCGTCTGGTCAACAATCTTTGTCGCAGGCTGCTAATACTTTGGTCTCTGCTGGGCAAACTATTGAGCATGAACGCTTTGGAATAGGAACAGTGTTGAGGGTAGAAGGTGATGGTGACAATGCGAAAGCTACAATTCGCTTTGAAAATGCCGGAGAAAAGCAACTGTTATTACGCTTTGCCCGTTTTAAGGTGATTGGGTAATGATAGACCGTAGTTGTAATAAACGAAACTAATAATTTATATAAAATGATAGATTTTACTTGTTTTCCTTCTCCTTGTTATATCATGGAAGAAGAACTGCTAAGAAAGAATCTTGCGCTGATAAAAAGTGTGGCTGATCGTGCGGGGGTGGAAATTATCCTCGCTTTTAAATCTTTTGCCATGTGGCGCTCTTTTCCTGTTTTCCGGGAATATATTGATCATTCCACTGCCAGTTCGTTGTATGAAGCGCGCTTAGCATTAGAGGAATTCGGGAGTAAGGCGCACACCTATTCTCCTGCTTATACTGTAGCTGATTTTCCTGAGATTATGCGGTGTAGCAGTCATATTACATTTAATTCTTTGGAGCAGTTTAATCGTTTCTTCCCGATGACACTAAAGCAAAAGGGGCTTTCTTGCGGAATACGCATAAATCCCGAGTATTCGGAGGTTGAAACAGCATTGTATAATCCTTGTGCACCTGGTACCCGTTTTGGTATAACAGCTGATCTGTTGCCTGAAATATTGCCTGAAGGTATTGAGGGATTTCATTGTCATTGTCATTGTGAATCTTCTTCTTACGAGCTTGAACGGACTTTAGAGCATCTGGAAGCTAAATTTGCAGGCTGGTTTTCTCAGATTAAATGGCTAAATCTGGGTGGTGGGCATTTGATTACACGCAAGGACTATGATGTAGAGCATTTGATTGGGCTCTTGAATTCTTTACGAAGCCGTTATCCTCATTTACGTATTATATTGGAACCCGGTTCGGCTTTTACCTGGCAGACTGGAGTACTTGTTTCTGAAGTTGTGGATGTTGTTGAGAACCAAGGAATCCGTACGGCCATACTCAATGTCAGTTTTACCTGTCATATGCCTGATTGCCTGGAAATGCCTTATCAACCGGAAGTGCGTGGTGCAGAGATGGGAGATAACGGACAGGGACATGTTTATCGCCTTGGAGGAAATTCATGTTTGAGTGGTGATTATATGGGTTTCTGGAGTTTTGATCATGAATTGGAAGTCGGAGAGCGTATTATCTTTGAAGATATGATTCATTATACCACTGTCAAGACGAGTATGTTTAATGGGATTCACCATCCGGCTATAGCCATGTGGACCCATGATGGTAAGGCTGAAGTATTCAAAGAATTCACTTATGAAGATTATCGGGATCGAATGAGCTGATAATCAAGTCTTGTTGTTTTTAGCTTCGGTGGATGTCTGCATTTGTGCGAAAAAAATATGCTGAATATTTGCTGTTTTGGGGAAAATATCTACCTTTGCATCCGCAATCGCGGAAATAGCTCAGTTGGTAGAGCATAACCTTGCCAAGGTTAGGGTCGCGAGTTCGAGTCTCGTTTTCCGCTCAATACAGATTGCTGCTTTTATGCCCAGGTGGCGGAATTGGTAGACGCGCACGTTTCAGGTGCGTGTGTCGTAAGGCATGCAGGTTCGAGTCCTGTTCTGGGCACCAAAAGACAGCTATTGTCATTCTGATGATAGTTGAACTTGGAGAGATGGCGGAATTGGTAGACGCGCTACTTTGAGGGGGTAGTGACAGTTATGTCGTGGGAGTTCGAGTCTCCTTCTCTTCACTCTGTTGTTAAATGATTGCGGAAATAGCTCAGTTGGTAGAGCATAACCTTGCCAAGGTTAGGGTCGCGAGTTCGAGTCTCGTTTTCCGCTCAATAGTAACTTTGTTCCAAGTATAAAAAATCCAGCAATATCATGTTGCTGGATTTTTTATTTTGTTATTACATTAATTCCTAGTCATCTAACAAATTTCAGGTTGATTCTTTTAGCGGAAGAATCATACGAGTAGCTTCCACTCACTTATTTGATGTCGACTCCAGCAGTAAAGGTGCTATCTGCATTAAGTGTGAAAGTCATTTTTCCGGCAGAAATACCTACTTTCGTTAATTGTGCGTTCAATTTCTGCTCAGCCGTACTTGCAGCAATAATACGGATGCAAATGCGATGAATGATATTCTTTCTTTCATTTTACTTGTCTTTAATTAATAGATGTATATTTATTTAAAACCATTATTAATATTATCAATATAGTCTAATATTTCTTTGCGTCCTGTGCGCTTTATGGAAGAAGTTATAAAGTAAGGGGGAAGCTCTTCCCATTGTTCTTTCAACTTTTTCAGATATTGATCTAGATTGGTTTTCAATTGCCCGCTTTTTAATTTATCTCCTTTTGTAAATACGATTGAGAATGGAACTCCGTTTTCACCTAACCATTCCATAAATTCCAAGTCAATTTTTTGTGGTTCCAACCGGGCATCTATCAGTACGAAAAGATTTGTCATTTGCTCACGCTGAAGAATGTAATCTTCAATGATACGCTGTATTTGTTGTAATCCTTTTAATCCTCGTTGGGCATATCCGTATCCTGGAAGATCTACAATATACCACGTTTTATTAATAAGGAAGTGGTTGATAAGCATTGTTTTTCCTGGCGTAGAAGAAGTCATAGCCAATCCCTTACGGGCTGTGAGCATATTGATTAAGCTTGATTTACCTACGTTAGAGCGTCCGATGAAAGCGTATTCCGGAAAAGTTCCTGCCGGGCATTTCTTAACATCTGTATTACTTATTACGAAATCTGCATCTGTTATTTCCATGTCTTTTGGGTTCATCTAGAAGTTTTATTTATTCTGTTAATACTGAATGTATATTTGCTTTTGTAACTGTTCTTTTCATTAATCTATTAAGGATCGGATCAGTTTACTATGCAAAGCTATGGATATCCTTTACCTGAGTACGTCATCAGGTTTATTAGGCGTTCTTATTATTATAAGGATAGATTAAATATTTTTCCTTTTTTTACAACTGCAAAGGTAACACTTATTTTAGGATTTTTGATTTTGTATGCGGAATTCTCTTTATCTTTGCTGTGTCAACAGCTGAATATAGGGTATGAATGAACAGTTTCCTTCCATTTTATTAGAAAAAGCGGTGAGTGAGTTTGCCAAATTGCCAGGGATAGGGCGTAAGACAGCAATGCGTTTGGTTTTACATTTATTACGTCAGGACACTTCCACGGTAGAGGCTTTTGGCAATGCAATTATTACGCTAAAGCATGAGGTGAAATATTGCAAAGTATGCCATAATATATCAGATACGGAAACTTGTCGCATTTGCGCTAATCCGCAGCGTGACTCTTCTATTATTTGTGTTGTAGAGAATATCCGGGATGTTATGGCGGTGGAAGCTACCCAGCAATTTCGCGGATTATATCACGTGCTTGGTGGGGTGATTTCTCCTATGGAAGGTATCGGACCAGGGGATTTGCAAATTGATAGTTTAGTGCAGCGCGTTATAAAGGGAGGTATTAATGAAGTGATTATGGCATTGAGTACGACAATGGAAGGAGACACAACGAATTTTTATATTTATCGTAAATTAGAAAAGATGAACGTGAAATTATCTGTCATTGCTCGAGGGATATCTGTTGGGGATGAATTGGAATATGCAGATGAGATAACGTTAGGGCGTAGTATTGTGAACCGTACGCTCTTTACGGGAATGAATGGATAATAAAAAGAGAATAGGTTGCATGGAGGAAAAGATAAAGCAAATAGGGGTGCGCTTAAAAGGCCTTTTTATGCTGTTTTGGATAATACCGATTATAGGAGTTATTGTGGGAGAATACGGGGATGAATGGGTTGGAGCGTATGCGGATAATGTGAGAGTGAGGTTCTTTTCAGAGACATTCGTTATTTTACTAACTGCAGTTTGTGTACCTCTTTCATTGAAGCTTTTCTCCTTGGTTTTAAAAAAGAAAATTGATAAGGCTTCGTTACCCGATGCTCTATACTTATACTGGTTTTGGAGCTGTGTGCGTATGCTATTACTCTTTTTACCTGTTCTTGCTGGTTTTTGTGTCTATTACATGGTGCTTAGTAATACAGGGGCTTTATGTGCGTTGGTTGCGATGACGGCATCCTTGTTTTGTTTGCCAAGTGAGGAACGAATTCGGGAAGAATTACATATATCTAAAGAGGAGAACGAATGAAACACTCGTATTTATTAAATGACCGGGTTCATCTTCGAGCTATCGAACCGGAAGATTTAGATGTCATTTGTGAGATGGAGAATGATCCCGGGCAATGGGATATTAGTAACTTTACGGTACCATATTCCCGTTATGTGATTAAGCAATATATTGAAAATTCTCAGTGTGATATGTTTGCCGACAAACAACTTCGGATGATGATTGTACGGCTTGAAGATGATGTTGTTGTTGGTTTTATTGATATTACCGATTTCGTTCCGATGCATGCGCGTGGGGAAGTCGGAATTGTGATGCGGAAAAAATTTCGCGGGGAAGGATATGCTAAAGATGCTTTAATGCTACTCTGTGATTATGCTTTTGATTTTTTATATCTAAAGCAACTGATAGCTCACGTTGCGGTCGATAATGAAGTCAGTTTGCAACTGTTTGTCTCTTGTGGTTTCCAACAATGTGGCGTTTTAAAATCATGGTGGTTTATTGAGGGAGAGTATAAAGATATTGTTTTGCTGCAACGCATTCGCGCTTCCATGCCTGAGCAAAAATAGGGGAGTGACTAAAATAGTTGTGAAAAGAAATACAATGAACTAATTCATTGTTGGTATCAGAGGAAATCGGGACCATATTTCATATTTAGTTCCCAATTTTATCAATGCTCTTTTCCAAAGCAGAGGACTCCCTTCCTCATTCATAACTGATGGAATATCTTCTTTTCCTATTAACCAGGTGTTCTCTTTGATTTCTTGATGCAATTGTTCATATTCCCAGCCCGAATAGCCTAGGAAGAAACGAATTTTGCCTTCAAGTGAGTTACCTTCAAGTATGAACTGTTTGATGGCTTCAAAGTCTCCATTAAGATAAAAGCCTTTTCCGATAGGAAGTGAATCGGGTATTTCTTTCAACGTGTGTAAATAGAATAAGGTGTCGTTACTCAAAGGGCCTCCTTTATATATTGGTATCGTTTTTATATTACAGAAGTCATGAAGCAAATCATTTAAACGTATTGGAAGCGGTTTGTTCAGTACTAATCCCATCGTTCCATCCAATGTATGATCTACTAATAAAATAACAGAACGTCCGAATATTTCATCTCGTAGAAAAGGTTCTGATATTAAGACCTTTCCCCGAGCAGGCATAACGTTGTTCGTTTCAATTTTGAATATATCGGTGTTAGTATTCATGCCTCTAAAATACAAATAAATTCCAGTTATGCAAAAAAATATTCTCTTTTTTTGCATAACCGGAGGTTTTATCTCATTTTAAAGGGTGATTTTCTGCAAAGATTTTCATTCGCTCTTCCAGTTGGGCATATTGATGATCTTGAATAAATGACGTGCATGCTCGCAGGCCTTCTTGAGAACTTCCTGTCGTGATGAGTGAAATGGCACTTACTCCATAGTACATTAATTCTTTGGATAATTCTTCACTAGACATTCCCGGATACCCGATGGTAAAATAGAACCCGTCTGCTAAAGGTTCTCCCAGATCATTATCATAAACCAGATAAAAACCATGTCGCAAGAATATTTCTTTTAGTTTATGTGCGCGGTCGCCGTATACTTTTATTTCGTTCAGAAAGTTATATTTGCCATCACTGGCAGCCTTTAACATTGCAGAAAGAGCATATTGCACGGAGTGGCTTGTACCGGAAGATAGGGCATAGAGTACCCTATGGATAAAAACGGTTCCGAATGTTCCTCCACCGTATTTTTGAGTTAACCCCGGATAGGTACGATGGTACAGCTTGTCCGATATACAACTTACGCCTATACGCTGTCCGGCATAACTGAAGGTTTTGGAACCTGACACCAATAACACGTAATTATCGGTATAGTGAGCTACGGAAGGTTGGTATGGTGGTTGGAAAGGTTTACTCAGATCTTGTCGGAAATCCATTGCAAAATAGGCTAGATCTTCCAAAACAATGATGTCATATTGGGTTACTAATTCTCCTATGATACGCAGTTCTTCTTCTTTTAAACAAATCCAGCTCGGATTGTTGGGATTGGAATAAACTATGGCAGCGATATTACCTTTTTTTAGATAGCTTTCCAGTTTATCTTTTAATTTCCCACCTCGGTAGTTATAAACGTCAAATGTTTTATATTTCTTTCCCATGACCAGTAGTTGCTGCTTCTGTACGGGAAATCCCGGATCGATGAATAGTACGGTGTCCCGGCTTTCGTTACACTGGGTACATGTCAGGAACGAAGCAAATGTCCCTTGCATAGATCCTGTGACCGGTACGCAACCTTCCGGACTTAACTCTACATTAATAAAAGCTTTAATGAATCGGGAGGCCTCATTTTTCAAGGTAGATATGCCATTAATGTCGGGATACAGACTGGCTATTCCACTTTTTAATGCTTTGATTTCGGCATTTATGCCGATTTCGGAAGGAGGTAAACCCGGTACGCCCATCTCCATTTTTATAAATTCCACACCTGACATTTCTTCTGCCTTTGCGGCAATGGCTTTAACTTCACGAATAGTAGCTTTTCCAAAATTGGTAATGCCGAAGTTCTCTATGATTTCATCGACCAATTCTTCTTTAATCGGAGTATTTTTCATGTTTGTTCTGCATTTAACTTGTCTCTGAATGTTTTTCTATCTTTTTGATGAGGCAAAGTTAATATAATTCTCTTATAATCAATAACTATTGTAATAGTATCAGAAAATATTTGGCCTTATATCTTGCGTATTTAAAAGATTTCCCTACCTTTGCATCCGCAATTGAGGGAAATTGTAAAGGTAACATAATGGTGCGTTAGTTCAGTTGGTTAGAATACATGCCTGTCACGCATGGGGTCACGGGTTCGAGTCCCGTACGCACCGCAAAATATACTCCCGTAAAACAATGTTTTACGGGAGTATATTTTTTTATAAGTACATATAAGCAGCGGGCTTATTCCTGTTTAGGAAAGACTATTTTGAAGTTTTCCTTCATATTTACAATATTCCAATTGTTGACTTTCATTGTGTCTCTCCATGCCGGGAGTGCCTCACCATGCCAAGGTTGGTAAATGTATTCGCGTTCTCCGTCGTCATGATTGAGCAGGAAAACTATGTGTGGTAGTGGATTGGTTGATGTGAGCCGGAACATGCCGAAGTCGCCGGTTGTATTTCCGAAAGCAAAGACGGGCGTTTTTCCTATTCTATTGTAAATGTTTAGTGTCTTTCCATTTTTGTCATTATAAGGTTCCCGGAGACTGGGCAATAATTTGAAGGATGTGTTTTTATCAGGATGATAGATTGCCTCCTTTGCTTGTCTTGTTCCGATGAGATGTGCCCGATCAATTCCTAATAGCTCAGGGCAAACACTCCACAATAATCCTTGTAACGATCCGGATACCACATATACATCGAATTGCTTTTCTTTCAGATAGCTGATTAATTCTTTCATTGGTGGGTAGTAGGTCTTGTTTAACGGGATATGGTAATCAGGTTGTTTGGCTTCAGTGAAATATTTTTGGCAAAATTTGATATAATCTTCATTATCTTCACCTTTGAATGCATTGAGTATCATTGCATCTATTTTGGGACCCCAATGGTTTAACACTGTAGTATCTTTGGGATTCATTTCGAGCTTTTCAGCATACTTGTAAATCGTGTCATTCAGTAAGGTAGAGTCTTGCTGTGCCTGTTGGCAAAGGCCGTCCACTGCAGCGTACATTTCCAGCCAGAGAGGTGTCTCACATGCTATTGTGCCATCCAGGTCGAATACCGCGATTCGATCTTTAACAGGAATACCGGGAACTTTATTTTCCACGAAGTCAATGATCTGTTTTTTTACAGGGGTTTCTCTCCATGAAGGAAGTGGGTCCTTCTCTTTATTAGAACATGCCGTGGAGAGAATCACTAACGCGGCAATAAAGAAACAAGAATAGATTTTCATGATGAGTTTTGTTTAAATTCAAAATTTTATTTAAACATAAGTCCTATTTTTGAATTTTAATTATCAATTGATGTTAATTAGTTATTAATAGCAAATATTTATCCAATATCTTCATCGTTATTCAAAATCCCTTTTTCATTTTCGTTGCATATTGGAAATATCTGGTCGCAGACTTGCATAATTTAACAAAATCTCTTATTTTTGTGCACCTAACAATAAAAAGGGGTATCGGTCTTTATACATTACAATCTGTCTTTATATGAAGAAAATATTGATTAGCGGAGGGGCCGGTTTCATTGGGTCACATCTTTGCACAAGATTGATAAAGGAAGGTCATTATGTTATTTGTCTGGATAATCTGTTCACAGGTTCGAAGGCAAACATTGCCCATTTAAAAGATGAACCCAACTTTGAATTTCTATTTCACGATGTTGAGTTTCCCTATTGGACGGAGGGACTTGATGAAATCTACAACTTGGCTTGTCCAGCTTCTCCTATCTATTATCAGCACGATGCAATTAAGACTATTAAAACTTCGGTATTAGGCGCCATAAATATGCTGGGATTGGCTAAGAAGAATGATGCAAAGATTCTTCAAGCTTCCACCAGTGAGATATATGGTGATCCTTTTATACATCCTCAAGTTGAAAATTATTGGGGGAATGTAAATCCAATTGGCATTCGTTCTTGTTATGATGAAGGGAAGCGTTGTGCTGAAACATTATTTATGGATTATTACCGGCAGAATAATGTTAAGATAAAGATCATACGGATATTTAATACTTACGGTCCCCGTATGTTGTCGAATGACGGGAGAGTGGTTTCTAATTTTGTGGTTCAGGCATTGCAGAATCAGGACATTACAATTTATGGAGATGGAAATCAGACTCGTAGTTTTCAATATGTGGATGATTTAATTGAGGGAATGGTAAGGATGATGAATACTGGAAATGAGTTCATTGGTCCAGTTAATATAGGGAATCCAAATGAATTTTCTATATTAGAGTTGGCTGAGAAAGTGATTCAACTGACCGGTTCGAAATCCAAACTTATATTTAAGCCACTTCCTAATGATGATCCAAAACAAAGACAACCGAATATCACTTTAGCAAAAGCTAAACTGGGTTGGGAGCCAACGATTGAATTGGATGAAGGCTTGCGGAATATGATTGAGTATTTTAAGGATTATCGGTCCTAAATAGTATAAATTTGATAAACGGGATAAAACAATACAGTAGAGATGAACATGGAAATTAACCCTTCAGAATATAAAATATTAATCGTGGATGATGTAATGTCCAACGTATTATTATTGAAAGTACTCTTAACCAATGAGAAATTTTCGATTGTTACAGCCAATAATGGTCGACAGGCGTTGGAACAAGTTGGGAGTGAGAAACCCGACTTGGTGTTATTGGATGTCATGATGCCGGATTTGAGTGGTTTTGAGGTCGCTCAGCAATTGAAGGCTAGGCCTGAGACCTCGGATATTCCAATTATATTTCTGACTGCGTTGAATAGTACAACGGATATAGTAAAAGGTTTTCAGGTGGGAGCTAATGATTTTATATCGAAACCTTTTAATAAAGAGGAGTTGATTATTCGTGTTACGCATCAAATCTCTTTAGTGGCGGCTAAGCGTATTATTGAGAGAAAGACAATTGAATTGCAGCGCACGATTGCCGGGCGTGATAAATTGTATTCTGTCATCGCTCATGACTTGCGTTCTCCAATAGGTTCAATCAAGATGGTCTTGAACATGTTGATTATGAAACTACCGGCTGAGAAGATAGGAGGAGAGTTGTACGAGCTGTTGACTACCGCTAATCACACCACAGAAGATGTATTCTCTCTTTTGGATAACTTATTGAAGTGGACGAAGAGTCAGATTGGCAAATTGAATGTGGTATATCAGGACTTTGATATTGTTGAGATCGTGGATGGTGTGGTAGAGGTGTTCAATATGATGGCTAATATGAAGAAGATTACTATTCATGTTGATAAATTGGATAAGATATCTGTCCATGGAGATATTGATATGCTGAAGACAGTGACGCGCAATTTGTTAAGTAATGCCATTAAGTTCAGTAATGAAGGGGCTGAGATTAATGTAAAACTGGAGATTAAGGATGCGGCAGCAGTAATTAGTGTACAGGATCATGGATGTGGCATTGACGAGGAAGGACAGCAGAAATTGCTTCATCCTGATACTCACTTCAGTACTTTTGGAACTAAGAATGAAGAAGGGTCAGGCTTAGGATTACTTTTGTGTCAGGACTTTGTACAAAAGAATGGCGGTAAGCTATGGTTTGTTTCTAGAAAAGGTGAAGGTTCTACGTTCAACTTTTCTGTTCCAATAAAGAAATAAGAGCCCCGATCTATAAATAAAACCGATGGTAATCCATTATATTAGTGGAGAGTCATTGGTTTTTCTTTTTTGTTATTCTTATCGCTTGCATAGACTTTTAAAATCACAATATTCGCATTTTTTATTATCTTCTGTTTGGGCAAATGGTGTGTCCGGATTAAATATTTCCTGTAAAAGATCATCTAGTTTTTCGCGAAACAGATCTTCATAAAAGGAGAAATTATTGACAGGCATCTTGGGCTTACGCGCTTCTCCCATTTCAATAACAGGAGAATAAGTATCTGAAGCTGCGTGATGTATATAGAGCAATGCAGGTGCCACCTTTAGCGGCTGTTGACGACACATGATAGCAGCATACAGGAAGGTTTGAAAAATATAGTTCGGGCGTTTTTCTGCCGGGGTAAACAATTGTTCTATGCTTTGCGGCGTTTGGGGATTGCCTCCGGTTTTATAATCTACGATTCTTAGGGTGTCTCCTTTACTATCCATACGGTCAATTGTTCCGCCGATATTTAGATTTAATGGACCAATTGGGGTCTTAATCTGTAAGGTTTCCCTGACTTGTTGTTCCATGCCTTCTATGCTGAATGGAGCATACTGCAAATCATTGCGTAGGAGCTGCCGCAGATATTCAAGGATTACTTTGGCATTAATGAGCTGGGTACCATTATATTCGGGCTTTTCGTTGACCGGTACATGAAAGAATTCTTTTTTAAAAGCTTCGTCTACGAAATTTTGCAGTTTAACCTCATCCCTGAGTAAGCGTTCCAAATCCTCTTTACTGACTTCTTTGCCATGAGCTGTGAGTGATTCGTAAGCTAATTGCGCCGATAGATGGAAAATGGTACCGAATAGCGCCGAATCTATTTCCGCACTCACCTCATCCGGTGCTTTCAGTCCGGTTACATACCGATAATAGAATTTGAGCTGGCAATCCAGATAGGTATTCAGTCCCGAAGGAGAGAAGAAGGCTCTGGGGTGGCTATTGATATCATAAGCGGCATACATCTTTCTTATTATTCCGGCTGTTTTGGCTATTGTAATTTTACGACTACCCTGAGGGGATTGTCCCGCTTCAAGATATTCACGGGAAATCTGTTGGGGGGCTTCTGTGAGGAATTGCAGCATAAAGCGTGACATTTCTCCACGATTCAATCCCTCCGATGCGGTGTTGTAGAGTAGCGTGATATCCTCTGCCCGCTGTATCAATCGGTAGAAGTAGTACGCATAGACCGCATTTTTATGCTCTATGGTCGTCATACCGAATGCTTTACGCAGGTTATAGGGAATGAATGATGATTCACCTCCGGATTTAGGGAGCTGCCCTTCGTTGAGAGAGAGCATGATCAGGTTACGGAAGTCGAGGTTACGTGTTTCCAGTACCCCCATGATTTGCATGCCGATGGCGGGCTCTCCGTGAAAAGGAATGTTGGCTGCACCTAATATTCGGTTAAGTAGATGCTTCAAGGTATCTACCTGTATATTCAATTCACCGCTTTCGATTAAATTAAGCAACCTGTTGACGAGGGTGTAGCTTTTGAAGAGGGATTCCCGGTACAGTTGGTTGAAAATATCATCTGTTTCTTTTTCTTGCCGATAGAGTACAGCTACTTCACGCAGCATATCTGTGAGATAACTGCATAAGGCAACTCTACCGTTTTGCGGAGTAAATAGTTGATTGAGAAAATCATCTTGCTGTAATTCGGATGGCAATGGATAAAAGCGGTTGCTTTTGGTGAGTTGCTGTTCCAGTTCTTCTGCTTTGGAAGAGAGTCGGCGGACATAAGGATGCTTTAATATGGTTTGTACTGCTTCGTACGAGAAACGTCCCGTGTCGGTGCGATAGCCGGTGGTCTGTAGCTCCATTAGGGCATTGATAAAGCTATAGGCAGGGGTTTGTGCCAGTGGAAATCCCATGGTGATATTCACATTCTTCACTTCTTTGGGGATGGAATGCAGTACAGGCAATAGTAGCGCTTCATTGCAGAGTACCACCGCATTTTCTTTTTCTTTGGTATTGGCATCTCCGGTTGCTATGTTACGTATCCATTCGGGTAGATAACGTGCTTGGGCATTCTCGGTAGGTGCAGAGATGTAGCGTATGGTTTTAGGTTGGCGCAATCTATCGAAGAGTTCTTCCGGGAGTTCGTTCGGGAAGAGTTTCAGGTTACGTTGGATAAATTCTCCGGCTTCGTGGGTATAAGGAGGCTGTTGTTCGCGGGGTAAACGTGTATAGAAGATATCATAATCCCAGTAAAAGAGTGCTTTACCGGCATCACGGAGTTGTTCAAAGAAGTTTATTTCGACTTTGTTCAGGACATTGAAACCGACAAATACATAGTGATCGTACTTGAGTTTATCGGGAGCCAGTTGCTCCATAACTTGCCGGTACATCATACCTTCGTAGGCAATGCCCAATTCACTAAGGTTATCCCGGTAGCGTCGATAGATCTCACCGAGTTTGTCCCACATGGATATAAACTTCTCTTTCAGTTGAGTACGACGTTCTATGGAGAAGTTTTGGAAGAATTGCCGGATTGCTTCTTCCTGCTCGGGATTGAGGAAATCATAATCGTCCATAATATTCTTCAAGTCTTGTAGATTGGAGAAGAGCCGGGTGGCATCCACCAGATTTTTATCTACATCGTCGAAGTCACTGATTAGTAGTTCCCCCCAGAAGTAGAAGTCATCCAATGTTTCCTCACTGTGAGTCTCTTCCCGGAAGACTTTATAGAGTTCGCATATCAGGCGGATAGGATCTCCTGCTTTTAAAGGAGACAGTTGCCGGAATAGTTCGCTGATGCTGACGTAGGCGGGTGACCATAACGGATGGTCGCTTTGTGCAGCCAGGTATTCGTTGAAGAATAATCCGGCACGCTTGTTAGGGAATACGATGGCGACCCGTGACAGATCGTTTCCTATTTTAGTGTAAAGGTCTTGAGCGACTAATTGAAGAAATGTTTGCATACTGTTTGGGTTCATTAAGCTTTTACTTGTTCCAATTCTCCTTCTGATACATACCAGAGGTAGCCTTCTATATTTGTTGCAGGGTAATTCATACGAGTGAGTAGTTGCATGTATCCGCTGACTTGTTTATTATACTTTTTACTTTTCTTGCCGAATTTGAAGTCCACTACCACTACTTTTTCATTGCGCATCATGACCCGGTCAGGCCTGCGGGTTTGCAGCTCACCGTTTTCTTGCCAGATGATGTCGCACTCGTTAAACAACTGCCAACTACCGGAGTACCAATCTTGTATCTGGGGGAGTGAGAAGGCTTCATGGGCAAGTACTCTGATTTCCTCTTCCGTTTCGGGTTTGCCAATAATGCCTTCGAAGACCAGTCTGTCGATTGCCATATCAATGTCGGCAGCCGTTTCGATGCTGGAGAAGAGGGTGTGCAGAAGTCGTCCGCGGTTGATAAAACGATTGTTGGATTCTTCTTCTTCCAGTCCTTCAATAAAGTCGGCCGAACGATTGGACTGGCGGAATTCAATATCATGGCGCATGCTTTCCATGCGTACGGGCAGTTTCTTTGGCTTTTCGCTTAGGGGATTTTTTATCGTTGTAGAAGAAGGGAGTTCTTCCGAGGGCGTTGTACTTTCGGTATTTTCGAACAAATCTCTTTGAATAGGCATTTCCTCTGTAGAAGTGCCTTTCCCTGACTGGTTTCTTCTTTTAGTTTGTTCTTCCTGACCAGAAGCAGTAGCCGTATAAAGTGTACCTGTTTCAAATGGTGTGTCATCACTCCATGCCGTGTCATTAGCTTTGGCAACTTCCGGCAAGGCATTTGCCAACAGTTCGGACATGGTTCCTTTTTGCTCTTTTTTACTCCAGATAATTAGATTTTTTCCCGCACGGGTAAAGGCGACATAGAGCAGGTTGAGATTGTCTACCCAAAGTTGAAGCCGCTCGTGCAGGTAATCATCCCGATATACGGATTCCGCCATTGCGGGGGAATAGTTGACGGGGACAATATCAAGGGCATTGAACGGAGCACTTGATGGAGCACACCAGATCAGTTGATTATTGGTTTCATTCTCTAACTTCCAATCGCAGAAAGGAATCAACACTGTGTGAAATTCCAAACCTTTCGACTTGTGTATGGAGAGGATGCGGATGCCTTCCATCTCTCCGCTGGGAATGGTTTTGGCGGACAGGGTTTCATCCCAGTAGCGGATAAATGTATCCAAATCCGACGAATTGTTTTGTAGATAATCGGTTACGGCATCGAAGAAGGAGAATAAATAGGCATCCTGATTCTTTATGCGATTCATATCGAATAGGCTGAATAGCTCTTCCAACAGTTCGTAGAGTGGCATTAGTCGTAGGTTTTCCATTTGAGAAAAGAAAGTCGGGGGCAGGACTTCATCGGGACTTGCCGTAAACAATTGATTCCAGTCTGTGACAGGTGTTTCGTTCTCATTCTCCTTCTCTGTTCCTGCATTTTGTAATGCTTCTCTATTGTGAGACAGATTCTTCTCTATCGTTATTGTAGCAGGAGTAAAGGTTTTGTCCTCTTTAGTCTCTTGATTATCTTCTGACGGGTGCACTGTATCATCTCTATTGGCGACTGTTTTATTCTTACCCGTTTCCTGAATCTGCAACAGATAATTGGCAATGAGTGAGGCTCTCGAAATTTGATCGTCAGGATTGGAAAGATAGCGCAAAGCATCCATCAACATACCTATTGCTATAGAGGCATCCAAGCGGAAAGCCTCATCGGATACCACGGTAAGGTGCAGTGTTTTATCAAAGTAATCGGCAATGGGAGAAATGTTTTTATTCTTCCGGACGAGGATGGTGATTTCATTCAATCGGACACCCTTCTGGAGTAATAGCTGCACCTCTTCTCCAAGAGCCGTCAACGTTTGTTCCTCGTAGTTTTGTTCTTCGTCCGGTTCAAGGAAGGTGACTTTTACGTATCCTTTGGTCTCTGTTTTAGGGGATTCTTGAGCAACATCCGAATAAGCCTGTTGCAAAGGGATACAATCTTCTTTGAGTTCCTTCAGGTGAATCTCGTTCAAGTAATTGGCAGCAGCCGTGAACAATAAATTATTGAAACGAATGATCATGCTCTCACTGCGTCGGTTGGTCTTTAGGTTTTCCACACGTATGGGGAAAGGGAAGGAGGTGTGAGTTGCACCAAGGTTGTTCAATATACCCCAATCGCCGTTGCGCCAGCGATAGATGGACTGTTTGACGTCTCCCACGATGAGGCTGTCTGCCCCTTGTGACAATCCTTCGAGCAGTAGAATTTTGAAGTTATCCCATTGCATGCGACTGGTGTCTTGAAACTCATCAATCATCACATTGCGGATATTGGCACCAATCTTTTCGAAAACAAATGAAGAATCTCCGTCTTCGACCAGGTTATGGAGTAAAGCATTGGTGTCCGATAGCAGGAAACGGTTATTCTCTTTATTTAATGTTCTGACTTCTTCATCAATGTTGGCCAATAGTTGGAGTTTGTTGAGGTGTTGTAGAGAAAGTCGGCAACTGTTGACTATTTTATTATTTTTAGGTCGGTAAGTTTCCGCATCTTGCAATAAAGGGAGCAGACTGCTTTCTGCCAGTTGGATAATATCGTCTTTCAGTGATGAGGACTTGGCAGCCCAATTGCGTGCATCTTGCAGACTATTGTTCAGCGTGACATTCATGACCTCTTTATCGGATAGCCGTCCGTCGCGTAGTTT
The DNA here is from genome assembly GCA_965140335.1 of uncultured Bacteroides sp. Classification (GTDB taxonomy): domain Bacteria; phylum Bacteroidota; class Bacteroidia; order Bacteroidales; family Bacteroidaceae; genus Bacteroides. Next base: position 452,577 of record OZ223190.1, read on the forward strand.
TCTAAAATAACTTCCGATCCCTTTACTGCCACCCTTCAGGTCGTCGGCACTTAAACCATTTTCGTCCAACTCCCCTTCAAACTGATCATAAAAGCCTTTCATCTGTTCCAGAGCCTCTTTCTCCATTTCACGCAACTCCGTACGGTATTGTTTGATGGCATCCGGTTCTTTAAGTTGTTTGCGGAGATTCTCGCCACGTTCGATGTAGCCCTCGTCAAAGATATTCCATCCGAACCGTTTGATTTCACTGGATACATTCCAACGCTTGTCATCGGCAATGCGCTCATTGATATAATCGAGCAGCCAAGCTAGCGTAGGAGAGGTGGGAGTTAGCTTTTCAATGAGACTGTCCACGGCATCACTCAGGACTTCTGCATTGTTTAATTCTACATTCAGATTGGGGCTCAATTCCAGTTCGCGGGCCAGGTTACGCATGACCGACTGAAAGAAGGAATCAATCGTCTCCACCCTGAAGCGGCTGTAATCGTGTAAGATATAGAGTAAGGCGACACCGGCTGCGCGACGGATTTCGTTGCTCGTGTGCGGAATGCTACCGGTTATCCCCGTTTCACTTTCTGTACTTTTTTGCTGTGACGCATATCGTTCCAGATCTTCATTCACTCTTTGCAGATAGGCATTAGATGCAGGATCACCTTTCCAGATTCCATAGAGTTGTTGCAGAATACGCTCCTTCATCTCTCCTGTCGCCTTGTTGGTGAATGTCACGGCAAGTATCTGGCGATAAGCCCGTGGGTTAAGTATGAGGTGACGAATGTATTCCACCGTAAGAGTGAAAGTCTTGCCTGAGCCGGCCGAAGCCTTATATACCAATAGTTCCATACGAAAATGCAGCGTTGATGTTTTCTCTACAAACTTACACAAAAATATCGATTTAATAAACGGGAAGTAGGGACGTATTCTCTATGCCTAGTTAGTTGGTTCAGAACAGATGCTGCATTTGAATGGAATAGAGCCTCTATTTACCTCAAATAGAGGCTCTATTTGGGGCAAACAGAACCTCTATTTTTTAATGACGAATGTGACGTTGAATGTCAGTTACTTAAGTATTCCCTTTATGTGGCTGTATTGTTACCGTGTGCATAAGAAGATGGAGCCATGCCAAACTGTTTTTTAAAGCACTTGCTGAAATAGAAAGGATCTTCTATTCCGACTTTGTAAGAGACTTCGGCAACTGTATAACGGTTTTCAAGTAATAGTTCCGCCGCTTTTTTCATTCGTATGATACGGATATATTCATTGGGAGAGTAACCTGTTACTCCACGGACTTTCCGGTAAAACATGGTACGTCCCAATCCCATCGTAGTGGCCAGTTCGTCTACGGAGAATTGACTATTGCCAATTTGTTGCTCCATGATTTTCAGCAGTCGGTCAACAAACTCTTTATCTCTGTCCGTGGTACAAAGGGCAGGTTGGATGATACCTGGAGAATTGGAATATTTCTTTCGCAGGCTTTCCCTTTGCTCTATCAGCTTGAATGTTCTGGCAAGTAGTAATTTAGGACTGAAGGGCTTCGTGATATAGGCATCCGCTCCACTTTTTACTCCTTCCAGATGACTCTCGGCGGAACTCATGGCAGTTAGTAAGATGATGGGGATGTGGCTTGTGCTGAAATCATTCTTGAGCTTCCGGGTGACTTCAAATCCTGTCATACCGGGCATCAGTACGTCACAGATGATCAGATCAGCATCGTATTCCCGTGCACGCTCCAATCCCGATGGACCATCAGCTTCAGCTACAACCTCGAAATATTGATTGAGTTCGCCCTTCACGAATTCCCGCACATCATGATCATCTTCAATCACCAGTATCTTATATTGATTGAGTGGAACTGGAGTAGACAGATGATCTGTTTCTTCTTCTTTGTCATCCGCCTCATCTCCCGTCATACTTTCCTTGTGAAGCATTTCCTCGGTCAGCAGTATATTGTGGGGAATGAGAAAGTCTTTGTCCTCGTATACACTTGCATCGGCAGGTAATGTAACGGTAAATATGGAACCGCCTCCTTCATTTTCATTATACACAATCGTCCCTTTATGTACGTTAACCAACTCGTGCGTCAGGTGCAGTCCGATACCCATGCTGCTACCTGAAAAGTTACTTTGCATAAAGCGTTTGAAGAGTTCCCCGCGCTTCTCTTTAGCAATACCCACCCCGGTATCTGCAATTGAAATCATGATTTGCTTTTTGGTGTCATTGACTATAGCAGACAAGATGACTTTCCCATTATTTGGTGAATATTTAAAGGCGTTGGACAGTAAATTATAGACAACTTTGTCCAAGTTCCCTTTATCGATGAACATCTTGTAAGAAGGTACCGAGGGCTGGAACTGGAAATCCATGTTCTTTGATTCTGCAACATCTTTGAAGCTGAGGAAGATCTCGTGTAAGAATGCCATCACATCCGTTTCTTCCAAAGAAAGCGCCAATTTGTTGTTCTGCATCTTTCTAAATTCCAATAGTTGATTGATCAGGCGCAACATCCGCTTGGTGCTTTTATCCATTATTTTCATGGAGTAACTAATCTCTTTAGAGGGCTTGGGGACTTTCTGCATCTTTTCGAGGGCTCCTTCAATTAGAGTCAGGGGAGTACGGAACTCATGCGAGATGTTAGTGAAGAACATTAACTTATATTCGGTGAGTTGTTTCTCTACCTGTATTTTCGTGCGTAATGCGCTGAACTTCCGCATTAGCTTGTAAACAATGTACAGTATAATAAGAAGTAAGAGAGAATAGATGATAAAAGCTCCTGTTGTTTCCCAGAAAGGTGGACTTATAACAATCTGGAGTACAGATTGTTGTTCCCCCCAAATACCGGCGGCACTGCATGCCTTAACGTGCAAGGTATAGGTGCCCGGTTCCAGATTCTTATAGGCCGCAAAATTAAGATGAGCCGGTTTGCTCCATTCTTTATCGTAATTTTCCAGATAGTAGGTATATTTATCCCCGCTATTTCCTGAGTAATCAAAAGTCGTGAAATTGATGACGAAGGAGTTTTGGTAATGCTTCAGTTTGATTTGGTCTGTATAGGTAAGTGCACTATCCAATGGTGAATCCGCATCTCCGGGGCGCATGTAGATTCCGTTTACCTGTAAATTAGTAAATACCACCTGAGGCTTTATTCCCGATTTATTGGTTACTTTTTCGGGCCTAATAATTACCAGTCCATAATTCGTTCCAAACAATAATTTGCCATCTTTACATCTGCATGCACTGTTTTCACTATATACATTGCCGAGTGTATAAGTAGAAAAGAAAAAGTTTTCAAAGGTCGTGTTTTTGGGGTCAAAGCGCGATATGCCATATTCGGTGGCAATCCATAACTTACCATTTTTATCCTCAAGAATGGATTGTACCATATTGTTGACCAATCCGTCATTTACACCATAGTGCTCAAAAGATAACTTGCTGTAGTCACCCTTAGGAAAGCATTTACTGAAACCAGTGCCGGATGTTCCCAGCCAAATATATCCTTTGCTATCTTGAAAAATGCATTTAACCTCATTACTTTTCAGCTTACTGTTATTATAGCTGTAAGTATAGTAATTATTGGGATTGGCAATGAGCGAATCAGGCTTGAATATGCAAACACCTTCACTGGTGCCGACCCATATCCATCCGTTCTTGTCTTCTTGAATCACCCGGATCTGGCTTTGACTATAGTTCTTGTTCAGAAAATGTTTAAATATGTAGCCGTTTCCTGACTTAATGGCTAAATCCAATCCACCTCCGAATGTACCGACCCACATTCTTTCTTTTTTATCGCGATAGAGTGCGAAGATACTGTTATTACTCAAGGAGGACGGACTATTGGAATGCTGGTACCATTTTCCATCAATAGAGAGCCCGTTGCCACGACTTCCTAAATAGAGTCGTTTGTCAGCATCTTCGGCAATCGCATAGATATTCGAATGAAAATATTGCTTTTGTTCTTTAAAGCTTAAGTCGGAATCGTATTTATATACGCCGCCCCGTCGCGTACCGATCCATATTTCATTATTGGGCATTCGGGTAATCATCCGAACTGTATTAGAGCGATCCGATAGTGTTTTGTTCTCGGGAAACAAACGTTTGGAGCCTTCGTTTAAAACAGATAACCTGGAGATGCCCGTGTATTCCGAACTAACCCAGATGCCACCCGTACGATCTTCCATTAAATAGAGCAGAAAGTTGGAGCCGATGTGATTAAAGCTGTTGATGTTCGAAGTAAAATGCTGGAGTTCATCGGTTGCCGGATCATAGGCGAACAAGCCGTTGCCATAGGTTGCTATCCAAATAATATCGCGCGAATCTTGAATTATGCAATAACGTTCACGGTCAATATAGCGTACTTTGTCGCGGGGCATTAACTGGAATGTTTTAACGGTTTTGTCTTTAGCATTGATGTACCATACTTTTCCTGTACAATTATTCACCCAAAAGTTGCCTCGGTTATCGGTCTGTACTTCTCCTTTTGGTATATCGAACTTGGCTTCACGGTTGATTTTTTCTGTATCCATATGAAATACATAACCGCCATCTTCTGTAAATATAACCCAGTCATCACCTAAATGAAGTGTACCGTAAATTGTTATATCTCGCTGTTTTGAGGATAATTGAGTTACAATATGGCCTTGCTTCCCTTTTTCCTTTACATAAATAGTTCCATTAGATGAAAGGAAAAAAACTTTATCGGAGTAGGACATGGCACTAAATGCATTGTGCCCTTTTTCTATCATGATCGCTTTATCCCCGGTTAATAATGCAATACCTTTTTCCCCACCGATCCATATATTCTTATGCCTGTCCTCATAGATGTAGGTGACTTTATCAAACGGGAGGTTGCCTTTTTCTTTCTTAAAGGTAACTGATGAAAACTTGCCATTTCTGTAAGTGACTTTACGACATCCGTTTCCTTTCTGCCACAACCAAATGTCGCCATTGGAAGCGGTTATTATATTGCTATAGTTTTGTTCGTACTCTCCGCAGCCGGTAAAGTCGACAAAGCAATCTTTCTTTAAGTCGTAGCAACTGAATCTTTCGGGGAAAGTTTCGATCCAAAGGAATCCGTTTTTATCTTCGTAGAGGCTTCTGATACGATGGTCGCACAGCGATATTTTTTCTCCTTCTCCCGGATGGAAATTAATAAAGGTATTTCCATCATAACGGCTGAGTCCGTTTAAGGTTCCCATCCATATAAATCCCTTATTGTCTTGCAGAATGTAGCGGATTGAATTATTGGCCACTCCGTCGATTGTAGTCATGTGGATAGACCGGATTTCAATGGAAGCATAGATATCAAGGTAAGAGGCAAGAGATATCAATAGAATTAGTACATACCTTTTCTTCATGTTTTTCATCTGTATATTAGGTATGGGCAAAAGTACAAAAAAGAGTGTATCTATAACACTATGATACACTCTTTTTTTTAATTAATCCATGTGGAAAATCTCTGGAAGTGGAATTGTTATAGGGGAATTATCCGGATTGACTTCCATAATATCAGACATGTAATCCCACCATTTTTGTACAATAAGGTTGTTGCCCATATCCTGGGATGATGCTTCTCCTCTGGTCTTTTGGCAGGCAAAAAGAATGTTCGTTTCCCTATCCCAATAGATGGAATAGTCATAGACCCCACCTTCTGACAACATTTTCTTTAACTCCGGCCAAATGGCTGCATGTCTTTTCTCGTACTCTTTCTCAAAGCCGGGCTTTAAGAACATTTTAAAGGCTTCTCTTTTCATGGTATGTTTAATTAGAAAATTGATTTAAAAATTATTTTAAGTACTTTGCCAAGTTACATCCTTTCAAATTACGAATACCTTCCACTACTGACTTGTCATTTAATAAGGCTCCTTTTTGGGTGTTGTGAACGCCGTCTACGTAGTAACCTGCTGCTGCTTCTTTACCTATTTTTTCAAATTTAAGTGCGGTGAGGTTATTTAAATCAATATAGTAAGCTCCTTCTTGTTGCGCCACTTCTTCCGACCATTTTGCATAAGTTTCGTCGCACCGGTTCATCTTATCACCTGTCCAACGGTTACCGGGGGTATGGGATGTTACGATGACTGTTGCGCCCTTGGCTTTAGCTTGGCGGATATATTTGCGGATGTAATAGCCGTAAGTATGGATTGTCTCATGACTGCCATCGCGTTCCATTACGACCTCCAGAGTGTCATCCCCGTCACCTTTAATAGAAGCACGTGCACGGCCGGTATTATACGGTCCCCCATCGTTGTGTCCGAAATCTATTAATAGATAGTCACCTTTCCGGATAGCGGGCAAAACTTTGTCCCATAATCCTTCTGTGAAGTAGGTACGACTGCTTCGTCCTCCAAGTGCCCAATTTTCTACAGAAATGTGTGTTGTATCGAAGAACTGTTCCAGAAAACTTCCCCAGCCCCACATTCCGTGTTCTCCCTGTCCTTTACCACATTTTACGGTGGAATCACCAATAAGGAATACGACCGGGGTTTTGTCATCTTTGCGACTGATACCGGCTGTTATATCCCGTGGATTATCAGGATCTGTAAAGTCAAAGATAGGAGCGCCTGTTCTTTGTTCTATGGTATAATATTGCACGGCACCGTCATTCACTTTAGGATGTTGGTGTTTCAGCAATTTAATCATTTCCGCTCCCGCACCAATTACGGGACCATAGCCATGTGCTGCGTATGCATTAACCGGACGATTGCAATAGTATGCCGGATCAAATCCCATTCCGGTACCAACACATGTTCCCTCTATCTGCCCCTCATTATTAATTTTAGTTGAAATAGCATGCCATCCCAACTGAACGACCGGACCGTAAGCGATTGGATCGATCCAACCTTTATTAATCGCATGAGCCATACAGTAGACGTAAATGGCTGTGGCCGATGTTTCTAAATAGGAATCGTTCCTGTCGAGTAATTGATGCCAAAAGCCTTCACTACTTTGATAGGCAGCCAAACTGCGTACATGAGCACGAAAAGTATCCATAATCTGGTTGCGTTGAGGATAATTTTCGGGTAAGACATCAAGTACTTCACACATGGTAAGTAAAGCCCATCCGTTGGCACGTGCCCAGAAAAAGGAGGGATGTTCTTGCATGCCTTCCACCCATCCGTGTCTGAACAATCCTTTTTCGGGTACCCACATTTTCTCCTTGAACTGTAGTACTTGCCGGACGGCTTCCGTGGTGTAGTTCTGCTGATTGTCGCTGGCAATACGGGCGTACCATGCTATCGGGGGGATTCCCATAAACATATCATCCAGCCACACCGTGTTCAGTTGAGGCCGTTTACGTGCAAACGTTCCGTCGGCTAACCGATATTGATGATACATGATGTAATTAATATAGTTTTCTATAAGCGGCTTTAACTGGAGTGATTTGTCTTTTAGCTGTGCTTTGATCATTGCTGCACAAACGGCTCCCGCATCGTCTAGTGCGTGGGGAGTAAGAATCTGCCTCATTTGAGGATCAACGGTTCCGTATTTTTCCAATACTTTATTGAAATGGGGTGTTACTTCTGACAGAAATTGAAAGCGGTCGGCTACGTATTTTCGATACGCTTCATCTCCGGTAGCATCTGCGGCATCCAGCATGGCGGAGTAGGTGACTCCCCACTCGTAACTTCCTATGCGGAAAGTTCCCCGTTTTAATTCGGCATTAGCTGTCATGTTGGAGTAATCCGTAATAACTTTGCCGGTTTTAGAATCGATCACTTCCTTTGGTGTATTATTTTCCAGATAATGCAGCACACGGTCTATATCGCTTTTTATTTCGTTTACAGTGAGTGCCCCGTATGGTACTTTATAATCGGGTTGCAAAAGATGTAATGGAGTGTTTGAGTCGTTAATCACTTCTTTCTTTTTTTGAGCATGAGCGCTACTCCCTATAGTCAGGAGTAGGAAAGAGCTCATCAAACTTAGTGTCTTTAAATTCATAATTTTTCTAATATTGTTTAATGTAAGTAGTCTGACTTAAATATCTCGTTTAATTGAATTTATTGAAATCCGTTGGTTTATAGAGGGCCATTTGGTCAAGCACAATTCCTTCGTCTATCGCTTTAAATTTCAATGCAGTGCATACCACTTCTGATTCAGCTTTATCTACGGACAAAATCATATCTTTTTGCGTAGCCTTTCCCTTTGAAGCAATAGCGTTCTGTATCATTCTTATAGAGGATAGTCGGTCTAAAGCTATTTGCTTTTTATCTACAAAAATATGTTCTTTCTATTACTGAGCTATGGATAAGAGTTCATTTGCATGGACGTTTGTCCATTTTATCTTGGGACGCATAGATTGAGGTAAGTAGAATTGCATATGCTATTGACTGTCTTTGGAGGATCGTTCGTTTTAAGCTCGAGTTATAAAGAAGGCCTAAATTATGTTGTCTATGAATTATATAAATATAAATGGGGCTGCCTAAAAAAGATAAGCAGCCCACATCATAAATATCTAAGTTGTTGTTATTTAAAATGATAATAGATTATTACCAACCTGGGTTTTGTGTCAAGTTAGGATTCTTCAACCTTTCAGATTGTGGAATGGGAAATAAGTACATTTTGTCATTCCATACACGATTCACTGTCACTCGGTTATAACTGATGGTACCATCAGTATTCTTGGTGAGCTTCATCTCAGTAATGCTTTTCAATTTATCAGCATCTTTCCATCTTCTTAGATCATAAAAGCGATGTCCTTCAAAAGCGAATTCAACCATACACTCATTTTGATATTTTGTCCAAAAGGCGTCAGCGGATAAGCCTATGGGAAGTGGCGGCATTTTTACATCGGCACGATTGCGGATCACATTTACGGCTTCGCGTGCTGTCATTCCGAATCCTCCTGCATTATCAGCTGAACCTGTATCGTTGAAGATTGCTTCAGCATAATTCAGATAGAATTCACCTAAACGAAAAGTAATCCATGAATGTCGGCTCGTTTTAGTACTACTACTAGCACTAAGGTCAATAGCTGAATCCAAGTATTTTTTGAGATAATACCCTGTGGTAGTAGCTCCTGAAATAGGTTCGGCATTTAAACCACCATAAAACGTTTCAATAGGAGTTTTATTCTTTGATGGCCACTTTGTATCACCATTCTTAACAATAGTCATTCCAAAACGTGGATCACGTCCATTATAAGGATTCTTAGCATCATAACCACTACCCGATTCGTTCCATAACTTGCCAGTAGCTTTCATTTCGTAAGCATCAACCAGATTCTGAGTTGGGCAATTGCCCGAATTGCCACCAGGGACACCTTTGGGAAAATTATATCCTTCCAGCACATTGGAGTTTACTCCCTTACTTGTATAATAACGACGCACAAAAATCATCTCGTTATTAGACCAACTATTAGGCCCCCACAATTCGGAGTATTTACCCAATTTAAAGCCTTTTTGGCTACAAGTATCAATAACAGCCTTGTTTGCTATAACCGCTCTGTGCCAAAGTTCTTTATCGTCATTTTTATTAAATAAAGGACTGGCTGCATACAAAGCTGCGCGAGCTTTAAGCGCTAAAGCTGCGTATCGAGTGACACGCCCGCTTTCTGCTGGACTTATTCCTTCCATTCCTAATTGAGTATAGTCGGCGGGCAATTCCTTAGCCAAAGAATCACATTCCACTATGATACTATCGAATACATTTTGCGCTGGTGTACGCGATAGAGTATTGACTTTATCAGACGTCATCATTTCTGTAAAATAAGGCACGTCGCCATATGCACGTACTAAATTAAAGTAGAAATAGGCTCGTAAAAAACGTGCTTCCTTAAAACTATTGTTATAACGAAACATCTGTGCACGATAGTCATCATTTAGTTTCAGCTCTTCGAATGTTAAACCTTGGAACTCTGCCAGATACTGATTGCAAGTTTGAATCGCACTGTAGCTGGATGACCAGATATTTGACATTGGATTAACCGGACTCCATGAGCCATTTGTAAAGTTGCAAATATCATTGTCAGGATAGGCATATTCAGACTCATCGCAGGCTGATGCAAACATTCCACCTTTGTATGTCTGCCCAAAGTCATAATCCAGCATTGAATAAACATTAGTAACTATACCAATGACATTATCGTAGCTATCATCTATATAATTTTTATCATAGTTGGAATATTCATGATAATCAAGGTTGCATGCTGTTAATGTTACGATGCACGCTATTCCACTTACTATTCTTTTGATTTTCATAATCATGTTTTTAATTAAGATTCAACAATTAAAAGCCGATAGTCAATCCTGCCACTATTCTGCGAGTCAATGGATATGTAACTCCATAAGATTCAGGATCGGCAATTTTTATTTTGTCGAAGCATAGCAGATCAACACCTCTAATATAGATTTTCGCATTACTTAATATTTTACTTCTCTTGAGCAAAGCTTGAGGAAACTTGTAATAAAACTCTACGGAACGCAATTTCAAGAATGAACGATCTTTCAACCACAAGGTATTTGTCTGATAGTTGTTCTCATTACTTTGTGAACTCAAACGTGGATACTTAGCATTTTGATTTTCCGAAGTCCAGCGATTGTCATAATATTCTTGAGAAATTGTAGTATTATTCACCAATGGCCAATATATACTTTTGGTATTTAGCATAGCAGAATATCTTTCCGTACCCTGGAACATAACATCGAATCCTAAACTTTTCCACTCTGCACCAAGATTAAACGAGTAATAAATTTCCGGAGCTGTGGTACTATGTCCTATAGCAACCTTGTCGTTCGCATCGATAATGTTGTCTCCATTGACATCTCGATATTTAATATCGCCCGGTTTTACTGCACTAAACAGTTGCTTCGGGCTATTATCAATATCAGCTTGATCTTTGAAGAAACCGATAGCTTCCAAACCATTGGTTTGTTTCAGTGGCTTATTCGTTGTTCTCAGATTATCATACATACGTGGTTCCTCCATCTGTTCGATAATTTTGTTCTTGGCAAACGCAAAGTTAGCGCCGCAATTCAAGGTAATGTCACCTATCTTTTTATGATACTTAGCACCTAATTCAACTCCCCAACTATCAACGATACCACCATTTTCATAAGGAGCTGTAAAACCTAGTACGCTTGAATAATGACCACTTGAAGAGACCCAAATATCCGAACGTCTTTCATAGTAAGTATCGAACGTCAGATTTAAGTTTCTAAATAGACTGGCATCTAAGCCAATGTTGTATTTATAGGCTTTTTCGTGGGTCGAGTTCAATGAAGCCAGACGTCCTAATGACCAGCTGCTAGTTCCGACCGAATAGTTGGTATCAAAAGGATAATAGCTACCGCCACCATAGGTCTGTTCCCAATAGTCAGTTACATCGTCCTTATTATCCAGCGGCAACCTGTCAGTATTAATAATGCCAAATGAAGCCCGTAATTTCAAAAAATTAATCCAAGATAAATTTTTGGTGAACTTTTCCTTAGAGAGTACCCATGCCAAAGAGACTGTAGGAGATATGGCCCATTTATGCCCCGAAGCCAGTTTATTAGATGCAGAGGCAACAACAGTCAAGTCTGCAAAATATTTATCTTTATGTCCATAATGAGTGTAGAACGAAGCATTTTCGCGGTACCAAGTCTGGTCAATTCCCTTAGTATTACGATATTCATAATCCCACTTCAACTGGCTATATAATTTATTGGCTTCATTAAATTGCTTGTCGTATGATAAGGTCGCAGCAAAATTGAAAACACGTGTAAAAGCGATACATTTAGCTGTAGTACTCATGGAACTCTCTTTTCCATCTGTGTAATAGGTTGTTTCATCTGGTTCACCATCTAACCATGAACTTACCGAATTGCTTCCATAAACAAAAGTCTTGGAATGATCTTCCCAATATTGTGCATAATTATCATAAGCTAACATGGCACTGGCTTTAAGTCCCGGTGTAATAGATGCCAAGTTCTGTTCCAACGTCATGTCGGTAAATAGCGTACGTTCATGGAATTTGGTATATGCAGAAGCTTGCGACACCGCAACTGGATTATTTGTTCCAGCCCAAGTCGAATTACCACCCCACGTGCCATCTTTTAAACGACTAGGATAAGCAGCAGAAGGAAGTGTGTAAATCATATCCCATAAATTAGCTCCCTGTTGATTTCTGGCACCCGGTGTCCTAGTTTCTGACAAGACACCTAGTAAGTTTAATTTCAATTTGGTGTTATGAGTCAAATCAATATCTAAGTTAGTACGCAAGTTACCTTTAGAATATTCATCTTGCGTAGAATAACCTTCATTCATGCCTGAATTAGCAATAAATCCACTGTTAGTCGTTAAATTCGCCATGGCATAATAGCGAAAGTTCGTAGCACCGCCACGAAAGCTGATATTATAAATGTTAGTAGCATCCATATTGCGAAAAGTATCACCCAACCAATTCACATTTGGATAAAGATACGGGTACTTACCTGATTTAAATGCATTCAACTCATCCGGAGAATAGCGTTTTGTCAGTCCATCGTTAGTTAGCGCCTCATTCATTGCAGAAGCGTATGTGTAACTATCTACAAACTTTGGTTTACGTGCTTGCCAACCGAAACCATGGTCGTAGGAAAATTTAATTTCACGAGTATTATAAAGGCCACGCTTAGTCGTGATATTAACCACACCATTAATTCCTTTATAGCCATACAGAGCAACAGCTGCTGCATCTTTCAATATTGCAACAGATTCTACTTCCTCAGGGGTAACATCACTGATATCACGCTCGATGCCATCGACTAATACCAACGGCTTATTTGTAGACAAACTTTGTAATCCACGGACATAGAATGTCGGTTCATCATCAGAATACCGACCAGCACCTTGTAAGGTCGTTAGTCCTGTGCCATATCCAAAAAGTGAATTTGCTATGTTTTTTGCGCTCCGCTTATTAAAATTTTCATTGTAGACCATAGAAACAGACGAGGTCGATTCCTCTAATCGCTGAGCTTTCTGGTAACCGATCTGTATTACTTCTTTGGAATACTCTGCCGGTTTACCAAAAACTAGGCTATCGTTAAGTTCCTGTGCACCGCCTTGCAAATAAAAGCAAGCAAAAAGTGCCGGAATGATTATTCTATTTTTTTTCATAATAATTTAATCAATTTATAATTGAAATATTCGTATTTCATTACCATCCAGGATTTTGAACAAGTCCGTAACCTTTGTTGACCTCTGTTGCAGGGAAAGGAGATAAATACCATTTAGGATCAAAGCCTTGTGTCCACCAATAGCGAGTCGGATTATTTAATTCAAACCTCTTATATTCAAAGTGTGTCGGATAAGGTTTCTTCCCCTCGTCATTTCCATACCAAGGCAGATCTCTTTTTGCCCCGTTCTCATCCAAGCGATGAATTAAAAGCCCATGTAGCTGCTTTTCAAAAAGATCAGCTCGCTTATAACGGATTAAGTCGAAGAAACGGGCATCTTCCATGCCTAATTCACACGCACGTTCACGAAGTATTTCTTCAAGAAGAGCTTTTTTGCTTGTTTTCAGATTTTTGTCTGGATTACATTCTGCCAAGCCTTTCAATCCAACACGTGCACGCACAATATCAATTTGTTGAATTGCTTTTCCCATATTTCCTTTTGAACTTTGGCATAACGCCTCAGCGTAAATCAAATATACTTCCGACAAGCGAATGCAAGGCCACTGCACATATCTGCGTAACATATCATTTCCCATTAAGAACTTAATAGGGGCATAACCCGTAGCAAAAGATCCGGTCTGGTTCTTTGGATTATTACCGGCATCTTTTCCACCCAGCCATGACTCAAAGCTGCGTCCTGACATATTTCCTGTTGTCCAGTCCAAAGATAAACGTTGCCCGTTAACTATAATTTCTTCATACAGACGTGGGTCACGAGTTAATTCAATATTTTTATCTTCAACAGTGCCTTTTTGGAACATTTGGTTGAGTTTCCCCTCATTTTTCGCTTTATCCCAATTGAAGGGCTTACCATCTTTCCAAGGAAACATTTCCATATACTCCTCCGTAGGACTGTAACCACGGTGAATTCTCATAAGTGGATCTCCCCACTGATGCCAATTATATCTACTTGATTTAAAAGCATCAATGTCAATTACTCGAGTATTGATCAAAACTTCAGAGCTATTCAAATTGGCGTATCCTGCACGGTAAGCTAAACGATAATCTTCTGGACGAGTACCTTTTGCTTGTTGTAACCGGTATCCTCCTTTAGTGTCCAATTCATTAAAGAAGTCTTGGCAGGCTTCTAGACAACGATCCCACAATTCCGGTTTATAACTTCCATACCAAATAGCTAAATTGTCAGTAGCTCCCGGATAATAGGGCTGGTCAGCATTAAATAACGGTGAAGCAGCAAATTGCAAGATACGGCATTTCAAAGCCATAGCTGCCGCTCTGGTCCAACGTCCGGATTCCGAAGCCGGTGTCTCCACTGTCCAAGGTAATACGGCAGCAGCTTCATCTAATTGTTTCACCATAAAATCTACCGTCTCTGCCACACTGGCACGTGGCATATCATAGCTAGCATCTGTTCCACTAAAAGAACTAGTAATGACAGGAACACCACCGTAATGCCGGAACACATCGAAATAGCGAGAGGCAAGAATACATTTTGCTTGAGCTACCATAGATTGTTTTTCATTATCACTTAGTCCCGGAACTTTGTCTATATTCTCTATTAATATCCATGCACCACGTACAGCTTCCCATATATTATTTTTCAGAAAAGAGAATTTATCGGAACGCTTGCCATAGTTAGCAGTATGCATGCCCATGTAATAAGGGCCAGTAATGCCTGCAGAGGAATAAGTAAATACATATAAATCCGTCAAGGCCTCTGGTTTACCTACGTAATTATTAGATGATTCCTGATTGGAGACATTCTTATAAGGAAGCCCATAGTATTGTAAACCATAAAGATCTGTTAAGAATTGTTGGGCATATTCAGGATTATTAAATACCGTATCTTTAGTCACACTACCTCCTGGTGCCTTTTCAAGGAAAGCGCTACCAAACTTTACATCATCAACACAAGAAGTTGCAAAAATAGAACAGAAGAGGAATCCTGAAGCGACATTAAAAATTAATTTATTATATTTTTTCATATTGTTACCGTGCTAAGATTAAAAACCGAGTTTCAAACTCAAAGAATATGTTTTTGTTAACGGATATGAAGGCGAATTACTTGCTTTCGATTCCGGATCTCCCCAAATATATGGAGTAAATGTTAGTAGATTGTAACCGCTTAAAGCAATCTGAAGTGTATTCAACTTCAGTTTCTTCATAATTGGCAAACTGAAATTGTAGGCTACTTGTGCGTTTTTTAAACGGAGGTATTTTGAATCTTTTTCCCACAATGTAGATTCTGCATAGTTGTTATCATCATTTAAAAAAGTAGCACGCGGATACTTAGCATCTGGATTCGGATTATCATTCGTCCACGTATTATTCAGCATATAAACAAGCAAACCTCCCTGATTGGAATCAGTACGGTCCGTAAACGGTTTACGGAATACACTGGATATACTTCGGCTTACATTCCAAGCAGCCGTCCACTGCATAGAAACATCTAATCCTTTCCAACTGAATCCCAAATTAAGGCCAGCCATATATTCAGGATCATCGGTAAAACCAAAGTTACGTGACATATCATTAGAATCTATTTCTCCATCGCCATTCAAATCAACATAAACACAATCTCCATTTTTTAAGTCAGTGGCTAATTGCATTGGCATATCGGTACCATACGCTTTTCTATAATCAGCAGGCGTTGTTTCTGAATTATAATATTCAAAGAACTTATATTGGCTACGGGCTCCATAACGACGTCCTTTTTGATACATATATTCCTCATTTTGTGGAGCTTCCTTTTTCTCTGTAATCCGATTCTGGTTATACATCAAGTTTAGTCCTACATAGTATCTAAAATCGCTTCCTATTTTATCATTCCACTTAAGTGCTAATTCCCATCCCCAACTCTTCATTTTTCCAAGATTAGCTTTAGGGAGTGTGAAACCTAGTATGGATGGTGCGGTGCCATCGCTAAGCAATATATCCTTGCGATTTTCATGGTAATAATCAAACGAGCTATGCAAGCGATCACTAAAAAAGTTAACGTCCACGCCGTAATTTGTCTTCAGAGACTTTTCCCATGTAACATTTGCATTGTTTTTAGCACTTTCATAAGCAGCTAAACTTGCAGTTGAATTATCTATACCGAATAAGTAGCCGTGTCCATCACGATTTATAAGCGAAGAATTATTAACTACATAAGGATCGGGTAAATACATAAATCTAGTGCCTTTTATTTTATCATTACCAACCAAACCTATTGTATATCGTAATTTTAAAAAGCTGACTACTGGTTTGATGGATTCCCAAAATTTTTCTTCACTGGGAATCCATCCAAAAGAAGCTGCCGGAAATTTACCGAACCGTTTACCGGGAGCAAAGTTCTCCGAACCATTATAACCAAAGTCAAATTCAGCTAAATAGCGACTTTTCCAATCATAAGTTAAACGTCCTACAATTCCCACGTGACCTTCTGGAATATCAGAGTAAGTAGATGGGTAATATACTTTGTCTTGATTGTAGAGTAATAGTGCTGTTAAATGATGATTACCGAAGTCATGAGTATAATTGAAAGCAGCCTCCATGTACCAATTACGGGATTTTCCTGGATCTATATCCTCATACTTTAGTTGACTGTTCTGCCCATATTTCTTATAGGCAATTAAGGGATATCCTTTGCTGCTTACAGTGGGATAACCATTATTGTCTACATAAATAGGAGCACCGTATCCATCTGCTACTAACACAGGGGTGTAAGTTGCTACGCTTCCACTTGCCCGTGTATAGGAAGTGAAGCCACTATTATATGATCCCTTAATATGAAATGACAGCCCTTTTGTAATGAAATCCAATTTCTGTTTTAACTGGAGGTCTGCATTTAGCGTGTTATTACTAGTTTTCATAAATCCATTGCCATAATATCCCATACCGCTGCCACCGATAAACGGCATTCGCAAATCCGGATAATCATTGTTTGCATTCACCAGCTTACCATTGATAATACCAGGACTCGAAAATGGAGTGGAATAATACATGTTGATTAACATTCCTTCACTGCCTTGCCCAGTATAAGGTTTAGAAGCGTTATTGACATTCCCGGCAATATTCATAGATAACAGTGTCGTCTTGGTTATATCAATGTCTAAGTTAGATCGATAGTTAAATCGATTGTACTGATAGCTAAGGTCATAAGGTAGATCAAATTGCTTAAATAAACCGCCTTGAGTATAAGCACCTGCTGAAATGAAATAGCGCACGCGACTTGTGCCACCGGAAATATTGACGTTGTGCTGCGTCTGGATTGTCATGCTCTTCAAACAATAGTCGACCCAATCAACGCTTGGGAAGCGAATAGGGTCAGACTTGTCCTTGAATTTTTGAACAATTTTATCCGAGAATGTCGGTGCTTGACCATCATTTGCATTAATCTGATTATAAAATGTAGCATACTGATAAGAGTTAGCCATCTTAATACTTTCTGTTGGTGTAATGGCGCTGACTGAAGTTGAAATAGAAATCTTAGCTTTACCTTCCTTTCCTCGTTTCGTTGTAATCAAAACCACTCCATTAGCTCCTCGTACTCCGAAGACTGCCGTAGCAGAAGCATCTTTCAAGATGGTTATACTTGCAATTTCATTCGGGTCAATGTCATTGAAATCGCGCTCCACGCCATCTACTTGAATAAGAGGAGCTGAATTATTAAAGGTACCTTGACCACGTACAAAGATTTTTGCTGCATCGCTACCTGGTTCGCCAGAATATTGAACTGTTGTTAATCCAGCCATCTGACCAGACAACATATTAGAAACAGAACCAGTAGGTGATTTCATTAAATCACTACCTTTAACACTGGAAATTGCACCTGTTACAGATACCTTCTTCTGGACACCATAAGCAACGACCTGTACTTCACCTAGCATTTGGGTATCTTCTTCCAATGTAACTTTTACATTATACCCTTTTACGCTAACCTCCTGAGTATTGTATCCTATATACGAGACAATCAACTTTGCCCCAGCGGGGACATTACTCAGTTTGAAGTTACCATCAAGGTCTGTAATCGTTCCGAGTGCTTTATCACCTTTCACAACAATATTAGCTCCAATAATAGGTTCCCCCTTACTATCGATAATAGTACCAGTTATCGCTCTTTTTTGTTGCTGCGCTACATTTGTTGCAGCTGATGCAGTCTGGCTTCCTGCAGGAGACACCAGAGGAACAATTAACAAAGTGATAAGAAATAGCCATCGAGACTTACTCAGATAGCCAAACAGATTTTTACTTTTTCTGTCTTTCATGCATTGTTTTTTTTAAGTTTAACAAAATTGTAATTTTTTATTTACCTTTCATATTTGGAGATGTCTCATACATATGCAAGGATCATAATTGTTTGTTTTTTCATGGTAATATCATAAATGATAATATAAATCTTAAAAAGTGTTACGAAATTAATGCTTTTTATTACTGTAGGGAATGGAATAATGTACATAAACATGAATAAAATGTCGCAATAATGAATTGTTAATATCGTTTTTGACTTTGATAATAATCAAAACGATTTTATGTCGTAATGATGAGATGCTAATTGTGTCTTCTAGCAAAAGTAACTATTTCAAGAAAAAATATAGTAAATAAAGTGCAATAGCCTTTTCTCTTATTTGGTGCCACTTTTGTGTCTAATTAGTAATATAATATCATATCTACATCTCTATTTCATTATCTCTATTATCTTATTGTCAATTTATCAGTGTGAAGGACAGAATCTCTACGAGAAAAGTCCTGTTCCTCGTAGAGGGAATATACCTTCCTCTACGAGCAACGATGCTTTGCTCTACGAGATTCTGTTTTATTTGAAAGCAGACTGATATACAGTTATTTACTGTTTTACTTCTTGTTGTTTATTTTCTTAGTCATACCTTCCCTTATGAAGTTAACTTTGCATTCTCTTCTTTTCTGATTTCCTGATTGTTTCTGGGATCAGCTTGTCTGTTGTTCCTGTCATATAATTTTCTTTTGCCGATGAAGCTATGGATTTGATAAGAATATAGATAAACCATGAGTCTCCTTATCCTTATTAAAAATCTAGATTTTTAGCGTCTTGAGGTAAAACTTATACTTTAATGAAAATAGAATTCGTGCTTTCTACTTCTTTGATAATAATAGAAATGTTTTTGGCCTTATTCATTTTGATCTTTTAACATGAAATCAATACTCGTACTAATAAGAATCACCGATTTTTCCATGCATTTGAACGATTTTACATTAACCTTTTTAAGACTTGCCAATATATTTGCAATACTTTTTCACATTGCAAAAAAGCTCTTAATTGAGATTGAGAATATAATATATTTTGTTTAACTTAAATAATTAATGTATGAAAAACAGGAAGAATTCTGATTTTTTCACCTGTCTGGACAAGCTTCAGCGACTGTTTTGGGTCGCTCTCTTTTCCGTATTATGCATGGGGGCTTATGCACAAAGTAAAACTGTTTCGGGTACTATCGTTGATTCCAAGGGAGAACCAATAATTGGCGTCAATGTTTTGGTGAAAGGCACAACAAATGGTGTGATAACCGATCTTGATGGCAATTTCACTCTATCTAATGTACCGGAGAAATCAAGCCTTTCTATTACTTATATAGGCTATAAGGGACAAGAAGTTTCTGTTGCAGGAAGAAATAAACTAAAAATTGTACTTCAGGAAGATACCGAAATGCTTGACGAAGTAGTGGTAGTCGGTTACGGTACTGCAAAGAAGAGCGATGTAACAGGTGCGATGTCACGTGTTACAAGTAAGGTCATTGAAGACCGTCCAGTGCAAAACGCTTTACAAGCGATGCAGGGAAAAGTTTCTGGAGTTGACATCACTTCTAATAATAGGCCTGGTGAACTTGGTGATATTCGTATTCGTGGAAATCGCTCTATTACCGCAACGAATGATCCGTTGTATGTGATAGATGGTATCCCGATGACTGCAGGTTCTATTGCAGATATTAATCCTAGTGATATCGAGTCTATGGAAATTTTAAAAGATGCTTCTGCCACGGCTATTTATGGTTCTCGTGGTGCTAATGGTGTTATCTTGGTTACTAGTAAAAAAGGGAAGGTCGGTAAGACGACTATTAGTTATGATGGTTCCGTTACTTTCAGTAACTTGAATTCCGAGACTGACTATATGAATTCAGGTCAGCTTTTGGACTATAAAAGGCAGGCTGCTATTATAGGCGGTACTTATAATGGGAAATATGGTACAGCTCCAGATCCGAGTCGTGATCGCGCTCTATGGTTAGGAACCCAATCTTATATGGATAGCCGGATAGCTCAAGCTTATCAATTGGATGATAGTGGAAATCCGGTATTAAGGGCGGCTACAGCTGAAGAAAAGGCTATGGGATATAATGATCTTGTTCCGGTATATGATTCTTCCAAATTGCCGACTACTGATTGGGGCAAGTTGGCTACTCGTACAGGAGTAACTAATACTCATCAGATTTCTTTATCAGCTGGAACTGAAACTTCAAGAATCTACTTTTCTTTGGGATACTTAGGTCAAGAATCCCCGATGAAGGATCAGGACTATAAGCGTTACACAGCTAATCTTAATGGTGAAATCACCCCAATGAAGTGGCTGAAAGTAGGAATGGGATTGAATGCTAGTACATCTATAAAAAATTATGGTATTGTTAGCAACTTTTCAAATACAGTTGCAAAGGATTCATATGGACTTGCCATGAATTTAATGCCTTGGACTCCGGCTTATAATAATGATGGATCAATATTAATAACTTCTGATGGAGATGCAGAACATAACATTTTGCGTGATGTGAATTCAGCATCGAATGAATATCGTTATTATGGTGTAAATTTTACTTCTTATGCAGAAGCGACTCTTCTTCCTTGGTTGAAATGGCGTACAAATTTAGGTGCACAATTTCGTAATTCCCGTCAGGGAAGTTATTATGGAGAGAACTTTTCAAATCCATATGGATTTGATTCAACAGCTCCCGGTGCTGCGTATAATGCTCATAGCCAAGGTTTGTCATGGACATTAGAAAACTTGGTTTATATTAATAAGACCTTTAAGAAAATTCATTCTTTCAATATTACACTGTTACAATCTGCTGAAAGGAGCCGTTCTGAAAATTTAAGTGTACGTGCTTATGAAGTTGTTTATCCGACTTCGATGTGGTATGATCTCGGCCACTCCAATAATTCCAAGTATGCACCTGGTTCCGGATATTCTACATGGTCACGTGCCTCTTATATGGCTCGCGTCAACTATGGCTTAATGGATAAATACTTAGTAACCCTAACAGGACGTTATGATGGGGCTTCTATGCTTGCCGAAGGCAATAAATGGGACTTTTTCCCTTCTGCAGCTTTGGCATGGCGTATGGAACAAGAGAACTTCATAAAAAAAATCAATTGGATTAATCAATTGAAGTTAAGAGTCGGCTATGGCGTTACTGGTAATTCATCTGTCAATCCCTATCAAACGTCTGGATCTGTAACTTCTACTTATGCAAATATACCTTTTGGAATCGGAAATACTTCTGCGAATACAATTGGGTCTAAAACTAATTTGATGCCTAACTATAGCCTTAGTTGGGAAAAGACTGCATCAACAAACATTGGATTGGACTTCTCTGTATTATCTGGTCGTATCAGTGGTACTATAGAGTATTATATTGCTAAAACTTCGGATCTGTTGATGAATAAGACAATCCCGGTTATAACTGGCTACGGTCAGGTTTTGAGTAATGTAGGAAAGACTCAGAATAAAGGCTTTGAACTTTCTCTTTCTACTGTTAATTTAAAGACTAAAGATTTCACATGGCAAACAGACTGGAGTTTCTCTACGAATAAGGAAAAGGTTACAGAATTGGCAAATAGTGTAGACTTTGACTCAAATGGACCATGGAAGGTTGGAGAGCCTATTAATGTTTTCTATGATTATAAATATGATCGTATATGGCAGGATACTCCGGAAGATCAACGTCTGATGAATCTGTACTCAAAAATTGGTAAACTCACGTTCTTGCCTGGACAATATAAAATTGTAGATCAGGCATTAGTAGAAGTTGCTCCGGGTACAGCAAACTCCAAGACTGTTACTTTAAATGATGGATCCACTGTTACCTATTTGGATAATGGATTTGGTACGTTTGATAATTCAGATAAGGTATTCTATAATAAGTCTCCTAAATGGACCGGAGGAATTAATAATTCATTTACTTATAAAAACTGGAATTTTAGTTTCTTTACTTATTTCCGCTTTGGTAATTATTATTATGGATTGACTCAAACTATCGGTCGCCGTATTGAAAACGATACATGGAGTTCGACAAATACAGGGGCTAAATTTGCTCAGCCTACTACTGCAACTCGCACTAGTACATATGACGTTGCTCGTAATTATGCTAAAGGAAATATGATTCTTATCAGGAATATAGCTTTATCGTATGATGTACCTAGAAATATTTTAAATAAAGTTGGGGCCAGCAAAGCACAAGTTTATGCACAAGTATTAAATCCGTTCCTTTTTGGTGGAGAGCTTGTTAAATCGGGTATTAATCCGGATGATATAACTGGTTGGGATGCCGGTAACCATATTGGTGGTCAGACAAACAATACTTGTATTACACGTAGTTTTGTATTAGGATTGAGACTCAGTTTTTAATTTAATATAGAAAATAATGAAACAAATGAAAAAATATATACTTATAGGTACATTGGTGTTTAGCTCAATAGGGTGTACTGATAGCTTCTTAAAAGAAGAAATGGTATCTACTATTACTCAAGACTATTTTAATACGGAGCAAGGACTCAATCAATTGATTGTTAGTAGTTATAATGCAGAGCGGGTAAAATGGGGCTACCGAGAAGGTATTTACATGTATGAGACCGGGCATGACTGTTGCCTTACTAGTGGAGCAAATGATTTAAATAATTTCTCGACTTCGTATTGGTCTCCTAATGGAATGATCGGTACAGTTGCTAACGAATATATGGGATTTCAGTCTAAGCAACGGGATGGTTTCTTAATTAATAATTATCCTATTATAGATAATTGTAATAAAGCAATTACAACGATTCGTTCAGGAAAAGCTTTGGGAGAATATGCTACTGATGCTGATTATGCAGCACAACGATTATCAGAGGTGTTATTTAACCGTGCTTACTGCTATTATGGTTTGAATACTATTTTTGGCGATGTTTATTTTTCAACAACGAGTAGTACCACATTACCTCCGAACTATAATTATGTACGTACGCCATCTGAACAAATGTTCAAAGTCTTAATTGGGGATTTGCGCTATGCTGTTGATCATTTGCCCGACTCTTATGGGGATTCAGAATATGGTCGTGCAACAAAATATGCTGCGGCTCATTTATTGGCAAAAATGTATTTGAACCGTGCGCAAGGCGCCGGATATGGGACTACAGAATATGGTCGTAATGCCGACGGGAGTATTGATAATACCAATCCTAATTCATATTTGGGAATGTTGTATAAGGGGCAGGGAACTGCTGATTTGGATTCTTGTATTTATTATGCTAGTATGGTCATTAATGCTCATCCATTAGCTACGGATTATAACGATCTGTTTCGTCACGATTTGGGCAATTTCTCAAACGAGAAAACGACTGAAAATGTATTGAATGCCATATTTTCCGAAAGTGGAGATGATTATCGCTATGGTGTGCGTGCTTTATGTGTGTTTATAGGTAATTATGTGAATGAAAAATATGGAATTCCTGACTATTGCTGGGAATATCCGACAAAACCTAATTTTTATTTTCATAATAATGATTTTGGTTTGGATGTATTTACAGATAAGATAAATGACTCACGATACCAGAAGTCGTTTTGGTTAGAATATGAAACAGCTCTTAATACGACAGGTTCTTCCGCACCTGGAGCTAATGGCGAGTACTATGGTTATAAGAGTAGTAGTAATGCCACGTACACTTGGACTGCAGATCAAGCTGCATATTTTAATAGCAATATTTATCCTACTTATAAAAGAGAGTCTTGGGGTGGACGTGCGGCTGTAGCCGGTGAACATAAGATGGGAACTGACGATTTGGCTTTTGCTATATTGGAGAATACAAAGGAGACTGCTATTCCTGTCGAAGAGGCCGATGCGCAACCTTTTGTCTTGTATGCACGTTGGATGAAAGATGGTAGTAAATATTATTATCGTCCGGAAATTGTAGCTGCTACCAATACCTATACATTTAAAGGATCTTCTAATTATTATGGGTTGGAAAAAAGCTCAAATACAGGTGTGCCTTGTTCAAGAAAATATGATGACCCAAATCGTGCAGGTAAAAATACGGCATACGGTGGTCGTGATATTCCTGTTATGCGTTCTGCTGAGATGTATTTGGCACGCGCAGAAGCTTATGGACGTAAGGGGGAATATGGTAAGGCTATTGATGATCTAAATGAGTTACGTAAACGAGCTGCTTTTAAATCAGGTGAAGAACGTGCCGAAGTGATAGCTCGTTTATATCCAGGACATGAAAATTTGGCTCAAACGGAACAAGAATGGCCATATGCAAGTAGTAATGATTGTTATAATAAGATAAAGGTAGATGCTTCTTATTGGGATGGGACTTCTGCTAAATCAAATGCAGAAGATTATTGTCCGTCTGCTAATACCGATGCGAAACGTTTTCTAGAGTTTGTATACAATGAGTATGCTCGCGAGTTTAATGAAGAAGAAATTTATTATGAAATTATTCATCATGCAGGTGTACAAGCTGCGCGCGTTCAATGGCACAATCAGTTAGGGGCTAATCCCTCAAATTCTACGTATGAAGCTGGTAGCTGGGAGGTCGCAGATAATTTTAATGGGACTAATGGACAAACGGGGTTACCTAAAGGAGGCTTCCTTAATTATATGACATTGAAACCATTTCCAACTTCATTTATGGATATGTTGACGGATGAGAATGGTACATTGCTTACTGATGATGCTAAAAAAGTGTATCAGAATTATGGCTATTAAGTTATAAACAAGCTGCTTATAAACTCTAATGTTTATTATTTACCCCCCTCACAGAATCTTTGTGACGGGGGTAAATTTTCTTTTTAAACTACTTTTGGTGGTATTCTTAAGTACTAATAATTTTTTAGTTAACGATATAATTTAATAATGATACAACGTAGAATCTGTATT
Source organism: uncultured Bacteroides sp. (assembly GCA_965140335.1). Taxonomy (GTDB): domain Bacteria; phylum Bacteroidota; class Bacteroidia; order Bacteroidales; family Bacteroidaceae; genus Bacteroides. The sequence goes on from OZ223190.1 coordinate 477,802, forward strand.
TTATTATTTTTCGCTTGTATACAGTTAGTGCAAGCGCAGCTTGTGATGAAAACCGGCGGTACAAAAATGCCTGATGAATGGATTGACCAAGATACAGGACATAAAGTGGTAAAGTTAGTCCGGAATGGTAGGATTAATATGAGTTTCTATTTTCATAATAATCCATTTGTTGGCAATAAGATGGTGTTTTGCAGTGGTATTCCTCAAGGAAAAGCGGCAAATATACCTGCAAAGGAAATTTATAATATGGGTGTTGATAACTCGCAAATGTACTGGGTTGATCTAAGTTCTCTAAAAATAGAACAACTAACCAATGAGCCTAAGTCTGTACGCAGCGAAATTATCTGTGCCCAAACCAAAGAACTTTTTTATCAAATAGGGGATACGGTATTTGCCAAAAATATGGAAACCCAAAAGAAGAGATTGATATTTGTTTTTCCTGACACTCGAAGGGCTTCTATTGCTACAGTCAATGTAGACGGATCTTTGCTTGCGGGCATATTTTATAATCCAAAAGAGGCTGAAATATTGAAAAAATATCCGCATAAGAGTCAGTTCTTTGATCGAATATATAATGCTAAATTAGCAAGAACGATGTTTGTAATAGATACAAAAAAATGTTCTTTGAAATCTATTTATACAGAAAATGCTTGGCTAAATCACATACAATTTTCTCCTGTTTATCCTCATTTACTTATGTTCTGTCATGAAGGGCCTTGGCATAAAGTTGATAGAATATGGACTATTGATGTTACCAAAAAGGATGCTCCTCAATTGATGCATAAGAGGTCAATGGATATGGAGATAGCAGGGCATGAGTGGTTTGGGTCAGAAGGACAGTATCTCTATTTTGATCTTCAAAAGCCTAGAGGGAAGCGTTTCTTTGTTGGTAGGGTTAATATACGGACTCTCGAAGAAACGGATTATGAGTTACAGCGTAATGAATGGTCTGTTCATTATACCACGTCTTGGGGAGAAAAAATGTTAGCTGGTGATGGTGGAGATTCATCGTCTGTTGCAAAAGCTTCTGACGGCAAGTGGATCTATCTTTATAAACTGGTAGGGAATCAACTTAAATCAATTAAGCTTGTTAACATGAAAAAACATACTTATAATTTAGAGCCTAATGTTCACTTTTCGCCGGATAATAAGTGGGTTATTTTTCGTGCTAATTTTGAGGGGGAAGAAAATATATATGCTGTACAGCTCTAATTGGGCTAACAGTACTAATTAAATTAATATGTTTTTTACTCCTGTCAATGAATTATGATTATATAATTATTTATTCAAAAAGTATTTCTTGTTTACCGAATGGTCTATTTGTGCTGGAATAGAGTACATTTTCTTGTTTATTGAGTCATATTATATAGAATTCTATATAAATGTACACATTTCCATTTTTATGGATGCAGAAATAGGCTATTTTCGCCTCCGAAATAGAAAATGAATGTAATACATATTTTAGAAGTTTTATGAATTATATACGGAAGAGATCTTTGACTCTATTGATTTTATTGTTGGGGTGTAGTACTTTTCTCAGGGGACAGGAATTACCTGACAGAGGAAAAACATTAGCAATGCTAATAAGGGCGAATGATTATTTTATGAAGCAGTACGCCGATTTTCGGGTCCCAACTTACAATGGTCGTGTACGTCCTAGTAATATTTGGACTCGTGGCGTTTATTATGAAGGTCTGATGGCACTATATGCCATATATCCGAGAGAAGATTATTATGACTATGCATATGGATGGGCTGATTTTCATAAATGGGGTTTACGTAATGGAAATACAACCCGTAATGCAGATGATCAGTGTTGTGGACAAACGTATATTGATTTGTATAATATCTGTCCGGATCCTAATATGATCAAAAATATCAAGACCAATATTGATATGGTGGTTAATACTCCGCAGAATGATGATTGGTGGTGGATTGATGCTATACAAATGGCTATGCCGGTTTATGCCAAGTTAGGTAAGTTAACGGGAGATCATGGGTATTATGATAAGATGTGGGATATTTATAGTTATACCCGTAACAAGCAAGGTGATAAGGGCTTATTTAATGCTACGGATGGACTTTGGTGGAGAGATCGTGATTTTGATCCTCCATATAAAGAACCGAATGGGGAAAATTGTTATTGGAGTCGCGGAAATGGATGGGTATATGCTGCTTTAGTACGTGTGTTGAATGAAATTCCCGCAGATGAGATACATCGTAATGAGTATATTCGTGATTTTCTTGCAATGAGTAAAGCTCTGGAAAAATGTCAGCGAAAAGATGGATTTTGGAATGTCAGTCTGCATGACGAAACTCATTTTGGGGGTAAGGAAACCAGTGGTACGGCTTTGTTTGTATATGGAATGTCATGGGGCATTCGTAAAGGGTTATTGGATAGAAAAGAGTATTTGCCAATTGTGCTGAGATCATGGAACGCATTGTGTCAGGATGTTGTTCATCCGAATGGTTTGTTAGGCTATGTGCAAGGTACGGGTAAAGAGCCTAAGGACGGGCAGCCTGTCACTTATGATACGATACCGGATTTTGAAGATTACGGGGTCGGTTGTTTTCTGTTGGCTGGGGCAGAGATATATCGACTTAAAGAATAACAGATATCATAGATTATTGATATAATTGATTCATTCAATTAGGAGGAAGGGGGGACTGTGAAGTCACTCCTTTTTTTTCTTCTTTATAAGAAATATATATTTAAATCATGAGAAATATGAAGTGTTTTTTAGCGTTAGCTGTTGCATTCGTACTCGGTTTGAGTGCTGAAGCTCAGAATTTCAAGTTTTGTTTTAACTCAGATAAAAAAGTAAAGAATGGGTATATTAACATAAAGGGTACAGATCGTTATAGCACGGAAAAAGGCTATGGATATGATTTATATCCTTCTCCCAATGGCAGGGATAATGCCCCTTTTTTTTTCTCAGTTAAAGTGCCCGATGGTAATTATCGTGTGACTGCTATTATTGGCAATAAGCATTATGCTGCTGAAACCACGATACGTGGAGAGTCCCGTCGTCTATTTTATGAAAATGAGAAAACCCGAAAAGGCGAATTAAAAGCCTATACATTTACTATAAATAAGCGTGATGTACATATCTCGAATACAGAAGATGTACGTATCAAGCCTCGTGAACGTAAAAAGTTAAACTGGGATGATAAACTGACACTTGAATTTAATGGGGATCATCCTGCATTATCGGAACTTATTATTAATCGAGTTGAAGGTGTGACTACTGTTTTTCTATGTGGTAATTCGACTGTAGTAGATCAGGATAATGAGCCATGGTGTAGCTGGGGACAAATTATTCCCCGCTTTTTTACGGATCGTATTAGCATTGCTAATTATGCCGAATCTGGTGAGGCGGCCGATACTTTCAGGGCGGCCGGGCGTTTAAAGAAGGCATTGACTCAAATGAAAGAAGGTGATTATCTTTTCATACAGTTTGGACATAATGACCAAAAGGAGAGAGGCCCGGGTGTAGGACCCTATTATTCTTTTGCGACTAATTTGAAAATTTTCATTGATGAAGCTCGTGCCCGTGGGGTATATCCGGTATTGGTGACACCTATGCAGCGGCGTAGTTTTAATGAGGAAGGTCAGATTGTGGATACGCATGGTGAATATCCAAATGCAATGAGATGGGTAGCACATAAGGAAAATGTTCCTCTTATCGACTTAAATGCAGTAACGCGCATATTATATGAGGCTATGGGAGTGGAAGGTTCAAAATTAGCTTTTGTACACTATCCTGCGGGTACATATCCTGGCCAAGATAAGCCATTGGCAGATAATACGCATTTCAATCCTTATGGTGCTTATCAAATAGCCAAATGTGTCATTGAAGGGATGAAAAAGTTGAAGTTACCTATTGTAAATTATCTGCGAGCTGATTACGTTGCTTATGATCCTGCTCATCCTGATGATCGTGAGCATTTTAAGTGGAATGACAGTCCGTTTACTGAAATACAAAAACCGGATGGGAATTAAAAAGTAAGAGCATAAAAAAAGGAGTACCGCTGTACTCCAACCTTTGTTAACCTTAAATCTAATACTATGAAAAACACATTGCAAATGTACTGAATTTTAGTAGACTTGCAAATAAATGAGCCTTAGAAATATGTTTTATAACATTTATTTATTATTTAGACTTGTTTTGTGTTTTTATTAACATTTTTCTTTGCTAATAGGGTTGTAAGTTCAGATTCTAGTTATCCCCACTTCTCTTTAAATAAACTCTCTATTTTCAGCAATTCGTCGCGATATTGAGCTGCTTCGATAAAGTCGAGTTTTTTTGCGGATTCCTGCATTTGTTTACGTGTACGGGTAATGGTCTTTTCCATTTGTTCACGGGACATGTATTGCATAATCGGATCAGCGGCAATGCTTTGATAATCTTCTTTTTCTATGTACGGACGTGAATTGCTTTCTGAATTTTGGATATTTGCATATCCTTCTTCTTGTTTCATGTTAGCGGCGAAAACATTGAGATTCTTTCCTTTTTTAATTTGTTGTGGAGTTATACCGTGCGCCTCATTGTAGGCCAATTGTTTTTCCCGGCGACGATTAGTCTCGTCAATGGTTTGTTGCATACTATCCGTGATACGGTCAGCATACATTATTACCATGCCGTTTACATTTCGGGCAGCACGTCCGGCTGTCTGGGTTAAAGAACGATGGGAACGGAGAAATCCTTCCTTATCGGCATCAAGAATTGCAACGAGGGATACTTCTGGTAAATCAAGTCCCTCACGCAGTAAATTGACTCCAACTAATACATCATATAAACCTTCACGCAGGTCACTCATAATTTTTACCCGATCTAAGGTATCAACATCACTATGGATAAAATTACAGCGTATGTTACTGTTTAATAGATATTCCGTTAATTCTTCAGCCATACGTTTGGTTAGTGTAGTGACTAGGGTACGTTCGTTACGTTCTATACGAAGTTGAATTTCTTCCATTAAGTCATCTATCTGATTATGACTTGGGCGAACATCTATAATCGGATCTAAAAGGCCTGTCGGGCGGATTACTTGTTCTACTACGATTCCTTCTGATTTCATTAATTCATAATCCGCCGGCGTGGCGCTGACGTAGATCACTTCCTTGGCTAAGGATTCAAATTCTTCAAATTTCAATGGTCTATTATCCATTGCAGCAGGTAGCCGGAAGCCATATTCCACTAAATTTGTTTTTCGGGCACGATCGCCACCGTACATCGCGCGTATCTGTGGCACGCTGACGTGGCTTTCATCTATTACAATCAAAAAGTCGTCAGGGAAAAAATCAAGTAAACAGTAAGGCCGACTACCGGCGTTGCGACCATCAAAATAGCGGGAATAATTTTCAATTCCGGAGCAGTGGCCTAATTCACGAATCATTTCCATGTCATAAGTTACACGTTCGTGAAGACGCTTGGCTTCAAAAGAACGACCTTGACTTTCAAACCACTGTACTTGTTTGCTTAAGTCATCTTCTATTTCATGTATGGCTCTTATAGTAGCCTCTTTAGTCGTCATGAAGAGATTGGCCGGATAAATTTTGTAAGTATCAAAATGGGCAATACTTGCTCCACTTATTGGATCCACTTCCTCTATACTGTCCACTTCGTCTCCCCAAAATATAATACGTAGTAAATTATCGGCATAAGCCAGATAAATGTCCACTGTATCTCCTTTTACCCGAAAGTTTCCTCGGTTCAGATCAATATCATTGCGTACATAAAGACTGTCCACCAGATGGCGGAGAAAGACATTGCGGCTGAACATTTTACCTTGCTGCACTTCTATGACATTATTATAGAAGTCCGATGGATTGCCCATGCCATAGATGCATGATACGGAAGAGATAACCACAACATCTTGTCGACCGGAAAGCAAAGCCGAAGTGGTTGCAAGACGGAGCTTATCTATCTCATCGTTAATGGCAAGATCTTTTTCTATGTAGGTGTCTGAGGAAGGCAAATAAGCTTCAGGTTGATAATAGTCATAATATGAAACGTAGTACTCAACTGCATTATGTGGAAAGAACGATTTAAACTCACCATATAACTGGGCCGCTAGAGTTTTATTATGACTCAATATTAAAGTTGGCTTATTTATATTTGCTATGACGTTGGCAATAGTGAATGTCTTTCCTGATCCGGTTACGCCAAGTAATGTTTGCGCCGGAATTTTTTCATTCAGGCCTTCAGTAAGTTGTGCGATTGCTTCCGGTTGGTCTCCAGTCGGTTGATAAGCAGATATTAGTTCAAATTTATTCATATACTTATTTTACAGATGGCAATATTCGGGAAAATACTTGAGATAAACAAAATTTTTTGTTTCCTTTGTGACTCAATTAATGAACCCTAAGCAAATACAACGAAGAACATGATTTGGAATGAAAGCATCGAATGTATGGATCGTGAAAACCTTCGCAAGATTCAAAGCATTCGTCTGAAAAAGACTGTAGAACATGTATATCACAACACTCCTTTCTACCGGAAGAAAATGCAGGAATTGGGCATTACTCCGGATGATATTAACAGTATAGATGATATTGTGAAATTACCTTTTACCACAAAACTTGATTTAAGAGATAACTATCCTTTTGGCTTGTGTGCTGTTCCCATGAGTCAGATAGTGAGAATCCATGCTTCTTCGGGTACGACAGGCAGACCAACCGTTGTAGGTTATACTCGTAAGGATCTGTCAGTATGGACTGAATGCCTCTCAAGGGCTTTTACTTCTTATGGCTCGGATAGCTCAGACTTTTTTCATATCTCTTATGGATATGGATTATTCACCGGAGGATTGGGGGCTCATGCGGGAGCTGAAAATATAGGGGCTTCTGTTATACCGATGTCGAGTGGAAATACGGAAAAGCAGATAACATTAATGCATGATTTTGGTTCCACTGTGCTTTGTTGTACTCCCTCTTATGCTTTATATTTAGCTGATGCCATTAAAGATTCAGGGTTGCCGCGTGATGAATTCAAGTTAAGAATCGGCGTATTTGGAGCTGAACCATGGACTGAAAATATGCGGCATGAGATTGAAGAGAAATTGGGGCTTAAAGCATATGATATTTATGGGCTAAGCGAAATAGCTGGACCTGGAGTTGGTTATGAATGTGAGTGCCAGCAGGGTACTCATTTAAATGAAGATCATTATTATCCGGAAATTATTAATCCAAAAACGCTTCAATCTGTATCCCCGGGGGAAACGGGAGAATTGGTTTTTACACATTTGACCAAGGAGGGGATGCCGTTATTGCGCTATCGGACGAAAGATTTGACCGCCCTGCATTATGATAAATGTCCCTGTGGGCGTACACTTGTGCGTATGGATCGTATATTGGGGCGTAGCGACGATATGCTTATAATAAGAGGGGTAAATGTATTCCCTACGCAGATTGAATCCGTTATCTTGGAATTGCCGGAATTTGAACCGCATTATGTGTTATTGGTAGATCGCAAGAATAATACCGATACCATGGAGTTGCAGGTAGAAGTACGTCCGGAATACTATTCCGATGAAATTAATAAGATGCTGGCGATGAAAAAGAAATTGGTGGCTCGTTTGCAAAGCGTACTTGGACTGGGAGTGGATGTGCGCTTGGTTGAACCACGCAGTATTGAACGTAGTATGGGTAAGGCTAAACGGGTAATAGATAATAGAAAAATTTGATAGTTATGATAGCAAAACAACTTTCTATTTTTTTAGAAAACAAATCAGGTCGGTTGACTGAAGTGACTGAAACATTGGCGAAGGAAGAAATTAATCTTTCTGCTCTTTGCATCGCTGAAAATGCAGATTTTGGCATTCTTCGAGGTATTGTATCACAACCGGAGAAGGCCTATAAAATTTTGAAAGAGAATCATTTTGCTGTTAATGTCACCGATGTTGTGGGAATTAGTTGTCCCAATTTTCCCGGTGCTTTGGCTAAAGTGCTTCGCTTTTTATCCGATGAGGGTGTTTTTATTGAATACATGTATTCCTTTGCCAATGGAAATACGGCAAATGTTATTATTCGTCCTAATGACATGGAAAATTGTATTCGTGTGTTGACCGATAAAAAAGTGGATTTACTTGCAGCAAGTGAATTGTATAAACTGTAATTTACTTTCTGTTAGTCTGCTTTTTGAAAAATTAAGGTTCTTGTCATTGCTTTATTCGATGCGAAGCCTTATCTTTGCACATTATTTTTAAAAATAAGAATGAAAAAAAACATCTTAACAGCTTTGCTTGTAGCAATCTTATTATCTTCGTGCGGGGAATATAATAAATTGTTGAAGAGTACTGATTATGAGTACAAGTATGAAGCAGCAAAAAACTACTTTGCAAAAGGGCAGTATAATCGTTCGGCAACATTACTTAATGATTTGATTGCTATACTAAAAGGTACTAACAAGGCGGAAGAGTCTCTCTATATGTTGGGTATGTGTTACTATAATCAGAAAGATTATCAGACAGCATCCCAAACATTTATTCAGTATTGCAATGTCTATCCTCGTGGTACATATGCAGAATTGGCACGATTTCATGCAGGAAAGGCGTTGTATCTAGATACACCTGAGCCACGCTTGGATCAATCTGCTACGTATAGTGCCATTCAGCAGTTGCAGACCTTTATGGAATATTTCCCGAAAAGCACTAAGAGAGCTGATGCGCAGAAAATGATATTCGAGTTGCAGGATAAGTTGGTAATGAAGGAATATCTTTCTGCTAAGTTATATTATAATTTGGGAAATTATATGGGTAACAACTATTTATCATGTGTGATTACAGCCCAAAATGCTTTGAAAGATTATCCGTACACCAAACTTCGCGAAGACTTATCTATTTTGATATTACGTTCAAAATATGAAATGGCTATTTATAGTGTCGAAGATCGAAAGATAGAGCGTTACAGGGAAGCTGTGGATGAATATTATGCATTTAAAAATGAATTCCCTGATAGTAAATATATTAAAGAAGCTAATAAAATATTTGATGATTCTGAAATCTATTTGAAAGATTAGCCAGACATTGGATATTGAAGAGTATAAAGATTAAATTAAATTATTTATGGATTACAAGAAGACGAATGCTCCAGGCACCACGGTAACGCGTGATATGATGGAGTTGTGTGCGGATACCGGTAATATTTATGAGACAGTTGCTATAATTGGTAAGCGTGCAAATCAAATCAGCGTGGAGATAAAGAGTGATCTCTCTAAGAAACTGGCTGAATTTGCCTCTTACAATGATAATTTGGAGGAAGTGTTTGAAAATCGGGAGCAAATAGAAATATCACGTTATTATGAAAAATTGCCTAAACCTGATTTGATTGCAACTCAAGAGTATATTGAAGGCAAAGTTTATTATCGTAATCCTTCCAAAGAGAAAGAGAAATTACAATAACTAATGAATTGAGATAAGAGGTGTACCCAAAGTTTGTGCATAAGAACTTTTTGGTATACCTCTTTTTATAAATAGGAAGACTAAAATGTTACAACGAATTCAATCTGTATATTTATTACTTGTCACTGTATTATTGATTATTTCAATAGGTATGCCTATCGGACATTTTATCGCTATTGATGGAGTGACTTCTTATACTTTTAAACCATTAGGGGTTTCATTGGCTGAAGGGGCGTTTCAATCGACTTGGGGTTTGTTTGGAATTTTATTATTGAGTGCTATCATTGCTCTTTGTACGATATTCCTATTCCGAAATCGTATGTTGCAAGTCCGTATGACTATATTTAATAGTATTTTGTTGATTGGTTACTATGCGGCATTCTTTTGTTTTATGTTGATATTGAAGAAGCATTTGGATGCCAGCTTTCAGATGGGATGGGCGTTATGTTTGCCACTAGTATCTATTATCTTTAATTACTTGGCATTTCGTGCCATTTACCGTGATGAACTCATGGTGAAAGCTTCTGATCGGCTTAGAGGATAAACCAGAGTGTTATTATGCTTGTTGTTTTGAGCTATTTTCGAATATCAAATAAATAACTTAATTTGGCTGCTATCACTCCATGTGCTGAGCGGGAGAAAGGGTCTCTTTTGGCGCTCTTGAAAAAGTCTGATAGAGCATAATAGTACCTTCCTTCCAGCAAAAAGTTACCGGCTTTGGTGCGTAATTCTATTCCCATGCCTCCTGTAATTCCATAATCAAAATTATTCTGAATCTTTTTTCCATGTTGTTCGGTTTCGAGCAGATCATCATAATTATCCCAGTTGTTACTCTGCTTTTCACTGTCACTAAGGAGAAAACCTATTTGAGGGCCTGCATGGATGAAGAATTGTAATCCCCGTTCTTTGCCCCACGCCAGATGTGCGAGGAATGGTATTTCCACATAGTTCATTGTTCTGGTGTAAGTTAGCTGAGGATAGTCTTTGTAGTATTCGTCCCAGCCATGTTGTGAGAAGTTAATTTCCAATAATGCCCCGCAAATCATATTGAAGTACTTTTCGGATATATAGCGTATTGAGAGTCCCCCGTTTATTCCTGATAATGTTTTCTGTGTGACGGTGGGGGTGAAGCTGACAGTATTGAAATTCATTCCTCCGTTGAAACCTATGGCCAAGTTCTGCCGCAATTCACCGATCTGTGCATTAGCATGTGTATTATATAAGGTGCTCAGCAGAACTGCAGCAATGATATGTTTTAGTTTCATTTTTCTTTATTTATTGAATTTGTTCAGCCCTGATTACTGTCGATCGTAGTCCAGTTTCACCAATTCAAAATTTTTGGTGAAGTGAACAAAGAACACTTTTTTATTGATAAATCCTCCCCAATTGTTTACGCGTTGGAATTTAAATCCGGTTTGTATTGGAATCAAGTCCATTTCTTGTTGGTTATTTTCTAGTCCTGATCCGTAAAGAGCTAATCCCTTGAGGAAAAAATAGCCTGTATCAAAGCCTAACATTCCGAACTTAGGATAACGTTCTTCCATGTCTTTGCCGTACCATTTGCGATAGCTTTTGGTGAAGTGCACTGCGGAAGGTAGTAAGTTATTGGTGTAAAAGGATGAATAAAAATAAGTATCCAATTCAAAAAATGCTCCTAGATGGTCTGTGGTATAGGTTTGCCATTCGGGATAACCAAAAAGATGAATACGGCTTTCAGGATTGTCTCTAACTAGAAGGGTGAGTTGTGGGAGTATTTTTATTAACGTGATATTACTACCCGACGTGGGGATAAATATGTTTTCCTTGTCGGAACGTAATAGGGCTTTCATGGATTCCTCCGTAGCATCTTCTTTTAGTGAATGAATTGGAATTGCCTTGCTCCTTAGTTCATCCTTCAGTCCTTTGATAAAGTCGGCTTTATCAAAGGCGCCCACACTGCCTTCTATAAATATGACATTTGCATTAGTAAACTGCCGTAAGAAGTGATCGTATACTTCTGAATAGAGGTATGATTGCGGGGTGTTGATTTGGTATATGGATGGATTGCGGAATACCGAATTGTCCTTTGAGGTAAACGGTATGACCAAGCGGGTATTATGCTTTTCGGCAAAATCGGCCAAGGGCTTGATTTGTTGGGGGTAAAGAGGTCCGAAGATAATATCGATATCTTTCATTTCACTTTTTGAGAGGATAGAATTTAAGGAAGAGTTTTCCGGTCCGGCATCATAGGTATATAAGTTGATGGAAACGCCGTCTTTTTTCAGGCTATCAATTGCCATAAGAAAACCTTCGTAATATTCTACCATACGTGATACCTCACTTTGAGGTGCATTCAGGAATGGTAGAATCAGTGCGGCCTTGATTGTTTTATATTGTTGAGGTGTCTTTTGAATTTTATTAAATAATTCGTTGTTTGTTGGAGTCTCTCTAACCTTGCCGGTGGTTTCTTGAGATGTATAAGGGATACAGAGGAATGAGCCCTTGTGCAGCTTGTCTTCTCCTTTTAATTCAGGGTTGGCTGTTATTAACTCTGCTTCGCTGATATTATATTGGCGACTGATGCTGTAAATTGTCTCTTTTCTTTTTATTTTGTGCATATCGCGACAGCGTGGTTTGACCGGAGCTTGTATTTGATAATCGTTTTGTTGCGTGTTGTCTTTCGGGGTATTGACTTTGATTATGTTAGCAGCGGAGTCATTTTGTTTGGAGGGAATACGTATTACTTGACCGATACGAAAATTGTCGGCACTGAGTCCGGGATTGGCATCGCAGATCGCTTTAGCTGAAACTCCATATTTTACAGTAAGTCGGTAAAGAGTTTCGCCTGTTTCTATGGTATGAAAAGTCTCTGTTTGCGCATTTGCCACCTCGCGCGGAATTCGTAGAGTGTTTCCTATGTAGATTTTTTCATCACTTCCGGGGTTCAGCTTCACAATATCTGTCTGGCTGACACCATACATGCTTGCAATGGAATAAAGGCTTTGTCCCTTCTCAATGGTATGCAGAAAGTAAGATTGATTTTCTTGTGCATTTGCTCCTAAAGTACATGCAGCGGCAAATAGCAGGGAGCATATCATTTGGTTTATTATTCTCATTCTTTATTCTTGGTTTATATTTACAATTCCCAATATACTTGCAAAGGTAAGAATATTGTGTAAAACTAGCCAATAGAATTCGTTAAGAAATAATATTCTGTTTTTTAATTTGAAAAAAGAGAAGGTCCTCACTGTTATTCGCTAGGAAACAGTTATTTTTGTCGTTATTTCATTTTGGACTATACTCATTTATTGTTGCTTCCATGGTTGCATGGATAAAGGAAGAGGTCGGGTGAACCGTTCTCTTTTTGGTCAGAGTCATGAGAATGTGGAGTAATAAACAGAATGGAAGTATATATTTATAGAATAGATTAAAAACAGATGGTAGAAGAAACTGAGTATATTAATGTATATGGTGCACGCGTGCACAATTTGAAAAATATAGATGCCGAAATTCCCCGCAACAGTTTGACTGTTATTACAGGGCTAAGTGGAAGTGGTAAATCATCATTAGCATTCGATACGATTTTCGCTGAAGGGCAGCGCCGTTATATCGAAACGTTCTCTGCTTATGCCCGTAACTTTTTAGGAAATCTGGAGCGCCCGGATGTCGATAAAATTACTGGATTAAGTCCCGTTATTTCAATTGAACAGAAAACGACGAATAAGAACCCGCGCTCTACCGTAGGAACGACTACTGAAATTTACGATTATCTCCGATTGCTCTATGCCCGTGCCGGGATAGCCTATTCATACCTGTCGGGAGAGAGAATGGTGAAATATACAGAGGAGCAGATATTGGATTTGATATTGAAAGATTATAGAGGGAAACGGATTTGTCTATTAGCTCCCCTAGTACGTACGCGTAAGGGACATTATAAAGAATTGTTCGAGCAAATACGTAAGAAGGGCTACTTATATGTTCGTGTGGATGGGGAGGTATGTGAGGCTTTGCCTGGCATGAAACTTGACCGTTATAAAAATCATGATATTGAGGTGGTGATTGATAAATTGGTGGTATCTGATAAGGATGTTACTCGTTTGAAGAGTAGTGTTGCTACTGCTATGCAGCAGGGGGATGGACTTTTGATGATACTGGATAAGCAGACTGAGAGTGTACGTCATTACAGTAAGCGATTGATGTGTCCTGTTACGGGATTGTCTTATCGTGAACCGGCTCCACATAATTTCTCGTTTAATTCACCTCAAGGTGCCTGCCCAAAGTGTAAAGGTTTAGGTCTTGTTAACCAGATTGATGTGGATAAAGTGATTCCTGATCGTGAACTTTCTATTCATGACGGTGGACTCGCTCCATTGGGTAAATCTAAAAATAGTATGATATTCTGGCAATTGGCGGCGTTACTTGAAAAATATGATATGACCCTCAAAACTCCCTTTAAGGAATTGCCGGATGATGCCATTGATGAAATATTGTATGGCTCAGATGAGCGTATCAAAATTAAGAGTTCATTGATTGGAACTTCATCCGACTATTTTGTAACGTTTGAAGGCATTGTGAAATACATCCAAATGCTACAGGAAAAAGAGGCTTCTGCTACTGCGCAGAAATGGGCGGAGCAGTTTGCTAAAACGACTATCTGTCCGGAATGTAAAGGGGCTAGATTAAACAAGGAAGCATTATCATTTCGCATTCATGATAAGAATATTTATGAGCTCTCTCGCATGGATATCAGTGAGTTGTATGAATGGCTTTTGCATGTGGAAGATCATTTGGAAAATAAACAGCAACAAATAGCTACCGAAATATTGAAAGAAATCCGTACTCGTTTAAAATTTCTATTAGATGTTGGGCTGGATTATCTATCACTTAATCGTAGTTCTGTTAGCCTTTCCGGAGGAGAAAGTCAGCGTATACGCTTGGCTACCCAAATTGGCTCACAATTGGTGAATGTGCTTTATATACTTGATGAGCCAAGTATCGGACTGCATCAGCGGGATAATCAACGGCTTATTCATTCGTTGAAGGAATTACGTGACTTGGGTAATTCGGTTATTGTGGTGGAGCATGACAAAGATATGATGCTTGCAGCCGACTATATCATTGATATGGGGCCGAAAGCAGGGAGATTGGGAGGGGAAGTTGTCTTTTCAGGTACGCCTCAAAAAATGTTGCATACGCATACATTAACTTCTCAGTATCTGAATGGTGAATGTGCTATTCAACTGCCTGCTGAACGTAGGAAAGGAAATGGGAACAGTCTTTGGTTGCGTGGTGCTAAAGGTAATAATCTGAAAAGTGTAGATGTAGAGTTCCCGCTAGGTGAGTTAATTTGCGTGACAGGAGTATCCGGGAGCGGTAAATCAACATTGATAAACGAAACGCTTCAACCCATCCTGTCGCAAAAGTTCTATCGTTCATTACAGGACCCTTTGGAATACAGTAAAATAGAAGGCTTGGAATATATTGACAAGGTTGTTAATGTGGATCAGTCTCCATTGGGGCGTACCCCACGTTCCAATCCGGCTACATATACCGGAGTCTTTTCTGATATCCGCAATCTTTTCGTTGAGTTGCCGGAGGCTAAAATTCGTGGTTATAAACCTGGGCGTTTTTCTTTTAATGTAAAAGGAGGTCGTTGTGAAGTCTGCCAAGGTAATGGATACAGGACTATTGAAATGAATTTCCTGCCGGATGTTTATGTCCCTTGTGAGGTTTGCCATGGTAAACGTTATAATCGTGAAACATTGGAGGTACGCTATAAAGGAAAATCCATTGCTGATGTGCTTGACATGACCATTAATCATGCGGTAGAGTTTTTTGAGAATATACCGCAGATACTTCATAAAATCAAAGTCATTCAGGAAGTAGGGTTGGGGTATATTAAATTGGGACAGTCTTCAACAACGCTTTCCGGTGGTGAGAGTCAGCGCGTAAAGCTGGCTACCGAACTCTCCAAAAGGGACACCGGACGGACTATTTATATTCTTGATGAACCTACAACTGGACTTCATTTTGAAGATATCCGTGTATTAATGGGAGTGCTCAATAAATTAGTGGATAAAGGTAATACTGTTATTGTTATAGAACATAATTTGGACGTTATCAAAATGTCCGATTATATTATTGATATGGGCCCGGAAGGTGGTAAAGGCGGTGGACAACTTCTTTGCTTTGGCACTCCGGAAGAAGTTGCGAAAAGTGGTAAAGGTTATACGTCCAAATTTTTAAAAGAGGATTTGGGGCTGTAAGAGTTAATAAAGCAATATAGGTGGAGAGCAAACATCATGAAAAATAGTAAAATTAGTAAGACTAATGCTGTAAGGTTATTAGATAAAGCTAAAATCACTTACGAACTGGTCCCTTATGAAGTGGATGAGAATGATCTGAGTGCGGTTCATGTGGCTGCCAGTCTGGGTGAAGATATTGAGCAAGTTTTTAAAACACTTGTGCTCTCTGGTGATAAGACGGGGCATTTTGTTTGTGTTATTCCAGGGGAACATGAAATTGACTTGAAATTGGCAGCCAAAGCTTCTGGAAATAAAAAATGCGATTTGATTCCGATGAAAGAATTATTGCCGTTAACCGGATATGTAAGGGGAGGTTGTTCGCCTATCGGATTAAAAAAGACTTTTCCTGTTTATATTCATGAAACATGCTTTGAGCATGCTTATATCTACATTAGTGCCGGTCAAAGAGGATTACAACTGAAAATTGATCCGAAAGATTTGATTAAGGAAGTTCGGGCAAGTGTATGTTTGCTCTTTTAGATATGATTTTGGGCGGTTATATAGTATTTTTTTTATTCTAGTGTTAAGTTGGACGAAAATGTTATATTTGCATAAAAATAAAAACAATTTAATTATTCATTCAAAAATTTAATTTCTATGTTGAACAAACACCCTAAGGGACTTATTGCTGCGTCCTTTGCCAATTTGGGAGAGCGTTTTGGCTTCTATACCATGATGGCTATTTTGGTACTTTTTCTGCAAGCCAAATTTGGACTGGATGGAAAAGGAGCCGGGTTGATTTACTCCACTTTCTATTTCTCAATTTATATTCTTGCTTTAATTGGTGGTATTATTGCAGATAGAACGCGTAATTATAAGGGAACGATTTTAGGCGGTATATTATTGATGGCGGTTGGCTATTTGATACTAGCCATTCCAACACCGACTCCAGTATCTAATAAGGTGTTGTTTTTGTCAATCACCTGCGTTGGGCTTTTTGTCATAGCTTTTGGTAACGGCTTGTTTAAGGGCAATTTGCAAGCATTGGTAGGGCAGATGTATGACAATCCGCAATATTCCAAAATGCGTGACTCAGGATTTTCTCTCTTCTATATGTTTATTAATATAGGTGCTATCTTTGCTCCTTTTGCAGCGGTATTTGTACGTAATTGGTGGCTCTCTGTTTTTGGCTATAGCTATGATCCCGATCTTCCGGCACTTTGTCATGGACATTTGGCTGGTACACTTACTCCTGAAGCAGTGAATACTTTTACCGAGTTAGCAAACAAGGCTTCTTCTGCTCCGGTAGGGGATATAACAGAGTTTGCCAATAATTATTTAAATGTATTTACTACCGGATTCCATTATGCTTTTGGTATTGCAATTCTTGCCATGCTTTTATCACTTGTTGTTTTTGTAGTGAACAAAAGTAAGTTTCCTGATCCGAGTAAAAAAACATCTGCCAGAAATGGAGAAGCTACTGGTGTGACGGAAATGAGTATTCAGGAAGTCAAACAACGTATGTATGCCTTGTTTGCAGTGTTTGGAGTTGTAATTTTCTTTTGGTTTTCATTTCATCAAAATGGTTTAACATTAACTTACTTTGCCAAGGAATATACCGATTTAAGTGGTGCAAGTCTGGACCTTGGATTTATGAAATTTGAAGGAGCTGAACTCTTCCAATCATTAAATCCGTTTTTTGTTGTATCCCTCACGCCTATTATTATGGGAATTTTCGGTTGGCAGCGTGCACGTGGAAAGGAACCCTCTACACCGAAAAAGATAGCAATCGGTATGGGGATTGCCGCTACTGCTTTTTTTGTGATGGCGGTGGGCTCTTATATGGGGCACTTGCCTTTGCATAAGGATATTGTGGCACTAGGTTCTTCTCCTGTGAAGGTTACTCCGCTATTGCTTATGGTAACCTATCTTATTCTTACTGTTGCCGAGTTGTATATTTCTCCGCTGGGTATTTCATTTGTATCCAAAGTGGCTCCTCCAAAATATCAGGGCATTATGCAAGGTGGTTGGTTGGGAGCAACGGCTGTAGGAAATCAGTTGCTTTTTGTAGGTGCGGTGCTTTATGAAAGTATTCCGATCTGGATGACATGGACTGTTTTTGTAGCCGCTTGTAGTCTTTCGATGTTAACCATGTTCTTCATGTTGAAGTGGCTTGAGCGTGTAGCAAAATAGTTCTGGCTAAAATTAGAGATTTACTTCCGGATTGACTTGAGATGCAAGTTTATCCGGAGGTCTTAGTTAAAAACTTGTCGGCTGGTGGCTCATATGTCTGTTATGTGCTTAATCAAAATTGTTAGAATATGAGTTATTGCAAATATATAGAGAGTTCTTTGATGAACAATCGATTGGCTTTACATAAAGAATATCATGATCATTACTATGGTTTTCCTATTTATGATGACAATGAACTTTTTGGACGGCTGCTTTTGGAAATCAATCAGGCGGGATTGAGTTGGGAAACGATCTTAAAGAAAGAAAAATCGTTTCGTGCGGCTTATGATAATTTTGAAATCAGAAAAGTTGCTGCTTATACCCCTAAAGATAGGGAGCGGTTATTAGCTGATTCTGGGATTATTCGTAACCGTTTGAAAATTAATGCAGCTATTGAAAATGCAAAGACAATTCTTGCTCTTCAGCAAGAGTATGGCTCTTTTGAACAGTGGTTGGAGGCTCACCGCCGGCTGACAAAGGAAGAGTGGGTGAAACTCTTCAAAAAGACCTTTTGTTTTACAGGTGGTGAGATTGTTAACGAATTTCTGATGAGCATCGGTTATCTGTCGGGAGCTCATGATGAAGATTGCCCTGTGTATCAGAAGATTTTGAAAACTCATCCAGTGTGGGCTCGTAATATGGAAGAATAGAATATTCTTTTTTGCTTTAAATTTCCAGTCCCATAATATAATCATTCATATAGTATCCGTTACCAATAGGAAAATCGCCTTCTTTCAGTTGCTTCATGCCCATGTGTGTGTAAAATTGCACCGCCTTATTCTTTCGGTTTACGTTCAGTTCTATTAAACAGGGGGCAGGGTGAATCTTTTTGATGTATTTTACTGCTTCACGAAATAGAAAGCTGCCACAATGAGTTCCTTGAAAATAGGGAAGTACATATATCTTTTGTATGTGAAACACTGTGTCAGCTTGTTGTTGTATGGATATGTATCCCGTTGCTTTATTCGATTCATAGGCTATGAAATAGACATGCCCTTCCTCTTTCATTTGTTTTTGGATAGCTGGGATAGAATACATCCATTCCATCATGTAGTCTATTTGTGCGCGGGTAAGTATGTCTTTGTATGTTTTTGGAAAAACTTCCCATGCAAGTCTATTGATCAGTTCGCAATCTTCAATATTTGCTTTTCGAATGGTAAGCATAAATACTCGTTTTAGTTAACTGCAAAGATATAGGATTTTTTTTTAGATTAGAGTTTGTTCTGCATAGATTGGCTTGTAAGCGTTATATGCTTCCATTTGCAAGGATTATCCAAAGGGAATAAATAGATTTAATATGTTAAATATATAAAAATAATAGTAGCTTGTAATGCATAGTACCTTTCAAATGCATATATTTGTATCATCTTAAACAGTGATTAAATGCTTAGAATATAAACAGAATCGTACCTGTATATCAACTTTATAATATGTCGGGAGTACGGGGAATAAATCGTAAATAAAATGATGAATGTAGATAACATTAAGTCGCAAATGCGTAAGGGGATGCTGGAATACTGCATCACACTGTTGCTTCATAAAGAGCCGGCTTATGCTTCGGATATTATTCAAAAGTTGAAAGAAGCCCGTCTCATTGTGGTAGAGGGCACGCTTTATCCGTTGCTGACTCGCTTGAAGAATGATGATCTGTTAAGTTACGAATGGATTGAGTCTACGCAAGGCCCTCCCCGTAAATATTACAAACTTACTGAGAAAGGAGAACTTTTTTTGGGAGAACTTGAAAACTCCTGGCGGGAGCTGAACGAAACAGTCAACTATATTGCTAATAGTTAATAAATTTAATATAAAAAACCTCGTATCACAATAACTTAAAAATGAATAACGATGAAAAAAACATTAACCGTTAATTTAGGTGGGACTGTTTTTCATATTGATGAAGATGCCTACTGTCTTTTGGATAATTATTTATGTAATCTGAAAACGCATTTCCGTAAGGAAGCTGGCGCTGAGGAGATTGTAGATGATATTGAACGCCGTATTTCCGAACTTTTTGCAGAAAAATTGACTGAAGGCTCCCAAGTCATTACTATTACTAATGTAGAGCAAGTCATTACCCGAATTGGAAAGCCCGAAGAAATGGAAATTGAAGGGGATGTTATTATGGCTCAGGGAGCAGCAGATGATGCCGAAGGCGCAAGTAATTCCGATGGCTCTTCTAATACTGCTGAAGGCTCAGATGAAGCGTCAAAAGAGGCTAAGGAGGCTGGAAATTCTTCGAAAGGGACTTCTGGTAGCGGACATGGTCCCGGTTCGTGGAACGATGATAAGAATGTCCACTCTTCTGATTCTGCCCGACGACGTCTTTTCCGTAATCCAGATAATAAAATGTTGGGAGGAGTGATAAGTGGTTTGGCTGCATATCTTAATTGGGATGTAACCTTACTCCGTATTCTCTGTCTTGTTGTTTTAATATTGGGATATGGCACACTTGTTCCGATTTACATTATTTGCTGGCTGGTGATACCGGAAGCCTCTACAGCGGCGGAGAAGTTGAGTATGCGGGGGGAGCCCGTCACTCTCGAGAATATAGGAAAGACAGTGACTGATGGCTTTGAAAAAATGACTAATGGTGTAAACGACTACATGAAATCAGACAAGCCACGTACGCTTCTTCAGAAAGCAGGTGATGCTTTTGTAATGGTTGCCGGATTCTTTTTGAAAGTTTGTTTGGTGATTTTTGCCATTATTTGCAGTCCGTTGTTATTTGTCTTTGGTATCGTGTTTATTGCTTTACTTATGGCAGCCATTGCAGTCGCTGTAGGTGGTGGTGCCGCACTGTTCTCCATCTTTCCCGATGCTGGTCCCATACTCTCTATTTCACCTTTAGCTTCGATTGTTATGTATATTACTGGTATTTTGGCGGTAGGCATTCCTTTGGTCAGTATTGTGTTTGTTATATTCCGGCAATTGTTTAACTGGCAACCGATGGTTAACGGGTTGAAGTGGACATTGCTTATTCTCTGGATTGTCAGTGTGGTCATTTTTGTGATTAGCGTTTCCATTCAAGGATTTACATTCCCGGATTTACTGCTGATACGAGGTTAATAAAGTAGTTATTGGTTTTTTCTCCGGGGCAGCGATCATTCTTTTAGAATGATCGCTGTTTTGGAAAGAAAGAGGTGATTTATTCTTTTCGAAAATCAATCTGGAATATATGCTTTTCCGCATGAAACAAATAGCTCACTTGCCAACCGTGATATGTGCAAATTGCTTTTATTATGGCAAGTCCTAGGCCATTACTGTTTTTTTTATCGGTATTATAACGGTGGAAAAGAGCTTTATCATCCAATGCTCCTTCCTTGGCCTCATTTGATATGCTTAGCATACTGTTATTCAGCTCAATCTCAATATTTCCATTGATAGGGCTGTGATGAATGGCATTGATAACCAGATTGGTGATAAGGCTATTCAATAATGTCGGATTTGTCAGAATCTTGAGTTTGTCCTTTCTCTTATCAATTAGCCTGATGGTGTAATTCGGATATAAATCGCGGTAGAGGGGAAGATCATTGTTTATATATTCTGTTAGATCCACTAATTCCGTTTCTTTATATTGTTTGTTTTCTATCTTGGCAAGCAACAATAAGTTCTTGTTCAATCGACTCATTCTACTGCTTACCAAATATAATTCTGATATGATTTGGGACTGTCTCTCATTTAATTCTTCCTGGAGCAGTAAGTCAAGCTTGCTCTGAAAAATGGCGATTGGCGTTTGTAATTCATGCGATGCATTTTCTGTGAACTCTTTTTTTTCTTTGTATGTTCTCAGATTACGTTCCATTAACTTTCCTATAGATTCATTCAGGCGTACAAACTCTTTTGTATCAGTAGGGAGAAAGGTCGGTATCTCACTTTTGTCAAGGTTGAATCGTTCTATCTTCTTTAGTGTATCATCAAAAGGGTGCCAAATGCGTTTGGTGAGAAATAATATAATAACTAAGAAGGATAGGCTCATTACTCCGGATATGAGGACAAACTGAATCATTAATCCATGCATAATGTCTTCTTCCAAGTCCAATTGAGGCAATGGCATTCCATTATGCACATGATTGATGACATCCATAAGATCTTCAGCATAGTAATGTTGCGTCAGTAGGTAGAATAATGGCATGGTCAGCAACAGTGCGATGACAGTGCATCCCATATATGCCCATAGGCTCTTATTTAGCAAACTTCTCATCCTCTATCCATTTATATCCGGTTCCATAATAAGTCTTGATACAGTCTTTGCAGCCGGCTGCTGCTAATTTCGCTTTTAAATTTTTGATATGGGCATATACAAAACTGTGGTCATCCATCATGTCGGCCATATCACCACTTAAATGCTCTGCTACAGCACTTTTAGATATAACCCGTTTACGGTTCTCAATGAGAAATAATAGCAATTGGTATTCCGTTTTTGTTAGTTCAAGTATCTGTCCCTTAACTTTTACTTCTTTGCTGAGCAGATTGATATTAACTTGGTTGCTTTCTAACAAATTATTACTTTCGAAATTCCGTCTGCGAATCAATGCATATATGCGCATACTCAATTCCGGTAAATGGAATGGTTTCGATAAATAATCATCCGCGCCTATTTTCAGTCCTGTAACTTTGTCATCTACCGAGTCTTTTGCCGATACGATAATCACGCCTGTATTCGGGCTCTTCTGTTTAATTTCATGCAAAATTTCTAATCCACTGCCATCAGGTAACATTAAATCCAGCAGAACACAATCATATTCATAAAGTCCTACCTTTATGATAGCTTCGTCATGTGTATAAGCCTGTTCACAGCGGTATTCCTCTTGATTCAGAAAGCTCACGATGCTGTCCGATAGTGCCTTTTCGTCTTCAACAATCAGTATTTTCATTTTTGATAATCCTTCCCGTTTTTATTAAGGAGATTCAAAGCGAAGTGAGTTTTGAAGATGTTATGCTTGTCCATTGTTTATACCATTTATACGTTTCTTCAAGTCCGCTATTAATATCTGTTAGAGGTTTGTAATTAAAATCTTGTTCCAGTCGTGCGGTATTTGCATATGTACATATCACGTCACCCGCTTGCATTTCCATATAATTACATATCGCTTTCTTTCCTGTTAATGTTTCAATTGTATGGATGAAATCCATTAGCTCCACTGGTTTGGAGTGTCCTACATTATAGATTCGGAAAGGAATTTTTTCTAATGATGGTTTTTCTTCAATCACATGTACTACGGCCTCAACAATGTCATCAATGTAGGTAAAGTCACGCCTCATTTTTCCATGGTTGAAAACCTTAATAGGATTTCCGTTTACGATGGATTGCATAAACATAAATGGGGCCATGTCCGGGCGTCCCCAGGGGCCATAAACCGTAAAGAAACGTAAGCCTGTTACCGGGAAATGATAAAGGTTGCTATAAGCATGTGCCATTAGTTCGTTTGATTTCTTTGTGGCGGCATATAGACTTACGGGGCTATCTGTACGATCTGTTTCACAGAAAGGAACCTTTTCGCTCATGCCATATACGCTGCTTGAACTGGCGTAGACCAAATGCTTAATGGCATGATGACGGCAGGCCTCAAGTATATTCAGAAAACCGATGAGATTGCTTTTCGCATAAGCATGGGGGTTGATAATTGAATAACGTACTCCTGCTTGTGCAGCAAGGTTGCATACTATATCAAATTTCTCTTGATCGAATAATTGGGTAAGTAATTGGGCATCGGAGATATCTCCTTTTAAAAATTGGTAATTAGGTTGTTGTCTACTTGTACACAATATGCCATCTTTAATATCTGTACGGCATATTCCGTTTAGTTCATGCAAACGACCGTATTTTAATTCCACATCATAGTAATCATTCAAATTATCAATTCCGATCACTTTTTCACCTCGTTCTGCCAGAACCTTAGTTAGGAAAGATCCGATAAATCCGGCAGCTCCTGTCACTAGTATCTTTTTCATTAGCTTACTCTTTTTCTATTATGCTTATAATCTATCATCAGGTTACGGATATATGAGACAAAGCCCAGTGATTGTCCCAATATCAATATTGGGTCATGTCGCAGTAATCCGTAAATTAATATAATGAACGATCCCATCAAACTAATCCACCAAAAAGCAGCCGGTAAGGCCGAAATGTGTCGTTTGCTCGAATAGAACCATTGATATACAAAGCGGAAAGTAAAGACGACTTGACCGATAGTACCGAATGTCAGCATCCATAAGGGAATGTCTGTATTCCGCAGAAATACATCCACAAAATGACTCTCTTTTTGTAGTGTAGCTACCGCTATTATCATGGGAGTAAGAAGCAAAAGCCATCGTATTACAAACGGAACTTTGTTCCATACTCCTTTTAAACGTAAGTTACCTACATAGATATAGAATGAAATAAATTGTCCTACAATAATAGAAAAATCATTTCTTAGCCACCCGTAATAAAACATGAGGTACGACCCCAATAAACTAAATATCCAAAAAAGGGTAGGGGAAATCACTTCATTCTTTTTCTCTGAAAGCAACCACTGAATGAGGATGCGTGCCGAGAAAAAGGCTTGCGCTAGCAAGCCAACGCTAAAGATCAGATAATTCATAAATTATTGTCATCTATCTGATAATTAATATATCGGTGAGCCATCCAGCGGAAGGCAAAACAATCCTTAAACGGAGATACCAATCTGTTCCATAAATGATATTTAGAAGTTCCGGCTTCGCGTGGATAATGACGTACCGGAGTCTCATAAAAGCGTCCACCGTCCTGCAACCGAATCAACGCAGGTAGAAAACGATGCATTCCGGTAAAGAAAGGAATTCGCTTGGCATAATCCGTATGCAGTATCTTGAGCGGGCATCCTGTATCTGTCGCCCCATCGTGTGTCATCATACGACGGAAAGAATTGGCCATTTTTGATTGGAATAGTTTGAAGAATGAATCTTTCCGTTGTGCCCGGATTCCCATTACGAGCGGATATTCATCTGCATGTTCCAGCAGTAAGTCGAAATCACGTACATCTGTTTGCATATCCGCGTCCATGTAGCCCACGAATCGTGATTCAGAAATATCAATTCCAGCCTTCATGGCAGCAGATAGTCCGCTGTTCTTTTTTAGGCTGATATAATAAAAATCGGGAGTTGCTGCACATGCTTCTTCTATCAGTGGCAAACTGCTATCCTTTGAACCGTCATTTACAAATAAAGCACATGCTTTTACTGGGCATAATGGTAAATAGGCGCTGACTGTCTCTTGCAAACGCCTGATGTTATCTTCTTCATTGTAGACCGGAATAACGATGGTCAATGAATATTCTGAAGTTTTGTTCATCTCTTTTTCTTCAATAATGTAATGTGATATATAAACGAATCACTATATCTTTTGTTATTCTTAGGACGTCGATTATCGTCATAGCGTCCTATATAAGTTGTATCCACTTGTTGCCATAATGCTTTCGGTAATTCCAAAGCGACTCCCTTATGAGTCATTATTGCACAAGGCAAAGCAGCCATCACCGAATCTATATTTTGTACATCCAATGGTCTTATCTTCCGGTGTGCAGCATAAACTAATTCTATACGCAAGCCATCCTTCTCGTTATAATAAAAAGGAATCCCGTTCAACTTCTCGTCAGATCTTGTTAATGCGACACTTTCCATCTCCGGATTATTAATGATGTCTTTTAATAAAGGCATAACAAAACATTCAGCTAGAGCAAACAATATCACAATGCCTATAACCATCCTTAACGGATATAATCGCATGGCGGCAAAGCCTAAGTAAATAGCAATTAGAAGTACGGCTACGGATAATATTATAAGAGGAGCCAATGACATATATCCCGGTACATAAATATATCTGTAAGCGGCTATTGGTAAAATTAGAATTACGGTAGTCAGTAACCATGCATTAATGCGGTAAAGTAGTTTATCCATTCTGTGTTTGCGATAATCTTTCAACCGTTTCTCCCATACTATAATGAGATATCCCATGGTATAAGAAGCCGGCATTAATATCGGTAACAAGTATCGACTTTTCTTTTCCGGCATAAGAGAAAGTAGGAATACACTCAATAACATCCAAGCCAATGGCATAAGAAATTTCTTTTCCTTTCGTTCTTTCAACGACCATACAGGCAGGAAAATTGCGGTAAGTAACAACAGTGACCAAACTCCGGTCTCTAGAAAGAATTTCCAGTAATAATACCACGGACGCACATTATGGTTGATCCAAGAGCCCGATTCCTTGTGCACTACGTATGACATGACCTCCGGATGGAAGGCGTAGATATATAAATACCACCAACTTCCTATAAGCAGACATATTGCAATCATTATTATTACCCATTTCCACTTACCTTTCATTGACGGGCGATAATAATAATTGTAAGCTAGCAGGAAGGGCAACAGCAGTCCGAAGAATGAAACCGGTCCCTTACTCATGAACGACAATCCCATAAATACCCCTGCCATTACAAACTCCTTTGCTATGGCGTTGCGTGTAGAGAGAGCCCTGATCAGGTAATAAATAGCTCCCATCATGAAAGCATGGCAATAAATATCCCATGAAGCAGTGCGTCCCATTAGGATTACACTGTAGCAAGTCATTAATAATAAGGTGGAAAGGAAAGCGTATCGCCTATTATGTGTCAGTTGCTCTGCCGTCAGATAAAAGAAGATGACCAATAATATACCCGCCAATCCAGCCATGCCCCGCATCAGTCCGATGTCATCCGGCGCTACCTTTTCAGCTAGTGCAGTGATCCAAGTAGGTAATGGAGGCTTTTCCAATCGTAGTTCCCCATTCATGGTTGGTACCATCCAATGGCCGTCATATACCATTTCACGTGCTGTTATAATGTTTCTTGATTCCATTATATCCGGTACAATAACCCGGTTATTGATAAAGAATGTAAAGAAACATAACAGTAATATCCAACTGTAATGTTTAAACAAACCTTCTTTCATAAATACCTGTTAAGTAAATTGTCTGAAATGCAAAGTAAATGCATTTTTTTTGATAATACAGCATTTTAGGGCCATTAATCATCTTGTTTTATGGTTTGGAATGTTTTCAATGGGTCAGATCATCGCGATAATATATTCACTTGAAAGAAGGAATAACGAGATATAGAACACTATCACAATTGTCATTATATTCGTCTGTTTTAGTGAGTAAGGGGCTGATTGTATATCTGTTTTTAGAGTGAATCTCATTCTCTTTTCGGCAAAACGGAGCAAGTAGAAAGTTGCGATGCCAATCAACAGACCAGCCAGTATTCCTCCTACAATATCAGAGATGAAGTGGACACCCAGATAGATACGGGAGTAGGATATGATCAGAGCCCATGTGAAAATGACAATGGAATAGTATTTATTACGAAACAATAGAGTCGTAAACATGGCAAATCCGAAACTGTTGGTAGCGTGTCCCGATATAAAGCCGTAATGCCCTCCGGTATAGCCATAAAGAATTCTCACATGTTCCATGATACCGGGATAGTGAGTTGGGCGTGGTCTGGCAAACAACGGCTTTATCAAATGACTCGAAAATTGGTCACAGAAAACAAAAAGAAGCGCGATGCCTAGTAAGACAGGCACCCAATGCTTCCAATTCTTTTTATATATAATATTGATAATAACAAAAAGAGCTAAAGGAATCCATATTTTCATTCCTGAAAACAACCACATTGTACAATCTAAAAAATGAGTATGTGAGCCGTTTATTAAGCAGAACAACCTTTCTTCGTAGGGTATTAACTTATCGAGCATTTTGTATGATACAATTTGAAAATGCTCAAATCTAGCTAGAGATTTAGAAGGAATTCTGTATTGAAACCTATAGCTCTTACCTTTTAAAAAACTTTAAAACAGGTTGGGTATTACCAGTCTATTTCACTGATTCCATTGTTTCGTAGATACGCGTTGGCTTTGCTGAAATGCTTGCAGCCGAAAAAACCGTGTTCCGCGGAACGGGGGGAAGGATGAGGAGCAGTTAGAATTAAGTGTTTCTTGCCATCTATTAGTTTTATCTTTTCTTTGGCGTACGCTCCCCACAGCATAAATACTATATGCTCTCGTTCATCACTTAGTGCTTTGATGACAGCATCCGTAAAAGTTTCCCATCCCTTTCCTCGATGCGATCCAGTCTCGTAAGCCCTTACTGTCAAAACCGAATTCATCAGAAAAACGCCCTGTTCCACCCAGCGCTCCAGACGCCCCGAAGTAGGCATGGGTTTGCCCAAATTCTGGTGAATTTCCTTAAAAATATTACTTAATGATCCTGGTAACTGCATGCCTTCGGGCACCGAGAAACAAATTCCGTAATATTGTTCCGGGGTAGGATAGGGATCTTGTCCTAGAATCACCACTTTTACTTTCTCAAACGGGCATAAATTGAAGACGTGAAAGATTTGCTTTCCGGCAGGTAACACACGTGACCTGCCGTACTCACTTTTTACAAACCTAACCAGTTGTTCAAAATAAGGTTTGTCAAATTCCTTCTGTAACCGTTTTTTCCAACTATCTTCTATCTTTACTTCCATGTTTATTTTTTTTAGAAGCTGTATCCAACGCAGTTTCGTTAGTTGTTTTATTATCTATCGATCAGCTATGATTGTTTGATAAGCTTTTCGAAGTCTTGAGGTAACTACTGATTGAGGTGCGTACTCCACAACCGTTTTTCCATTTGTCATGGCATCTACGACCTGTTTGTCAAAAGGGATTTCCGCAATTACTGCGATCTTAACTTCTTCACAATAGCCTTTTATTTTATCCGCCATTTCTTTGTTTAGATCTGCTTTGTTTATTATGGCGTACACAGCGTCTGTAAAATTGAAAGCCACTTCTGCGATACGCTGTAAATCCGATAGTCCCGATATGGTCGGCTCGGTTACAATTACCGTTTTGTCTGTATCAGTTAGTGTGGACATTACCGGACAGCCAATACCTGGAGGTCCGTCCAGAATTACTATACCTGTCCGCCATTCTTCCTCAATGCGGTGAGCATGCTGGCGGATAACATTCACAAACTTACCAGAGTTCTCTTCTCCCGGGGCCAATCTCCCATATACCATTTTTCCATATCGGAAATCGCAAACATACATTCGGCTTTCCTGATCGGAGACCATCTTAATTGCGGCACTCGGGCAAACTCTTTGGCAAAGCATGCAGCCTTCACAAGCTACTTTATCCACCCACATCTTATCATTCTTTTCCGATATGGCATCAAATCGGCACAACTCTTTGCAAATTCCGCAGTTAATGCAGATATCAGGGTTAATAAGTGCATGCTTACCCGACTGAAAAGAATATTCTTCTTTTATTATCGGGTTGAATAGGAGATACATATTAGCTGCATCCACATCACAGTCCACAGCTACCGCTGTCTGTGCCAATGTTACGAAAGCTCCGCTAATGCTCGATTTTCCTGTGCCGCCTTTTCCACTAACAACTGCTATTTCCATATTCAATAATGCGTTTCAATAGATTTTTAAATAATTGTTGCATTTTAATATCGTGTACAACGGCAAGTTTGCCTTCAGAATACATTTTTGCTATATTCCGGTCGAAAGGAATTTCCGCCAATAGTTTTAGTTGTTCGTTTTTCAGATAGCCATACATCTCTTTATCTCCTAATCCGGCACGATTAATTATCACTCCGAAAGGTTTTTCCAATACTTTCAGTGTATTCACAGCCTGCTGCAAGTCACTCAGCCCGAAAGGTGTAGGTTCAGTTACTAATATTATATAGTCCGCTTTCACTACCGTTTGTATAAACGGGCAAGAAGTTCCGGGAGGAGCATCTATGATTTGATAGTCAGCCGCTATCTTGTCCGACTTTCTCAATGCTTGTTTAATGATTGGTACCGCGGAGATTTCTCCCTTATTCATTCGTCCTTCAATAAAAAAACTCTGTCCGTTTCCTGTATAAAAAGAAATAATCCCGATATCTTCTTTATTGTCTATTATTGCCTGTTCTTCACATGCTATTGCACAAGCTCCGCATCCGTGGCATAGATGAGGTAACAACTGTATTTTCGATTGACTAGGGAGGCAAAATATGGCATTAAAAGCGCAATAATCCATGCATTTGCCACAGAATGTGCACTTTTGTAAATCGAATTTCGGACGATATTCTGATACCATCTCTTGACATTGCTTCTCTAAGTGGATAAAATTCAGAGCATTGGGCACCTCCGCATCACAATCTGTTAATAGCGTGGAACGCCCTGATAGCCTGCATGTTTCAAAGAGATTAGTCGCAACGAATGTCTTTCCTGTGCCTCCTTTTCCGCTGGCTATTGCAATTCTCATCTTAGATGGCTCAATAAATTAATGATTTCTCCAACTGTCTTTTCTTTTTTCATTGCAATCATCTGGATGCCGGTTTCTTCCATCAACGTTTTGATCTTCATGCCGAATTCTCCCGAGACTGCTTTTTTTACTTCAAGCGAAGCTATAAAACGTACGCATGAAGGACCAGCACCTTCATCCGCATCTTTATACGGATTATTGATGAAATCTGATTTTTGGGATTCTGTATCGTAAATCACGAAATAGTTGCACCGCCCAAAACGGGCATCAACTTTCTCCTCCAGGCTCTTTCCTGTACTTGTTATAGCAACTTTCATCTTAGTTATTTATTAGTTTTATGTTGCAAATATATGAACAAATGTTCATAATAGCAAGTGAGATGGAAATAAAGCGTACCTATTAATTTGTTTTTTACCAGGCACTTTATTTTGTAATCAGGAATAGTAAATCAACGTAAGTTCGATGAATTAATCATTTACTGAAAAATCGTCAATTGCTAACGAACGATTGACGAAACTGTTTCTCAATCTATTCCTGTTTTCAATAAAGCCCCCCTTTCATTTGATAAGAAGGTGACATGAAGTCCCTATTTTTTACTGCTATTGTTTTTCTCATTTTCTATAAACCATGAAGTAATTCCATCCCCCCCTCAGAAGCCTCCTGAGAGGGGGGATAAACAGTCCTGGACTGAAACAGGATCAGTATACGACTGAATGGCATTCAGTCCAGGAGTGAATCAGGATGAGATTAGGACTGATTTATTTCCATCCAGAAACAAGGTCTGAAAAAGATGAAATGCAGCAGTGAAATATAACTATTTTTTTATTTTACAAAAGAAGAACAACAGCATCACTGAAGACGATAGTAAGGCACGTAAACCAAGAATTTATAATTCGTCGAACTGACGTTAAATTAACTCTTACTATATTTGCTGGGTGTCATTTCGAACTTTTTCTTAAAGCTTGTGGAAAAATGAGATAAAGTAGCGAACCCAGTCATATCAGCTATCTCCGAAATATTATATTTTCCCTCTGCTATCAGTTCTGCAGCTCGGTTCAACTTATAAGTTCTGAAGAAAGTACCTGGATTTTCTCCAGTCAATCCCTTTACTTTATAATAAAACTTGGTACGGGATATTTTTAGCCGTTCAGTCATGCGCGCCACATCTAATTCAGGATTTGACAATTCATTCTCCATTAATCGGTATAGATCGGTCATAAATACATTATCTTGTGGCGAGAGTGCTTTTTCGCTTATTTTATCTGTTTTTGTGGCTTTGCCTAGAAGGCTACGCACTTTCTCTCTATTTCGTAATTGTGATTTAATGAGTGCAAGTAGATAATTGGGATCAAATGGCTTGGTTACATAAGCATCCGCACCAGTGTTTAGCCCTTCCACTTGGTTTTCCATGGTAATTTTAGCTGTCACCAGAATGACTGGAATATGGCATAGTTGTAGATCTTCTTTAACCAGCTTACAGAGTTGGTAACCATCTTTACCCGGCATAACGACATCACTCAATATTAGGTCTGGAGCTTCTTCATTTATTGCTTTGAATGCATTGTCCGCATCAAAGCGACAAATTACTTTATAATAAGGGGAAAGTAGTACATTTAAATAGTGAACCACTTCTGTATCATCATCCACCAGCAATATGGTTTGATGTTCTTCCGAGATGTCTTTGGATTCTTTAGCTTGGCGCACTTCGTTCTCTAGCAGAGGAAAAACTTCTTTCTGAGTATGTTGTGCTGTTGTACGTTCCTCGTCTGTATAAGAAATGTCATTTACCGGTAGGATAAAAGTGAAGATGCTCCCAGAGATTCCTTGGCGATTTTCCACCTTAATATGCCCATGGTGTAATTCTGTGAGACTGCGTGCATAGTATAGTCCTATACCGGTTCCCCAATTATAGGATCCTTCCTTCTGATCATCTATTTGGAAATAACGTTCGAATACTTTTTCCTGTTTATCTACAGGAATACCTTTTCCTGTATCTGCTACGGATATCTTTATATATTGGGTGTCTTTATCTTTTTCTGTTAAGTTAAAAATTCGGCTTGCTTCTTCTTTGCTAATTACGTCAAAGTAGATTGCTACTTTTCCTCCGGTTGGTGTGAACTTTAGTGCATTAGACAATAAATTGCTGAAAATCTTATCTATTTTATCTTCATCCAACCAAAGTAAAAAAGTATCTTCCAATCCGTACGAATCGAGTGTGATTCTTTTATTCTCGGCATTTATACGAAAAATATCTGTTAGATGTGTCAAAACAGAAATAATATCCACATGCTTTACTTTTAGTTTCAGGGTGTCATTTTCCAGTTTATTAAAGTCCATTAATTGGTTGATGAGCTTTAACATTCGGTTTACGCTGTGTTGTATAATATACAGCAGCGTTCTGTTATTATCTGTTATTTCTTGGCTGTCACATAGCTGTTTTATTGGACCGGAGATCATGGTTAAGGGAGTGCGGAATTCATGCGAAACATTTGCAAAGAAGCTCATGTTCATTTTGTTGACTCGCTGTTCTTGCATCCTTTGCTGTTCGGCATGTCGTACGGCCTCTTTTTCCGCTTTTATCCGTAACCAGGCGCGCAAGAATATATATATAATGGTTATTGCAATAGCAAAATAGAGACAATATGCCCATGCCGTATTCCAAGGTGCAGGTGAAATGATGACCCGTATTAGATTTTCAGCTTCTATTATACTTTTATCATTATTTGTGATCTTTACCTTAAAAAGATACTTTCCAGGAGGAAGATTGGCGTAATATGCTTCCCTGTTATTATAAGCATCAATCCAATAATTGTCAAAATGTTCCATCTGATAATAATAGTGCACGCGTTCATGTTCACAATAATCTAGTGCGGCGAATGAGATGCTGAAGCTGTTTTGATCATGCTTTAAACGAATATCAGGTTTGTATGAAAGCTGTTTGTTTATGCAAGCGTCATCTTGTGGCCGTATTAATTTGTTGTGTATCTTTAAATCTTCAAATAGTAATGGTATATTCCGTTTAATCGTTACGTCTATAGGATTAAAGAATGTTAGTCCATGAGTTCCTCCGAAAACAAGTGTGCCATCTGGTAAGCGGCATGAAGAGCGATCATAGAACTGGTTTCCACCAATACCGTCTGATGCATAGTAATTAGTAAATTTTTGCACAGTCCTGTCATATTTGCTTAAACCATATTGAGTACTGACCCAGATATTTCCCTGTATATCTTCTTCAACACTGGAAATATCTGTGCACGGAGCTCCTGATACGGGGAGCATTCTCTTTTCGGCAGGAGAATAACATAGCAATCCATTGCTAACAGTTCCTATCCAAACTTTTCCTTGCGTATCTTCATACAATACAGTCGGAATAAATACAGAACGTCGAATACATGTTTTTATATCTTCTTCAGGTATTGGCAATTCTTGGGACTTCCATGAGTTAGGATCTATTTGTAACATTTTGTGGTTGAAAGCTGCGACTAAAACCTTCCCAGTGGAGATTGGACAAATACCTGGTATAAAAGTAAAATTCATCGGATAAATCTGTTGGGCTTTAAAAGTGTTTTCTCCTTGCCGCAAGGCATAAATATATTCACTGACCGTTCCGATCCAAATTGTCTGGTTATCATCTTGGGCAATGCTCATTGGAAAATAAACCGTATTATTGGATTCTGTTTGCAGATGTCCATTACGAAATTGACATTTCAGAACTTTATGGGGGGAGGTGATCATCCATATTGCATCACTGCTATCTACAAATATTTGTCTGATCTCCATATTCTCTTGTTTTTCTTCCGGCAATATTTTTCGCATATCGATCTTTTCTACTTTCTGAGTAGTCAGATCATACATGAACAGACCATCCATTAGCGTTGCAATCCATAAATGTTTTCCTTTGTCCACAGCTACTGAAACCACTGATTTATTTTCTACGCATGAACGTAAGTAATTATTGTTATTAAATCGCTCTTTATAATTATAGCGGACCACATATCCTTGATCAATTGATCCTATCCATAGATTTTTTTGAGAGTCAGTAAATATTTTGCTTATTTTGAATCGGGGGACTTCAAACGGAAAGCCATTTTCTTCTTGATGAATAACGACTCCTTTGATATAGTTATAAAGAAACATTCCGTGCTTTTCCGTATTAAGTAACAAGCTGTTCCCGCCGTATGGATGAATGTATTCAATAGTACTTTTCGAGAGTATCGGATGCTTGCGTATGGCTTCCGGAATATCTCTATATCTCCGGTTGCGTGTGTCGAATATCGAAAGTGATTTATTGCCGCAGAGCCATAATTCACCGTTATCACGCATGTACGAGTAAGTAGGATAATGTGAAACCGGTACTGAGTCTTTTAATTGGAGTGTTGATGAGTTGTAGCAGCGAATAGCCAGTGGATTGACAACCCATAACTTATTACTATTATCAATAAAACACTTCCCATTGAATGTCCGTTGTGGATCTAATCTTTTTATTACGCATTCAAAACGCTTGCTTTTAGGGTTGTATACACAAAGTTGGACCACCATATTCAAGAATATTTTTCCTTCTTTATTTTCCAAAAATTGCACTCCATTCTTATTAGGTATATCTATAGGTATACGCTGAAAGTTGTCTTGATCGGTGTATTGACATATCCCATTAACCGTGGCTATCCATAGTCGTTCTTGCGAGTCACGGAACACATCTTGAATTTGATTGTCGGGTAAGTCTAGTGAATCGTCGGTACAGAAGTACTGGTGATATTCATGCACGTTATATTTGTTCAATCCCCGAAAAGTTCCAATCCATATATGTCCTTGTGCATCTTCGGCAAAAGATGAAATTTTTTGGTTAGATATATTATTGGAGATAGTAGGGCTTTCCACTACTTCTTGCTGTTTCTCTACAGCTTTGTTCCTTTGGCATGAAGCTGTAAGTGTAATATAAGAGAATAGAGAAATAAAGAAAAATATTTTCTGCATAGTATTGTTACTTAGGATTAAGGAATATACAAATATAGTTATAAGAACAGTATTTATCTTCATCTTTATCATGAAATAGGGCTAAAATAAGCCCTAAACTCTGCTATAAAGCAGTTTATGAACAAATAGAATAATCTATGAACAAATAGACAAGTGGAATTGAATATTCGGATAACTCTTTTAGATACATTAGAAATTGATTGATTGTAGAATGCGGTAATATTGCAAATGTAAAACCAAACTAATATGTATTATGAATAAACACCTTCTATTCGCTTTATTATTCATGTCCTTTTCTTATGCATCTTGTGGAGGCATTGAATCGGCGAGCAAACAGATTCGTCAGGGTGAAGCGGGCGAAATTACCGCTTCTTCGCAGATTGCTATTGCTCAAACCCAGTCCGGTAAAGTAGGTGGGTATATTGAAAATGGAGTTTATATATATAAAGGTATTCCTTATGCCAAGGCTGAACGTTTTATGCCACCCGTTGATCCTGATAAATGGGAAGGAATACGTAGTTGCCGTGCGTATGGTCCGACTTGTCCGCAAGGGAAACGAATGGGATGGTATAGTGATGAACAGGCTTTTGCTTTTCACTGGGATGATGGCTATCCTGATGAAAATTGTTTGCGAATAAACATCTGGACAAAAGGTTTGAATGATGGTAAAAAACGTCCTGTAATGGTATGGCTTCATGGTGGAGGTTATTCAGCCGGATCTGGTCAGGAATTACCCTCGTATGATGGCACCAATCTCTCGAAAAAAGGCGATGTTGTTGTCGTCAGCTTAAATCATCGTTTGAATGTTTTAGGCTTTTTAGATTTATCAGCCTATGGTGAGAAATATGCAAAATCAGGGAATGTAGGCTTACTTGATTTAATAGCTGCACTCCGATGGGTTAATAAGAATATAGGTGCTTTTGGTGGAGATAAGGATAATGTCACTATTTTCGGTCAGTCTGGTGGCGGTGGAAAAGTGTCCACTTTACTTGCTACACCCGCCGCCGTTGGTCTGTTCCATAAGGCTATTGTGCAAAGTGGATCTATGCTGCGTACTATGGAGTCGAAGTATTCCCGTCGTATTGGTGCTGCCGCAGTGAAAGAACTAGGGCTGAACTCTTCAACGATCGATGAAATTCAGAAAGTCCCTTATGCAAAACTACTTGCAGTAGGCGAGAAAGCAATAACTGAGGTACGTGCTGAAGCTGACAAGGAAGGCCTTTCTTCCTTTATCTTTGGTTGGGCGCCTACAGTGGATGGCGATGTTTTGCCTACACAGCCTTTTGATCCCCAAGCGCCTGCGCAATCCAAAAACATACCGATGCTGATTGGTACTACACAGCATGAATTTACAATGAGTACCTATGTGCCGTCCATGCGTACTATTACAAAAAATCAGGCTATTGATATTTTGAGAAAGAAATATGGCAATCGTACGGATGAATTTCTAAAAGCTTTTTCAGAAGCTTATCCAGATTATCAGTCTAAGGATTTAATTGATATAGATTTGATCTTTCGTCCTAGTGCGGTGGAGCAGGCAAAACTGAAAGTTGCGCAACGAGGGGCTCCGGTTTATATGTATCTGTTTGCTTGGGAATCTCCCATTCTTGACGGTATATTCCGTAGCACTCATTGTATGGATATCCCTTTTGTTTTCGATAATGTTGTTCGCCATGCCAGTATGACCGGAGGTGGTGAAAAGGCTCAAATATTAGCTGATAAAGTGAGTAGTGCGTGGCTAAACTTTGCCAGAACAGGAAATCCTAATGTAAAAGATTTACCCAAATGGGAACCTTTTTCTATTGAGAGGGGCGCTACTCTGTTTTTCAACAATACTTGTGAAGTGAGATATAATCATGATAAAAAGCTGTTGGAATTGGTGAGTGCTTTTCCTCTCCGCGGATTTTAAGTAGACTTTTTTATCATTACAGGAGCGTCCTTTTTAATCTTTTATTAACAATAAATCTAATTAATAACTAATGAAACAAAGTATGAGACACAAGTTAATGAGAAGGTTGGCAACATTTATGTTGTTCCTCCTTGCTGGTATTCCCTTTATATTGGCACAAGGACCAGTGAAAGTCTTCGGGAAAATAGTGGACAATATCGGTGAGCCGATGATTGGCGTTAGTGTTTTAGAAAAAGGCACCTCAAATGGAGTCATTAC
This sequence comes from uncultured Bacteroides sp., assembly GCA_965140335.1. Lineage (GTDB taxonomy): Bacteria > Bacteroidota > Bacteroidia > Bacteroidales > Bacteroidaceae > Bacteroides. The sequence continues at coordinate 515,101 of OZ223190.1, forward strand.
AGATATTGACGGTAACTATTCTTTGTTTGTGGCAGAGGGTGCTACTATTGCATTCTCATATGTAGGTTATCTGACACAAGAGAGAAAGGCCGTTGCAGGTAGTTTGAACATTACACTGAAAGAAGATGCCAAGACCTTGGATGAAGTGGTAGTTGTGGGTTATGGTGTACAGAAAAAAAGTTCTGTGACAGGTGCAATTTCCCAAGTTAAAGCGGAAGATATGCAGAATCGTACTATTAGTAATGCCCAAGAGGCTTTACAAGGTAAAACGGCAGGCGTACAAGTTATTCAAACTTCCGCTGCTCCGGGGTCTTCTCCTACCATAAGAGTACGTGGTTATTCTTCCAATGCTGCTTCCAGCCCCTTGTACGTGGTAGATGGGGTTCGCATGTCAGATATCTCAGGTCTTGATCCTAATGATATCTCTTCTATGGAAGTCTTGAAAGATGCAGCATCAGCAGCCATTTACGGGGCTGAAGCCGGTAATGGAGTGGTTCTTATTAGTACCAAAAAGGGTAAGGTTGGTGATGGAAAAATTACGTATGATGTTCAATATACCGTGCAATCTTTAGCGCGTATCCCTAAAATGTTGAATTCCGAAGAGTACATTAACTATATGGTGGAAGGCTCTACATTTACCAAAGATTACTTATTGGATAATTGGGATGGTACAACAAGTACGCTGTGGTCTGACGTAGCTTTTGAAAAGAGTCAGATGCAGAAACACAATCTTGCTTTTAGTGGTGGGAGTGATAAAGGAAATTATTACCTTTCTCTGACCTATCTTGACAATGACGGTATTGTAAAAGGCAATTCTGATACTTATAAGCGTATGACATCCACTGTTAATGCAGAATATCAGATAAAAAAATGGTTGAAAGTCGGGACTACCAATCAAATTGAAAAATATAATGTTCGCACAGTCTCTTCCAATAATGAATACGGTAGCCTGCTCACTTCCATCTTGCAATTGGATCCGCTGACTCCCGATACTTATACTTCTGAAAATCTTCCCCAGAATATGCTAACGGCATTAAATGACGGGAAGCATTTGCTACAGGATAAAAATGGTAATTATTATGCTGTGTCCAAATTTTTGGCTAATGAACAGTATCACCCTATGATTATGCGTGACAACAATATTGGTAAGAATAGCGGATTCAACGTGAATGGATCTATCTATGGCGATTTGACTCCTGTCAGTGGCTTAACACTGACTTCTCGCTTTGGTTATCGTTTGTCCGGTACGCGGAGTTCCACTACAAATTTGCCTTTTTACGGTAATGCTGTGCAAAGTCGCGATTACGTAGAATATAATTCCCAATCGTCTACTACTATTTACTACCAATGGGAGAATTTCGCCAATTATGTGAAGCATCTTGATCTTCATACGATTTCGGCTATGGTAGGTATGTCATACCAGGAGTCGACTTACGATTATGCAAAAGGTAGCCTATCTGCAAATGGTGAGGATGCCGTGAAGAAAAATGATCCTTTGTTCTATTATTTGAATTATGGCTCAGCTTCAGCAACTAAGGCTGTAGAAGGCGAGAAAACTCGTTCAGCTAAAATGTCTTATTTCGGTCGTATAGGATACGATTATGCAGGGAAATATATGCTTCAAGCCTCGCTTCGTGCGGATGCCGCCGATCTTTCCCAATTACCTTTAACAAACCGCTGGGGATACTTTCCGGCAGTCTCGGTGGGGTGGACGGTCTCCGAAGAAAGCTTTTTTGAACCTTTAAAAAATCAAATAAACAGTTTGAAATTACGTGCAAGTTGGGGACAAAATGGTAGTCTTTCTGCTTTGAGTGGTTATCCTTATAGTACTGATATGAGCTCGAATGGTATTTACCCTTTCACTTTGGAAAATTCTTATATTGCAGGTGCCACTCCTTCCACGATGGGTAACGATGAATTGAAATGGGAAACATCCGAGCAGATCAATATTGGTTTTGATGCACGTCTTTTGCGTGATCGTTTGACTTTTAGTCTGGACTATTTCAATAAGAAAACTAAAGATCTGCTAGTTTGGAACACGACTCCTTCTCTGGCTGTAGGTGGCAGTACTTCACCTATGAATGCGGGTGATGTTAGCAATAAGGGCTGGGAATTTGAATTAGGTTGGAGGGACCATGTAGGTACTTTTAATTATAGTGTCCGGGCCAATTTGGCGACGTTAAAAAACAAAGTCACTTATATTGATCCGTCAATTACCCGCATTGAAGGAACTAAGTTTCACACCAATTATGTAACTTACTTTGAAGAAGGACATCCTGTTTACTATTTTCGAGGCTATAAGTTCGCAGGAGTTGATTCTGCTACCGGTGAGCCTACGTTTGCTGATCTAGATAAGAGTGGTGGTCTTTCAGATGGGGATATGACTGATATTGGTGATGCTATACCTGATTTTACTTATGGCATTACACTGACTGCTGCCTGGAAAGGTTTTGATCTGACTGTATTTGGTACAGGTTCACAGGGAAATGATATCTTCAATTGTATCAATCGTCCTGATTACGCAGCCTCTAACAAATTAAAAAAGGTGTTTTATGATGATCGCTGGACATCAGATAATACATCCGGTGCAAAGCCCCGTGCAGGTGCTACTCTGATGGATCGGTACCAGTTGTCCGATGCATTGGTCTATGATGGTTCTTATTTCAAGATTAAGCAAATACAGTTGGGTTATACTTTTCCAAAACAATGGCTGAAGAAGATTTTTGTGAATAATCTCCGGATTTATGGTTCTTTGGATGATTTTATCACCTTTACAAGTTATCCCGGATTCGATCCTGAAGCGGCTGCAAGTACTACTTCAGGTATGGGAGTGGATAAAGGCGCATACCCTTCTTCCAAGAAAGTTGTGTTTGGCTTGAACATTGAATTTTAATTCACCTTAAATGATAAATAGTATGAAAACAAAATATATTTATATCTTATTGCTAGGGCTATTTTCGATCTTGAGCACCAGCTGTGAAGAACGCTTGGATATACCTAAAAATGGCAACTTGGGTTCGGAGAATGATTTTTATCAAACAGATAATGATGCTTTACAAGCTTCAGCAAATTTGTATGTCAACTGGCGTAGTCAGTATTTTAATTGGTTTTTTACTAAAAACATGCTTTCCGATGATATTTGGTGCGGTGGAGGTTCCCGTGGTGATAATGCTGCTATGGAACAATTGAATGAATACACTTTTGGCACGGATCATTCGATGATTGAAAGTTTGTATTCCGGGTTGTATTTGGTGATTTATAGTGCCAACCTAATTATAGATAAGATTGATGCCGATACCGACGTGAAGAAGGATGCTGTTGCCGAGGCTAAGTTTTTCCGGGCATGGGCCCATTTTGAGCTAGTCACAATGTTTGGTACAGCTCCTATAATTGACCATTTGTTAGAGCCTTCAGAATATCGTCAGGGCAATGGAACTCCTGAAGCCACATGGGCTTTTATTGAACGGGACTTGAATGATGCTATTGATTCCGGCGCACTTCCTTCTAAAACGAATGTGAATGATCAGGAGACGGGAATCAAGGTTACAAAAGAAGTTGCTCAGGCCTATTTGGGGAAAGCGCAGCTGTTTCAAGGAAAGTATGCGGAAGCGGCAGCTACTCTCGATCAAGTGATAGAATCTCAAAAGTATGACTTATATCAAGGGGGATATGATTATTTACTTCATGCTGTAGCAGATAATAGTTGCGAATCCATGTTGGAAATACAAATGCGTAATGATCCAGAACAAATATGGAACACTTTTACTATGTTGCATATCATGCAGGGCTGGCGTACAGATAAGTTGAGTTATAGTAGTGAGGCCAAGGCCTATATTGCAACCGGTACCTATGGCTTTGCTAATCCGCGTGAAGATTTATATAATGCTTTTGTTGCTATGGAAGGAAAGGATGGCTATCGTTTAAACTGCACTATGCGCACCTATGAACAGATGAAGCAAGTTGGAATAGCCATGCAAAATGGTGCTTATTTATATGGAAATGAAGGCTATTTTATGTGGAAAAACCGTCCGTTAATAGCCGATTGTGTACAAAATTTCCCTGCGTTCCAATCTTTGCAATACACCAATTTACGGGTGATGCGTTATGCTGAAGTTTTACTGATGGCTGCTGAGGCGCATATTCAGGGTAATGTCAGTCAGGTAAAGGCGTTGGCTTATATTAATGAGGTTCGCAGTCGCGCCAAGTTACCTCTTTTAGCAACGGTTACTCTGGATGATGTAAAAAAAGAAAAGCGTTTGGAACTTTGTTTGGAGAGTGTGCGTTATCAAGATTTAATCCGTTGGGGAGATGCCTCTACTGTGATGGCGGGGCAAGGAAAAGATATACCTAGTTTTACCAGCCAGGGAGTTCAATTTCAAAATCATAATACCTCTTATGGATTTAAAGAGAAGAACAAGCTATTGCCTATTCCGGCTAAGGAATTGTTAGTTAATCCTAATATGCATCAAAATGAAAATTGGTAAGCTGTCCGGTGACACTTGCCATCAACTAATTAATAATTAAATAAAAGTATGAAAAAATTAACGACTTTATTTGCTCTTTTATTGGTCTGTGCAACATCCTTTGCACAGCAGGCTCTTTGGGGTGGTTCACCCATTGTGTCTCCTGAAATTCATGATAATAACACGGTTACTTTTCGCTTGAAGGCACCTAATGCCGGGAAAGTAGAGGTCACCGGTGATTTCTTACCTACAAAAAAGATGAAAACTCCATTTGGTGATTTTGATGGACCGGGAGCTGCGGATATGACAAAAGGTTCGGATGGGGTGTGGACATATACCACTCCCGAACCTTTGATGCCAGAGCTTTATAGCTATTCCTTTTTGGTGGATGGTTTAAAAATTACTGATCCGAGTAATGTCTACATGATTCGTGATGTATCATCGGTGACAAATGTCTTTTTGATCGGCGGTGGGCGTGCCGACTTATATAAAGTTAATGAAGTGCCTCATGGTACGGTATCGCGTGTTTGGTATAATAGTCCTACACTGAAAATGACCCGTCGTATGACCGTTTACACACCTGCCGGTTATGAAACCAGTGGTGAGAATTATCCTGTATTTTATTTATTGCATGGCATGGGGGGAGACGAGGAAGCTTGGATTGCGCTTGGTCGTGCCGCGCAGATTCTGGATAACCTGATTGCACAAGGCAAAGCGAAACCAATGATTGTGGTCATGACTAATGGGAATGCTTCACAGGAAGCTGCTCCGGGTGAATCTTCATTAGGTATGTTGCCTCCAAGTATGCAAATGCCCAAAACAATGGAGGGTTCTTTTGAAATGGCTTTTCCTGATGTTGTGAAGTTTGTTGACTCTACATACCGTACGGTGAAACGTAAATCGGGACGGGCCATTGCCGGTTTGTCCATGGGTGGTTTCCATTCTCTGCATATTTCGAATGAATTTCCGGATATGTTCGACTATGTCGGTCTGTTTTCCGCTGCAATTATGCCGGATAAATCGGTACAGGCGCCTATCTATGACAATCTGGAAGGAAAGTTAAAAGTGCAGTTTAGTAAGAATCCTGCTTTATACTGGATTGGTATAGGTAAGTCTGATTTCCTTTATAAAGCAAATGAAGACTTTCGTAAATTATTGGATAAAGACGGATACAAATATACCTATTATGAGACCGATGGTGGCCATATCTGGAAGAATTGGCGTATTTATCTTACAGAGTTCACTCCTTTGTTGTTTAAATAACCTTTAAATTTTTGTTCATGAAGAAACAAATTCTTAGTGTGGCGCTTCTTGCCGGGACTTTGGTTGCATGTGGTCCGAAGCTTCCTCAGTTAGGTAAGGCCTCCGTTGATGAAGTGGTGGATGCTATGACTTTGGAAGAAAAAGCGCATTTAGTCGTAGGTCGGGGAATGTCCGGATTTTCAGGCGATAGTGCTGTCGTAGGTGAAACCCATGATTTGGTACCGGGAGCTGCGGGCACGACCTATCCTATCTCGCGTCTGGGTATTCCGTCGGTTGTCTTGGCCGACGGACCGGCCGGACTTCGTATCAATCCGACGCGAAAAGGGGATAGTGCTACTTATTATTGTACGCATTTTCCTATTGGCACACTGCTAGCTTCCACCTGGAATCAGCAACTGGTAAAAGAAGTCGGTGCAGCTATCGGTGATGAAGTTTTGGAATACGGTGTGGATGTTCTATTAGGACCGGCGCTGAATATACAGCGCAACCCTCTCTGCGGGCGCAACTTTGAATATTATTCGGAAGATCCGGTGGTTTCCGGTGAAATAGCCGCAGCTTATGTTAATGGCGTACAGAGTAATGGGGTGGGGACCTCAATCAAACATTTTGCTGTGAACAATCAGGAAAGCAACCGTATGGGTAACGATGCGCATGTCACGCCGCGGGCTTTGCGGGAAATCTATCTGAAAGGGTTTGGAATAGCAGTCGGGAAATCCGCTCCATGGACGGTGATGTCTTCTTACAATTATTTGAATGGAACTTATACCTCCGAAAATAAGGAATTACTGACTACAGTTCTTCGTGATGAATGGGGATTTAAGGGAATGGTGATGACCGATTGGTTTGGAGGAAAAGATGCCGTGGCTCAAATGATAGCAGGAAATGATATGTTACAGCCAGGCACGGACAATCAGTATGAAGCCATAGTGAATGGAGTGAAACAGGGTAAACTGAAAGAGGATCTATTGAATCGAAACGTAAAGCGTACCTTGGAAATGATTCTCCGTACACCGCGTTTTAGGGGATATCAATATTCCGACAAGCCCGATCTGAAGTCACATGCTGCAATTACCCGCCGTTCGGCTACGGAAGGCATGGTGTTGCTGAAAAATGAGAAGAAGATATTGCCTATAGGTTCCGGCATAAAGAATGTGGCCTTGTTTGGCTGTACTTCTTATGATTTCATTGCAGGCGGTACCGGCTCGGGTAATGTGAACCGTGCGTATACCATCTCCCTGTTGGATGGGTTGAAGAATGCAGGCTATCAGGTGAGTGATGATCTGAAAGCAGTGTATACCAGCTATATTGCTGAGGAAAATAAACGGAATGCACCTAAAAAAGGTAAGATGGCGATGTTTATGTCGCTTCCCCGCCCCGTGGAGATGAAACTCACTTCTGATTTATTAAAGGAACAGGTCCAAAAATCAGATATAGCCTTGGTTACTCTGGGGCGCACATCCGGTGAGTTTCTTGATCGTACTCCCGCTGATTTTAATTTGACGGAAGAAGAACAGCAAATGTTGAAAAACATTTGCAAGGCATTCCATGCAGTCGGCAAAAAGGTGATTGTAGTTTTGAATATCGGCGGCGCTATAGAAACCGCTTCCTGGAAAAATGAACCCGATGCCATTCTCTTAGCATGGCAAGCCGGACAGGAGGGAGGTAATAGTGTTGTTGACCTATTGAGTGGAAAAGTCTCTCCTTCGGGCAAACTAACCATGACTTTCCCCGAAAAGCTGGAAGACGTGGCTTCATCGGCTAATTTCCCCATGGATGGTGCTGCGAGTAGCATGGATTTTACACAGCATAGAAAGAACAAAGAACAAGTCCGCCTTTGGGATTATACTGATTACGAAGAGGATATTTATGTGGGGTATCGTTATTTTGATAGTTTTGGGAAGTCCGTTTCCTATCCTTTCGGATATGGCTTGTCATATACCACCTTTACATATTCCAATCCGGTGGTGAAGGAGACGAATGTGACCTTCAACGTTACGTTGGAGGTGACGAATACCGGTGATGTAGCCGGTAAGGAAGTGGTTCAACTCTATGTGGCGGCGCCTTTTAATGCTCGTTTTCCTAAACCGGAAAAAGAGTTGAAAGCGTTTACCAAAACACGGGAATTGAAGCCGGGTGAAATGGAACAGGTCACTTTAAACGTCAATATCTCCGATTTGGCCTCGTTTGATGAACAGGCTTCGGCTTGGGTGACGGACTCGGGAACCTACAAATTTATGATTGCAGCATCTTCCCGTGATATAAGAGCGGTGAAGGAGGTAAACGTCGCCAGTTCATCGAAAAAAATGCATGACATTCTGAATTTAAAACGACAGATAAAATTGTTGAGAAAGTAATCGGTTCTTTCAATTTATAATAATTTATGCTTATATTTGTCCATTGACCAATAAACTAACATTTATAATGATAACCATGAAAAGAATCCTTTTTTCACTGGTAGCAGCCGGCACTATGCTGGCTGCTTCAGCGCAAAATGCTGTGAAGCCAGCTATCCCCGAAGATCAGAATATTGAGCAGAAGGTGGATGCTTTGATGAAGAAAATGACTCTTGATGAAAAGATCGGTCAGATGACCGAGCTCTCCATCGATGTCATTGCCAAGCGAACCAATCCTTTTGCCGGAATTGATCCTCAGAATTTTAAAGTGGATGATCTTAAGAATATCCTTAAAAAATATCAATTGGAAAAGCAGTTTGATCTTTCCGCCGGAATGCCTTCGAAAGAGGTGATGATGAATATCTATCAGGCGATTCAAGCTGTTGAAAATCGGAAAGGTTTTCAGTTGGATGAAGCCATGCTGGATAAGGTTATTGGAAAGTATAAAGTCGGTTCCATCTTGAATGTGCCGGCCGGTGTGGCTCAATCTAAAGAGAAGTGGGAGGAAATCATCCGGAAGATTCAGGAAAAATCCATGAAAGAGATTGGTATACCTTGTATTTATGGGGTGGACCAGATACATGGAACAACCTATACTTTGGGAGGAACTTTCTTTCCGCAGGGAATCAATATGGGAGCGGCCTTCAATCGTACGTTGGTTCGTGAAGAAGCCCGTATCTCCGCCTATGAAACCAAAGCCGGGAGTATTCCATGGACATATGCTCCGGTCATTGATTTGGGGCGTGATCCCCGTTGGCCTCGTATGTGGGAGAACTATGGGGAAGATGCTTATGTCAATGCCCAGATGGGGCGCGAGGCTGTGTTGGGCTTTCAAGGGAATGATCCTAATCATATCGGAAAGGAACACGTCGCCGCCTGTCTGAAACATTATATGGGATATGGAGTTCCGGTTTCCGGTAAAGATCGCACGCCATCCTCTATTACTGTGCAGGATATGCGTGAAAAACACTTTGCTCCGTTCTTGGAGGCTATCAAAGCCGGTGCTTTGTCCGTTATGGTCAATTCGGCTATGAACAACGGATTGCCTTTTCATGCCAATTATGAACTGTTGACAAAGTGGCTGAAGAAAGACCTCAACTGGGACGGGGTTGTGGTAACCGACTGGGCGGATATTGATAATCTCTATAAACGGGATAAGATTGCCGCCAATAAGAAGGAAGCGATAAAGATAGCGATTAATGCCGGAATTGACATGTCCATGGATCCGTATGATGTGAACTTCTGTACCGATCTCAAAGAGCTTGCACAAGAAGGGGAAGTGCCGATGAGTCGTATTGACGATGCCGTGCGCCGTATCTTGCGTATGAAATATCGTTTGGGACTTTTTGACACGCCCGATTACAAACACCAGGATTTTCCTTTGTTCGGAAGCGAACAACATGCTGCCGTGGCACTTCAAGCTGCGGAAGAATCGTTGGTGCTGTTGAAGAACACAGACCACATCCTACCCTTGGCTTCCGGTAAAAAACTGTTGATCACCGGTCCCAATGCTAATTCCATGCGTACGCTCAATGGAGGTTGGTCTTACTCCTGGCAAGGCGATAAGGCCGACGAATGTGCGACTGCTTACAATACCATTCTCGAAGCATTTACAAACAAGTTCGGTACCGGTAACATTGTGTATGTTCCGGGTGTGACTTACAAGCAGGGGGGAGCCTATTGGGAAGAAAACACTCCCGAGATAGAGAAAGCCGTAGCTGCCGCCGCTAATGTCGATTATATTGTGGCATGTATCGGTGAAAACTCCTATTGCGAAACGCCCGGTAATTTGACGGATTTGTCGCTTTCCGATAATCAGATCAATTTGGTGAAAGCCCTTGCAGCCACGGGAAAACCTGTTATTTTGGTCTTGAACGAAGGTCGTCCGCGCATCATAAATGAAATAGAACCTCTGGCTAAGGTGGTTGTTAATATCATGCTTCCGGGCAATTATGGGGGGGATGCGTTAGCCAATCTCCTTGCGGGTGATGCTAATTTCAGCGGTAAGATGCCGTACACTTATCCCAAGTACATCAATTCCCTGGTGACTTATGATTATAAACCTTGTGAAAATATGGAAAAGATGCAAGGCGCTTATGACTATGATGCCGTCATGTCTGTACAATGGGCGTTCGGCTACGGGCTGAGCTATACCACCTTTGCTTATAGTAACCTTAAAGTCGATAAGTCCCGATTTACCTCCGGTGATCTGCTTACATTTACCGTTGATGTCCGTAATACCGGTACCCGTGCCGGTAAAGAGAGCGTTCTGCTGTTCAGTAGCGATCTGGTTGCTTCTCTTACTCCTGACAACCGTCGTCTCCGTGCTTTCGAGAAAGTGAATCTGGAACCGGGAGAAAGCAAAACCGTCACTTTAAAAGTGAAAGCCTCCGATTTGGCTTTTGTCGGTTATGACGGTAAGTGGATTCTCGAGAAAGGAGATTTCCGTATTCAAGTCGGTGACCAAACCGTGAACATCTATTGCAACGATACCAAAAAATGGGATACTCCGAATAAATAAAGGGAGACTATTCTGATACCAACCGGTTACAGACCAATATTCAATGCGGGTCTATAACCGGTTTTTTTATGTCTGCATCTTCGTGGCTGATGGAATCTCCTGTTTTGAACTGAAAATAAAATGCAATATTCAAATGAAAAATGCAGTATTTGAAGAACTAAATGCGGGTTTAACCTATGGATTTGATGCTAAAAATTGTATCTTTCGGCAGTTCTAGAGCACGCCCCGATTTGACAATTGATTAAGTTCATACTCCAATCTCCGGCTCCGGAAAAACAATTGTAGAACCAATAGTTAAGAGAGAAAAAATGAATAGACTGAAAATCTGGGGATATACCCTGTTTTTATGCTGTGGCGGACTGTTGCCGTTGAGTGCGCAGCAAACAGCATTGAAGTTCAATACAAACAAAAAGTTTAAAATCGTCCAATTTACCGATGTCCATTGGGTACCTTCCAATCCGGCTTCGCAGGAAGCTGCTGAAAGAATGGGAGAGGTGCTAGATGCTGAAAAGCCCGACCTAGTGGTTTATACCGGAGATCTTGTCTTTGGTAAGCCTGCTGCCGAAGCATTGGACAAAGCTTTGGAACCGGTCATCTCACGTCATCTTCCGTTTGCCGTTACTTTTGGAAATCATGATGACGAACAGGATATGACGCGCAAACAATTGTATGATCATATTAAAAATAAGTCCGGTAACCTGACCAGTACCGTTAAAGGGCTCTCGGGAGTAACCAACTATATTCTGCCCCTGAAATCATCCGATGGTAAAAAGAATGCATTTATTCTATATGTCTTTGACAGTCACGCCTATTCTCACCTGCCGCAAGTTAAAGGATACGATTGGATCAAGCCCGATCAAGTAGATTGGTATCTTAAGAATAGTGCCGCCTTCACCACAGGCAACGGTGGACAACCACTCCCTGCGTTGGCCTTTTTCCACATTCCTTTCCCGGAATATAATGAAGCGGCGCAAGATGAAAATGCACAGCTCATGGGGACTCGTAAGGAAAAAGCCTGCTCTCCGCAGATCAATACCGGATTGTTTGCTGCTATGCTGAACGCCGGCGATGTGATGGCTACCTTCGTCGGACATGATCACGTCAACGATTACGTAGCCTATTGGAAAGGCATTCTTTTGTGCTATGGCCGTTTCACCGGTGGTAACACGGTTTATCACGATATCCCCGGTGGCAACGGCGCCCGTGTCATCGAACTGACCGAAGGAGAGCGCTCCTTTAAAACGTGGGAAGTCCTTAAAGGCGATAAAATCATTAATGAGGTTAATTTCCCCGCTGACTTTAAACGGGGAGAGTAGCTTTCTACCTACTTATTGCTTGAACAAATTTATCTTCTTTTTTGTTAAAATACAAAAAAACGAGAACGGCTCCGGTAGCTGTATCCAGATACAGCCAAATATGGAGCACGTTCTTGTCTGATATTTTATCGAACTAAAAAGAAGAAAAATTATGATGAAGCAATTATTCGTGACGGCATGTTTACTCCTGGTGGGTACACAAGTCTTTGCGCAATCCGAACCGGCATATAAAAAAGGTACGTTTTATGCGTTCTGGGGGTGGAACAGGGGAGCATATACCAATTCCGACATTCACTTCAAGGGAAGGGACTATAACTTTACCTTGCATGAAGTAAAATCATCCGACAAGCCCTCAACATTCAGCTATCACAACTATTTCCAGTTCGATAGGGTTACCATTCCCCAAACCAACTTTCGTCTCGGTTACTTTATTAAAGATAATGTAGCCATTACCATCGGCGTGGATCACATGAAGTATGTGATGGACCAGAATCAGACGGTGGATATTGACGGGCGCGTACGTTCCCAGTTTCAAGACCGAATTAATGACGGCGCCATTAAACTCACCGAAGACTTTCTTACTTTTGAACATACTGACGGACTGAATTATATCAACTCCGAAGTGGAATTCTATAAAAACTACTACCAGCGGGGCATTCTCAAAATCAACGGATTACTTGGCGGAGGCGCCGGTGTTCTCATGCCCAAGACCAATGCCATGTTAATGGGGGAGGACCGCCATGACGCCTTTCATATCTCCGGTTTCGGATTGAGCGCCAAGGCAGGTGTCGATATCTTGTTGTGGAACCTCTTCTTCCTCCGTTCCGAACTCAAGGAGGGATATATCAATATGCCCGGCATACGTACCACCAAAAGCAGCTCCGACAAAGCCAGCCAACACTTCTTTTTCGGTGAGTGGACCTATACCTTCGGTTTCAGCTGGCACTGGTAACAGAACAAAAAATAGATTTATGATGTTATTCTCCTATCAGCCGGTGAATGTCTGTTGCATCTACCGGTTGCCGGTCAAATCATAATTAGAAAACAGAAACAATGATTAGGAAAATAGCGCTAATGATTGCGCTTGTAGCGGTGGCTACGGGTGCTTTGGGGCAAGTTCCTCGCTTGGATAAGGCTGAAGCTTCGGCTAAAAAGGAAAATAAACTCATCCTGCTTAAATTCTCGGGGTCCGACTGGTGCGCCCCATGTATCCAACTTCAAAAGGTGATTATAGACGATCCCGCATTTGTAGCTTTCGCCAATCAGAAGCTCGTTCTGCTGCTAGCCGATTTTCCGCGGCAAAAGAAACACCAACTCTCTGCGGAATTGCAGCAACAAAACGATAAGCTTGCGGAACAGTACAATCCTAAAGGTGAATTTCCTTATATGGTCTTACTAGATGCCGATGGCAAGACCCTACATACCTGGAGCGGATATGATAAGAAACTGTCGGTGGCAGATTACGTATCCACAATCAATGGCTATATAAAGTAGTGAAATATGGCTCTGGCAAAGGTTCAAACGAAGCTTATGGGCAATATCTTCGAGTTCTCCGTGGTTTGCGAGAACGAAGAGCAGGGAAATGAGCAAATCGCATCCGGCATCAATGAAGTCAAGCGGATTGAAAAACTGTTGACCACCTTCAGTGATGACAGTGTGACCAATGAAGTCAACCGGAAAGCCGGTATTCAGCCGGTGGTTGTACCGGATGAATTTTATGACTTGGTGTTCCGGGCACAAAAGATATCCACACTCACCCATGGCTATTTCGACCTTTCGTATGGTTCGCTCGATAAAGACTTTTGGAATTTTAATAAGTCCATGACCCAACTGCCGGACCGGCATAAAGCCAAGAAAGCCGTTCACCTCATCGATTACCACAATATTATTCTCGATCATGAGACCAAAACCGTTTTTCTGAAGAATAAAGGTATGCGTATCGGTTTCGGAGGAATCGGGAAAGGCTATGCCGCCGACCGTGCCAAACAAGTTATGCTTCAGTCGGGAGTAAAGAACGGCATTGTCAGTGCATCCGGCGACCTCAATGTATGGGGATGTCAGGAAGACGGTTCTCCGTGGACCATTGGCATTGCCAATCCCGACTTGAAACAAAGTTACTTCTCCACCCTCAGTCTGACCGATAAATCAGTGGCGACTTCGGGCAATTACGAGAAGTTTATTAAAATCGGCAATCAACTCTATTCCCATACCATCAATCCCAAAACAGGCTATCCTATAAAAGGAATAAAGAGCGTCACGGTCATCACGAGCAATGCCGAATTGGCCGATGCCATGGCCACTCCAATCTCCATTATGGGAGTGACCGAAGGGCTCCGTTTTATTAACCAGCTCAATGGCATCGAATGCATTTTGGTGGACGATGCCAATAAGCTTTATGTATCCAATAACATTAATTTGAAATGATGAAGTATTTAATCTTAATGATCAGCGTGTGTGGTACGCTTCTGATGATGGAATCATGCGCCAGTGTGAAACCCTATCAGAAATCAAAACTCAATGATGCGGAGATGATTCTGTCCAGCCGCCCCATTGAGAAATATCAGAATAATTTTCTGATCTATCGTGAAGGCGCTTCGGGCGGTAATGGCGGAAAGACCGGTGGCGGTTGTGGTTGTAACTAATAAGATCGCGAAAAATGAAAAAAATAATTATGTCAGTCGCCACTTTCCTGTTTTTTATGAATGTGGCAAAAGCGCAGAGCGGGAGCACGGATTCCGGCAAACTGAAAATAGACGAAGTCAACTTTGTGACCAGCTATTATCATCAGGATGGCAACAACTCCGCCGTGACGGGAGGCGTTGGAAATGAACGCCTGAACGATTCCGGCAACTCCATTGATTTGCAACTGAGTAAATCGGATAAGAACTTCAACAAACATATCCTGAATTTTGAATTGGGGGTGGATGTCTACAGTTCGGCTTCTTCTGATAAAATAGATCCGAACACCATATCTTCCGCATCAAGTGGTGATGTACGTGTGTATCCTTCGGCCAACTATCTCTTTGAAAACACCAAACGTAACTATTCGCTTGGTGGGGGATTGTCTTTTTCCAAAGAGTTCGATTATACCTCTTTCGGTGGCAATGTACTCTATTCCAAGGCGACAAAGGACGGTAACCGGGAGTTCTCGGCCAAAGCATCCGTCTTTCTCGATACCTGGAAAATCATTCTACCCGTCGAATTGAGAGGGCAGGACAATAACAATTTCAAATATAAGCAAGGTGAGAGCGCACCGCGCAATTCATACAATCTGGCTTTGGGAGTCACGCAAGTGATTAATAAAGGCCTGCAAGTCTCCTTACTGGCGGACATCGGTTACCAGAGCGGACAGTTGGGTACGGCCTACCAGCGGGTCTATTTTGGCGATCATCCCGATTCGCAACACCCCTTTTATTCCGAAAAGCTGCCCGATCACCGCTTTAAACTGCCTATCGGCGTGCGAGCCAACTATTTTTTAAGCGACCGTATCATCCTGCGTACTTTCTACCGTTATTATGCCGATAGCTGGAAACTGAGGGCTCATACCGCCGAATTGGAGATCCCCTATAAAATCACTCCTTTCGTGTCCATTGCCCCGTACTACCGCTTCTACAGTCAAAACGGGGTGGACTATTTCAAACCCAAGGGTGAACACCTCTTATCCGACCATGAAGACTATTATACCAGCGATTACGATTTGTCCAAATTCACTAGCAACATGTTCGGGGCCAACTTCCGTATCCTGTCCGCCAAGGGACTTCTGGGCATCAAATCGCTCAATACACTCGAGTTGAGATACGGTTACTATAGTCGTAGCAACGGACTAAAATCACATTTGGTCACCATGGCACTCAAGTTCAAATAACCTTCGTGTTACATTCCGGTGACTACCATCTCATATGATGCGGTAAAAAGAGCGGATAAAGTCTGTTTTAGGCTTTATTCCGCTCTTTTACTGAAAATATTTTATTTTTCTACAATAAAAAGGCTCATATTCAAATAACTTTCTTATCTTTGCACCAGAACAACAGGATTTATTATTGAATCTATTTTAACAATGCTTTGTTCCGCCGTTGTCAGGCCGGGCTTCTCATCGTCAAATCGACATCAAAATCAATTTCTTTGTTTAGATTAATCCAGCGCAGAGGTGCTTACATGATTTGTAAAGTGCTTTTAGTTGTATTAATGAAACTTTTAAATAGTAAAAATGACATTTAAAGAATTACATATTTCAGATTCGATATTGAAGGCTTTGGTCGATAAGAAGTATATTAATCCCACTCCGATACAGGAGAAAGCAATACCTATTGCATTGGGGGGACAAGATTTGCTAGGAATAGCACAAACCGGTACCGGTAAGACCGCAGCATTCGCAATTCCTATTCTACAACAACTTGACGGACCGGATACCAAAAGCCGTCAACGTGACATTAAAGCATTAATCCTTACTCCGACACGTGAACTTGCTATTCAGATTGATGAATGCTTCACCGATTATGCCAAGTATACCCATGTGCGGCATACGGTTATTTTCGGAGGCGTCAACCAACGGTCGCAGGTTGAAGAGTTAAGAAGAGGTGTTGATATTCTGGTGGCTACACCGGGACGTTTACTCGATTTGATTAGTCAGAATTACATTTCCCTCGATCATATCCGGCACTTTGTATTGGACGAAGCCGACCGTATGCTCGATATGGGCTTTATTCACGATATAAAAAGAATCCTGCCACTTCTTCCCCGGCAGAAACAAACGTTGTTTTTCTCGGCTACAATGCCGGCTTCCATAGCCAGCTTGTCCAAGACGATTCTACATAATCCTTCAAAGGTGGAAGTCGCCCCTGTTTCGTCAGTGGTGGATACCATCGAACAACGTCTATACTATGTGGAAAAACCGCAGAAAAACAATTTACTCGTTGATCTTCTGGAAAAAGACGCCCAGAAGTCCGTACTTGTTTTTTCACGTACGAAGCATCGTGCCGATGGCATTGCGCGTACATTAAATAAGAAAGGTATTTTCTGCGAAGCGATTCATGGGAATAAAACTCAAAATGCAAGACAGCGTGCGCTGACTAACTTTAAGTCCGGTAAAACACGCGTCATCATAGCTACCGATATTGCCGCAAGAGGAATTGATATTGCGAATTTGGACCTTGTCATCAATTACGATATGCCTGATGTGGCAGAGACCTATGTACACCGTATCGGACGTACGGGGCGTGCAGGACATACCGGAATAGCGCTTACATTCTGTTCGCAGGAAGAGCAGGGCATGGTCAGGGATATACAGAAATTGACGGGTAAAAAACTTCGTACGGCTTCTGTCCCCATGTCAATGAATTCAACTCTATAAACAATATAATTTAATGGCTATATCATTTAACAAAAAAGAATTAGAAAAGAGAAAAAAGAGTAAAAAACTGGAAAAGAAGCAACGGAAAGAAGAGCGTAAAAGCAGTGGTGGTAAATCATTTGATGATATGATTGCCTATGTGGATGAAAACGGACGTATTACCGACACTCCACCAGATCCCACAAAGAAGCATGAAGTAAAGCTCGAGCAGATAGAAGTATCTGTACCAAAGAAAGAAGAAGTGGAAGATGTACCGTTGAGAGGACGGGTGGAATATTTTAATCCGGATAAAGGATTTGGCTTTATCAAAGATGTGAATAGCGTTGAGAAATATTTCTTTCACATCAGCAACGCACCGGAATCCATCACCGAAGGTAATATGGTTACTTTTGAATTGGAACGGGGAATGAAAGGAATGAATGCGGTTAAAATCGCATTATCAAAATAGAAAGAAGAATTGATTTTTATTATAAATAGTTTTTTTGATTATTAATTTTTAAGTAAAACAAAAAGTAGATGAACATTTATGTTTCACATTTGAGCTACAGCACAACAGGTGAGAGCTTACAGGAATTATTCGCAGGTTACGGAGAAGTAACTTCTGCCAATGTTATTATGGACAGAGAAACCGGTCGTTCACGCGGTTTTGGCTTTGTAGAAATGCCTGACGATGCAGAAGGTCAGAAAGCTATCGACGAGTTAAATGAAACTGAATTTGAAGGAAAATCAATCAGCGTAAATGTTGCTCGCCCACGTACTGAAAGAAGCAGTGGTGGCGGAAGCCGTGGCGGTTATAGCCGTGGTGGAAACGGTGGTGGATATAACGGAGGAAGATATTAATTCTATATATCCGGTATTTATGTAATTTACGGGAAGACGTCACAACGTCTTCCCGTTTTTTGTTAAAAAAAGGTGTGTAATCACCCTATAAATATAAAAAGCCCTTTTCTTCTTGTTTTACTTGTAATAATTAAACTATTTTTTGAAAGGAATGTTCTCTTATAATAGGAAGTTGTTCTATTTTTAATGTCTTGTTTTTGCCATAAATGTACCTTAAATAGTAAAAAATAAGAGATGAATGACCTATATTGGATTAAAATACGACAAATAGAACAATATCTGGATACAATAGGACTTTTGCGGTGAGAAGAATGAAACTACTTTTGCGTCTGATATTAATGATAGAAATGATATATGAAACAATTCAATTTATTTTTGGGGTTCGTGTCTGTCCTGTTCTTTTTTTCCTGTTCCGGAAGAACATCTGAAAAAGAAAGTAAATACACCGTCAAAATAGACACATTGAGATTTACCGATGCACAGGTTAGTTTGCAATTCCCGGGGAGGGTTAAATCGTCCGAAGATATTAATATCGCCTTCCGTGTACCCGGCACCATCAAGAAAATCTTAGCTGGAGAAGGGGAGCATATCCGCAAGGGGGAATTACTTGCGGAGTTGGATCCGACCGACTATAAAGTCCAGTTGCAAGCCACCGAAGCCGAGTACAAACAGGTGAAGGCGGAAGCTGAGAGAGTCATCGCCCTCTATAAGGACCAAGGCACGACGCCGAATAATTACGACAAGGCCGTGTACGGTTTGCAGCAGATCGAAGCCAAATATAAAAACCATAAGGACGAATTGGGTTATACCCGCTTGTATGCACCTTTCGACGGCTATGTGCACAAGCACCTGTTCAAGGAATACGAATCTGTCTCGGCAGGCATGCCGGTGCTTTCCATCATCAGCAGCACTGCTCCGGAGGTTGAGATAAATTTACCGGCTGTGGATTATATCAAATATAAGGACTTTACTAACTATACGTGCACGTTCGATGTCTATCCGGGTGAAGTCTTCGATCTGAAACTGATCTATGTCACTCCCAAGGCCAATGCCAACCAACTCTATACCATGCGGTTACAACTGACTGATCTGAAAGGCAAACCGATGCCTTCTTCAGGCATGAATACCATGGTCACCATTTCCTATCCGGCGGGGAAAGATCATTATGCATCCGTTCCCGAAGGCGCACTCTTCCAAAAGGACGGGCATTCCATGATTTACCTCTATAATCCGGCTGATGGCAAAATCAGCGCACAGACCGTCAGCATTAACCGGTTGACCACGAGCGGCAGAGCCATTATCAGCGCTCCCAACTTAAAGTCAGGCGACCTGATCGTTGCTTCCGGCGTACATTATATCAATGACGGAGATCATGTTACTCCCATAGCTAAAACATCTGCAACCAATATAGGAGGACTTTTATAATGGATATCAGCAAATGGGCTTTTCAGAATAAGAATCTGATCTACTTTCTTATTGCAGTGATGTTATTGGGAGGAGGTTACTCCATCTACAATATGAGTAAGCTCGAAGATCCCGAAATCAAAGTGAAACAAGCCATGGTGGTTACCACTTATCCGGGGGCATCCGCCCATCAGGTGGAGATGGAAGTGACCGATGTACTAGAGAAAAGTATCCGTTCCATGTCCGATATCAAGAGCGTGGAAAGTTTTTCTTATAATGACTTTTCTCTCATGGAAATCGAGCTGCAGTCCACGGTGAAGAATGCCGATGTGGAACAATGCTGGGATATTCTCCGTCGCAAGGTGAACGATGCCAAGGCTTCCTTACCCGGCGGGGTGACTTCCTGTCAGGTGAAAGATGACTTCGGCGATGTTTACGGGATGTTCTTTGCACTGACCGGCGACGGACTGTCCGACCGGGAGATGTCCGATTATGCCGAACTCGTCAAACGCGATGTCAGCGGACTGGACGGTGTGGAACGGGTGGATATCTACGGCAAACGTGAGGAATGCATCAATATCTCCCTGCTTCAGGACCGTATGGCAAATCTCGGGGTGAAACCCATTGAGGTGCTGGCTACACTCAACGGACAAAACAAAACGACTTATACCGGCTATTACGACAATGGCGATCACCGCATCCGGGTTGCCGTCAGCGATAAGTTCAAGTCGGTGAAAGATATCGGCAATATGCTCATTCAGGGGCACGACGACGATCAGTTACGTCTGTCGGACATTGCCAAAATAGAAAAAGATTATGAGACACCCACCCGCAACGAGCTTTTTTATGACGGTCACCGGGCACTGGGGCTGCTGGTTGCCGCTTCCAAGGGTACGGATATTCTGAAGATCGGGAAACAGGTCGAAGCCAAGATGATGGAACTCAAGACAGACCGTCTGCCTGTCGGAGTGGAATGCCATAAAGT
Source organism: uncultured Bacteroides sp. (assembly GCA_965140335.1). GTDB lineage: Bacteria > Bacteroidota > Bacteroidia > Bacteroidales > Bacteroidaceae > Bacteroides. Next base: position 535,636 of record OZ223190.1, read on the forward strand.
CTTCTTCCAACCCGACCGGGTATCGGATGCTTTGGGTACGTTCGCCATCAATCTGCTTGAATCGGTCCTGATTGTCGTCTTTATCCTGATGCTCACCATGGGCTTCAAGAGCGGCGTCATTATCGGTCTCAGTCTAATTGTCACCGTGCTCAGTTCGTTTGTCTTTCTCGGGGCGATGGACGGCACCATGCAGCGGGTATCGCTGGCCGCCTTCATCCTCGCCATGGGAATGCTGGTGGATAATGCCATTGTTATCGTAGATGGCATTCTTGTGGCGCTGAAGAGCGGCAAATCGCGTATGGAAGCAATGACCGCTATCGGGCGGCAGACTGCCATGCCGCTGCTCGGAGCGACACTGATCGCCATCCTGGCTTTCCTTCCTATCTTTATGTCACCCGATACCACCGGGGAATATGTGCGCGACTTGTTTATCGTGCTTGCCGTTTCCCTGTTGCTCAGTTGGGTATTCGCCCTTATTCACGTACCGCTGATGTCCAACAGAATGCTGTTTCCCGATGTCGAGAAGAGCGATACGGGCAGGGTGGAGTATAAGGGTAAGTTCTATATCACCTTGCGCAACCTGTTGGGCTTCACCTTGTCGCACCGGGTCACCTGCGCCTTCATGCTGGTTGCTTTCATGCTGCTCTCGTGGTGGGGATACGGCTTCATGCACCAAGGCTTCTTTCCCGACCTGACCTACGACCAACTCTATATGGAATATAAACTGCCCGAGGGGACTAACTACACCCGGGTGGAGAAAGATCTAACCGAGATACAGGCTTATCTTAAGAAACGTAAGGAGGTTACTCATATCACCGAATCCGTGGGCGGTACACCGGGACGTTATAACCTCGTGCGCAGCATTGCCAATCCGTCACTGTCGTACGGCGAACTCATCATCGACTTTACCTCCGCCGATGATCTGATCGCTAACATGGATGAAATCCAGCGTTACCTGTCGGAACACTATCCCGATGCGTACGTCAAGTTGAAACGGTATAACCTGATGTATAAGAAATACCCTATTGAAGCGCAGTTCCTCGGACCCGATCCGGCTGTGCTGCATCAACTCACCGATAGCGCCCGTGCCATCATGCAACGCTGTCCCGATGCCTTTCTCGTCACCACCGACTGGGAACCGCGGGTACCGATGCTTAACGTCGACTATGACCAGTCCGCCGCCCGTGCACTCGGTCTGAGCCGTAACGATGTCAGCATGTCACTGCTTACCGCTACCGGAGGCATTCCCGTAGGCTCATTCTACGAAGGCATCCATAGCAACAATATCTATATTAAGAGTGTGGATGAACAAGGCAAACCCATTGACGATCTGGGCAATACCCAAATCTTCTCCTCATTGCCCTCGTTCAACTCCGTGCTCAACGAAGAAACACTGCTGAAATTCCAGACCGGCACCCTGTCCACCGACGAACTGGTGGAGAAACTCATGGGTACCACGCCGTTGAAGCAAATCAGTAAAGGCATTAAAGTCGGCTGGGAAGATCCTGTGGTGATCCGTTATAACGGGCAGCGCAGTCAGCGTGCACAATGCTCACCCGTAGCGGGACAGGAAACGGAGAAAGTCAGAGCTGAAATAGCTAAAGAACTCAGTAAGATACAACTGCCCAAAGGCTACACCCTTCAATGGCAGGGCGAGAAGAATGCCAGCGACCAGTCCATGAAATACCTGTTCCGTGCTTTCCCGCTCGCCATCATTCTTATTATCACCATCCTTATCATGCTGTTCCGGGGCTATCGCAAGCCACTCATCATCTGTTTGTGCATTCCGCTGGTGATTGTCGGCGTGGTGGCTGCTATGCTCATCACCGGTAAAGCCTTCAACTTCGTGGCTGTGGTCGGCGTGTTGGGACTCATCGGCATGGTGGTGAAGAACGGTATTGTGCTTATGGATGAAATCGGACTGAATATCGATGGAGGGATGGAACCCGTTGAAGCGCTGATCTACAGCACCCAGAGCCGTCTCCGTCCTGTAATGATGGCATCTATGACCACCATTCTCGGTATGATTCCGCTGTTGTGGGATGCCATGTTCGGTTCACTGGCCGCCACCATCATGGGCGGACTGTTGTTCGGCACGCTCATCACCCTCATCTTCATACCTACGTTGTACGCCCTGTTTTTCGGGATAAAATACACAAAACAATGAAAAAGATAATTATACTCGGACTTCTATTCGCCCCCTTCTCGTTGACCGCCCAGCAACAATACACACTGGAGCAGTGCAGGGAATTGGCGTTGAAAAACAATAAAGAAATCGCAGCATCCCTCAAACAGACCGATGCGGCGCGCTTCACGGCAAAAAGCTATAAAGGAAACTTCTTCCCCGATATCACCCTTAGCGGAACAGGCATGTATACCAATGTGGACGGTACCTATTCCATTCCAGGCGGCAATTTGCCGGTACTCGCTCCCAATGCCGCAGGCACACTCGCTCCTAACGGCAACTATGCCTACTTTCCCGGCATCGACCTGAAATATAAAATCGGAGCGATCTATATGGGCGGTATCCAAGTAGAACAACCCCTCTACATGGGAGGAAAAATCAGTGCGGCTTACCAACTAGCCGTACTCAACCGCAATATCTCCCGCTTTGCCGAACGGAAAACCGCTTCGGAAGTCCTGGTGAGTACGGACAAAGCTTATATGCTCATGGTCAAAGCCAAAGAGATGATGAAAGTGGCGGACAAATACAATGAACTGCTCAAAGAACTCTATAAGAATGTGCAGGATGCTTTCAAACACGGACTGAAAGAACGCAATGACGTGCTGAAGGTACAAGTGAAACTCAATGATAGCGAACTCTCCATGCGTAAGGCCGAAAATGCATTGCGACTTTCACGGATGAACCTCTGCCATGAGATCGGCATTTCCCTGCTCTCCGACGTAGACGTCACCGACGACTTTCCCGAAGTGGAACAACAGTTGGGAGCACATGCCCTCGACGTCACCCGCCGCCCCGAGTACGATATGGTCAACACCCAGGTCAGCATGGCACGTCAGCAAGTCAAACTCGCCCGTAGCGAGATGCTACCGCAAGTCGGACTGAAAGGCGTGTACAACTATCAGCACGGATTAAAACTCAATGACAGCTACCTGCTTAATCAAGACTCCTACGCCGTCTTTCTCAACGTCACTATTCCCCTGTACCACTTCGGAGAGCGGAGCAATAAGATACGTGCCGCCAAAGCCCGGTTGCAGCAAGCCAAATTGGAGCAGGAAAACATCAACGAACAACTACTGCTCGAACTCACCCGTGCCGCCAATAACCTCGATGAATCCCGGTTGGAATGCAACATCGCCGACCGTTCGCTCACGCAAGCCGAAGAAAACATGAAAGTCAGCGGCAGTCAGTATAAGGTGGGACTCGAAACCCTGTCCGACTATCTCGAGGCGCAAACCCTCTGGCAACAATCGTACCAGTCCAAAGTCGACGCCCACTTCAACCTCTACCTCAACTTTGTTGAATATCAGAAAGCCGAAGGAAGCCTGAAATGATTTCCGCCTGGAAATGGCTTTTAGGAGTATAATGAAAAGGGTGCTTCTGTTTGTAATAGAGAAAAACAACACTTTTTCTCTATTACAAATAGAAATAAATACTCTCTTTGCTTCAAAAGAATCATTTATCCGCATATGAAACAATTACTGAAAGACATTATCACCGATCAAAAGACTTTTCTGGCAGGAAGGGACACCATTCCACGTTACTTTTCCGAGAACTACCTGAATAACGAAGAAATCATTATCGTTTCTGGAGTTCACCGTTGTGGTAAATCCGTTCTTCTTCAGCAGATACGGCGAAGGATGCCGCAGCAAGATTACTTCTTCAACTTTGATGATGATCGCCTGACACAGTTCCGGGTGGAACACTTTCAAGAGTTATATGAAGTCTTTGTGGAACTTTATGGTGAGCAGGACACTTTCTATTTTGATGAAATACAGAATATCCCGGGTTGGGAACATTTTGCTAAACGACTGTACAATTCGGGTAAAAAGGTATTTATCACGGGGTCCAATGCACGGATGCTGAGCAAAGAGCTAGGTACCTATCTTACAGGTTGCTATATCGCTATTGAACTTTATCCCTTTTCTTTTGCCGAGTACCTCACTTTTCGCGGTAGGGATAAATTGGCTAAATCCGTATCGGGTACGGTAGAGCGTGGAGAGATACAATCGCTGTTTGGTGTTTATTTCATAGAGGGAGGTTTTCCCATGTATCTTAAATCGAATGATGACATTGTGCTGAAAACCTTGTATGACAATATTCTGTATAAGGACGTCATGGTACGCAACCAGCTTGTCAACGAACGCGAAGTGAAAGAATTGGTGTACTATACGGTCAGCAATATTGGTAAACCACTCACCTATACCTCTTTGGCTAAGGTGGTGGGCGTTAAAAATCCTACTACGGTAAAGAACTATTTGGAATATATTGAAAACACTTACTTGCTGTTTTCCCTTTCCCAATTGGATAATTCAGTAAAGACGCAACTACGTAACCCCAAGAAAGTATATGCTGTGGATAATGCTTTGATACGTCGTCTTGGCTTTCACTTTTCCGGTGAAGAAGGACGTTTATTAGAAAATCTTGTCTATGTAGAATTGCGTCGTCGGGGTGGTGAAATATTCTATCATAATTCAGGTAAGGCTGAATGTGATTTCGTTGTGCGTAACGGATTCCGTGTTTGTCAGGCTATTCAGGTCTGCTTCCTGATGGACGATCCCGATACCCGTGAACGTGAACTTCGCGGATTGCTTGATGCCCTTAGCACCTATAATCTCTCCGAAGGTACTATTGTGACCAATGCTTCCACGGAAGAAGTTATAAGAGAGGGCAAGTCCGTTCATATCCTTCCTGCCTGGAAATGGCTCCTTTTCGCACACACTGTAGTTTAATGCACATTTTACTTGCACACTTGCACTAGAGCAACTAAGTATTTGATATCCAGCAACTAATAAGGGTGCAAGTAAGGAAAAACAGGGTGCAACCAAATTTTACTTGCACCACTGAAAAATGGGGTTAAAAATTTGAATAACAAATAATTAACCCTGGTGTAGGTAAAAATAACCCCTCTGTTTTTCTCCCCTTTTGTAGGCGATTTCTCCTCATAATTGTAGCACTGTTGTTCCAAAACTAGTGCATTTTCATTTAAAGCCCCGTTCATTTAAACCCCAAAAGCAGGTGTTTCTTGAGTTAACACACCGTATCTCTAGTGAAAAGGCCCTATCTAAATTAATCGCTCATAGCTGTGAAGAAGCATCTTCACATTAGTGATTCTTCCTCTTCACAGCTGTGAGTAAGAAGAACCACTAATGTGCGCATTAAAAATACATAAAGAACTGTATGAATAGAGATATAGTAATCAACAAAGAAACATCTAAAAAAACTATAATAAAGACCTTTGCTTTCAATAATATCACTATATTTGCCACAGGCATTGCCAGTTAATACACTGCATGCACAAATAAACAAAAAAACAGGTATAATATTCTATTTTTATGAAGAAAGCATTCTTTCTTGCATTATTGGGACTATGTAATTATGTGCTCTCTCAAAATACCGTGTTACAGCCCCACTTTATTCCAGAAAGTAAGAAAGTCATTTTGCCGGAAGGAGGGCCAGAAGTGTGTCCCGAAATTCATGATGGTATGATTGCCATCCGGTATAATGGCTCACAACTCGTTTATGTCAATCAGAAAGGAGATTATGTGTTTAATACCGATTTCCCTATTTCCCGGCTATGGAGTTCCGCAACCGATAACTTCTATAGTGGAGTAGCTACTGTATTGCACCGGACAGCCGATTTCGATTGTCCCTGTATTCTTTATCCTGATGGCAAATACCTCGATCTGAAGAACTATATCTCCGTTTCCGACTTTTGCGACGGTTATGCCCTGGCTGTAAGAGGACGAAGCATCTACGGACACGCCACGCAAGTCTACCTCAATACTCGCGGGCAAGAAGTCTTTCGTAAGCTTGCTACTCCCTACGATCCTTTCAAAAGTCCCAAAGTCATCCCCCCCTTGCGTCAGAATCGGAGGGCATACTTCGATGGGAAAAAGAAGAAATATGGTTACCTCAACAGTAAATGGGAAGTTGTTATACGTCCGCGCTTTACCGACGCAAAGCCTTTTAACGAAGGTATTGCCGCCGTGCAGATCACCGAGGGACGGGAAGAAAAATGGGGGTTCATCAACCTGCAGGGCGAGATGGTGGTTGCTGCATCCAGTGTCAATGCCCCGGAAGAAAAGCAATCAGTTGCCCCCGTCTCCGAAGACGGATTGGTGTATTGTGTGGCCCACCTTCGTAATGATCCCCATTTTAAGAAAGAAATTGTAAATCTGCCCTGCTTTATCAACTCCCGTGGAGAGATTATTCTTTATTTTGAATAGCAGTTCTCCATCTAAAGTTGGAAAGTAAAAGGAAGTCCAAGTTGTTAAAAAATGCCTTAATGTAATGCTACATATTATTCAAAATCAATCGTATACGTTTTTCTTGCATTTTGTTTAAAATCTTAAGGATAAAATAATTTTGTTATTTGCTGCATAAAGGTTACCTTTGTCGTTTATAAATGCGCTTGAGAGAGAATCCCCCTATAATTTCTTTTATACGAGCCATTTATAGAAAGCTCAAGCGGAACTAGACTCTTTATTATTGATAGTAGTCCATATTCCGCTTCAGAAAAAAATACCGTCAACATTCCGGCTCCTGCGATAGGGGAAGGAACAAGACTACTATGAATGCTGTCAATAAGACATATGCATTAAAACTACTTAACCGGAAGGGACATAACGCTCCCCCGGTGTCCCCAAAGAATGCCCTTTAGTGAACGAACAGTCAGATAATATATGTTGGTATGCCGTGCGCGTCACCTATAGTCGTGAACTACTTTTAAAAGACTATTTGGACGAGCAACAGGTTGAAAATTTCATCCCGATGCACTATGAATATGTAGTTCGGGACGAACGAAAAACGCGCAAACTTGTTCCCGCCATCCACAATTTGGTGTTTGTGCGTACCACCCGTCAGTGTCTTGACGAAATCAAGAGGCTTAAAGCCCTCACCATTCCCATTCGATACATCATGGATCATGTTACCCGTCGCCCGATGGTGGTGCCGGACCGCCAGATGCGTAGTTTCATCGCTGTTGCCGGAAACTATGACGAGCAGATTGTGTACCTGAATGCCGCCGATCTCAATTTGAAGAAAGGGGACCGCGTACGCATTATTGGTGGTATTTTTGAAGGCGTGGAAGGAGAGTTCTTGCGGGTGAAAGGAGATAGGAGAGTGGTGGTAGCTATACAAGGAGTGATGGCAGTGGCTACTGCGTTTGTGCATCCGTCGATGATTGAGGCGATAGAAGAAAATTGAATTTAGATATCATAAAATAATGATTAATATTGAAAATTTTATTAGTAAGCATATAACGGGACGCTCTGTGAGTATGTTTGCGAGCGATATTGATGCTAATAGACTTACGTTGAGTGAAGAAATTGAAGGTAAGAAGATATTGGTAATCGGTGGAGCTGGTTCAATAGGTTCTTCTTATATTCGGGCTGTTTTACCTTTTAAGCCATCCAAACTTGTTGTTATAGATTTAAGTGAAAATGGTTTGGCTGAGTTGACTCGTGATTTACGCTCTACGTATGGTTTATATGTTCCGGAAGATTATCATACTTATACCTTGAATTTTTCTGATTCCATATTCGAGCGTATATTTCATGAAGAAAAAGGGTTTGATATTGTTGCTAATTTCTCCGCACATAAGCATGTGCGGAGTGAAAAAGATAAGTACTCTGTACAAGCTTTGATCGAGAATAATGTGATCAAAGCTAAAAAATTGCTGGATTTATTACAGGAATATCCCCCTAAACATTTTTTTTGCGTTTCTACTGATAAGGCAGCTAATCCGGTGAATATTATGGGAGCTAGTAAGCGTATAATGGAAGATATGATTATGGCCTATACTTCCAAATTTAAGGTTACTACGGCTCGTTTTGCCAATGTTGCTTTCTCCAATGGCTCTTTACTTGCTGGTTTTATAGATCGTATGATGAAAAGGCAACCTTTGGCTGCCCCATGCGATGTAAAGCGCTATTTTGTTTCTCCTGAAGAAAGCGGCCAAATTTGTATGCTCGCTTGTATTTTAGGGAAGAATGGTGAAATCTTTTTTCCTAAGTTAGGAGAAGAAAAAATGATCACTTTTTCGTCTATTTGTGACCGTTTTTTGGAAACATTAGGCTACGATAAGAAGGAGTGCACATCTGATTTAGAAGCTAAGAAGTTTGCGGCAGAGATGCCTGAAGATAGTAAAGTCTATCCGGTGGTTTATTTTAAGAGTGATACTACCGGGGAGAAAGATTATGAGGAATTCTATGTTCCCGGTGAAAAATTGGATATGGCACGTTTCTCTTCTTTAGGCGTTATAGAGGGAGTAAAAAAACGTTCAATGAAAGAACTAGATGAATTTTTTACAGAACTAGAAACTCTTTTCCATAGGTCTGCTTTTACAAAAGCAGAAATTGTGATAGCTCTTAAACGTTTTCTACCGAACTTTGAACATGAAGAAAAAGGCAAGAATTTAGATCAAAAGATGTAATTAAAACGAGATATGAATGCGCATTACGACAATATTGTAGACTTTATACATCAGCTTTATAATACTGATGGGACTGTTCCTTTGCATGCTCCTCTTTTTATTGGCAATGAAAAAAAATATCTGAACGAATGTATTGATACAACTTTTGTGTCAAGTGTCGGTAAATTCGTTGATCGTTTCGAGGAAGAAGTTGCAAAATATACCGGAGCTAAAAAAGCGGTTGTTTGTGTTAATGGTACTAATGCCCTTCATATGGCTATGTTGCTGGTTGGAGTGGAGCGTGAGGATGAAATTTTGACGCAGGCTCTGACTTTTATAGCTACGTGTAATGCTATTAGCTATATTGGAGCTCATCCTGTTTTTATTGATGTTGATAAAGAAACTTTAGGGCTTTCGCCTAAAGCAGTAAAAACTTGGCTGGAAAACAATGCAGAGTTAAAGAATGGCGTTTGTTATAATAAAAAGACAGGAAGACGTGTTAAAGCTTGTATTCCAATGCATACTTTTGGACATCCTGTTAGAATAAATGAATTAGTTACGATTTGTAAAGAATGGCACATTGAACTAGTAGAAGATGCAGCTGAAAGTATAGGCAGCTTTTATAAAGGGCGGCATACAGGGACATTTGGTAAAGTTGGTGCTCTCAGTTTTAATGGCAATAAAACGATTACTACTGGTGGTGGTGGAATGTTATTGTTTCAGGATGAAGAACTTGGAAAATTTGCTAAACATTTGACTACTCAGGCAAAAGTTCCGCACCGTTGGGCTTTTGTTCATGACCATATTGGTTATAATTATCGTATGCCTAATATCAATGCTGCTTTAGGTTGCGCTCAGATGGAAAATTTAGAGCGTTATATAGAAAATAAGCGTGAGACTGCTAGCCGTTATAATGACTTTTTTAAAAGTCTTTTTAATGTATCTTTTTTTACAGAACCTGAGAACAGTCGTTCAAATTATTGGTTGAATGTTGTTTTATTGGAGAATAAAGATGCTCAGCAAGAGTTTTTAGAATATACTAATGCTCATGGTGTTATGACTCGTCCTATTTGGGAACTAATGAATCGTTTGGAAATGTTTAAAAATAGTGAGACAGATGGCCTGAAAAATACTCAATGGTTAGCTGATAGAGTTGTTAATATACCTAGTAGCGTAAGACTAAAATAATGAAAAAAGTTTGTGTCATTACAGCTGCTCGTTCAGAGTATGGTGTCTTGCGTTGGCTAATTGAAGGCATTGCTAAGGACAAAGCTCTTCAATTACAATTGGTTGTAACTGGTGGTCATTTATCTCCTGAACAAGGACTTACATACAAGGCTATTGAAGAAGACGGTTATTATATTGATGAAAAGGTAGAAATGTTTTTATCTTCTGATAGTTCAGTAGGTATAGTAAAATCAATGGGACTTTGTTCTATTGGAATTAGCGATGCATATAGGAGGTTAAAGCCTGATTTAATTGTTATACTTGGAGATAGATATGAACTTTTGTCTATAGCTGGTGCGGCTTTAGTTATGGGTATACCGATAGCTCATATTTCTGGAGGGGATATAACAAAAGGTGCAATAGATAATGAAGTAAGGAATGCTATTACGATGATCTCTAATATTCATTTCCCTGGGACAGAAGAATCGGAGAAGAGAATAGTTCAAATGAAGGGGGATAAGAATAATGTATTTAAGGTGGGGGAACCAGGTTTAGATAATTTTATAAGATTAAATCTTCTTGATAAAAAAACTGTGGCGCAAACTTTAAATCTAGACATGTCTAAAAAATGGGTGCTGGTTACTTATCATTCAGAGACATATATATCTATTGATGAAAATCTGAGGGTTGTAAATACTTTGAAGGAGATAATGTGTGAGACTACTGGCATTCAGTTTGTCATTACAAAGGCTAATACTGATCTAGGAGGATATCAAATTAATAATTGTTGGAATGAATTATCTTTAATAGATCCTAAACGATTTAGTTTGTTTGATTCTCTTGGTCAAATACGTTATATGAGTCTTATGAGATTTTGTAGTGCTATTATGGGCAACTCTTCTAGTGGTATAATTGAAGCTCCATTTTTGGGAATACCAGTACTTAATATTGGCAACAGGCAAGAAGGTCGGCATATGTGCTCCAATATTATTAGTTGCTCTAGTCAAAGTATAGTAATAAAAAGCGCATTTGAGGCTGTGTTGAATAAAAGTGTAGAAGTTGATAAATATTGGGGCGATGGGCATTCTTCTGATAAAATTTTATCTCATATAAAAGATTATTTGTTAGAATAAATATATGACTGCATCTTTCTATCGAGATTGGAATCATTATTTGGATCTTTTTCATGATTTTGAAAAAGATATTTATTTTCAGGAAGAATATGTAAAGTTGTGTGTTTCCAATGAGAATGAGACTGCTTTATCTCTAGTAATATCAGAAGGAAATAATCATATGATATTTCCTTTTATAGAAAGGACTTTCACATATAGAGGCTCTTTATATAAAGATTTTGAGACTGCTTATGGATATGGAGGGCCTATTTATAATACAGATAATGTGGATTTCATTAGAGCGGCAAATGATTTGATGTTTGAAACTTTTCTCAAGAGCAATTTCATCTGTGGTTTTGTCAGATTTCATCCTTTTATTAATAACCAACGTTATTTTCAAATAGGCAATGTCATAGAAGATCGTAAAACTGTTGGCATGGATATTTCTTTAAGTGAAGAGGATATTTGGATGAAGGAGATACATACAAAGAATCGAAATGTTATAAAAAAAGGAGAAAAAAATGGTTTGAGATTCTATGCGGATTATAAATTTGACTACTTGGATGACTTCATTCGTTTGTATAACCAAACCATGGATAAATTGTCAGCAGATACTTTTTATTATTTTGATGCTGATTATTATAGAACTTTTATAAAAAAAATATCGGGTTGCTTTTTAGGTGTTGTCTTTTTGGAAGAGAAGATTCTGTCTGCTGCTATTTTTATGTATGAAGGAATATATGCACATTATCATTTGTCAGGTAGTGATAAGAATTACTTGAACTATCTGCCAAATAACTTTATGTTGTATCATGCAGCTTTAGAATTAAAGAGACATGGAGCTAAAATGTTTCATTTAGGTGGGGGTACGACTTCAAATGAAAAGGATAGTTTGTTTTGTTTTAAGGAAAAGTTTTCAAAACATCTTTATAAGTTTTCTATTGGTAAAGTTATTTTTAATGAAGAAATATACAATAAAATCTGTAGTGAGTGGGAGATAGCCAATCCCGATAAGATACAAAAATATGCAAAATTCCTATTAAAGTACAGGTATTGATATGGGTGTTTATATTATAGCAGAGGCTGGCGTTAATCACAATGGCCGTCTTGAATTGGCCTTGAAGTTGTGTGATGCAGCAAAGGAAGCTGGAGTAGATGCAATCAAATTTCAGACTTGGAAAACTGACAAGATTGTTACACAATCAGCAAATTTGGCTATTTACCAAAAAGAAAATATTCAAAATAAGGACGATAGCCAATATGAAATGTTACAAAAACTAGAATTAAGTTATGATGACTTTATTGTTATTCAAACGTATTGTGCTAAAATAGGAGTGGCTTTTTTGTCTACACCTGATGAAGAAGAAAGCTTAGACTTTTTGTGCCGTATAGGAGTTCCATTCCTCAAAATTGGTTCTGGAGAGGTTACTAATATACCTTATTTAAGGAAAATAGGGAGCAAGAGAAAAAATGTAATTTTATCTACGGGAATGTCTTATTTGGCTGATGTTGATATAGCTTATAGAACGCTTCTACAAGCTGGAGCGAAGTCTGTGAGCCTGTTGCATTGTACAACAAACTATCCTTGCCCCAAAAATGAGGTTAATTTGAGGGCAATGCTGACCCTCAAAGAAGCTTTTAAATGTAATGTTGGCTATTCGGATCATACTTTAGGTTTAGAGATTCCAATTGCTGCTGTTGCTATGGGGGCGGAAATCATTGAGAAACATTTCACTTTAGATAAGACAATGAATGGTCCTGATCATAAAGCTTCGTTAGACCCGGTTGAACTAAAACTAATGGTTGATGCTATAAGAAACATTGAGAAAGCTCTTGGTGATGGCATTAAACAACCTAATTCTAGTGAGAAAGAAATTTCTTCTGTTGTATTGAAACGTATAGTTGCTAAGTCTTCTATAAGTATAGGAGATATTTTTTCTGATGAAAATTTAACAGTTAAACGTACAGATATGGGGCTAAGTGCAAAAGAATGGGATGTGGTTATTGGGAGGAAATCTCATAAAAATTATTTTATTGACGAACCAATAGTATTATAAAAATATGAATTATTTAGTTATAATACCGGCGAGAGGAGGCAGTAAGGGAATACCTTATAAGAACATAAAAGAGCTTGGTGGTAAACCTCTTATTACTTATTCTATTGATATAGCTCGTCAAATAACCACTGACGAAAACATTTGTGTTTCTTCTGATGACGATAAGATTATTCATGTAGTTGAAGAATATGGCCTTTCTGTTCCTTTTAAACGACCGGCTGAATTAGCAACAGATAATGTAGGTACAGATGGAGTTCTTCTTCATGCTTTAAAATATTATGAAAATAAAGGTCGCAGCTATGATGTTATTATTCTTTTACAACCCACTTCTCCTTTTAGACAAAAAACAGATTTAATAAATGCTATTAATCAGTATTCGCCCGATATTGATATGGTCGTTTCTGTAAAAGAGGCTTCTTCTAATCCTTATTATAATATTTTTGAAGAGAATTCAGAAGGATTTCTTCACATTAGTAAAGGAGGTGGAAGCATTCCGCGTAGGCAGGATGCTCCCAAAGTATGGGAATATAATGGCTCTATTTACATAATCAATGCAATTAGATTAAAAGATAAAGGTTTGAGCGGACTTACTCGTATTAAGAAGCTTATTATGGATGATATTTACTCTGTAGACTTGGATACACCATTTGATTGGTTAATAGCGGAAATGTTATTGAAGGAAAAAATGTAAAAATGAAAGCAAACAACTTAAAATATATAATAGAATCATATTGTACTGTATTAGAAGCTCTCCAATTACTGAATAGTTTTGATAAAGATGACGCATTAACGCTATTTGTAGTGGAAAATAATAGAATGGTGGGAACTCTCACTGATGGAGATATAAGGCGTAAGCTTGTTGATGGAATAGAATTGACTCAACCTATATCTTTCATTATGCATCGTGAGTTCAAATATTTAAGATATAATTCAATATCAGTATCTGATATACATACATTTAAAAAAAATGGCCTTGTGCTTCTGCCTGTATTAGATTCCTTAAATAAAATAGTAGATGTAATTAATTTGAAACAACAACGATCGTTTCTTCCTATAGATGCTGTACTTATGGCTGGGGGAAAGGGAGAGAGGTTACGCCCTCTTACAGAAACGACTCCTAAGCCTTTGCTGAAAGTTGGAAGCAAAGCTATAATTGATTATAATGTTGATAGTCTCATTTCATTTGGAGTAAGACAGATCTTTGTAACAGTTAATTATCTTCGAGAACAAATTGAAGAGCATTTTTTAGAGTTACGAAAAGGTGTTAAAGTTTCTTGTGTTCGCGAGCCAAAATATTTGGGAACAATAGGCTCGATAAAGTTTATAGGGACATTTTATAATGACACTGTATTAGTTATGAATTCGGATCTCTTTACCAATATCAATTATGAAGATTTTTATATGCATTTCATAAAAAATGACGCGGATATGTCTGTAGCAGTTGTTCCTTATACTGTAGTTGTCCCCTATGGTATTTTTGATTTAGAAGGCAGAAAAATCAAGGGGTTAGTTGAAAAGCCTGTGTATAATTATTATGCTAATGCTGGGATATATTTAATCAAAAAAGAACTTTTAGAATTAATTCCTAATGATTTGTTTTTTAATGCAACCGATTTTATAGAAGTATTAATCAACCAGAATAGAAATGTTATCCGTTATCCAATTACGGGCTATTGGATTGATATTGGGAAGCAAGAAGAGTATCTTAAGGCTAATGAATTAGTTAGACATATACCAAGCGTTAGTTAAAAATTACTGAACTGTTTTTTTATATAAGTCTTTGATCAAAATACGGCGAAATACAATTATGGAAATAAAGCAAGAGGTTTTTAAATATCGTTTTAGTAATGGAATGTTTATGTGGCCTATACTTCGATATGTTGTAACTGAAAGCAAATCGGTTGAATATAGAGATCAATATAGTAATAAACAGTTGGTGATGCTATGGCATTTATTGAAGGGCTTAAAGCATATTTGTATTAAAAAGAAACGTATTATTTATGTAACCTCCACCCTTTTTAATATTAGAAAAAAAGGAGAATCTTCTTATTTGAATACATTAGATGACTATTATTTTAATGTATTTCCTCATGATAGCGTAATATATGAGTATCCTGATCATTTTGAATGGAGATTTCCTAAAAAAAACAGAAATACATATACAACTTTATATTATATAGAATTATTGAGCCATCTTTTAAGTAGAGTACCCTTTTTATATAAATCGAAAAATAGAGATGTTGCAGCTTTTATTGACTCTTTTTCTGATTGCAATTTGTCATATTTATATAGATATGATAAGTTTCTCCAAACATATTCTTTCTTTTTGAATAAGTTCTTTAAAGTATCTAAATCGAAATTCTTGGTCATAAATTGTGGTTGTTATGGGGTAACCAATGCAGCTATAATTTTTAATGCAAAAGCATGCGGAATGAGAGTTGCTGAAATACAACATGGCTTGCCTAACAGGCTTGCCTATAGAGCACATAATGAAGCTGAGCTTTCAACAGAATATAGTAAATATTATCCAGATTATATTTTAACATTTGGTGACTATTGGAATAAGTATTTTACTCTTCCTGTAAAATGTATATCTATGGGACATCCTCATCTGTGTTCTTACACAGAGGTTGTCAATCCGGTCAATAATATCCCTGCTATTATTTTTATTTCTCAGCCTGGTGAACAAAAAAAACTACTTGAAATTGCAATTTCGTTACGCAAACAAACAAAAATTAAAATATTATTTAGATTGCACCCTGCTGAGGTATTGACAGATGGATTAAAATCACTATTAGAGAATAACTTTATAGAACTATCGGATGCGACAACTGATCTCTATGCAGAGTTTTCCAAAGTGAGTGCAGTATGTGGGGTATACTCTACATGCCTTTACGAGGCAAGAGCATTTAATCTAAATGTGTTTTTTTTAGATACAAATGAGTCAAGAGTCTTTATGGATAAAAGTGTAGGAATATTTATCAATAGTTCTAATGATATATTAGAACATCTTAATGATAAGTCCACTGTCTTTTCTAAATATTTGATGTGGAAATCGGGTTTTTCAGAAAACTATACTTCTTTTGTTAAAAGTGAGATATTTATTGATTAATTAATGGCCACAGTAAAAGAACTACTTCTCCATGGGAAAAATTATTTGATAGCTAATATCGCTTCAAAATCTTTGTCCTTTATCTCTATTCCAATTTTCACAAGACTTCTTACTCCTGAAGATTATGGAATAAATGGTGTTTTTCTTGGAACGGTGCTAATTTTTTCAAGTTTGTATAATTTAAATATTGATAAGTCTATAAGTCGGTATTATTATGATCAAAAGGATTTGGATGATTTTAAATCTTATGTAGGATCTTGTTATTCATTGATGTTTTTGCTATTTTGCTTATCATCTCTATTTTTGATAGTATTTCGCAATTTCTTTGCCAATCTTTTTGGGATTAATTCTACATTGTTGCTTTTTACAATACCAATTGTATTTATCAATGTGATTATATCTTCATTTGAACAAATTTATCAACCGCTTAAGAAAAGCGGTTTAGTGGCAAAGTTTTCGACTGCTAAAATTTATTTAATTTTTATTTTTTCAGTTCCTATTATTTGTCTTTTAGATACAAATAAATATTATGGATTGGCGTGGGGACAGATAATTGGAGGGGGAATAATCGTTTTTTGCCTTTGTAAGTATTTACTTCCTTTTGTGAAGTTGAATATGAATAAAAAACATATAAAGTATATGTTTTTTTATTCAATACCATTAATACCAGAGGCATTAAGTGGCATGCTTTTAGAACAATTTGGAAAATTGTATATAGGCAATTCCATGGGTATGGATTCAGCTGGTTATTATACCTTTGTTGTGTCGATTGCTTCTTTGGTGGCAATCATTGTTTATGTTTCTAATCAAGCTTGGGTGCCTTATTATTTTGAATATATGAATGCGAAGAATTATTCATCTCATGATAAGGATATTAAGCGAATTTTGATTGTCACTTTAGTAGGTGCCTTATTTATATCTTTTTTTGGAAAAGAAATAGCTATGGTTTTAGCTAAAAGTACATATGCTAAATATTTATATCTATTGCCAATTCTTTGTTGCGGGTATGTATTTAATCAACTTTTTTTTGTTTATTATCGTAATATATCTTATTCAAAGAAAACAATATATATGTCGTTAGTTGTTGTTGCATCTGGTATTATCAATATTTTGTGTAATTCCATATTGATTCCTACATATAAAGAACTTGGTGCTGCTATCAGCTTTTCCATATCTTATGCAGTTATGGCTTTTCTAGCTTGGCTTGTCAGCCGTTTTATTGTGAAAGTTCATTCTACTCCTGTAAAATCATATATATTTATGCTCGTATTTTATTTGATTGCGGAGTTTATTTTGTTTTTTTGTTTTGATTGTTGGAATTTTGGGTGGAATTTGCTATTCAGAATACTGTTGTTTTCTCTAACATCCCTTGTGATTATTGGGAAAGAATTGAGAGCTATAATATCTTTTAGTAAACAGTTTATAAGAAAATGAAAATTAAATATTTAATAGAAAACGAGTTCCCAATGTGGAATAAATTTGTAGATGAATCTCCTCAAGGTTTTATTTGGGATTATACTTGGTGGCTTGACATAATTACTAATTCGGATTTTCGAATTTGTGCTTTGTTTGATGATGATAATCTAATTCTTGCTGGTATAGCATTGCCATATTATTCAACAGGTCGTGTATTGCAGCCCCAACTAACTCAATCTTTAGGAATTCTTTTCGAAGATATGAATAAGCGAAATAATATGCGATTACAAAAGCAATTGACTAATCAGAAGGAATATTCTTATCAACTTTTCGATTTTATAGTAAATGATTTGTCTTCATTTAGTCTTAATTTTAATTATAATTATGATTATTGGCTGCCTTTATATTGGAAAGGCTGTACACAAACTACTCGTTATACGTATATAATTGATTATTCAAATTATATATTGGACGAAGAATTCAAACGCTTTTCTAAGGGGCATAAATGGATATTAAATAGAGTTGAAAAAAAATCTGATTTAAAGGTTGTTCAAACCGATGATTTAGAAGAATATCTGAGTGAATCGGATAAAACGTATCAGAGACAAGGTGTTAAGAAACCCTATTCAAATGAATTGATTAGGAAAATCCATATGGAGCTGATGAAAAGAGGAATGGGAACTATTTTTAAAATTGCAGATTCAGAAAATAACACACATGCTATTGCATATTATTTGCACAATGATAAGGAAGCATATTATTGGCTTGGTGCAAGTGATGAAAATCTTAGAGAAAGTGGAGGTCATACTTATCTGACTTGGTATGCAATCCAGTATTTTTCAAGTAAAGTTAGATATTTTAATTTTGGAGGGTCCATGCTTGAACAGGTTGAACGTAACTTTAGAAATTTTAGTGCCTCACCTCGTCAATATTTTGTTATTCAGTATATTAAAAATCCTTTTATAAAGCAGTTAAAAGGTGTCTTGAAGTTGTTAATAGGAAGAAAATGATAGTGCGTTCTAGGCCAGATATAGATGAGGATTTGTTACTTTCTATTATAGAAGGGCAAAAAATATGCGTAAATAATATTTCTGAACCATTGAATTCTTTTTTTTTCAATAGCGGTTCTTCTTCTCTTCTCTTTTTTTTGAGCATGTTTGGTTTGAATAAGAAGGTCGGTATCCAAGTTTATACATGCTCTACCATTTTAGATACTATAAAAAAGGCAGGAGATATTCCCGTTTTTATGGATATTAATAAGGACTATTTTTCTACTACATATGATATTGTATCTTCTGTCATTGATTCTATTGATATTCTGATTTTGACGCACTTGTTTGGAATACCAAATCCTGATTATTTGGAGATAAAAAAGCTGTGTAAAACTCATAATATTATACTTCTTGATGACTTGTGTCAAACGTATCATGCTATGGTTGGCCAACGTTTTTTAGAAGATCTGTCAGATAATTATTTTTATAGTTTCTTTTATGATAAACCTATATCAGGTGCGTCAGGTGGTTTACTTAAAGTTTCTTCTTTACTATATGATTCCGCGTTATCTAGGTATATTAAGTTAGAAAAAGAAAGTAATGCTCATGGTGTTATGCTATTAAGAAAACTATACTGGATGAACAAGTTACTATCTCCGAATAATTACACAAGAGATTTTCGCGTAGGCTCTTTATGGGAAGATTTACTTATGTCATACTATCCTATAAAGTGGCCGGTTGATTTCATATATAAGTGTTTGTTTATTGGACGAATTTTTCTCAAATTAGGGCTATCTTATAAAAAGAAATCTAAGGTAATGGCTATGTCCGACATTCATAAATATTATATTTTAAACAGAATGTTTGCTTTTAGGAATAATAATGATGTTTTAGAGGGCTTATACAAATCTATTGATAGCCCTTTTCCTTCATATTTACTTGATTCTCGTATAAAATGTTCGTTAGCAAAAAGATGTATTGTACAAAAATCTAGTGGATTGACATTTACTAATACTGAAATCGCTTTATATAACTGGCCTCATTTAATAACATCATGTAATGGTGAACATTATCCAGTTTCTTCTTTTGTTATTGAAAATTACGTTAATTTACCATTGTGGTATAAGGACATATTGCTTTTTGCAAAGGAGTTTATATAATAAATTAGTGTCAGTAATATCAATAGCTAGTGTATTGTTCTCTTTTTGTTTTAAATAATTCATAAATTAAATATACTATGTTTTTTTCTCCGAAAATTTGTGTGATCGGACTTGGCTATGTAGGACTTCCTTTAGCCCGTCTTTTTTCTACTAAGTATCATACCATAGGTTTTGATATGAATATGAATCGTGTGAATGAGTTAATGACTGGTCATGATTCAACTCTAGAGGTCTCTGACGAATTACTGCAAGATGCCATTAATAATCACGGGTTTGTTTGCACTTCAAGTATAAATGATATTCGTGATTGTAATTTTTATATTGTTGCTGTGCCGACTCCCGTAGATGTCAATAATCGTCCTGATCTTCGTCCATTATGGGGAGCGAGTGATACTGTGGGTAAAGTTATCTCAAAAAACGATATTGTGGTATATGAATCTACAGTATATCCTGGTGTAACAGAAGAAGAATGCTTGCCTGTTGTGGAAAGGGCCTCAGGCCTGAAGTTTAATGAAGATTTCTTTGCTGGTTATTCACCTGAACGTATTAATCCAGGGGATAAAGAGCATACGGTAGAGAGGATAAAGAAAGTGACTTCTGGGTCTACTCCTGAAATAGCAGATATTGTGGATGGCATTTATAATTCCGTATTGCAGAATGGTACTCATAAAGCTTCGAGTATCAAAGTTGCAGAAGCTTCAAAAATCATAGAAAATGCGCAGCGTGATGTGAACATTGCATTTATGAATGAATTAGCCAAAATTTTTAATGCAATGGGAATTGATACAAATGATGTAATTGAAGCTGCTGCTTCTAAATGGAATTTCATAAAACTGAAACCAGGGTTGGTAGGAGGGCATTGTATTAGCGTTGATCCTTACTATTTGATTCAAAAGGCGCAGGTTTATGGGGTATTACCTAGAATAATGTCAGCAGCTCGTAGACTAAATGACGGTATGGGAGACTATGTTGCCAATCAAGTTATTAAGTTGATGAATAAGCAAGGAATATTAGTAAAAAATGCCAAAATATTGATATTAGGATTTACGTTTAAGGAAAATTGTCCAGATATTCGTAATACTAAGATTATTGATATATATACGACTTTGCGGGATTATACAAATGATATAACAGTATATGATCCTTGGGTAAATGTTCGTGAAGTGAAAGAAAAGTATGATATTGTTATCACAACAGAAAAATATCAAATTTTTAGTAATAAGTTTGATGCAATTATTTTAGGCGTTGCTCATGCAAAGTTTTTGGATTTTGATTTCATAAAGTTGAAACGAAATACGAATAGTATAATTTATGATGTTAAAGGAACCTTAAATAACGATATTGTTGATGGAAGGTTGTAATATAAATCAGAAGGATAGTGTTTCGGGACTAGTAAGCATTATTATTCCTACTCATAATAGAATTAACCTTATTAATGAAACAATTGATTCTATTTTAAATCAAATTTATGATAATATTGAAATAATAATTGTAGATGATCATAGTACAGATGGAACATATGAATTTCTTTTGTCAAAGAAAAAAACAATACCTAAAATGAACTTGTTTAAATCTAACAAGAGAGGAGCATGTGCAGCTAGGAATTTAGGTTTAGAATATGCAAATGGAGAATATATTCAATTTTTTGATGATGACGACATTATGGATAAAAAACACATTTTTAAAAAAGTTGAAATATTGAAAAATAATGTAGAATTTGATTTTGTTGCATGCAATTTCTACTATTTTAAAGGTTCCTCCAATAATATTATAGGTGAAAAGCGTCTTGATAATATTCAACATACAATAGAATCCCATATTTTAAATAACGCATTTCCTGCCCCTTCATATTTTTTTCGTCATAAAATAGTATTGAAATTAGGAATGTGGGATGAGAAATGTTTAAGATTTCAAGATATTAAGTATTATCATAAAATATTTTTATATAATTTAAATGGATTTTGGATTCCTGATTTTTTGTTTTTTGTACGTATTCATGAACAGAATCTTTCAACTTTATTTTCGAAAGAAAAACTATTGTCTATGGTTGGAGTCTATGAATCTATTAAATTTGATTGGAATAGAAGTAGTAAAATAGTCCAGAAAAAGGCACTAAATTCAATATTAACATTATCGGAAATCTATATTTCTTTGGATGCTATAAAAAAGAAACATTTTATAATAGGAGCATCTACTCTATTTCGATCAATATATAATAATCCTCTAAGTTCCGTTAATTGTTTATATTTTGCCATATATAAGTTAATTTGGGCTTGTATTGGTAAAAAAAAGACAGCAATTGAATTTTATACTAAGCGTTACTACTCTAAATTTTAGATAATAGCGAATGATAGTTTAATGTATTTTTTTGGGGATGCTTTAATGAACTCAAATAAACATATTCAAAATTTTAATTCTATAATGTTATGATATTTCAATGGGTACAACAAGTATAAAAAGTTCTTTCTCTATTTTTCTAATAATTGGGTTTGCTATTTTTGTTCTATTCTCTTTAGGGCATAGATATTTAGAGTGGGGTATTAGTTCTAATTTAGTTATTTCTTTTGAGCTAATAAGTATCCTATCGTTTGCAATAATGTTTTATTCTTTTCTTAAAAAAAATCCAATTACTCCCCTCTTTTTATATAGTATATTTATTTTTTTATTAGGCTATAGTTTTATTCCGTTAAATAAATTCAATGAATCGTATAGTAATTATGATTTTATACTATTAGCATTAACTATTTTCTTCTTTTTATGTGGAATTTTTTGCGGAAATAAACTTCATCTTTACATTACTCCTTTTTCTGTTTCTGTTCGGCATAGAATTTGGGGCTTTTGGTGCGTGGTCTCTCTCTCTCTCTTAATATTCTTATTAGAGTCTCTTAGATTAGGGTACATTCCATTAACACGTATTTTTACATCCAATGTATATAATGCAATGAATGAAAACACAATACCTGTTTTGCATTATTTTACGCAAGCAGCTAATATAATTCCTATATGGGCATATGTGCTATATAAAGAAGGTTTTTTAACTAAAAAAAGAAGAAATATTGCTATTGTTATTGCCTTATTTGTCGTTCTAAATTCATTAAGCAGACAAATGTGGTTACTATCTATGATTTGCATAGGATTGTGTTATATGTATTACTATACAGTATCAAAGCAAAAACTATTAATTTATATGACTGCTGCAGTGTTGCTTTTTGGAATTATAGGAGCTGTACGTTTATTGACAACAATCAGTGACGATAGAAGTAATACAGAATACTTGAAAACATATGCTAGTACTCAATATGATACTAACTTATTGGAAACGTATATTGGATTATATTCAACTAATAATTTTACGACTTTTAAAGAATTTGTAGAAAATGCAGATAAACAAGATTATCGTGGATATGGGGTCTATACTTTTCGCCCCATATATACAATTTTATTTCTTAATAAGATAAAGGGATTTGATATTAGTTCTGATTTTAATTCTTTTTCAGCACTAGGAACATATGCTATTGACCCTTATTTGGACTTTGGAATTTTAGGAATCATTTTTTTAAATTTTATATATGGCTTTGTTTTGGCTTATACACATAAAATGTATACACGAAAATATTATAGGTGGATTATTCCTTGGGGAATTTTAGCATTCTGTGTACTAATGGCCGCATTTAC
This sequence comes from uncultured Bacteroides sp., assembly GCA_965140335.1. Taxonomy (GTDB): domain Bacteria; phylum Bacteroidota; class Bacteroidia; order Bacteroidales; family Bacteroidaceae; genus Bacteroides. The sequence continues at coordinate 558,924 of OZ223190.1, forward strand.
AAATTATTTTAATACTTTTTTTGTATGGTTTATGATTTCTTTGAATTTCTTTATATTACCTCCTTCTTTTAAATATGCATAACGAAAATCAGATATTATTTGTTGTAGTTCTATATAAACAAAAATATGAATCTACAAATGTATATAATTCTTTGCTGATAAGAGTTCCTCAGTATAATGTATTGGTATGGGATAATTCTTTAGATATAAAATTGAATAATCATTTAAATTCTTGGGAGGGAAAATATATTAATTCAATTTCTAATGTCGGGGTAAGTTTACCTTATAATTATGCTTGCGAATATGCTTTTAAATGTGGATATTCTTGGATCATGCTATTAGATCAGGATACTACGTTTGCAGATAATTTCATGGATGAGCTAGTCTATTCATTAAAAAAACATCCTTATATTAAGCTATTCTTTCCTATGCATTGTCTTTCGAATGGTTTATTTCTATCACCTGTTAAATTATATATGAAGTTTTCGCGTTTGTCGAATGAGCAAATATCTGGAGTCGTAGATATAACTAAATATGCTATAATTAATAGCGGAATGTTGGTTAACGTAGAAATATTTAGAGAGGCGGGAGGGTATAATGAAAAAGTTTTTTTAGATTATTCAGATTTTCAATTTATAGATAGACTTGCTAAAATTAATTCCTATGGTTATTGTTTAAATTCTATATGTATTCAAAATTTCTCAAACGATTGTATTGAAAAAAAAGCACTGTTAAATCGTTTTTCTCTATTTTGTCAATCATTAAAAGGCTGTGAGTATGGTAATATTATAAAAGCTATAGGTTATAATCTGGTAGTATTAAAAAGATGTTTTTCGCTTGTTTACAGACTCAAAAGCTTTCGACCTTTTAGTGTATACTTTAATTGTTATATTAAATGAAAATATCAGTTTGTCTTGCTACTTATAATGGAGAAAAGTTTATTAAAGAACAACTGGATTCTATTATGGTTCAGCTAAGTGAGGGAGATGAAGTTATCGTTTCTGATGATTCTTCAACTGATAAAACCCTGGATATTATTAATTTGTATAAAGATAAAAGAATAAAAATATTACCTAATCAAAAATTTCATTCTCCTGCATTGAATTTTGAGAATGCTTTGAAATATGCCAAAGGTGATTATATTTTTTTATCTGACCAAGATGATATTTGGCTATCTAACAAAGTAAAAAGGATGGTGAGTATGCTTGAGTGCTTTGATCTTGTAGTATCTGATTGTAAAGTAGTTGATGAGAATTTAACTGTAATAGAAAAGTCTTTTTGTATGAAAAGAAATTCTGGAGTTGGATTTTGGAAAAATTTTTCAAGGAATTCTTATTTAGGATGCTGTATGGCTTTTAGGAAAGAAATATTAAAATATATTCTTCCTTTTCCTAAAAGGATTGCGATGCACGATATATGGATAGGCTTATCTGTTGAATTACAAGGTAATCCCATATTTTTACGGGAGCCTTTAATGTTGTATCGCAGACATGGGAATAATGTTAGTTTTGGAGGAGCAAGAAGTGAATATTCTTTTTGTTACAAAATAAAGTATCGATTATATATGCTTCAAATGCTGCTAAAACGCAAATATTTACATAAATGAAATTATCTATTATAACAGTAACTCTTAATAGTGAAAAGACCCTTTATAATACCATACAGTCTGTCTTTTCTCAAACATATCCAGATATAGAATACATTTTAGTAGATGGAAAATCAACAGATTCAACGCTCGATATAGTTTATAAATATATAAGTATTTTTAAAGGGCGTATGAAATGTATATCAGAACAGGATTTAGGTCTTTATGATGCTATGAGTAAAGGGTTTAATATGGCAACTGGCGATATTATTGGAATTATTAATTCAGATGATTTATTAGCAGACCCTACTGCCGTTGAAAAGGTAATGAAAGTTTTTGAGAAACGCCGAGAAATTGATGCTGTATATGCAGATTTATATTATGTAGCTCAAAATGATACATCCAAAATTGTACGTCATTGGGTTTCAGGTAAACAGAGACCTTTTAGATATGGTTGGCATCCTGCTCATCCTACTTTTTATGTTAAACGAGAAGTTTATCAAAAATACGGTTTCTTTGACTTGGATTTTAAGTTCGCTGCAGATTTTGAATTAATGCTGAGGTTTATAGAAAAATATCATATACAGTTGGCATATCTGCCTGAACCTTTGGTGAGGATGAGGTTAGGAGGAAAAACAAGTAAAAATATTTTTAATATAATAAAAGGAAATATAGAATGCTACAAAGCCTTTAAGAAAAATGGTATTAAAGTCAGTTGTTTATATCCCTTTTTTCGCTTATTACCTAAATTAAAACAATTTATTCAATAGCTATGAATTTGTTATTTACAGGTGCTTCTGGATTTTTAGGCAGTAACATTCGATATTTATTGGATGAAAAATATCAGATAGCAACCATCGGTTTGACTAAGCAGGATGATTATGCTATAAATATTGCTCGTGATATTCCTGAATTATCAGAAAGATATGATGTTGTATTACATGCCGCAGGAAAAGCTCATACTGTTCCAAAAACAGAGGCAGAGAAGCAGTTATTTTTCGATGTGAATTTACAGGGAACAAAGAATCTTTGTATGGCTTTAGAGAAAGTTGGAGTTCCTAAATCTTTTATTTTCATTTCGACTGTTGCTGTATATGGATGTGATTATGGGGAGAATATAACAGAAGATCATCCTTTAAATGGCGAAACGCCTTATGCTTTGAGTAAGATACAAGCGGAATCTTTTCTGCAGGATTGGTGTAATAAGCATGGAGTGATACTTGGAATTATTCGTCCTGCGCTTATTGCTGGGCCTAATCCCCCAGGTAACTTAGGGGCTATGATAAAGGGTATCTCTACTGGTAAGTATCTTAGCATTGCTGATGGCAAGGCTCGTAAAAGTGTGTTGATGGTACAGGATATTGCTAATTTAATTCCTTTATTAGCTGAAAAAGGAGGGGCTTATAATGTTTGTGATAGTTATCAACCTACATTTAGAAAATTAGAAGCTATTATTTGTAAGCAGTTGGGTAAATCGCTTCCGTTATCCATTCCTTATTGGTTAGCGAAAAGTTTTGCATTGGTAGGTGACTGTTTGGGTAAGAAGGCTCCGATAAATTCATTGAAATTGAGTAAAATAACGAAGTCACTTACTTTTAGCAATGAAAAGGCTATACGGGAGTTAGGATGGAAGCCAACTTCTGTATTGGATAACTTTAAAATAAAGTAGTTGTATCGTGATGGAACTGATTGATCAGAATTTATTGAATAAAGTATCAGATGAAGCGGAAAGTAATGTTCGTTTGCGTATGAACTATAATTTTCATACTTCGCTGGATGCGCCTTCGCAGCGGTTACTGAATGCGATGGAACCGGGTACGATATTGGCTATACACCGCCACCAGCACACCGCGGAGACGTATGTGGTGTTGAGGGGGAGTGTCAGGGTGTTGTTTTATAATGACCGGGGGGAGGTGACGGAGACGGCTGTACTGAATCCGCTGAATGGGGCTTATGGCGTCAACATTCCGTTAGAGCAATGGCATACCGTGGAGGTGTTGGAAGCTGATACGGTGATCTTTGAAACAAAGGATGGTCCGTATGCTCCGTTAGCTACTGAGGATGTGATGCAGAGGTCTTAAAATATAATAGTATAATGTATTATTTGATTGTAGTGGTTCTGCTATTCTTGGTGGAACTTTTTTATTTTCGTCTGGCGGATCGGTTTGACATTATAGACCGACCAAATGAACGGAGTTCGCACAAGCGGATCACGTTGCGGGGTGGGGGAATCATCTTTTACTTCGGGGCTTTGGCCTATTTTATGTTGAGCGGTGGTGCGTATCCGTGGTTTATGTTGGGGCTGACGCTGATTTCGCTGATTAGCTTTGTGGATGATATACGTTCCACGTCTCAACTCATGCGGTTATTCTTGCATTTTTCAGCGATGGCGCTAATGTTTTATGAATGGGGATTGTTTGCACTACCCTGGTGGACATTTGTCATTGCGTTGGTGGTGTGCACGGGCATGATTAATATGTATAACTTCATGGATGGTATCAATGGCATCACAGGTGGGTATTCGTTGGTGTTGCTGGGGATACTGGCTTATGTGAATGCAGAGATCAGGCTGTTTGTGGAGCCGGAGATGATTTATACGATGATGTGTGCGGTGGTGGTGTTCTGCTTCTTCAACTTCCGTAAGCGGGCGAAGTGTTTTGCGGGTGATGTGGGGGCAGTGAGCATTGCCTTTGTATTGCTGTTTTTATTGGGTAAGCTCATTGTGGCGACGGGGGATTTCAGTTGGCTGGTTGTGGTTGCGGTATATGGTGCGGATTGCATCCTGACAATTGTACACCGGATGATGCTTCATGAGAACATTGGTTTGCCGCACCGCAAGCATATGTATCAGATTATGGCGAATGAGTTGCACTTACCGCACGTGGTGGTTTCGTTGATCTACATGGGGGCGCAGCTATTGGTGATGATAGGCTATTTCTGTTTCAGGGCTTATGGCTACTGGTATTTGGGAGCCATGGTGCTGGTACTGGGGGCCATCTACGTTGTTTTCATGCGGAAGTATTACCGGTTGCATGAAGAGACATTAGCTTCTAAAGTGCATTGAGGTAGAGGGACTTTACGACAGAATAAAATATTGGAAATCGCGGAATTAAGGAATATTTTTCTTAATTTCGCGATTGCTATTAATATGTATCTTATGAAAACTCCGGGTGTTTATATTGTGGAAAATGATAGTTTTCCTACTTCTGTAGTGGAGGTCGCTACTGCGGTACCTGCTTTTATTGGATATGCGGAATTCCTTACTTTTTCTTTTCAACAGGAGATGCAGAAGAGCTAAATAACGTGAGTTTGATATAACCTTACAATGTCACGGAGTTAAAACGGAATCGGGCACTTTGTCATTAACAAGGCGCCCGATTTAATTTTATATTGAGTGGTGCTAATTAGTTATTGCACGGTTTCTTATCGAGTTCTTCAAAGCAGGAGTTCTTACTGATAAACTCAGGAACAAGGTCTTTCATGGCTTTTACGATTTTCATCTGATCGTAGGTATAGCTGATGTCAATTAGTCTTTGAATGGTTTCTTTGACTTCATCGTAGTCGTATTCGCGTACATTGGCGATCATGATTTTTTCGTGATAGGTGGGCTTGGTCATCTCTTTTACGTTGAGGAGCTCTTCATAGAGTTTCTCCCCATGGCGGAGACCGGTAAATTCTATCCGGATGTCGGTGTGTCCTGAAAGGCTAATCATTTTCTTGGCCAGATCCAGGATCTTGACGGGTTGCCCCATGTCGAAGATGTAGATTTCGCCGCCACTACCCATACTGCCGGCTTCGAGTACGAGACGACAGGCTTCGGGGATGGTCATGAAGTAGCGAATAATGTCGGGATGGGTGACGGTGAGCGGACCGCCACGGCGTATCTGATCGCGGAAACGGGGAATGACGGAGCCATTGGAGCCTAATACATTGCCAAAGCGGGTGGTGATGAATTGGGGGTGGCTTCCTTCTTCTTTTTCGAGTTTCTTGGCCAGAGATTGAATGTAGATTTCACAGATCCGTTTGGAACAGCCCATCACGTTAGTGGGGTTCACTGCTTTATCGGTGGAGATCATGACGAACTTTTCAGCGTGGTATTTCACGGCGAGATCGGCGAGGGTGCGTGTGCCGAAGACATTGATCTGGATGGATTCGGATACGTTGTCTTCCATCATCGGCACGTGTTTGTAGGCGGCGGCATGGAAGATGTATTGGGGCTTATATTGCCGGAAGAGGATTTCCATGCGGGTGAAATTGGAGATGTCGGCTATGATGGTTTCGGCATCGATGTCGCGCCAACGGTCTTGCAACTCCAGACGGATGTCGTGAAGCGGGGTCTCGGCCTGATCAACAAGTATTAGTTTATAAGGATTGAAAGAGGCTACCTGGCGCATGATTTCACTACCGATGGAGCCGGCCGCCCCAGTGATGAGTACGCGCTTTCCTTCGAGTTGGGAGGCGACTTTATGAATGTCGATTGTAATAGGGTCGCGTTCCAGCAGGTCCTCAATCTGTATGTCTTTTAATTGGTTGCGATCGAGGGTTTGCCCGCTCCATTCACTTAAGGGGGGGGCGGTCATCAGGCGGATGTTTTGCTCTAACAGGCGATCGGCCATATCCGACTGTTTCAAGACGCTCATCTTGGAGGGGGAGACGATGACGGTGTGTATGCCCCGTTCGTTCAAGACGTCCATCAGGGTGTCGTCATTGGGGAATGCTTCGACTCCCATCATCGTTTTGCCTATCAGTTCGGGTTCGTCGACTATGAAGCCGCGGAGGCGGTAATGGTTGCGCAGGTTGACTCTGAGTGATTTGGCAATATTGACGCCGACTTCCTTGGCTCCGTAAACAAATACGTTGGCAGAGTGCCTTCCATCAAAATGGACCTGTTCGTATATGGTTTTGACAATAATGCGTGAGCAGGACATCATGGCAAAGCTAATGATATAGGACATCAGCAGCACGCTGACGGGAGCTATCTGATAATCGGCGGACTCTTGCAACAAGATGCTGCCGATGATAAGCAGGGTGTAGGATATGGATAGTGCAACAAATATGCGCATGATGTCAATAAAGGAGGAATAGCGCAGTACGTTGGAGTAGGTGCGAAAGGTGCGAAAAAAGATTAAGTTGACTACTACGGTCCAGATCACGGTTTCATTGACTGAGGTAATTCCTGTCAGGATGCTTCGGAAGTCATAGCGGAGAATATAAGCAAGAACACATGACATAGAAACAATTAGTATGTCGATTAGGAGAATACTCCAAATAGGAAGAACCTTTACTGAAAGGTAAGGACGGATAAACTTCAATCTCATTTTGTTAACAGTTTTTGTTTTAGGTGGAGCAAATATACGGCATTTTCACTAATGGGGGCATGAAATAATGAAAAAAATGTGAAACAAAATGAGTTCCCTTTGATTCAGGAATAGAGTGGTTATATCGAAAATCGGGTGCATTGTTCATTACAAAGCACCCGATTCTTTTTTATATGGTGTATAAGTACATCAACTAAGCAATATTACAGGATGATTCATTACAAGATGGTTCATCCCAATTGAGGCCAATTATTACAGGACTATCTTCATCGTTAAAGCAGATCTTTCCATGCTTTTCATTTACTTCCGGCTTGGTGATCTTTTCGTCTTTTTCAGTAATGAAGTTGCCTTCCGGATTATTATAGATCGGGCAAAATATGCGTTTCACATCTGTAAACAAAATGTGTGCATGACTTGCTGCAGCTACAATAAAGATGGGGTATGTGTTTAGGATCTCATTTATTTCATTTTTGATTTCAGATGTGTTTCCTAAAATCGGATAAAATTTGGACCTTGGAAAATCTCTATTGAGCTGTTCTCTATACATGTCGGTAAACTCTTTGATCTCTTCGGCATCCGGAGCGTTTCCTTTTGTATTTAGTCCTTCCGGAATATTCTTAATTCTTTTTCGAAAGTTATCCCATTCATCTTGCCAATAGGTTTCGTCTGGCTTATTCCTAAGAAAGTCTAAACATGCCGGAAGGCATGAGTTTTGGTATTTTTGGGAGGGAGGGGAATATCCTTTTCTTCTTGAGGATAATAAATCTAAGAAATCATTTTTCGTTATCATAATATTATTTTTTTATTCCTACTCTATCTATGGCTTTTCGGAACTTGCCTGTTTTGATATACTGTAAACCTACATGACAAAATTATATGCTAGTATAAACTTTACAAAATATATTTTCTGAATAGTGAAAATTTCGTTTAAACGGATGAAATTGAACGAATAATTAATAGTTAAAGGAAATATAAAATGAAAAAAGAGAAATTACGTTTAGTGATTGTTTTGCCGGCTCAGTTGGCTGATCTTCCGGTATTGGTAAAAAGAGGGAATTGTAGTAAGGAATTGATTTGCTGTATGAACGAAAGGGGAAATGAAGTGGATTGTACTGATGTGATAGATGACAATTATGTATTTGTGTGGTATAGGTGTGAGTACCTTAAGTTGGCTATAAATGAACTCATGTGGCTGGAAGCAGATGGAAGTTATTGTGTGATTCATTTAACGGGGAAACGAAAAATAACGGTTTCCACTCCGCTAGCGGTTGCCTCGGAAGTACTACCTTCCAAATGTTTTATCAGAATACATCGTTCATATATGGTAAATATGAGGCATGTCTCTTTTTTGGTGGGAAGTTGTATGAAGGTGGATGATAAGTTGCTTAAAATAGGACAGGAATACAAGGATAAAGTATTGGAGCATTTTATTTTTTTAGGAGTAAGGAGAAAAGATAAAAAGTGAAAATTTGTGGTTCGGAAAGAATATATGTTGTTCGGAAAACGGATTGTTATTATTGCGTAAATAGGTAGATATTTGATTCGTAAACCTACATTAAATGCTATTAGTTAACAATTTAATTTTTTAAGATTATGGATGATAATTTATTACGTGCTCTTCTTAACAAGATTGACAATGTATTGAATGCCGGCAGTGATGCTGCTTCGGCTTCGTCGGACAATTACACGGCTTGGTGTGCTCCGGGTATTCCGTTTCAGCCTGAGGATTTGCAATTCGCCGTGAAAGGGATTAATGGTAAGGATGCGGATGAAACGAATCTGTTGGTACGTAATGCCGCGGAATTTTCACGCGTGGCGAATTCGATTCCTTCGTCGAATGTGATTGGGGGAACGTTTGAACAGCGTGGAGCTATTTTATGGGATCTTTATGAGCAGGTGTTGCAGTTCTCTAAAGTGAAGAAGGATGATATTACGGAGGAGGAAAGGGCGAAGATTGAACGGCTACGGGGCAAACTGACTGTAAAAAAGAAAGTGGTGGATATTGTGACTGATGAGGAGAAGGAGATTACGGTGGATAGTCCCATCGTGGTGGCGTACAATGAGAAGATGGTGGCTTATGTCAATGCGGTGTCTCAATATAATAATAAAAGATTGGGGGCGTTGAATGCCGAGAATAAACAGGTGGTGCAGGATTTTGCTCTGAATGCGGATAATTACCGGTTGCAGGTGAAACAGGCGCTGAATGACTGGGTCAGTAACGGTTATAAGGAGGATATTGAAAAAATCGGGGCTTATATTCATCAGGTTTCGCAAAGGAGCATGATGTTGCTGAAAGCGGAGTTGAGTGACCGGCTTGAACAGGCTAAGATGACGGATGCGGTGACGGGGAACAAGTTCTGTTTGAGCAGTTTTTATCCGGGCAATTTTATTAATTCGGACAAGGGATGGACGGACTTTTCATTTGGTTCTCATTCGAAGGATACTTACCTGAAAGAGGAGCATTCGTCGACTTCGGGCATGGCTGGTTTTTTAGGCTTATGGCACGGAAAAGGAAATGCCGGTAAGACGAGGGATAGCTTGAATAAGTCTCTGGAAACAGAGGATTTTGAAATGAAGTTTAAGATTAGTCAGGCTACTCTGGGGCGTGGCTGGTTTGATGCGGATTTCATTACCAATGGTTTGTGGGATTGGGACAGAGAGGCGTATGGAATGCTTTCGGATGGTAATAATCCTCCGCAGGGACGGTTGATAGCGTATCCTACCACGGCGGTATTTATCAAGGACATCGAGATTAAGTCTTCGGCCACAAAGGATATTTATGATGAGGTGAAGAAGTCGCTTAATGCCGGTGGTAGTGTGGGCTGGGGACCTTTCCGTATCTCTGCTAAACATTCGCAGAATTCGAAGGAGGTGAAGACTAATTTTGATGAAAAAAACAATACGCTTCGTATTGAGGGAATGCAATTGATTGCTTTCAAGTGTTTTGCTTTGCCTAAGGCGCCTAACTGTAAAGTGAAGGATTTGGAATGAAAGGTATGCTGAAGTTGTGCTTGTTCGTCTGCATAACACTGACGGGGTGCTCTGCCTGGCATGTGCCGGAGAGGGCGGAGTTTGTGGGATGGACGGACGGAATGGCGGAGGTTGTGAAGAAGGTGATGTGTGTCGGGACGTACGATCCCGGCATGCATTCCGGTGATCTCTTCTTTTGTCCGTTATCGCCGGGAGTGTCTTATGGGTATGGGGATTTGATGGCTTTACAACAGTCGGGAGAGAGTTTATTGGGGGATGTGGGGGCATTGGACCGTTTGTATTTGTTTTCGAAACTGACCGACGGGGTGTTTATATGTGATTCGGTGGTGAGGCGGACGAATGAGGAATTGAATGATTGGAAGTTTGAGGGGAGGGAGTTGCATTTGTTGACTTCACCAACCTATAACGGGCGGTTTTTGTTGGCGGTGCCTTATCCTTTAGTAACTGACAGCATGGGTATGGGAGGTCAGTTTGTATATCGGTCGGTGGAGAGATTTGTGCCCTTTACGGGAAAGGTTCTGGCAAAGAAGGAGCTGCGTGGAGCTGGGAGGAAGGTGATTCTAACGGGAAGCGGGACTTTGGTTTATTTCCGAATTTGCCGTCCGTGGATGGACGGAGAGGTTGTGGCTCTGCACAATGCGGGACGTAGGCTGGCTGTTGTGGAGGGGATTGTGTTGGCAAGAGACCTGCAATTCCGGTTGAAAGGTGGGGGCATTGTTCTGAGGATGGGATGCGGCAGTTTGATTATAGGTTATTGTTGCCGCATTTTGTGACAGGTGAATAGATGCATTGAACTGAATATAGTAAAAGTGACAAAAGCAAACCTTTAGGGGGTTGCTTTTGTTGTTTCTGTACGATTGGTCTAAGGAAAGGCCGGTTTTATGGTATTCACTTATTGAAAATTACAAAATGAAGAAATCGATTGTTTTTATGATGTTGTGTGCATTTGCAATGATGGCGGGTGCGCAGTCGTTATACGACTTTAAGGTGCAGGATATTGATGGGAAAACGTTTGATATGGCATCGCTTAAGGGTAAGAAGGTGCTGATTGTGAACGTGGCTTCGAAGTGTGGGTTTACTCCGCAGTATAAGGATCTGGAGGCGTTGTATGAGAAGTATAAGGATCGTAACTTTGTGATCGTGGGGTTTCCGGCGAATAATTTCATGAAGCAGGAACCGGGTACGGATGAGGAGATTAAGCAGTTCTGTACGCTGAACTATGGGGTGAGTTTTCCGATGATGAGCAAGATTGATGTGACGGGAAAGAAGAAGGCGCCTATCTATAAGTGGCTGACGGAAAAGAAGGTGAACGGGAAGATGAATGCTGAGGTGCAGTGGAACTTCCAGAAGTTCATGGTAAATGAAAAGGGGGAACTTGTGGGATTCGTTCCCCCGAAGGATAAGCCTTTCTGCGATACAATCGTGAATTGGATTGAAGAGAAATAGGCTTTATTTTTTCATCCGTAGTACGCGGATACCTGTGGAGTGGGAGTTTCCATCTAGCATTTGACGTAATGCGACTTTGGAAACTTCCACTTTTTTGTCTTTGGAGGAGGCGTTGAGCAGACTCAGTTTGCCATCGACGTAGAAGGCGATTCCCATGTGGGAGACATCGAGTCCGGGAATATTGGTGGTAATGGCGATGATATCGCCGTTTTTGATCCAGGGGAGTCCGTTATACGGTAGCTGGTCTTTGGGGATGTAATGAATTTCTTCTCCGTTTAATTTCTTTTCTATCTGTTTGATCTTAGCTACGCCTTCGGGGGAATTGCTCAATTGTTTGTAGAGTTGGGGATGGGCGGACATGTAGTTGAGGGATAGTTTGAAGGTATAGGGGCTATTGGTCGCTGTGACATCTTGCAGGAAGTTATGACGGACGGCATTGTTCACCCAGTCGGCATTATAGTGCAGGCGGGAGGCGTAGCCGTTGATCTTTCCGTCGCGATAACGGATGTCCTGAAGCTTTTGGGCGAAGTCTCCTTCGGCTACCTGCCCGTCTTCGGTGGGGGAGAGTGACATGGCGAGCACGTATTCCACAAAGGTGGTGCAGTCTACTTCATCGCAGTTGATGACGAGTTGTTCGTCGGGGTTGACTTCGAGCGTATGAGCAACGTAGGGGGTATCGAGAAACTTGACGGCATTGCTGAGCAAAAGGTCGCCCTGGTCTTGTGCGTAGGTTGCAGTAGCCGTGGCACAGAGTGTTCCTAAAAGTAGTGTAGCAATCTTTTTCATTGATGATTCATTTTTAATGTAAAAAAAAGGATATAGCAAATATACTATATCCTTTTTATAATTGATTAATATTGACGGATTAATTTTTGATTACCGGTCAATAGTTGTTTTGATATCGGACTAATATTGACGTATTAGTTGTTGGTACCCGTTTTTCTTGTTAAAGGGAATTATGGTAAACTCATAATGTACGGCATGTTCCTTTCCGGGGCGAAGCAGGTACTCATCGTGCGGAAGGGCTCCCCAACTGTTATCACCTCCGAGACCCATCATACGGTAGTCGATGAAGAGGTCGACGAGTTTTTCCGGCTTGGGATCGGTGAGGTGACGGTGGTTGGTTTTGTCGGTACGCGGAGCGTCGTTATCGAGTGTGTCCCCACTATCAAGTGTTTCAAGTGGATAGTTGGAGGCGTTCATTTCGAAGGTACGGTCGGCTACAAAGAGGAGTCCGCCACCTGATTGACGGGTGAGTGCACACCAATATACATCGGTCCGGTGATTGTTCTCCTGAGGGCGTACATAGGGCTCATAGAGGTCTTTGACCGGAAGGGTGTATTGGCCGACAAATTGTGAAGTATAGCGGTCGCTGTAGTTTTCTTCCGGTCCGCGTCCGTAGTAGGTCAGGGCGGTAAGCGTGGAGGGAAGTTGCATGCGGAGACCGATGCGGGGGATCATGGGGACTTTAGTGTCCTCAGCTACGAAATCATTGCTGACTTTAATTACACCATCGGCAAAGACTCTATAGGTGATGTCCCATCTGGCACCCGTTTGATGATAGGTGTAGCCTACTCTAACGAGGGTTACTTCTCCTTGTGTCACATTGAAAGAGGTGGCTTGGGGCTCTTGATAACTGGCTTCTTTCCAGGGTTTCAGACGGACGGGGAGTTGAGCGCCGTAATCGTTGTCGGTAGGTGCGCGCCAGAAGAACGGACGGGGTCCCTGGCCGTTGAGGATGTATTCCTTATTGTGGTAACGATAGGAGGTGAGCAGTCCGCTTTCTTTGCTGAACACGGCTTTGAAGTTACTTCCGCTCAGGGTGACTTCGGTAAGTCCGTCGGTGATCTTGGCGGGAGCGGCATTGGTGGCGGCTTGCTTGACAAACGGATAGATATCGGCTTGTTCGCGTGCTATTACGGTACCTACAGGGAGGAAGGGTTCGGCGGTATGCTGGCTGGCATAGAACTCGATACGAGCATCTCCGGATGTTGGTGCCTGCGCAGGTATACCGGCGGGGATGGAGACGGTTACGGTCTGCCCCGGAGCACAGGATACGTTATCAAGACGCCCTTTGTAGATTTCCTTACCGTTCTCTTTCACGATATAGTTGAAATCGTATTTGGAGAGATCGGTGAACGAATAGTCGTTGCGGATGTCTATGGTGCGGGCGGTGGCATTGAAATTGATAAACTTGATGTTCTGGTAGACTTTGCCCATCTCGATGGTTTGCGGTTTAATGCTGCGATCGGGGTAGACCACACCGTTGATACAGAAGTCTCCTGAGGATGGGGTGCCGACACTGCCGTAATCGCCGCCATAGTTCCAGTACTTGCGTCCGTCGGGGGTATAGGCTGCAATGCCTTGATCCACCCAGTCCCAGATGCATCCGCCTTGTAGCAGGGGATATTTTTCAATGGTATCCCAGTATTCCTGGAAGTTGCCCAGACTGTTGCCCATGGAGTGGGCGTACTCACACATAATGAGCGGGCGGTTGGCGCGGGGATCTTGGGCGTATCTCCCGATGAAATCCGGGGAGGGATACATCGGACAGAAGACGTCTGTGTTCCATTCGAGTCCAGCGCGTTCATATTGTACGGGACGGTTATCGAGCTTTTTCAAAAGGTTGAAGGTGGTGTAGAAGTTGATTCCGTTGCCGGCTTCGTTGCCTAGTGACCATTCGATGACGCAGGCATGATTCTTGTCCCGTTGGTACATGTTGAGCGTACGGTCGACATGTGCATCGAGGAAGAGCGGATTGTTGCCCAGTGTTCCTCCTTCACGCAGGTCGTAGCCCATGCCGTGGCTTTCGATGTTGGCTTCGTCGATGACGTACATGCCATACTGGTCGCAGAGTTCGTAGAAACGTTCCTGTTGCGGATAGTGGCAGGTACGGATGGTGTTGACGTGGTATTTTTTCCAGAGCTCAAAGTCTTTTAGCATGACTTTCTCGGGAACATAGTGTCCTGTATATTCATCGTGTTCGTGGACGTTTACTCCTTTGACCAGAATGGCTTTGCCGTTGACCATGAGTTGTTTGTTTTTCATTTCCACGGTACGGAAGCCGACTTTGCAGGAAGTGGCTTCGACAAGCTGTCCGTCGGGTTGTTTCAGACTGATGAGCAGGGTGTAGAGATAGGGTGTTTCAGCCGTCCAGTGTTGTGCGGGGGAAACGGTCTTGGAAGCGAAGGTAATTTCGTTCTTGTCTTTTTCTACGGGAGCGGAATCGGCTGTGATTTCTTTTCCCTGCGCATCGAGCAAGCGGTAAGATAGGTTGAGCGGTGTGCTTATACCTTCTTCACGGGCTACTTTGACGTTGAGTTTAAGGATACCGTCGCGATATTGATCGTCGAGTGGGGATTGTACCTTGAAATCGGCGATATGCTGTTTGGGCGTGGCATAGAGATAAATATCCCGTTCAATGCCACTGATACGCCAGAAGTCCTGACATTCAAGGTAGTTGGCATCGGAAAAGCGGTGTATCTGTATGCTGATCGTGTTCTGACCCGGTTTGACGAGCTTCGTGATATTGAAGCGGCTTGGGATCTTAGCTTGCTTATTCATGCCGACAAACTGACCGTTAAGGTAGTAGTAGGCTGCTCCGCGCACTCCGTCGGCACTGAGGTAGATTTCTCGTCCGTTCCAATTGGAGGGCATGTTGAAGTTACGGCGGTAGGTACCTGTCGGGTTAAAATCTTTAGGTACGTAGGGGGGATTGGGGTGGTTCCAATAGGGTGGATAGCCGGGGGAACAGAAGGAATAGCCTGTGTTAACATAGATAGGGGTGCCGAAGCCTTGTACTTCCCAGTTGCCCGGTACGTTGATGTCCGCCCATTTACTGACATCGGTATCGGAATTGGCAAAATCCGTGGGACGGTCGGCCAATTTTTCGACGTAGTTGAATTTCCACTTCCCGTTGAGGAGGAGACGGTAGGTTCCGTCGTGGCGGTTGTTAATGATGGCATCCTTCTCGTTGGAGTACGAAGTAAACGTACAACGGGGAGCTTCCTTGTTGATCCCCATCAAGTGGGGATTGGTGATTTGTCCGTAGCGGTCGTCCTGGGCCGATAGGGCCAGAGGAATCAGGGCAAGGCAAGTCAGGAGGTTCACTCTTTTCATGATTTTGGTTATTTATTAAAGGTTACATTGAATATTTCAATACTCGGTTTTGTTTACCTGCTTCAAAAGTACGTTAAAAAAAGATATGTACAAATACCTGTGTTATGGAATTTGTTCTGCTATAGGTTCAATTTGGTAGATTTTAGAACTATAGGGGGAGGGGGGAATAAGATCAGGGGATCTTTACAGCAGGTATTGAGCCGCTGATCTTATTGAAACTGATTTGACTCGTTAATCAAGGACTTAAATCGTTAAAAAAAAACGCTTTAAGTCCATTTATTCGAGTGTACGAATGCTTTGTGCTATTGGTTGAACTTTACCCCGTCGCGCAGCCATTTTTCTAGCTCGCCCGTCCATTGGCGTTTGTAGGTGAAGTTATCGCGAAAACCCCATCCGTGTCCTCCGATGGGGTAAACATGAAGGGTGGCGGGTACTTCTTGTTGGCGTAATGCCAGGAAATAACCGATTCCATTCATTGGTGGAACTGCTTTATCGTCTGCCGAAAGTACAATGAATGCTTGTGGCGTTTGTTTGGATACCTGACGTTCTAAAGAATATTTGTTTTCCAACTCTTTAGACGGGTTTTTGCCAAGAAGGTTCTCGCGTGAACCGGCATGAGTGGCTCCGGGTACCATTGTAATGACAGGATAGAGTAGGATTTGGAAATCGGGACGGGTCTCTGCACTACTGTAGAGCGTGGACAGCGAAGCTGCCAGATGACCTCCGGCGGATGCTCCCATGATGCCAACATGATTCGGATTGATGTGCCATTCGTCAGCATGTTGGCGTACCAGTCGGATCGCTTGTTCGGCATCGGAGAGGGGCACTTCGTAGTGGCCGTTGGGCATGCGGTATTTCAGTACGACATAGGTGATGCCTTGGGTGTTGAACCAGGAGGCCATATCATGTCCTTCGTGAGCTAAGGCCAGATGGGTATATCCACCGCCCGGACACATGATAATGGTCATTCCGTTGGGATGTTGGGGACGATAGACGGTGATGGATGGATGGGGAACGTAGGCTATATGCCCGTTGTTCAGTTCTTCCTGGTCTCCTTTCATTTCGTTTGTATTGGGGGCTCCGTTGGGCCACAAGAGGATTTCTTCCGGTTTCTGGGCGGAAACCAATGTTGCCATGAACAAGGTACTGATGAGTAAAAATGTTTTCATTGTTTTATTTTAATTTAGGTCTTAATATTATTTTGTTTTCATGGAAGCTTTGATGAAGTAGGCGATAAGTAGGATATAGGCTACCAGTGAGGCGACTTCAGACCAGCTGTTTGCGATCCAGCTTTCGTTTACCAGATTGATTCCTCCAAAGCGTATGGCGGCGCTGACTACTCCCATGAGGGCTCCTCCGGCAATAAACCCGGAAGCCAGTAGTGTGCCTTTTTCACCGCGGGCGGTATTGAGTGCGGCATCTTTGCTGCGGGTGGTGACGTACCAATTGATGGCTCCGCCGACGACCAGGGGGATGTTGAGTTCAAGCGGAATGAACATGCCAAGGGCAAAGGCCAGCGCGGGAATCTTGAAGAAGTTGAGCACAATGGCAAGTATGGCCCCGATTCCGTAGAGCAGCCAGGGTGCGCCTACACCGTTCATCAACGGTTCGATCACTGCGGCCATGGCGTTGGCCTGGGGTGCCGCAAGCTGTCCGCTGGTGAACCCGTAGGTTTTGTTGAGGATAATCATCACTCCTCCTACGGTAGCCGCGGAGACAATAGTGCCGAGAAACTTCCAGGCTTCCTGTTTCATAGGGGTGCTTCCTAACCAGTAACCGATCTTGAGGTCGGTGATAAATCCGCCGGCCATGGATAGTGCGGTGCAGACCACACCGCCCATAACGAGGGCGGCGACCATTCCTGAAGGACCTTTCAGTCCGACGGCCACCATTACTACGGAGGCGAGGATGAGGGTCATCAGAGTCATGCCGGATACGGGATTGGTGCCTACAATGGCAATGGCATTAGCTGCTACGGTGGTGAATAAAAAGGTGATGCCGGCCACAAGGACGATACCTACGATGGTGTGTAGCAGATTACCGGACATGACATCGAAATAGAAGAAGCAGACAATAAGTAACAGGGTGAACAATGAACCGATGCCGATGATCTTCATGGAGAGATCGCGTTGGGTACGTTTGACTTCACCGGTGACAACCGACTTTCCGCTCATTTCTTTTGCTGCGAGTCCCACGGCGCTTTTGATAATATCCCATGATTTGATGATGCCGATGATACCGGCCATGGCGATGCCGCCGATTCCGATACTTTTGGCGTAGTATTTGAATATCAATTCGGGTGACATGCTACCTACGGTTGCCGTGATGGAGGGGTCCCACTGGTTGAGCACACTGTCGCCCCAAATCAGGGACATGCCGGGAATAATGATCCACCATACGGCCAGCGAACCGGCACAGATAATGGAGGCGTATTTCAGTCCGACAATATATCCCAATCCGAGTACTGCGGCTCCGGTGTTGACTTTAAAGACGAGCTTTGCTTTTTCGGCCAGCATATCGCCGAAGTTGCATATACGGGTGGTGAAGTTTTCGTTCCACCAGCCAAAGGTGGCCACGATGAAATCATACAGTCCCCCTATGATACCGGCTATGAGTAATGGCTTGGCCTGACTGCCTCCTTTTTCACCCGATACGAGTACCTGGGTGGTAGCCGTGGCTTCGGGGAAGGGATACTGTCCGTGCATGTCGCTGACAAAATATTTACGGAAAGGGATGAGGAAGAGAATTCCTAATATGCCACCTAACAGGGAGCTGACGAAGACTTGGGTGAAGGTGACTGTGATCTGATCGGGATAGCTTTCTTGAAGAATATAGAGTGCCGGGAGTGTGAAGATAGCACCTGCTACGATAACACCGGAACTGGCTCCGATGGATTGGATGATGACGTTTTCACCCAAAGCCTTTTTTCGTTTGGCTGCACCGGATACGCCTACGGCAATGATGGCAATGGGAATGGCTGCTTCGAAAACTTGTCCGACTTTCAGACCTAAATAGGCGGCAGCGGCAGAAAAGAGTATGGCCATGGCAATGCCCCATAATATAGACCAGATATTGACCTCGGGGTATTTTTTATCGGGGTTCATCAAGGGATTATAGACTTCGCCCGGTTTTAATTCGCGGAATGCATTCTCCGGCAGGCTGACTGGCTTTTCTTCTTCTTGCTTCATAGTTTTTATTGTTTTAGTATGTTATTGCTTGGTGATTTAAGTGTTTTTTTCATGTCATGCGACAAAAACAACTTCAAAGAAAGCAAAAAAAAAGGAGAATTGAAAAATTCTCCTTTATCTTGTAGCGTCAAACGCTCTATTTTACAGCTAAATGCTATTTTGCATCTTTCGCATTCATGGTTCCTTCAATGTAAAGACGCATCATTTCGGTCTTGGCATTGGTGCGCAGGGTGATGGATTTTTTGAAATATCCCGGATATTTGCCTGTGCCGTTATAGGTGACTTTAATAGTCCCTTTCTTGCCTGGCATAACGGGCTCCTGGGTATACTCGGGTACAGTGCATCCGCAGGAAGCTACTGCCTGATGGATAACCAGCGGACCATCGCCTATATTGGTAAAGGTGAATACGCAACTGACTACCGGACTGTTCTCGGAAAAGGTTCCGAAGTTGTGTGTGGTCTGGTCGAACTTGATGTCGGCTTTTTCCTGTGCGGAAGCATAACTAATGCCCATCATGAGCATCATTATATACAATGCAAGTTTCTTCATGTTTCAAATCCTTTTTTAATTATACGTTGTTACAAAGGTAAAGGCTTTTTCTGAAAACAAATCCAATCTTATGCCAAATTGTATTAAATCCCTGTCAGATAGGCTTCTGAAAGATGTATTTGAAGGCGTATTCATTCAGGAAGAGAATTAATTGTCATTCAGCATTTGCGTATTTCCCCGAATTTGACGAATATTGCGTTTAAATTGGAGTATGATACTGTATATAATGTAAGAGTGACATTATATTTAGAATATAAAGAATGATGAAACATACGGCGAAAGATAACTATACTTCCCTGACGACGGAGCCTGTTCCGCACCTGATTATCAAACTAGCTGTACCGACTATTATAAGCATGCTGGTTACGGCTTTATATAATATGGCCGATACTTATTTTGTGGGTAAGATCAATACGCAGTCGACGGCTGCCGTAGGTATTGTCTTTTCGGTGATGGCTATTGTTCAGGCGATAGGTTTCTTTTTTGGGCATGGTTCGGGGAATTACATCTCGCGCAAGTTGGGTGCACGTGAGACGGATAATGCCGAAAAGATGGCTGCCACCGGCTTTTTCCTTGCTTTATTTACCGGCATTTTCCTTGCACTTGTCGGATTACTGTTTCTTACTCCTTTGTCACGGGTTTTGGGATCAACGTCTACTATCCTTCCTTATACGGAGAAGTATTTGAGTATTATCTTGCTTGGTGCTCCTTTTATGACTGCTTCGCTGGTGCTGAACAACCAACTTCGTTTTCAGGGAAATGCTGCATATGCCATGGTGGGTATTGTTTCGGGTGCGGTGATCAACGTGGTATTGGATCCTATCCTGATTTTTGTTTTTGACATGGGGATTTCAGGGGCTGCTTTAGCGACTCTCCTAAGTCAGATTTGTAGCTTTACCTTATTGGTTTATATGGCTGGAAGGGGAGAGAACATTCGTATTCGTTATCGTAATTTTACTCCGTCTATGGCTTTCATGAATGAGATTATTGGTGGAGGCACTCCTTCTTTAACCCGTCAGGGTCTGTCCAGTGTGGCAACTATTCTGTTGAATGTAGCGGCGGGACATTATGGTGATGCGGCTATTGCCGGTATGTCAATCGTAACCCGTATATCTATGTTTATCAATTCTTTCCTGATTGGCTTCGGACAAGGTTTTCAACCTGTTTGCGGATTCAATTATGGTGCTGGATATTATGCACGCGTTAGGCAGGGGTTCTGGTTTTGTGTGAAGATTGGCGTAGTATTTCTGCTTGTTTGTGCAGTTGCCGGTATGGGGTATGCTGAAGAAATTGTAGCGGTATTCCGTAGGGGGGATCCCCAGGTTATTGCAGTGGGGGCTGCTGCATTACGCTGGCAGTTTATTACGTATCCGTTGGGTGCCTGGATTATTGTCAGCAACATGATGTTGCAAACCATTCGCAAACCGATACCGGCTACTATTCTTTCTAGTGCCCGTCAGGGATTGTTTTTTATTCCCTTGATTTTTATCCTGCCTTATTTTTTGGGGTTGCAGGGGGTTGAGATGTCTCAGGCCATGGCCGATCTTTTCAGTTTCTTCCTTGCCATTCCGTTAACGATCCACGTGCTGCGAGAGATGAAAAGGAAAGAAGAAAAAATTAACTAATTTTATTTCTTTCATTATTATAGATTGAATTAATGGTATTTTTTTACTACTTGAATAGTGTGTGTAACCTATATTACAAGATAGATAAAACTTTTTATTTTAATTTATTTTTTTAGTCACCTTACTCTTATTTTATTACTGTGTTATTTGGCTTTTTGAGTGAAAAATAGACAGATATTAATCTTTAATTTACTAATTATGGCTATTTTGAATGCAAAATGATATATCTTTGCGTCTTTAATGACCTGATATGAATAAAGAGACGGTGTCGTTTATCGAAGGATTAAACATGCAGGATCCGGTGGCATACCGCCAACTTTATAATCTATATTACAAAGTTTTGGTTCTGTATGCTATGAACTTCAATTTACCAATTGGAGCGGCAGAGGATATTGTGCAATCTCTCTTTATCTCTATTTGGGAGAAAAAAAGCGTTTTTAGGTCTTTAGATTCTTTTCATGGTTATCTTTATAATTCTGTCCGCAATTCATCTTTTAATTATTTGAAGCATGAGAATGTGGAGTTGGAATATTTAGAAAAAATGGCTCATACTTATCAGGAAGTAGCGGAAGATGAAGTGCAGAGGGAGGAGGTTTATCGTTTACTGTTTCAGACGATAGATCGCTTGCCGTCCCGTTGCAGAGAGATTTTCTTGTTATATATGGACGGGAAGAAGAATGAAGAAATAGCGCTTCAACTTAAAATTTCAATTGAAACTGTTAAAACACAGAAAAAACGTGCCGTTAAGTTTATTAAGGAACAAATAGGCCCTGTTTATTTCTTAATGCTCTATTATGACATAATGTGCCATTCAGAACTTTTTTTATAGCAAAAAGAACTTTTTTCAGCGATTGTGTACCCCTTTTTGTCTTGCTAGTTGTATATATTATATAGCATTGATAAAAAGAGCATTGTATGAGTCGTGGAAAAATTGAATTGTTATTAGTGAAATACATTCTGGGTGAAATTACTAATCCGGAAAGAGAGTTATTGGATCATTGGATAGAAGAATCTGTTGATCATCAGAAACTCTTTGAGCAACTCATTAATGATAATTCCTTTAAAACACAATATGAAATATACGCCCGGATTAATGAGCAAAAAGCATGGAAGAGTTTTGAGCAGAATCGCATAAAGCGATATAGAATAAATTACCCCTCAATACTGCGCTATGCAGCTATGTTCCTGCTTCCGATTCTAATGTTAGGACTGGGGTGGTATTACTCTTCTTTGATTCCAAATAAGAATGGTGATGATTGTTTTGTGGTCTCTTCTAATTCCACTCCTATATTACCCGGAATTTCAAAAGCGACTTTAAGTTTATCCGGCCATCAGAAGAAAGTTTTGCAGTCTGCGGCTGTGACAATGAAGGTTGGTTCCTCTAAAGTTTTAGCACAGGGCGGAAAGTTGGTGTATCCTCCAGCACCGGCTATTATTAAAAATGAGAAGCCCGCAGTTGAAAAGGTGGAGCCTGCGAATAGAAATAATACTTTGACTACGGATCAAGGAAATGAATTTCGAGTTGTTTTTGAAGATGGAACAGAGGTTCATCTGAATTATGATACGGAATTACGATATCCGGTTAAGTTTGGAAAAAACAAACGAATGGTGTATTTAAAAGGAGAAGCTTATTTTAAAATAGCAAAAGATGCTCGTCCGTTTTATGTAATGACTGATAATGGGACCGTTAAACAATATGGCACGGAATTTAATGTAAATACTTTTGCCCCGGGAAGAACAGAGGTTGTTTTAGTAAGGGGTAGCATTAGTGTAATTCCCAAAGACGGTGGGGAAGAAAAGCATCTTGCGCCCGGACAGATTGCCTATGCAACGAAGGATAATGATATATCTATTCATGATGTTGATATTATTCCTTATGTTGCATGGAGTGAAGGGCGGCTTATCTTTGAAAATAAGTCATTAGCTTATATTATGAAAATATTGGAACGCTGGTATAGTGTGGATGTGACTTTTAATTCGGAGGAAATAAAACAACTACATTTTACCGGCAATATGGATCGGTATGGCACAATTACCCCGATTCTGAATGCGATAGCGCGTACCACAAATTTAAAAATCAATATACAGGGAAAGAAGATTTTAATAACAGCTAATTAACCCGTTAACAAAGAAAGAATGGAAAAAAGAAGAGACCGGGAAAGCATGGTAATGCTTTCTCTAGCGATAGCTTTGTGCTTATTGCCAGTATTTTCCTTTGCCACAAATCCAAATGGAAATGAAAAAAAAGTAACGCTTGACTTGAAGTCTGTCACAGTAAAAGAATTTTTTGAAGCTTTAAGGCAGCAAACAAATCTAAGTTTCGTTTACAATACGGAACAGACGAAATCTCTGAAACCTATTACAGTTAAAGCTGTGAATGAAAAAGTGGATCATGTACTTCAAAAAGTACTTGAGGGAACAGGATTCACTTATGGTATCGATGGTAATATTGTAACGATATCTAAAATTCGCGATAGAAGAGGAAGGAGGTTAACCGGCATTGTGATGGATGAAGAACATGAAATCTTGCCTGGTGTTAATGTCGTGATTACAAGCTTGAGTCGATTTGCCATAACAGATAATAATGGGCGATTTGAAATAGAAGTACCTCAGGATGAGCCTTGTAAAGTGAACTTCTCTTATATAGGAATGTCCACTCAGCAAATAACCATTAACTCAGGAACATCTGATGTGAATAGAAGCATTATCATGAAAAGCGATACTAAATTAAGCGAAGTCGTTGTAAATGGTGTATATACCCGTAAGGCTGAAAGCTTTACCGGTTCGGCTACGACTATTGCGGGTAAAGATTTGCTTCGTGTAGGTAATCAGAACGTTTTCCAGAGCTTAAAAAATTTAGATCCCACTCTTTATATCCCCGATAATTTCAGTATGGGTTCCGATCCTAATACCGTACCAACTTTGTCTATGCGTGGAACATCCAGTTTTCCCGGTACGGAGACTAGTTCTTTGAAAAGTGATTATCAAAACCAGCCTAATCAGCCCCTGTTTATATTGGATGGTTTTGAAACCACAGCCAAAAGTATTATGGATATGGATATGAATCGTATTCAAAGTATCACGATTTTGAAGGATGCTTCAGCCAAAGCCCTGTATGGTTCGAAAGCAGCTAATGGAGTGGTTGTTATTGAGACGAAACGCATTGTTGGAAATCAACAACGTGTGACTTATTATGGAAGTCTTTCATTGGAAATGCCCGACTTATCCAGCTATGATTTATGTAATGCCGCCGAAAAGTTGGAAGCGGAAAGATTGGACGGGATTTATACCAGTAATGATGTAGATACGCAAATCGAATTGACGCAGTTATATAATAGTCGGAATAAAATGATTTTGGAAGGTCTGGATACCTATTGGTTATCTAAACCATTACGTACCGGAGTTGGACAAAAACATAATTTGACCGTTGAACTGGGCGATTCACAAAGTTTACGTGCCGTATTCGGTGTGACTTATAATCAGGTAGATGGAGTGATGAAGGGTTCCCAACGACGGAATATATCGGGAAATGCCAATATTGCCTATCGTCGTAAAAAAATTATATTTCGTGATATTTTCACTGTAACCAATAATAACAGCAGTGATTCCCCTTATGGAAGTTTTGGGACTTATGCCAAAATGAACCCTTATTGGAAAGCCACAACTGAAAATGGGAAAATCTTGCGTTGGGCTGAATATGGAGCTAATCTAAAAGTGCCCAATCCTATATATGATGCAACGATTGGAACCAGTTTTGAGAATACTTATCTACAATTTGTGAATAATTTCTATGCAGAGTGGCAAATTATTCCGGCATTGAAAGCCACTGCTCGTCTAGGCATATCACAGGAGAGGAGTGATGTGAATGACTTTTATCCGGCACAACACTCTATGTTTGCCAATTATACCGATGAGAGCCAGATTACAAGGCGTGGTAAGTATACTATGGAGAATGGAAAGTCTAATTCCATATCGGGAGATTTTAATCTTAATTATAATGAGATGTTCGGCAAACATACTTTATTTGCCAATGCCGGATACTTTATTTCTGAAGATACTTATTCCAATTATCAATATACGGCTGAAGGTTTCCCAAATAGCCAAAAGGCGGATATTACGTTTGCTAAACAATATGCTGCCGGGAGCACTCCTATTGGTTATGCTTCAATAAATCGCCAGGCCAGTTTCTTATTTGCCGCTTCGTATGATTACGATAACCGCTATTTGGCCGATGCCACGGTGCGTGAAAGTGCTTCTTCTCTATACGGATCGGATAACCGTTGGTCCAATAGTTGGTCTTTAGGGCTTGGCTGGAATGTGCATAATGAAAAGTTTATGAAGAGCTTTCGTTGGATTAAGCAATTGAAGTTGCGTGGTTCCATTGGCTTAACTGGTAATCAGAATTTTAATACGAATGCCGCCATTGCCACTTATAAGTATTATTCAGGAGTGACCTATGGTGGTTATTACAATCCAATGACTGGTGCTTATCTGAATAATATGCCGAATTCCGGATTGAAATGGGAACAAAAGAAAGACCATAACATCGGTTTGGATATGAAAGTGGCAGGTCTCTCACTAACTTTTGACTATTATTCTGCTGATACGGAGAACATGTTGACGGATGTCACTATTCCTACTTCAACGGGTTTCTCTTTTGTTAAGGATAATTTGGGACTTGTGCGAAACTCCGGTATAGAGCTACAAGCCAATTATACTATTTGGCAAGGGAAAAAAGGTTTTGTTAATCTATACGGAACTTTCACTTATAATAAGAATAAGATTATCCGTTTATCCGACAGCATGAGGGCTTATAATGAAAAAATGATGAAGCTGGCTGAGGTAACGAGTACATCTGCTCCGGTGTTAATGTATCAGGATGGTCTTTCCATGAATACGATTTGGGCGGTTCCATCTGCCGGTATTGATCCGCAAACTGGTTTGGAGATTTATATTAAAAAAGATGGAACCTATACCTATGATTATTCATCCAGTGATATGGTTGCAGCAGGTGATGCTTCTCCGAAATACAGGGGAACAGCCGGATTTACAGCAGAGTACAACGGAATTGGTTTAAGTGCTACTGTTAGTTATCTGGGAGGTTGCAAAATGTATAATTCAACTTTGGTGGACCGGGTTGAAAATGCAGATATCAGCTATAACGTGGACCGTCGTTTACTTGCCGGTCGTTGGCAGACTCCGGGTCAGGCTACCAGATATAAAAAGTTCAATTCTAAAGAAACGACTCGTGCCACAACACGCTTTGTGCAAGATCGCCGGGAATTGAATATCTCTTCTATCAGTGCCTATTATGAATTTCCAAGTTCTATTTATGAAAAATTGTATATGCAACGTTTGCGTCTGGCTTTTAATATAAATGACGTGGCTACGTTTTCATCTATTAAAATAGAACGGGGGTTAAATTATCCGTTTGCCAGAACAATGTCTTTCTCATTAACAGGAACATTTTAATTTGAGACAATTATGAAAATCAAAATATATATAATACTTAGTTTGATCAGTTTCATCTGTACGTCTTGTAACAATTGGTTTGACGTAACAGCCGCTTCTGAGATTCGCGAAAAGGATCATTATAGTGCGGTTACCGGGTTTCAACAATCGCTAATCGGTTGCTATATTGATATGACTAATGATAAGCTTTATGGTACTAATCTTTCCTGGTATGCAACGGAAGTAATGGCGCATCAATTTATTCAAGTTAGTAGTCTAACAACAAGTGCCTCTCTTTCTTATCGTTTACAAACCCATAATTATTCCCATTCCGCTGCTGTTTCTACTATAGAGGATATTTGGGCGCAAGCTTATAATGTGATAGCTAATGTGAACGAAGCACTTAAAAATATAGATGAGCGTAAAGAGGTGCTGGATGACGTTAATTATCATGTGATAAAAGGGGAGTTGCTTGCCATACGCGCTTATATGCATTTTGATTTACTTCGTCTTTATGGTTATGGCAATTGGGCAAACCGGAGTTCGGAATTGAATTCTAAATTGACGATTCCTTATGTGACGGAACTTTCGAAAGATCCGGCTTCACAACGGACGGGTGCAGAAACTATGCAGCTGATCTTAACCGATTTGGGGAATGCGGCTGATTTACTGAAGGATTATGATCCTATAACAGGTGCACATGATGCTTCTTATTATGACAAATATAACGAAGAGGGCTTTTTTTATTATCGTACTTTACGTTTAAATTATTATGCCGTTAGGGCTTTGGCAGCTAGAGCTTATATGTGGAGAGGCAGTGAGGACGATCGGGAAAAAGCTTTAGCAGCTGCTAAAGAAGTGATTACTGCAGTGGGAGAGAACGGCCTTCACATTAGTGGAATGTATACGGATTGTAACTTTTTGACTCCCGAAACGCTGAATGCTTCTAAGGCATCTATGAGTGACGAATATCTTTTCGGGCTGAATGTTGCTGACTTAGAAACAAGAACCACGGGTTATATTAATCCGAATTATTCAGAATCTGATGTGAAAGTGATGTATCTGGAACCGAATGATGCCGAATCACTTTATGAGAATTCAGCCACTGATGTGCGCTTAACGACGCTAATGTCTTTAAACGCTTCAGTTAAAAATCAAGGATATGTACCATTAAAAGTATATCAGGGAAATTTAGGAAAAAGTTATAAGGATCGCATTTCAATGATCCGTTTGTCGGAACTTTACTATATTGCTGCGGAATGTTATGCAACTCAGGCCACTCCGGATCTGACGGCGGCCATGCGGTTATTGAATGTGGTGCGTGTCAAACGGGGACTATATACCGAACTTGAAAACTTGAATAAGGATCAGATTATGGAAGAAATTGGGAAGGAATACCATAAAGAATTTCTTTCGGAAGGTGTTATGTTCTACTATTATAAACGTACAGGGGCTTCTACGATTCCGTTCTCTACGGATGTGATGGAAGATGCTGATTACGTATTACCTTATCCTGAATTTGAATTGCAATCAGGACGTGTTCAATAACTTTTAAAAGAGAATATAAGATGAAAGCTTCTATAAAAATAGTATATATAGCCTTTTGGACTGTGTTACTGAGTGGGTGCAGTAAAGAGGAAATTCCTTATTATAATACCGCGAATAATGCCATTCGTTTTGAAAGTGCCTCAACTAAAGGATATGATGGGAGTACGGAAACGTTATATCAAAATTACTCATTTGCCAAGAATCCGCTGGATGAATATGCTATCTATGATATTCCCCTTTATTTAATAGGTAATGCCATGGATAAAGATGTTCCGGTGTCTTATGTGATAGATACGGATCAGACAGAGGCTCCGGAAGGTTCCTATGAAATAGAGGAAGCAATGATACCTGCTAACAGCTATACCGGATATATACGGGTAAGGATTCATAATCCTAGTGGAGAAGATACGTATAATCTACACTTGACGCTCCATGCTTCAGCAGGATTGGATTTGGGACCTTCAGAATATTTACAGGCTTCTTTAGCCTGGAATAATACACTTCTTGCACCGGCTTCAAGCAATTATTCTAGAACCTATAACATGCTAATAAAGGGCACAAGTAGTTTTGTGTCAACCAGTTTAAGCTGTTACAGTCCTAATGCTTTAAAAACCATTGTTGCTGCTTTTGGATGGAATGACTGGGATGATCAATTTGCACATCCTGAATTCTCCATGTATTCATCTCGATATTTTGGGTATCCTTATTTACCACATTATGTGCTTGTTTATGCGGAAGGTACTTATACCAGTTTTGCTGCTAAATTAGGAGAGTATATAGAAAATTATAATGCAACTCATGACACGCCCTTGGTGCACGATGCAGGAGCATTAATAGGGGAGCCTATAGAAGCGCGTAAATATTAATTCTTATTTTTGCAATGTTATGAAAAAAAATAGATATCTATTCGGTTTTTGCTTGGTTATGCTCTGTTTATCGTCTTGTTATGACGATAGCAGTACCTTGGGTACCCAAGATATAGGGAATGTTACTTTGGAAGATGATGCATCTTCGGGTTTACATATTGGTTTTCAGGAAGAATTGGATTTATCTCCATCTTTGAAAATTAGTAGTACCACAGATATGAGTGCTTTGACTTATGAATGGAGATTGACTGAAACTTCTGCCACTTCTGATAATGAATTTGAGGTAATAGGTACGGATAAAGATTTAAGTTACATCATGCAGCGTCCCATTTCTTCAGCTCCGTATGTATTATCTCTTACTATAACCGATACGGCACATGATAATCTGCAATATCTTTATTCCTGGAATGTTTATGTACAGAGTTCGTTTTTGGATGGAATATTAGTCTGTGACACTCAAGATGGTAATACCTCAGATTTTACGCTGATTAATAGTTCCACATTTACAGTTAACTATGCAAAGGACGAACGGATTTTCCGTCATATTTTGGTCACAGCCAATGGAGTACCTTATGATGGCCTTTTGCAATCTTTGTATTATGGGATATATGGAAGTCTGGGAAGTACGCATACCAATCAGATTTGGGCGGTTACCGGTGAAGGAAGTTGTGTACGCTTTAATTGTTTGGATTACAGTCAGAACGGACAATATAATGATGAAACATTGTTTATTAACAAATCGGCGGATACCCGGGTTTATTCTTTCTTTAAAAGTTATCAAGATTTCTATGCCAATACCAGTGACGGAATCTATGTTATAGCTCCATCCATTTCCAACCGATTTGGAAGTGTAACTAATGTGCTAAAAAAATACCGAGCTAATAATGATGTGATTGCCTATAGTTCAAAGACTTCTAGTTCTTCTAATAATATTTTGATTTCAAGTAGCAATAATCATTTGAATTTTTATGATAAGGAGCAAGGTGCTTTTGTAACGTGTAGTGGATATAGTCAGTTCTTTTTTGCTGGAAGTTATGAGGCTAATCTGAATTTTGATCCGAATAATCTTCCCGGGCAGACTGCTGTTACTTCTATTGTCTATGAAGATATGACACAAACAGTATTTCTCTTGAAAGATGATGCTACGGGTGAGTATACTATTTATACTTTAACTCCACATATAAGTGAGGAGGGGACTTCTCCTGAACAACCGGCATCTGCAAAAAATAAATTTGCCATACCAAACGAAGGGAAAACGTTGTTAGATAATGCTGTCTCTATTTTCTTCTCCAATAAGAATTTGGTCCTTTATGTGGCTACCTCCGATGGTATTTATGTCATCAATTATGGAGCAGGTACAACTGCGACCGTTTCAACAGTTGCTAAGTTTACTCCTGAGAGTGGAGAAGCAATAACCAAAGCCAAGATGTTCCAACAAGGTATTTATAAATACGACTTGTCATTAATTAAGGAAAGTAACGCTACAGTGCCGGAATTGGAATGGAGTAATAATTCCATTATGATTGTGACTCAAAAGGGAGAATATGAAGGCAAGCTGTATGTTATTCCAATCAGTCAATCAGCAGTAGGGACATTGGATGTTTCCAAAGCAAAGATTTATGATGGCTTCGGGAAAATACAGGATGTGATTGGTACCGGCTATTAAAACAATCTTAAATATATAAAAATTGGTCATGAAAAGAAGAATTCTTTTACTCGCATTAATAGTGGTGGTTTCGTCTGCCACTATTAATGCTCAACGTAAGCCTCCTTTTTTTAGAAAAAGAAAAGCAAAAACAGAACAGGTAAAAACTCCGGAGAAGAAGGAGAGTGAGTATGATAAACTATTCAAAAAGAAACATGAAATAGCTAAGGGGCTGATAACTTTACATCGGTTGGATGGGAAACTTTATTTTGAATTTCCTGTGGATTTGTTTGATAAGGAAATGTTAGTTGGGTCTACAATCACTAATATTTCGGATAATGGCAATGCTATTGTCGGGTCTAAACCGACTTCCCCTTTATTGATTGTTTTTACGCGTAATAAAACACATGTCCAGTTGAGGGAAGTGAATACAGATTACATTTCCGGCAACCAACAGATAGACGCAGCTTTACGTAAAAGTGCTATTAATGCTATCTTGGAGAATCAAAAAATTGCGGCGTATAACAGTGACTCCACTGCTCTTGTTTTTGATATGACCGATTTCTTCTTGGGAGATAATAAGAAAATGTCTCCTTTTGATAAGAATTCTTTGTATGGCCAATATAAGCGAACTGAAAACTATAAATCGGATTGTTCTTATATTTCCGGTATAAAAGCATTTTCGGATAATGTATCCATAAAAAGTACATTATCCTATACTTTTTCAGTCAATGATAATAATAATAAGCCTGTGATAAAGGATCATCCGTTTACCGCAGAGATGACACGATCTATTATGCTATTAAAAGAGAGGCCTTATCGTCCGCGAATGGCGGATTACCGTATAGGTGTTTTCTTTACCCAACGCAATCGTTTGGGAGAAGATTCAAAGACAACAGCTCCGGTCTATTACGCTAATCGGTGGGATGTTCAACCTTCTGATACGGTGGCTTATGAAAAAGGTGAATTAGTTATTCCTACGAAACCTATTGTTTTCTATATTGATAGTACTTTTCCTGAAAAATGGAAACCTTATATCAAAGAGGGGGTGAGCCAATGGAATGAACTTTTTGAGAAGATCGGTTTCAAGAATGTTGTAGAGGTTAAGGATTTCCCTAAAGATGATTCGAATTTTGATCCGGATAATATTAAATATTCCTGTATTCGTTATGCTCCTTCTAATATAGAGAATGCGATGGGGCCTTCATGGGTGGATCCCCGAAGCGGAGAAATATTAATGGCTTCGGTTTATGTTTACCATGATGTAATTAAGTTAATAAGCAATTGGCTTTTTGTGCAGACTGCACAGACTGATAAAGATGTGCGGACTGTTAACATACCGGATCGTCTTCTTGGTGATGTGCTCCGCTATGTAATTTCTCATGAAGTGGGACATTGTCTGGGCTTCATGCATAATATGAGTGGTTCGTCCCTAATTCCCGTAGATTCTCTCAGATCTCCAAACTTTACTCAACGAAATGGGACGACCACTTCTATTATGGATTATGCGCGTTTTAATTATGTGGCCCAACCCGGGGATAAAGAACGGGGAGTAAAACTTACTCCACCACGTTTTGGTCTTTATGATCAATATTTAATCAGATGGACTTATACACCGGTGTTTGGAGTTAAAACGGTGGAGGAAGAAGAGCCTGTTACTTCTAAATGGATTACAGATGCTGTAAAGGAACATCCTTACTGTCGTTATGGTAAGCAACAAGTGCAAGGAGTGGTGGATCCACGTTCACAAATGGAAGATTTGGGGGATGATGCCATAAAGGCGACTCACTATGGCATCAAAAACCTGAAGTATATCCTGAAGAATATGAATAACTGGATTACTGATGGAGATGATGATTATGAATATCGTGCCGGACTTCTGATGGGTATTGTACAGCAATTGGCCATGTACGTGACGCATGTAGCCAGTAATGTGGGAGGCTGCTATGTCAATGAAATAAAAGTTGGAGACTCTTTATCCCGTTTTGCTCCATTGTCTACGAGCTATCAAAAGGAAGCGTTGAGCTATTTGTTTGAAATCTATAACGATTTGGATTGGCTTGATCATAATGATTTGTTGCCCAAATTGACTATTTCCGGTTCTCCTAAGGAAACTATACAAAACTTTATGCAACGTTATATTTTTAGTTTGCCAATTAAAGTTTCCATTTATGAAGGTATGAATAAGGATTCCTTTAAGGCGTCTGAGGCTTTGGAAATGGTTTATCGGTTTGCGTGGGGACCGACGATTGCCGGACGGTCATTAACCGATTCTCAAATGAAGCTGCAAAAAAAATATATTTATTCAATGATGAATCTGGGAGGTTTTAAAATAAAAGGGACTACGAATGCTATAGCTGCAAATTGGCTTTGGAATGATATGGAGCAAAATAGGGAAGGGTTTGGTTGCTGCCAAGGTGGATTTGATCAAGATATTTATAATCCTGTAGCTGGCTTTGAGTGGAAACCTCTGGATCGTTTTGCTGTTCCTAGAATATCTCAAGCTGATATTTATGCCTATATTCATAAAGCTCAGAGGCTTATGAAACTACGTATGGCTAGTGCATCGGGGCGGACGAAGGCCCACTATGAATTGCTGTTGAAAACATTGCAGATGAACTTAAAGTAATGGAGGTGTGTAGGAATGAATAAATTGATTTTTCTTTTTGTGCTTTGTTTGTTATCCACTCTTTCAATGGAACGGGCTTATGCCGATGTGATGAGGAAAAAGAAGGTGAAAACAGAGGAAGCGAAGCTACAAGCAAAGGAAAAGCCGTCCGTTTATGATCGACTTTTTAAAGATGAAAAAAAGCATACGGTAAGTAGGGGAACAATAACTATTCACCGTTACGAGGAAAAACTTTATCTTGAATTACCTTTGAAACTTATAGGACGTGATTTTTTGATCAGTTCAGTGATTGATGATGCCAGTGATATTACTCTATCTGGTACACCTGCTTCAAAAGCACATTATTTGATTGTGGATAAGACTGATTCTTTGATACTTTTTCGTCTTCCCCGTAATAACAATGTGCGTATCAATAGTAATGATAATCAAAAACGAGCTTTTGAATTATCGGCAACCAATGCTATAAAGACAACCTTCCCAATCAAGGGATATATCAATGACTCTACAGCTGTTTTGTTTGATGCAACAAGTTATTTTTCCAGTACTAATAAGGATTTACTTGATGTCAAAGGACGGTCTTATGGAGGTATGTTGGCTATTAGTGATTTTTCTGTACAGAAAAAAACATCTTATATAAATCATGTTGAAGCTTTTAAGGATTGTATTAGTGTGGGTTTAATCAGCTCTGTTAAACTCTCTTTGAATATTATGGGATTTGAGGTGACGGAAAAGCCAGAGATGACTTTATCCTTGCAAACCACTTTAACTGTTCTGCCTGAAACAAAGATGCATGTACGTGAAGCGAACTCTAGAGTTGGAACGGGCTACGTACCTTATATGGACTACAGAAATATAAATAGCTCGAAAGAGGGGTATTACGTAACTAAGAGACGGGACATTAAAACACAGCCGATTGTCTTTTATGTCGATACCCTCTTTAAAGAGAGTTGGGTAAAAGCCATCCGCCAAAGTGCCGATGCTTGGAATCAATCTTTTGGGAAAATAGGGATACAAACTCCTATCATTCTGAAACCTTATCCTAAAGACTCTGCTTTCCATTCTACGAACCCTTTGCTGAATAAAATTGCATTTATAAATAATGATGGAACTAATATTACAGCTTACAATATTACGGATTTGAGGACGGGCGAAATTTTGAGTACTCAAATAGGAATATCCCGGGATTTTGCCGCTACGGTTCGGAAGAAGGGAGTTTACCAGATGGCTGATGTGGATGAACGATTTCGTACTTACTATATTCCTGATGATCTGGTTTGTGAAGGCTTATCGGCGTATATGCTAAAGGCTTTTGGACGCAGTCTGGGGCTGGTGACTAATTTGGCCGGGTCAATGGCTTATTCTCCCGAGCAATTACGTTCATCGGAATTTACTCAGGAATATGGGATAACGGCTTCTGTGATGGATGACGTACTTTATAATTATTTAGCAAAACCGGGAGATAAGGAAAAAGGCGTTGCTTTGATTATTAATAAACCGGGTGTTTGTGATGAATTTACTTTAAAATATTTATATGCTCCGATAGCTGGGAACGAGAATGATACTCTTAAAGAATGGGTGATGAGTCATGATGGTGATATCCGCTATTTCTATGGGAAATCACCAGTCGCACTTGCTTCTGATCCGCGTTGTCAACGGAAGGATTTAGGTAATGATCCGTTTGCAGCAGTTGATGCTAAAATTGAACATTTAAAGTATGTGGTGAAGCATAGTCCGGAATGGTTTACCGATGATAATATACCTAAAGATTACAGAGAGCTATTTCCTGATTTTGTGTTTATTGAGTGGTATAATAATTCCTTAACAACTTTATTTCCTTATATCGGCGGAGTCTATTTAAATGAGCCTGATGAAGAGAGTCAAATTCCTTCGTTTCAATCAGTCCCTTATGCAGTCCAGAAAAAGGCAGCGTTGAAAATATTGGATGTTTGTAAGGACTTAACTTGGATGGATGCCAACAGGAACTTCCTTTATTTGGGAGGAGTAAATACCCGGATGTCTGATTGGGTACATATGAATGGAGTTCCGGTAACGGGACTTATGTATCGCTTATTGCGTATGGGCCTTAGTGTGGATAAAGCAAAAGTCCCATATACACAGGAGAACTATTTGACTGACGTTGAGAAATATCTATTTTCAGATGTGCGGGTTGGGAAAAGACTTTCGTCTGATAAAATCCCTCAAATCGCTGCTTATATTAGCAGTTTGATAACGTTGTCTCCTACGTTGAAGGCTATCCAAAAAGCAAAAATGGAATCCGGAAATAGCTTTGTACTTCTTGATAGCTCGAAAGATGAAATGAGAAAGTTCTATATACATTGCAATGAACCTGATAATTTGTGTGGTTTAGAGGATGTTTCGGGAATGAAATCTCCGAAAGCCATCTATTATTATTCGGGTGCGGATATTGAAAATATCTGTTATAGAAAGTTGACTGATGCACGTAAGTACTTACAAAGGGCAAAACGACTTTATCGTAATGAGATTGATCGTGGTAAATGCGATTTTCTGATTATGATGATTGATAGGGTTCTGTAAAGAAAGAACTTGAATAAGAGTATTCTTCAACCTGTTTCTTGGTAATTTGATCTTGCCAGGGAGCAGGTTGGACTTGTTGCATAGAGAGTGAGTTATATCGACTATTATATTTTGCTTTATGACTAAATTATTATGTACGGCTTTTATGATCATCTTCTGTTATGGCATTAATTCTGTTTATGCTCAAGGAAATCACATGCAATATGGAAAAGTATTGGTTGATGTTAGTGTTGTCTGGCAAAGTAGAGAGGGTGTCCGTGCTTATTTAGTTTCGGGAAAAGATACTTTGCAGGCAGATTATGTGAGTAGTGATAATTTTTATTGGAATAAGGTACCTGTTGGCATAGCGACTTGTCAAGCTTATGCCGACGGGTTTATTACTGTTTCCGATACAGTGCTGGTAAAACCAGGAACATTGGTGAAGAAACGTTTTTATCTGACTGATAAGGTGCTGGAATTAAAGACTGTTATGATAAAAGGACATATTCCCGCAGTGGTTTATAAAGGAGATACTATTCGCTTCAATCCTAAGGGTGTTCAAATTCTTGAAGGAGATATGGCGCGTCAGATTTTGGAGCAAATGCCGGGAGTGAAAATTGGAGAGAATAGTGTATCTGTGGCAGGAAAAGATGTGGAGAAAACTTATGTGGATGGTAAACCCATATTTGGTGATAATCCAATGACCGCGATTGATCATCTTCCGGCACTGGATGTGCTTCACATTTATGCTTATGATGAATACACACATAAGGAGCAAAAAGAGAAATATAGGAAGGGGAAAAAACGGCGGGTATTGAATATTGAAACAAAGAGTAAATTGATTAACTCGACAGAGGCCAGTCTGATTACTAATGCAGGAAGTAACTTACAAAAGGAGGAAGGGCTGAAACATGATTTCCGTTATGGAGCGGGAGGTGTCTTCAATTTCTTTTCTGAGGAGTTTTTGTTGTCTGTCAATCTGCTCCACAATAATCTGAACCGGAATACTAATCAGGCTCTATATTACCAATCTACCAGAGAACCCCAAAGGTTTTATGGAGAAAATAGTTATAGTGGCTTTTCTTTATCCAAACGTTGGGGAAAGGAGCCTGGATTTTATAGGAACTTAAAAGCGTCTTATCATTTTTCCAGACAATCGATTGAACAACACAGTGAATTTGAGCAAAACTATTTCCCGACTTCTTCTTTCAATGAACGGATTTATTCTTCTACAATGAGAAGCAATGATGAGA
This sequence comes from uncultured Bacteroides sp., assembly GCA_965140335.1. Taxonomy (GTDB): domain Bacteria; phylum Bacteroidota; class Bacteroidia; order Bacteroidales; family Bacteroidaceae; genus Bacteroides. The sequence continues at coordinate 595,673 of OZ223190.1, forward strand.
AGCGAAAGCATCATATGGAACTTACTTATGATTTAGCAGACAAAAAATGGGGGAATCTTATATTTAAACATCTGCTTACCGGGGGAAATAGTAGTACTTGGAGTAATCAATGGACCAATAATCGTACGGATGGGGTGGAATCAGGCGGCATACTGCGAAATAATAAGCATGGTACGGATTTTTATTTGAAAGAGACTTTAAACTGGAATAAATATTTCGGATTATGGAATGTTGCTCTGGCGATGGGGTATTCCAATCAAAATTTGAATAACAACGAACAGCGGCTCGACTCTCTTCAAACAGAACTTCAAACCTTCTCAAGAAGTTTGCTTAATATACCGGAGAAGGACAGGAAGAACAGTTGGGAAGGTATGGCTACCATAACAAGAAGTTTGCATAAGAACAAAATGGATCAGATAGGTTTGATGTATTCTTTTGAAACCGGTACAGACCGCTATAGACAAGAAGGTTGGGATGTCAGTGATCCCAATCAACCGATAGAAGATGAACTGAATACTTATCACTATAAAGACCGGACGACTATTCATAAAGTTGCTTTAAATTCTAATTTCACTCTGGCTGGTCTTGATTGGTGGGTCAATGCCGGTTGGCAGCATTCCGCCCTCAGGTTGAGTAAAAAGGATGGAATGACGTCTTATTCCCGATTGTTTAATGCTCCGGATCTTTCTGTGAGCTTTTCTTTCGGTAAGAATCCCCAGGTGGATAATTGGTCTTTACATTATGAGTTAATACCTAATCTTCCCTCTGTGGCAGTGTTGCGTCCTGAAATAAATAACGCTAACCCTTATTTCCTAAATACAGGTAATCCTGATTTAAAACAGGGATTACTCCATTCCATCATTTTAAGGTATAGTCATAATTTTAATCAGATTGGAAACTCTTTGTCTTCCACTTTTTTCCTTAGATTGGAGAAGAATGCCGTATGCCCAATGACTACTTATTTTCAGTCTGATACTTACTTAAAGACCTGGGACTATACGGCAAAAGCAGGAACAACATTAAATAGTTATGCCAATAGTAATGGACACTGGACTTTGGATTGGCAAAATTTCTGGACGATTCCACTGATCACTCTAAAGTCAACTCTTAATTTTACGGTACTTTTCAATTATAGTGAAGATCCATATTTCTATAATTCAAAACGTGATAAAAACAAGAATGGAATTTTGGGTGGAGGGGTAGCTTTTTCTTTTGGCGGCATTCGCCATATCAGAGCTTCCATATCAGAGGGTACTAACTATCATATTTCACGAAATAGTTTCAGCCAGTTGGATAATAGAGTCTTTTCCCAAAGTCAACGAATTACACTTTCCTGGAAACCTGTTTTAAAGTATTTTTTTATCAATTTAGCCTATGGCTTTAACTTTCAAAAGAACAATGCCACTCACGATTTCAATCGTACTCACTTGCTGAATACTTATGTTGGTTGCAAATTGTTTAAAAATCGTGCAGAGCTTAGTTTTACCGCTTATGATTTACTCAATAGTTATAATCCCAATCGCATAATGGTAAAAACAAATTATGTGAATAGCGTAAAAAGGGATAATTTTGGGCGTTATTTCACCTTTAATTTTTCTTGGAACTTCCGGAAAATCAAGTCTAACCGGATGGATATCTCCAGAGGTATTACTAATTATTGATACTGTTTTTAATCGTTGAAAGCATTCTTATTGTTACAGGGAAGAGAAGAGTCTAATTCGTATACTGGATTAGATGAATACGCTTAAAACTTTTGTCTTTTGGAGAATTTTATTGTTGATCTACGATGTACTTTGTCAATTTATCAGTGTAACAGCTAGAACGTCTACGAGAAAAGCCTCGTTGCTCGTAGAGCAAGCGTGCTTTCGTCGTAGAGGAACAGTATCTTCCTCGTAGAAATTCTGTATTTCCGGTATGTTGCTGATATATAACTATTTGTAATCGCATATTCTGTCTGCTATTTTCATGTAATGTTCCTCTCTATAAATGCTAAGTATGCTGTCTTTTGTGATATTTATATATTGATTGGGATATTTGTTGTACTTTTGCACAAAAAAAGCATCTATAATAATCCAAAAGCATAACTTGTGAAAAAATTATTATTACTACTACCTTTTTTATTATTTATATCTTGTCAGAGTGATGATGATAGTAATACTATGCTTGACAATACGCAGATAGGTATTGAAAAGATTACTTTGAATGGCAAGGACTATGCTTTATCCGCTAAAAGTTTTATGTTTGATAAGGAAGATTGCCCTTTAATAGTGACGGGCTCATATGCTAGTTCAAGTAGAGTGGAATTGGAATATGTGTGGAGTATAACAGATGAGAACCTTTCCTCTGTAGAAATGACATGCAAAAACCCAACAGCACATGTGGAGATAAAAGACGAAATTAATCAGGCATGGAAAATATACCATATAACAATTACAACAACTGAACCTCGGGCTAAAGTTGTTTATACCATATCTTCATTCCTGAATAAATAAAATTAGTTTTTTTATCTCTAGAATAAGTGCTCTGCGTTTATGAGAGGCTTATTCTAAATAAATAATTTGTTTTTTCGTTTGACTTTCGTAAGAAGCTTCGATCACTTTAATTACATTCAGTATATCACGGGCTTCTGTCTTTAAAGATTTACCTAAGCGTAAATGCTCGTATATATTGTCGTAGAATCCTCCATAATTACCGGGAATACTTGGATGTTTTTTGCGAACTTCAATGCCGTTGATTTCTGTATGAAGCAATCCCCATTCTTCGGAACTTTCTTCTCCCCAGTGGGGTTGGTTGGGAAGGGCGCCATTCATGAGTGCAGCTTCCTGCTTGTCTACTCCATGTTTGACATACGAGCCTAATGTACCATGAAGAGTGAAGCGTGGTTCGGCTTCGCGCATCAAGTAGCTGGCTTTGAGAGTGACCTTTACTTTTGGTGCAAGTAATGGACGTATAAAATGAATTAGGAAGTAGTCATCCACTTTGCCATCGGTACGAATTGTATCAATATCAGCGTACACGGCTTCCGGCATTCCGAAAAGTTGTATGGCCTGATCTATGAGATGTGATCCTAAATTATAGGTCAATCCTCCTCCCGATTTACCTGTTTCTTTCCATGTATCGGGCTTAATGAAATTGCGGTAACGGGCAAAAGTGGATTCGAATTCCACCAGCCTGCCCAATAATCCTTTTGATAAAAGGTCTTGTATTGTCATAAAGTCTCCATCCCAGCGACGATTCTGGTAAACACTTAGCATCAGTTCTTTCTTTTTGGCTAATGCAATAAGTTCTTCTCCCTGAGCGACAGTCGTTGTGAAGGGCTTTTCTACAATGATATTTTTTCCGGCTTCCAAAGCTTGGCGGGCATACTCGTAATGAGTACTATCCGGGGTATTAATAATAATCAACTCCAGTTCTGGATCGCTTAAGAGCTCATCAAAGTTACGCACGATACGGGCATTTGGATATTTCTCTTTGGAGAGTGTTTTATTCCGTTCCACGATTTTGCTCAGTTTGAAATGTTGGTCTGTGCTGAGGAAGGGAGCGTGGAATACTTGCCCGGACATTCCGTAAGCTGCTATTCCGGTATTGATGACTTTCATATTGTTTTATATTATGTGATATTGGCTGATAAATCGGGTTGACAGGCAAAAATAGAAAAAAATACTTGCTTATTGCTCTTTTATCAAAAGAGTTGCTTTTATCTTTTTATTTATAGAAAAACAGGAGGTTTACACTAATGAATAGAAAAATAAATTATTTTTGTTCTGGAATTCAATTTATGAATGTGGCTGATATTTGATGCATGTATGCTGAGTTTTTATTGTTCACGTGCGGCTGCCCCTATTGTAATTCCTGCCTGGATGGTGCAGATTATGATTAAGGAAGAGGATCTGGAGGTGGCAGAACGGATATTGACTGCATTTAAAGAATCGCTTTCCTAGTTTTGATTTTTTTTTAATGGTAAATAGATTATGGCTGATAATTATTTAGAAAAACAGTATGAACGGTACGAAGCTCGAAAGGCTGCTTGGGAGAAAGCTCGCAAACTGGGGAAGAAGAAGATTGGTACAGCTTCTTTGACTGAAACGAAACAGTCGGATCGATCAATATCCAAATCTGCAAAGAAAGACATTTAATGCTATTTTAGCTATATCATTTCTGTTTTTCGACTTAATCAGAATGTGTTTATAGTATATCAGAATTTCACTTTTCAGCTTTATTTATTGTCCAATATGGTGCATACTGCGGCATCTCCGGTGACGTTGACAGCGGTACGCAGCATATCCAGCGGACGGTCTATACCCAAAATTAATGCAAGTCCTTCTGCCGGTATGCCTACCGAGGTCAGTACCATGGTGAGGATGACATAACTGCCTCCGGGAATGCCGGGAGTGCCTATGGATGAAAGGACGGTCATTGCAATGATAATGAGCAATTGCGAAAAGTGAAGCTCCACACCAAGCACTTGGGCGATAAAGAGAATGGCTATAGTTTGATAGCACGATGTGCCGTCCATGTTGATCGTTACGCCTACGGGCAGGACAAACGAGCTGATATCTTTGGATATGCCCAGCTTGTCTTCTACGGTTTTCAGGGTGACAGGCAGGGTAGCGGCACTGCTACTCGTGGTGAAGGCAAAGAGTTGTACGGGATACATGGAACGGATGAATTTTATCGGATTCATTCGTGTGAAGAGGTGAATTAATAACGGATAGAATACAAGTAGAAGCATGAAGAGGGATACGACTACGGTGAGTCCGTAAACGGCCAAGGCACTGAAGATACTGGCATTTCCATTGAAATCGGTTACCAATCCAGCCATCAAAGCCGCTACCCCCCAGGGAGCAAAGAGAATGATATAGTCCACCATTTTAAGTATAATATCGTTGAGGCTATCGAATAGGGCAATGACCGGCTGTACTTTCCGGGCGGGAAGTGCTAAAGTTGCGATGCCGAAGATGATGGCAAAGAAGATGACTTGCAGCATTTTACTGTTGTCCGATGCCGATTTGACAATGTTGTTTGGAACGATATCATTTAAGAAAGCCAATGGTCCCTGGTCTTTAGTTTGTTGTGCGGCATCTTTCTTTTCCTGCACCGCAGTATAATAGCTTTTCTGTAATTGTGCGACTTCCGTGCGGTCAACCAGTTTGCCGGGTTGAATGAGTAACCCCATAGCCAGACCTAGGAGGATTGCGGCAACGGTGGTGCAGATGTAAATGCCGATAGTCTTACCGCCTATTTTAGATACCTTGCTGATATCCTTCAGGCCTGTCATTCCTTTGATTAAAGAGATAAAGACCAGCGGAACGGCAATAAGCTGCAATAAACGGATAAATAGCTGTCCCCAGGGTTGCACCCAGTGTTTGATGAACAGTTCGCCGTTAAATTGTAATGCTACCAGTCCGATGATGATACCGGCAACCATGCCTATCAGGATTTGCACATATAAAGGTACGGAAAATAATCTCTTTACTAAATTCATGTTTTTAGCCTCTTTTGCTTGCAAATATATTAAATAAACGTGAATTTAATGAATTATTTTAAATCTTATATCAACCAATTATGGAATCAAGGTTGATTGCCCTAATCGCTTAATCCTTGTTGTCTTTTACTGCTTCTCTCATTCTCTTTTATAATAGGCCTCGGCTTTGGCGAGTGTTTCCGGCTTACCAATATCGAACCAGTTGGCACTGTTGACGGGATAGCATTGGATGTGTGCTTGCCGGCAAATGTCCGTATAGAAAGGAATAATGGAAAATTTACCCATCCACGGTTCCTGCTCCATATAACGGAAGATGGAGGGGGAGAGTACATGCACACAGCCAAAAGCTTGTTTGCAGTAGTTATCTCCTGTAAACGTTATGCCTTCGGGAAGAACTTCACCTGTGGAAATGTTGGTCCATCCGCACAACCGGTTGTTTTCGTCCATTAATAAGTACCGCGAAGTTGTACGCTCGTTAGTAAGTAGTGTGGCATTCGCACCGCTTTCTACATGATGACGGTAGAAGGCGGCGAGATCAAGATCAGATAAGATATCGGCATTGTGAATCAAAAACGGTTCGTTGCCGTCAAGAAACGGGCGGGCTTTCTTGATGCCTCCACCTGTATCGAGCAAAGCATCACGTTCGTCGCTGATGTGAATGTTCAGACCAAAATCGGCCTTAGCACGAAGAAATTCGAGTATCTGTTCGCCGAAATGGTGAATATTAATGGTGATATCGTCAAAGCCGGCATCTTTTAAGCGGAGGATGACTCTTTCTAACATCGGCGTTCCTGCTACAGGGACAAGGGCTTTTGGAGTATGGTCGGTCAAAGGGCGGAGGCGCGTACCTAGTCCGGCCGCAAATATCATTGCCTTCATGCTAAGTTTTTTGCCTTAAATACCTGTTCTATGTTCTGTTCCCGGTGCATCAGGTTGACTTGTACCCCGAATTTCTTATTCAGATGTTCGGACAGATGCTGGGCTGAATAAACCGAACGATGCTGTCCGCCCGTACAACCGAAACTGATGGAGAGGTTGGTAAACCCACGTTCCATATACCGTTGCACAGAAGCATCGACCAGTCCGTATACATGTTCCAGAAAGGTTGCGATTTCTCCATCATCTTCAAGAAAGCGGATCACCGGCTCATCCAGTCCGGTGAAAGGTTTGTAGCGTTCGTACTTCCCGGGATTATTAACGGCACGGCAATCGAATACGAAACCACCTCCGTTACCGGATGAATCGTCGGGAATTCCCTTCTTATAAGCAAAACTGGTGACTTTCACAACGAGGCGTCGTTTTTGCAAATCATCCGTAAACTGCTTCAGTTCGGTAAGCTCTTTGAGTACCTGACAGAGGTAAGGGTATTCGGGATACGGTTCTTCGAGCAGTTGGCGGAGGTTTTCAATGGCGAATGGAACACTTTGGATAAAGTGGGGTTTCTTTTCAAAGTAACCCCGGAATCCGTACGCACCAAGTACCTGCATGGTGCGGAAGAGGACGAAATGACGCAATTGACCATAGAAATAGGCCTCATCCACCGGTTGGTATCTTCTTAATGATTCAATGTATACTTGCAGAAGCTCCTTCCGTAAACTTTCCGGATAATTGGCTTTAGCTTGCCAAAGGAAAGAAGCCACATCATAGTAGACTGGTCCTTTGCGTCCTCCCTGAAAGTCGATGAGCCACGGTTCCCCATCCTTTACCATGACGTTGCGTGATTGAAAATCACGATACATAAATGTAGCGGAACAACTACGTAGGAGAACGTCGGACATCTTTTGGAAATCATTTTCCAGTTGATCTTCTTGGAATTCCATGCCAGTGGCTTTGAGAAAACAATACTTGAAATAGTTCAAGTCCCACATAATGGACCGGCTGTTGAATTCCGCTTGCGGATAGCAATAGGTGAAGTCCATTCCGTCGGCTCCTGCAAACTGAATAGAAGGCAGCAGTTGAATGGTTTTACGCAGCAGTTGCTTTTCTTCCTCATCGAATACGCTGCTCTTACGTCCTTTTTCGATGGCGTCGAAGAGTAACGTATTGCCCAGATCTTCCTGGAGGTAGTATACATTGTCTTCACTTTTGGCCACGACTTGAGGTACGGGTAATCCCTTTTGGCGGAAATGTTCCGCCATGTAGATAAAAGCACGATTCTCTTCGAATGAGGTGCCACTGACACCTATTAGAGTGGGTGAACCAACTAGACGAAAGTAGCGACGGTTTGAACCTGATGAAGGAAGTTCTTCTATGCTTTCCGGTTGATGTCCGGTTTGTTTTATATACAAATTTATGAGTGCTTCGGTAATCATTTTTAGTCATTTATTTGGGCAGCTAAGATAAGTGTTTTGGAGGATATATGCTATCTTTGCCAAAAATAAATCTGTTTGGAATGAGGAAGAGACCACAGTTACATTCTATGATGTTTGCCGGTACGGGCAGTGATGTTGGTAAAAGTATTATAGCTGCCGCTTTTTGCCGTATCTTTAAACAGGACGGCTATCATCCCGCACCGTTTAAGGCGCAGAATATGGCACTGAACTCTTATGCTACTGCCGAGGGACTGGAGATTGGTCGCGCACAAGCGGTACAGGCAGAGGCAGCAGGGGTACCTTGCCATACAGATATGAATCCACTTCTACTGAAACCTTCTTCCGATCAGACTTCGCAGGTGGTACTTAATGGAAAGCCTATTGGCAACCGGGATGCTTACGATTATTTCCATCGTGATGGGCGTGAAGAACTTCGTCATGAAGTTTGTGCGGCATACGACCGCTTAGCTATGCGCTACAATCCGGTGGTGATGGAAGGAGCGGGTAGTATCTCGGAAATCAATCTTCGCGATTTTGATTTAGTGAATTTACCTATGGCTATGCATGCCGATGCGGATGTCATTTTGGTGGGTGATATTGATCGTGGGGGCGTTTTTGCCAGTGTGTACGGTTCGCTAATGTTGTTGCGCCCCGAAGAGCGGAAGCACATCAAGGGCATTCTCATTAATAAATTCAGGGGCGATATCCGTCTGTTTGAACCGGGCATTAAAATGTTGGAAGATCTTTGTGGCATTCCGGTAATGGGAGTGGTACCTTACTATAGGGATATCTATATTGAAGAAGAAGATTCTGTGCCCCTTTCCGGTAAGTCTATGCAGGCGGAACGCGGAAAGATAAATATAGCGGTGGTTTTGTTGCGTCACTTAAGCAATTTTACCGATTTTAATATTTTGGAACGAGACCCGCGGGTACATTTATTTTATACGAACAATACCGATGAACTGACCAAGGCGGATCTTATTTTGCTGCCCGGTTCCAAAAGCACTCTTTCCGATTTGTACGAATTACGCCGCAATGGAGTGGCACAAGCTATTATCCGCGCGCATCGTGAGGGGACTACAGTGCTGGGAATTTGTGGAGGTTATCAACTTATGGGGCAGGAAGTTTGTGACCCTGATCATGTGGAAGGTGAGATTGAACGCTTGCCCGGTTTGGGCCTGCTGCCTGTAACCACCCGCATGACGGGAGAAAAGGTTACCCGCCAGGTGAAGTTCCGTTTTGCGAATGAGGTGACTCGAAGCATTCTTTCTGGAGCAGAAGAGGCAGATAAAATTGCTTTTCCTTGTAAAGGATACGAAATCCATATGGGTACAACCTCACCAATGGGAGATGCACCCGCTTCTCCACTGAATATGCTGGAGGATGGGCGTGAAGATGGCTATTTTGTGAATCGTACATGTATGGGGACTTATGTACATGGCATTCTGGATAATCCGTCGTTTGTCGACTTCCTGTTGGAACCTTTTGCAGAGAAATTGGTAGAGGCACCTGCCCTTGATTATACGACTTTTAAAGAAGAACAATACGAAAAGTTGGCTGCTCATGTGCGTAGTCATGTGAATATGGAGCTGATTTACAAAATACTGACCGACAATGATTGAGGGACACGGAGATGATTCTTATAAATATGGGCGACCGATAACGGCTAATTTCAGTTCGAATGTTTTTAATAAAGCGGATTTATCCCCTTTACAGGAACACTTGTGCCGATGTCTTTCATCGGTTGATGCAGTAGATCATAAGTTTGAAGGTTTGCTCACCAGCTACCCGGAACCGGAGCCTTATACGCTTGAAGCGCGCTTGGCTGAAAGACAGTGTTTGCCAGCTGCCTCTGTAACGGTCACCAATGGCGCAACGGAGGCCATCTATCTGATAGCCCAGACTTTCAGGGGAACGAATACCGCTATTTTGCAACCGACGTTCAGTGAGTACGCTGATGCTTGCCGCATGCATGGGCATAAGGTGACTTCACTCTACCAATTGCCGGCATTACCTGCTGGTCAGATTGGAGAGTCTTCTATAACAAATAATGCTTTTCCGGGTAATGGAAGTTCGTGCTCGGGACAGTTACCATTGGATGACAGTATTCGCATGTTGTGGCTTTGTAACCCCAATAACCCTACGGGGGAGGTCTATGATAAGCAAGTACTTGTCGCGTTGATTCAGGCTTATCCGCAAGTCTGCTTCGTGATTGACCAATCCTATGAATTCTTTACGATGCAGTCGCTGTTTACTTCCAAAGAGGCGGCGGCGTTTCCCAATCTCTTATTGTTACATTCCATGACAAAACGGTATGCAGTGCCCGGCTTACGCTTGGGATATGTCACTGGCAGTGAAGGACTGATAGACCGTTTACGGACCCACCGCATGCCTTGGTCGGTTAATTCGTTGGCCATTGAAGCGGGACTCTTTTTGTTGGAACATGATAGTTCTGCATTGTTTGATTTGCCGGCTTATCTGGAAGAAGCCACGCGCTTGCGAAAGGCGTTGGAACAAGTGGGAGGGCTGGATGTTTGGGCTACACAAACTCACTTTATGCTGGTACGCTTACGCATGGGCAAAGCTTCCGCGCTAAAAGAGTATCTGGCTAATGAACAGGGCATTCTGATTCGCGATGCTTCTAACTTTGAAGGATTGGATGAGCACTTTTTTCGTATAGCTACGCAGACTTCCGAAGAAAACGATCGATTGGTACTGGCAATAGGAAAGTGGTTTACAGATGAATAAATAGATCATGGAAGATTTTGGTATATTCTTGGGATTTGCATTGAATCTTAGCTTGCCGTTGCTGACGGCTTGGTTGCTCGATCGTTGGTTGGGCGATCCGTCTTGGTTGCCTCATCCGGTAGTTGCATTCGGTAAAGTAATTGCTTACTTTGAACATCGATTGAACAAGGGGCAGGCTAGGGTACTCAAAGGAGCAGTGACGGCCGTGATCTTGGTTATTGGTGTCTATCTTTTGTCGGACTTGCTTTTCCGATGGGCTGCTTCATTCTCTTTGGAAGTACTTTTGGTGCTCCAAATATTAGCCATCTTCTATTGTCTAGCCGGGACGACATTGATTCGGGAAGTACGGATGGTATTCGAGGCTGTGGACCGTTCCCCGGAAGAAGGACGGAAGCAAGTCGGACGCATTGTGGGTCGGGACACTTCATCGCTCTCAGCGCAAGAAGTACGCACGGCTGCTTTGGAAACTCTGGCAGAGAATCTGAGCGACGGAGTAATTGCGCCGTTGTTTTGGTATATGATATTGGGAGTGCCCGGAATGTTGGCTTACAAGATGGTGAATACACTTGATTCGATGGTCGGTTATCGGAATGAACGGTACCGTGAGTTCGGACGTTTCGCCGCGCGGATGGATGATGTGGCTAATTATATACCAGCCCGTCTCACTGCTCTCTTGATGGTCGTAAGTTATTGGTTGGGGGAAAGAGTTTCTTTAGGTAAACGCAGAATGATTTTCCGGGAGCAGGAGGGGACATTACCGCAGCATGCGCAAGAGACGCTGTTTGCTAATTCCGGAAATGAGGAACATCATATCGGATTCTTTTCTTTATTAGGGTTTGTTGCGAAATATGGCAAGCAACATGCCAGCCCCAATTCAGGCTATCCTGAAGCAGCATTGGCTGGGACACTCAATTGTCGTTTCGGGGGACCTCATAATTATTTTGGCGAAGAAGTCTGGAAACCTTATATTGGTAAAAATGACCGCCTTCTGACTACATTGGATATGCAACTAGCCGTACGTATTAACCGCTGGGCAGAAACCCTAATGCTGATTGTGGTCATCCTAATTGCTACTGTAGTGTCTCTGTATCTTTAATTTGTTTAGTGGGCAATGGCTGACATGTGGGACAATAATAGACCGTACCACCCATATAGGTTTCTTTTCTAATGAATGAATTTAATGTTCTACTTTATATTGTTTTGTTTCTGAAGTTCTTTTTTAAATCTCAATTTTTATAATCTCTCCAAAAGGTATCAAGGCTGTAAACGCATTCTTTGTCAGAACTAATCCGGCATAAATTTCTGCACAGACCAATACGCCACCGTGTGCAAAAATAGCAACTTTATTGTAATTCTTTTCTTTTAATTCATTCAGAAAGTTACTGACTCGCTTGTACTGCATAGCAAAGGATTCTCCACCGGATGCTGCTACGTTGAGGTAATCAGCATACCATTCTTGTAGTTTCGGATCGTCAATATGATCGTAGGGTTTCATTTCCCAGTCTCCAAAGTTGATTTCCATAATCCGGTCATCTTTTTCAGCATCGGCATAACCGCAATAGGTGGCCAGCTTGACACAGCGACTTAGCGGACTGGTATAAACTTGATCAAATTTTTCTCCTTCATTTAGATGACTCTTTAGTTTTTTCAGGGTAATAGCTGCCTCTTCTTGAAAAGTCTCACGCAGACCAACGTCCGTTTGTCCGTAACATATGCCCGGTGGGACTTCTACCGAAGTGTGGCGGATAAGTATGATTTCCATTTTAATATGAATTTTTATTTTTCATAAAAGTATATATCATGTTTGATAACAAAATAAATGTCTGCTATGTTGAACTTTAAATTAGCTTCCTATCATTTTTAATGATGCAAACTGAGGGAGTTGATCATTCCGTATTTGGCGTAGATATAGTATAAAATTACCGCACCAAGATAGAAAGACAACTCACACAGTAGGAATGTGGCCCCGCAACAGTCACCCGTGTACCCTTTAAGACGGCGTTTTACTAATCGGTATAGAAAGATAAAAGTCAATAATGGGAATAAGGTGGCAGGCCATAAGTCTAATGGCAGAAATAGAATGAAGGGTAGTGCACCGGTAATGAAAATGATGACCAACTCTCTTCCCGTCATACTATCATACACGACTTTAGCCTTGCTTTCTTCTTCCTTACGGGCATATGGCAGGTAGTTGATCAGTTGTGATGCACAAAATTTACTCCAACTGTCACCACTGATCACAAGTACGCAAATCAATTTTAATGGGATTCCCCACATTGACAACAGTAATAAAAGAAAATACCCAATGAGTCCGATCACTCCATAACTACCTATTTGAGAGTCCTTCATAATAGCTAGTGTACGTTCGCGGGTAGTTCCTCCACCTATTCCGTCGAAAAAGTCTGCTAGACCGTCTTCGTGCAGGCATCCTGTAATGAGCAGACGCGAAATGATGGCAAGTAGCCAAGCTAAGTGCAAAGGCAGTAATTGAGCTGATAACCATAATACACCCGCCATAACACCCCCTGTCAGCCACCCTGTTAATGCCCAGTAAGGCACAATCCGTTTGAAATGTTCCGATGGAACTTGGCAGATACGCCAAAAAGGAAGTCGGGTGAAAAAGATTAATGCTGCGAGAATTCTCATTCTATTTTTAGTTTAAGTTCATTTCTGTATATCTCCAAGTTCTTATTCGAAGTTTTTGCTTATTTCCGTTTTCCGTGAGTGATTGTTTTATTCCCCACTATCTGCTTCTTATCAATAATGAACGTTTTAAAAATATTTGGTAATTGCTGCATGGGCAAAATTATCCATCTCGTTAATCATCCTTACGGCCGATTGAATGATGGGATAAGCACATATGGCTCCCGTCCCTTCTCCGAGACGTAATTTCAAATGTAGCAAAGGTTTAGCACCCATTGCATCTAGTAATAATTTATGCCCGGATTCATCTCCACAATGCCCGAATATAGCATAGGCCATGATTTCAGGATAAAGCTTTTCGGCTGCAAGTATGCAACTTGTCATGATGAATCCATCAACCAAGATGACCATCTTTAATTCAGCGGCCTGTAGCATGGCTCCTATAGCCATTACCATTTCCAATCCACCGAAATAGCGTATAATATCTTCAGGTGTGCCGTTCCCTTTATAGTTGTCCATTGCTTTTTTTAGTACCTGATACTTATGACATATTCCGGTGCTATCCAGTCCGCTTCCGGCTCCGACACATTGCTCCAGTGGAATGCCCGTGAAATAGCTGCCTAATATGGAAGAAGCGGAGGTGTTGGCAATGCCCATTTCTCCAAAGCTTATCACGTTTGTACCTTCGTCATAGCATTGGCGGACTATTTCCGCTCCCCGTTCAATGCAAGTATTCATTTCCGCTTCGGTCATAGCAGCTTCGTGCAGATAATTGCGAGTACCCTTGCGGACTTTCATATTAATAATACCTTTTTCATAAGGTAAGTCGTAATCGACTCCGGCATCAACAATCTTCAATTCAAACCCATGTTGACGGCAAAGAAAATTAACCCCGGCACCACCATGGAGGAAGTTGCTGATCTGTTGCCAGGTAATTTCCTTGGGCGATAAACTTACCCCTTCCTCTACAATACCGTGATCGGCTGCGAAAATAATATTTTGAGGTTTGTTGAGCCTGGGAGAGAGCGTTTGCTGTATCATTCCGATTTGCATTGCTAATTCTTCAAGCGTGCCGAGAGCCCCTTTAGGCTTGGTCAAATTGTTGATCTTGTCAATGAGTGCTGGGAGAAGCGCTTCGTCAGGGTTTACAATGTTAAATTTTTTCATTCTTATATCTCTAGGTTTATTCAGTTCCTCTATAGAATTGGCGGTATTTGCATATGACGACTTTACTTTACTTTTACGGGAATGCCGGATACCATGAGCCACACTTCATCGGCATGAGCCGCAATATATTGGTTTATCCAACCCTGCATATCCGTAAATTTCCGTTGTATTTCATTGTCAGAGATCGCCCCCATACCTATTTCATTAGTAACAAAGATAAATGTTGCATCTTGTGCTGTAAATCGCTCGAATTCCTCTTTTACGGCAGTTAATGCTTCATCAACATTTGCTTTTAAATCGAAAAAGAAGTTGGTGCACCATAGTGTGACGCAATCTATTAGGATGGTTCGTCTCATAAGGGAGTGATTGCTTAGTCGTTTGTCCTCTTCAATATTCGTCCACTCCGGGCCACGTCCTTGTTGATGTCGAATTACCCGTTGGCGAAATTCTTCATCCCAGATTCGTGCGGTAGCTAAATAGACAGGGTTGGAAGAGAAGGAGAGTGCTAGCTTTTCTGCTTGACTGCTTTTGCCCGACCGAGCACCTCCTGTAATAAGAATGATTCGTTTCATCTCATGTTGATTCTTTGAATATTCAAAAAATAGCCGATATTTTTGTTTTAGCAGAAGCAAATGTACATGATTCTTTTGGAATATAAAAAACTTCTTTTACCTTTGCACAGCTTTTTAAAGCAATTGCGGCAGTAGCTCAGTTGGTAGAGCATCAGCTTCCCAAGCTGAGGGTCGTGAGTTCGAGCCTCATTTGCCGCTCAATTGATAATCAGGCAGTTACATACAATGTAGCTGCTTTTTTAGTCTAAAGTCGTTGCTTTAATATGATTTAGCTTGCTTTTTGCCCGTTATTTGCTATCATCTTTGGTTTTAGGGCATAAAAAAAGGCTACTCTTCACGAGCAACCAATCTTTGTTAACCTTAAATCTAATACTATGAAAAACACAGTACAAATATACTGCTATCCAGTAAAATAGCAAACTATAGCTGCTCTGTAGCTTCATTTATAACATGGTTTAATATGAAATGTGTAGTTGTTAACTAATTAACATAAAATACACGGATGAATTAACGAATTTAATGAAATAAATAAGAGCTGTTTAAATTTTGTAGTTAGAACTAAAAGGAGTGTTTCCTCTTTCCGCGTAAATGATTATTTTTGGTTACCAAGCTTCAAATAATTATGTATTGTACGGATTTAGAAGAAACATAGTGGAAAGTTATCAAGAAGATCTTGAACTTGTAAGAAAGAAACCGGAAATATGATTTGCATGAAATATAGAATGCGATCTTTTACTTAGTGAAAACAGGGTGCCAGTGGCATATGCTCCCTTCTAATTTTGTTCCTTGGGAGTTGGAGTAAACTGGCATTCATTAGGATGTTATTGAATAAAATTTAAACAAGTCCTAAGTAGATGGATTAGAAAAGTCGAATTAAGATATTTGTCTGCTATGATGTGAATCAGGGCATTCAATTTTGTTTGTTTGTTTGAAGTTCCCTGTACAACTGTGTACGGGGAACTTTTTTAAGTAAAAATCAAGATGCATGTAGAGATGGAATACAAATCAAGTTCATAGATAATGGAAAGTTTTAACCGTATCCCATTGGTGGCATGTATCTGTTTTATGTTATTTTAGTTCTCTACAAATACTCTTTTGCTTAGATTATCTACAATACTAGATAGATATTTATAGGATAAAATTCCGGCTGTTAAACTGGCAATAAAGCCAGCCCAGAAAATCCCACTAATGCCCAACAATTTTGAGCCAATCCAAGCAAGTGGGACATACAGTACAATCATTCTTGTTATTGAAATTATAGTTGATGGCAAAGGTTTGTTCAACGCATTGAAACCAGAACTACTTAATCCAACGATACCTCCTAAGCCATAGCTTGCACCGATAATGATAAAATACTGATAGGCGAATTTAATGACTTGTAAATCACTAGTAAAGATAGAAGCAATCATTTTCCCAAATAACAGGAGTGAAATAAATACAACAGCTCCCCAAATCATTGAGAACTTGAACGAGTAAGACAGTCCTTTAGAGATACGTCCAAATTCATTTTTACTAAAATTCTGACCCATGAAAATTATTAATACCGATCCTAAAGCCATGATGGGCATTAAAGCAAACATTTCAACTCTTGATGCAACGCCAAAAGCTGCTATTGCTTCTTTACCAAAGCCGGCAATAAGTTTGGTGATAATACCTAATGAAATGGGAGTGATTAGCATTGTTAATGAAGCAGGTCCTGCTATATGGAGTACATTTTTCCAGGTTGTTAAGATTGCTTTATAGTTACCGAATCTAAAAGTAAACAAATTCAGTTTGTTGATCAATATATATAGTATTGCTAACAAACCAATACTTCGTGAGATAACTGTGGCAAGAGCTGCTCCTTCAATTCCCATTGCGGGAAATGGACAAATCCCGAAGATTAAGAAAGGATCAAGTAGTGCATTAAGAATGCCACTTACAACCATTATCATCCCCGGTGTAAATGTATCCCCGGTTGCCCTTACAATATTATTCCCAATCATTGGAATGACCACAAATGGTACTCCGAGATACCAAATACGCATATATTTGGAGACTTGCTCCAAAGCTTCACCGCTGGCTCCTAATGCACTGAAAACAGGATGGATGGTAAAATATCCAAGAGTTGCAAAGACCATTACGATAAGCACACCAAGTAAAATAGCTCTACTGGCCATTTTTCTGACTTCTTGCCGGTCTGAACTTATTATATTTCTTGATACCAATGAACTAGTACCGATTCCTACGCCTTGTGTCAGGCCGCCAATAAGCATTACTACCGGAAAACTAAAACTCATCGCACTCAGTTTTTGAACACCTAGCTTCCCTATAAAAAATGTGTCAACCAAATTGAATATGACCATTCCCATCATGCCCAACATCATTGGCCATGTTAACTGTGCTAGCTGCTTTTTAATATTTCCTTCAGTTAAATTTTTACTTCTATTCATTATTAGCTATTAATGTGTGGATGAATTCCTGATAGTTGGTCATAGACATTCTCTCTCATTTTTTCCAGGTATTTGAAAATGTCAGAACGCTCTTTTTCGTTGAATCCGGTCAGTAAAGTATTTGTCCATGATGCGAAAACGATTTTTAATTCAGGTAATTTTATGTTTGCTTTATCTGTTATATTAACAACTTGTTTCCTTGCATCTACTTTTGAAGTTTGTCTTACTATATAACCGTTTTTTTCCAGAATTTGTAACTGCGAGGTGATAGATGATTTATCAAGATTAAGATATTGCACTAATTCCTTTTGTGTTTTATCTTTATTTTCTGCTAAATATAGAAGCGTTTTAACCTGGGCATATCCTATATTATATCTGCTAAATTCATGTTGAAGATAAATTTGCCCTGCTCGTGACAATTCATCTATTATTTTTCCTGCTGAATTATTCTTCATATTTCATTTGATTATGTGCAAATATAGGAATATAGTTTGAATTCAAACTATTTATTTGATGTCTTTAATTAAATTTTGCATTTGATGGAAACTAATCAGGCAATCAAATAGAGCTCATTATTGATGGATGTTACTGTCTTATTATAGAAATACGGGCATAAAAAGATATCCGGAAATACTGAAAAGATTGTTCGGATATTAAAGTTCATATTTGCCAATTAAAGGGGGGGGGAGTAAAAGCATTCTATTTGCAGGTGAAACTTCTTTTTTAAGTTTTACCCCTTGAATTACTTCCCAACACGTTCCTTTTTAGTTACTCTATACAGATATAAAAAAGGAATCTATTGGGAAGTCTACCGTTACAAAGTGGGATAATCGGTATATCCTTTTTCGCCGGGGGTGTAATAGGTCGAAGAGTCGGGCACATTGAGAGGCGCATCGATTTTGAAACGTTCAACTAAGTCGGGATTTGCAATGTATGGAACTCCAAAGGCCACTAAATCGGCATCGCCATCGTTCAACACTTGAGTTGCTGATTCTTTATTGAATCCATGATTGATAATCAATGTACCTTTATACATCGGACGGTAATGTTTGGCAACTTGCTGAATGGCCAGAGGATTTTCCGATACGTCAGTAAAAGGTTCTGTTAGGTGCAGATAAGCTAAGTCGTAATTGTTCAATTTTGCAACGATATAATCGTGCACTGCAATGGATTCTTCATCAAGCATCATACCCTGTATACCATGCAATGAAGGGTTTAAGCGCACCCCAACTTGCTTTATATTTATGGCTGACTTCACTTCATCCAAAATATCGAATAAGATGCGGGCACGCTTTTCAATGGAACCGCCGTACTGATCCTGGCGTTTATTTGAGTACAGATTAAAGAATTGTTGCAATAAATACCCATTGGCTGCATGTATCTCAATTCCATCAAACCCGGCTTTTATAGCATTGATTGCTGCTTGTTTATAATCACTGATTGTCTGTTTGATATCCTCAATCGTCATTTCCCGAGGTCGTTCTGCCGGCTTAAAGCCTTCTTTAGTGAATATTTGAGCTGTGATATCAAGAGCTGACGGAGCTAGCGGGAGTTTTCCTTCCAGCAAATCAGGATGTGATAATCTACCCACATGCCATAATTGCGCAAAGATCTTACCGCCTTGTTTATGTACGGTCGACGTAACCAGCTTCCAGCCTTCAATTTGTTTTTCTGTATAGATGGCTGGTACGTTTATGACACCCACGGCATTGCGATTGATGTAGGTTCCTTCTGTAATGATAAGACCTGCTGAAGCCCGTTGCTTGTAATAGAGTGCTGTTAGTTCAGTGGCGGCAGTTTCTGGATTGTCCGAGCGGCTACGTGTCATTGGGGCCATTACGACTCTGTTTTTTAATTGCAATCCATTTAAGTTATACGATTCAAATAGTATTTCTTTGTTCATAATTCTGTTATTTAATTGATTTTGTTCTTGCAGCTTCATAACATTTGTTTTTTCATTATTGTTTGTTGCATTTTGTTT
Source organism: uncultured Bacteroides sp. (assembly GCA_965140335.1). Taxonomy (GTDB): domain Bacteria; phylum Bacteroidota; class Bacteroidia; order Bacteroidales; family Bacteroidaceae; genus Bacteroides. The sequence continues at coordinate 615,013 of OZ223190.1, forward strand.
TATTTGTTGTTCTTTTGATTCAGAAAAAATTCAGTATGAAAAGTTTTCACTTCACTGCCAAGTGATATTCAGGAAAAGAAAATGGTTTATTGCAAACTTAAAAGAGAGTGTATCAGCTTTGTGATATACTCTCTTTAAGAAAAAAAATGAAACTATTTATACTTATAAAGTAGCCATATCGATAACAAAACGGTATTTAACATCGCTTTTCAGCATACGCTCATATGCGGTATTAATGTCTTGCATCTTTATAAGCTCAATGTCCGAAACAATATTATGCTCTCCACAGAAGTCCAGTAGCTCTTGAGTTTCCTTGATGCCTCCAATTAATGATCCGGCTACAGATTTTCTTTGTAGCACTAGTGGAACTGTATTCAATGCCGGTGTAAGTTCACCCAAAAAGCCAACAAGAACCAATGTGCTATCGGGTTTTAAGGTGGTAACGTAAGGATTGACGTCATGAGCATAAGGCACCGTGTCGATAATAAAATCGAATTGATTGGCTGCGGCCTTCATCTGTTCTTCATCTGTGGATATAATCACATGATCAGCTCCAAGTCTCTTAGCGTCTTCTGCTTTTCCGGGAGTTCTTGAGAATAAAGAAACTTCTGCACCCAAGCCTTTGGCGAGTTTGATAGCCATATGTCCTAAACCTCCTAAACCTACAACGGCTACTTTACTTCCCTTTGTAACGTTCCAATGGCGTAAAGGAGACCAAGTGGTAATGCCGGCGCAGAGTAATGGTGCTACTCCTGCTAAGTCCAGATTAGAAGGGACTTTCAGGACGAAGTTCTCCTTCACCACGATTTTCTCAGAATACCCTCCATAAGTTACAGTGTTGAGATGAACATCGGGACTATTGTAAGTCGCAGTAAATCCATGTTGGCAATATTGCTCTTCCTTACAATTGGGACATTCGCAATCGACCATGCAACCAACAGCGGCCAAATCACCAACTTTAAATTTTGTTACTTCAGAACCAACAGCTGTAACTCTTCCTACGATTTCATGTCCCGGTACTGCTGGATAAATAGTTCCTCCCCAGTCGTTTCTTGCAGTATGCAAATCGGAGTGGCACACACCGCAGTAAAGGATGGTAATTTCCACGTCGGTTGGCAGTGTCGTTCTTCGAGAAATGCCCATTTCTTTTAGATCAGCATCTGCGGCTTCTGTCCCGAATGCTTTTATTTGTATTGTCTTCATCTTCTTAATTTATTGAATAGGTTGTATATAAACTAATGTCTTTTATAAGTACCAAATGCTGTACTTACATGTGTATGGGAGATGCTTACGCTATAGTCTGAAAAGCGTAGATTATTCAACCCATTGAATTATCTCTTCGGCAGCCTGACGAATTTTAGAATGATGAGGTTCTTCAGCGCGATAACCGAAACCTGCCATCACTGAAACGCCAAAATGGTCGCCGTCAATAATACCTTCGTTGATCAAAACCTTGTCTACCTCTTCGGGAATAAATCCTTCTATGGGGCAGGAATCTATACCCAGCGTAGCAGCCACGGTCAACATGTTCGCTAAGGCAATATAAGTCTGCTTGCTTGCCCAGTCGAAGATGGCACGGTCGCTCTCCAAAAGTTTATAGCCTTCTTTTTCGAAAGTCTCAAACATTCCTTTATATTGGGAAACGACTTCAGGTGGGAGTTGCATCACTTGAGTCAGTATATGGTTGATATACTCAGAATTATAAATCATATCAGTCTTTTTGCGAGCCAATAAGATTACAAAATGACTGGCTCCGTCCAGGCTAGCTTGTGCTCCCCAAGATACGGGGTAAAGTTTCTTTCTCAATTCTTTATTTTGCACAACGAGAAATTTCCACGGTTCAAAGCCGAATGAACTGGGGGAGAGGTGACCGGCTTCTAATATCGTATCGAAATCTTCCTTTGAAACAATTTTGTCTTTATCGAATGCTTTACAAGCATGGCGAAATTTGAATACATCAATAATTTCTTGGTTCTTACTTTTCATAATTTGTTCCTTTAAACTAAATGCTGTTTTTTAATGTTTTACTAAACAATACTATTATAGGAAATGTTCGTGGTACTTTGTTATCAGGGTAGGCAAGCCTTTGACTTAAACCTTGTTTCTGCAATTCTTGATATCTGATCTTTCATTTCTTTACACCGTTAGCGTAAAAATGAGTATTTTTGTAGCTTATTCGACAAAGAACAATTCTTTGCGGGTGTATTTACCGGTAAAAATGAGTACTTTTGCCGGTTGTTTGATAGAATATCAGAAAACTTAAAAACAAAATAAAATGGCAGTAGAATTAAAGAACCTGACCAAACGCAGTGAAAATTATTCGCAGTGGTATAATGAATTGGTGGTAAAGGCTGATTTGGCAGAACAATCGGCTGTGCGTGGCTGTATGGTGATTAAACCTTATGGATACGCTATTTGGGAAAAGATACAACGGCAGCTTGACGATATGTTTAAGGAAACGGGACATGTTAATGCCTATTTCCCATTATTAATTCCGAAATCTTTTCTTAGTCGTGAGGCGGAACATGTTGAAGGCTTCGCTAAGGAGTGTGCTGTGGTTACTCATTACCGCCTGAAGAATGCCGAGGACGGTTCTGGTATCGTGGTCGACCCTGCTGCCAAACTAGAGGAAGAATTGATTATCCGTCCCACTTCCGAAACAATAATATGGAATACCTATAAAAATTGGATTAATTCTTATCGTGATCTGCCTATCCTTTGCAATCAATGGGCAAACGTTTTCCGTTGGGAGATGCGTACCCGCCTGTTTTTGCGTACTGCTGAATTCTTATGGCAGGAGGGGCATACGGCACATGCTACCCGTGAGGAAGCCGAGGAAGAGGCAAAGCGAATGCTGAATGTTTATGGTGAATTTGCAGAGAAATATATGGCTGTTCCGGTTATCAAGGGAGTGAAATCAGCCAACGAACGTTTTGCCGGAGCTATCGATACTTATACTATTGAAGCAATGATGCAGGATGGCAAAGCTTTGCAAAGTGGTACATCCCACTTCCTTGGGCAGAACTTTGCGAAGGCATTCGATGTGCAGTTTGTCAATAAGGAGAATAAAATGGAATATGTATGGGCTACTTCTTGGGGAGTATCCACCCGTTTGATGGGCGCACTTATTATGACGCATTCTGATGATAACGGTCTGGTATTGCCTCCTCATTTGGCTCCTATACAAGTGGTGATTGTACCTATCTATAAGAATGCCGAACAGCTTCAAAAGATCGATGAGAAGATTGCGGGCATTGTTGCCAAGCTGAAAGCGATGGGTGTTTCTGTTAAATATGATAATGCTGATAATAAACGTCCGGGCTTTAAGTTTGCTGATTATGAGCTGAAGGGTGTTCCCGTACGATTAGTAATGGGAGGTCGTGACTTGGAAAACAATACGGTGGAAGTGATGCGTCGTGATACCCTTGAAAAAGAAACCCGTACTTGTGATGGTATAGAAGAATATGTGAAGGATTTGCTTGAGGATATTCAAAAGAATGTTTATCAGAAGGCGTTGACCTATCGTAATGCACGTATTGTTAAGGTGGACAGCTACGACGAATTTAAAGAGAAAATTGAAGAAGGCGGATTTATTCTTGCTCACTGGGATGGGACAACTGAAACAGAAGAGCGTATTAAAGAAGAAACAAAGGCAACAATCCGCTGTATTCCTTTCGAGACATTTATGGAAGGGGATAAGGAACCTGGTAAGTGCATGGTGACTGGCAAGCCGTCAGCGTGCCGTGTTTTATTTGCCCGTTCTTATTAATAAATTTATAAAGTCTATTTTACTTCGGCCTTTCTGTTTTTGGGAGGACTAGAGAAACAATATTTGCCCTTATCACAGTATCCAACTGTAATAAGGGCAAACTTTTGTTAGTAGCATTTCTTATGAGTTTATCCATCTGAATGTTTACTCTAGCTATGATTTTTTTTTCTGATGACTGAATTATGAAGATAAATTGCATTAAAAATGTAACTTTGTCTTTTAGATATTAAATAAGCAAGATAATATGAAGATTGAGCATATAGCAATTTGGGTGGAAGATATAGAAGTCATGAGCCGGTTTTATACTAAGTACTTTGATGTGACTCGAGGAGAAAAATATTTCAACCCTAAAAAAAATTACACTTCTTATTTCATTGTCTTTAATAATGGTGGAAGTCGTATAGAATTGATGCATAGGCCCGATATTGTCGATAATAAGATGAAACGGGGAATAGCGATGGGATATGCTCATATTGCAATCTCTTTAGGTAGTAAAGAGGCGGTGGATAATCTGACGGAAGGTTTGCGAAGTGATGGGTTTATTATTGAAGGTGAACCCCGGACAACAGGTGATGGATATTATGAGAGTATCATATTAGATCCTGAAGGAAATTATATTGAAATAACGGAATAATCTATGTCCGTTTAAAAAGTGCTGCCTTTTTCAAGAATGCACTTGTAAACAGAAACTTATGATTTTATCTCTTTAAAAATCAGGCGATAGCTCTTGGTATAGAATGTTTATCGGAAAGTTTTTTTAGTTGCTTTCCACCTTATATTGTATCGATATTGTCATACTTCTTACATTCTTTCGTAATAGTATTGAACGATATTTGCGATGTAATAAAAAGAAAGGAGCTTGACATGAAACTGAATAGAAATGATTATGCTGTTGAGGCAACTGCCGACGGTGGATTCTATGCCTATCTGAAAACAAATATCCTGTGCTGCGCTTATGGCGAGAGCAGGGAAGATGCTTGCGAGAACCTCGCTAATATTGTTGACGATTTTGTCAGCGATATGTATATGGTAGAAGAATTTGTCTGATTGATACGCTATTTTTTACTCATCCTTTTTACGTACTCAATTCCATAAATTCTCAAAAAGCCATGCCCGCGTGATGCAGGTGTGGCTTTATCTGTTTTACTACTCTAGCTTTATTTGTTCGTAAATTGTAGTTTAGACTGTTTGTAACTGTCTAAAAAGTAGACGGTAGTGTCTAATTTTTAGACACTGTAAAGGACTGTTGTATAGACTAAACTTTTGAATTTCAGCTGTATACTGCTTTGGCATGGTTTCTGCATTAGTAGAGGAAAAGAAATCATATATTGAGTATGAAACAATTGTATTATGTTATCAAAACCTTGCTACGGGGACGTGGTTCGAACGTTATTAAAATCATCTCTCTTGGTTTAGGATTGACTATGAGCATTTTGCTCTTTTCGCGTGTAGCGTTTGAGTTAAGTTATGATTCCTGTTTTAAGGATACCGATAATTTGTACCAGGTTTATTCTACCTGGTCGGCAAGTGGAGAAAAATACAAACCTTCCGTGATGAGTGTGGGGCCTGTAGCCGGTGCTATTCTTGAGAATTTCCCTAAAGAAGTGGAAGCTGCTACTTGCATTTGTAGATATACAGCTAACGAACCGTTGTATAATGGTAGCGTGCGCTTTAATGAGACAAAAATTATGGCGGACTCTCTCTTTTTTAAAACGATGGGTATTGAAGTGTTGCGGGGCGACTCGCGGGAGTTGGAGAACAAAGATGTGATCTTCTTATCCGATCGTCTGGCTAACCGAATTTTCGGGGATGAAGATCCTATTGGCAAAGTACTCCTGTTTGAAAAGAAATTGCCACTCACGGTGAAGGGCATTTATGCCGCTTTACCCGAGAACACCACTTTACCTGTTGAAGGGGTGATATCAATGCCTACTATGTGGAGTCGTCATTGGGGCAATTATTCTTGGGGAGGAGGCGATAGTTATTGGGAATATGTTCGCTTTCGTAAGGGGGCGAAAAAGGAGGCTGTAATGGCACGGCTTGATGCAATGGTTGCCAAATACCTTCCTCCGGAAATGGGGAAGCGGCATATGGGATATACCGTTACTCTCAAGCCGCTTCTGGATACTTATCGTAGTGAGGATCAAGTCAAAGAAATGGTATGGATAATGAGTGTTCTCGGTATGGCTATTCTTTTTATGGCTTCCTTAAATTATGTCTTGATTACCATTTCATCGCTAAGTTATCGAGCGAAAGGAATTGGAGTACATAAATGTAATGGTGCTTCCGGTGGTACTATCTTTAGTATGTTCCTGTTGGAAACCGGTATTATTATTTTGTTGGCATTAGCGATTATGGCGGTGCTCATAATCAACTTTCAAGATTTTGTGGAGGATACCACACAAGCCCGGCTTTCATCATTGTTTGCTTTGAACCGTTTGTGGGTTCCTGCGCTGACGGTATTATTTCTGTTTTTTATTGGGGGAGTGTTGCCCGGGCGCTTATTTTCTGCCATCCCTGTTTCGCAGGTGTTCCGTCGTTATACGGATGGGAAGCAAGGTTGGAAGCGTCCCCTTTTATTCGTCCAGTTTGCCGGGGTGGCTTTCATTACGGGCTTGATGACTGTGGTGATGGCTCAATACGCTTATGTCATTGGTAAAGATATGGGCTATAATCCCGACAGGGTTGCAGTCTCTTATACCAATTTTGGAACAAACGAAGAGAGTGATTATGCTTTAACTTTTCTTCGGGGATTACCTTATGTGGAATCGGTCTCTTCGGCCTGGTACCCTCCTTCTACTGGATTTAGCGGCAGTATGGTAGATGCTAATGGAAGAACGTTGTTTTCTACACGTATAGTAGCGGAAATGGAGAATTATCCGGTTATGATGGGGATGACTTTTAAAAAGGGGCGTATGGCGCATGCAGATGATGAGGTTGATGTTAACGAAACCTTTGTAGAAAGAATGCGTTGGGGGACTAAGGTTTTGAACCGTATGGTTACGCTTGATAGTGAAACATATAAAGTTGTAGGTCTTTTGAAGGATTATCATACCGGCGATTTTTATAACGAGCAAGAGCCGCTTGTGGTACGCCGGCAAAAGACTTTTGGGGAATGTATTCATGTGCGTTTGAAGGAGCCGTTTGCAGACAATCTTAAAAAGTTGAACGCAGAGGTCTCGGAGGCGCTTTCGAATAAAGTGATTGACTTCCTTTCTTTGGAACAAAAAATAAAAGAGAATTATAATGCAGTGCGCGTGTTTCGTAATGCGACAATCTTATCTGCGGTCACTCTGCTTTTTATTATGCTAATGGGATTGATCGGTTATACTAAAGATGAAGTGCGTCGCCGCTCGAAAGAGATTGCTATTCGTAAGGTAAATGGAGCTGAAGTGTCGGACGTATTGGGTTTGCTTTCGAAAAATATACTGTATATAGCCGTTCCGGCGGTTGCGATTGGTATATTGGCGGCTTGGTATATTAATTCTAACTGGGTGGATCTGTTTGCGGAGCAAGTCAAATTGAGTCCGGCATTGTACCCTCTGGTTGCTATTGCTGTTTTGATTGTTATCCTAGGCTGCGTGATTTGGAAATCATGGGGCATTGCCAATGAGAATCCGGTAAACAGCATCAAAAGTGAGTAATATCTATTTCAGTTGGTACACTATATAAATACTGTAAAATAATAAAAAACTATTAATATTATGATTGTAATAAATGACATTAGTAAAGTCTTCCGTACTTCTGAAGTGGAGACGGTAGCATTAAATCATGTGAATCTTGAAGTGAAAGAAGGAGAGTTTATCGCCATTATGGGCCCGTCTGGTTGTGGTAAGTCGACTTTGCTTAATATCCTCGGATTATTGGATAATCCTACAGAAGGTTCGTACGAACTCTTGGGACATGAGGTGGCTCAGCTGAAAGAAAAAGAACGTACCCAGATGCGTAAAGGTAAGCTTGGTTTCGTCTTTCAAAGTTTTAACTTGATTGATGAATTAAATGTATACGAAAATGTGGAGTTGCCGTTGACTTATCTTGGTGTGAAAGCTTCGGAACGTAAGAGGCGGGTGGAAGAAATATTAAGGCGCATGAACATTGCGCATCGGGCCAAACATTTTCCGCAACAACTGTCTGGTGGTCAGCAGCAACGTGTGGCTATTGCCCGTGCGGTGGTTACCAATCCCAAATTGATTTTGGCTGATGAACCCACCGGTAACCTGGATTCCAAGAACGGAGCGGAAGTGATGGCGCTGCTTACGGAGCTCAATCATGAAGGAACAACGATTGTTATGGTGACGCATTCACAGCATGATGCTTCATTTGCGCATCGTACGGTGCACCTGTTTGATGGGAGCGTTGTGGCGAGTGTGACTTCAATACCGGAACTTTAAAATCATAATAAAAGAATAAGAGATGAGACAACTTTACTATGCCATACAAAGCCTGATTCGTGGTCGCAGCTTCATAGTCATTAAAGTTATATCCTTAACATTGGGACTGTTTGTCGGAATTTTACTTTTTGCCTGTGTCGCATTCCAACTAAGTTTTAATCGATGCTTTCAGAAACCGGAGCAGTTGTATTTGGCTTATATGAGTGATACCATGAATAAAACGACATCAGGCGGTGATCCCTATATTTATGGTCCATTTTCGGCTGCCCTGAAAGAGAACTTTCCTAAGGAAGTGGAGGATGCAACCATTTTACGTGAAGTTGGAACTAATGTTTTCTATAATGGGGATGTTCGTTTGTTGGAAGAGATGATTTATGGTGATCAACATCTTTTTTCAACGTTGGGTTTACAAGTGTTGGCTGGTAAATCGGAAGATTTGATTAATTCCGATGCATTGTTTGTCTCACGTAGTTTTGCACGCAAGATAGGAGCGGGGGATACTCTTTCTTCAGTTATTGGCAAGACGCTTTACATTGACCGGAAGATTCCAATGATTATCCGTGGCGTTTTTAAAGACTTGCCGGAAAATACGGACTTATCTTTTGATGTGGTGGCTCCTATGTCCGAATTATGGGGCCGAAAGCGAGCCGGATGGGGATTTGATATTAGTTATAAGTCCATCGTCCGTTTTCGGGATAAACAAGCTAAAGATAGGACGGAGGCTGCTTTGCCCCGATTGATGAAAAAGTACATGCCCGATTTTAATAAAAATCCAACTGTGCAATCAAAAGTATCTTTTCGTTCTTTATCTGATTACCATAGGAGTAATTTCATCGTGCATACAATGATATGGGTGATGTCTGTTCTTGGTACGGTGATTTTGCTTATAGCCGCATTTAATTATGTCTTGATTTCATTTTCTTCTTTGCCAAAGCGTGCTAAGATGGTGGGGGTGCATAAATGTAATGGAGCTTCAAACGGAGCTATCTTTTCTATGTTTCTTATGGAAACGGCACTTATTGTTCTTTCTTCAGTGGGATTGGCTTTTTTATTATTGTACCTGTTTCGTGATTTTGTGGAAACGACTGCTGCCGCTAAACTCACTTCTCTGTTTACTCTGCAGACCTTGTGGGTCCCTGGAGCTGTGGCATTATTAGTCTTTTTGTTGGCGGGAGTGATACCATCATGGTTGTTTTCGTCCATACCTGTCACTCAGGTTTTCCGTCGTTATACCGAGCGGAAAGCTTTATGGAAACGTTCGCTGCTCTTTAGCCAATTTATCGGAGTCTCTTTTATTTTGGGCTTTTTAATGGTGGTATTACTCCAGTATCATACGGTTATATCCAGAAAGCTGGGTTATGATCCGACTCACGTGGTTATGTGTTGGGGGAATGTGGGAAACGGATATGACAATGCTCAAAAGATATTTAAAAGTTTGCCCATGGTTGAGGAGTATGCTGCTGCCCAGCAGGTGCTTTGTTACGGTTATAGTGGGGATGTATTTGGCGTGAATGAAGGCCAAAAAATAAAAATCCGAATGGATTGGGTTGGCCGTGATTTCATTCCGATGATGAAAATCAAATTATTGGAGGGGCATAACTTTACTCCTCTAAAGAAGTCTGTTGATGATTCGTTTTATGGCGACAATAATGAATTGATTGTAAATCGGGAGTTTGTCCGGCAGGCTGGTTGGAAAGGTAGCGCAATAGGGCATGAAGTGATGTGTGGTAATCACAAAAAAATTGTTACCGGAGTAGTGGATGATTATCCTGTTTCTAGTGCTTATGAGCCTCAAAGTGCTGTTGCTTTGGTCTGGTCCGAGGATTGGGCCAAAATGCATTACCTCCGTTTGAAAGCTCCTTTTACCGAAAATTTGAAGAGATTGAATGACAAAATGAAAGAAATGTTTCCTACTCAGGACATCGTTTTCTTCTCCCTTGAAAAGGAGTTAAACGACCAGTATATCGATATCCGCCGTTTTCGGGATTCTGTCACGCTGGCCGGTATCGCTATTCTTTTTATCACTCTTATGGGGTTGATAGGTTATGTGAATGATGAGGTCAACAGGCGTTCCAAGGAGATTGCCATCCGTAAAGTAAATGGAGCGGAAGCTCCTGATATCATTCGTCTGATAGCTCGTGATATCGTATGGACCTCATTGCCCGCAGTTATTTTGGGGAGTGGCTTCTCTTATCTGATAGGTAAGCTTTGGCTGGATACTTTTGCCGAGCAGGTTCATTTAGGCCTATTACCTTTTGGCGGGATTATATTGCTCATCTTATTAGTTCTGTTATCTTGTGTGTTGGCTCGCACTTGGCACATCGCTAATGAGAACCCGGTAAACAACATTAAGAGTGAGTAGTTTTGCGGACATAAATCCATAAAATAACAGCCGATACAATGGAAGCGAGAATATCGGAAACGGGCATGCTAACCCATATCCCATCCAAGGCAAAGAAATGAGGGAATAAAATCAAACCCGGTAGGAGGAATAAAAGCTGGCGGGTTAATGATAGAAAGATGCTTATTTTAGCTTTACCAATGCTTTCAAAGAAGTTACTGATCACAATCTGTGCTCCGACGAACGGAAACATGAGTAGGCAAAAGCGTATGCCTCTTGATGCTATGGCAATTAATTCCGAGTTGTCGGTGAACATGGCTGATACTGCTCCGGGAAAAAGCTCACACATGACAAAACCGCTACTGGTGATGCATATGCCTGATATAATGCTTAACTTTAATGTTTGCTTAACGCGGGCATGCTGTTGTGCGCCGAAATTGTATCCTACAATAGGTTGCATGCCCATGGTTAGCCCTATAACAATCATGGCGTAAAGTGTCATCACCCTGTTTATTATGCCGTAAGCACCGATAGCCATATCACCTCCGTATTTTTCCAAGCTATTGTTTATGATAATTACGATGGCACAGGCGCATACGTGCATTAAAAAAGGGGACATACCAATGGCGAAAATATTTCCCACCATGTGCTTTTTTATCTTCCAGAATCCTCTTCCGAAACGCACATAAGTCTTTTTATCGATAAAGTGCTGTACGACCCATACCATGCCAATAAACTGTGATATGACGGTTGCCATGGCTGCTCCGCGTATCCCCCAATGAAAATAAAAAATGAAAATAGGGGCAAGTATAATATTAGAAAGCACCGTTACCATGGAAGTCAACATGGCCTTTTTGGGATAACCGGTAGCGCGCATCACATTGTTCAATCCTATCATGACGTAGGTGATAGGGGTGCCTAGCAAAATCACTTGCATAAAATCGCGTGCATAGGGAAGGGTATTATTACTGGCTCCGAAGAAGAATAAGATATCATCCAGAAAGATGAAAGAAAGCCCGCCGAAAATAAAGGCATTGATAATGCAGAGCATTAAGGTGTGTCCCAAAGCTTCGGTAGTTCCTTTCATGTCTTTTTGCCCCATGCGGATGGATGATATGGCAGAGCCTCCGGCCGATACAAGAGTACAGAAAGCGATCACAAGATTCATTAGCGGAAAGGTAATGGCTAGTCCTGCAATAGCCATTGCACCTACACCATGCCCAATAAAAATGCTATCTATAATATTATATAACGACGTGATAGTCATGCCTATAATGGCGGGAATAGAATATTGAAGCAAGAGTTTACCTATGCGTTCCGTACTAAGAATATGAGGATTGCTATCCATAAAATGATTTGCCAAATTTTACTGCAAAGGTACAAAATATTTGCTTCGCTCGAGGATTATTCGGACCTTTGTACGATGAATAATGTTAGGTAAGTAATAAATCAGGTATAAGGAACTTTTATATGACTAATGTACAGACAGTTGCCATTCTCTTTGACTTTGATGGAGTCATAATGAATACGGAAGATCAATATTCCATCTTTTGGCATAAAAAGGGAGTGGATTATTTGCAAATGAACGATTTGGAAATTAGAGTTAAGGGGCAAACGCTAAAATATATTTATGATACTTTCTTTCCGGGGAAGACCGATGAACAGCATGAAATTACTGCTGCTCTCGATTGTTATGAGCAACAAATGGACTATGAATATGTCCCCGGTGTGGAAGAGTTTATAGAGGATCTACGCCGCAATGGCGTGAAGATGGCGGTGGTCACCAGTTCCGATAATAAAAAAATGGCGGCGGTTTATCGCACTCACCCCGAAATAAAAACAATGTTCGACCGTATTCTTACGGCTGAGATGTTTACCCGTTCCAAGCCTGCTCCGGATTGTTTCTTGCTTGGTATGGAGGTTTTTGGCACAACTCCCGGGACAACTTACGTTTTTGAAGATTCTTTTAACGGTCTCAAGGCCGGAATGGCTTCCGGAGCGACGGTTATCGGTCTTGCGACGACCAATCCGCGGGAGGCACTGGAAGGCAAGGCTCATTATATCATTGACGATTTTGTGGGTATGACGTATGATAAATTAATGGAAAATTATACCTTTGCCGGCAAAAATAAATGATTCATAATTTATAATGCGCTTTTTTGCATTGTCTTACAGTTATAAAGTAGTAACTTTGATTGTTCCAGGCATTGCTGAAGTTTAATTGTGCTTTGCTAAATAGAAAGAAAAATGGGTTATATTTCGGATGACGCTCGTAAAGTGACTACTCATCGCCTTGTAGAAATGAAACAAAGAGGCGAAAAGATATCTATGTTGACATCTTATGACTATACAATGGCACAAATCGTGGATGGTGCCGGTATAGATGTAATTTTAGTTGGCGACTCAGCATCTAATGTGATGGCGGGTAACGTAACAACGCTTCCAATTACCCTTGACCAGATGATTTATCATGGAAAGTCGGTGGTTCGCGGGGTAAAACGAGCCATGGTAGTGGTGGATATGCCTTTTGGATCCTATCAGGGTAACGAATTGGAAGGACTGGCTTCGGCTATTCGCATCATGAAGGAAAGTCATGCCGATGCCTTGAAACTGGAGGGAGGAGAAGAAATTCTTGATACCGTGAAACGTATTCTTAGTGCCGGAATACCATTAATGGGACATTTGGGCTTGATGCCTCAATCAATCAATAAATATGGCACATATACAGTCCGTGCTAAAGATGATGATGAGGCTGATAAGTTGGTGCGGGATGCTCATCTGTTGGAAGAAGCAGGATGTTTTGCGCTGGTTTTGGAGAAAATTCCGGCGGAATTGGCTGCCCGTGTTGCTAGTGAGTTGAGCATTCCTGTTATTGGGATAGGTGCCGGTGGTGCTGTAGATGGTCAGGTCTTAGTCATACAGGATATGCTTGGTATGAATAATGGATTCCGTCCTCGCTTTCTGCGTCGTTATGCTGATCTTCATACGGTAATGACCGATGCAATCAGCCTTTATGTCTCTGATGTGAAAAACTTAGATTTTCCGAATGAAAAGGAGCAGTATTAATTCTAAATCTTTATGGACGATGGGCTTTATACGGATGTGCGTAGCTAATTTTTTTCTTTTTGCATCCATCTATATGCTCTTTCCCATACTTCCCATTGTGATGGAACAACGGTTTGGAATCTCTATTGCACAAGCAGGGGAACTGTTTCTTGCTTTCGTGGCGGGAATGTTTGCCGTTGGTCCCTTTCATTCTTATTTAGGCGACCGGTATAAACGTAAACGTGTGTTTTTGTATTCCGTTTTTATTTTGTTACTTGCTACAGCAGGATATTCGTATGTTGATTCCTTCTCTAAATTATTATTGCTTTCGGCTATACAGGGGGCGGGATTTAGCTTGGGAGCGACTGCGGGTATAACAGTCGCTATTGACATCACAACTTCCCTGAAGCGGAGTTCGGGGAATATGGCTTATGCACTCGCTGCGCGATTGGGTATGCTAATTGGCGTAGCGACCGGCATTTGGTTTTATTTAGCCGAAGGATTCCAAATGCTTTCTTATTTATCCATGGCTTGTAGTTTCGTGAGTATTGTATTTGTTTCCCAAATATATATTCCTTTTCGTGCACCGATAGGGATGCGTTGCTGTAACTTTGATCGATTTATTTTATTGCGTGGGTGGTTGCCGGCTCTTAATTTGATGTTGATTGCTTTTATACCCGGCGTGCTATTGCCCTCTGTGTGGGAGAATAATTATCTGGCTTTGATCGCATTATTCATTTTGGCAATTCTGGTTGTTCCTTTTACCAAGATGTTTGTGAAACTCTCTCAGCATTGTCAGCGCGGGACGGCAAACACGACTTGCTATCTGGCTATAGAGACCGGTGTATTGGTGGGTATAAGCGTTGCCTGCCGGCATGAAGCGGACTTTTCCTTTAATAAAATTTGCCAGTTAGCTTCTCTGACGGCTGTGGTTGCTTTGTTGCTTTTCTTTTTTCTGACTTATCCTTATTATAAGCATAAACGCGTCCGGTAGAAGAACAACGCTGGGAGCTTTTTCATCGACTTCTCTCTTTTATTTTATATTTGACAGTGCTATCTGCCTGAAATGTCGCATTTATAACTTGAACTCAGGCATGTAAACTCTGCGAAAAAGTAATAATAGTTAACTTGTCTAGTAATTAATATTTTCGTGTAATCGCTATTTAGTCTATATGTTTTATTTATAGGCCGAAATCAATGTTGAATATAATAAAGAGCTTTTCAGAAAAGAAAATGTGCTTAATTATCTGAAATATAGGTTTGTTTGAGATATATCACCTACTTACCATCTTCGCTATTTGTCCGCATTTCTTCGCTCTAGCTAAGGACGACTAAATCAGAAAAAGAGCGAAGATGGTATGGAGATGGTATGGGCAAAGTCCGAAGAAAGTGCGGGTTTGATAATCGGATGATCCTGAATGTATACAATATTGTTTATAAATAGATACAATTTACTAGCCTGAAGGATGAGTTACCAACTCTTTCAAGTATAAGCTACTGTTTTTAGTTATTTAAATAGATAAGGGGAAAATATGATAATCCCGACGATTGCCGCCACAGTGGCACATACCAATACTGCTCCTGCTGCGATATCTTTTACCTGACCGGCTATGGGATGCCGTTCCGGAGATACCAAATCAACCAAACGTTCAATAGCACTATTCACTAATTCTGCGGCTATGACCAATCCTATGCAGAGAACAATGATGATCCATTCCATACGCGAAATGCCGAGAATGAAACCGGTAATTATTACTATTACTGTTGCAATGAGATGAAAGCTCAGATTCTGCTCTTTCCCTATGCAACATTTGATGCCATTAAAAGCATATTTAAAGCTGCGCAATTGCTTCCTGTAATCGTATTTCATGCCGTTCTATATCTTATTTCGCTAATTTCGTGAAACTTGTTTTACTCCTTTTACTGTCCTCAGCTTTTTTATGAGGGTTTCAAGCCGTCCCGTATCACCAACCATAATAGTCAGGGTTCCGGAAAATAAGCCGTCATTGGAACTTATACCTATTGAACGAAGCGTGATATCATTCTCTTTCGAGATGACAGAGGTAATGTTGGTCACAATACCTATGTCATCGTGTCCAATGATACGTAACGTAATAGGATATTGGGTGCCTTGCGATTTTCCGGCCCAACGTGCCTTTACGATCCGATATCCGAATCGTTCACGCAACTGGCTTGCATTTGGACAATCTGAACGGTGTATCTTGATACCTCCCGATACGGTAACAAACCCAAATACATCATCTCCATATATCGGATTGCAGCAGCGTGCCAGTTTAAAATCGAGTCCTTTTAAATTTTGGTCTATAACCAGGACATCTTCTTTTGTTTTGATCTCATCATTCTGTATCGGTTGAAGATTATAGCTTTCGGCACTGCGATAAGTAACTTCATCATGAGTTTCATTTTCCCGCTTTTGCTGCTCGAGATACTTATCAATAATATCATTTACCTCCGATACTCCGTCTGCAATACTCTGGTAGAATTCCGTCACCGTTTTGAATCCCAAACGTTTAATCAGTCGCATCATGACCGCTTCATCGTAGTCAATCTTACGGTTTTTGAATTTTCGCTCAATTGTTTCTTTGGCAAAAGCATGTTGGCGGGCTACCATTTCTTTTAGTGCCTGACGTATTTTAGTACGTGCCTTCGATGTTGTTACAATATTGAGCCAGTCTTGTTTAGGGGTCTGGGTATTTGATGTCATGATTTCAACCTGGTCTCCACTGTTTAGAACCTGACGGAGTTGGGTATTCTTTCCGTTTACTTTTGCACCAATACATTTACATCCTAACTTACTGTGAATATGAAATGCAAAATCGAGTACGGTAGATCCTTTTCCCAATTTGAATAGATCACCTTTGGGAGTGAATACAAATATTTCATCTTCGTAGAGATCCAACTTAAATTGGTCCATGGCTTCAAGCCCGTTATCCGAACTTTCCAGAGCTTCGCGTACAGAAGTCAGCCATTCGTCCAGGCCGCTTTCCCCCTTGACTCCTTTGTAACGCCAATGTGCTGCCAGTCCACGTTCGGCAATATCGTCCATGCGTTCCGTGCGAATCTGTACTTCCACCCATTTCCCTTCAGGCCCCATGACGGTGATATGTAAGGACTCATACCCATTGCTTTTGGGAACCGATAACCAATCTCGCAATCGTTTGGGATTGGGCTGGTACATATCGGTTACGATGGAGTAAACCTGCCAACATCCCTGCTTTTCCTTTTCAACAGGGGAATCCAGAATAATACGAATGGCAAACAAATCATAAACGCCCTCAAAAGTACACTTTTGCTTTTTCATCTTTTGGTAGATGGAGTGGATGGACTTGGTTCGCCCTTTTATGTAAAATTTCAATCCGCTCTCTTCCAACTTTTTTTGTACCGGTGCAATGAATGCTGCAATATATTTATCGCGGGATGTTTTGGTTTCGTTTAACTTGTCTTTAATATGGTAATAAACGTCTTTTTCGGTATACTTTAATGAGAGATCTTCCAGTTCCGATTTCAACTTATATAATCCTAACTTGTGGGCTAAGGGAGCATAGAGATAGGCAGCCTCATTTGCCACTTGTCTGCGTGCTTCATCATTTCCGCTCTCTTTAATTTGACGCATGATGTTTACACGATCGGCTATCATGATCAAGATAACACGCATGTCTTCGGCAAACGAGAGCAATAAACTGCGGAAGTTTTCAGATTCGATGGTCGGACTCTTGGCGTACAGTTCATTTACCCGGATCAATCCCCGAATGATCCCTGCCACATCTTCCCCATATGTTTGCTGTACTTCTTCGGTTGTGCAAGCTCCTCTTCTCACGCTTTCGTGCAATAGGATTCCAAGGATAGAGGCTCGTTTCATTCCGATCTCTTCAGCCACGATAACGGCTGTTTGCATATCTTTAATAAGTGGATTAAGGCCAAATGTATCGCGCTGTACTTGATTGTTTTTAATAGAATAAATAAGATGTGTTTTCAGCTTCTTACAGTCACCTTTTCGCAATGTTTCTCCGGTTAGCTGCAATAATTTCCGATAGAGCGAAAAAAGTAGCTCTTTTTCTTTAGTGGTGAAAAAATCATCTCTGTCCATAATCGTTTTTGTTTTCTGGTGTAAAGATAGTTTTTTTCTTCTTTTTCTTGATAGTGGCTTGTGCTTTTTTTGTATTTTTGGGCATCAATTAATATATAGCTATATGATAACATCACAGGATAAGGAGGTCTTTGAGCAAAAAGGAATCTCCGAAGAACAGATAGCCGAACAGTTGGCTTGTTTTGAAAAAGGTTTTCCCTATTTGAAATTGGCGGGTGCGGCATCTATAGAGAAGGGTCTTTTAATTCCTGATTCAGGTCAGGAAAAGTTGTTTCTTGACGCCTGGGATGCATATATGAAAACGGATAAAGTGGTTATGAAATTTGTCCCGGCTTCGGGGGCAGCAAGCCGTATGTTTAAAAATTTGTTTGAATTTTTGAGTGCTGATTATGAAATTCCCCAAACAGCTTTTGAGAAGAAGTTCTTTGAGCAGATCGGAAAATTTGCTTTTTATGATGACTTGAATGTTGCTTGCTGCAAACAGATCGGAAAAGACATTCCAAAGCTACTTTCCGAAGGGAAGTATAAAATCATTGTGGCTAATTTGCTTGAGGCGGATGGTTTGAATTATGGAGCTTTGCCGAAAGGATTGCTGAAGTTTCATAAATATGAAAATGGGAGTCGCACTCCATTGGAAGAACATTTGGTGGAAGGGGCACTTTATGCGGGGAATAGAAACGGGAAGGTAAATATACACTTTACGGTATCTTCAGAGCATCGGAAGCTTTTTGAAACCCTAGTTGCAGAGAAAGCGGGCTGTTATGCCCGGATGTACGGGGCCAACTATCAGATTTCTTTTTCCGAACAGAAATCCAAAACTGATACAATAGCTGTTACCTTGGACAATAAGCCCTTCCGGGAAGATGGTAAGCTGCTTTTCCGACCGGGAGGACATGGGGCGCTTATTGAAAATCTTAATGATCTTGATGCAGATATCATTTTTATTAAGAATATAGATAATGTGGTTCCGGATAACATCAAAGGTGATACGGTACTTTATAAGAAATTGCTTGCCGGTGTGTTAACAACCTTGCAGCAGAAGTCGTTTGCTTATTTGCAATTGCTCGAAAGCGGTAAATATTCTCATGATCAAGTGATCGATATTTTACAATTCTTACAAAAGAAATTATGTTGCAAGAATCCTGAAACTAAATATCTGGAAGATGCGGAATTGGTTATTTATCTAAAAAATAAGCTGAACAGGCCTATTCGTGTTTGTGGTATGGTGAAAAATGTTGGTGAACCGGGCGGCGGTCCATTTCTTGCATACAATAATGATGGAACCATCTCCTTGCAGATTCTAGAAAGCTCGCAAATAGACCTGAATGATCCTGAAAAGAAAGAAATGTTTGATAAAGGGACCTATTTCAATCCGGTGGATTTGGTCTGTGGAATACGTGATTACAAGGGGCGTAAATTTAATCTGCTGGATTATGTTGATAAGGCAACCGGTTTTATTTCATATAAGTCAAAGAATGGAAGAGAACTCAAGGCACTTGAACTTCCGGGTCTCTGGAATGGGGCGATGAGCGATTGGAATACCGTATTTGTGGAAGTTCCGTTAAGTACATTCAATCCGGTGAAGACCGTGAATGATTTATTGAGGGAACAGCATCAATAAAAATATAAACAATAAATTAATATTAGAATAATGAAGAAAATATTATTGTTAGGCTCAGGGGAATTGGGTAAAGAATTTGTGATTTCCGCTCAACGTAAAGGCCAACACATCATCGCCTGTGATTCATATGCCGGAGCACCTGCCATGCAAGTAGCGGATGAATGCGAAGTGTTTAATATGCTTGATGGAGAGGCTTTAGAAAGGGTGGTTCGTAAACATCGGCCGGATATTATTGTGCCTGAAATAGAAGCCATTCGTACTGAAAAACTGTATGATTTTGAAAAAGAGGGCATTCAGGTGGTACCCAGTGCCAGAGCTGTCAATTTTACAATGAATAGAAAAGCGATTCGTGATCTTGCCGCTAAGGAATTGGGACTGAAAACAGCAAAGTATTTTTATGCCAAATCGTTAGATGAATTAAAAGTTGCGGCGGGTAAGATCGGTTTCCCTTGCGTGGTAAAACCTTTAATGTCTTCATCCGGCAAAGGGCAATCCCTCGTAAAGAGCTCTGATGAGTTGGAACATGCTTGGGAATATGGCTGTAGTGGTAGCCGGGGCGACATAAAAGAATTGATCATTGAAGAATTCATAAAGTTCGATAGTGAGATTACTCTATTGACAGTAACCCAGAAGGATGGACCGACTTTATTCTGTCCGCCTATCGGGCATGTTCAGAAAGGAGGGGATTATCGTGAAAGTTTTCAGCCTGCTCCTATTGATCCGGCACATTTAAGAGAGGCGCAATTGATGGCCGAAAGAGTGACTAGTGCTTTGTCGGGGGCTGGTTTATGGGGTGTTGAGTTCTTTTTGAGCCATGAAAACGGGGTTTACTTTTCGGAATTATCTCCCCGCCCGCATGATACCGGAATGGTGACATTGGCAGGAACTCAAAACTTAAATGAATTTGAGCTTCATTTACGTGCTGTGTTAGGCTTACCTATACCCGGTATTAAGCAGGAGCGCATAGGAGCTAGTGCGGTTATTCTATCTCCAGTTGCCAGTCAGGAACGTCCGAACTATCGCGGTATCGAACAGGTGGTTAAGGAAGAAGATACTTATATTCGTATCTTCGGTAAACCATTTACAAGAGTAAACCGCAGAATGGGAGTTGTATTATGCTATGCACCTTTAGGTTCCGATTTGGAGTCTCTTCGTAACAAAACGAAATCTCTTGCTGCTAAAGTTGAAGTCTATTGACTTCTCTACACCTATATTTAATAATAACGGGAAAAGCTTAATCATCTCTTTATGAACGGTCATTCTGTTCGTAAAGAGATGATTTTTATACTGTTTTGAGCTTGTTTGTCATTTCTCATTAAGGGGATAAATAGAAATAAAATCCTTTGAACTCTATTATGGATAGCATATCAATGAGCAAATGCATTAAAGTAATGTTAAAAAGTACTACTATATTGTTCCAATTGTAGTTATAATAGTCCAAAAGGGTATAATTTAAAGAAAAAAAAGTAATCTGAATGTTATTAAAAACTTTTTGTGATTACTTTTGCGAAGTCGTTTTTCAGGTTATCTATATGACGTAACATACATGCTGAACAAAACCGATATTGCTTACGTTACGTTAAAGACTCAGCGGAATGACAGAAACGTAGCGATTTGCTATATTTAAAGTATTACAAAAAAGAATTGCTTATGTCACAAATTATCGGGCATATTTCTCAGATTATCGGACCGGTTGTGGATGTTTATTTTGAAGGAACAGAAGCTGATTTGCTTCTTCCCAGCATACACGATGCTCTAGAGATAAAAAGGCCGAATGGAAAAAGATTGATTGTAGAAATTCAGCAACACATTGGGGAAAACACTGTCAGGACAGTGGCCATGGATAGTACAGACGGACTACAAAGAGGTATGAAAGTGTATCCTATGGGCGGGCCTATCACAATGCCTATAGGAAATCAGATTAAAGGACGGTTGATGAATGTTGTCGGTGATTCCATTGATGGAATGAAAGATCTGGATCGTTCGGGTGCATATCCTATTCATCGCGATCCTCCCAAGTTTGAAGACTTAACTACAGTTCAAGAGGTATTATACACCGGGATTAAAGTTATTGATCTGCTGGAGCCTTATAGTAAAGGTGGTAAGATCGGATTGTTTGGTGGTGCCGGTGTAGGTAAGACTGTACTGATTCAGGAACTCATTAATAATATAGCTAAAAAGCAACATGGCTTTTCCGTTTTTGCCGGAGTAGGGGAACGTACCCGTGAAGGTAATGATCTGTTGCGTGAAATGATAGAGTCGGGTGTGATTCGTTATGGTGATGCATTCAAGAAGAGCATGGAAGAAGGGCATTGGGATCTTTCTAAAGTTGATTATGATGAAGTTGCAAAGTCACAAGTAAGTTTGATATTCGGTCAGATGAACGAACCTCCCGGTGCACGTCAGTCTGTGGCACTGTCCGGACTTACCGTTGCCGAATCATTTCGCGATATGGGTGCACAAACAGATGGCTCACGGGATATTTTGTTCTTTATCGACAATATATTCCGTTTTACTCAGGCCGGTTCAGAAGTTTCAGCACTTTTGGGACGTATGCCTTCTGCCGTTGGATATCAACCTACATTAGCTACTGAGATGGGAGCTATGCAGGAACGCATTACATCAACGCGCAATGGATCCATTACATCCGTGCAAGCAGTGTATGTTCCGGCGGACGATTTAACCGATCCGGCTCCTGCAACGACATTCACCCATTTGGATGCAACTACCGTACTTAGCCGTAAGATTACTGCGCTTGGCATTTATCCAGCTGTAGATCCATTGGATTCGACTTCCCGTATTCTTGATCCGAATATAGTCGGTCAAGAACACTATGAGGTTGCCCAACGGGTAAAACAGATTCTTCAGCGTAATAAAGAATTGCAAGATATTATATCTATTCTTGGCATGGAGGAACTTTCGGATGCCGATCGCATCGTTGTCAACCGTGCTCGTCGTGTTCAACGGTTCTTATCGCAGCCTTTTGCTGTTGCAGAACAGTTTACAGGGGTTCCTGGCACAATGGTTTCAATTGAGGATACCATAAAAGGTTTTAAAATGATTCTTGATGGTGAAGTGGACTATTTGCCCGAATCTGCTTTCTTAAATGTAGGAACAATAGAAGAAGCGATTGAAAAAGGGAAATTACTATTGGAACAGGCAAAAGATAGTAAATAATATTACTTTTGTGCGTACAGTTCATAATAGCTTCGATCTTAATAAAAAAAGAAAATGAAAAAGCTGCATTTGAATATTGTATCTCCTGAAAAAGAGATCTATGATGGAGAAGTAGAGAGTGTCACATTACCAGGGACAATGGGGACTTTTACTATTCTTCCACAGCATGCGCCTATTGTTTCTTCTCTAGTCTCTGGAACCGTAACATATGTAATTGAAGGAGCTGAAGAAGCATCTTTCAACATTCAAGGCGGCTTCGTTGAAATGAGTGATGGGATAGTCTCTGCTTGTGTAGATTAAGTGATTTTCTCTTGTTGATCTCCATCCTTAGTGCTTCCTTAAATACTAATATTATGAAAATGAGTTTGACAAAACGTAACTTTTTTGTCCAGCTAGCCATATTAACACTTGTTTTAGGCTGGCTTGGTGCTGGAATCTTACATTATGTATTGCCCGGACTTTATTTTGAAGGATACCCTTATTTATCGGTATATTTCTTTTTGTTCGGGATCTTTGAAATATCGGTGTTTGATGCGTGTCGTAGATATGATTCGAAGAAAATGGTCATGTTTTATTTGGCAATAAAAACAATAAAGATTATCTTTTCGACGTTTTTCGCGATTATTTATTGCATCGTAGTGAGTAAAGATGTGAAAATTTTCTTACTGACATTCATCGTTTATTATGTGATTTATTTAGTGCATGATACTTGGTTTTTCTTTAATTATGAAAAAGCGAAGGAAAAGCAGAATAAAAAAGAAGGAAAATGAAACAAAGACGTAATCTGTTGACATTCATGTTTTTGGCATTGGGCATATGTACGGTACAATTGGCCATCGCACAAAATGATACGACTAATGCAAAGTTGCTGAATACAGATGCTACACTACAAGCCAAGGGAGCAAAAGCTGCAGAAGATACGCTTTCTGCAAAAGCGAGCGAAGCCTCTACGGCTAAAGAAGAAAAGCAAATAGATGTAAAAAGCATTATCTTTGGGCATATAAATGATGCATATGAATGGGAAATTACAACTATAGGCAAAACGAAGATTTCTATTCCATTGCCAATCATTGTATATAGTGAAAATACAGGATGGCATTCTTTTCTATCCTCCCGATTAGAAGAAAACGGAGGAGTTTACGAAGGCTTTTCGGTTGCTCCATCAGGAAGTAAATATGAAGGGAAACTCGTGGAGCATGATCAATTCGGTCATGAAATTCGTCCATGGGATATTTCAATTACAAAAGTAACGTTAGCACTATTTATCAATAGTTTTTTATTAGTTGCGGTTATTTTATCTGTAGCGGGATGGTATAAAAAACATCCCGATGGTAGTAAGGCCCCGGGAAAGTTTGTCGGAATGATGGAAATGTTTATTATGATGATAAATGATGATGTCATTAAAGCTTGTGCCGGTCCTGATTATCGTAAATTCGCCCCTTATCTTCAAACGGCGTTTTTCTTTATTCTCATCAACAATTTAATGGGAATTATTCCGTTTTTCCCCGGTGGGGCAAATGTGACAGGAAATATTGCGATCACGTTTGTTTTGGCAGTTTGTTCTTTCTTGGCGATTAATCTATTTGCATCAAAGAAATATTGGAAAGAGTTGGTTTGGCCAGATGTACCCTGGTGGTTGAATGTACCTATACCAATGATGCCTTTTGTTGAAATCTTTGGTGTATTTACAAAACCATTTGCTTTGATGATCCGTCTTTTTGCAAATATGCTTTCCGGTCATATGGCAATGGTTGTGCTGACTTGCTTAATCTTTATTTCGGTGAAGATGGGGATTGCTGCGAATGGTGCGATGACCCTCACATCAGTGCTGTTTAATGTGTTTATGAATGCTCTGGAAGTCCTTGTGGCTTTTATTCAGGCATATGTTTTCACGTTGCTGTCAGCTATATTTATAGGTTTGGCTCAAGAGGGCAAGACTAAAAAGAAGAACGTTTCGGAAAATTTGGAAAACCGAACTGTTATTAATAAGTAATTTAATTTATAACTTAATTTAAAAAGGTATGTTATTATCTGTATTATTACAAGCCGCAGTGGCATCGATTAGTATTTCTAAATTAGGTGCAGCCATTGGTGCGGGACTTGCTGCTATTGGCGCAGGCATTGGCATTGGTAGAGTTGGAGGATCTGCTGTAGAAGCAATTGCACGTCAACCGGAAGTGTCGGGTGAGATTCGTACAAACATGATTCTTGCCGCCGCATTGGTTGAAGGCGTGGCTCTATTGGCCATTGTTGTTTCTCTGTTGGTTTTATTTATGAACTAAACTGTTTGAATTATGTCTTTATTAGAACCGGATAGTGGTTTGTTATTTTGGATGATTTTGTCGTTTGGCATTGTGTTTGTCATATTGGCGAAATACGGTTTTCCTGTCATTGTTAAAATGGTGGAAGGGCGTCAAGCATACATTAACCAGTCACTTGAAGTTGCAAAAGAAGCGAATGCGCAGCTTGCCAAATTGAAGACAGAGAGTGATTTGATTGTTGCTAATGCCAATAAGGAGCAAGGGCGTATTCTTCGTGAAGCGATGCATGAGCGTGATAAGATCATTCTTGAGGCACGTAATCAAGCTCAAGTTGCAGCTAAGAAAGAATTGGATAATGTAAGGGAACAGATACAGTTGGAGAAAGATGAAGCCATCAGGGATATCCGTCGTCAAGTCGCAGTTTTATCGGTCGATATCGCTGAAAAGGTGATTCGCAAGAATTTGAATGAGCCAAAAGAACAGATGGAAATGATAGACCGGATGCTTGATGAAGTTTTGGCTGCTTCAAAAAATAATTGATCATTAAGAACTAAATAAAGAGAAGATCTATAGATTAGTTTTTAAGTTGTAATATGAATTATTATGGATATAGGTATTATTTCGATGCGCTATGCGAAGGCTCTTATGGAATATGTTCTGAGTACTGATTCGGAAGAAAAAATATACAGAGAGGTTCGGACGTTTGAACATAACTTTCGTAAGCAACCGGATTTACGCAAGGTACTGGAGAATCCGATTCTGACCATTCGGGAGAAGTTTTCGGTAATTTGTACTGCAGCGGTCGGTGATGGTGAAGTAAGCCGTGAGTTTGCCCGTTTTATTACACTTGTTTTAAAGAATAGACGGGAAACCTTTCTTCAATATATTTGTCTGTCTTTTATTAGTTTATATAGGGAGTCAAAGCATATTGCTGTAGGTAAGTTGATTACGGCTGTTCCGGTTAGCCGGACTGTTTGGGAGCGTATTCGGGATAGTTCTGCTACCTTACTGCATGCTCAGATGGAGTTGCAGACAGAGGTGGATCCATCTATTGAAGGTGGCTTTATATTCGATATCAATGACTATAGGCTGGATGCGAGCATCGCTACTCAATTAAAAAGAGTGAAACAGCAATTTATTGATAAGAATAGAAGAATCGTATAAACAAGAGATAAATGACCAATGATATTTATGAATTCATTGTTGTGATTTATATATTATAATTTAGTTTAAAGTTATGTCTGAAAACATCAAAGTAAGTGAGGTCTCCGATATTCTCCGTCGTCAGTTAGCCGGGATTGATGCCCGTGTACAATTGGATGAGATAGGCACTGTGCTACAAGTCAGTGATGGTGTAGCCCGTATATATGGATTGCGTAATGCTGAAGCCAATGAATTGCTGGAATTTGACAATGGGGTGAAAGCTATTGTGATGAACCTTGAGGAAGATAATGTGGGAGCAGTCTTGCTGGGATCTACTGATAAGATTAAAGAGGGGTTTACTGTAAAACGGACCAGACGTATTGCTTCTATTATGGTGGGGGAAAGCATGTTGGGACGTGTTATTGATCCATTGGGTGAACCGTTGGATGGCAAAGGACCAGTCAGTGGTGAACTTAGCGATATGCCTCTTGAGCGTAAAGCACCGGGAGTTATATTCCGTCAGCCTGTAAATCAACCCTTGCAGACCGGACTGAAGGCTGTGGACGCCATGATTCCTATCGGTCGGGGTCAACGCGAGTTGATAATCGGTGATCGACAGACGGGGAAAACCGCTATTGCCATTGATACGATTATTAATCAACGTGCTAACTTTGAAGCCGGTAATCCGGTATACTGTATTTATGTTGCTATCGGACAAAAAGCTTCGACTGTGGCTTCAATAGTAAATACTCTGCGTGAGCATAAAGCGATGGATTACACGATTGTGGTTGCCGCTACCGCTGGTGAACCTGCTGCTTTGCAATATTATGCTCCGTTTGCGGGTGCGGCTATAGGAGAGTATTTCCGTGATACCGGCCGTCATGCCTTGGTGGTGTATGATGATTTGTCCAAACAAGCTGTGGCTTATCGTGAAGTTTCTTTGATTCTACGTCGTCCTTCCGGTCGTGAAGCGTATCCGGGTGATATTTTTTACCTGCATTCCCGTTTGTTGGAACGTGCTGCGCGCATTATCAACCAGGAAGAAGTGGCCCGTGCGATGAATGATTTGCCTGATAGTCTCAAAGGCAAAGTCAAAGGTGGTGGATCACTGACGGCATTACCTATTATTGAAACGCAAGCGGGAGATGTTTCTGCATATATCCCGACCAATGTGATTTCCATTACTGATGGGCAGATCTTTCTTGATACCGATTTGTTTAATCAGGGAAACCGTCCGGCAATCAATGTCGGTATTTCCGTAAGTCGTGTGGGTGGTAATGCACAAATCAAGGCGATGAAGAAAGTGGCCGGAACTTTGAAAATGGATCAGGCGCAATATAGTGAGCTAGAAGCATTTACTAAGTTTAGTGGTGACTTGGATTCTGTTACGGCACTGACCATCGATAAAGGGCAGAAGAATACCCGTTTGCTTGTTCAGCCGCAATATGCCCCCATGGAGGTAGAAAAACAAATTGCTATTCTTTATTGCGGAACGCATGGACTATTGAGAGATGTTCCTTTGGATAAGGTTATTGATTTTCAGAAAGCTTTTCTTCAAAAACTAGAAATAAGTCATCGCACTGATGTTTTAGATGTTTTAAAATCCGGTGTTATTAATGATGAAGTGAGCCAGATTATTGAGGAAACAGCTAAGATGATAGCTCAGCAGTATATAAAATAAGAATTGGGCAAGGACTTTGAGTTCTTTATTGTGAGAGTTTTGTAATAGACTCATTTTCTAAAATTAAAAACAAATTGCTGTGGGATCTTTAAAAGAAGTAAAAAGTAGAATAAGTTCCGTCAAGAGCACGCGTCAGATTACGTCTGCTATGAAGATGGTCGCTTCTGCCAAACTGCATAAAGCACAAGGCAGGGTAGAAAGTATGTTGCCTTATCAACATAAGTTGAATGAGATTTTGACTAACTTGTTATCAACTGATCCTTCTATTGATTCGCCTTATACAAAAGGGCGGCCTGTTGAGAAAGTTGCCATTTTGGCCTTTTCATCTAATAGTTCGTTGTGTGGTGCTTTTAATGCTAATATCATCAGGCTATTAGAGCAGACGGTAGCTGAATATAGCTCGTTAGGCAAGGAAAATATGTTTATTTATCCCGTTGGCAAGAAAATAGAATCGGCTGTAAAGAAACTGGGACTTAATTACCAGGGAGGTTATGAGCAGATGGCGGATAAACCTTCTTACGAGGAGGCGAATAAATTAGCAGAAGAGCTAATGCAAGGTTTCCTTGAAAAGCGTTTTGACCGTGTTGATGTGGTTTACCATCATTTTAAATCCATGGGTTCCCAGGTCTTAACTAAAGATATCTATTTACCAATTGACCTTAGTAAGGTTCAATCTGCTGAGGTGCCTGATGATTCGAAAAAGAGGAAGTTCCAGAATGATTATATTGTGGAGCCATCTGTTGACAAATTAATCGCTGATTTGCTTCCTAAAGTATTAAGCCAGGAGATTTATACTTATTTGGTTGATTCCAATACTTCGGAACATGCTGCACGGACTCTTGCCATGCAGACCGCTACGGATAATGCGAATGATTTGATTCAGGATTTAACGAAACAATATAATAAAAGCAGGCAACAATCCATTACGAATGAGTTGCTTGATATTATAGGGGGCAGTATGAAATAGATTTATTAGCTTGGCTCGTGTGTATAATGAGCTACTTTTTGTTTATTCTCGCTATTAGATTAATAGCGAGAATCGTTTTTTTATAGGGATTGTTGCAGTATACTAGCATCTAACCCAAACATCTGTGTTATTCCTTCATTGAGCATACAGGGTTTATACTCTAGTTCTTTCCGGGCTTTATCTATGCTTAGACCGCTAAAGTATGGTCGTGGTGTTGCTTCGTTCATCTCTGTTGACGTTAGCGGAACAATGAGAGAATCATCCAATTTCAGTATATTAGCAACTCTATAAGCTATTTCTGCAATTGTCACACATTCTGCGCCACAGATGTGATAGATTCCGTTATATGGATGTAGCACTAATTTTTCTATCCCTTGAGTAATGTCTCCTACGAATGTAGGCGTGCGCCACTGGTCACTGACAACCCGTATTGTTTGTCCGGACTTCAGTCTGTTGGCGACCAACTGCAATATGTTACCGTGTTGGTTCGGTAAGCTGGCTCCATATACAACAGCTACACGGACTATGGCATAATTGCTACAGATCTCTGCGATACATTTCTCACCTTTAAGCTTTGTGAAACCGTAGTAATTGACAGGATCGGGTTGATCTTCTTCCGTATATAGCCGGGCAGTATTTCCACTAAAGACAAAATCTGTGGATAAGTGAATAAAGCGGGAGCCAAACTTCTCACAGTAGCGTGCCATGTTTTCTATAGCCGTTATGTTTATTCTTTCCGCTTCTTCATGATGCAGCTCGCAATAATCAGGAACGGAAAGAGCTGAGGTGTTTATGACAATATCCGGTTTTATCGATTGGAATAGATGGTCCAAATCTTTTATCCGGCAAATATCGGAGCAGAAAAAGTGGTAATTATCCGGTTGGGGACTTATGTCTTTGTGCAAGGAACTCCCATAGGTAGCGTAATCAGTCTTTTGTGAGAAATGAGATAATAAACGATGTCCTATAAAGCCATTGGCACCAATAATTAATACTTTCTTCTTCATATTCCTATACTAGTGTGTTTTAGAGTGGTTTCGGCGATCAGATTCAATAAGGTGGATAGTTCCCTTTTTGTACCTCCACCCGTATGCCAAAAGAGCCATTGGCCGATTTCAGTTCAAAAGCTCCTTTGAAGTTATTACGTTCCCATGGCAAGGCGGAGCGATTATAGACCTTATATCCTTCGGAATTATATTCCCCATAGGTATTGAGGCGCATACCGTTTTTGAGTTTGAAACTTCCCATTTGCAGATTTTGCGGAGTAGAGAAGAACCCCGTCAGGCCAAATGGATTCACACCATACACGGTTGATTGATCTGGAGAGAAAATATTAGATAATCCTTGCGTATAGGTCACATTGGGATCTGGTCGGAAAAGGAAACTGTAGTCTTTGCTTGCGTCAGGTATCTTTAATTTGAAGTCAGGTAGTTTTGGAGCACTTAACTTCATTATATTCATATCCAGCAGGAATCCATCATAATTTTTCACTTCCGGCAAGGCATTAGTTCGTATGCTATCCGAAATGACTTCATTTTGCGCGCTTACATGTAAGACAAAACAAATGAAAAAAAAGAGAAGCCCTATGCGTTTCATTGTTCAATGAGTTTTTTATAGGAGCGAATATAGGAAAATACTCTGGATTATAATAGCTTTTATTGAGATTTGCATAAATTATGAATCAGTCAAAGATTGAAGGAAGAAAAGCGGGGTAAACTCTATTTCTTTCCTCTTAGGTTGATGACCGGGTAAAGTACAGGGACGGTTATCCATTTCATTTTCTCCGGACTATATACCCGTTCCATTCCAGCATGTATTTCCAGATAGTCATTGATTTTCAGTTCCATAATACCTCCGAAATTACTTTGCGGGTACATGGGATTCATGTATCCGAAAGTCGCATTATGCTGGCCGAATGCTGAATATTGGCCGAACAGGCGGATGCGTAATCGATCATTAATGCGGTAAGCGGCAGCAGCATTTAAACCGAGATCGGGATGAGATCCGTGCATACGCGATGGCATTGTATATTTTGTAGTATATACGCCTCCGCTAATTTCCCAGCGATTGTTGGGGTGAAAGGTATAGGTTCCTTCTGCCTGAATAAAGGTTCCCATCGTCGGATAGGTTTCATATGTGCTGGAGGTACTGAATATGCTTTTAGGAGATAGCAAAAATGTGCTATATCTTGCATAATCCATGGAGTAGGGGTTTTTAGTATTGCGTATGCGGGATGACATCCATGGATATTGGAACATATTTATAGGAGATGGAATTTTCATATAAACGGAATCGTTAGTCGGTAAGATGGCTGTTGGAGTCGGTTTTGATAAAATGACTTCTTGTAGAGGGAACACGATATATCCTTCTTTATCAGTTTTCGTGGGGAAAGCTCTCTTCAAACTATCTTTGGGCTGCTCATTTTGTGCATACGTTATGATAGTGGGCATCATGAATAAAAGGATAAGTATCTGCTTCATTATTGAGGTCGTATTTAGTTGATTATTAGCTTGTAGCCTATTCCTCTAATGTTTATAATACGGATTGATTCATCTTTTGCCAGTTTGTGACGTAATTTGGTGATAAAGACATGAAGGCTGCGCGAATTGAAAAAGCTGTCATCTCCCCATAGTTCAAGTAGTATATCCTGTGTATGGACTACCTGATTTCTGTTCTCACAAAGCCGTTTCAGTATTTCCGATTCACGGTGTGATAGCTCCTGTTCAATTCCTTCATAGGTAAGGAGTTGTGTTGTGGAACTAAAATCATATTTCCCAATTTCAAAGACTTTCTTTGTGCAACCGAATTCCTCCGGCGAAATGAAAGCTTTTCCCATCAGAGCTTTGATACGGACAATCAGTTCCTGCATCCCGAAAGGCTTTTTCAGATAGTCATTTGCTCCCAGTTCGAAACCTTCCACAACGTCATTGATGGCGGAACGGGCGGTTAGAAAGAGTACAGGGGTGGTCTTGTCTGTTTGTCTGATACGGCGTACCATTTCAAAACCATCTATGCGTGGCATCATAACATCGGCAACAAGAACATCCGGATGGAGATCAAAGAAAGTGCGCAAGCCTTCTTCGCCATCGCGGGCGGTATGTATAATGAAATCTTGTTCTTCCAGCGTATCTTTAACTATCATGGCGAGAGTTTGCTCATCTTCAACTAGTAATACGTTGATTTTACCCATCTTGTTTTTCTTATCCATTGCAATTTTTCTCTATTTTATATGGCTTACGATTTCTGTTATTTTTAGTGCCTCTTCCTCACTTTAGTTGAAAAGGGTTAAAAACAAAAGATTATTTTGTTCCAATCTCCATTCTAATGTGATTTATATGAGGGAATACCGCGGAAGATTGAACCGGTTTATTCTCTCTCTTTAATCTCTTTCAGCGATTTTTTCTTATACAAAACACATTAATATTCTTGGTGCATTCTCTTTTCATGTTCTTTGTGTATTTGCATTTTAGCTTACAGGTATTCTGAGGGTAAAAGTGCTACCGCGTCCGGGTTCACTGTTTACCGTAACACTTCCTCCGTGTTTTTCTATCATTGTTTTAACGTAAAACAGTCCCAGCCCATATCCTTGGGTGTTATGTATATTCCCATTGGGAACGCGATAAAACTTGTCGAACACATGTGGTATTTTATCTGTTGCAATGCCTATTCCGCTGTCGGAGACCGAAACTATTATTTCCGTATCAGACTTCTTCCGGCAATAGATGTTCACTTCCGCCTTTTCTTTGGAATATTTAATGGCGTTATCTATCAAGTTACTTAATATATTGCTGAAGTGCGTTCGGTCTACAAACAGGTTTAAACTCTCAGGTTCTATGTTTACATCGAAGGTTACGGGTTTGCCGGCTTTGAGCTTATGCAATTCAATCAAAGGAGTGAGCATCTCCTTCATGCAGACGGTTTCCGGATGTAAATGAAACATTTTACGCCTTTCCATACTCATTAAAAGAATCTGTTCCACAAGTCCGCTCAATCGTTGCAATTGCTCCTGACCGATACGCAAATACTTATCCCGTTGTGTTTTGTTTTCAGCCTGATTGAAATTCAATAAAGCGTCATTGGCCGCATAGGCCACGGCAATAGGGGTCTTCAGTTCGTGAGTGATATTGTTAGTGAAGTCTGTTTTCATCTCTTCCAGTGTTTTTTGCTTCAGAATGGTATGGATGAGAAACCAGAATGAAAAGCTTAAGATAAGGAGGATGATCAATGAGGTCAGCAATATACCACTCATTTGTTTGAGCACTAAAGGAGTGGTAGATCCAATAGTCAGGCGATACGTATAATGGGTGTTAAGATCGAATACATAGTCATAGTTACGGTCGCGTTTGCCGGAGATGTATCCGGGAGTCTTTACAACAGCTATTGTATCAGTATAGATGTATGATGAGTCTACTGTGGAACCGGAGTGTAGGTATTGCAGGCGATGGGGTAGATTGATTCCTTTCTTAGTTAATTGCTCGGTAAGCAAACTATCATAGACAGCAACCTGAGGGCCCAATATAATATCCAGTCCGGCATGCAATCCCCGTTGAAAGTAGGAAGCAAGTTCCATGATGTTCTGCTGACTGGACAGGAGCATATCCAGTCCTTCATTAACACGTAGTGCTGCATCAGTTTTATGGTCTATTAAGGTGTCACGGCGTATCGATGTTTTAATTACGGTTGAATCGTTTATCCGTTTTAAATAAAGACTGTCTAATGAAGCTTGCGAGGTGTAATTTATGTTTATCTTTTGATTTGAAATTCCGGTTTTGTCTGCCGTCGTAACACTTGTGGAACTATGGACAAATGATTTTCCGTTGTCATCGTAACCGGCGGAAACAGAAACTTCACCATGATCTTTATCACTTTTCTTTAAACGCTCCACCCGTAGCATCATTTCGTTATAATCACTGATACGCATGGCCTCGGTGATATTATTTTCCATATCATCCTTCATCGTATGATATAGCTTGGTGAGCCAATAGATTTGGTAACCAAAGATACCGAGCAGAGATATCATCACTAATATGGCAATTGGCTTAAATGGCAACTTCATTGCATTCTTCTTGTTTACAGAAACAAAGATAAGAAAGTTGTTCAAAAAAGCTATTGATGGTAAGACTAAATAACACTTCCGATAACAGTAGATAAGACTAAATAAGTTGTTGATAACCTTGAGGAAAGTCTGTTTAGGCGACCTTTGCCACGTTCTTATTACGAGCAATATTTATATCGTTTCTAAGAGTTGGCAAACACTGCTCTATGGGTAAGAAGGAGGATCCACCAACTGTTCTATTTGTAAAATAAACTAAAAAAGAAATCAATTATGATGAGACAGATCATTATTACATTGGCATTTACATTAGGCTTTTATGCCTCGTTATTAGCGCAACAGAGTAATACCTCAAAGGCTGGCATAGCGGGGAAAAGCAATATTTCATCTGCTAAAGACCGGACCTTGTCCGCTGACAGTCTTGTGACTTCCGATGGGCGTTGGGACAGCCTTTACCGGAGCCTTCCCGAAGTGATGATAACCGGAGAGCGCCCTATTGTTAAGGCTACGCAGGGAAAGTTGGTATATGATTTACCCCGTTTAATCCGTGATTTGCCTGTGGATAATGCTTATGATGCTATAAAGGAGCTGCCCGGTGTTGTGGCACAGGATGATGGGCTAACACTTGCCGGAAGGAGCGTCACTGTGATACTGGATGGGAAAGTCAGCACACTCACCACCGAACAATTAAATACTTTGTTGAAGAGCATTCCGTCCAGTCGCATTGATAAGGCGGAGGTGATGTATTCCGCTCCGGCCCGTTATCAGGTCAGGGGAGCGTTAATCAATATCACGCTGAAGCAAAATACATCGGAAGCACCTTCTTTGCAAGGGGAATTATTTAGTGAGTACAATCAGAAGCACTATGAAAA
This sequence comes from uncultured Bacteroides sp., assembly GCA_965140335.1. Lineage (GTDB taxonomy): Bacteria > Bacteroidota > Bacteroidia > Bacteroidales > Bacteroidaceae > Bacteroides. The sequence goes on from OZ223190.1 coordinate 649,442, forward strand.
TTTTAAAGAAAGAGGGAGCTTGGTTTATTCGTATGGAAAGTTTTCGGCTGATATGTTGTATTCTTATGATTATGGGCGTATGCTCTTTGTAACGGATAAGCGTGCCACGCATACACTTGCTGATGGAAGCAAACACAATATGGACACTCATGAAATGAGCCGTATACGGGGAAATTCACATAATGTACGTTTGGGTGCGGATTACAATTTTTCCAAAGATCATCAATTGAGTTTTGTTTATACCGGTAAATATGATAATAATCATAACCTGGGTTCGGTTGAAGGTGCCCAGACTTCAAATACACAGACACGCTATACGAGCCAGTTGCACAATGGGAGGCTGGACTATCGCACTCCATTTGGATTGAAATCGGGAGCGGAGTTCACTTATTATGATACTCCATCGAGCCAGTTGTTGCACAGTTCGCTGAATGGTGATGAACTTAATTTCCTGAGTCGGGATGTTCAACGTATTAATCGTTGGAAGTTTTTTCTTTCACAGGAACATAAGTTGGGCAAAGGCTGGGGGATGAATTATGGTGCGATTTATACCACAAGCCTTGACCATAGTCATCAATACTACTATGATGTGGAGACCGGAAGCCTGCTTACGGACAAGGATAATATGAAAAGCAGCCGTCGCGAGCAAACGTGGAATTTCTATACCGGTTTCAACAAGAACTTCGGGGATAAATTGTCAATGGACTTTTCACTTGCCGCCGAACAATATCATACGGCGGTATGGAATGACTGGAACTGGTTTCCAACATTGAATTTGAATTATACCCCTTCGGCTGGAAATGTCTGGCAATTTTCTTTCACCAGTGATAAATCATATCCCGAATATTGGGCTACACAGGATGCCATATCCTACATGGGTGGAGGTTACTCTGAAATTCACGGTAATCCCGATTTGAAGCCAAGTATTGATTATCAGGCTCAACTGACGTATATCCTTAAAGGCAAATACGTGTTTACCACTTGGTGTAGTTATGAAAAAGATGATTTCAAGCAGTCACTTTATCAGTCGCCCGAGCGATTGGTTGAGATCTATAAAGTATTTAATTCCAATTTTGACCAACAAGCCGGAGTACAATCCGTCATTCCTTTTAAGGTCGGGCAATGGCTCAATTCCCGTTTGATGTTAATCGGGGTTTACGATCGCCAGAAGAATGATCATTATTGGGATATCCCTTACGATCGTCATGTGGTTTACGGTATGGCTGTCCTGAGAAATACGTTCACGCTCTCTTCCAAGCCCGATTTGAAACTGACGGTGAAGGGAATGATACGTTCAAAAGCAATACAAGGTGTTTATGATTTACCTTCTTCCGGTAATTTGGATGCAGCTTTACGCTATACGTTTGCGGGGAAACGAGCAATCCTGAGTCTGAGTGCTAATGATATCTTTGAAACATTTCAAATCACTCCGCGCATTCGTTATGCAACGCAGTCTGTTGAAAACAACTATAAAAGCTTCCGCCAAATAGGAATATCTTTTACATACAAGTTTGGCGGGTATAAAGAGAAGCATCATGAAAACGTGGATACTTCACGCTTTAAATAGAAACACACCATCACTTGCTATCAGATAGATAGTCAGTTGAGGCCAAACAGACCGTCTGTTGCACCCAAACAGATGGTCTGTTACGGTCCGGTACATCATCTGTTGAAACTGATTACATGGTCTGTTTGGAATTGACCGTTCAAAAGCATTCTGCTCAGTAAAAAGGTCATAATACTTTGTTTATACAAAAAAGATTGGAATTACATTTGTAGATAAAATAATGTTACCTACAACCCATAACAAATGGTGCGGAACTTAAATGAATGTATTATGATTAACAGATTTGTCTTAAATGAAGTTTCTTACTTCGGACCTGGTGCACGCGAAGTGCTTCCACAGGAAATCAATCGTCTGGGCTTGAAGAAAGCATTTGTATCGACTGACAAGGATTTAATTAAATTCGGCGTGGCCGATAAAGTTTTGTCCGTTCTTGAAAAAGCAGGGATTCCATACGTTGTATTTAGCGATATCAAGCCCAATCCAACGGTTAGTAATGTGAAAGCAGGTGTAAAAGCATTTGCCGATTCCGGTGCCGATTTTATTCTGGCAATAGGTGGAGGATCGTCTATTGATACTTCGAAAGCAATTGGGATTATCACGACTAATCCGGAGTTTAGCGACGTGGTGTCATTGGAAGGAGTGGCTCCGACTAAAAAGAAATCCGTACCCATCATTGCCTTGCCTACGACTGCCGGGACAGCTGCCGAGGTAACGATCAATTATGTCATCACCGATGAAAAGAATGAGAAGAAAATGGTATGTGTGGATCCTAATGACATTCCTGCCATTGCTATTGTTGATGCCGAACTGATGTATACGTTGCCGAAAGGGCTGACTGCCTCTACGGGACTTGATGCTTTGACACATGCCATTGAAGGGCTGATAACCAAAGGAGCATGGGAGATGAGTGACATGTTTGAAATTAAGGCCATAGAAATGATTACCCGTTATTTGGAAACAGCTGTATTTGAGCCGACTAATGCAGAAGCTCGCAATGGAATGGCTGTAGCACAATACATTGCAGGTATGGCTTTCTCTAATGTAGGTTTGGGAGTTGTTCACGGCATGGCGCATCCTCTGGGAGCCATCTTTGACGTGCCTCATGGTGTTGCTAATGCATTATTATTACCTATTATTATGGAGTTTAACGCTCCGGCTGCGCTCGATAAATATGTTTTGATTGCTAAAGCGATGGGAGTCTATAAGGATGGCATGACTAAGGAAGAGGCGGCGAAAGCAGCAGTAAATGCTGTTAAAGCTCTGTCAATAAAAGTAGGTATTCCACAACATCTTTCCGAACTTGGAATTAAAGAAAGTGACTTGGATAAGTTGGCTACTTCCGCCATAGCCGATGTTTGTACTCCGGGTAATCCTCGTGAGGTGACCAAAGAAATCATTCTTGATCTATACCAAAAAGCCCTGTAAAAGGATGCTGTTTATTTACCCTTTTGAGGTGGTGATAAGCACTGGATTATAGAACAAGTAAACTCTTGTTTTAATAAGAGATCTTCATGATCCTTGCTTGAAGAAAGAGGGAAGTCCTTCGAAGTTTGCGTCTTTCTTATTGTTTTTTTTATTGAAGGATAAGAAGCACATAATAAGCGATATTCCGCTATAGATGATAAGTTATAAGTAAGGCTGTTTCAGATTTTAAATTTGAATCAGCCTTTCTTTTATTCCTATTGACATTCGCCTCAATATTCAGAGTTATTTTGTAACTTTGTAACTTTCAAAAAAATAGAGTGTCAAATCTTATTTAAGTCGTAATAAAATATGAAATCGGACATTGAGATTGCTCGTAGCGTAGAACTAAAGAAAATAAAACAGGTTGCCGAAAGTGTTGGAATACCACGGGATGAGGTGGAAAATTATGGGCGGTATATGGCCAAAGTTCCAACCCATCTGATTGATGAAGAGCAGGTAAAGAAAAGTAATTTAATACTGGTCACAGCCATTACAGCCACTAAGGCAGGCATTGGTAAAACGACGGTTTCCATTGGTTTGACATTAGGATTGAACAAACTAGGCAAAAAGGCAATTGTTGCTTTGCGCGAACCTTCGCTGGGTCCCTGCTTTGGAATGAAAGGCGGTGCTACCGGTGGCGGATATGCGCAAGTGCTTCCGATGGAGAAAATCAATCTTCATTTTACGGGCGATTTTCATGCCATTACTTCAGCGCATAATATGATCTCCGCTTTACTCGATAATTATTTGTACCAACATCAGGCGGAAGGCTTTGCCTTGAAAGAAATTGTTTGGAGGCGTGTGCTCGATGTCAATGACCGTTCGTTACGCTCCATTGTGACGGGATTGGGTCCCAGTACAAATGGTGTAACACAAGAGTCCGGTTTTGATATTACTCCGGCATCCGAGATCATGGCTATACTTTGCCTTGCCACAGATATAGATGACTTGCGCAGGCGCATTGAGAATATTATATTGGGCTTTCGTTTCGATGGCACTCCATTCACCGTTAAGGAACTGGGCGTAGCCGGAGCAATCACGGTCCTGTTGAAGGATGCCATTAATCCAAATCTGGTACAGACCACCGAAGGTACGCCTGCTTTTGTTCACGGTGGCCCTTTTGCCAATATTGCACATGGATGTAATTCCGTACTTGCCACCAAGATGGCGATGACCTTTGGCGATTATGTGGTGACGGAGGCCGGCTTTGGTGCCGATCTGGGTGCAGAGAAATTTTATAATATCAAGTGTCGTAAAAACGGATTGCAGCCTAAACTGACGGTGATTGTTGTTAGTGCACAAGGGTTGAAGATGCATGGAGGGGTTAGCCTCGACCGGATTAAAGAGCCTAATATGGAAGGCTTACAGGAAGGTTTTGCCAACTTAGACAAACATGTGCGCAACCTGCATTCTTTTGGACAAACCGTAGTGGTTGCCTTTAATCATTTTACCAGTGATACACCGGATGAAGTGGAAGCTGTTCGCCGGCATTGTGAAGAAAAGCTGGGAGTTGGCTTTGCTGTGAATGAAGCCTTTGTCGAAGGTGGGGAAGGAGCAAAGGAACTTGCTAAGTTGGTCATAGAAAGTATTCAGGATAAACCGTCGGAACCATTGGCTTTTACCTATGCGGAAGATGATCGGGTGGAACGGAAGATCGAGAAAATAGCTTGTGACCTGTATGGAGCAAGTGTTGTGACCTATAGTAGTCACTCGCGTAAAATGATGAAACTCATCGAGCAAATGGGCATTGGACATTATCCTGTTTGCATTGCTAAAACACAGTATTCCTTTTCCGCAGACCCCAAGATATACGGAGCGGTGAATAACTTTGAGTTTAATATTAAAGATATTGTCATCAATAACGGTGCTGAAATGATTGTTGCCATAGCAGGCGAAATACTACGTATGCCAGGTATGACTAAGAATCCGCAGGCAATGCATATTGATATTGTAGATGGGAATATAGAAGGGTTAAGTTAGAGAAAAGAGAACCTTAGTTCTCTTATCATTACATACTGACGCACCCTCATACCACATACTTTCTTACTGTCTGTTGGACTTTAGGAAAAAGAGGTGGATTGTCTACGAGGAAAGATCCGTTGGTCGTAGAGGAAGGCATGGTTCCTCTACGACCAACGGGCCTTTCCTCGTATAGTTTTTGGGGAAAACGACAACAAGTTGAAATATAGATACTTGCCATTCTTAACCCTTGTATATTTCTTTCGTTTCCATTCTTTCTCTTTTAGTGTAATTCTGGGCTCCTTCTTCTTTCCTATTTATTGACTGTTTATAGGCTCTATTATTTTGCTCATGGAATTTTACTTTGCAATGTAGATCGTTCTAGTTTTCTGTTATAATACCTATGTATAGGTATTTCTTCAATAGATAAAAAACACGAAATTTGTGCCCATTATGAAAATTAAAATTTTACGTCTATACGCTTTAAGCTGTTTGTTTTTGCTATTCTTGGGAACACTCCATTTATATGCCATACCCGCACGTCCCGGGTTAATAGAAATAACCCAAAGTGATGGTACTACTATTAAGATACGTATTTATGGTGATGAGTTTTATCATTATGCCTTATCAGAAGATGGCTATACACTTGTCCCGGGGCCCAACCAAAACTATTATTATGCCACTCTCGCTCCCGACGGTCAGCTTACTTCAACCGGAGTCATGGCACGTCCCATGAATAGCTTGAGTGCAACTGAGCGTCGACAATTAGGACGGGGATTTACTAAGGGGGTGTTACCTCTCTCTTCCACTATTCATAAACAGAAAATGAGACGCGTCCTCCGTAATACGACCAACTCCACTATCACGCGAAGTATTAATGGTTTTACGCCTCCCGGACGTCTCGGAGATAGCGAATTCTCTTCCACCGGTCACTCCAAAGGACTTGTATTGCTGGCAGAGTTTCCAGATCTTCCCTTTACTACAGGTCGTAAAGAGCATTTCGAAGAGTTACTCAACAGTAGGAACTATATTGAAAACGGTTCCACAGGTAGTGCCTGGCAATATTACTACGACAATAGTAATGGACACTTTGATCCGGAGTTCATAGTAGTGGGTCCTTACACGCTGCCGCACGAACGTAGCTATTACACCGATAATGATGATGAGCTGGCTTATGAGATGGTAGTCGATGTCTGCCGTATGGCTGCTGCGAACGGTATAGACTTCACCCCTTATTCTGAAGCAGGGATTATGCGTGATGTCTTCGTTTTCTACTCCGGTGGAAATGAAGCTGACGGTAGTGATCCGGATGGTATTTGGCCTCATCGATACAGTGTGGCCTATCAGGGTAATTATGTTATTGGCGGTGTACAATTGGCCGGTTACGCTTGTGGTAGCGAGTTATCTAAATATGAAGACGGCAGTAATAAGTTTGCTGCCATAGGTACTTTTTGTCATGAGTTTGGACACGTGCTCGGGTGGCCCGATTTTTATGATACGGATTACTCTACCAATGGTTTGGCCGCAGGTCCGGGGTATTACTCTTTAATGGCTAATGGTTGTTACAATAACGATAGCCGCACTCCACCTGCTTTAAGTATTCTTGAACGCTGGATGGTGGGATGGACCGAACCGGAGGTACTCTCGACTTCTGGAGAATTTCATTTGGAATCCATTTGCCGCGACAAAGGCTATCTGATAGGAACCGATACGAAGGATGATTACTTCCTTCTAGAATACAGGGGTAGTGGAGAAACCGTATGGGATGCACCTGAATTCTACTGGAACTATGAAAGTCCGGGGGCATCGGGATTGCTGGTTTACCATATAGACTATACTATCCCCTCCAAATGGGTTTCTTACAATACGGTAAATTCTGTGGCAGGGCACGAGTGCATGAAGTTAGTGTGTTCCAGTCCTGATGTTTCGAATGCCGCTTACTATTCCCGTTATAGTTTTTTCCCCGGAGGACGAAATGTGACAAGCTTAATCTCTCCCAAACATCACGATTTTCGTTCATGGAAAGGAGGCAATGCATTACTCAGTATCGCTGATATTTCCATAAAAAACGGATATCTGCTGTTAACAACAGATGACACCGTTTATGGTATGTCCGACTATGAGATAGAAGCCTATCAACGTGACGCCCTACTTTCGTGGAAAGATAACATCGGGACTAGTTGGATTGTCACTTGGAAGCTAGTAGGCGACAACACGTATCTTGGAAGAGAAACGTTGCGCCAACCAAAATTGCACCTTGGTGCACTGAGACCCGGTAAGCAATATGAGGTCGTAATACAGAACTCTGATAACATAGAACATACTTTCAGCTTCAGCACTGCACGAAAGAATCCCTATCTTATACACATCGGTATTTCGCCGGAAACGCCGACGAGTAACAGTCAGACACTGTTCTACTTGCTGGATGCTAACAGTGACGATAGTAATGTAGTATGGCGGGTAGATGGGCAAACAAGTCCGGCTTACACCACTTTAAGTGTCGGAGAACATCGCATTCAGGCGGAAATAACCCATTTAGACGGTGATAAAGAGTATCTTATGCAATATATAACAATTCGATAATAAGACGAATATATGAAGACATTTAACTATATCTTGATCTTAATCAGCGCTACATTATTATATTCCTGTTCAAAAGATGATAATGACCTATATAAGGAGGAACGGAATAATTTGATTGCTTCTACGCAGATTGGGATTTACCAAGATGGAAAAGCGCTCCTGCTCTTTGATAAGCATCATCATCAATACTATTACAATCCTTTACAGAGGATGTTTCGTATACAAGATAATTTAGGAAAGCAGTATACTGCACTTCATCTGAATGCCATTCCTTCGGAAGTGAAAAGGACGGATGGCGAGGTTGAAGGGAATATGGGTATTCATCTTGATTTGATACCTCAATTGTATGTACTCCAATCAGATGACCAATATGTTTGGCTCTGGTCAGATGAAATTTGTGTAGGGTTTATTCTGCTGAAAGAAGGCTTTATACAGAATCAATAATTGATGAAGAATCATTGCTTTGGTGACAAGGAGGCTGTTCTTTAAGGACAACCTCTTTTCTCGTATCTATTACTATAGGAAAGAAAATTCAATCTTCTGCATCCAGTTCTAGTTATACCTATTTGTTATTAGGCTTCACATTCTTCTTCTAAGTATATACCTACTTTTAGCGATTGCTGGTCAAAGTCTAAGCTGGTAACTTTGCAATTCATAAAAGCACATTAATCAATGTCTCGTAGGATCATATATATACTAAGTTTTTTATTGCTTGTCACCACTTGGGGCTCAGCACAATCTTTTTGTCATTTTAGAGGATATATCGAGGATGCGCAAGAGAAGGAGCCCCTTCCTTTTGCTAGTATCCGGATGAAATCTGATGACGGAAAATATTATGGAGGAACAAGTGACCAGAATGGTAAATTCAATATAACCGGTCTAAAAACCGGACGTTATCATGTCACTGTTTCTTATATAGGATACGAGAAACAGGAAGAATCAATAAATCTGAAGGAAAGCATAACGTCAATGTTTTCATTACAGCCATCCTCCACTACTCTGAATGAAGTTGTAGTCACCGCCTCCGAGTCAAGAGGCATTACTAGTGCCTCAAAAATAGACCGTACGGCAATGGAGCATTTACAACCTAGCAGTTTCACCGATTTATTAGCACTGTTACCTGGTGGGAGTACCAGTCCACCGAATATGAGTAAGGCTAACACTATCCGGTTGCGCGAGGTAGGGATAGGTAAATCAGATTTTAGTACCAGCTCTTTGGGTACTCAGTTCATTATAGATGGTACTCCGGTCAGCACCAGTGCCAATATGCAGAGTGTTGCTTCGGATATCACAACAGCTTTTGATGGATACAGTTCAGTAAATGCCGGTGTGGATATGCGCAATATTTCCACCGATAATATTGAGAACGTGGAAATTATTCGGGGAATCCCTTCCGTGCAATACAATAACCTGACCAGTGGAGCTGTTATAATCAAACTCAAACAGAAAGCTACTCCGTTGGAAGCACGCTTCAAGGCGGATCAGACCAGTAAGCTCTTTTCGGTAGGCAAAGGCGTGGAATGGAAAGATAAAGGGATAACTCTCTCCGCGGATATGGACTATCTGGATGCAAAGAACGATCCGCGCAACCGTTACAGTCGGTACAAACGAATCACTACTTCTGTGCGTCTCAATAAGAAATGGGCTTTGAATAATGGATATGCTTTGGAGTGGCAAACCAGAACCAACTATGCTGTCAATGTAGATAATGTGAAGAATGACCCTGACATTGAAAAGTTACAGGAAGACAGTTACCGTTCCAGTTACCATGCTGGAGGATGGCACAATATACTGGAATGGACAGCTCCGGGGGAAAAAGCTTTTCGAAAGTTGACGTTGAATATGTCCGCTGATATGTCGTGGGATAAGATAAAGCGGAGCAGGTTCATTCAATTGGATCGTGACCGGGTCGTACCTACTAATATGGAAGAGGGGGAGCATGATGCGGAGATTCTGCCTTATCAATATACGGCCTATTCTACGGTAGATGGAAAACCGGTTAATTTGTATGCCAAAGCTTCCACGGAATTCAGACTGTTAACAGGTTTAGCTATTCATAAACTGCTGGCGGGAGCCGTTTATACCTACGATAAGAACTTTGGAGACGGGCAAGTTTATGATTTGACCCGGCCGCTCGATCCTACATACCATTCTCTCCGCCCGCGCAAGTATAGTGACATTCCGGCTTCCGCACAATGGCGGATGTATATAGAGGATAATATAGGCATTCCTGTCGGTCGTAATTATGTGGAGCTGCAAGCCGGAATAAGCAGCAACATGATGATGAACCTTGATAAGCGGTATGCTTTAAGCGGAAAAATGTTTTTCGATCCGCGTTTCAATGTGCAATGGAAGTTTCCCGGAATAAGCGTTGGGCGTCAAGAGTTGAAAATTAGTCTTTCCGCTGGGATAGGTTGGCTAACGCTAATGCCTACTCTGGCGCAACTCCATCCTGATAATCTTTATATGGATTTTCTACAACTCAACTATTGGAATGCCAATGCTGCATACAAACGGATTAATCTGCGCACTTACATTGTGAATCCCACTAATTATGATTTGCAACCTGCCCGTAACTTTAAATGGGAAGTGCGCATGGGTATGGAGTACCATAAAAATACATTATCCGTGACCTATTTCCGTGAGCGTATGAATTCCGCTTTCCGTTCCATTGCCACTTATTCTCCCTATGAATACAAGGAATATGATTCCAGCAACGTGGATGGTTCCGCTTTGACTGCTCCGCCTTCACTGGAGGACATGCCTTATGCTATGAAAAGTGTACTGAAGGGCTATGGTTACACCGGGAATGGTAGCCGCATACAAAAGGAAGGTGTGGAATTCCAGATCGCTTCCGAACGATTCAAGGCACTCAATACCCGTTTCACCGTGAACGGAGCATGGTTGCGTACCATCTACGAAAATAGTGAACCGATATTCAAAAGTGTTTCCAAAGTCGTGAATGGTATAGCCTTGAGTGACGAATATGTCGGCTTTTACGAAGTGGACGACAGTTATCATCGTGAACGATTCAATACCAATTTTACGGTAGATACCTGGTTGGAAGAGTTGGGACTAAAGTTTTCCACCACTGCGGAATGTACCTGGTTTTCCAGTCAACAGACTCCGAAGAGAAGTGGAACTCCCATTGCTTATATGGATGTTATGGGAAATGTTTCGCCATACACCGAAGCAGATAGAAATGATGTTTATAAGCAGCATTTAGTTATTTCCAATGCTTCTTCCGTATTAGCCAAGACAACTACTCCCTTTTATATGTACATTAATTTTAAGGCGACCAAGGAACTCGGGAAGAGCGTTTTGATTTCGTTGTTCGCTAATCGCATTCTGGACTATGTGCCTGATTATACACGGAATGGATATCTCATAAGAAGAACAGCGGAAGAACCTTATTTCGGAATGGAGCTGAATTTGAAATTGTACTAATTTCTATAAATAAAAAACTTTTAAATGATATGAATATGAAAAGAAGTTTCTATGTTATCTGCATAATGATGATTGCAGGTTTGGCATTCACCGCTTGTAGCGATGATGATGAGAACAGTGTGAAAACGGCGGGTGTGACCCTGCAATTCAATGCACCTGCTGAACTACAAAGTTATGATCCGGTTATCGGAGTTCAGGAGTTGGTCATGAAGAATATCAATACTGGAGAGAGTAGCACAATTATAGCACCGGCTACCACCCGTGCAGCTTCCTCTACGGTAAGTGTTACGGTTAACGTTCCCGAAGGGCTGTATACCATCAGCATGGAGGGTTCGCTGAGTTACCAGATGAATGGGGAAATGATTCACACCAAGATGAGGGCTTATCAGGAGTCGGTAACTTTGACCGGAACGGCTACCACCACTCCGCTTAATGTAACTGGTTATGTGTACAATGATAGTAAAGAAGGTGGTAATTTTGTTATTGCCGAAATCTTTTTCACAGGGACGGTGACTCCTGAAGGGAAGCAATACACTGGAGACAAATATTTTCGTATCTATAATAATTCCGGTGACACGCTTTGCGCAGACGGGCTTACCATTGCCGAATCGGCATTCATGACTGTACGTAAATATGATTATGCACCGGATATTATGAGTGAAGCCTTTGCAGCGTCGTCTATTTATCGTGTTCCGTTGGGAGGTAATCTGATGGTAGCTCCCGGAGAATCATTGTTACTATGTGATATCGGGATGGATCATACTACAGCCAACTCTAATTCTTTTGATTTGACAAAGGCTGACTTTGAGTGGTATGATGAAAGTTCCAATCCAAAATTCCTTGATACCGATACAGATGTGCCAAATCTGGAGAAAATTTACTCTTCTACGGCAACAATCTGGGGACCTCACAACCGCGGTTTCCACTCTTATGTATTGGCTCGTCTGGGTGATGATAAAGATAATCAGCTCTCTGCTGAACAGTATCTGACGGATTATCTTTATGAATACAAGTATAATATGATTATTGGCGGAAACGTATATGAAATGGGACCCATGACAGCTTATAAGGTTCCTAATAAGTGGATATTGGATGCTGTAAACCTCAGTGTAGAAAGCGAATATGTGTGGAATTTGGTATCACCCGCGTTAGATAAAGGATGGACCTATTGTGGAAAAATGGACCATGATAAAACTCGTTATGGTAAAAGTGTGCGTCGTAAAGTACTTTCAGGCATTACCCTGCAAGACACTAATGACTCTTCTGTTGATTTCCTGCCTGAACAGTCGGCTGATCCTTACTATAAGTTTCATGATTAAATATGTTTACTGAACAATAGGATGAAAAAAGCAATTCTATCTTCTCTTATATTTCTATTGGCAACCGTATCCTTCTCCCGGGCTCAGGGGGAGGATTCGGTGTCCGTATTTCAACGGGTTTACAAGCATTCCGCTGCCAGACAGCAGTTTCTTACAACTCCTTATTTGAATCCCGCCTTGAACTTTTACCGCCAATCTTATTCGCTTTCCACGCTTGGGGCAACAGGAAAATGGAACGACGAGAGCAGGGCGGAAAAGGCGGAGTTGGGAGAGGGGTGGAAAGGATTCGATCTTTCAGCTGAATCGTATATGTATATGTCCGAAAAGGCACGTGCATGGGGGAATGCTTACTATCGCAATGGTACGCGGAAAAACGTGCAATGGAACGAAAGTGCGGACTATGAGTTGCTCTATCCTTATGTCATAGCCGATACCATAGGGGGAGATATGAAGTCGGAAACTTATTTTTTCAAAGGAGGATACGCTGCTTCCCATAAGCGATGGACTTTCGGTGGTGAATTTTCGTACCGGGCATTGCAAGAGTATCGTGATATAGATCCCCGTCCTAATAATAAAGTGGCTGATCTGCAAGGCAAAGCTGGAGTTTCCTATCGTTTTCATCCTTTATATGCAGCGGCGCTTTCGGTGGAAGCCCGTAAATATAAGCAGAATGGTGATCTTAAATATTATGATGAACTGGGCGTATCGAAAACATTCCATCTCATCGGGTTGGGAAACAGTTACACCCGCTTTGATGGTACCCGTACAGTTGTACGGTATCAGGGACACAGCTATGGTGCAGGGGTTAGTCTGCTTCCTGTACATATAGATGGCAGATGGAGTGGTAGCTTCAACTATAGGCATTCTTTTTATGAGAAAATACTGCCTTCATCCAATGACTTGACGCTGAATGAAATAAGAGAGGACTGGATGCAGGGGGAAATAACATGGACTTCTAAAAGTAACCGTCGTTTTCTTGGATTTAAAGCGTCGGCTGAATATAACAACCGTAAAGGAACGGAAAATCTCTATGGAGATGCGGTTAACGAGATCTATCCGTTGATATCCACTGCTGAACAATTTGGTAGCAAGTCACTGCATGGAGCAGCAAGCAGTTGCTATGAACTACAACAAACGGAAAATTGGCGATGGAGTCTCCATTCCGTCATTGGATATATCCAGCAGGAAGAAACCTACAGAACACCCGCCAAACGCATGGAGTACAAATTGTGGAATGCATCGCTGGCTTTTACGTCCACTTATAAGTGGAAGGAAAACATGTTGTATACCCGGATTTACGGAATACATTACGGGAAAATAGATGCTACGCTAAATCTTGACGGAGAGGTGGCACATCCATATGCCCTGACCGTTTTGCAGCAGAACCTTGATATGCAAAGCGGAAGCCGGACGGGTTATGGCGTTTCCTTACGATGGTCCAAAAGAATAGGTAAGACATTAGGATATGCAGAATCCGGATGGCAACAAATACTATACTTCAATCATGAGGATAGACAGTCCCTTTGGACAAGTATCGGAGTGTATTTGTAGTATGACCGTTCTCAGAAAGCAGACTTAATAAAAGATGTTTAAATTAACTATAAACAACAAGAATAATGAAAACCAAAGCTATTTTGATTGCGGCCGTTGCTGCAACAACTCTTTTCTTCACCGCATGCGGCAACAAACAAGCAAAGAAAGTGGAAAGTGAAACTTCTTCAGAACAAGTAATTTCGAGTGCTATAAGCATAGACAGCTTGTTGAGTGCCGCTGATGCTCTGGCGGGGAAAGAGGTTACGATAGAAGGGGTATGTACGCATACGTGTAAACATGGTGCGACAAAGATATTTTTAATGGGAAGTGATGATACGCAGATTATCCGGGTGGAAGCTGGTAAACTGGGTTCATTCAGCTCGAAGTGTGTCAATGCCATAGTGCGTGTAAAGGGCGTTTTAAAGGAACAACGAGTGGATGAGGCTTATTTACAGAATTGGGAAGCGCAGTTGAAGGCACAGGCTCAAGAAAAGCATGGTGACGGTGAAGCCGGATGCGATTCTGAAAAGAAAGCGCGTGGTGAACAGGCCAATACTCCTGAAGGGCGGATTGCTGATTTCCGTGCAAAAATAGCTGATCGAAAAGCTAAAACGGGAAAAGATTATCTATCTTTCTATTATGTAGAGGCTGATTCCTATGAAATTCAAGAGTAATAACCTGCGCAAGTGGTGTCGGGCTATTCACCGTGATCTTTCATTCTTCTTTTCGGGTATGGTTCTGATTTATGCCATATCGGGCATTGTGATGAACCATCGTGATACAATCAATCCGAACTTTTCCATAGCGAGGAAAGAGTATCGGATTAGTGAACAACTTCCGGGGAAAGAGCAAATGATGGAGGCAAAGGTGCTGGAATTACTTGAACCTTTGGGAGAAGCAGCTAATTATACAAAGCATTATTTCCCGAAAGCGGATGTCATGAAGGTCTTTCTCAAAGGCGGCTCCAACTTGTATGTCAATATACAGACCGGAGACGCGGTTTACGAGTCGGTAACCCGTCGTCCGCTCATTGGTTCCATGGCACGGCTGCATTATAATCCGGGCAAATGGTGGACTTATTTTGCGGACGCTTTTGCCATAGGACTCATTGTGATTACACTATCCGGTATCATTATGCTGAAAGGTGGCAAAGGTATCGCAGGACGTGGAGGAATAGAACTGGCCGCAGGCGTTTTGATTCCTCTTATCTTTCTTTTCTTCTTTTAATAAATAGTATAATATGGAAAGTATTATTGAGTGTAGGAATCTGACCCATTACTATGGGAAGAGACTTATTTATGAAAATCTGAATTTCTCGGTTCCCCAAGGTCGTATTCTGGGATTGTTGGGTAAAAACGGAACGGGAAAGACTACGACGATTAATATATTGAGCGGTTATCTTAAACCCCGCTTCGGTGAATGTCGTATTTTCGGGCAGGATATACAGACTATGGATCCCGCTTTACGCCGTAATATCGGACTGCTGATTGAAGGTCATGTGCAATATCAGTTCATGACCATCACGCAAATTGAAAAATTTTATGCCGCTTTTTATCCGGGGCAATGGAGGAAGGACGCCTATTATGAATTGATGAATAAGTTGAAGGTGGCTCCTGGACAACGTATCTCGCGTATGTCGTGCGGGCAACGTTCACAAGTTACACTGGGACTCATCCTTGCGCAGAATCCTGAATTGCTGGTGCTTGATGATTTTTCTCTCGGACTGGATCCCGGTTACCGACGGTTGTTCGTGGATTATCTGCGCGATTATGCACGTGCGGAGAATAAAACAGTCTTCCTGACTTCACATATCATTCAGGATATGGAGCGTCTGGTTGACGACTGCATTATCATGGATTATGGGAAAATACTGATTCAAAAGTCTGTAAAGGAGCTGTTGGACGGGATTAGGCGATATACTTGTGTGGTGCCGGATGGATATGAATTTCCAAAGTCCGATGATTTTCATCATCCTTCAGTCATTCGCAATGCACTTGAAACCTATTCGTTTCTCTTGCCAGACGAAGTGGAAACACGATTTAAGGCAATGGGAGTGCCTTTCAAGGATTTGCACGGTGAGCATGTCAGTCTTGAAGATGCTTTTATCGGTCTGACCGGTAAGTATTGATGACCGATAAGGGTTAAATTGAAAATGTGTAATTATTTAATTGCTAATAAAACGTGAATGCAATATTTTATAAAGAATGGATAAAAACACGCTGGTATTATCTACTGGCTGTGGTTACTACGCTGGGATTTTCCGGCTATTGTATGCTGCGCATAAACCGGGCAATAGAGTTGAAGGGCGCGGCGCATATCTGGGGAGCGATGTTGGAACGGGATGCCGTTTTTATTGATTTGCTCCAGTATGTCCCTCTTATTATAGGAATTCTGATGGCTGTTGTTCAATTCGTTCCCGAAATGCAGCGCAAATGTTTGAAACTGACCTTACACTTGCCTTATCCCCAATTGAAGATGGTGGCTACCATGTTGCTTGCAGGGCTGGTATTATTGTTTTTTTGCTTTGCTTTAAACCTATTGTTGATGGATGTCTATATGCGTACGGTTTTGGCATCGGAGTTGAAGAATCATGTGTTGCTGACCTCTTTACCTTGGTTTCTGGCCGGGATATGCGGTTACCTGATGGTTTCGTGGATTTGTCTGGAACCAGCATGGAAGCGACGGGTGCCGAATTTGATTGTAACTATACTCGTGCTGCGAGTTTTCTTTTTATCTGCTACTCCGGAAGCTTATAATAAGTTTGTTCTATGGCTGGCAGTTTATACGTTATTGTCTGCTTCATTTTCGTGGCTTTCCATCGTACGCTTCAAGGAAGGAAAACAAGATTGAATGAATTGATAAAGGTCTCATTACAACTAATAAATAAAGAAGAATGAAACGTTTTAGTAGTATATTATTGTATGTAACCATAGCGCTACTTTTACTATGGCAATTGCCGTGGTGCTATAATTTCTTTGCAGTAAAGCCAGATAAAGGAGGGTTTACGCTATATAGCGGTGTTATTGGAGACTTTGCCATGATCGGGCAGAAAGCAGGAGAGGGGATTGTACGTTATGATGCTTCGGGGCATGAATATACCCAGGCTCAGTTCGATAGTATTTTGCCTTTATTCTATTATCGTCAGTTGATAACCGACGAACGTTTTCCTGATACGCTGAATGGGGTGGCGGTTACTCCACGGATGGCGCAGTTATCAAATATTGTGTTCCGCAGTGTGCCTTCGGATATTAATGCGCCTCATATTGGATTATATCCCTTGTTGGAATCGATGTCCGGGCGTGTTGATCTGGAAATGCCCGGCGATGTTTTTCGTATTACGCATAAAGAGATTGAATTCATTGATATGGAGTCCAATAGCGTAAAGGAGAAGAAGAGTAAACTATTTACGGAAATGTTGCTTAAAAAAGGATTTCATTTCCCGGCTGTTGAGATTGCCGGAAACCCGACGACCAGAAAGGATTATGATGAGGGCTATGTCATATTGGATGCCGAACACCATTTATTTCATTTGAAACAAGTGAAAGGGCGTCCCTATGTTCGTGCCGTGCAACTACCACAGAGCTTACTGCTTAAGCATCTTTTTATTACGGAATTCAGAAACCGCAAGACGCTTGCTCTTATGACCGATGTTGATAATCAGCTTTATGTACTAACCCCGGCTTATGAAGTGATTAAGGTAGGCATACCTTCGTTCAACCCGGAGACTGATTATATGACGATTCTGGGTAATATGTTCGACTGGACGGTACGTATTACAACTGCTCAGGCAGAGAATTATTATGCTGTGGATGCAAATGACTATTCCCTGATAAGATCGTTGAAGCGAGAATTTGACAACAAGTATATTCCGGGTTTGTCTTTCACCTCATACAAAGATAAATATGTAATGCCACGTTTTGAATAGCATGCTTCACATAAAAAAGAACTACCAGGGAAGGGCCTTTTCATATTTTAATGCTACTTTTGCTTTAGTTATAAGAAGTACTTGAATTGAGTTGTTGGGTAGCACTAATTTAGGTGAATCTTAGGATATATCCAAACCTTGAGAATGATATTCTTTCTCAAGGGATTTGGATTTATAAATATTTAATTGGCTATACGGATTTAAGGATGAAAGAAAAAGTTGGAAATAGAACTTTTATTGCATGGGTACTACTAATGACTCTTGCGCCTTTCTTTATAGTAAAAGCTACCCACTATCACACTGAACATGCTCATACCTGCCAATCCGAAAATGGGCAATCTCATAACGCTGATAAATGCCCTATTTGCCACTTTTTACTATCTCCTTTCACATCGGTAGAGATTTTTCATATTCATGTCTTTCTCTCTTTTCTTTATTTTCGACCTATTTACTACGTTTATAAGAGACTTTTTTTTATAATTCTTTCTTATCAATTACGTGCTCCTCCTATATTCTATTCCATATTATAATTTATTTTTATCAATTTAATTTGAAATAATTATAAATTGTGCATATCAGAGATGTTCTGTATATGCTGGAATTTTTATTATTTCATCAACCTATTTGCAGGCTGTTGATGCTGTGAATAGTATATCTATGTATATAAAATAAAAAGAATACCTACATGAAAAATTCCCCAAAAATATGCAGAGGAATGATTGTAGCCTTATTGGCTTCTGCATCTATCTCTGCACATGCTAATCAGGGAGAAAAGTTGTTGTTTTCTCAAGTGCAAAATTGTGACATACTGGTTGACAATAAAACAAGGTTAAATATAAAAGGACGTATCTTTACAAAAAATAAAGAAAAGATCGAAGCCGTACCTTATGCAACCATTCAATTGAAGAATATTGCAGTCGGCGTTATTAGTGACAACGATGGTAAGTTTGAATTAACCAATGTAATTCCAGACACCTATACTATAAAGGTTTCGTGTTTAGGATATGAAGATTATGTTACGACACTCAAACTAACCGATTCTACCAAAGAGTTACAGTTTGAACTTAAGGTTGCAGACTTCTCTCTAGACGAAATTGTAGTAACAGCTCAAACATCAAAAGCAGGTGCTTCAACAGCTTCAACTATCTCAAAGATGGCAATGGAGCACATGCAGTCTGTTTCCCTATCCGATGTAATGGAACTTTTACCGGGTGCAGACATTTCAAGCTATAAAGCAGATTTACAAGGTGTGTCAACACATTCTATTCGTGGCGGAGCAAGTTTCGGAACCTCCGTTGTTTTGGATGGTGCCCCATTGTCCAGTAATGCAAACATGCAAATTATGTCTTCGGCAATCGGAGGCTCGGTGCCAGGAACAAGAAGTGTTACTCCTAATGTAGGAACAGACTTACGTACGATTACAACCGATAATATAGAATCTGTTGAAGTCATTCGAGGAGTCGCATCTGCTGCTTATGGCGATATGGGTGGTGGTGCTATCATCATAAACTCCAAAGTCGGTCGTCAACCATTGTCCATTAAATTCAATACAAATCCCAATGTTTATTCGGTTGCAGCTTCTCACGGTCTTTTTTTAGGCGGGAAAAAAGGCTTTCTTAATTATGGTCTTGACTATGCTTACAGCGTGGCTGACCCTCGTGAAAGCTATGATACCTATAATCGTTATACAATGCGATTGGCTTATAGCAACCCTAACTTGTTTCATGGTCTGCTAAATTCAACCACTTCATTCAATCTCTATTGGACGAAAGATAAAGGAGAGCCTAATCCGGATGATCCGAATGACTTTACGACATCAAACGAGAAAGATTTAATGGCTAGTCTAAACACCAAAGGAACATTTAACTTAAGCAAAGGCTGGTTGAAAAACATCAGCTACGTGCTACAAGGCAGCTACACTTATCGGCATAGTTTCTTTGCTGACAATGGGACTAATGCTGATGTAGCTTACTCTTACTCAAAGATAGATGGAACTGTACTTTCTAGTATTAAAAACGGGCATGTTTATGATACGGATGGTAACGAACTTACTAATTACGGTAATGGGGCAACCAATGAACATTCGTGGATTACGCCAGCCGAATATTTTTATCAATATGATGTTTTTGGTAAAGAAATTAATACCTATGTACAAATTAAAGCTAATTTGGCCGGAAAGTTAGGTATTACTTCTCATCGAATTGTAGGCGGAATAGATTTTAAAGCAGATGGTAATGTGGGTGATGGAAAAGTATTTGATATGGATAATCCTCCTTACCGCAGTGCCTCTTACACCTATCAGACACAAAGAGAACGTCCTTACAAAAATATCCCTTTCCTAATTCAATTCAGTGCTTTTGCTGAAGAAACCTTTCGTGTGAATATAGCAAATAGACAACTTGAAATTGTAGCAGGTGCCCGTTATGACTATGTACGCGATTGCGGTGGTAGTGTAGCTCCTCGTCTTAATGCCTCATTTGAAATTTTACCTGGCATGCTTAGTGTACGAGGTGCTTACGGCTATACTTACAAAGCTCCGACATTGGCATATCTCTATTCTGACAATGCCTATTTTGATATGACAAACTTTAATAATGCGTTGCAAAGTAATATACCTGATGCTCAGAAATTTCAGTTGATTACCACTCATGTCTATCCTACTGAAAACCACGATTTAAAGATGGCAAAGCAGGTCAAAAGTGAAATCGGTCTTGACTTTCGAATCAAGAAAATGATGTTCTCGGTTACTGCTTACAAAGATTACTGTCATAACGGCTACTCTTTGGATCCAATCCTTGAACCAACAACTTTCAAACAATATGGAGCTAACGAGTATCCAGAAGATGGCACCACATTGCCCACACTTAAAGAAATTAGCAATAAGTCTTATCTGCTTTCATACACTCGCCCGGGGAATAGTGCTTCTTATGAGAGAATAGGTGTTGAATTTGACTTCAATTTTGGTTATATTGATGCCATTCGCACACAATTCTCACTGAACGGTCAATGGTATCATCACAAGAGCTGGATAAATGGTGTAAGATATTTTAATTATGTTGCCGACGAAGGTAGTAATATGTATGGTGTTTATAACTCCAAAAATTCTTATGGTGTATTCAAC
The DNA here is from genome assembly GCA_965140335.1 of uncultured Bacteroides sp. Taxonomy (GTDB): domain Bacteria; phylum Bacteroidota; class Bacteroidia; order Bacteroidales; family Bacteroidaceae; genus Bacteroides. The sequence continues at coordinate 670,360 of OZ223190.1, forward strand.
CGCAGCAATACCATCACGAACCTTATTGTTACTCACAATATACCAAGTATAGGATTCGTTGTGAGTTTAACAGGTAATGTAAACTGGAATTACAAGGGATGGACTTCTTATGCCGATGATGATACTACACCGATTGGTTACATCACTACCGATGGAAAATATCACGATTTTAATTCCTCATGGGCTGATCCATCTTCGGAAAAATATAACGAATATTTAAGTATTCTCCGTAACGAGGACAATGGCGCCGTAACTCCCAATCGAAAAGTAGTTGAACCTGCTTACAATCCTGTTCTTTGTATGAATGTAAACATCACTAAACAGTTTAAGCTTTTCGATGTCTCTTTCTTTGCGAATAATCTGTTTCGCTCCACTCCTCTTCAAAAACTTGTGAAGAGTCCTGGAAATTACATCAGAAGGAACGATGAAACATTTTTCTTTGGATTACAATTAACGGCAAGAATTAAATAACACATATTGGTATGAATATTAAATTAAGTACATATAAGGTTTTCGCTATTGTAGCACTTTTCTTTTCTTCTTGTTCGGACATGATGAATAATGCTATTGATACAGATAAGATTGAACCCATAGAGGTTTCCTATAAAGTTAGTGCGGCTACAGGTTTCATTGAAAAAGGTGCGAATGTAATTCCCGATCCTAATTTTTCGACTCAAGGTGTTGAGGTTGTATTTACTAATAATAATACCGGAGCAATAGTAAAAGGTTTCATAGACGAAGACTGTATTGTCACCGTATCACTTGTTCCCGGCGTTTATTCGGTCAGTGTGACTGGTACTACAAAACATGAAGGCTCTGAATACTACCTTAACGGTAATGTGTCAAGTCTTTCATTCCTTAGGTCTGTTTCCAAAGTCGAAGCAATTGCAAGTGGTAGTGGCATGATTATCCGTCCGGCCAAAGTCAGTTCTTTATGCTTTAGTGAAATTTATTATTGTGGAGTTGCTTCATACTACTTTCGCGACCAAACTTATCAAATTTATAATAACGGAGAAGAGACAGTATATCTTGATGGTATTTGTTTTGCTCAGCTAGAGCCCAATATTGCTACAGCTACTCCTCCTACTTGGCCTGATGAGGATGGAACAGACAACTATGTTTACGGCAAAATGATTTGGCAGTTTCCCGGAAGTGGGACAGATTATCCGCTAGCTCCGGGTGAATCAGTAGTTGTTGTTCAAGAGGCGCGAGACCATACCAAAAACAATCCTAATTCTTATGACAACTCTATGGCTGATTGGGAATGTAATACTGGCAATGTTACTCGCGATAATGCTGCTGTTGACAATATGCCTTACATTTTCTATGCAGGTTATTTGAATACCATGCAATGGCTGACATCGGTTTTTGGTGGCGCTTTTGTCCTCTATCAAGGAGATGCCGATAATCTTTTGAACAAGTCATACTACGAAGATCCATCTCATTTGCAAGCACCGGTCAATGAATCAACCCGTTATGCAAAAATTCCGGCAGGCATGATACTTGATGGAATAGAACTTCTGACTAATATGGATGCGATGAACATGAAACGTATTCCTGGATTTATTGATGCTGGAGGAACGTCTGTTGGTGCTACTTATTGTGGAAAAAGTGTTTCCCGAAAGGTTATAGGAACCCGTACGGACGGTACACCTATCTACAGTGATACCAACAACTCAACCTATGATTTCCAGATTAATGATCATCCGGTTATTCGTAGGGACAGTCAGAAGGCACCGTCATGGAGTAAAGCGTACAATAAATAAGCATCAAACTTTAATAAAAGAATAGTATACAATGAAGAATTCTAAATATATAAGAATAGCGGGATGTGTATTGGGTACATTCATAGCTTCACTCACCGCTAATGCCCAAGAAAAAATAACCACTCCTGCTTCAAATGAGCGAATCAATTTTGAAAGCCTCTGGCTGAATAACACTAATAATGCAGCAGGAGGAATGATTGATGCCCCATTGAAATCGGGAGAGGTTGAGGTTGGCTATTCTAAAGAGCAAGGAAACTTTAAGCGAGTTCAAGTAGGAGATGATAACAGTGCTGTCTCGTTCCATGCCGAAGGTGGTGGTATCTACAAGAAACTGAGCGGAATCTATCTGTTCGGAAGCATTACTTACCGTCGCGACCGTTTGGTGGGAGCGCGCTATAATGCTTCTCTGATTGATCCGTTGCGTGGAATGCCCTTTATTTTAGCCGATAGTACATCTAGTAAATGGATAAATCAGAGCTACAGACTAAACATGAAAGCTACTACGCCCAAACTTTTTGGTTTTATGTATGCAGGAATCAGTGTTTCCTATGAAGCAGGCGAAGGAGCCAAGCAGGTAGATCCACGTCCATTAGTTAAATTGGGAAAGATAGAGATACAGCCGTCACTGCTCTTTACGCTAGGAGAGGAGCATCTGATAGGTATAAACTTCGATTTTTATAATCGAAAAGAAGATGGAGATGCGGTTAACTCCAACCACCTGTCTACTCCTCACGCGTGGGAGATAGTGGCACCCGGTTACTTTTCACAAGGAGAAAACGGTCCGTTTGGCAGTATCAATTCTTTGCGTAACTACGAGGCACAAGCTATGGGTGGCGGATTGCAATATAGTTTTCGTAAAAAGAAATTGAGTATGTTGATTGCAGCCAACTATATGTATCGTGTGGAAGATGCACTGTGTTCTTATACTAAGCCCAAGATGGCAGGAACAGTAAAGGAGGCGTTTTGGAATGCCCAATTAGCTGTTCAATACAAATTAGGTGAGAAAACGCTGTCTTTTAATTATAAACACTCTGATAATGATATGGATGGTATAGAGTATTTGCAAACCTATGACAATACTTACGAAATTCAGTCGTGGATAACAGATGCCAAGTTTATATGTTCCAACTACTCAACGATAGAAGATAAAATAGCAGTGGATTACATGATAAACAAAGGAAACTCTTATAGTTGGAAAATGGGAATGGACGGTTCTATGTTGAAAAACAATTATATTTATTATCTGCCCGAAACAACACAAAATATTAAAACATTTGATTTAAATGCCTATGTCACTCATAATTTCGATTTAGGTAAGAGTGGAGAACTTCTTTGTAGCCTAAACGCCGGTTATAGCACCAATCTAAAAGACGAGCTGAACTATAATGGCTATAACCTTACTGATGTCTGCTATACAGACTTTACAGTAGTTGACTTTAAGTATCTGACAAGTAATTACACAAAGGTTGGAGCTAACGTGACTTATGCTTATCGTGGAATAGCCAATGGAAAATCATCTCTCTATATCAGCGGAAAATTCAACTACTACAATCCTTCTTCGGATTTGTTCACTAATCGTTCAACATGGGAAGTTAAAGTTGGTCTGGCTTTTTAGCTCAGTTCATCTTTGACTCAATCTTTTTGCTAAATATAATAAGAAGAAATAGCTTGAGCCGAAATTTTGTTTATATTATACTATTAATAAAAAGTGCATATGAAATTCAACTGTTTATATCTAATAATTCTTATCTTTCTATTTACGATAGGAGGATGTAAAACCTCAAAAACAAGTATCCAAAGCGATCCGGAAGTTTCTTTAGCAACATCTCAATCTCACTTTCTTGATTCTATTCTACAGGAAGGACTTGACCACGAAGCACTATTTACCTTGCTTGGTAATTTGAAACCCATGAGTTCTTTGGTTTCATTTAGTTTTCCTATCGCTAATACGGATAGTACAACTAAAACAAGTGGAAACATTCTTAATCGTAGAGAACATGGGGTTTATTTAGACAAATTGTATCAGATCCAAAATGCTATAAATAAACTGAATTTTTCTGATCTTAAATTTGTCATGCTTGCTTATCAATCTCCATATCATAGAATGCGAACCATTCAAATTAACGTTGTCCGTGTAAGTGCTTTGGACAGTCTATTGAAAGCGCAGGAAAGTTTTTTTGGGCAGTTCGGATTAGTTCCTGGAACAGATCCGGGCATTGTAGTCAATACCATAGAGTATAATGATCGTTATGAACGGTTGAGAGGGTATGGATACTTGTTCGGCTATCCTGATTATGCCATTGATTTTTTTGTCAAGGCCTTCCAAGAATCTGACACTACAAAGAAATATGTGGAAAGGAATTTCTTTCAGATTCCTACCTATACTGGGAAAACCGGCTATTTTGTATATGCTTATCCTAAAGATTATGCTCCGACGGCTTCTGTAGATTCTGTTATTTATAATAAGGCACAGCGAATATTGGAGAAGTATAAAAGAATTCGTAAATCTTATTTGAATTCGGATAGTACTTTACAATCTTATAAACTTCTTCAGCAGTATGTTCAAAAAGGTCAATAGATAAATGAAAGGTAACAAGATAGGAGCAATTACTGGATTTGCTATTGTTGCGGCTAATATGATTGGTTCCGGGGCTTTTACCAGCCTCGGATTTCAATTGAATGAGTTAAACAATCCAGTTGCGATTCTTACTCTATGGGTTTTAGGCGGTATATTGGCTTTAGCTGGGGCATTCAGCTATGCCGAGGTCGGAACTACTATAAATAAATCAGGAGGAGAGTATGCCTTTCTTTCCCAATTATACCATCCTATAATTGGTTATCTTTCAGGGTGGATTTCTTTGACTGTTGGATTTGCAGCTCCTATAGCACTTTCTGCAATAGCTTTTGTTGACTATTTCCCTTTTATGAATATGAATTCAAAGTGGATGGGAATTGCCTTGATTCTTTTTATTACGATTATTCATATGCAAAATCTTAAAACAAGTTCAAGGTTTCAAAACATCTTTACTATACTTAAAATTATACTGATTACAGGATTTATAGTTATAGGACTATTCCTATCCGGAGATTCAGGAAATACCTTTACTCTTGGACAATCTTATTTTTCTGAAATAAGTTCCATTCCGTTTGCTGTAGGACTGATTTATGTGAGTTATTCATATTCAGGGTGGAATGCAGCTGCCTATATTACAGAAGAATTTGAAAAGCCTAAAAAAGCTCTTCCCTTTGCTTTGATCGGAGGTACGCTTTTGGTTATAGTCTTATATTCATTGTTACAATTTGTTTTTCTTAAACACGTCTCTTCTGATGAATTGGTCGGACAAGTAAATGTAGGCGCAATAGCTGCCAATGCCATGCTTGGGAAAAGTATAGGGAAATTTTTTAGCCTTGCTATTTCTTTATTGCTTATCTCCAGTATTAGCGCTATGGTTTGGATTGGACCGAGAGTTACATCTTGTATTGCACAGAAATATTATATGTGGCGTTTCTTCCAACTTTCCAGAAATGGGATTCCTAAGAGAGCTTTGTGGCTTCAATTCTTGATCAGCACTATTCTAATTGTTTCCGGAACATTTGAGCAAATAATGATTTATTGCGGAGTTTTGCTCACCATTTCGACAATGTTAGTTGTATATGGAGTTTTTATCTTGCGCATAAAAGGGAAAGAAATAGATATGAAAGGTTACAGGAGCCCGTTGTTTCCTTTGTTTCAAATAATATATCTTCTGCTCTCTTTCTGGATGATCCTTTTTACTATTATTGAAGCTCCTAAAGAAACTGCGATAGGAATGATTAATCTACTTATCGGATTGTGCAGTTATTTTTTAAGTAAAAAAAGGATGTGCTTTATTCTTAAGGAACGACTATTTAGCCAACTTATTGAGATTAAGAAAATGAAACACTTGTGCAGCAGGAAGAGGCTAAAGAAAAAGTTTTTTATCAAATGAAATCAATTATTCAAAGGAGAAACGGAATAAAAAGAAAACGCGTGTATTTATCCGTTCCTCCTTTTTCTATGGAGAATTTCTTAATATGCGAATAATGGATACTTCTTCATTGTTTCGTTGACGCGTGCACGAACTTTAGAAATAACCGCTTCATCTTCCACATTTGATAGTACGGTTTCAATCATTTCTGCTATTTCATACATCAACTCTTCTTTAGCTCCGCGGGTGGTAATTGCAGGAGTTCCTAAACGTATTCCGGAAGTTTGGAAAGCTGAACGGCTATCAAACGGAACCATGTTTTTATTTGCGGTGATGTCGGCAGCTACCAAAGCTTTTTCCGCTACTTTACCAGTCAGATCGGGATATTTTGAGCGAAGGTCAACTAGCATGGAGTGATTGTCCGTACCTCCGGAAACAATGGTAAATCCGCGATCAATCAAGGCTTGTGCTAATACCGCAGCGTTCTTTTTAACTTGTTTGGCGTATTCTTTAAATTCCGGTTGCAGGATTTCACTGAATGATACGGCTTTTGCTGCAATGACGTGTTCCAATGGTCCTCCCTGTATGCCTGGGAATACAGCAGAATCAATGAGTTGGGACATCATTTTGATTTCACCTTTAGGCGTTTTCTTACCCCAGGGATTAGGGAAATCTTTACCAATTAAAATAATACCGCCACGAGGTCCACGCAATGTTTTGTGAGTGGTGGAAGTAACGATGTGTGCGTATTTTACAGGATTTTCCAATAATCCGGCTGCAATAAGTCCCGCAGGATGTGCCATATCTATCATTAGGATAGCCCCTACTTTGTCTGCAATTTCGCGCATGCGCTTATAATCCCATTCACGTGAGTAAGCAGAGCCACCTCCGATAATCATTTTAGGCTTTTCCCGTAGCGCAATTTCTTCCATCTGGTCATAATCGACCCGACCAGTTTCCTTATCCAAATTGTATTCGCAGGGAGTATAAATAATACCTGAAGTATTGACTAAAGAACCATGTGACAAGTGTCCTCCGTGTGCAAGATTCAGTCCCATAAATTTATCACCCGGATTCAGTACTGCGAGAAAAACAGCAGCATTAGCTTGCGCTCCGGAGTGTGGTTGTACATTTGCCCACTCTGCATCGAAGATTTTCTTTATGCGGTCAATAGCGATCTGCTCGCTTTGATCCACGACTTCACATCCTCCATAATAACGTTTGCCCGGATATCCTTCAGCGTACTTGTTGGTAAGACAGGAACCCATTGCCTGCATAACTTGGTCACTTACGAAATTTTCTGATGCTATCAGCTCGATGCCTTTGAGCTGACGTTGATGTTCTTTTTCGATGATCTCGAAAATTAAGTCGTCTCTTTTCATTCTTGCTTAGTAGATATATAATTGGTAAATCAATAATCTCTTTTAAGCGCACAAATTTAGGATAAAAAAATGAATAAACTGTCAGAAAAAGCTTTTTTAAGTTTACAGATTAGTGAGAGAAACTGCTAATCTGTATAAAATCATAAGAAAAATGAATTAAAAGAAAACGCCGAGAGAAAAGCTGAGTACGTTATCTCTTCTATGGAAACGAATCTCATTGGACGTATCTGCTGTAGTCAAACTTTCTGAATCCGCATCCGGCTGATCATAGGTTACTTCACGGGAAATATTATGTAATCCGATATCATAGCGAAAGTCAAAGAATATACGGGATATGGTAACTGCTACACCAAGGGTTAAACTTGCATTCAAAGGGAGCAATTTTTCATGTATTCCCTGTTGACTGAAATTTTCGAATGTGACTTTACTCTTTTTATTCCAGATATACCGCAACTTGGGACCGCCAAAAATAGCTAAGCTATATGGCCCTTGTTTTATTATATTGTAGCCATAAATGACAGGAATATCTATGCTATGAATGGATGAAGTAATGGAAGATTCGTTTGGAATCTGATCAGTTGAAGTCTCTGATCTGTTAAAGGCAATATTGCAGCGGTTGATATTGTATGATATCTCAGGCTGTAGAAAATGGCGGTCAAAGTTAATGCGCATGAAGATTGAGCTGAAGTAACCTATTTTGTAGTTGTTTTGGACTTCTTCGATGTGCATGCCGTCAATGGTTAAGTTGGATACCAAAAAGAGTGATGAAGTAAAGCCTCCCTTTACTCCGAAATTGACAGAATGATCATGATGTTTTTTGACATTGGTTTCATTATCCGGAGTTCCCGCCACATGGATTTCCTGCCCCCATACTGTAGCAGGGAGAAGCAAAATAAGCAAAAAGGGAAAAAACTTCATAATGGGCAACTAATTAAAACCTATTAATAAAACAATGCTGACAACCAACTGCTTAACTGTCAGCTCTTTTTCTTTTTCTTTTTCTTTTCAACGGACCAACCGAATTTTCCTATTTTTGTTCCAAGTTCATAATAACCGCCATGTACATAGACTAAAGGACTGGCTTCGTTCAATTCTAATTTACCGGTCTTCGGGTCAATATATTGCTCATCGGCTTTTACATTCACGACATCGGCAATGAACATGTCATGTGAACCTAAAGATATAATTTCTTTAATACGGCATTCAATGCATATTGGTGCTTCTTCTATAAGGGGCGCATTGATTATGGAGCATTTACCGGGAGTAAGACCTGCTTCTTTGAATTTATTATGATCTCTTCCCGAACGGACGCCACACCAATCCGTGGCACGAGCCATATCTTTGGTGGTCAAGTTAATTGCAAATTCCATGTTGCGCTTCAGAATATCATAAGAATATCGTTCGGGGCGTACGGAAATATAACACATGGGCGGGTTTGTACAAATCGTTCCTGTCCATGCCACTGTGAATAAATTATATTCTTGGGGAGTACTTCCGCAACTTACCAATACGGCAGGTAGCGGATAAATCATTGTTCCCGGTTTCCAATCAGTCTTCACGTTTCTTTTTTCTTATTGTATATAGCGCTGGCCTATTTATAAAATTTCAATATCCTCACGTGTTTGTTCTTTTTCGCAATAATGACATTTAATCGTGCACTTTTCTTTATCTATTACGCGGAATAAAGTTGGCATCGGTTCATTGTTGGTAATGCACTTTGGATTGGCGCATTTTACAATGCCACGTAATTCATCCGGCAAACTGACTTCCCGCTTTTCGATAACTTCATAATCACGAATAATATTTAACTTCACACATGGAGCTACTACGGCAATTCGGTTGATTTCCTCATCGCAGAAAAATTTGTCAGCAATCTTGATAATTCCTTTCTTTCCCAGTTTCTTGCTTTTAAGGTTGAATCCTATTGTAATATTATTGCTCATGTGTTCCAATCCCAATAATGCTACAACTGTGAAAAGTTTCTCAGAAGGAATATGATCGATAACCGTACCGTTTTCTAATGCGGCTACCTGTAGTTTTTGTTTTTTCTCACTCATGATCAGAATGCTTTAAAGTCTGTTTTCTTTTATTTGTTCCAGTGTGATCCCAAGAACGTCGCAGAGAATAGCTTCCCGTGCATAGACTCCATTTTGGGCTTGTTGAAAGTAGTAAGCTTTTGGATTCTCGTCAACATCGTAAGCTATTTCATTAACCCGTGGAAGCGGATGTAGAATGCGAAGGTTAGGGCGGGTCTTTTCCAGCATTTTATTGCGCAGGATATATACATTCTTCACCCGTTCGTATTCCATTAAATCTGTAAAGCGTTCGCGTTGCACGCGGGTCATATATAAAATATCGGCATCCGCTATCGTTTCTTCTGTGAAGTCGGTATGTTCTACGTACCTAATGCCTTGTTCCCTACAATAAATCTTATATTCTTCCGGCATCTTAAGTTCGTCTGGAGCAATGAAATGGAAAGTCGGATTAAAATGGCGCATTGCCATTAGCAGTGAATGTACAGTGCGTCCATATTTTAAATCTCCTACCAAAAAGAGATTTAAATTATCCAGTGTGCCTTGTGTCTTATAGATGGAATAAAGATCCAGCATTGTTTGAGAAGGGTGTTGATTTGCCCCATCACCGGCATTCACTATGGGAACAGTTGTTACTTCGCTTGCATAGCGTGCCGCTCCTTCCAGGAAATGACGCATTACAATAATGTCTGCATAATTACTAACCATCTTGATGGTATCTTTTAGCGTTTCGCCTTTGGATGAGCTTGTTGCTTTAGGGTCCGAAAAGCCAATCACGCGTGCACCTAAACGGTTGGCTGCGGTTTCAAAGCTAAGTCGGGTTCTTGTAGAAGGCTCGAAAAAAAGTGTGGCAACGACTTTTCCCTCTAAAAGTTTACGGTTGGGATGGGCCTCGAATTGCTTCGCCATTTCGATCATGTAGAGAATTTTCTCCTTGCTGTGTTCGGCAATGGTGACTAAACTCCTGTTTTCCATATCGTTCATGTTTTGGGTTTCTTTTCGAGAGTGTAAAGGTACAAAAATATGTGTATGATTTGAAATCTATAATAAATTATTTTTAGCCAAACACCTTTATCATTAATTGGAGTACAGATGGCTTATTTCTAAAAACCTACAAAATCGCATGCAAGTTCATTATGCTTCCAATATTATTGTTTACCTTTGCTTCATTATTGACTATTGAATTTGGCAATCAACATGATAAAAAAGATCGTAAAAGCCTTTTGGATACTTTTAGGCATTTTGGTATTAGCGTGTATTATTGTTTTCTTTTCCATTGCAAAAGGCTGGATAGGCTATATGCCTCCTGTGGAAGATCTTGAGAATCCACATTATAAGTTTGCAACAGAAGTCTTATCGGATGATGGACAGGTACTGGGGACTTATTCATATAGCAAAGAAAATCGTATATATGTGGGGTATAAAGAACTCTCGCCCAATATCATCAATGCTTTGATTGCAACAGAGGATGTGCGTTTTAAAGATCATTCAGGCATAGATGGCATTGCTTTATTCCGTGCTATTATTAAAAGAGGGCTGTTATTTCAAAAACATGCAGGCGGTGGTAGTACTATTACTCAGCAACTCTCCAAGCAGCTTTATTCTCCGAGCGCGGACAATGTAATGGAGCGTCTTTTGCAAAAGCCTATAGAATGGGTTATTGCAGTCAAATTGGAACGTTATTATACTAAGGAGGAAATTCTGACGATGTATCTCAATAAGTTTGATTTTCTCAATAATGCTGTAGGGATTAAAACCGCTGCATATACCTACTTTGGTTGCGAACCGAAAGACTTGAAGATAGAACAGGCAGCCACTTTAGTGGGAATGTGCAAGAATCCGGCGCTTTATAACCCTGTTCGTTTTAATGAGCGGGCACGTGGTCGGCGTAACGTTGTACTTGATCAAATGCGCAAAGCCGGTTATATTACAGTGGAGGAACGTGATTCTCTCCAAGCTCTTCCTTTGGTGTTAAAGTATCATAGGGTGGATCACAAAGAGGGGTTGGCAACTTACTTCCGTGAATATCTGCGGAGTGTCCTTACGGCTAAAAAACCGGAACGTGGAAACTATAGAGGCTGGCAGGCGCAACAGTATTATGAAGATTCTTTGGATTGGGAAACAAATCCTTTGTACGGCTGGTGTGAAAAGAATAAAAAGAAGGACGGAACCAAGTATAATTTATATGCCGACGGTTTGAAAATTTATACAACTATTGACTCCCGTATGCAGGAATATGCTGAAGAAGCTGTTAAAGAGCATTTGAAATATTTACAAGGCTATTTTTTCAAAGAGAAGAAGGGAAGGAGTACTGCTCCATATACCCGGCAACTAACTAAACAGCAGGTGGATAAGATTCTGGAACGTGCAATGAAACAAAGTGATCGTTACAGAATAATGAGAGAAGCCGGGGCATCGGATGCTGAAATAAGAAGGGCTTTTAATACTCCTGAAGAAATGTCTGTATTCAGTTGGAACGGAGAAAGGGATACTGTAATGACTCCTATGGACTCCATTCGCTATTATAAATATTTTCTCCGTGCGGGATTTATGTCAATGGACCCGCATAACGGTCATGTAAAAGCTTATGTGGGAGGGCCTAATTATCACTATTTTCAATATGATATGGCTATGAAAGGACGGCGCCAGGTAGGATCGACTATCAAGCCTTACCTTTATACTTTGGCGATGGAGAATGGCTTTTCACCTTGTGATCAGGCACGTCATGTGGAGTATACTTTGATTGATGAAAACGGAATACCCTGGAAGCCGCGGAATGACAATAATAAGCGTTATGGGGAAATGGTGACTTTAAAGTGGGGGCTTGCTAATTCAGATAACTGGATCACAGCCTATTTGATGAGTAAACTTAATCCTTATGCTTTAAAGCGCTTGATACAGAGTTTTGGGGTACGTAACCGGGATATTCAACCTACTGTATCTTTGTGCTTGGGACCGTGTGACATCTCTGTCGGCGAAATGGTCAGCGCTTATACCGCTTTTCCTAATAAAGGCATACGTGTTGCTCCGATGTTCGTCACCCGCATTGAAGATAGTGAAGGTAATGTTGTAGCCAACTTTACTCCTGATATGGAAGAAGTGATCAGTGCGGCCAGTTCATATAAAATGCTGGTTATGCTTAGGGCGGTTATTAATGAGGGGACAGGTGGACGTGTACGCCGTTTGGGGATTAAGGCCGATATGGGTGGAAAAACAGGAACCACCAATAGTAATTCGGATGGTTGGTTCATCGGTTTCACTCCGTCACTCGTTTCCGGATGCTGGGTCGGTGGCGAAGATCGTGATATTCATTTTGATACGATGTATTATGGGCAAGGTGCTTCTATGGCATTACCCATTTGGGCTAAATATATGTCTAAAGTGTTTGCTGATAAGTCGTTGGGATACGATGAAAAAGATTCGTTCCAATTGCCGGAAGATTTTGATCCTTGTGCCGGAAATGGAGAAGAAGCCACTCAGCCTGCAGCGGATCATGGACTTGATGATTTATTCAAGTAAATTGCTAAATGTAAATTCTGCAATTTATAAACTTTAAATAATGACCTACATCATCAGCCTCGGGAGTAATGAAGAACGTGAGAAGAATCTTTTATTGGCACGTAAACGTTTGAAGGAATTGTTTCCAGACATTTGTTTTTCCAATGAAGAAGAAACGCTGCCAATTCGCTCTCATCGTACGAATCTGTTCTCCAATCAGCTGGCTTGTTTTATGTCAGATGCTAATGATACGGAGATTATTTCCCGATTGAAGACTATTGAAAAAGAAGCCGGAAGGACAATGCAGGAAAAAGCAAAGGAAATCGTACGGCTGGATATAGACCTATTGTCTTGTGATGGCAAAGTATATAGATCTGATGATTGGAATAGGGATTATGTGCAACGGGGACTTGAACAATTAAAAAATAAGATAAAATAGAATATGCATTTCTTAGGAATAATTCCTGCGCGCTATGCTTCTACGCGCTTTCCTGCAAAACCATTGGCTATGCTTGGAGGAAAAACGGTTATACAACGTGTCTACGAACAGGTGGCCGATATGATGGATGATGTTTATGTCGCTACGGATGATGAGCGTATCGGAACTGCGGTAAAAGCATTTGGCGGTAAAGTAATAATGACTTCGGCTGACCATAAAAGTGGTACGGATCGTTGTTATGAAGCATATACGAAGATTAAGGGTGACTTTGATGTTGTGGTTAATATTCAAGGGGATGAACCCTTTATCCAACATTCCCAATTGAGGACTTTAAAAGCATGCTTTGAAGATGATGCAACGCAGATTGCAACTCTTGTGAAACCTTTTACTTCGGAGGAAAAGTTTGAAGTTCTAAAAAATATCAATACGCCAAAAGTGGTGCTGAGTAAAAATATGAATGCACTTTACTTCAGCCGTTCCATCATACCTTATCAACGTAATGTCAAAGAGGGGGAGTGGTTGAAAAATCACGTCTACTACAAGCATATCGGTCTATATGCTTACCGTACGAAAGTATTAAAGGAAATAACTTCACTTGAACAATCGGCTTTGGAATTGGTAGAATCTCTGGAACAGCTTCGTTGGCTGGAAAATGGTTATACCATCAAAGTCGGTATTACGGAAACGGAAACCATTGGAATTGATACACCTCAGGATTTGGAAAGAGCGGAAGCTTATTTGAAAACAATTTGAATGATCCGCTAAACTAAAATTAATACATGCTAGATCGATATATTCAGCCTCTTATTTGCGAACCGGAACAGGTAGAAGTTTTAACACCCCAAAGCAGGGTAATGCCCAATGGTGTGCCTTTGTATATTTTCAATGCGGAAGAGCATGAAGTTGTTCGCATTGATATTCTCATGAAAGGAGGAAGATGGCATCAAACCCAACATTTGCAGGCTCTGTTTACAAACCGTCTGTTGCGTGAAGGTACCAGGCGGTATTCTGCTGCAACAATAGCCGAAAAACTGGATTATTACGGTGCATGGCTTGAATTGTCCAGCTCTTTGGAATATGCTTGCATCACACTTTACTCTTTAATTAAATATCTGCCGGAGATGTTGGATCTTTTGGAATCAATGATTAAAGAGCCTGTCTTTCCGGCAAAAGAATTGCAAATTATTGTAGATAATAATATTCAGCAATTTAAAGTGAATTTGTCTAAAGTCGATTTCTTGGCACATCGTACTTTGATGAAAGCTCTATTTGGTGAGAAACATCCATGCGGGCAGGTATTAGAAGAGAAAGATTATCGTCTTATAGAATCCGGATTATTAAGTGCTTTCTATCATGAACATTATAATTCTGATAACTGCCGTATTTATTTATCGGGAAAAGTGACTGATGATTGTCTTGCCAAAATAGAAGAAATATTTGGGAAAGAGCCTTTCGGATTACAAAATAGAATTGTTCCTGAAAAACAATATATTCCGGTTAGTTCTCCGGAAAAACGTTTCTTTTGTGAACGGGCTGATGCTTTTCAGAGTTCGATTAAATTAGGAACTGTAACAATAGATAATAAACATCCTGATTACTTAAAATTAAGGGTATTGACAACTCTCTTCGGAGGATATTTTGGAAGTAGATTAATGTCGAATATTCGTGAAGAAAAAGGTTATACATATAGCATATCTGCAGGCCTTCATTCTTATCCGGGGAGTAGCCTGCTGGCGATTAATTCTGAAACAACTAATGAATTGGTCGAACCGCTTATTCAAGAGATCTATCATGAAATGAGCCGTTTACAAGAAGAGTTGGTTTCGGAAAAAGAATTATCTATGGTCAAGAATTATATGCTTGGAGAAATTTGCCGTAGTTATGAATCGGCTTTTTCATTGTCGGATGCGTGGATATTCATCCATACTTCAGGCTTTCCCGATTCTTATATCAGCGATGTTTGGAAAGCTGTTCATTCCGTTACTTCTTGTGAAATGCGTGAACTTGCCGGTACCTATTTATGCAAAGAGAATTTAAAAGAAGTCATTTCCGGCAAAAAAATGGTATAAAGAACCAGAGTGTTTTATTCTTTTTGCAGATTAATTGTATATTTGTACAAACTCAATTATCTTTTGAATCCAATGAAGTATCTATATACCACTGTTCTTATCTTCACATTCCTGTGTCACGATGGAGTCATGGCCCAAACGAAAAAAGAAAATTTCTTTGATAAAGTAAAAAATCTATTTTCTTCTGAAGTCGAAATCGGATCTTATTCTTTTAAAGATGGTTCTGTTTATACGGGGGAGCTAAGAAAACATAAGCCTTATGGTAAAGGGAAGACTCTTTTAAAAAACGGAGATACTTATGAAGGTGAATATGTGAAAGGAAAACGCGAGGGCTTTGGTATTTATACGTTCTCTGATGGTGAAAAATATGAAGGTCAATGGTTTCAAGATCAACAACATGGTAAAGGAATTTATTATTTCTTGAATAATAATCGTTATGACGGAATGTGGTATCAGGATTATCAACAAGGTCATGGTACGATGTTCTATTACAATGGCGATATTTATGATGGAAGTTGGATAAAAGATAAGCGGGAAGGAAAAGGTACTTATACCTGGAAGAATGGTTCAAAATATACCGGTTCTTGGAAAAATGATAAAAAAGAAGGAGCAGGAATACTTGCATGGAATGATGGAAGTAAGTATGATGGACAGTGGAAAGAAGATATGCGGGATGGAAAAGGTACATTTGAATATGCCAATGGCGATAAATACGTAGGAGATTGGTTGGAAGACATACAACATGGAAAAGGTATTTACTTTTTTCATACCGGTGATCGCTATGAAGGCTCATATTTGGAAGGGGAACGTACTGGTGAAGGTATTTATTATTATGCAAATAATAATAAATATGTGGGGAGTTTTAAGAATGGTATGCAAGATGGCAAAGGGACTTTCACCTGGACTAATGGGGCGGTTTATGAAGGAGAATGGAAGAACAATCTTCGTGAAGGTTATGGAATCTATAAATGGAATATGGGGGATACTTACGAAGGAGAGTGGAAAAATAATAAATTTGAGGGGCAGGGAATGCTCATTATGACAGATGGGTCAAAATATAAAGGAAGCTTTGTGAATGGGCTTGAAGAAGGTAGTGGGGTGCAACAGGATAAAGACGGTAACCGCTATGAGGGATTTTTCAAACAAGGGAAGAAGAACGGGCCTTTTGTGGAGACTGACAAAGATGGAAAATTAATACGCAAAGGGAAATATGATATGGGGCGGTTTGTTAATTAAAAGAGCTCCTTTGCAGAAAACAAATTATATAAAAATGTTATGAGAATTAAAAAAGGATGATCGGTTTAACCGAGCATCCTTTTTTGATATTATGAAATTAATAGATGACTAAATAATGTACTGTGAACTGATTGACTCATTATTAACCACACGTTGAATTGTTACAGCAAACATACCAGCAATGCTGAGCTGTTTTACTTTTGCACATTTTTTAGCATAAGGGATGCTATCTGTAAATACCATCTCGGTCAGCCCTGATTCTTGTATGCGAAAAGAGGCCGGATCGGACATCACACAATGACTGGCAATGGCGCGAACTGATTTTGCACCTGCTCCAAGCATAATATTGGCAGCTTTAGTAATGGTACCGGCTGTATCCACTATATCGTCAATTAATACGACATTCTTGCCCGATACATCTCCAATGATTTGCATTGAAGCAACCTCGTTGGCTTTCTCGCGTGATTTGTTGCAAAGTACCAAAGGTACACCCAAATATTTAGAGAATGTGCTTGCACGTTTTGAACCTCCGACATCTGGAGTGGCAATGACCAAATCTTTCAGATTCAACGATTGAATATATGGAAGGAATACGGCTGATGCATATAAGTGATCTACAGGGATATCGAAGAAACCCTGAATTTGATCAGCATGTAAGTCCATTGTGATTAAACGGTCTATACCCGCAACGGATAATAGATCTGCAACTAATTTAGCTCCGATGGAAACACGTGGCTTGTCTTTTCTATCTTGCCTTGCCCAGCCAAAATAAGGGATGACAGCTATGATGCTTTTTGCAGAGGCTCTTTTCGCCGCATCAATCATCAAAAGAAGTTCCATCAGATTGTCGGAATTGGGAAATGTGGATTGAACCAGGAATACATTTGCGCCACGTATAGACTCTTCATAGGAAACAGCAAACTCACCGTCAGCAAAGTGGGTGATGTTCATCTTCCCTAAAGGGCAGCTAAGACTTGCGCAAATTTTTTCAGCGAGGTATTTTGAGTTAGTTCCCGAAAATACCATGAAAGGTGCTTTTTCGCTCATTTTGTAATAGATGTTACCTTTATATTAATTTGCATGCAAAGGTAGGAATTTCCCATTAGATAAAGCAAGACTTATTGTGGAAAAAATATTTTTCTTTCCCGGATTTATTTGTAGTTTTGTTGACTAGATACTTTTCTATTAATTAGAAAATAGCGAAATAGGAAGATTAATGGCGAAACGTTTGCCTTATATATCGATAATAAGCTTGCTGTGCTTTTGCATAGCAGTGACTTCTTGTATAGGAACGGCTCCTACAAGAGAAGTGCATCTTATTGATTCTCTTAATCAGGTGGCTTATTCATACCGCTATAAAGATTTGAATGTTTCATACCAGGCTGCTCTGAAAGCTTATCATGATGTTGACCTCTATCGACAAGGGAAGGCTGAAGCTGCGAATAATTTAGGCTTCTGTGCTTTCATGAAGATGGACTTTGAAAAAGCGGAACAATACCATAAAGAGGTATATCGTTTGACTAAGAATGAGCTTGAGTTATTGATTGCGGACATTGGTCTAATGAAGATTTATCAGCGCACGGCTATAAATAAAGAGTTTTATGATTTTCGTAACAGTGCGCTGGTCCGTATGAAACGGATTAATGAGGAACGTAACTCGTTTATAGATAGGCGTGAGCGTGTGCGTCTAAATTATGCGCATTCTGAGTTTTATATCGTATCAGCTATCTATTACTATTATTTACAGCAGCATCAGGAGGCTGTTGCTGCTATCAATGAAATTCATCCGGAAGAAGAATTGGTAGCTGATACGAATCAGTTATTATATTATCAATATATTAAGGCCTCCACATCTTTATGTGGAGGGCAAACACTCGCAAAAGAACGATTGGAAGAGTTCGACTTATTGTACCAGACTTGGGAGATGGCTTCGCGGGAAAAGGATTTGTACTTTGAAGGAAATGCAGTACAAGGATTGGCCAATCTTATGGCTTCCGAAGAAAGCTTTGATTACTATAAGGATACCCGCCCGCATGCCTTAATGCAATTTGGATATCCCGTAGACAGTCTGCTTCCTCTGCATTTTGGGCAATTAGCTTTACGGAAGTTCCGTCAATATAATGATCTTTATCAAATAGCTGGAACGTATGTATCTATCGGAAGGTATTTAAATGCTCATGGAGACTATAGGGCTGCACTTGACACTCTGACACTTGCTTTGAATTGCGTTAATGAGCATCATTTCCGTTATTATCATTGTCGTGATAGTGTGGACTGGCTCCGGCCCTTTGAACAAGTCGATACGATTAGCATTGAGAAGAAATGGTTGCGGACAAAAGTAAGGACCGTGCCTGAATGGATTTCACGTATTCGGGAACAGCTTAGTGTGACTTATGCCGGACTAGGGGTTAAGGAGTTTTCTGACTATAATCGTAATATCTATTTAGATATTTTAGAAGATACACGTCAAGATAAAGAGCTTGAAAGTCGTTACCAATCGCTTGAAGAGGAAGCTCGTCAATTGAATATTTTACTGTTTTTCGTCATAGTAAGCGTCATTTTGGTTATTCTACTCTTTATTTTCTTTAATAAACGTTCTAAGGAGCGTAATCGTTCTCACTTATATCGTCTTAAACAAATACTCGATATTTGTCAGAAAATCACGGCTGCCATTCCTGTTGATGCCCAAAGAGAAGAGGATATTGTAGAAGCAATTTATGTGGCAGTCCGCGAAGACATTGCCAATTTGTTTGGTGTGGAAGACATTCAAATAGAAAACAAGCAACTTATTCTGCCAAAGCGCATTAATAAGGATGAGAAAGCCATGATACAGGTGATTACTCCGTATATAGCTTGGGCTGTGGATAATGGAATGACTTCCATCTCATTGGGTGATGAGCGTAAACGGCTAGAGAAACAACGCTATATTTACGAACAACACATTGCAGCCAATAAGCGCCAAAATATCATTAAAAAAGCTTGTATGGCTATTGTCAATGGCGTCCATCCCTATATCGACCGCATCATTAATGAAATGATGAAATTGACAGAGAAAGGTTTCATTGCTAATGAGCAAATTAAGGTTGAAAAGTTTCAGTATTTGGATGAGTTGATAACTGCAATTAATGACTATAATGATATACTGGCCTTGTGGATTAAAATGAAACAAGGGAGTTTGAACCTGAACATTGAGACTTTTGACTTGAACGAGCTTTTTGATCTGATACGTAAAGGTAACAGAGCTTTTGAAATGAAAAGCCAAACGCTCTATGTGGAACCAACGGATACTTGCATCAAAGCAGATAAAGCTTTGACTCTATTTATGATAAATACCTTGGCTGAAAACGCGCGAAAATATACTCAGCGAGGTGGGGTAATTAAAGTATATGCCCGTTCAACCGATCGTTATGTTGAAATATCAGTGGAGGACAATGGTTATGGATTGAGTGAAAAAGATGTGGCTTGCATTGTGGAAGAGAAACTTTATAATTCCCAGTCCATTGGTTTAGCATATGATGTCGCCGGGTATGAAGAAGTCCGCAAGAATAAGGGTAGCGGTTTTGGCTTAATGAATTGCAAGGGAATTATTGAGAAGTACCGTAAGACAAATGAGCTCTTTAAAGTCTGCTCATTTAATATAGAGAGCAGCTTGGGGAAGGGAAGCCGTTTTTACTTCCGCTTACCTAAAGGCGTACGCAAAATACTATTGAGTGTATGTTTGCTCTTTTCGTTGCTCGGTGTAGGTGGATGCGGCAATCGAGTGGCTGGAACCATGGAACAACTAGATGCCGCTATTGTGCAAGCTGAAGAAGATAGCTTGTCTACAGAAGCAGAAGATAGATACGAAATATTATTGGATAGTGCTTCTGATTATGCCAATGATGCTTATTACTGTAATGTTGACGGCCAGTTTGAGGCGGCATTGCAGTACATAGATTCCGCCATGCTCTGTTTAAATAAACATTATAAAAGGTACGCTCGTTTTCCACATGTCTATATGAAGTTGACAGGTGAGGGCAATCCTGCCGAGTTAGATTGGTGGAACAGCTTATTTAATACTGATTTTCATGTCATTCTGGATATTCGTAATGAAGCCGCCGTATCTTTTCTGGCATTGAAACGCTGGGATGCATACACTTATAACAATGCTGCGTACACCACATTATATAAATTACTGGGCGAGGACTATTCGTTGGGTGAATATTGCAGACGATTAGAACATTCCACAAATAATAAAATAGTTGGTGTGATAATTTTCATTGGTTTGATACTTATACTGTTGCTGGGGTATTATTTTCTTTTTATCCGGAAGCGGTTACTTAACCGATGGAACTTGGAGCAAGTTCTTGAAATTAACAAACAGGTTTTCAGTTCGTCATTAATGCAACTTGAAGAAACCAATGAAATGATTCATAAGGAAAGTAATTTGCTAAAAGAAATACCACAAAAGATTGTCAATTCTGCTTACGATGCAGTTAACGAGCTAATGATTGTCAATATGTTGGGTATTGCTGTCTACAATGAATCTACCAATGAGTTAGTCTATTCTTCTAATTCGCAAGACGGTAATAATCTTTCTATTGTTCCTGATGAAGAGAATGAAGAAGATAGAAAAAGGCAGATAGAGCAATGTTTTAAACAGCAAGCTCATTTATCTGATGCACAATTTGAAGCCTTTCCGTTATTAATTAATGTTGCTGATACCTCGAAATGTATTGGTGTGTTTTACTTGAAACGTCAGGAATTATCCGATCAAGAAACGGATTCTATTCTACTCGAACTGATAGCTCGTTATGTAGCTATTGTTATTTACAATGCGGTGATCAAAATGGCAACAAAATATCAGGATATTGAGACGGCACAGGACGAAGCTCATCGGGCATCATGGGAGGATAGTGTATTGCATGTACAAAACATGGTGCTTGATAATTGCCTTTCCACTATAAAACATGAGACAGCCTATTATCCTAACAAAATTAAGCAACTCGTAAATAAACTTCGTGGCGGGGAGTTGACTGTGGCAGAAGAATATGAAATGGCCAATGGCATTAGGGAATTGATTGAATATTATAAAGGAATCTTTACGATACTGAGCTCTTGTGCTTCAAGACAGTTGGATGAAGTTACTTTTAGACGTACTAATGTCAGTGTGGTAGCTTTGTTTAGTGTTACGGAGAAATATTTCCATAACCGAACCAAGTTATTGAAATATTCCGTAATCTTGCATATGGTACCTGTTGACCAAGAGGTAGTGGGCGATGTTATTCTTTTGCGCTATTTATTGGAAAATTTGATAGACGAGGCGCTGTCTTTTACCCAAGCAGGAGACCTTTATTTGGAGGCCCGAGTTGAAGAAGGGGTTGTACGTTTCTTGTTTACGGATAAACGTCGTAACAAGACGAAGGAGGAATTGAACCAATTGTTCCATCCCAATTTGACTCGTATGACAGCAGGGGAGCGAGGCACATTGAAAGGAACGGAATTCCTGATCTGCAAACAGATCATCCGCGATCATGACGAGTTTGTCGGACATCGTGGTTGCCGGATCAATGCTGAGCCTGCAAAAGGAGGTGGATTCACTATTTATTTTACGATACTAAAAAAATAGCAATATAGAGTATGAGTGACAAAAAGTTTAAAGTGATTATTGTAGAAGATGTCAAGCTGGAACTAAAAGGAACTGAGGAGATTTTCCGGCACGAGATACCTAGTGCGGAAATTATTGGCACGGCTATGACCGAACGGGATTTTTGGAATCTAATAGAACAAGAGGTACCCGATCTTGTTTTGCTTGATTTGGGATTAGGCGGTTCCACCACAGTGGGTGTTGATATTTGCAAAAATATATTCAAACGTTATCCCAGTGTACATGTACTCATCTTTACCGGTGAAATCTTGAATGAGAAACTATGGGTGGATGTGCTGGATGCAGGGGCCGATGGTATCATTCTGAAAACAGGAGAGTTACTAACTAAGACGGATGTGGAAGCAGTAATGGATGGTAAAAAGCTGGTGTTTAATTATCCAATACTTGAAAAAATAGTTGAACGGTTTAAAGATTCTGTCGCTAGTGAAGCTAAGCGTCAGGAAGCAATTATCAGTTATGATATTGATGAATATGACGAGAGGTTCTTGCGTCATTTAGCATTGGGCTA
The DNA here is from genome assembly GCA_965140335.1 of uncultured Bacteroides sp. Taxonomy (GTDB): domain Bacteria; phylum Bacteroidota; class Bacteroidia; order Bacteroidales; family Bacteroidaceae; genus Bacteroides. The sequence continues at coordinate 692,885 of OZ223190.1, forward strand.
TACCAAGGAAATGATTGCTAATCTGAAGGGAATGCCTTTTGGTGTGAAATCTTTGGAAAAAAGGCAAAATGATCTTATCGGTCGTCTTTTCCAGCAAGGAGAGCGGGTAGGGGTGAATGCCACCCGATTAGTTGTTCGTGCTTTAGAGCTCCGTATACTAGATGTTGACAATTTAATGGAGGACGAGGGCTAATAGAATAAAATGATGCTGATAAAGAGGAAGCTACATTTGCCACATCCGGCAACTATGTTCATGATCTTGACAGGGGTCATTATTTTCTTTTCGTGGATTTGTGAAATCTATGGAATGAAAGTATATCACCCGCAAACCGGTGATGAAATACGGGTACAAAGTTTGCTGAGCCCTGAAGGAATCAGATGGATGTTACGCAGTGTTGTGACTAACTTTACCGGTTTTGCTCCTTTGGGAATGGTTATTATTGCCATGTTCGGCATAGGAGTTGCCCAACATTCCGGTTTCATTGATGCTTGTATCAGAACTGGAGTGAAAAAGCGAAAAAGCACCGGAAGTATTGTACTGTTGGTGATCGTATTGGGATTACTTTCCAATGTGGTGGGTGACGCCGGTTATATAATTCTCTTGCCCATTGCCGCTACATTGTTTCTTTCGGTAGGGTTGCATCCCATTGCCGGCATTATAACAGCTTATGTTTCGGTATCCTGCGGTTATAGTGCCAATATACTGCTGACTACACTTGATCCTATGCTTGCTTCATGGACGCAGGAAGCGGCCGATATGACGAATGTCTCCGTTCGCAATACTGGACCGTTGTGCAATTATTATTTTTTGGCTGCATCCACTTTCCTGTTAATTCCTATTATTTACCAGATCACCCGTCGGAGCTTACTGCCTATGTTAGGTAGCTACGAAGGCGGTATTCGCTTCAATGGCTATAAGCAACTATCTAAAAGAGAACGTAGGGCGATACTGACGGCACTGGCGGTAGGAGCTATCTATGGAGTGATACTGCTTTGGGCCACTTTTTCTTCTTATGGCATATTACGTAGTGTCAACGGGGGATTAATGCGCTCCCCTTTTATTGAAGGCATTCTATTTATATTATCACTCGGCATCGGTTTAATGGGAATGGTTTATGGCTTTGCGTCAGGACGCTATCGTAGTGACACCGATGTCATAGAAGGACTGACTCAGCCGATGAAGTTACTTGGTGTCTATTTTGTCATTGCATTCTTTGCAGCTCAAATGTTTGCCTGTTTTGATTATTCACATTTGAATAAATGTCTTGCCATCTATGGTGCGAACCTACTTTCGTCCATTCATGTCGGTTCAATATGGATACTTCTTCTCTTCATTCTTTTCATCGCTTTGGCCAATCTTATTATGGTTTCGGCTACATCTAAGTGGATTTTCATGTCATTTATCTTTATCCCTGTATTTGCGCATATCGGTATATCTCCCGATATGGTACAATGCGCTTATCGTATAGGTGACAGTGCTACAAATGCTATAGCTCCATTCATGTTTTACTTACCGCTCATCTTGACCTATATGGAGCAGTATGACAAGCAAGCCACGTATGGTTCCTTGCTAAAATATACTTGGCGCTATTCTGTGTCTATATTGTTTTTTTGGACTTTGTTTTTCGTGGTGTGGTATTTGCTAAAGTTGCCTCTGGGATTATGACAATATTCTCATAAAAAGTATTTATTCATACTCTACTTTATTAAAAATGGCGTAAATTTGCCGCCCGAAATGAATAATATGGGAATCGAAAAAGGTATATTTCAGCGTACAGAGTTATTGTTAGGTAGCGATATCATGCATCTTATTGCTCAAACTCGCGTTATTATATTTGGAGTTGGAGGAGTCGGCAGTTGGTGTGCCGAAAGTTTGATACGGTCAGGTATCCGGCAACTTACAATCGTCGATTCCGATCGCATTTGTGTGACAAACATCAATCGCCAACTAATGGCCACTTTCAAAACGGTAGGTCAAGTCAAGGTGGAAGCACTTAAAGAGCGCTTATTGGATATAAATCCTAAAGCCGAAATAAACGTTTGCCAACAGATTTACAGTGCAGAAACAGCTGATTCTTTTGAGTTGAATACTTACGATTATATTATTGATGCCATTGATAGTCTTGAGAATAAAGCGCTATTAATACGCAAAGCATGTGAAACGGAAGCAACCTTCTTTTCTTCCATGGGTGCTGCATTAAAAATGGATCCGACTAAAATAGATGTAGCTGAATTTTGGAAAGTTAAAGGCTGTCCTCTGGCAGCGGCTTTACGGCGTAAATTCAAAAAAGCACAAACCTTTCCGGCTAAAAAGTTTAAATGCATATTCAGTGAAGAGTTACTGAAAAATAAGGGAGCGAATTCGTCTTGCGGTACAGAGGCTTGTTTATGTCCCAAAGCGAAAGTCGGCCCCGGTGATCCTGATCTGGTCAATCATGAATGGTGTACTTCGAAGGCGCAAATTAATGGAACCTTGGCGCACACTACCGCAATCTTTGGATTTACGATTGCCGGATTAGTCATACAGGACATTTGGAAAAGTAAAGACTGATCTCAGGTTATCACTCTACTTACAACCTCTTATTTACCTAGTAAACCACCTTATTTGTCTATTCTATATTTTTAAAAGGAGTATTCATTCTACTTTTGAATGATTTAATAAAATAATAGCAGTAAAAATTTGTTTTATCCTGTTTTGTCCGTGAGGATATGGCTGGGTGTTTATCTCATCTCTTTAAAGGTTATTTTAGAATTCAGACATGTTTTTTATTGCGAGAGTATGAATGATGAACTAGATCTTAGCTGCATTGAAACGTGACTTATATTTGATATTTCTACAAAAAGAACTTGTATTTTTGTAGATCAATTGAAAATCGGTAAGAACTATGTGGAAATATTATGCTATACTATCGGCTATATTTGCATCCCTGACAGCAATATTTGCTAAAATAGGAATTCGGAATATAAATTCGAACCTGGCTACTGCTATCCGGACTTGTATTATATTGTGTATTACTTGGGGCATTGTACTCGCAGGAAATAATTTGGGAGCAATTAAAGACTTAGATAAAACGAATTGGACTTTCCTCGTTCTCTCTGGTGCAGCCACAGGATTATCGTGGCTATTTTATTTCAAAGCCCTACAACTCGGTAATGCTTCTAAAGTGGCTCCTATAGATAAGCTAAGTGTTATATTCACTATTTTCCTCTCATTCATTATTCTTAAAGAATCAATTAGTTGGAAGGTTTTGCTTGGGGGGCTTCTTATTGCAGGAGGTTCTTTAATCATTCTAATGGATAAAAGTAACTAACTGATTACTGGAGCAAATAATGAAGTAAAAGATGGTAAAAATGGAAGTATAGATTTGTCGTTTCTTTATAAATAAGGAAAGAATAAGTATACAAAAGGAATAAGCAGGCACACAATGTAAGTATGCATACAACAGAAAGATGCCGACTGATGAATTACTGAAAATAGACCGTCAGTCTGGCATTAACTGATAATGAGTTGGGCATCAACAGACGGTCTGTTAGGTATAAAAAGACCATATCTTTGATATAAAGAGATAATCTAATCACTAAGCATTCACTTAAAAATTACGGGAAGAGTAAGCAAACAAAAAAGTATGATTCACATTGACTATACCAAGGACCTTTCATTTGTGCAGATGGATAAAATCGACAAAGGGAATGTCACGCAAATAGAAAGAGAACAGGAATAGGTCATAGCAGTTTCCCCAAAATAAAAGAATAGACACCGAGTTTTACGGGTGATCCGCGATCTGGAAGAGAATCTGTATTACATAGACTATATGGTTCAAAAAAAATATAAAAAAAGCAGCTACTTCATTGTAACTGCTTGATTGTAAATCGTGATTCGGAAGAGATTCGAACTCTTGACCCACAGCTTAGAAGGCTGTTGCTCTATCCAACTGAGCTACCGAACCATTTTTTAATGCGGTGCAAAGGTACACTTTTATTAAGAAACTGCAAATATAAAAAGCAAAAATGTTTTTTATTTACACTAAGTGATAGACTATCAATAGGTTATTAAAGCATGTTCTATTCTTAACAAAGTGTTACATCTCTTCTAAAAAACTCAAAAAAATGAAAAAGGCTTTGCTTCTTTCATGATGAATATTAACTTTGAAATATAAACTATATAAAATTTAAAAGCATATGAAAAAATTAATTTTATCTCTCGCGCTCTGCTGTGCAGCAACTACCTTTTTCGCTCAAACAGCTACTACTCCAGAGCAGTTGAAAAAACAGGGTGATGATGCACTTAACGCCAAAAACTATCAGGTAGCATTTACAAAGTATAACAAGTATCTGACGCAGACCAATTTTACAGACTCTGTAACTGCTTACAATTGTGGGGTATGTGCTGATAAAATTAAAAAGCCTGCTGACGCAGCTAAGTACTTTGATATTGCAATCCAAAAGAAGTATAATTTGGCTAATGCATATATTGGCAAATCTGCGGCTTTACGGGATTTGAAAAAGGGGGATGAGTATATCTCAACTATTAAAGAAGGTATGAGTGCCGTTCCTGGTAATAAGACACTCGAGAAATTGTATGCAATCTACTATTTAAAGAAAGGTATTAGTGACCAAAAGGCTAGCAAAATAGAGAGTGCGGAAGAAAACTACAATAAGGTGCTTAATGTGACAAGTAAAAAATGGAAAACAGATGCTTTATATAGTTTAGGCGTTTTGTTCTACAATCATGGGGCTAAAACTTTGAAGGCTGCAATTCCATTAGCTAGTTCTGATCAGGCTAAATATGATGCTGAAAAAGGAAAAGCTAATGTTGACTTCAAGAAAGCAAAAGATTATTTGGAACAGGCTTTGCAAATTTCTCCGACTAGAGCTGCTGCCAAGACAATCTTGACGCAGGTTGAAGAGCAAATGAAATAGAAATAGTTTTTATAATACGCTCATAACGTTGGAGAAAAACAAGAAATAAAACGTTATAAAAAAAAGTGAAGTAGGAAAAATATTCCTCTTCACTTTTTTTATACTCTTAATTGGTTTTCTTTAGTATCATAGCTGTTCTAGCTGGGATATACAGTTTCAACCATTCTTTCTGTTCTGCTTTATAAAGAGGATCAGGAAGGGTAAAATGTTTCACTGTATCATCAGTCAATCCGTAACCACCATATATGGTATTGTCCGTGTTTAGAACGGCTTCATACGTTCCTGGGGGGACAAGTAAGCCATAATCGGTAAAGGACTGCTTGGGATTAAAGTTGAAGACAAAGATATAATCTTCGCGCATATATGCCAGTATCTGGTCTCCATCATTATGCCAAATTTCCAATATAGGCTGATCTTGGAAGTCTTTTATCTGCTTAATTGTTTTTAGCATATCAGCATCAAAATCGCCCATGTAATGGTAAGTTAGATTTTTATCATCTACCAGATCCCACTGACGGCGTGCATATTTGTATGACCATCCATTACCTTCACGCGGAAAGTCTATCCATTCTGGATGACCGAACTCATTACCCATAAAATTAAGATATCCGCCATTTATGGTACTTGCAGTAAGTAAACGAATCATTTTGTGCAGAGCTATTCCGCGATGAACTACATAATTCTCATCTCCCTTTTGCATGTGCCAATACATGTCGGCATCAATTAAGCGGAATATAATTGTTTTATCACCCACCAATGCTTGATCATGACTTTCTGTATAGGATATCGTCTTTTCGTCCTTACGGCGGTTGGTAACTTCCCATAACATACTCGAAGGTTTCCAGTCTTCGTCGATCTTATCAGTAATTGTTTTGATCCAATAGTCCGGGATATTCATGGCCATACGATAGTCAAAGCCATAGCCTCCATCTTCTATCTTCACAGCCAAACCTGGCATTCCTGAAACTTCTTCTGCTATTGTAATAGCATTGGAGTTAACTTCATGAATTAATTTGTTGGCTAAGGTTAAGTAGCAAATTGCATTATCATCTTGGTATCCGTTATAATAATCGGCATAATTAGAGAATGCCTCGCCTAGACCATGACTAAAATAAAGCATTGAAGTCACGCCATCAAACCGGAAACCATCTAAATTGTATTCTTCTAACCAGTACTTGCAATTGGAAAGCAAGAAATGTATGACTTCATTCTTTCCGTAATCAAAACATAATGAATCCCATGCCGGATGTTCACGACGTGCCCCAGGATAGAAATATTGATTAGGATCACCGGCCAAATTAGCTAAACCTTCGATTTCGTTCTTTGCGGAGTGTGAGTGTACAATGTCCATTATGACAGCAATACCCAAACCATGAGCAGTATCAATTAATTGTTTTAATTCGTCGGGAGTTCCATAACGTGATGATGCAGCAAAAAAATTGGAAACGTGATAGCCAAAGCTACCATAATAAGGATGTTCTTGAAGTGCCATAATCTGAATGCAGTTATAGCCTGCTTTTGCTATACGGGGAAGGACTTTTTCACGAAAATCATTATAGCTACCTACTTTTTCTTCTTGCTGCGACATGCCGATATGGCATTCATAAATCAGTAGTGGATTTGTAGCCGGTTTAAAGACCTTTTTGCTCATCTTATATGGGGTCTTCGGATCCCATACTTGGGCACTGAATATATGGGTGTTTACATCTTGTATAACTCGCGTAGCCCATGCCGGTATACGTTCGCCACATCCACCATTCCAGTGTACCATGAGTTTGTACAAATCGCCGTGCTTGATAGCTCCTGTAGGAAGTTTGATTTCCCAATTTCCATTTTCTTTGCGTTCAAGACTATATTCTTTTTCTTCTTTCCAGTCATTGAAAGTACCGACTAGAAAAATTTCTGTTGCATTAGGAGCCCATTCACGGAAAACCCATCCGTTGGGAGTGCGATGTAAACCGAAATATAAATATCCCGTAGCAAAATCAGATAAAGTCTGTTTTTCTTTAGTTAGTTCAGCTGCTTTGTCCAATGCATATTGATGACGACCGTTTATGGCATCAGCATATGCTTCAAGCCACGAGTCGTTTTTAATCAAATTCAATGTTTCCATATAGGATGAGTTTAGGGTGATTTTGATAGATTAAGCTTTTACTTTAACTATGACTTTTTTAACACCGTCAGGGGTAATGCCTGGGGCATGACCGTCTTGCGGAAAAAATATAGCAAACATGCCTGGCTTTACCGTAACATAGGTCTCTGCAAGTCCTTCAAAAAATGTAATATCCTTTTCTACATTGTAAGAGGCATTGTTAGGTGTACAGTCTTTTTGTGGGGTGTAGCCCATTATTTCTGACCCTGAAAGGGGAATTTGTATATCTATAAATTTATTATGAGTTTCCAGCTTTGCCTCTTCTTTGCCCTTTGGCTGGGTTTGTGCTATGTTTACAATCAAATCTTGGCTTTTTAACTCGGTTTTCCCCACTTCCATTTGTTCCAAATTATGTGATTTTAAGAAGTCAAAGGCTTGTGCAAATAATGGGTTTAAAGATACATATTTTTCTAAATTTTCAAGTCTATCTACTATCATATTATCAATGTTTTAAGTTAGTCATAATTATCGGTTTATTCAAAATCATCAATTGTGTAATTCAGAAAATCGGCGAATCGTTTTACTTGCCTGAATATATCACTCGTACGGTCCAGAAAGCCGGGGGATATAAGGAAATCATCCGGCTGATAGCAACAGCAAGTATAATCTTTGCACTTTAAATAATCGATGTATTTATAGTCATTTGGAAAGCCTTTGGGAGCGTTTTTTAAAAAAGTGTCTCCAATAACAGGAAAGTAACGCTTAAAATCTTCTGACTCAATAATAGACCGGTATTCTTCTGTATTATCATATATGGCTTGCCGGACTGCTTTTAGAATATTTGGCGGTAAACAATAGCTGCCTCCTGCAAGCAGGCAATTTCCCGGCTCTATATGAAAGTAATAACCGCAATGATTTGATTTTTTACCATGGGCATTAATATAGCCTCCAAAATGGGTTTTATATGGAGTCTTGTCCATAGAGAATCTGGTATCCCGATAAATGCGATAAGTGCAATCCCTTGCTTGTACGCCACGAATACTCTCATCAAAAAGAGAAATACGGGATATTACAACCGATAACAAACTCTCATATTCCTCACGGGCTTTTTCATATTGGTCTCGATGGGCATTGAACCACTCACGGTTGTTATTAGCAGATAATTCTTTTAAGAATTCGAATATAACAGGGATGTTCATATCAATACTTTTCCTTATTATCTGACAAACTTACGCATTATTTTTGTAACATACTACAAAGAGAGACAAAAAAAGCATCGGCTTTGGTAAACCGATGCTTATTACACATTTATCAATCATGCAGACGCCTCTGCTTTTCTGATGTGTTGACTTATCGCAAGCTAACAACAATCTTTATTTATTAATCTTATATCTAATACTATGAAAAACACTAATATATAACGTTCTGCCTTTTTTTTTGTTCACAAATATTGAATTTGTTTTTTGATATTGTATCTTTGTGGAAAATATACACGAACAATTAATGGAATATAAATACGACGAAGAAAGCATTACGATGCTTATGGAATGGGGCAGACACGTACAATTACCCCAACAGATAACGTTGAGTAGAGCAGAAGATATTATAAATGTTAGCCAGTATGTTCAATCTAGTTTATATGATATAGAACAACATTTTCCAGATGAATTCTATCGTCCTGCCATCACTCGGTTATATCGCTTGAAGGAGAAATTGGAGTTAGAACATAATTTTTAGAATTTTTCCACTATATCTTTCTAACGAGAGTTCAGTCGCCTTATATGGTAGCAGACTTAAGTCTTCTTTTTTTCCAGTTAACAAATCCGTAGCCAGATAAGAGCCTATCTGCGGCATTTGTAAAAAGTCGAAGGCATGGGATGGTAAATTGATGGCCAGATCTACAGAAATATGATCGAAATTTACAATGATAAATAATAATTCATTGTCGGCTTTACGTAAAAAGGCATATTGCTTATGCTCATTAAAACGCCACCCATTGATATTGGCGTACATTAAGTCAAAGAAAACACCTTCTCTAATGGCTTTTTCTTCATTGCACAGGTGTAGAATATGTTGGTAGGAAGCGTATAATAGACTTTCTTCTTCTGTCATCATTTTACCATCAAATTTACCGTTATTGCGCCAGCGACGTATTGAATCAACATTCCAATAATCAAAAATACTAGTCCGCCCATCTCTTCCGCTAAAACCTTCACTTTCCATTCCCAACTCACCGAACTCTTGTCCAAAGTAGATCATCATGGGGTTGGTATTCATGCATGCCGCAACAAGCAGTCCCGGTATGGCTTTCTGTGGATTTCCTGCAAAGAAATCAGACGCGATACGTTGTTCATCATGATTTTCCAAAAAATTAAGCATTTGCTTTTCTATTCCCCCTAAACGTTGCCATGATCTTGTAATTGCTGTAGCCGAGTCGTAACCGCATATCACTTTACGGAGTGTATCGTAAAGTCCGACCTTATCATATAGATAATCAAATTTACCACGCGTCAGATAATTCTGATATTCTTTAGGATTATAAACCTCTGCGATAAATAAGATTTTTGGATATTTGACTTTCACTCTGGTTATTGCCCATTCCCAGAATTCCACCGGAACCATCTCCACCATATCACACCTGAATCCATCAATATGCTTACTTGCCCAGAATAAAAGGATATCAAGCATTTTATGCCAAGTATCGGGGATCGGATCAAAGTGGCAGATTCCTCCGTTGGGGTAATCAACTCCATAATTGAGTTTTACTGTTTCATACCAATCGTTGATATTAGGATATGCGTCAAACCGGTTATTACCAGTGGCTTTTGCCGGAAACTCCTGATAAGGCTTATTAGCTTTGCCTTTCATGTCGAATTGTCCATGCAATTCTGATTGCGGAATATAATAAAAGTTATTATAGGGGCTGAAAGCTGAATTGGAGTCATCATTAGCTCCCAATTGGGTTGTCTCATCGGGAAGTACGTCGGAATAATATTGACGGGCCACATGATTGGGTACAAAATCAATGATGACTTTTAATCCACTCTTATGAGTTCGTTGTATCAACATCTCAAATTCTTTCATGCGGGCTGGCACATTACTGGCTAAGTCAGGATCAATGTCATAATAATCTTTAATGGCATATGGAGATCCTGCCTTTCCTTTTACGATAGCCGGGTGATCGGGGCGAATGTTATAAGCGCTATAGTCTGTTTGCGTGGCATGCTCAATGATTCCGGTGTACCAAATATGCGTAATGCCTAGTTTCCCAATTTCAGTCAAGGCCTTTTGGTCAAAATCAGCCAATTTTCCACAGCCGTTATCAGTAATGTCCCCATTGTTGATGCAATGATTATGATTATTTCCAAATAGGCGTGGGAGTACTTGATATATAATTATTTTTTCTTCTTTATTCATCCTTATTCCTCTATGTGTTATACTTTCCAGACTGTTCCTTGCTTTACGATAGTTTGTTCCAAAATATCGTTGGTAGCCTTATATCCTTGCATGAAAATTTCTTCGGCTTTTTCTAATTCCGTATTACTGTATCCAGCTAGATTATAGGGTTCTATTAGCAAATCGGCTTTCTCGCGCTCTGGGAATGTGTTAGCTCTGAACATAAAGTTGTAAGAACGTAGTGCAATACTGATAATATTCATTTTGTATTTGTCGGCCATCAGCGGATTGACATTCACGGCAACAACTTTTTCACAAATACGTCTAATTGTCGATACCGGTAAGTTCATAAAGACTCCACCATCTACATAGTGCGTTTCTTCTATTTTTACCGGTGCAAAAAGTACAGGCATACAACAAGATGCTGCTATTCGTTCTGCTATTTCGCCTTTATGGAAGTGGACTATACGTCCGTGATCTAAATCGGTAGCAGTAACAATAAGTGGAATCTGCAGATCTTCCAATTTTTGGGATTTCAAATTTATCTTTAGAAAATCAACAAATTCACTGAGCTCGAATAAGCCAACTTTGGGAATGACTAGCTTTGTCAGATCTTGAAATTTATGACCGGAAAAGTAATCCAATACCTTATATGGTTCATTCCCGTCAGCGTAAAATACACCAGCTAGTGCTCCTGCACTGACGCCCGATAATATATCAGGTTTAATATCATGTTCCAATAGAGCTTGCATCGCTCCTAAATGGGCAAAACCTTTAATAAATCCGCCACTCAAGGCAAAACCTATCGAATATTTTTTTGTAAACCAATTGTTGGTCAATACTTCCATGTCTAAAATAAGAATATGTCCGGCACGAAATTAATGAATTTATATTTGGAAGGAAATAAATAGAATAGAAAAATAGATGTAATTAGTTAACAAAATAATCCAGTCGCCGAATTAAGGGTCAATATAAAGATCAGAAGCCAAAATCATCTACCTTAATCTTATCAGTCTTCTTCTCCTTAAATGGCTTAGCCTGTACTTGTATCGGATTTCCTTCCACATGCACTGCACGGAAGGGATAAGCCGGGCACACATATTCACATCCTCCGCAACCGACACAAATATCAGTGTTCACTTCAGGAATAGTCAGACTCCCTTTATAAGGAACCATAGAGATAGCCTGAGTAGGGCAATGCTCCGAGCAAGCACCACAATTTTTTTCCCGACGATAAACAATGCAATTCTCTTTTATAAAGACCACTTTCCCTATCTGCGTTAAATGCTTTTGCTGTTTGGTCAAAGGTAATATCGCTCCATTGGGACAAATGTCACTACATACAGTACAGTCGTAATTGCAGAATCCTTTTTCAAAAGAGACAGTGGGTTGCATAAATCCCTCCAGCCCGTACTCCAATACAGCCGGTTTTAATACATGAGAGGGGCATTTGCTTACACAGAGATGGCATGAAGTGCAATGCGCTAAAAAATGATCTCTATTAATAGAGCCGGGAGGAGTAATCGGTTCTTTTCTTTTATCACTCTTCAAGCCATTGCTTTTTGCAACAACTGCCTGAATACCAGCCAATGCTTTTGGAGCGACAATTGTCGTAGTCAGTCCTGTCATTAAAAAACGGCGTCGGGAGGCGTTTGGGTGGTTGGAGACTTTAATGGGTAATGTATATTGAAGAGCATTTTGGCGGCATTGGTCCAGACAGTCAAAGCAATCAACGCAACGACTATAATCAATTTTTTGCTTTACGCTATCAATGCAAGAAGCTTTGCATTTACTAGCACAGACTCCACAATGATTACACTTCTCTGCATCAATGCGTATTTTGAGAAGAGAGAAACGGCTCAAGAATCCTAATAAAGTACCCACCGGACACATTGTATTGCACCAGATACGTCCATACTTCCAAGAAAGAAAACCGATGATCAGAAAGGTACATAGCCCCACAATAAAAGACGGCAGACTCAATAGAGAGGCGTCTACGCGATAAAAAGTATAATTATCAAATCGGGAGAGGAGACCGGCTAGCAGATTATTTCCCGACATGTAAATAGGCTTAAATACATTTACGATCATACGGCCGAGCGCACTGTAAGGATCAAGTAATCCTACTATTATTGTAAATCCGCTTAATAATCCGATGATGCACAAGGCTAGTACGGTCCATCGTAAGATTATCCGGGCAGGAGAGTAGTGAAAACGTTTTTTCTTACCTTTTATCTTTTTGGCAACCCAGTTTATAAGATCCTGAAAAATACCCATCGGGCAAATGGTAGAACAGTAGATTCGTCCCAATACCAATGTGATTACAATTAAAGCAAGAAGGATGATCAGACTTGATGAAATTAGTGCCGGAACAAATTGAATTTTTTCCAGATAATAATGGGAATTACTTGTCTCGGTAAAGTCCAAAAAGCAAAAAGTAATCAATCCAAAAAGGATAACAGACAACCAGACGCGTATTTTTCTCAACATATAGGATGTTTTTTTAGCTGTTGGCAATAGAAAATAAAAGTAATTAAAGTTTGATACGTTTGATATTTAGTTTTTCCAAATCCATCGTACCTAATTTCAGCTCTTGTCCATTAGCCAAGTATTCCACACTCTTTAGAGGCATTTCACGTACTTGATTAAAGAACTTAGTGGCGGCAGTATCTACAGCTACTATGTCTTGTGACAAAAACAATCCTTTTGTCAAGACAACATCCGCAGCAGAGCGGCCACGAGGTCCGTTTGTCTTCATCAGGCGATACGCATCCACTACATTAAGTGTCGCTTTCTTTTGCAGCGTACAAATATCGGCAATACACTGTTGCAGGTCGTGTTGATGGAAATAACCACGATCCCAGACAATACCCATGTGGTTTTTCATTGAAATACTCATATTGGCCCCCCCATGGTTCTTCAATACCGGGACGTTAATCCATACATCACTATTTAAAATAGCTTCATGTATTTTGGCATTCTTCATGACTTTACCATGTGGCAATGAGACGGTACGGTAATAACTCTCCAAATGAGCTGGCATCATCTTGGCACCGGCAGCTTTTGCAACCGCTTCTATACCGCTATTCTTATAACACTTCTGCCAATCGTCACAGGTATGGTCAAACACGGTTACCTCTTTTGCTCCTGCCGAAAAACATTGTTTTATGATCTCTGCTACAAGCTTTGGATTTGTATTTCCAGCCAGTTCAGGCACCTTATCCCAACCTATGTTCGGCTTTACAACAACTTTCTGTCCTGGTTTTACAAATCGTTTCATTCCGCCTATCTCTTCTATAGCGCGACGAAACATAATCTCCGGTTCACCACCCATAACGGCAACCATGTCAACTTGCTCACCATTAGCTCCTGCTATTTTTTGCGACAAGAAATCCATTGCCTCAGAGCGATGTATCGTCATAACAGCACCTGTCACAGCCAATGTTCTTAAGAAATTCCTTCTGTCCATATTCTTCTGACTTTTAATTCTTACCACAACTTATTAAAGAATCCACGGAAATTTGAAACATGCTTCATCAAATAGAGCATAATCGGCCGTACCATTGACTGCAAAAGTCTTAATTAATAAAGCCCCTTTCAGCAGTTCACAGGCCAAACGAACGGTGGAACCTGTTTTAATCCTATCATCCACGAGCAAGATCCGTTTTCCTTTGAACTCAAAGTCAACCGGAGCCAATAACTGTGGAGAATCGTATTTGGGATGTTGATATTCATCCCTTAAGTTAATGCGTATCAAATGGACTTCTTTTTGTAACCGTTGATTAATGATGCCGGCCGGAACAATTCCACCGTTTGCTATTGCAACGATTATGTCGAAATCATCATGAAATTCAATCTTCTTGAAGCGTTCCAACACTTCTTCCATTGTTTTTGCCATAAATATAGATGCTTTAATATCAGTACTTATAGCTGATATTATAATTTAGCAATCGCTTTCAGAGCCGCATATCCGCCAAACCATTGGATGAGAATACCGGGAATCCCTATCTGAAAGTCCTGTATTGCCAAGAAGAAATCGCCACATATACCCCATTCAAAAGCTGTGCCAATCACTTGGTAGAATATAACGACACCAAGTAATGCTGCAAATGATATATTTTTTATATAATGCGCCGTAAACGCCGCAGCAATAGCCAAGAGAACTGACTTAATAAGAATCGGAGGTAACACGGCTACGGTAGGCATACCAAAAAGTAAAAAATTAATTACCGGAGATAAACAGGCAGTTAGCAATCCCACACGAAGACCGAATTTATATGCACCAATCAAGGTGAAAAAATAAATAGGAAGCAGGGTTGGTCCTCCATTTGGAAATAAGTGGCAAAGTTGGGGCAAAGCAATATTGCCTATTACAAACAGAGACGCAAACAAGTAGGTCTTAATATCATTGAATGCCAGGGAATAAAGTCTAACTGATGTTTTCATTATCTTCTTTAGTTTTAATTTTCGTTTAAGGTTCGCTAATGTACGATCAACTAGATATCTTTTCGTACACAATACCTATCTGTTAGTAATAGTATTGACAAAAATACTAGATTTATTTTATATAAATTACCTTTTCTACAAAAAAGTCATCGGGATTTTCAATTTTGAAGTGTATCTTTGCGAGAGTTTTAAAATACAAATATAATGAAAACACCTAAAAGATTAATTGGCTTATTGGTGCTGTTTGTCGGGCTAAGTAGTTGTGCCAGTCTATTCCTAAATAAAAACGTACTCATGGAGATTCATAATGGGATGTCACAGTCGGACGTTGCAAAGTTGTTGGGACAACCGGATTACCGTCGTTTCAATAATGATTTGGAAGAGTGGGAATATGAAAAAGGTATTTGGGGTAATGGCGGCTATACAGTAATCGTTGTAGGATTTGCAGATGGAAGAGTGGTTAATATGAATTCTTTTAGAGATGACACTCCTTCGGTAGTGACAACCCCTGCTCCCACATCGGTGGTGGAAGTTCCTAATTATTCAATGACAGAGCGGCATTCAAGGAGGCGTAGCCTTTTTTTTCTAAAGAAAATGGATGATAATACTTTTGATGCATTTTATAATAAAGTGAAAAATAAACCTTTCAAGGACGATAAATTCGAGTTGCTTGGGTTGAAAGTAAAAGATTATTCTTTCTCATGCAAGCAATGCATCAAATTGATGAACTTGTTTACTTTTGATGATGAAAAGTTGAACGTTATTGATTTATTAGCCTCTAGTATTAGGGATAAAGAAAACTATGATGATGTTATCGACGAGCTGGATTTTATTTCTACTAAAGAAAAAGCCAAGAAGATACTGGAAATTGAATAACGAAATATATGATATGTGCAACTTAAACTAAGGTAACGGATGAATATAATAAATTCAGCTTCTACCCAGAGTTTTTGCATGATTTGCCGTCACTTCACCACTATGAATACTAACAAACAGTGTATTAGAATATTATAAAGTGACGGCAAGCGTGATGACAAGTGACGGCAAACGGTTTTCCGTCACTCTTTTTTTATGTTTATTTACATAAATATATGCTTAAACTATTTGTTATCAGTAAGTAATAGCGGTTTGTGCTAAATAGGCAAGAAACATGCAAAAATTCTTGTTTTAAGCATTGAATAGGGTGTCTTGACTCCTTTTGGCTTAGCAAGCAGCTCGTAATCGCCTCCATACTTATCATATTAGCAACTCACGTGCATCCTAATCCTTCTATTTCTCGTTGCTATGTGTATTTCGGTTGGTATGCTTCAATATCTGTTTGGTGAGTGTTAGAAGAAATTTCCGGAATTACCCGTATACTTTTAGCACGACTCTTCTAAAAAAATGTCAGAAAGCTTAAAGCAAAACCCCGGTTTACAGTTGTGTGCTCTTCAGGGGACAACTGTGGGCCGGAGAGCACACAACTGTAAACCGGCGGGCCCACATATGTGGGCTGAAGAAATGTCACTGCTAAATATAGAAAAAGAAAGGGCTTTTTAGATAAAAGTGACTGCATGTCTGTTCATTTTTCCCGTAGATTGAGTGTTTTGCATATTCAACATCAGGAGGATATTGATGGTATGAGTCACTGATCCTGAATACTGCTCTAATCTAACTATTGAAAGATGTTATAAAATAAAGAGGCTGAATATCTTGGAATAGAATTCAGCCTCTTATTTTGTATTGATTGATAGATAATTAGCAAACTTAAGCGATGCCGTGAGCAGTAACAGAACTATCTATTTTCTTTATCATTCCTTGTAATACGGCTCCAGGACCACATTCGGTAAAATCAGCGGCACCATCTGCAATCATATTCTTTATGGTTTGTGTCCAACGAACAGATGCCGTAAGCTGGGCAACCAGATTTTTCTTTATTTCTGCAGAATCAGTATGAGGAAGAGCATCCACATTTTGATATACAGGACATTTTGGAGTGTGGAATTCAGTGCCTTTGATTGCTGCTTCCAATTCTACTTTTGCCGGGTCCATCAAAGGAGAGTGGAATGCACCTCCAACTTTCAACGGAAGGGCACGTTTTGCTCCGGCTTCTTTTAAAAGTTCGCATGCTTTGTTTACACCTTCTATTGTACCTGAAATTACAATTTGTCCCGGACAATTGTAATTGGCTGCTACGCAGATTTCGCCTTCTGTTGTTACTTTAGCACACACTTCTTCTACTTTTTCATCAGGCAGTGCAATAATTGCGGCCATTGTTGACGGGTGAGCTTCACATGCCTTTTGCATAGCCATGGCACGCGCATATACTAATTTTAAGCCATCTTCAAAGCTTAATGCACCGGCTGTTACAAGTGCAGAGAATTCGCCTAGTGAATGGCCTGCTGTCATTTCCGGTTTAAAATCATCTCCCATGCATAATGCCGAAATAACAGAATGTAAAAAAACTGCGGGCTGAGTAACCTTAGTTTGACGCAAGTCTTCATCTGTGCCTTCAAACATAATATCCGTAATGCGGTATCCTAAAATATCATTAGCTCTCTCAAATAAATCTTTAGCCAAAGCTGAGTTTTCGTACAAGTCTTTTCCCATGCCAACGAATTGGGCACCTTGACCAGGAAATACAAATGCTTTCATACTTTTTGTTTTTTCGTTATTAATTAAAATGTTGCAAAGTTAGGCCTTTTTCTGATAATCACTGTAGAAGTGAACACTTTTGTGCATAAATCATTTGCAATGAATGAATTCTATCTTATCATACTATATACAATTAGCTTAATAAGATTATACATTAAATGGCATATTGTATTATAAATGATAAGTACTATAATTGATAATGTATATTATACGATATTTATTTATTTGATAAATAGTGCTTTATAACATGTTATTTTTTCTATATTATATTGCTTTAATATAGAAAAAGCTGTTTATATTTGCAACGCTTTAACACAACTATTATGCAAAATATGGAGAAAAACGCACCATTGGCAAACAATCATATTTCAGTGGATTGTGTAGTAATGGGATTTGATGGAGAAAGACTGAAAGTCTTATTGATTAAGCGAATGGGAGAGGAGTGTGGTGAAATATTCCATGATATGAAACTTCCCGGAAGTCTCATCTATATGGATGAAGATTTGGATGAAGCTGCCAAACGCGTTTTGAATGAATTGACAGGGCTAAAGAATGTAAACTTGATCCAATTTAAAGCATTTGGCTCTAAAAATCGTACTAAAGATCCGATAGATATTCATTGGCTGGAGCGGGCTGTTCAGTTAAAGGTGGAACGCATTGTCACAATCGCTTATTTATCAATGGTAAAAATCGATCGCACACTAAGTCGTAATTTGGATGTGTATCAGGCCAATTGGGTATCACTGGAAGATATTAAGGCACTGGCATTCGATCATAATCTTATCATAAAGGAAGCATTGCTTTATATTCGCCAATTCGTTGAGTTCAATCCTTCTATCTTATTTGATTTGTTGCCACGCAAATTTACAGCATCGCAGTTGCGTAACTTATACGAAGTGGTATATGGCAAGGAGATAGATGTGCGCAATTTTCATAAGAAAATAGCATTAATGGATTATGTGGTGCCACTTGAAGAGAAGCAACAAGGTGTTGCACATCGTGCTGCACGATATTTCCATTTTGATAGAAAAATCTATAACAAAATAAGAAGGTAAATTTATATTCTAATTTTTAGCAAGAAATACTATGTATCTATTAGGTTATGACATTGGAAGTTCGTCTGTGAAAGCGAGTTTGGTAAACGCCGAAACGGGCAAATGCATCTCTTCCGCTTTTTTTCCGAAAACGGAAGCTGCTATAATGGCGGCAAAGCCTGGTTGGGCGGAACAGAACCCTGAAAGTTGGTGGGAGAATCTAAAGCTTGCCACACAGGTTGTAATGACTGAATCAGGTGCCAATGCAGGGGAAATCAAAGCGATTGGTATCTCTTATCAAATGCACGGATTAGTGTGTGTAGATAAAAATCAGCAGGTGCTTCGTCCCTCTATTATTTGGTGTGATTCAAGAGCTGTCTCTTATGGGCAAAAGGCTTTTGAAACCTTAGGAGAGGAGCGTTGTCTGTCACATCTGCTTAATTCACCCGGTAACTTTACTGCTTCTAAATTGGCATGGGTAAAGCAGAATGAACCGGACTTGTACGCGAAAACTTATAAAATCATGCTTCCCGGTGACTATATTGCCATGAAGTTAAGTGGTGAGATTTGTACAACCGTAGAAGGACTTTCTGAAGGTATGTTCTGGGACTTTAAAAACAATAAGTTGGCTGATTTCTTGATCAACTACTATGGATTTGATATTTCTTTGATTCCAGATATCAAACCGACGTTTTCAGAACAGGGACGTGTCAGTGCTGCAACCGCTAAAGAGTTAGGTTTGAGGGAAGGTATTCCTATTACCTATCGGGCTGGAGATCAACCTAATAATGCTTTATCATTGAATGTATTCAATCCCGGAGAAATTGCTTCTACCGCAGGTACTTCGGGGGTGGTATATGGGGTGAATGGAGAGGTTAATTACGATCCGAAGTCGCGTGTAAATACCTTTGCACATGTGAATCATACTGATACGGAAACTCGTTTGGGAGTATTGCTATGTATTAATGGAACCGGTATACTCAACTCGTGGGTGAGACGTACTATCGCACCGATAGGCATTTCTTATAATGAAATGAATGTATTAGCGTCGCAAGCTCCTATTGGGAGTGCAGGACTTAGTGTGCTGCCTTTTGGAAATGGTGCCGAACGTATGCTTGAAAATAAAGAAATTAATTGCTCTATACGGGGGCTGAACTTTAACCTTCATAACAAGCAGCATATCATTCGCGCAGCACAGGAAGGTATTGTCTTCTCTTTTAAATACGGAATTGATATCATGGAAGGAATGGGTATCCCGGTACAAAAAATCCATGCCGGACATGCTAATATGTTCCTCAGTTCCATCTTTCGCGATACTTTGGCAGGGGTGACGGGTGCAGTCATCGAGTTGTATAATACCGATGGTTCGGTTGGAGCTGCAAAAGGTGCAGGTATCGGGGCCGGCATTTACAAAGATCATAACGAGGCGTTTGCAACGCTTGAAAAATTGGATGTTATTGAGCCGAACCAGGCCAAACGTCAAGAATATGCTGATGCTTATGCTCGCTGGAAGCATCGTTTGGAAAAATCAATGGCGAAATAAAATTATAATTAAATATAACCTGTGAAAGAAGGAAGTACTTCACTTCTGTTATTTCACCTAAACACTTTAAAAATTATGGCAACAAAAGAGTATTTTCCCGGAATAGGAAAAATTAAGTTTGAAGGAAAAGAAAGTAAAAATCCAATGGCATTCCGTTATTATGATGCAGAAAAAGTCATCATGGGTAAGAAAATGAAGGACTGGTTGAAGTTTGCTATGGCTTGGTGGCATACACTTTGCGCTGAAGGCGGTGATCAGTTTGGTGGTGGAACCAAACAATTTCCTTGGAATGGAAATTCGGATAAGTTACAGGCTGCCAAAAACAAGATGGATGCTGGATTTGAATTTATGCAAAAAGTAGGTATTGGATACTATTGTTTTCATGATGTGGATCTTTGCGCAGAAGCTGATACCATTGAAGAATATGAGGCTAACTTGAAAGAAATAGTAGCCTATGCCAAAAAGAAACAGGCTGAGACAGGTATCAAATTATTATGGGGTACAGCTAATGTATTCAGTCATGCACGCTACATGAATGGTGCCGCTACTAATCCTGACTTTGATGTGGTTGCGCGGGCTGCTGTCCAAATCAAGAACGCAATGGATGCTACTATTGAGCTGGGAGGTACGAATTATGTTTTCTGGGGTGGACGCGAAGGCTATATGTCATTGCTGAACACCGATCAAAAGCGTGAAAAAGATCATTTGGCACAGCTGCTGACAATGGCTCGTGACTATGCTCGTTCCAAAGGATTCACCGGTACATTCCTGATCGAACCTAAGCCAATGGAACCTACCAAACATCAATATGATGTAGACACCGAAACAGTGATCGGTTTTTTAAAAGCTCATGGTTTGGAGAAAGATTTTAAAGTAAATATTGAAGTGAACCATGCTACTTTGGCCGGTCATACTTTTGAACATGAGTTGGCTGTAGCTGTTGATAATGGTATGTTGGGATCTATTGACGCTAATCGTGGCGATTATCAGAATGGCTGGGATACAGATCAGTTCCCTGTTGACAATTATGAATTGACACAAGCTATGATGCAAATCATTCGTAATGGAGGTTTTGGTAATGGTGGCTGTAATTTCGATGCAAAGACCAGACGTAATTCTACTGATCTTGAAGATATCTTTATTGCACATATTTCCGGTATGGATACTATGGCACATGCTTTGGAGAGTGCAGCTAAATTGTTGGAAGAATCTCCATATAAGAAAATGCTAGCTGACCGTTATGCTTCTTTTGACAATGGAAAAGGTAAGGAATTTGAAAGTGGAAAACTGACTTTGGAAGATGTTGTTGCTTATGCAAAAACGAATGGCGAACCCAAACAAATCAGTGGTAAACAAGAATTGTATGAAGCAATTGTAAATATGTATTGCTAATCCTACTTACCAACCTAACTTTATTATCATGAATAATACAAATAATGGTAGTAAACTCTACCTTTATTCCATTACTACCGTCGCTATTTTGGGAGGACTGCTGTTCGGTTACGATACAGCAGTCATCTCTGGCGCGGAAAAAGGTTTGGAAGCTTTCTTCTTAAGATCGACAGATTTTCAATATGACAAGGTATTACATGGCATAACTTCTTCAAGTGCATTAATAGGATGTGTTATTGGAGGAGCACTATCAGGTGTCTTTGCTTCTCGTTTGGGGCGTCGTAATTCCTTAAGATTGGCTTCTGTACTTTTCTTTTTGTCTGCATTGGGCTCGTATAATCCGGAATTCTTATTTTTCCCGCATGGAGAACCTAATTTCAACTTATTTCTTACATTTAATATGTATCGTGTATTAGGTGGTATTGGAGTTGGGTTGGCTTCCGCCGTATGCCCCATGTATATCGCTGAAATTGCTCCATCAAACATACGTGGAACTTTAGTTTCGTGCAATCAATTCGCTATTATTTTTGGTATGCTGGTTGTGTATTTTGTGAATTACATGATTATGGGAGGGCATGCAAATCCGATTTTATTGAAAAATGAGCTGACTGGAATTTATACAGTGAGCGCTCAGTCAGACATGTGGACAGTACAAGAAGGCTGGCGGTTAATGTTTGCCTCAGAGTCATTTCCGGCTGCATTATTTGGACTCTTATTGTTTTTTGTACCCAAAACACCCCGTTATCTGGTTTTAGTCAAGCAAGAAAGCAAGGCGTTTTCTATTCTTGAAAAAGTGAATGGTACGAACAAAGCGAAGGAGATTCTGCAGGATATAAAAGCTACTGCACATGAAAAAACGGAGAAACTGTTTACTTATGGTGCTACTGTTATCGTAATAGGTATTCTGTTGTCTGTTTTCCAACAAGCCATTGGCATTAATGCTGTTCTCTACTATGCACCGCGTATTTTTGAAAGTGCAGGAGCGCAGGGAGGTGGTATGATGCAGACTGTTATTATGGGTGTTGTCAATATAGCCTTTACATGTGTTGCTATCTTTACAGTTGATCGCTTCGGACGAAAGCCGTTATTGATTATCGGATCAGTTGGTATGGCTGCCGGTGCATTTGCTGTTGCAGTATGTGATAGTATGGGAATCAAAGGAGTACTTCCCGTATTTTCCATTATTGTATACGCTGCATTCTTCATGATGTCATGGGGACCGATTTGCTGGGTTTTGATCTCTGAAATATTCCCGAATACAATTCGTGGAAAAGCAGTGGCAATTGCTGTTGCATTTCAATGGATATTCAATTATATCATATCGTCCAGCTTCCCGGCATTATATGATTTCAGTCCGATGTTTGCATATAGCTTGTACGGCATCATTTGTGTGATTGCTGCCTTGTTTGTCTGGCGTTGGGTACCCGAAACCAAAGGAAAAACTTTGGAGGATATGAGCAATCTTTGGAAGAAGAAATAATTTTATCTATTAGAAAAAAATAATAGTAATTATTTATAACAAGTAGTCGTCCTTAAAATTTGGTTTTCAGAAAGATCTTTTTCCACAATGCTTGGAGGAAAGAGATGGAAACTGAGTTTTAAGGACGATTTATTTTATGTATTTGGCCTTTTTTATCTATAAAATCCATTCTATTAAAATATTTGTTTCTGCTATCCGTCTTCTTATATGAGAAGGTTAAAGGAGTGGAACAATGAAAAAAGAAATTGCTATTTTTACGTTCGACTGCACGGGTTGTGGAAGATGTGTATTGCGATGTCCTCAGCACGTGCTGAAACTTGTAGATAATGGCATGTGCCGTTTTGTTACTGTAGTCAATGAGGATGCATGCGTTGGATGCGGGCGTTGCGAAGAAGTGTGCCCTACAAAAGCAATAAAAATTAAATAATATCATATTATATGAAGAGAAGTAGCAGATTTACCTTTATGACAGTTAGCAGTCTGGTTATTTTAGCATTAATTGTTGCTGTTGTCATGGGGTTATGGAACTGGATTGTTCCGGGTATTACAGGATGGGGATGCATTACTTATTGGCAGGCTTTGGGGCTTGTGGTTCTATTCCGGTTGTTGAGCGGGCATTTTTGGGGGCATGGTTATTGGGGGCATTATTCCAAAAATAACCGGAGACATCGTCATTTTCATGAGAGGATGAGGTGTATGGGGCACGATGAACGCAAAGCTTTTATTCGCGACAGAATCCGCAATCTGGAAAAAGAAGAAGATTATAATGAAAAATAATGCTTCGGAACTGTTTAATCGTTATCGCCGAAAGTTATTCTTGTTTATTGCAGACCGGGTTCCATTACAGGAAGATGCTGAGGATATATTGCAGGATGTTTTTCTTCGCTTCTTGCAAGCGGAAGAGATATCTCCTGTGTTCCAAGTATCGGGATGGTTGTACAAAGTAGCCCGTAATTGTATTATAGATAAAAGCCGCAAAAAACAAGATGAACTGATGCCGCAGATTGCCACACAAGACGACGGTGATACTTTTGTCAGGGAGGTTACCGAAGTGCTTGTTGATGAAGATCAGTCTCCGGAAAAGGATTATTTACGTGCACTTGTTTGGGAGCAATTGGAGGATGCATTAGATGAACTTCCCGAAGGGCAAAGGTTTGTATTTGAAGAGACGGAATTGAAAGGCATTTCATTTAAAGAACTTTCTGTGCAGACTCAATTATCAGTGGATACACTCCTCTCAAGAAAGCATTATGCCGTTAAGTTTTTGCGTAAGAGATTGAGAAACATTTATGAAGAATTGCTCTCGGAGCAATAATGTTCTGTAATGTATCTGTATTAAATATACTAGATACCAAGAAAGCGAGTTTAAAAATCATCTATATTTATTATTATAATTCACCCGGTTTTCTTTAAATCGTGGAACTGTTATACCCTCTGTTAAAGACCTTCTGAGAGGGGGATGAACAGTTTAGAACTGAAACTTGGTTTGCGGGCCTTACTCTCTTCTTCAATGATGCTGTTCTTTTTCTTTTATAAAATAAAAAAATAGTTATATTTAGCTGCTGTATTTTATACTTTTCAGACCTTGTTTTAGGATGGAAATAAATCAGTCCTAATCTCATCCTGATTCAGTCTTATACTGATCCTATTTCAGTCCAGGACTGTTTATACCCCCTCTCAGGAGGCTTCTGAAGGGGGATGGAATTGCTTCATGGTTTATAGAAAACGAGAAGAATGATGATGGTAAAAAATACAAACTCAGGTTGATATATGCCTTAAAAAGTGTTTTATATGGACATATTCTGTAACTATTGTTAATTATGCAATATAAGCGATAGCCTATTTAAAAAAGATAAAACACATGATAACAAATCTATTAGGTCCGTATTTAGATTGTCTCTTTTTATAATTAAGAAATAGAAAAGTAGATCAAAAAGTTCACGGAACATTTAGTCTAAATTCTCCGTTTTTATTGTCATCTAATATTTTTTTATCAGTAGGCACTTTGTTAAATTGTATGTTCACTCCATACCATTTTCCCATTTTATGCACTACGTTTGCCAGATCTTCTCTTTGTATTTTTAATTTTTCGACATGCCATAGTGCTTACCCTTATTTTTATATTAAAAATCACTAGTACCTAACTAATAAAAAACCCGATATAAATTTTATATCGGGTTTTCTTTAGAATCAAACTCTATATCAGATTTCTGCTTTTAGCTTTTCGAGCCAAGCATCAATTCGCTCTTCAGTTAGATCACTTTCATTATCAGGATCCAAAGGAAGCCCAACAAAACTATCGCCTACTAATGCTTCGGAATCATCAAAAGTATAACCATCTGTTGACACTCCTGTGCCAATAAAGGTACAGCCGGATTTCTTCAATCCTTCGTAAATAAGCCCCATTGCCCCGCAAAATGTATCGCTGAATGTTGCGGAATCACCACAGGAAAAAAGAGCGACCTTCTTACCACTTAAGTCCATTTTTTGTAGACTCTCAAGAAATGTTTCCCAGTCGTCTTGCATATCTCCTGCACCAGTAGAAGAACTGCCTAATAACAACACTTCATAGTCCAAGGGACTAGCTTTTGATTTGTAGATATCATGTATATTTTCTTCAGCTATACCAAGCTTTTTACCGATTAACTGAGCTACTTCCTCCGTATTGCCGGATGATGTGCCATAGAATATTCCTATCTTTTCCATATTTGTTATGATTATAATTTCTTCATAAGAAACAAAATACAAATCAGATAGTTCGAATACAACAATAAAATCTAACTATAGAGAGGATATAATATACTGTTTTCCTGCCTTTGTATTCAATTTATACTCATATACATTCATTGAGTTATACGTTTTTTCTGTGCTTTTCAATATCTGTAAATTTTTGCCTTTTAGTGGATTGTAAGATCTAAGTTTAAGTATTCCTCCTTTGATAGATATAATAGTTGCTTTTATCAACTTTCCATGATTCCAATTCATCGTTACTTCAAAATTGGCACGGGCTTTCAAGCAGGACACCGTTCCTTCTCTCCAAGCATCAGGTAAAGCTGGTAGCAAATGCAGAGCTTCGTCGTGACTTTGCAACAACATCTCTGTTATTCCCGCTGTACCTCCAAAGTTCCCATCAATTTGGAATGGAGGATGAGTATCAAAAAACTGGGCATACGTTCCGCCTTTTTTCTCGTTTAGATTCAAATGTTCTAAATATATAATGTTAAATATAATAAATAGGCTCTTTCAAAAGCACAACTAGAAGACTAATTCAAAATTTATACAAAATTACATAAGTAGATTTAAATAAAATTCTAATTAGATAAAAGAGATGAATGTAGATATTAAAAAGGATATCAATCAATTAAGACGTCATGTTATGCGCTACATGACTCAAGGCTTAGGATGTTCTAATCAGAAAATGGATATAAGAAATATCAAAATACAAAGAGTACTTATATCCCGTCCCAATGGGAGATTGGGTAATCAACTTCTTATGACTCCTCTTGTACAAGAAACTTTAGACCTGTTTCCCGGCTGTACAGTTGATTTGTTCGTAAAAGGAAATATTGCATTCACCATCTTTAATAATTATAATAATGTAGATCAGATAATTACTTTACCGTCAAAGCCTTTCAAATCTTTAATGCTCTATCTCAAAGTCTGGATTAAATTAAGAAATAGAAAATATGATCTGGTAATAAATGCCGTAGATGGGTCTTCATCCGGACGACTTTCTACTAAACTGGCCATTTCAAAAAGAAAGGTATTCAATTTAGTTGATAAAGAATTATCCAGTGCCTTTAATGATTATGGGCACATGGCTAAAATGCCGGTCTATAATTTGAGAAAATGCTTTTATGGAAATATGATTAATATTGCAGATAAACAAATTCCCAACTTAAGTATTCAATTGGATTCTGTAGAGAAAGCTAAGGGCAAAGAGCTTTTAGCCCAATTAGTAAAGAATGATAAAAAGGTAATTTGCATTTATACTTATGCTACGGGAGAGAAATGTTATTCAAAAGCCTGGTGGAACTTGTTTTACGAAAAATTAAAAGAAAAATATGGGAATGAGTATAATATTATAGAAATTCTTCCAATTGAAAATATCTCTCAAATAGATTTCAAGTCAATCTCTTATTATAGCAGAGACATCAGAGAAATGGCATCTATTATTGCAAATTCGATACTATTCATAAGTGCTGATTGTGGAATCATGCATTTGGCAAGTGCATCTGAAACTATAACAGTCGGGTTATTTTCTGTTACTAACAGCACTTGTTACGCACCTTACAATAATAAAAATATAGCAATTGATACAAATGGGAAAACTTCAGAAGAAATTCTGGAGTATATAGGCCAAGCATTTACGTCGTAATTTATTAAATACAGAGTTCTTAATAAAGACGCCAGCTGCTTGTTTGTCTGAATTGTATACTGGGAGGGGAAACTTTAGTTTTATAGAAACAACCTCGTTACAGTAGTATGCTTTAGTAGCAAAAGTCTTCTATTATTTTTTTTGCTCTTTTGATACATCCTCATTTACATTGATTTGTGGAGGTGAAGCTCCTTCTTTGAACAAGTTAGGCAGGGAATTATGGTGGCAAGCAAGTTTACATGTCTATTTAGGCGAAATTTCTTATAAAAAGAATTATTTTTGCAAGAAATCAGTAATTACTATGAAACGCCAGCTACTTATATATTTATTTTTTATCTCTGTATTTTCATTATACTCATCTAATGTGAGATTTAATAACATAAATAATATTTATGGCACCTCCATTAGGGAAACAGTATCTGTATGCAAAGATGGAAATGGATTTATTTGGGTTTCTTCTCGAAGCTGCATTATGCGATTAGAAAATGATAATTATCGCATATATTACCTTCCACTTAAAATACCGAATGTGATCACGATAAAACTAATCTATCGAAATAAAAGTTTGATAGCATATTCCAATAATGGTCAGATATTTAAATATAATGATATATATGATCGGTTTGATTACTTGTTAAATGTCCGAGAATGTTCGCATCATCCAGAATTAGGACTAAACAACCTTTTAATTGACAATCAAGGTAATTATCTAATATCAACAAATTGTGGATTGTGGAAATATAGAGTAAAAGACTCATCAATAACTCAACTTAAGTCTAATGATTTTCAGTATATTACATGGTTCGATAGTTTACAAGTAGTTGCCGCAACTAAAGACCAGATAAGTTTGATAAATACTTGTTCTTTGCAAGAAAAAAGTATCTATAAATATCCTTCCAATCATTCTTTAGATGTTTCCAAATTATTTTTTGATCAAGTACATAAGCGGTTATGGGTAGGGACTTTATGTGATGGACTATTCTATTATGATTTTATTTCGTCTTCATCATTAGTTAAGTTACCGATTAAAGGATTTCCTCAACAGCCTATTTTGGCAATAGAGACAGATCGTGACTCCTCTGTCTTAATTGGAATTGACGGACAAGGCATCTGGAAAATTGATAAACATGCCAATAAAGTAATTGCCGTTTATAAGGAAAATATGGATGATCCCTCGTCTTTACCGGGAAACGGTGTTTATGACATTTTTCGTGATAAAGAAAGTGGGCGTACTTGGATCTGTAGTGTTACCGGAGGAGCCTCTTTCTTTGAACAATCCAGCCCAGCCATTACTCGAATAAAGCATCAAATTAATAAATCAAATTCTTTAAATAATAATCACGTAAATCAAATAATTGAAGATCATTTAGGAAATCTGTGGTTTGCAACTGATAATGGCATTAGCTATTGGAATAGGACCTCTAATAAATGGAAGACCTTTTTTCAAAACGGGCGGGAACAAGCTCATGTCTTCCTGTCATTATGCGAAGACAAAGAAGGACGAATCTGGTGTGGAAGTTATTCCTCTGGAATTTATATCATAGACGGGGAAACAGGAGTGAAGTTGGCTCACTATTCAAAGAAGAAAATCGGAATAATTCCAAAATTCAATTTTGTGTTTGAGATCTATTGTGATAGTGCAGGAGATGTATGGATTGGAAGCAATTCAGGACCGGTGTACTGTTATTTATCAAAGGAAAAAAAATTCCGCAAATATCCTTCGCTTACTGTTTCCGCATTTACAGAATGGACACCTGAAAAGGTATTGGTGGCTTGCTCCGATGGTTTAACCCTTATTAATAAGAAAACAGGGAATTCCCATACACTTTTAAATGGAGATATGTTTCAAGATTTATTTTTAGAAAGTAATAAGGTGTGGCTTGCATCAAGTGGAAATGGTCTAAGTTGTTTTGATTTGAAAACGAAAGATCTTAAAACTTTTAAGATAGGATCTGGTCTACCATCTAATTATGTAAATAGCCTCGTATATACTTCTAACTGTTTATGGCTAGGAACTGAAACAGGACTGTGTCAGTTTAATCTAAAAATAAAGGCAGTAACAAACCTTCTTTCCTCTTTATCGGATGCTTCGTTCAATAGAAATGCACATTGTATGCTTCGTGATGGAAAATTAATTTGGGGAACAAATAATGGGGCTATTATTTTGAATCCGAGCAGTATTAAACAATCTGAATCAAAAGGAAATATCTTCATACAAGATATCCTTGTTTCAGGGCGCTCTATTCGTGATAATAATGCCTTTAAACTCAAAGTGCCCTTGGACAAAATGCAAAAAATAACATTGCCATATGATCAGAATAACTTAACAATAGAATTTCTTCCAACAGGAGTGAATGCTAGTAAATTTAAATTTTCATGGGGTATGGAGGGCGTTGATCAGATGCAAAGTTATTCATCAAATTATGGGAAGCTAATTTATACAAATATTCCGATTGGAACGTATGATCTAAAACTAAGAATGTACGATAAATTCTCTTCTAAGCTTATAGCCGAACGTTTATTTCTTGTACATATTATTCCGCCGTTTTGGAAAACATGGTGGTTTTTATTTTCATTATTTATTTTATTAGCGGCAGCTTCTTATTTTATCTTTCGTTTTTATATTAATCGTTTGAAACAACGTCACACAGAAGACAAAGTGCGCTTTTTTACTAATATGGCTCATGAAATACGTACAACACTAACGCTGATAAAAGCACCAATTGAGGAATTAAGAAAAAAGGATCTTCCCGAATCTGATAAATATTATCTTAATTTAGCAGGAGAACAAGCAAGACGATTATCATCTACTGTTACTCATTTATTAGACTTTCAAAAGGTAGATATAGGTAAAGGGCAATTATCTTTAGAAATGGTAGACATCGTTAAATTGGTAGAGAATCGCATAATCATGTTTGAATCATTAGCTAGAAGTAAAAATAATGAAATGCTATTCGCAGCCATGCCTAAAGTATATTTAACGGCTGTTGATGTTTTAAAAATCGAGAGAGTTGTAGACAATTTGATTTCTAACGCTATTAAGTATTCCCATGTAGCGAGTCCGGTTCGAATTACATTTATTGGAACTAAAAAAAACTGGACATTAAATGTAGAAGACCATGGAATAGGAATTAGTAAGAAGGCTCAGCGTAAAATCTTTCAAGAATTTTATCGAAGTGAAAATGCCATTAATTCAAATAATATTGGCTCTGGAATAGGACTTCTTTTAGCAAAAGATTATGTGACGCTTCATGAAGGGAAAATTCATTGTATCAGCCAAGAAAATAAAGGTTCTTCCTTTGAGATTACTATTCCTTTTAGAAGAGCCATTGATAATGGTTTTAAAAAGCATGGGAATACGACTGTCCAATTGACGCACGATAATAATGAATATTCTGAGTATATATCATTATCCAAAATGCGTTTATTGATCATAGAAGATTATGAAGAGTTGCGGAATTTCATGTATGCTGCTCTTTCTTCAGAGTTTGAAGTTAGCATGGAGAAAGATGGTGAGTCAGCTTGGAAAGCAATTCTGACACAAATGCCTGATATTGTGATCTCGGACGTTGTGATGCCCAAGATGGATGGCTTTGAACTCTGTCGTATGATAAAATCAACATATGAGACATCTCACATACCAGTTGTTTTACTTACCGCCCTTACGGAAAAGGCTGAGCAATTACATGGTCTGGGATTAGGCGCTGATAACTATTTAACCAAGCCTTTTGATATGGCATTAGTCACACAATGTCTTCGTTCTATTGTTCAGAATCGAGCGATTGTAAGAGAAAAAGCACTGAAATTTATTGGTAATAATAAAGAAACTTTATTTAAGAACGAACTAAATGATAAATTCATGAAAAAAGCTATAGAGGTAATAAAATCTAATATGCTAAATACTGAATTTAGCAACAAAGAATTTGCCTCTACGATGAATATTAGTGAGCCTCTCTTATATAAAAAGATAAAAGCATTGACCGCTCAAACTCCACTTGAACTTATAAAGATAATCAGACTAAACCATGCACTCGAACTACTACAAACACGAGAATATACAATAACAGAGATTAGTGAAATGTGTGGATTTTCAAGTCTTAGTTATTTTGGTAAGGCATTTAAAAAACATTTTGGCAAATTACCTTCTGAAGTATAACTGCATATTGTGTCATATTATTCAAGAGAATTTTCACTTTGTGAAAAGTGTCAAACTCCAAAGTTATTGCACTAAACGGAACTGATCAGAGAAGGTCTACAACGAAACGTACGATGTGCTTAAGATAATAGGTAATGCTGTGCCATACACTACAAAGAAATAGGAGTAGAGGCATTTGATAGTTGGCCCTTTATAGAAAATGACGAATAATATATAGAAAATAGCGAATTTATTATGGCAGATAAATCTACTTTTAGATGATGAAATTAAAAGATGTAATGCTCTGTAATTGTTCATTCATAATTAAATTGATGCACTCGTTGAGAATAATCATTTTTAGAGCTTAAAAGGAAAGAAGAATAGATCATTCTATCAATATAATTATAAAGAGTAATTAATAAAATAATAAATACTATGAATTTTAAAGAAACGCCTTACACGAAATTCGCTTTACTGGAAATGAAGTTTTCTATAGGACTTTTTTTCTATCTTGTGCTACAGTATCTCCTCTTAATGTACATCGTCCGATTACACATGAAAATCAATTGAGATTGCAAAAAAATGAAGTATTCTGTTTTTGTTGTTTTTTAGTATTAAAAGAATCCACTATGCACGTCAAGACATTTTTACTTATAAAAAATAGCCGTATAAAATTACGTGCATTGAGAAATATTAAAAAAAGTAACGCCAATAATAGCATATACGAAGTTGATGTAATTACAAGTTGAAGAAAACAATAAATATTAATTCGTTTATTTTTTAATACCTTGTTTATGAAAAGTTTAATTAAAGCTCTTATTATAGTTAATTGCCTTTTTTCTGGAAAGTTTGATTTATATGCCCAAAACAAGCTATATCCAAATGAATTTAAATTGCGTGACGTGACTTTGTTAGATAGCCCTTTTAAACACGCACGAGATCTTAATATAGAAGTACTTCTTAAATATAATGTTGATCGTTTGTTGGCTCCTTACCGAAAAGTTGCCGGCTTACCACAAAAAGCTGAAAGTTATCCTAATTGGATTGGACTTGACGGACATATTGCCGGACATTATTTGTCTGCATTGGCCATCAATTATGCTGCCACAGGAAATAAAGAATGTAAAGAGCGGATGGAGTACATGCTGCAAGAACTTAAACTGTGTCAAGAGACAAACACGAAAAGATACCCGAAATGGGGGAAGGGATATGTTGGAGGCATACCAAACAGTATAAAGCTATGGGCTTCATTTAAAGAAGGAGATTTTACTGGTTACAACTCTGCATGGGCTCCATTTTATAATGTACATAAAATGTATGCCGGGCTGAGGGATGCTTGGCTATACGCCGATGAAAAAGATGCTAAAAATTTGTTTTTAAATTTTTGCGATTGGGGAATCAGTATTATTTCGGCGCTTACCGATGAACAAATGGAACAAGCATTAAATGCGGAACATGGAGGGATGAATGAAATTTTCGCTGATGCCTATCAAATGACGGGAAATGAAAAATATTTAGTAGCAGCAAAGCGCTTCTCTCACAAAAAACTTCTTATCCCAATGTCAGAAGATATTGATAATCTGGATAATAAGCATGCTAATACCCAGATACCTAAAGCCGTTGGTTTTGAACGAATTGCAGAACTTAGCCATGATAAAGAATACGCTGAAGCCGGACTTTTTTTCTGGCAAACGGTTACTTCCAACCGGTCGTTAGCTTTTGGCGGAGATAGTAGAAGAGAGCATTTTCCAGCTAAGGATGCCTGTATTGATTTCATTAATGACGTGGATGGACCAGAATCGTGCAACTCATATAATATGTTAAAGTTAACGGAAACTTTATTTAGAGTACATCCTTTAGCGAAATATGCTGATTATTATGAAAAAACGGTTTATAATCATATTCTTTCAACTCAACATCCTGTACATGGCGGATATGTGTATTTTACCCCGGCACGTCCCCGGCACTATCGGGTCTATTCCGCTCCTAATGAAGCAATGTGGTGTTGTGTGGGGACAGGAATGGAAAATCATGGTAAATATAATCAGTTTATTTATACCCACGTAAAGGACTCTCTTTTTCTTAACTTGTTCATTCCTTCTGAATTAAATTGGAGAAATAAAAACATAAAAATCAGACAGGAAACATCTTTTCCATATAAGGAGCAAACAAAACTAAAAATAATGGAAGGAACTGCCAGCTTGAAATTGATGATTCGCTATCCTGAATGGGTTAGCAAAGGAGCATTAAAAATATGGCTAAATGGCGACGAGATAACATATAAAGCTGATCCTTCGTCTTATATTTGTATAAATAGAAAGTGGAAAAAAGGTGATATGGTTGAAGTCCTATTGCCAATGCATAATTCAATTGAAAAGCTGCCTAATGTGCCTCAATATATAGCTTTCATGCATGGTCCGATATTACTTGGTGAAAAAACTGGAACGGAAGATTTAAAAGGGCTCATTGCTGATGACGGACGTTGGGCTCAGTACGCAAGCGGAGAAAAGTTACCGATTGATAAAGCTCCTATTTTGATTGAAGATAATCTTCAAAATATTGAAAATGAACTAAAACCAATAATTGGAAAACCATTACATTTTAAACTGGATGTGAAAATGATTAATCCTATTCATTCCGAATTGGAGCCTTTCTACCAAATTCATGATTCCCGTTATATGATGTATTGGTTAGCTTTGACTAATTCGGGCTATAAGGCATATATGGATTCTTTATCTAATATTGAGAAAAAAAGGTTAGAACTTGAAGATCATACCATTGATCATGTTGCTACCGGAGAGCAGCAACCCGAAACCGACCATGCAATGCAGAAAGAAAAGTCGCAGACCGGCAATACGTCGAACCAGTTTTACAGAGAAGCACATGATGAGGGTTGGTTTAGCTATGATATGAATACAAATTCAGAAACCGGGCTAAGTTTATTTGTACGTTATTGGGGAGCAGAGTGGGGAGCTCGGAAATTTGAGATTTATATTGATGATAAAAAGCTTGTTACTGAGGATAATACCGGACGATGGAATCAATCAATGTTTAAAGACGTTGTTTATGCCATTCCAGATTCTATGGTAAAAGGAAAGAAACAAGTCCGTGTGAAGTTTCAGTCACTTCCCCAGAACACCGCAGGAGGTGTTTTTGATCTTAGAATTTTAAGAAAATAAGTAAAACAAGAATTATTATTTATATTTTTTATTAACAAACTATTATGATAAAAGAAAAACACGCACTTATTCTCTCTTTTTTGTTAGGAGCCTGCATCTCATTGCCTGCGCAAAAAGTTGATTTAGTTTCACCCAATAAGGATATAAAGATTGAATTGGGAATTGAGAATTCAACAAGCGGATACGGAGAGGCTTTTTTTAATGTGAAATACATACATGAAGATAAGCTGCTTCCTTTATTTTCTAGTGTTAAATTGGGATTAAAAACGGATCAGAGAAATTGGTTTCAAAACTTAAAATTACGAACTGTTAGTCCTCAAAGACATGTGGTCAGTGATTATCGGATGCTTACGGGTAAACGTAGTCATTGCCAAAATCAAGGAACAGAGCAGACCTTTACTTTTGAAAATAAGGAAGGACAGACTTTAGACGTAATTCTCAGGGCATATAATGATGGAGTGGCATTCAAATACCATTTAAAGGCTCTGAAAGGCGAAAATATAACAGCTGAATTTACAACTTATCCTCTTGCTGAAGGGACAAAGAGATGGATGCAACAATATGATCCTAGCTATGAAGGCTTTTATCCCGAAATCATTGAAGGCAAATCCGGAAAGTGGGGTTATCCAGCTCTTGTGGAGCCTCATGACTCTTTATTTGCATTGATCACAGAAGCAAATATTTTACGCGACCATTGCGCTTCTTGGCTGGACAATCAGGTAACAGCTGAGCAATACCGGGTTCAACCGGCAGATTCTAAATTGCCTATAAGCGGATCTTGGGAATCACCATGGCGCGTATTAATTATAGGCTCTTTAGCGAATATCGTTGAATCCACTCTGGTAACCGATTTATCGGAACCTTCTCGAATTTTTGATTCCAGTTGGATTATTCCGGGAAATGTCGCATGGATATATTGGGCTTCCAATAATGGATCTAATGACTTCCAACAGGTGAAATCTTACATAGACCTAGCTTCAAAGATGGGATGGACCTATGATTTAATCGATTGGAAATGGGATGTGATGACGAATGGGGGCAATGTGGAAGATGCTATAAAATATGCATTACAAAAGAAAGTTAAACCTATGTTATGGTATAATTCAGGTACAAGTTGGGTTGGAGTCGGTGCCCCTGGTCCGCTGGATCATCTTAATAGCAAAGCTAGACGAGAAAAAGAATTCGCATGGTTAAATAAAATAGGAGTAGTGGGAATTAAAGTAGACTTTTTTGCCGGTGATAAAGTGGATATGATGAATTATTACCTTGATTTACTTGAAGATGCAGCCCGCTTCAAGCTAATGCTCGTATTTCATGGTGCAACTATTCCACGTGGATGGCAACGCACTTACCCTAATATGATGACTGTGGAAGGAGTTTATGGTGCGGAATGGTATAACAATGCCCCTGTGCTGACCAATAAAGCAGCCGTACATAATACGACTTTACCCTTTACGAGAAATGTAGTCGGTCCAATGGATTACACTCCCGGAACCTTCTCTGATTCACAGCACCCGCATATCACAACACATGGACACGAATTGGCACTAATGGTAGTCTTTGAATCAGCTTTACAACATCGTCCGGATCGTCCTTCCGTTTATTATGCCATGCCCGAACCGGTTAAAAAGCTTCTGTCCATTTTACCTACGGCTTGGGATGATACTAAACTTCTTTCAGGTTACCCCGGAAAAAACATTGTAATAGCTCGTCGCAAAGGCAATATTTGGTATGTGGCCGGTTTAAACGGCACAGACCAACCTCTGCCTTTGGATTTTGTTCCCGGTAATTTAACCGGAGCAGGCAAAACAATGACAATTTTTGAAGATGGAGTTCAAAAGCATAGTTTTACAATCCGGGAAAATGTTTCGATAAAAGATAAGCAGACGGCTATCCAGATAGCGTGCAAGCCAAGAGGGGGATTTGTGGCTCTAATTAAGTAGTTTGAAGATGAAGATTAAAGGCTAAATTCTTGTTTGGTTCGGTCATTTGAAATAAAAAAAGAATAATGTAACAAGAAGACAAGAATGTGTAACTTTTATGAAGATAAAGATCAAATAGAGTTTTTACATTTGCTTCAACGAATTTTTAAAAATGATATTTGATATTAAAACATTAAACAATGAGACTCTTTTTTATAACAGGGCTATTACTCCTTTTTAATCTGAATCTGTTTGCCCAGGATCCTGATTTTTATGTCTTTCTCTGTTTTGGACAATCTAATATGGAAGGACATGCGCGAATTGAAGCACAAGATACTGTTGGCGTGAGTCCTCGTTTTCAGGTGTTGTCAGCTGTAGATTGTCCCGATTTAGGACGTACCAAAGGAAATTGGTATACAGCTGTTCCACCTTTGGCGCGTTGTCATACCGGATTGACTCCGGCTGATTATTTTGGTCGTACATTAGTTACCGCCCTTCCTGAGAACATAAGAATAGGAGTTATAAATGTGGCTGTTGGAGGTTGTAAAATCGAATTATTTGATAAAAACGGTTATGAATCTTATGTAAAGACAGCTCCCGGATGGATGCTTAATATGATAAAAGAGTATGATGGGAATCCTTACGGACGTTTGGTTGAAATGGGAAAAATAGCACAGAAAGTCGGGGTCATAAAGGGGATTTTATTGCATCAAGGGGAATCAAATACCAATGATAGTATTTGGCCACAAAAGGTGAAGAATATATATAATAATCTTCTGAAGGATCTGGATATGAAACCCAACTCGGTACCTTTGCTTGCAGGCGAGCTATTAAATAAAGATCAGGGTGGCGCATGTGCCAGCATGAATGCCATTATAGATACTTTGCCGACTTACATACCCAATTGTTATGTTATTCCTTCTGCCGGTTGCACAGGTATTCCTGATCACTTGCATTTTACGGCCGAGGGATATCGTGAGATAGGAAAGCGGTATGCAAAGCAAATGCTTTTATTATTAAATTCTTCATTAAAACAGAAATAAATTTATTGTTCTATTTAGGGGAGGTGAATTTCTCTTGCTCTGATTAATAGAACTAATTACGAAGTATCTCGTTGTTTTCCCCGGGAGATACCTATATGATAAATAGGTTATATATATTAAAGATTAACCTCTTCTAAAAATAATACCAATGAAAATAAAATTCTTATTAACTGTCATCACACTGGCAGGAATCATTCAAACGAAAGCACAAAATCCCATTATACAAACATGGTGTACACCGGACCCTGCTCCGATGGTATATAATAATACCGTTTACCTTTATACAGGGCATGATGAAGATGGTCCCAATTCTTTTTTCAGTATGCTAGAATGGCGTTGCTATTCTTCTACCGATATGGTGAACTGGACGGATTATGGATCTCCGATAGCCTTGGAAACATTCAAATGGGCTAAGGATAGGGCTTGGGCATCGCAGTGTATTGAGCGTAATGGAAAATTCTACTGGTATGTATGTTGTGTGGATAAAGCCACGAATGCGATGGCTATTGGTGTAGCAGTGTCTCAAAAGCCAACGGGACCGTTTGTTGATGCGATTGGCAAACCTTTAGTTACCGGAAATTGGGCATATATAGATCCTACGGTTTTTATTGACGATGACGGACAAGCTTATTTGTATTTTGGAAATCCCACCGCTTTTTATGTGAAATTGAATGAGAATATGATATCATATTCGGGAAATGTGATGGAAATAGCAATGACGGAAGAAGGATTTGGATCCCCAGCTATGAATCTAAGAAAAAAGGGAGTAAAATATAAAGATGTATATGTGGAAGGTCCTTGGTTCTATAAAAGAAACGGGAAGTATTATTTACTATATGCGGCAGGAGGGATTCCTGAACATATTTCTTATTCGATGAGCAATCATCCTACCGGCCCATGGAAATATATGGGAGAGATTATGCCTTTACAGGATACTCACAGCTTTACCAACCATTGTGGAGTTATTGATTTCAAAGGGAAATCTTACTTCTTCTATCATACGGGGATGCTGCCTGGGGGAGGTGGTTTTAACCGCTCCACGGCGATCGAGGAATTTGCTTATAATGCTGATGGAACTTTTCCTCTCATTTATATGACTAGGGAAGGAGTAAAGCCGGTAGGTACCTTAAATCCTTATCATTGTGTAGAGGCGGAAACTATTGCTTTCTCTCAAGGAGTTAAAACGGAATCCAATGATAAAACGGGAGTCTATGTTTCTGAAATTCAAGAGGGTGATTACACCAAAGTACGGGCAGTTGATTTTGGCAATGTTTCTCCTAAAAACATAAAAGCTACAGTTGCAAGTGCCCTGCGTGGTGGCCATATTGAAGTGCATTCAGATAGTATTGGTGGAAAATTAGTTGCTACACTGAATGTTCCCCATACCGGAGGCTGGGAAGTATGGAAAACTGTTGAAGCTAAAGTCGTTGAGAATATTACCGGAGTACATGATATCTATTTTGTGTTTAAAGGTCGAAAAGGAATTAAGCTATTTAACTTTGATAATTGGGTATTTATTAAATAGGAAGATAAGTAGCCCTGTTTGTTTTGTAGAAACAATTATAAGTATACTGTAACAATAGGAAAAACGAGTGATCTAAGTATCCCATCTTAATGTGTTAATACTTATATAATTCTTTTTAGCGGAAGAAACAACGAGTTTAATCTAAAACATGAAATACAATAAAAATGAAAAATCAATTAAAGTACATCGTATTAATTGCATGGCTTGGTATGACGTCTTTGGCGTTTAGCAAGCAAGTACTCCCTTATCAGAATTCGACCTTGAGTTCCGAAGAGAGGGCCAATGATTTAATCTCTCGCCTGACGTTAGATGAAAAAGTGGCCCTGATGTGTGATGTTTCCGATGCGGTACCACGATTGGGCATAAGAAAATTCAACTGGTGGAGTGAGGCCCTGCATGGATTGGCAAACAACGATAGTGTGACAGTCTTTCCGGAACCAATTGGTATGGCAGCTTCTTTCAATGATGGCCTTCTATATCACATCTTTGATGCGGCATCTGACGAGACGAGGGCTAAATATCATAATATGCTACGCAATGGGCAGGAAAATAAACGCTTTTTAAGTTTATCAGTCTGGACACCCAATGTTAATATTTTCCGTGATCCACGTTGGGGACGCGGGCAAGAAACTTATGGAGAAGACCCGTATCTGACTTCACGTATGGGAGTGGCAGTAGTAAAAGGGTTACAGGGACCTGACAGTGCGCGATACAAAAAATTATTAGCGTGTGCTAAGCATTTTGCCGTACATTCCGGACCGGAGTGGAGCAGGCACACATTAAATCTTGATCATGTCAGTCCACGCGACTTGTGGGAAACTTACCTGCCGGCTTTCAAAGCTTTGGTACAGAAAGCAGATGTACGGGAGGTAATGTGTGCTTATCAGCGTTTAGATAATGAGCCTTGTTGCGGTAATAACCGTCTACTCCAACAGATCCTGCGAGAAGATTGGGGATTTAAATATCTGGTTGTTTCCGATTGTGGGGCGATTACTGATTTTTACACCACTCACAAAGTCTCTGCCAATGCAACTGATGCGGCGGCTAAAGGAGCTTTAGCGGGTACTGACGTAGAATGTGTCTGGTCGGGATATGCTTATAAAAAACTGCCGGAAGCCGTAAAACAAGGTCTGATATCCGAGCAGGAAATTAATAAACATTTACGCAGAGTACTTATTGGGCGATTTGATCTTGGCGATTTTGATCAGGACAAGCTGGTACCTTGGGCTAAAATCCCCATGTCCGTGGTAAACAATAAAGAGCATCGGAAGTTAGCATTGGATATGGCTCAGGAGTCTATGACCCTATTACAAAATAAAAATCACCTTTTGCCACTGAATAAATCAATCGACAGAATTGCAGTGGTTGGCCCTAATGCCGATAATGAGCCTGTCCTTTGGGGAAACTACAATGGTAAGCCCATTCGGACAATTACTATATTAGATGGGATAAAGACAAAAGTGCCGGAAAACTTCATTGTCTATGATAAGGCTTGTGATCTTGTGGAAGATAAAGTTACCGAATCTTATTTTGACCAATGTAACTTCTCCGGGAAGAAAGGGTTTCTAGCTACATTCTGGAACAATAAAGATCGTAAGGGTAAGGCTGTGACTACAGAATATATCACCAATCCCATTAAAATGACTACCGCCGGAGAACATGAATTTGCATCCGGAGTCAAATTGGTGGATTTCTCAGCTAAATATGAAACAGAATTTGAAGCTAAACAGAGTGAGGAGATTGTGTTTAAAGTGGGGGCGACAGGCTATTCAGAATTGATTGTAAATGGTAAGTCGATTAAAAGAATAAATAACTGGCGTACAGTACCAACACGGGTTCCTTATAAAGTCGAGAAAGGGGAAAAATACCACATAGAACTTAACTATACGCAGTTGAACGACTGGCAGGCCAATCTTGAATTCAATTTCGGCAAGGAAGTTAATATCAATTATGACAACCTTCTTAAAAAGTTGCACGACGTAGGCGTTGTGGTATTTGTAGGAGGATTGTCCACTCTTCTCGAGGGAGAAGAAATGCCTGTTAACTTGCCCGGATTTAAAGGCGGAGATCGTACGGATATTGAATTACCGGCAGTGCAACGAAATTGTTTGAAGACCTTGAAAGCAGCCGGGAAAAAGGTGATTTTTGTTAATTGTTCAGGATCAGCTGTTGGACTAGTACCGGAAACGGAGAGCTGTGATGCAATTCTGCAAGCATGGTATGGAGGAGAATCCGGTGGACAAGCGGTTGCCGATGTTTTATTCGGAGATTATAATCCATCGGGAAAACTACCTATCACATTCTATAAAAGCATTAAGCAAGTACCTGATTTTGAAGACTACTCCATGAAAGGTCGCACTTATCGTTATATGACCGAAAAGCCACTTTTCCCTTTTGGTTACGGTTTAAGCTACACGACATTTGCCATAGGTAAAGCCCATATGGATAAAAGTAGTTTGAAGAAAGGTGAACCATGCATGCTAACTGTACCTGTCACTAACACAGGAAAATGCGATGGTACTGAAATAGTACAGATCTATATTCGTAGAATAAAAGACAATGAGGGGCCCTTAAAGAGCTTGCGCGGATTCAAACGGGTTAATTTAAAAGCAGGTGAAGTTAAGAGCATAGAGGTGCAACTCCCTTCTGAAGCTTTTGAAACTTTTGATTCTTCGGACAATATAATGAGAGTGAGGACCGGGCAATATGAATTATTATACGGTAGCAGCTCTGATGATAAAGATTTGCAACGGGTTTTGATTGATATTCAAGATATTTAAGCACTGGGGTTAGGGCACTGATTATTGAAATCAAGAAAGAAATGTCTCTCGCTATAAGCTATTATAAGGAGGGACATTTCTATTTCCCGTTCCTTCTATTTTAGTATTATATTCCCTTTAATATTTGGTGGGGGGATAGACATTAGAGTTCTTTCTTTTTATGAAATAGATATAGAATTGCTACAACTTAGATATTTTTATTATCTTCATATCAAAATTAGTTCATTATTATATCAAAGCCCTATGAAAGAAGCCAATAGCCTGCAGGAGATATTAAATTATTCGATTTTAAAGATAAGTAAGACAACAAATATTACGACATTAACGGTAATACAGTTGATAGCTGTTGCTGCCATAACCTTCGTGTTATTACACCTTATAAAAAGAGCAATATATAAATCTAGACATTTGGATATCGGGAAAAAGTATTCTCTTAATAATCTCAGCCATTACCTCATTATTATCGTAGCTTTTGGATGGGCTTTAGATCTATTAGGTTTCAATTTTAAAATAGTACTTGCCGGTTCAGCTGCTCTTTTGGTCGGAGTTGGTTTGGGATTACAAAATCTTTTCAGCGATTTTGTTTCGGGAATTATTTTATTAATAGACTCTTCAATAAAAGTTGATGATGTAATCAATGTAAACGGACTGGTCTGTGAGGTGAAGGAAATCAACCTCCGTACTACTTTGGTGTTGACCCGTGATGACAAATATATTCTTTTACCAAATACCTGGCTGACCAAAAATGAAGTGATTAACTGGACGCATTCCGTGTCTTCATCACGGTTTGAAGTCAGCGTTGGGGTGGATTATGCTTCAGATGTAGATCAGGTTATGAGTACCATGAAAGACGTATGTATGGAGCAGGAAGGGGTGATGAAAACTCCCGAACCTTTTGTCCGTTTTAATGATTTCGGTGACTCATCTTTATTGTTTACGGTATACTTTTGGTGTGAGAACGTATTTCGGGTGGAGAATATTAAAAGTAATATCCGGCACGATTTATTTTATAAATTTCGTGAACTGGGCATCAACATTCCTTTTCCGCAACGGGTGGTGCATATGCAGAAAGAAAAATAGAAAAACATATGAAAAAGAAAAATATTATTTGGATATTAGTTGTAATCAACACCTTGCTGATTTTATTGTACCTATTTCCCATCTCTGCTCTTTATGATACATTGGGAGTATTGGCTAGTCATAAAGAAAGAGCTGTTGGAATCATAGGAGGGGCTGATGGACCAACGGCTATCTTTATTTCTTCTAGTATTAGCTTATATTTTATTGCGATTGTGATACTTGAAGTCTCTTTTATAACATATCTGTTCTTTTCCCATTTTAGAAAATAAGATTTCATTAATCTCCTCCACATCATTCTAATTGTTGTCCCGCTTATGTTGCAGACCGTTCTGATCTTTTTTGTTGCACATGGTTGGGTTATGTTGACGTTAGTAAAAATAGCCAATCATACGCAAAATTGGTTCCTAAAGGCTGAATAATCACGAGGGCCAAAATAGATGCTAACATGCATTTAATCCTATTTAGCTCTTATATCAATTTCGTATGAAGTAATGCATCTACAATGCAGCTGAAAAGTGAAATGGTAATACTTCCTTATTATCTGCTTCGCTAATGCTTCGTATTTCTTCGCTCCAGCTAGGGCGAATTATAGCGGAGATGGAGCGAAGGAGGTACGAAGAAGGTCCTGTCTCGCTAAGAGTTCTTTGAAATCCCATCCTCCTTTATTCTTGTAGTAAAATAGTCTTTACACTTTAATATTATTATGGTGTACATAAAAAAGGTGTACTACACGATAAAAAACACTTTTTTTATGGCGAACTATCTTCCCTTTCGATTTGATAAACACAAAACTTCGATTAATTTTGTAAGTGCTCATATAATTCTCCTTTATGAATTAAGCTATAGAGCAGCCGAAGTAATTTAAAACATTATATTTGTGGATATAAAAACAACGATTCTTTCATATGGGAAATGAAGATATCAGTGAATTAATAAGAAATAGAATGTCAACAAACAAAAATATTCCATATACAGTAGCCACGGCAGGTAGTAAACTGCGCTAAATTAGGTAATGCGTTAGCAAAATAAAGTAACAATGTTATACTCTACCAAAATGGAACAACTTATTGAATTATCACAGATTGAAATCAAGTTAGCCTT
The DNA here is from genome assembly GCA_965140335.1 of uncultured Bacteroides sp. Taxonomy (GTDB): domain Bacteria; phylum Bacteroidota; class Bacteroidia; order Bacteroidales; family Bacteroidaceae; genus Bacteroides. The sequence goes on from OZ223190.1 coordinate 736,965, forward strand.
CGTTGCATCTTGCATAGAAGGAACAGTTCGCGTATTGAGTAAATTTTATTATGAAATATTTGAGCGAATGAAACGTGTCGGAATGATTCAAAACTATATCTGGCCTAATTATGAGATGCTTCATACACAGAGTCGTGAGAATGTTACGAACAATATGATCGAATGTCTAACTACGTGGGAGGCCAAACAATGAAAATTAAAGTATATCATGAAGCTACGGAAACTGTAGAAAACCCTATTTGTGCGAAGGCAAACTGATATGGTATAACGACTTATTTTGATAATAAAGGTATATCAAATGGTATTCAAGAAGGAATCAATTCGAAAATATAACTAGTTAAAAGAAGAGCCAAAGGGTATGTTAATGTTGAGAATTTCACCAATATGATATACTTTATTGCAAGCAAGTTAAGAGTGGACTCCCCACACAATTCGTTATAGAGCCGAAAATTGTAAGCTCCCGATAAAGTACCCGTATAAAAGTACTGATATATTGTCATGAAATGGACTAAATCATCTTTTTTTTAATCGAAAAGCTCTTCTTTTTCCGATTTCAGAATAATTTTTGCGAAGGGAACATTATATTTGCATATATAACAATGATGTATGACATGGGAAAAAAGGATCTTAATCGTCTAAAAGTAGTGCTTGCTGAGAAGAAACGCACTAATAAATGGCTTGCAGAACAGATAAGGAAAGACCCTGCAACAGTTTCCAAATGGTGCATCAACAGTGCTCAACCTAATCTGGAAAATCTGGTTGAAATTGCTAGATTCGGTTGCAGCGACACGTCAAGATAAACGCAAATATAAAGATTTTTCGGTTGTTTATTTGAAGAGCAAATAACGAAACTATACAGGCAAAATGTAGAAATGATTATAAGATATATACTTAACTAAAAACAAGGAGAATACGTATTTCTCGGAATTTAAACTGTGGAATTTCAGGAAATATGCTATATAAATGGATTTGACTAGAAGATAGCGACTTTTACAATGGTGCAGCATAGAGACAACTACTTTTATCTAATTTTTGCGAAAGATATATTAAAACGTACTTTTTTATAGAAATATTAAATTATTTTTTCTTGTGCAGGATCATTGCATAGAAAAGATTTACATTTGCGTTGTGAACTTGCTGTGAGGTATTGGGTTGTTGTGACCAATGCGGCTCAGATAATACAATCTATAAAATTGAAATATAATGAAAAATATTTTTTCTATTGCGATGATGTTAGCTTTAGCTATTACATCAGTCAGTGCACAAAACACATCAGGTAGCTGTTTCCGTGGCTTTGTTGATACAGGTTATGGCATGGGAGTGGGAGATTTTGAATTCGGACGATTTGAAATCAATACTTCGCATGGTTATCAATTTCAATCCATTAATGAAAACAAGCAGTAAACATCTCTTTGGGTTAGGCAAGCGAAAAACTTGAATTTGAAACATTTCATAAGTTCACAAGTTCAAAACGCTGAATGCGTCACCTTGAGAGTAGGGTATGAATTTTAATTTCGTATTAACTTATAAAATCATTTAATCATGAAAAAAATTTTATTTTATTCAATAGCAGTAGTCCTATTAACAACTTTTGCTGCATGTTCAAAAGATGATGAAGATGACTCTTCAATCATATCTTCTAAAAGCATTGAATTGACTAGTCAAAAAACATCTCAGATAGAATGTTCTGATTCCAGAGCATCTTATTCATCGGAGGATGAGTACGTGGCAACAGTTTCGGAAACGGGTTTAATAAGAGCTAAACGAATTGGAGAAACATACATTGACGTGAATGGACAGAAGGCCATAAAAGTAACTGTTACACCTGCTGTTACTCAATTTAAAGAACCTCAGTTTTTGTTTGGTGCAACAAAAGATGAAGTATATGCAAAAGTTGGAACAAACTACTCATTATCAAACGAAAATGGTATCGCTTATATTGATAGAGTTAAAGGCTATATCTATCTATTAAAAGATGGAAAGGTCTCTTATGTGGTCATGATGGTAAGTACAAGTTATGTTAATAGCTTGACAGATTTTCTACTTGAAAGATACATGCCAGCAACAATAAGTTATGAGGATTATACCGCATTATACATTAATGCTCTAAAACCTGAAAAAGCATCAATGATTATTGGTGAGCAAATTTATTCGGCTTCATTGATTAACGTTGCATATATCCCTTATAGTAAATCGAACGTTAATTCTTGCTCTGCTCGTAGTGAAGACGATATTATGCAACAAGCTAACGATTTACTTGGTAAGTTGAATTTAAAATAACTTCAATAAAGTAACGAGTGAAAAATCGCCACTATGCAAAAAGGTTACGTAGTTAGTGCGTAATTTTGCAGCGCAAAGTAAAGAAAAAGGGCTGGATTCCAAAGAAAGGGAAATAGCCCTAATTTTTTCGCCCACCAGTTTTTGCCAGACAGCAATAGAATGAAACACTGATCCAAAAAGATGAGACTTCATTAAACGATAATTTTTGTTTAATTTTTCATCCTTGATGTCTTCTTTATGAAAAGAAAATATTATCAAAAACTTTTAAATTCTTCAGTTTCTTTTGGCTGTACGATCTTGGGAAAAGGATATGGTGCTTGCGCAAGACGAAAATCACAGTAATCAGCATCGTGAGCAAGTGTCTTTGTTCGAACAAGATTTATTCCGAGCATTCCATGAGTTACATAATCATTCAAACATAAATACGGAAAAAAGTCTATTGCATTTAAACGTTTACATAATAAAGCAATAGGGCATTTATGAATATTCATTCCTATTTGAAAATTGTCATTAACTCCAGGAGATACACTTTCAAAATACCAATCATCGGGATATTCTCTTTTTTGCGAATAAGCGGCAATTTTCTGTACATATTCTGACGAACATAATATTTGTCTAATTTTTGCAATATCTCCAGAAGGAATAGACTTCTGAGAAATAAAAGCTAAAGTTTCTTGAGTTAAAACCGAAATTTCATCAAGGGATTTTCCCAATTCCAATAGTTTTTTCCACAAACCGATTTCATAAGTGATTCCAATCATGTTTTTCAACCATGGACTTTGAGGACCAACATTCGGTAGTATCTTTTTTGCCTCATTAAAATGTTTATTGGCAAAAAATAGTATTTGACTTATAGAATCTTCATTAAAATATTTTTGTAATGTGGTATAAAAAGCCATCCTCATTGCTTGAACCATTGGCATAAACGGCTCAATGAGTTTCATATTCAGATATAGTTCTGTATTATTGTTTTCTTGATTTTTCATTGCTTTAATTCATTAAATACTTTTTAATTATTTGGGACACCATATAAGGATTTGTAACCAAACCGCCGTGCCCGGCATTTTCCACTTTTATTATTTGTTTGTTATAAAGCTTTTTATTCAATTCTATAACGACATCTTTGTAGACAGGTAAAGTTTCTGTTCCGTAAAGAATGGTAATGTCACCTTTGAAGTTGTTTAACTTTAAAGGCTCTATGTTTAACCGTTGCGGATCTCGGGATTGGTCGAGCCAAGTATGGTAATTAGCCAACATTATTCGTCGTTCACTCTTGTCGAACAAATTTTCCCAACTACCATCTCCAAATGCAGCCTTTTCAATAAATTGGATTGTTCCTTTTTCAATCTCACCTTTTTCTAACAGCAGTTTGGCTAACTGCATCTCACTCTTTACTTTCTGCAAGTCCGATTGATACTGACTTTTGCCTTTCAATAACCCAAACAAAGGTGGTTCGTACACAATCATATTTTTCACATTTTCAGGATGTTCTACAGCAATCTGAATAACAATATTGGAACCATAGGAGTGCCCTACAAAATTTGCTTTTTCAAAACCAAGAGCTTTCATCAAAGCAATGACATCCTTTACATCTTGTGCAATAGAACCTTGTGCAACATCTGGAGTGGAAGCACTATGTCCCCGACGATCATAAAGTATCAATGGATTTTTGACTTGTCCAGCCAAATAGGCTGCAATAGGTAACCACGAGCCGTGGTCGCTCCAAGAACCATGTACAAAAATAATCGGTATACCTTCCCCTTTACGATATATAGTTGCCAAGTCAGCATCACCGATATTTACCAAACACAACGGGTTTTCTTTTTCAAAATCCATTATCTTTTGTTCCGAAATATTTCTTTTCGGTTGTTGTGCATTTACTTGCACCGAAAACAACAATGCAATAAATAAGAATAAAACGCTTATCCTGGAAGAGAATATTTTATTGTTCATATTACTTTTTACTTTTCTTCAATAAAATGAATAATTTAAAACAAAATGTAAAGGTAGAGGAAATAAAAGCCGAATGCAATACCTAGTTATAGCTATTTCACTCTTTTGTCCAAGACTCCAACCGCAAAGGCAATAAGCCTGACTTTTTAGCAATCAAGGTACAACATCATTTATTAATCTATGAATTTTAATACTATTCTATAATCGTAAATAGGTGAACTTCTAATAAGCAATTTAATGGACAATATTTAAAGGATAATAGTAACCGAAATATAACGATCATTACAGTTATGGCAATATTTATCTAAAAAGTGTATTTTTGTTTATATACGTTATTTTATTATAATAAGAACCTTGTGAAAATACAATAGCAATAAAAATGTAGATATATTTGCACCAACATTTTTGTTAAACAAATATGGTGAGATCAAAAGATAATAACACAGAAGCAAGAATATTGGAAGCTGCCAAAAGTATCTTTCTAAGAGATGGTCTCCAGGGAGCACGTATGCAGGACATTGCAGATCTCGCCCAGATAAACAGAGCTATGCTGCATTACTATTTCCGCGACAAAGAAATGCTTTCTCAAGAAGCAATGAAATCTGTGATTTCCAAATTTATCGGGACATTCAAAGCCAACTTAAATTCGGAAGAATTACCTTTTAAACAAAAAATGGACTTCTATATAAAAGCTGAAATTGATTTAGCTTACAATAATCCAGATATGCTAATATTTGCTTTACATGAAGCAGCAAGAGATCCTCTTTTTTTCAGAAAGATAATCCCTTACAACAAATTGAGTGCTGTTTTTAGAAAACAACTTAAAGAAGCTTATGATAATGGAGAGGTTAAAACCGATAATATAGAGGAGTTCATCACAATGGTGTCTAGTTTATGTATGTTTCCTTTTATAGCCGGTCCGTTATATATGATGATTTTTAATATAGATGAAAAGCAATGGGAAGTATACCGTCGGGCATTAAAACAAAAATTATCACAACTTATTAAACAAATGATATTTAAAGAGTAAGTCTATTTTTTTATCCTATTATTAACTTTTTTGTTAAACAATAAAGTGCGTTTTTAAATGATCTGTTTTACATTGATCATGCAAGAATCAAATAACTTTTAGCCAATAAACAATAACAAATTAATCGATATATTAAATGTTAAAACTAACAATTTTGTTAAACTCAAAAGTTTATATAGCCAAACTACAGTTATGCGCTATATTTATCAGCTCTCCTTTTTGGGCTTCTGCTCAAGAGTGCCAGCACTATACGTTAGATGAATTAGTTTACAATGCCCGTAAGAATTATCCGTATGCGGAACAGCTAAATTTGACCGAACGCCGAAATTTAGAATCGGTAAAAAGTACTAATTCAGAATGGCTTCCCCAATTATCTGCTTTAGGAAAAACGTCCTATCAGTCCGAAGTATCAGCTATTCACATACCGGAAAGTATGGAACAAAATCTCGGCATCAATCTCGGGAACGGAAAGAAGTTGCAGTATCAAGGGGAATTGAGCCTCTCACAATTAATTTATGATGGGGGCAGAAGCAGTATACAAAAGAAACTCAATAGACTAAGCGGAGATATAAAAGAGCAACAAATAAAAACCTCAATATTATCATTGGAAGAAACTATTAATGATTTATTCGAATCTATTCTAATCAACAAAGAACAGTTAAAGATTAATCGATTTCAACAAACAGATCTAGAATTAAGGAAAAATGACATTGCCTTAGCTATTCAAAATGGAATTTCATTGAAAACAGACTTGCAAGAAATTGATGCCGATATTATACAACTCAAGCAACAAGAGACGGAACTAACCATGCAATTTTGTCAAAAAGTCACTCTGTTGTCTTCTTTTACCCGGCAGAAAATTGATACAACAGCTGTATTTGATCTTCCAGAGCCGACCATCGTTTTAAATAGAGATTATACAAACAGACCTGATTATCGGCTGTTCGGAAAACAAATTCAAAATACTAAATGGCAACTTAGACAGCTGAATCAAGAATTAATGCCGCAACTCTCTTTCTTTGCCAACGGATACTATGGACGCCCGGGAATCAATCCTATGGATTATTCATCCCACTATTCGGGCGTTTTAGGCGTTTCACTCAAATGGAATATTGCATCTCTTTATAATAATGTTCATCAAAAACGAATGATCTATTCCGACAAAGCATTGATCAGAAATCAACAATCACAATATGAATTAGACATGAACAGACAAATAGACAATCTGAGAATTGACCTGATAAAGAACAGAAAACTAATAAATAATGATGATTTAATTGTAGAGATACGCTCTAATGTAAAAGATGTGGCGGCTGTCCAATTAAAAAATGGATCAATAACATTGACAGACTATCTTATAAAGTTGAATGATGAAAGTCAGGCACTGATAAACAAATCTATTCACAAGATAGAATATGTGATGAACGGAACAAAAATGAGAACATTATTGAATGATAAATAACAAAAAAAATAAAATTATGGATAATAAGAAAGGATCAATGAAATCATTAAAGAGGAGAATTCTAAAAAGAAAATTTCTTCTAGGATTGGCTGTAATAATAATCGTACTTTGTTGTGGTTCTAAAATGATTTATGAAAGTTGGAATCATGAAACAACGGATGATGCCCAAGTAGATGGCAATATCATTCCACTCCGTACTACGGTCAGTGGATATATCCGCAAGATACAATTCACAGATAATCAACAAGTAAAAAAAGGAGATACATTAATCATTTTTGATACGGTCAGCTTACTGGCGGAAGTTAACCGGGCCCAAGCTCAAATACAAGCAGCACAAGCTGAACTACAATCAAATCAAAAGCAAATTTCAGCTTCTGAATATAGCGAAGTCACGGCCAATTTTAATTCCGGCTCAGCAAAAGATAATATCGAAATTGCCAAAGCTCACGAATGGCAAGCGAAAAAAGAGTATCAAAGAATTGAAAAGATGTACAATGCAGGAGCGGCTACCCAGCAAGCTCTTGACAATGCAAAAATGGCATACCAAGTAAGCTATGCCCAATCGAAGGCAGCAAACAAGCAATTTAGAGCATTAACAGCACAACAGTCCATTACTCATTCACAAACAAACATTCATTATATAGAGGTGAAACAGGCAGAAGCGCATATCAAACAAGCAAAGGCACAATTAGCATTGGCTAAAGATCAATACGACCATGCATTTATCATTGCTTCATGTGATGGCGTCATATCAAAAAAAAATATCGAAGTGGGCCAATTTATACCAGCAGGTATGGCTTTAGCTTCCCTTATCAGTCTATCAGATATATGGGTCACCGCAAACTTCAAGGAAACACAACTCAACGATATGAAGAAGGGACAAGATGTTGATATTACGGTAGATGCTTATCCCAATCTGAAGATAAAGGGAAAAGTAGAGAGCTTTTGTGGAGCCACCGAAAGTAAGTTTTCCATTCTTCCAGCAGAAAATGCAACCGGCAACTTTATAAAAGTAACCCAACGGATACCTGTACGAATTCTTCTTGCTGAAACTGATTCCAAAAAGTTATTACTTCCGGGAATGAATGCTGTAATCTCTGTAAAGACAAGATAAAATGCAAGAAGCTGTTATTAGTAAAAGCCTTGATTATCCTTCCGGAATATCAAGAATCATTATTATGGCAACCTGCATCACAGCATCAATGTTAGAGCTCGTAGATACTACTATTGTAAACGTTTCATTACGACATATAGCAGGTAGTGTAGGAGCCTCAACAACAGACGTTGCATGGGTTATTACGGCATATGCCATATCAAATGTAATCATAATTCCTCTAAGCGGAATGTTGTCTGAATTATTTGGAACAAAAAAATACTTTACTTTTTCAATTTTACTCTTCACTTTTGCATCATTTATGTGCGGCAACTCTACAGAATTTTGGGAATTAATTCTATGGCGTTTTATCCAAGGATTGGGGGGAGGTGCATTGATGGCTCAATCACAAAGTATCCTCGTAGCATCATTTCCTCCCCAAAAGTTGGGGTTTGCAAGCACTATCTATGGCATAGGTGCAGCAGTAGGACCAGCTATAGGACCGGCATTGGGAGGAATTATCACTGATAATTATTCGTGGCACTGGATCTTCTTTGTTAATGTTCCATTGGGAATCATCGCGGCAATAACATCATGGACAATGAAACTCCCAAATAAAAAGAACTTTCATTTGAAAGGGAATATCGACTGGTTTGGAATTTTCTTTTTAGCTATAGGTATAGGCAGCTTACAATATGTATTGGAAGAAGGGAATTCGAAAAATTGGTATGATAGCCATATTATTACTATTTACAGCATTATAGCTTCCATAGGTATCCTTGCATTCCTTTTTACAGAATTGAAAGTTTCAATGCCGGCAGTAAATATAAAATTAATGAAACGTAAAAATCTGGCTATGGGTGTTTTCTTTAATTTTATAATGGGAGCAATGCTCTATATAGCAATTTATGCATTTCCTTTAATGGCTCAAATTAATCTAGGATGGACAGTTACTTTAAGCGGATTTTCACTAGTGCCCGGTGCAATAATGTCTACGATAGGAATGATTTTCTGCAAAAAAATGATGGCAAAAGGAGTAAATCCCCAAAACTTAATGATAAGTGGATTTATATGCACCTTCATCTTTGGACTATGGATGTGTTTCCAATCAGCCAATACTTCTTGGGAAGGTGTCTTTTTCCCTCTGTTATTTAGAGGACTTGGAGTCGGATTATTTATGTTACCTGTAATTATAATGGCCATAGAAGGACTTACCGGCTCTGATTTAGGGCAGGCCACGGGACTTACCAATATGGCAAAGCAATTGGGAGGTGCTGTTGGATTAGCTTTAATCGGCACACACATTTCGAATGAACAAGCTGCTTATCAATCTTTGCTCTCGGCTAATATTACCCCATATAATACAAATAGTTCAAATGCAATGAGCGGGATAATGCACTTATTACAGAGTATGGGAATGAATCTAGAAAGCAGTCAGTCCATCTGTTATAAATTGTTTGATAATGAGGTATTCAAGCAATCAGCATTACTCAGTTACTTATCCTCATTCAGAGTATTGGCTATAGCCAGTCTTATTGCAGCAATTCTAATATTTTGTATAAAAAAACAAAAGAAAACGCCAGCATAATAGGCTAATACATAAAAAAAATATATATGTTGAAATTTGAAAAGATAAAAACAAAAGACTCAATGATGACTCTGGTAGATATCAATTCGGCTAATACCATAATAGTTGATAATGACATATTTCTAATCTCAAGAGTCGATAATATAACTTCTATAATTGATAGAGTTCGCAAAGCAGACAGTATTGGGATAGGACTTTGCCTAGAGGGAAGTGGTTCCATTTGCGTTAACTCAGCTACCTTTGAATTAGTTCCTAACAGATTATTTTTTATCTTACCTGAGCAGTTTGTTGGGAATATAGAAACAAGTAAAAATTTTAAAATTCTCTTTATTGCGATTTCAGCCGATACTTTAGAGGATTTTTCAAAAGAGAACAATATCTTTTCTCTTTTATTACAACTAAAATATATTCATTATCTGGATATTACAGATGAAGAGCGGGAACTTTTTAAAGAATATCATATGTTTATGTCGCAGTTCTTTGAAAATAAAACAGATTCTTATCATAAGAAATCTACATCCAAATTATTGGAAAGTTTCTTTTTTGAGATTTGCCACATTTCAAAAAAGCATGAGCTACTAGTCTCTCCACTCATGGGGCATCAAAGCAGAAAAGAATCGATATTACAAAGTTTCTTCAAGGTACTGACTCAAAATTACCAGTCACAACGTAATGTCGCATTTTATGCCAATCAATTATGTCTCACCGCAAAGCATCTTTCTGTAGTCATAAAAGAGGCCAGCGGAAGAACAGTCAGGGAATGGATAGATAAATTTGTGATATTAGAAGCAAAAGCATTATTGAATTCCTCAGATATGAATATACAAGAAATATCAGATCAATTACATTTTGTCAATCAATCTTTCTTCGGGAAATATTTCAAGCATGCTGTAGGAATTTCTCCTAAGAAGTATAGAGAAATGGGGGTGCCGTACTACTCAGAAAACGAACGCTGATTGAAACGGTCAATGACGAGTTGAAGAATATTGCACATTCACGTTAAATACGAAACTTTGGGGTGTTTAATGATAGTTTGCCTGATGGTTGGGGTAATCATCTACTTGATCGCTATTTACAGGAAAAAAGGAATGCGAAGTTAGTTTCATTATGGGAGTTATAGCTAAGAAAAGAAATGACAAGAGAAGGAGACGTAAATAGCTGTATATCAGTATCTCTTTGAATAGCACAGAATCTCGTAGAGCAAAACCTTGTTCCTCGTAGAGGGAGGCATACTTGCTCTACGAGGAACAAGGTTTTGCTCGTAGACCGAGCATGCCTTAAGCTGATAAACTGACAATAATATAGTTTCCATTCTAATTGGAGATTATATAATAGTGTTTTGCGGTGTGGCAAAAAACAGCTATGGGACACAATAACGCTAGAAACAGTAACAGAAATTTCATTTGGATTTCTTATATGGTTGATTACTCTGGCTTCTTAAGGGTCAATAGGTTCCAGCGGATTGATGGTGAATGAAGCGGCTTGTGGCATGAATTCAATGACTCTTTCCGAGATTCTTTTCCCTATTTTATAAGGTTCGTAGCCTAATTCCCGTATGCAACGTTGGGGGAGCTGTTCCGTTTTTTCCACATAGTCAATGTGCGACTTTGATGAGGTAGCCAAGGCATATTTCTCTTTGGGAAAGCTCTGGGTAAGCATAATGCGTGCGGCATTGCGGAAGTTGGTCGTGGTATGGCGGGCGTGGGGTTCCATAATGATGGCACTTTCAGGCACTTGCCACGTTTCTATTAAATACTTTTTCATTTCATTGGCTTCGCTATATGGCGTATGATAAGGATGCACCCTGCCTCCAGACAAGATAATGAAAGGAGCCTGATGGTTACGGTAGAGTAGGGCTGCATAGGCTGCTCTCATCTTTCCAATTGGGTTGATGTTTACATTTGGATCTTCAGGACCGGCTCCTAATACCAGAATGGCGTTGTAGGGATAACTTTCCCAATTTGTCAGGCGTACTTGTGCGTAGCTTGCCCTATTTACGGTTGCTCCCAGAGGTTCAAAATCAGCAGCCTGCAAGCGGTCATTGAGATCAAGCAGCATACACACGGCTCTCAGTGGAACAGAGTAGAAGGTGGGGTGTACTTTATTCCACATCTCAATATCCTGTTTGCAGATGGGTAGTATCTCTTTTTGAAATTCACGGCTATGGATGTTAAAACCTATGGAATCAATCTTGGGATAGTTGGGCTTACGGGCGGCGGCATATACGTCAATAGCATAATTCATTCCCCGGGCATCCTGCTCCCATATTTTGCGTACCAAAGCCGTACCTTGTTCCTTGTATTGCTGATAACACCCGGACGGTATTATGATTTGTGTCATCATACGTTCAAGAGCATTACCGTTTTGATATAGTTCGGTCAATGCTTTGCCGGCTTTCAGAATTTCTTCATCAGATAGTTTAAAGGCGGTTAAATATTCTTCCACACTTCCGGCTTTCGATAGTTCTTCTTGCTTTTTGGCAGCTAATTCTTTTAGCACGGTGCTTGTGGCTATCAGTGAATCCACATCCTCTTTCTCCTGAAGGAGATACGTGAAATAATAGTTTTTACTTTCCACGCATTGATAAACTGAAGCACAGAAACTGTCAGATTTCTGTGCCCTTAAAGGCAATGCGAGGATGAGCGTAACGCAGCATATTGTAAATAATCTCATCTTCTGTCTTTTTTTTGTAAGTACTTGATTAATTCATGAGGTCTGTCGGTTTGAATCAGTGAGGCTCCCTGCTCAATAAGCCACCCCCAGCTTGCCTCTGTTTGCCCTAACTCTACGGCACGGTCATCATCATGTCCGCCGTTCAGTGAAGGCCATAAAGAGTTTAGCCAGATTTTGGAGCCATTATCCCTGACCTTTTTCAGCAGGCGTAAAACTTCGGGAGTTACTTCAGAGAAGCAGCACTCTATGGCTACCGGTTTCATGGCTTTATAGCCATCTATCATTTCCCCGGCGTTGGGTGCGTTGAGGTTAATGATGGGCATATAAATCACCTTATCCAATACATCTCCATTTTCAGCTTTCACCTTTTGGTAAGAATGTCCTGACTTGATGACCACCTGGTCAATGGTTCCGGTCTTTACCAATAAGGCATAGACTTCCTTAAAGTAATCATACCCCTTATCAATGTTGATCATAATTTTTCCTTTGGCCAATACCAACACTTCTTCGAGTGTGGGAATCTGATGAAAAGTGGGTCTTCCTAAACCATTTTTCAGGTGGAACTTGCGAAGTTCTTCCAAGGTGTAGCATGATGGTGGACCTTTACCGTCGGTGGTGCGATCAATAGTTTTGTCGTGCATCAGTACCAACTGATTGTCTTTTGTTTTCTTCAAGTCTATTTCAATCATGTCCACCCCCATTTCGATGCAATTTTTGCAGGCCTGAAGCGAATTTTCAGGAGCATTGCGCCAGTCTCCACGATGTGATACGACCATGACTTTTTTCGAGTCTTTGTCTTTCAGCTCATGGACAAGAGCCTTTACGCTCTCTTGTGCAAAGAGCGTAAAGGCTGGAATAAGAAATCCGATTATACAGAGTATTCTTTTCATTTTAAAGGCATTTTTGCAAATATAATTAATAGCCGGGATTTTGGAACATACCTTCTTTATTCAATTTCCATTCGTCGTAAGGTATCGGGTAATAAATATCTTTTTCAGTGAAGTTTTGAAGATTGGATATGCCATAATTGTTACCGTCCTTACTATGCATATAGTTTATCAGTTCGCTGGTGGTAAAGAAGCGCAGCAAGTCGTACCAACGTTGGTTCTCGAAGGCTAACTCCACTCTGCGCTCATGCAGGATGGCGAGTTTCAGAGTGGGATAGTGAGCCGCATATTCAGCGTTTTGCATGGAAGTGGCATAATCGCTCAATCCGGCTCTTTCACGAACTTCGTTTAAGTAAGGAATGGCTTTTGTTGTCTGTCCCAATTCATTGTATACCTCGGCCAACATCAATATGACATCGGCATATCTCAGGATAATCCAATCGTTGCCTCCATAACCTAAAGTACCGGCTGCGTCACTGGTATCACGGAATTTCGTGATGTTCCACGAATTGTAAGAACTGGCATAGGTCACAGAATAGTCTTTGCGAGCATCTCCGGATTCATATTCATTCACTAGGTCCGGATTGACAAAAGTGCCCATTCCCGTAGATTTGTATTGCGAATTGATTGTAATCCCTTTCGACTGGTTGTTTTTTGCTATGGATGAGTAGTAGTCTTTATCGCCTTGGATATATACAATTTGGAAGATGATTTCCGGACAAGTAGATTTGTTGGCTACAGCATAAAGACCGGTTTTGCTATTATCATCATAAGTAATATCGGATAAACGGGTAAAGGCTTTCATGGAATAGCATTGTTGCAGATAGCTTTCTGCGCTGTTCAGATATTCGCTGCTTTTTCCATCATTCAATACGTGGGCCATGGTCAGATAAACCTTTCCCAGTAAACCGGCCATAGCAGCTTTACAGGCATGTCCTTTGTTCCCTTCGGTAGAAAGGTTGGGCAAGGTGCTTTGTTCGAGTCCGTACTTTAAATCTTCTACAATCAGGTTGTAGATTTTTGCTTTGTCTTCTCTATAAGTATGGGCTGTAATTTCTGCCGGTGTAGAGAGATAAGTATCAATAAGCGGTGCATCTCCCCATTTACGGACAATATCAAAGTAAACCAGTGCTCGTACAAAGCGGGCTTCGGCAGCATAATTTACCTTCTCTTTGTCGTCGCTAAACGCTACTTCTTCGGTACCTTTCAACGCAAAGTTGCTATTATTGATAGCCTTAAACACTGCGTTCCAATGGCTTTTCAGATAAGTATTGCTCGGTAGCAATGAAAAGTCCGTGAATTGAAAAGGTTCGCCTGAATTGGACTGATTATCCAGACGACCTGTGTTGTCGGAACGTTCTTCAGTATAGGCTGTACTACCTTCGCCCATGCATGAGTTGGAGCGTAAGGCCAGATAGGCACCATTTACAGCTCTTTCCACATCATTCTCCGTAGTGAAGTAATTCGTAACAGGAATTGCGTTCGGATTCTTTTCCGTCAGGAAGTCCTCGCAAGATGACAGACTTAAACCAACTGTCAGGATTGATATGAATATAATTGATTTTTTCATTTTACTGTTTATTCTTTAAAATGTTAATTGTACTCCCATGTTATATGCTCTGGCCAACGGATATTTACCATAGTCCACACCGGGTGTCAGGTTGGCACCATCGTTGTAATCGACTTCCGGATTGTAGCCTTTGTACTTGCTGATGGTAAACAGATTGTCGGCTGATGCATAGATTCTTAAACTACCGATGAGCCCTTTGGATATCTGTTTGATGTTGCTGAAAGCATAGCCTATGCTGAGATTGGTACATCTGAAGAAGGAACCGTCTTGCAAATAGAACGTAGACAAACGGGTGCTATTACTCTGTGTACCGCCGCGTGATGCTTTGTAAACCCATCCATTGCCGGGATTAGAGGCACTGCGGTAGCGTTGGTCTACTTCTACATATTGGTTCCCTGATCCTTCCATATTGAACAGGTAATAGTCTTGTCCGTCCAATACCTTGTTGCCGTATGAACCATTGAATGATGCGGTAAAATCGATATTCTTGTAGTTACCACTAATATTTAAGCCGTATGTAAATTTAGGATGTGGTGTACCGATAATAGTCTTGTCATTGTCATCTACTACGCCGTTGCCGTCTACATCTTCAAAATAAATATCGCCGGGCTGTAACGCTACCGACTGCGATAGGGAGCGTGCCGGACCTTGAAGTTTATAACCTTTTGGGAAAGAGTTGTTATTGGCTTTGTAAACAACGTTATCGGCTGCCAAACCAGCCATATCGGCTTCAGTTACCATGCCTTTTACCTTGAAACCATAAAACATACCGATGGGTTGTCCTTCCATGGTGATGTGGGTCTTATAAGAACGCTCGGCACCATTGGTGATAATGGTGTTTCCTCCATCCAGTTCCAACACTTTGTTTCGATTGATGGAGAGGTTACCCCCGATGTTCAGGTTGAAGTCTTTGCCTGATATTGCACGACCATCTACTTGAATGTCGCAACCCGTGTTGCGAATCTTCGAATTAGGCAAATTGGTCATTATCGAGGTAGCTCCGGAAATGGCGGATACGGGTTGGCTGAACAGCAAGTCTTTGGTATAGCTCATATAGTAGTTGGCCGAGATGGACAGGCGGTTGGAGAACATGGAGAGGTCGAAGCCGACGTTGTATTGGGAGGTTGATTCCCAGCCAATAGTATTGTCTTTTACTCCTCCCGGATACATCGCTGATGAAATTGTTCCATTTCCGAATACGACTCCCGATGGAGAACTCATTTCGGCTGTATATTGGTAGTTACCAATGTTATTGTTACCGCTCATACCCCAGCTCGCTCTCAGCTTTAGCAAAGAATTGTGTCCAAACGTGTTCTTATAGAAGTCTTCATTGGACATTGTCCAGGCCGCTGATACAGAAGGAAAGTATCCCCAGCGATTTTCCGGTCCGAACATGGATGAAGCGTCTCCACGGAACGATGCGGTGAGATAATATTTATTGTTGAAATTGTAGTTTAGCCGGGTGAAATAAGAAATCATGGTCCAGTTGGATTTTGAGGTACCATTCAGTCCGATATCACTCGGATCGGCTCCATGTCCGGTTACCTCCGTGATGTGATTATCTTCGTAACCGGTGGCTTTTACTCCAAGAACATCTTTTGTATCTTTTTGTATTGAATAGCCAGCTACACCGCTAAAGTTATGTAATTTGTTCCATGTTTTGTTATAGTTGGCTGTGAACTCGGCCAGATAGTCGTTTTGTAGCGTTGTTCTTGCAATGGCATTGGCGGCCGCTTTAGCTTGGTCACTCTCCGGCTGATAAGCACCGCTGGAAAGGCTAGTAGGCCTATAGAATTCATACTTTTCGCTGTAGGAATACATGCCGAGATTGGCTTTGAAATACAAATTCTTCAACGCTTCATATTGTGCGGTGAGGTTATAGGTGTTACGGCTACCGTTACGGCGGATAATGGTTTCTGTTGCCAATGCAACCGGATTTTCAATTTGCTGCATGCCGTATCCTGATGAATAAGACGTCATTTCGCCTTTAATAATCTGTCCATTCTCATCATAACACCGGAAAACCGGAGCATATATGAGTGCTCCTAATATCGGTCCTTGATTGAAGCGTCCTTCCTGTACCTCTCTGTTCCAGTTGGAAGTATTGGAAAAATTAGCTCCCATCTTGAATCGGTTATTGACCTGAATATCAATATTGGAACGTAAGTTCAAGCGTTTCTGGCTGGTAGAAAGTATGATACCGTCTTGATCCTGATAAGCGGCACTTACTTCGTAATGAATTTTATCGTTGCCTCCGTTTACGGAAATGTGGTGACGTTGCGCCGGAGCATTACGGTAAAGTTCATCCTGCCAGTCAGTGTCGTATTCAGGAGTGATGACTTTTTGGTTAGCGAAGTCGTATAAGAATTCAGGAATCATTGCAGCACTATTTCTCGAGCCTAAGCGTTGAGCACGAACATCGTTGGTATCACCGAAGTAGCTGTCGTTCCAAGTTTTGCCCGCTGAAACCATCAAGTTCTTGTAAGCATTGTTATGACCCTCCACATGTAGGTCGGCATATTGTGCGGCATTTAGCAATTTTACCTTCTTGGCAAGCTGGGTAACGCTGTACTGGAAGTCGTAGCTTACTTTAGCTTTTCCTTCCTTTCCTCGTTTAGTGGTAATCAAAACAACGCCTCCGGCCGCACGTGACCCATAAATAGCTGCCGAGGCGGCATCTTTCAATACTTCGATAGATTCAATATCTTCCGGACTGATCATCAGATCGGCATTTGAGGGATAACCATCAATGACATACAGAGGGTCTGAGCTGGCATTGATAGAGGTTACGCCACGTACACGGATTTTTGTGCTTTCATAAGGGGCACCGCTTACTTGTGATATCTGTACACCTGCTACTTTACCTACTAAGCTTTGTCCAACCGTGGGAGCACTGATATTCAACTCTTTGGCCTTTACACTGGCTACTGCTCCTACGACGTCCGTCTTTCGTAGAGTTTGGTAGCCCACCACTACTACTTCGTCAATCATTTTAGAGTCTTCTACTAATAGAATATGTAGATCTTCACCTTTTCTGACCTTGACATTTTGAGTGATGTAGCCAATATATGATACTTCCAACACACTTTTTTCATTTTGTACAGTCAATGAGAATTTTCCGTCGGTATTGGTTATAGTACCGTTTGTGGTACCCTTTTCCAATACGCTGGCACCGATAATAGCTTCACCGCTTTTATCGGTCACTTCTCCTTTGATCACATAGTTTGCCAGAGGTGCTGCATTGACAATGGGGCAACTTGTAATGCCTGCCAAACATGTGATCCAAAACAATAATCTGATTACCTTTTTCATGTTAAATTAATTATGATTATAAATTCAGCGCCAAAGGTAGAAGCACTGTTTTACGTGTGTATTTCACATTTATTACATAAAGTTGTTGCAAATGTTACAATACCATGTTTGACTTTAGTTTTTTTTTAATGTCATATAGTTATATTCAATAATTTGAATATAAGTACAAATTGTTTTGGCATTTAGAAACAATCACTATTGTAAATAAAAACAGGAGGGTTTGATCAATGAGTTGCAGAAAGACTGTCGGGGTTTGCTGCCACAGTAAGTGACGGTGGTTCATAGAATAAAAATGGGGATGCGTTGCCATAAGCACATCCCCATTTTTATAAATTCAATTTTTTACTGTTCATCTATTTTCAGAAAAACAGTTTTCTTACTTCATTATTACCGGATTTTGCCCCGTAGCTTGCAGGTATTCCAATTTTGCTATTTGATATTGGGCATAAGCATCAACATATTTATCCTTACTTTGCTGAAACATAGATTGTGCATCAAGCAAATCACTCATACTTGAAGTTCCCGCTTTATAATAATCATTATTCAGTTTGAGATTTTCGGTAGATTGCTCAATTGAAAGCTTTGCTATGAGAATCTGTTTATAAGCATCATCCAGATCATTCCATAGTTTTTGCATCTTGATGACCAGTAGTTCGCTATTATCGTTCAGTTCATTGCGCGCATTGATCAGTTTCATGTTTTGTTTCTTAATGGCGTGGGATCCTCCCCACCAATCGGATATAGGAATAGATACCGTGGCAAAAGCAATGCCGAAAGGATGAGCCTTATCCATTAAATTATCGTACATATAGCCAGCTCCAATGCTGACAGAGGGTAGGTATTTACCTGTAGTCACTCGCTTTTGCAATTTATTGGCTTCTACATTTTTACTCAACAGGCCATATTCTGGTATATGCAATAAAGCTTCTTTGTGGTCAACGCGCAATCCGTTAGGAAGTTCCGGCAAATCGCCTTTATTATCAATACTGGTTGCCAAATCAAAACTTTCAGCAGATTCACCAATGTATTGCCCTAAAACTAATTTACTAAGTGCCAGTCCGTTTTCTATTTTTATTTTGTTACTTGCAACATCATTCTTTTTCAATTCAACCTGTAGCAAATCATTTCTATTTTTGACTCCTGCATTAACAGCGGTCTGCACATCCTTGAACAGACTCTGGAGCATATTCTCTACGGAAATGATGGTCTGCAACTTCGCTTTTAAGGTGATGACTTGCCAATAATATTGCTCGGTTGTCAGGCTGACTTCATTCTCGGACTGCTGTACCTGCAGACGACTCACTTCAACACCTACTTTAGCCAGTTTATTACTGTTGATAATCTGTCCACCAACAAAAACAGGTTGTACGGCGGTAATTCCACCCAATACTCCATTTTTGAGCATGGATAGCTGCAATTCGGGGGATAATTCCATCTCAACCAATCCTTTATTAGCCATATAGCCGGTTCCGGTAGCACTTACCGTTGGAAAATACTTGGTAAAGGCCTCTCTTTTTGTTTCTCTTGCTGCTTTCAGGTTAAGATTGGCCTGTTTCATTTTAATGTTATTCTCTAAAGCTAAAGAACGGCATTGTTCCAGGGTATATATTTTTTGGGCCGTTAAAGAAACCGGTAACTGATAGCAAAGAATTAGTAAATATATTAATTGTTTGAATTTCATATCATTAAAAGTTTTAGTTTTATTGCAATTCCAATTGAGAGGCAACTGAGCGGCGCTTGGTTGTGCCGTTGAATATTAGCCAATAAGCAACTGGTAATATGGTTAATATAAATACCATCGTAATAAGTGTGCCATAAAAGATCACTGTCCCCATTGGCATCCACAATGAACTACCTCCTAATATCATTGGAACAACACCCATAGCAGCGGCAGCTGAGGTGAGGAAGATAGGACGCATCCTGCGCTTGGCAGAATGATAAATGGCATCTTTTACGGACATCTTCTCTTCAGTGCGCAATTCTTCTGCATAATCAAGCATGATAATTCCATTTCTAACCAGAATTCCCATGAGACTAACAATTCCCAATGTGCAGGTCAAGCCAAAATCAATACCTTGTATCAAAATTCCGGTAGCGGCCCCAAAAAGACAGAGTGTTATACAAAACAGAAGCAATAAGGCTGTACTGATACGTTTAAAGTGCCACAACATAATAATAAAAATAATGATTACGGCTATAAATAATGCCATAATTATATTAGGCATTTGTTCTTCATTCTCTTCATATTCTCCTCCATAAGTAATCGTTACTCCATCCGGTAATGGTTCCTTTTTAATTTCATGCTGGATTTTCTTTGTTAATGCCATTATATTAACATTCTGCTGTACCTCCGACATAATAGTGATTGTCCTCACTCCGTTACGACGGACTATTTGCCCGTTATGCCACACCGGTACAATCTTGGCGACTTGCCGGAGAGGAACAGTTGCCAGCCCACCCATAACCGGAATCCTCTCATCTTTTATGTCTTGAATGGTTGTAGAGTCAGCATGATTACTTTTTAGAACGATGTTAATGCCATAATCACCTTCCCAGGCAGTCGCCACGGGAATTCCATTGCCATAACGCATGGCCATTGTCATCTCTAATGTAGTGTTATCAATGCCCAATCGGGTAGATTCATCTTCATCCAATTGTATTTTTGTACTTGCAAGAGGTTCGTCGAAATTAGTCCTAACCTGATTTGTTTCCGGCATGGAGCGAAGCAAAGCAACTATATGGTCGGCTTCTTTTTTTATAGCGGACAGACTGTCACCACTTATTCTGACTTCAATGGGGCTGAGGGCTTCGCTATAGCTTAGTTGTTTAAAACGTACCACACCTTCCGGGAAGTAATTTGAGTATTTAGGAGTGTATTCTTGTATAAGGGCTTCGGTTGCATTCTTATCTTTTGTGTTAACTATAAATTGGGCAAAGTTAGTTCCGGGTAGTTTTGGAGCATAAGTCGTTTGAAAGCGAGGAGATGAGCTCCCTATAAATGAGGTGATCGATACAATCCGGTCATCTTTACGTAAAAGGTGTTCAAGACTGTCTGCTACCATAGCGGTTTTCTCTATTGCCGTTCCGGTAGGCATGCTGATTTCCACGGCAAATTGATTGCGTTCTGCACTCGGCATCAACCGTATAGGGAGTCTTCCAAACATCCAGATACCTGCAACGACCGAAACAACACCTAAAGCAATCGTTGTACGTGGATAAGCAAAACATTTGTTTAAAAGCCAGTTGTACCCGTTTTGTAAAGCGTCTAGCAGGGAGAATTTCTTTTTGCCATTTGCTGATAATTCGCTCTGGATAGGTTTGCGTATAAAATAGAATTGCATAAATGGTACTAATAATACCGCTACCAGCAAAGAAATAAATAGAATTAATGTAATGGCCCACGGAAAACTTCGTAAAAAATCATGGAACATTCCCGACATTGTAAATAAGAATGGGAAAAATGTAATGCTAATGGCTAATGTTGCAGAGAAGATGGACTTGAAAAAGTGTATTGCGCTATAAATGGCTGCATGCCAACGTGACATACCTTCGTTAAGTTTTTCGATATAGCTATCTATAATTACAATTGAATTGTCCACAATCATTCCAAGCGTTACAATTAAAGCGGCCAAAGTCACGGTATTTAATTCTATGCCAAAAGTATAGAATAAGCCTAATGACATAGATATGGCAATAGGTATGGTTGATGCCGCTATTACAGCCACGCGTATGGGTAATAGTAACATGACAACCAATATCACGGCAATAATAGCGATGAGCAACTCATGAAGAAAGTTTTCAACGCTATCACTTACAACTTGACTTTGATCTGTAATTTTAAAAAGATTCACATCTTCCGGTAATACCTTCTTATAGTCTTGCAGCACCTGATTGACCGTGTTGCCCATCTTTACAATATTTTTCCCCTTTTTCATTTCCAAACTCAGTAGAATACATTTCTTACCGTTGTTGTGTATGTATGAATCGGGCAATGGATATTCCTTGACGACTCTTGCAACGTCTTTTAAGCGAATGTTATTCCCGTTTATATCAGAATAGACAATCATCTCTTGTACGTGATGAAGGGTGTTTAACGACTTTCCAACGTAGATGGGGGAGATATAAGCCGGATTCTTCACTCTTCCGCCGGTAGTAGTAAATCCTTTTGTAAAGAGTTGTATAGCCAGCGTTTTGTCATTTATTCCATAGTGAGATAACTTTGCATTGTCCAGATAGATAGAGATCTGCTCTTGCTGCATTCCAGAGACATGCAACGTACCTACACTCTCTATTTTGCGGAGTTGGTCTTTCAAACCATCCATATAGGTATTCAGCTCCCTATAGGTTTTGTGTTCACTCTCCATTGTGATAAGCAAAGCGGAAGTATCTCCGAAGTCATCTATGACTTTAACAGCAGCCACGCCTTTGGGCAGTTCTCCTTTGAAATCGGAAATGCCATGTTTAAACTTACTCCAGAATTCATCTTTATTATTGAGATTGTCGTTTAGTTCTACTTGTACGTACACAATGCCGTCTCTACTTTGAGAATAAGTCTTGGCTTTCTTTACTTCTTTATAGCTGAAGATGTAATTTTCCAATGGTTTAGTCACTTGCTCCTCAATCTCTTCTGCTGTTGCACCTGGATATGCAACGACTACAAGCCCTTGGCGAATGGTGAAGTCAGGAAACTCATTTTTTCTCATTTCCACTAGACCATAAATACCAAAAGCTACTAAGCTTGAGACTATCAGGATTATAATCTGCCTATAGTGCATGGCCCATTCTATAGCATTCCTTTTTATCTTTTTCATCATTTGGTCGTTCTAGAATATCTTGATTTGTGTATTTTCACTTACTTTTTGTTGTCCTTCTACAATGACTTCGTCTCCACTAGCCAAGCCTTTTTTTATCTCAACTTCTTGATTGACGTAAGCGCCTGTTTGTACAACTCTCTTTATTGCTTTCCCTTTTATGTTGATCCAGACGAAAGCACGATTCTGTTCATCTAGCTGAATAATATGTGCAGGTATGATATATATACTCTTTCCGGTTCTTTTATCCATGCTTACCTCACATACCATTCCCGGCATTAATTCCATATTTGGATTATCCACTAATAATTTAACCTCATACGAGCGGGATAAAACATTCGCAGCTATACCTTTCTCAACGACATGCCCTTCATACTTTTTGTTTCCCAATGCGGAAACAGTGATGCTGGCCGGTTGATTAATCTTTATTTTAGCAATTTCATTTTCGGGTACTGCAATCTTAATTTTCACTTGATTGACTTTAACGATCTTGACGACCGGCATACCTGGCATAACATTCTGCCCGACTTCCACATTTTTCTCCGAAATTATTCCGCTGTATGGAGCATAGAGATTGCAATCCTTCAAATTTTTACCGGCGACTTGTTCCATAGCCATGGCTTGTTCTAATTTACTTTGTACTTCCACCCATTTGATATCGGGCAAGCTTCCGCTATCATGTAACTGTTTCATTCGAGTATAGGCATCTTTGGCTTGGACTAGTGATGCCGCAGCGGCATTATATGCATTTCTGATAGAGAGATCATCAATCGTTCCGATAAGCGCTCCTTTTCTTACAGCTTGACCGGGGACGACTAAAATACGTTTTAACGTACCGCTCACAGTAAAGCTCAAAGTAGAGCCATTCATTTCTTCTATTGTACCCGAAAATCCTTGGATTCCGCTTACTGAAGTCGGCCTGACTCTCAATATTTTCACTTTTACCGGTTCTATTCTTTTTACCTCATTAGTTGAATTACACGCTGCAACTAATACACATAATAATGCTACCCAATAATACTTTTGTCTCATTTTGCTTATTTTTTTGTGCAAAAGTGTGGCTATTTAGGCTACTATGGAAGCTCTAAAAGTCCTTGAAAGTGTTCTTTTATTCCATACTCAACGTAATTAAGAGAAATAGAACACTTTATAGACTATATAGAACTGGAGAAATCATATATAAACCCTTATTTTCGTATCAATTAAATGTTATAATAGATGAAAAGGATAGAAAATATGGAAATCAAAGAATTAGATATTGACGGGGCGATGAGCTCTGATCCCATTAATTATATTGAGGGAGATATAGCTATTATAGATGATTTAAAAGAATTGTCGATTAACAATGAACCCATACCATCAACAAGTGATCCAATGAGATTGAAAGTAATTGTGCTCCTTTTCTGTGCTGAAGGAAAATTGCAAATTGATGTCAATGGAGCTCCTTATATCATACACAAAAATGATGCATTGTTCTGTACTCCCAATGTTATTGTAAACAACTATATGATCAGCCCTGATTTTAAGGGGAAAGTATTATGTCTTTCTTCCAGATTTATTCAACAACAACTCCAGAGCAGTGCTGACATTTGGAATAAAGTTTTTTATGTCACTCAAAATCCGAAACTTCAGTTAGAAGAGAATGAAGTCAATGTATTTAATCAGTACTATGAGCTATTACGTTCGAAAGTTCAGCAAAGAGATCATGTTTATCATCAAGAGTTAATGCAAGCATTGCTTCAGGCTTTTTATTATGATATGTCTAATGCATTAAGCCGCCTTATTTGGTCTGAAAACAAATTGCTAAGACAAGGAGAACTTTTATTTCAACGATTTATAGATTTATTATCAAAAAGCTCTCAAAAAAAACGCTTTGTTTCGCATTACAGCAACTTATTGAATGTTACTCCCAAATATTTGTCAATGGTATGTAAGGATGTAAGTGGAAAAACGGCTTCGGAATGGATTAATGAATACGTAACGGAAGACATTCGGTATCGTTTGAAGCATTCGGCAAAATCAATTAAAGAAATCTCCATTGAATTGGACTTTCCTAATATTTCTTTCTTCGGGAAATATGTCAGGGCGCATTTAGGTATGTCACCAACTGAGTTTCGAAAAAACTGAATTGAAAGCAAACCCGTTAGCCAAATGCAAATTTATGCAATTCATTTTGCTTTATAAAAAATATGATTCCGATCGCAGGACAGCTTTTTATATGTTTTTATCGGCTAAAGCACTCTTTTTATTATCTTTTTTGTAAATTTGCACCCTTAAAAATAGGAGAGCACTCCTATGTTACAGCTTAATAGAATAATTGATCATTAAGATATGGGTAAGAAGTTTGCCGAGTATTCACAATTCAACCTCTCGGAGGTAAATAAGGAAGTCTTAAAGAAATGGGACGAGAATCATATTTTCGCTAAGAGTATGACAGAACGTGAAGGTTGTCCTTCGTTTGTATTCTACGAAGGACCTCCCTCTGCCAACGGCATGCCGGGCATTCACCATGTAATGGCTCGTTCCATTAAAGATATTTTCTGCCGTTATAAAACCATGAAGGGCTTTCAAGTTAAGCGTAAAGCGGGTTGGGATACACACGGACTTCCTGTGGAGTTGGGAGTGGAAAAAGCACTGGGAATCACGAAAGAGGACATCGGAAAAAACATTTCAGTAGCCGATTATAACGCAGCCTGCCGCAAGGATGTGATGAAATTTACCAAAGAATGGGAGGATTTGACGCATAAGATGGGCTATTGGGTGGATATGACAGATCCGTATATTACCTATGATAATCGATATATAGAGACCTTGTGGTGGTTACTAAAGCAACTTTACAATAAAGGATTGTTATATAAAGGATATACTATTCAACCGTATTCTCCGGCTGCCGGCACGGGCTTAAGTTCTCATGAACTGAACCAGCCGGGCTGTTACCGTGACGTAAAGGACACCACAGTAGTGGCACAATTTAAGATAAAGAGTCCGAAACCAGAAATGATTGGATGGGGGATACCGTATTTCATTGCATGGACTACCACACCATGGACGTTACCTTCCAATACGGCCCTTTGTGTGGGACCGAAAATTGACTATGTAAGCGTACAAAGTTACAATGGATATACAGGCGAAAAAGTCACCGTCGTTCTGGCTAAAGCCTTACTAT
This sequence comes from uncultured Bacteroides sp., assembly GCA_965140335.1. GTDB lineage: Bacteria > Bacteroidota > Bacteroidia > Bacteroidales > Bacteroidaceae > Bacteroides. The sequence continues at coordinate 762,790 of OZ223190.1, forward strand.
ATACGCATTTTAATAAGAAAGCTGAAGAATTAGATCTGGAGGATTACAAACCGGGGGATAAGCTGATTCCATTCAAGGTGATTGCCGAATATAAAGGCACTGATCTGATAGGCATGGAGTATGAACAACTGATGCCTTGGGTAAAGCCGGTTGAAGTGAATGAAGACGGGGATTGGAGCGTGAGTGATAAGGGCTTTCGCGTCATTCCTGGAGATTACGTAACGACAGAGGATGGTACGGGTATTGTGCATATAGCTCCTACGTTTGGTGCCGATGATGCTAATGTTGCCCGCGCTGCCGGGATTCCTTCCTTATTTCTCTTGAACAAGAAAGGGGAGACTCGCCCGATGGTGGATCTTACCGGAAAATTTTATCTGCTCGAAGAATTGGATGAAGCGTTTGTGAAAGCATGTATTGATGTAGAAGCCTATAAAGGATATGAAGGAAAATGGGTAAAGAATGCCTATGATCCCCAATTTACCCTTGACGGTAAATACGATGAAAAGGCTGCACAAGCCGCAGAATCATTGGACATAGAGATTTGTATGATGATGAAAGCTGCTAATCAGGCTTTCAAAATAGAGAAACATGTTCATAACTACCCGCATTGTTGGCGAACAGATAAACCTATATTATACTATCCGTTGGATAGCTGGTTTATTCGCTCAACTGCCTGTAAGGAGCGGATGATGGAATTGAACAAGACAATCAACTGGAAGCCGGAAAGTACGGGTACGGGACGTTTTGGTAAATGGTTGGAAAATCTGAACGACTGGAATTTAAGCCGTTCGCGTTACTGGGGTACTCCGCTACCGATTTGGCGGACAGAGGACAATAGTGATGAAAAGTGCATTGAGTCTGTTGAAGAACTTTACAATGAAATAGAACAATCTGTTGCTTCCGGATTGATGAGATCGAATCCATACAAGGAAAAGGGATTCATCCCGGGGGCATATAATAAGGATAATTACGAGAAGATTGATTTGCACCGTCCATATGTGGATGATATCATTCTTGTTTCGAAGGATGGAAAGCCAATGAAGCGCGAAACAGACTTGATTGATGTCTGGTTTGATTCGGGTTCCATGCCGTATGCACAAATTCACTATCCGTTTGAAAACAAGGAGTTACTCGATGGGGATGAGGTTTACCCAGCCGATTTTATTGCCGAAGGGGTGGACCAGACTCGTGGTTGGTTTTTCACATTACATGCTATTGCGACAATGGTTTTTGATAGTGTGTCTTACAAAGCGGTGATTTCTAATGGATTGGTACTGGATAAAAATGGGAATAAGATGTCTAAGCGCTTGGGTAATGCGGTAGATCCGTTCTCGACCATTGAGAAATATGGTTCCGATCCGTTGCGCTGGTACATGATTACTAATTCTTCACCATGGGATAATCTGAAATTTGATGTGGAGGGTATCGAGGAAGTCCGCCGTAAATTTTTCGGTACGTTATATAATACGTATTCATTCTTTGCTCTTTACGCAAATGTGGATGATTTTGAATATAAAGAAGCGGATATACCGATGGCAGAACGTCCGGAGATTGACCATTGGATTCTTTCCGTATTGAATACATTGGTGAAGGAGGTGGATACTTGTTATAATGAATACGAACCGACAAAGGCCGGACGTTTGATTTCCGATTTTGTCAATGATAACCTCTCCAATTGGTATGTACGATTGAACCGTAAACGTTTTTGGGGTGGTGGAATGACACCAGACAAGCTGTCTGCCTATCAAACGCTTTATACTTGTTTGGAAACAGTTGCCAAACTGATGGCGCCTATCTCTCCGTTCTATGCCGATCGTCTTTATACGGATCTGATTGCTGTAACCGGACGTGATAGTGTGGTTTCGGTACATCTAGCCAAATTTCCTGTCTGCCACGAAGAAATGATTGATAAGGAACTAGAGGTCCGTATGCAAATGGCTCAGAATGTGACTTCAATGGTACTGGCCTTACGGCGCAAGGTGAATATTAAGGTCCGCCAGCCGTTGCAGTGCATTATGATACCCGTAGTCGATGAAGAACAACGTGCTCACATCGAAGCTGTGAAATCATTGATTATAAGCGAAGTAAATGTAAAAGAGATTCAATTTGTAGAAGGTGCTGCCGGCATATTGGTAAAGAAGGTAAAATGCGACTTTAAGAAGATGGGACCAAAATTCGGGAAACAAATGAAAGCCGTAGCTGCCGCTGTTGCAGAGATGTCACAGGAGGCAATTGCCGAATTGGAAAAAGCAGGAGCTTATAGCTTGAAGGTCAATGCTGAGGATGCAGTTATCACGACTTCCGATGTGGAAATTTTCAGTGAAGATATTCCGGGATGGCTGGTCGCTAATGAAGGAAAACTGACTGTTGCTTTGGAAGTTACAATTACTGAGGATTTGCGTCGTGAAGGCATTGCCCGCGAATTAGTGAACCGTATTCAGAATATTCGCAAATCCAGTGGTTTTGAAATTACTGATAAGATTAAAATCATACTGTCTAAAAACACGCAAACCGATGACGCGGTGATCGAATATAATAGTTATATTTGCAATCAGGTTTTAGGAACCTCATTGACGTTGACCGATGAAGAAGTGAAGGATGGTATGGAACTTAACTTTGATGATTTTTCTTTGTATGTAAAAGTAATAAAAGAATAGAAATGAAAGAATTAAATATACTAACCTAAAAACGTAAAATTATGGCAGAAAAGACTAGATATACGGATGCTGAATTGGAAGAATTCCGTACCATCATTTTAGAAAAGCTGGAATTGGCTCAGCGTGATTATGAATTGCTTAAAGCCAGTTTGACGGGAGCAGATAGTAATGACACCGATGACACATCTCCAACGTATAAGGTTCTTGAAGAAGGTGCCAGTACTTTATCCAAGGAGGAAACAACGCGTTTGGCCCAACGTCAGCAAAAGTTTATTCAAGCTCTACAGTCTGCGCTAATACGTATCCAAAATAAAACTTATGGCATTTGCCGTGAAACCGGAAAATTGATACCAGCTGAACGTCTGCGTATCGTTCCTCATGCAACCTTAAGCATAGAGGCTAAAAACAATGGTAAAAAATAGAAAATGAATAAACTGTTTACGAAAGGGCGTATCGCTTTGCTCGTTATTTTTTCGGCATTAATTATCGATCAGGTAATCAAGGTGTTGATTAAGACACACATGTATTTACATGAAAGCATTCGAGTTACCAATTGGTTTTACATTTACTTTACCGAAAATAATGGCATGGCATTTGGAATGGAGATTTTTGGGAAACTTTTTCTCACCACTTTCCGTATCATTGCAGTAGCCGTAATTGGTTGGTATTTGGTAAAAATAGTAAAGCAAGGATTAAAGACGGGATATATTGTATGCATTTCTCTCATTTTGACAGGTGCCTTGGGAAATATTATCGACAGTGTATTTTATGGGGTACTTTTCAACGAAAGTAGTCATTCACAGATTGCTTCTTTTCTGCCTGATAACGGGGGATATGCTTCTTTGCTTTATGGTAAGGTAGTGGATATGTTTTATTTTCCGATTATTGATACGACTTGGCCTCAATGGATGCCGTTCGTTGGAGGTGAACATTTCATTTTCTTCAGTCCGATATTTAACTTTGCAGATGCTTCCATCAGTTGTGGAATTATTGCATTGTTACTTTTTTATAGTAAATATTTAAATAGTTCCTATCAGGCATTAAAGAAATGATAAGGAAAGGACAGGGATTACAATGGCTCGGTATTTTTATATTGGCATTAAGTTTTACCGGTTGTGAAGTAAAACGACCGGATATGGTGATCTCGGATGCTGATATGGAAAGTATCCTTTACGACTATCATATCGCAAAGGCAATGGGTGAACAGGTCCCTTTTACAGAGAATTATAAAAAGGTGCTATACCTTGAGTCTGTGTATAAAAAGCATGGAATTACGGAAGCTCAGTTTGATTCGTCTATGGTTTGGTTTGCTCAAAATCCTGATGTTCTTGCGAAGATCTATGAGAGAGTCAATGAACACTTGAAAACTGAGAAAAATAATATTAACCATTTAATCGCATTACGTGATAATAAGCCTGAGACAAGTTCTCCCGGCGACAGTATTGATATATGGGCTTGGCAGCATGTGTATTCGCTATCGGGGAAGACACTAAATAATAAAATAGTGTTCAGCTTTCCGGCGGATAGTAATTTTAAGGATCGCGACACATTGTGTTGGACAGCATATTTCAGGTTTAATAAGGGAAGGCTGGATTCCGCACATGCCTTGACAATGGCTATGCAAATTCGCTATAAAAACGATAGTCTTATTGATTGCACTAAAAAAATATATAGATCGGGATATCACTCAATAACTCTTTCTGCGGATACATTAGGAGCTATTAATGCAGTGAACGGATTTGTCTATTATCCTGATAATGATGCTAATAATAGCGTATTGATTGACCGAATCAGCCTGAAACGCTATCATGATAGAGATACTCTTCGCCGTGCAAAAAATGATACGGTTACTCTGAAGGGAAAAAAAGAAGAGAGGTCGGATAAAGATTCCATCATAAAAAAACAAGAGGCTCCGGTACTCAAAATTGATGATAGTCGAAATAGACACCAATTGGAACGTCCACGTCCGGTCTTAAATGAGCCGGGGATACGTAAAATAGAGAGGAATGGGTCGCGTAAATAGCCAGGCGGAAAAATGAAACGGTATGCTTCTCACCTTTTATTGTTACCGGAATATGGTTATTTGAGGAAACAAGTTGTAGAGCTTGACAAAGGTTGCGCCATACGCATATTTCCTCTTACGGAAGAAATAGAATCGGTGGAATGGTTGCCTGGTGTGATAGTATTATTATCGGAAACCAATCAGAATAAAGAACCCTCAAGTTATGACACCATTTTCGGCTCTATGTCCGATATGCCTAAGCCTTATATCGGGCCTACCGAGATATTAGAAATAGTACATGATGGAATATTTCAAACACAATTTTATGTATATTTGTTTTTTCCCTTTGACTTTACTGCTCTGAAGCCTGTCGACGAAACTCGGCACAGACAACTGCTGTAGCAATAGCGACGTTTAGTGATTCGGAGGTTTCTCTTTCCACAGGATAATTGGGAATGTATAGTTTTCTATTAATTAGTTTTCTTACTTCATCACCAATGCCATTCCCTTCATTTCCCATGACGATTAGGCCGGTAGTAGATAACTTCTGTGAATACATATTTTCCCCATCAAGAAATGTGCCGTATATCGGTATTTGGGCTAACGAACAGATGAGATCGGGCAGGGGAGTATAGTGTAGTTTAACCCGTGCAATACCTCCCATGGTTGCCTGCACTGTTTTAGGATTATAAGCATCGGCTGTATTGGGGGAACAGAAGATGTGTTCAATGCCAAACCAGTCGGCCAAGCGAATGATTGTCCCCAGATTTCCAGGATCTTGCACATCATCCAAAGCCAGGCAGAGCGAACGTGTAATAACTTCAGGATTCATCTCATATTCAGGCTGTTCAAACACAGCTAAAACTTGCTGAGGGGTTTTCAACAGACTTGCACGAGAGAGTTCTTCGTCAGAGACTTCCACTATATCCTCAATAAATGTTGTTTGATTATACGATACCCATTGCGAAGTTGCTATAAGAAGGCGGCAGGGGAAATGTCCCAATAAATCACCTACTAGTTTGGGGCCTTCTGCCAAAAAAACTTTTTCAGCTTTCCGGATTTTCTTTAACTCTAAAGAGTGAATATACTTTATGCGATTTTTACTTAATATCATAATTTCAATTCTATCGTACTGCAAAAGTATATGATTCTTTCTACATAATCAAAACAATGGAACATACTTCCATTGTTTTTTATTTCAGGAACAAAAAAATACAGCTATCTTTGCCAATCGTTATGCGTAATTTACCTAAAGTAGTATGAAGCGAGGTTTTTATTATATCATATTTGTCATTATCGCAGCTATTCTGGCTTCATGCTCTACGACTAAATATGTGCCATCCGGCACTTATTTATTGGATGAAGTACGAATTCATACCGACAATAAAGAAATACGCCCTTCCAATTTGTCACTCTATCTTCGTCAAAATCCGAATTCAAAATGGTTTAGTTTGATAAAAACCCAATTATACGTATACAACTGGTCTGGAAGGGATTCGAGCAAATGGATTAACCGGGCACTGCGTCGACTAGGAGATGCTCCGGTGATTTATAGTGAGCAGGAAACCCAGCGTTCGCGGGAGGAAATGGCTAAAGCTGTGCAAAATATGGGATATATGGGAGCTAGCGTTCAGAGTATATCAGTTGTAAAAGGGAAAAAGCTAAAATTAACTTATAATATAACAACGGGGAAACCGTATAAAGTGCGTTTTATTAAGTATGATATTCAGGATGCTAAAATCAAACAATATCTGGAACGGGATTCTTCGTCGACTCAATTGAGTAAAGATATGTATTTTAATGTCAATACTCTGGATAATGAACGCCAAAGGATTACAGATTATTTACAAAAAAACGGATATTATAAGTTTAATAAAGACTATATCTCATATACTGCAGATACAATAAAGGGGACTTATTTGGTGAACTTGACCCTCCACTTGGCGCTTTATAAACAGAATAACAGTGATAAATTGCTGAACCATCGCCAGTATACCATTAACAAGGTCAGCTTCATCACTAATTATAATGTGCTTCAATCTTCAGCTCTAAGTAGTGTCGAAGTGAATGATTCTGTCCACTATAAAGGAATTCCTGTGTATTACAAAGACAGGCTCTACTTGCGTCCGAAAATTTTGCTTAATAATCTACGTATTACACCGGGAAGTCTTTACAATGAACAGGATGTACAACGCACTTATGCTAATTTTGCGCGATTATCCGCGTTAAAATACACCAATATCCGTTTTTTTGAAACGCAAATAGCAGACAGCAGCCAATTAAATGCCTATGTAATGTTGACTGAAAGCAAACCGAAATCGGTCTCCTTTGAAGTGGAAGGGACTAATTCCGCTGGTGACTTGGGAGCTGCTGCTTCGGTCACTTATCAACATCGTAATTTGTTTAGAGGTTCGGAAACATTTATGCTGAAATTACGTGGAGCATATGAAGCCGTTTCGGGTTTACAGGGTGATTATAGTAATGATAATTATACAGAACTAGGGGCGGAAAGCAGTATTAATTTTCCTCGTTTTAAGTTTCCGTTTCTATCAAGTAATTTCAAACGTAAAATCCGTGCAACAACTGAATTCGGTTTGCAATATCACTACCAATTGCGCCCTGAATTTTCGAGGATTGTGGCTTCGGCAGGATGGAGTTACAAATGGGGATTACAGCACCAAAGAGCTCATCATCGTATTGATTTGGTTGATATTAGTTATCTCTACATGCCTTCCATATCAAATGACTTTAAGCAAAAATATCTGGATAACGAAAATAATTATATCTTAAAGTATAATTATGAAGATCGACTTATTGTGCGTACAGGATATGGTTATACGTTCAACAGTACCGGACATGCTTTGATTAACAATACAATCCTCGGCAATTCATATTCAGTACGATTAAACTTTGAATCCGCTGGTAACTTGATGTTTTTGCTTTCTAAAATAACAGGAAGGCAAAAAAACAGCAATGGGGAATATACTTTATTGAATATTCCATATGCCCAATATATAAAGGGAGATTTTGATTTTGCTCAAAATATAATGATTGACAATCGCAATGCGGTAGCTTTTCACATAGGTTGTGGTATCGCTGCTCCTTATGGTAATGCTGAAGTGGTACCTTTCGAAAAACGTTATTTTTCCGGTGGAGCCAACAGTGTACGTGGATGGTCAGTACGCAGTCTCGGTCCGGGTTCCTTTGCTGGAGATGGAAATTTTTTGAACCAGTCAGGGGATATTAAATTGGATGCGAGTATAGAATACCGTACTCGTTTATTTTGGAAGTTCAGGGGGGCCACGTTTGTTGATGCAGGAAATATTTGGACTTTACGTAATTATGACAGTCAGCCAGGGGGGCAATTTAAATTAAATAAGTTCTATAAACAGCTAGCTGTAGCTTATGGGATTGGATTGCGCCTTGATTTAGATTTCTTCGTTCTTCGGTTTGATGGAGGCATGAAAGCCATCAATCCAGTTTATGAGAGTGGGCGAAATCGCTACCCTGTGATACATCCTGATTTTGGAAGAGACTTTGCTTTCCACTTTGCTGTGGGTTATCCATTCTAAAAACAGAAATTCCCTCATATCCTCTAAAAGGGTGGATATGAAGGAATCTTTAGTGATACGTTGATTAACGTGCTGCAAAGTAGGTGTTAATCATTGTAATCTGACGGGCTGTTGCTACCCCCTGAGCATCAGGAGTTATATTCATTGCTTCACCATTGGGCAAAGGCATCGTTACAGTTCCATCATTATTCATTTGCAAAAGTTCTGTACTTACACCATCTGCTACGACATTCCATGTATTTAGATCCTTATCGTATATCAGTTCCATTGAAGTTTTTTCTCCTTCTTTTGTAATAGAATAACCATTAGCCAATGTTTTTACAGTATATGTGCCATGTTCTCCTTTTACGGTTCGAACATTGCCTATATTTGCCATGGGATTGGTTCCTGACCAAAATTCAATGGAATTGATGACCAACGCATCTGCCAAATAGCATACTCCATAAACAGGCACAATATTGAAAGCCAAATAAACAAGCTCATTGACGAACTTATTGCCTACCGTTTGATTCCAACTTGATAATTTTGAATGTAATGCAAAAGAGCCAACGCAAGAACTAAATAAGAATGCGCCACAAATCATGAGTGTGGCAGGTAATTTCAAATTGATTTTCTTCATAATTTCATTTTAAATAAATACTATTATTTCTGAAATACGGATATATTTATCGATTAATCGAAAATTCTCCGATCTAACGATATCAAGGATGATAAAAATGACAAATATAAATTCTTAATAGAACAAAAGTGACATTAGCATAATGTTTGTTTTTAATTAATTAAAACTTTTATAACAATTATAGGAATAATAAAGTTTCTCTTTACATAACTTTACTCCTTTTTAATTTGTGCTCCGAGGAGTATAGGGACTCTTTTTATTCAAAAACATAAAGTTCCGAAGGAGTATTACGTTTTAAGGCGGATAGTTGTACGTCTTTGCCTACCAATATACCCTTTTCTTTCAACTTCCATTCTACGGTTTTGTATGCTAGTTCCGGATGATTATTATCTTTGCTTAAATGACAGAGCCAGATATTTTTCAAGTGTTCTGTTATATTTTCCGCAAGAAAATCAGCAGTCTCCATGTTACTCATATGCCCTGTACGACCGGCAATACGCTCTTTCAGGTATTGGGGGTAGGTTCCCATTTTCAACATTTCATCATCATAATTAGCTTCTAATATCAGATAGTTAGCTTTGCGGATGTACTTTGCAGCAGTGGGAGTGATTTCGCCTAAGTCTGTAAGGAATGAAAATACTTTTCCGTCAATTTCAATGCAATATCCTACATTATCGGTACCATCATGGGGTACTTCAAAAGATTCTATAGTGAAGTCTCCCAATTGCATAGGTTGACATTTTTCCAAATAACGAGCGGAGGAATGCAGTTTCTCCGTCATACAATAACTTTTATTAATCCCTTCGTGGACGAGTGAAGTGGAATAGATAGGAATATGAAGTTTCTCTCCTAAACCTCCCACGCCTTTGATATGGTCTGCATGATCGTGAGTTATAAAAACAGCACGTATCATTTCCATACCAATGCCAAATTCCTTAAGATTTTTCTTAATCGTGCGAGCCGCAATACCCGCATCAATCAATATTCCATATTTATCAGTTCCTATATAATAGCAATTGCCACTGCTCCCGCTTGCAAGACTTATAAATTTGACTTCCATGATTCTTTCTAATTTTAATTGCCTCTTTTACGGCAATGAAACGACAAATATACATAAAAAAGAGGATGATTGAAGTATGCTTGCGTCTTTTTATCGATGAATTCTATGATTCTGAAAAGATTAAAAAAATAGAAAACGTCCTATAGGGGGAGAACTTGAGAGAAACGAGCCATGGGAAAATAAAAAAGAGTTGATGTTACTTATAATACATCAACTCTTTTCTTATGGATTCAAAACAAAAATTTGCTAAACTAGAATTGGAAGAATTTTTTAGCGTTATTATAACTGATATCTTCAACCATTTGATTTAAACGTTCCATTTCTGATGCTGGTATTTCTCCATTTTCCATATCATTGCCTAAAAGATTGCACAATGTGCGGCGAAAATACTCATGCCGTGGATAAGAGAGGAATGAACGGGAATCAGTCAACATACCCACAAAACGACTGAGTAAGCCTAACAAAGATAGAGCATTCATCTGCTTTTCCATTCCGTCTTTCTGGTCAAGGAACCACCATCCTGAACCAAATTGAATTTTACCCGGAATGGTACCATCTTGGAAATTACCAAGCATAGTTGCGATCACTTCATTGGCACACGGATTCAAATTGTAGAGAATCGTTTTTGTCAGTCTGCCTTTAGTATTTAAACGGTCTAGGAATTTAGCCATCGCTTTAGCCGTTGTGAATTCACCAATAGAATCAAAGCCGGTGTCGGGGCCCAACAGTTTGAACATTTTAGTGTTATTATTACGGATAGCACCATAATGGAATTGTTGCGTCCATCCTGTTTCATAATCCATCTCGGCAAATACAATCAACATTGCAGATTTAAACTTCAAAATCTCTTCTTTAGTCAGCTCTGCACCACCGTATACCTTATTGAATATTGCTTTGATTTCAGCATCAGTATAGTCTTCTGCATAAAATTCTTCAATACCATGATCTGATAATTTACAGCCCTGTTTTGCAAAGAATTCATGGCGTTTGTGCAATGCAGTTACAACATCGTCAAAGCAGGAGATAGTGACACCACTGACTTCCGAAAGTCGCTCCATATATGTACGGAATTCAGCGGGTACTTCTACGGCCATGGCTTTATCGGGGCGCCATGTAGGCAACATTCTGACTTCAAAACCACTTTCACGGGTTTTAATGTGATATTCTAAAGAATCCACAGGATCATCAGTTGTGCAGACTACTTCTACATGATAACGCCGCATCATCCCACGGGCTGAGTATTCCGGTGTTTTCAGCTTCTCATTACATTCATCATAAATTTCACGAGCTGTTTTTGAATTCAGAATCTTATTGATACCAAATGCCGTTTTTAACTCAAGATGAGTCCAGTGATAAAGAGGGTTACGGAAAGTATAAGGTACAGTTTCCGCCCATTTCTCGAATTTTTCCCAATCGGTCGTGTCCTTACCTGTACAGAAACGTTCATCAACTCCATTGGTGCGCATAGCACGCCACTTATAGTGGTCGCCACCCAGCCATATTTCAGTTAATGACTTAAATTGGTAGTCGTCTGCTACCATTTGAGGAATCAAGTGACAGTGATAATCGATAATCGGCATTTTAACCGCATGTTCGTGATACAACTTCTGTGCTGTTTCTGTTTGTAACAGGAAGTTTTCATCCATAAATTTTCTCATTTTACTGTGTTTTAAGTATATAAATATATATTACCATAATATTTTACGTCTATATAGTATTGATTATAAAGCTAATAGGTGTTTTTTTGTTTTTGCTTTTATTAACCGTTATCGAACACAAAAATAGAAAATTTACTTGGTAGAACAAAATATTTCGTATCTTTGCCAATAATATTTATAATATTTAAGTTTTATGCAATGAGCCTTTAGTAACTTTAAATGACAAGTAAGACGCATGGATAGCAAGAATTATACCATTAAAGATATTGCACGTATGGCAGGTGTATCGGCAGGAACTGTGGATCGGGTTTTGCATAATCGCGGGGATGTATCTGTAATCAGTAAAGAGAAGGTTCAAAATGTTCTGGATAAAATAGAATATCACCCCAATATGTTTGCGATTGGTCTTGCTGCTAAAAAAAAATATATATTTCTTTGCATTATACCCTGTTATATTGAACATGATTATTGGCATTCTGTAGCTTTAGGAATAGAACGCGCTGCTCAGGAATTTCGTCCGTTCAATGTAAGTTTGGAATATTCATTTTATCGCCATGCTGATAAAGCCTCTTATGAAGAGGCGTGCAGTCTGATCGATAAAATGACTCCAGATGCTGTACTTATTGCTCCCAATTTTCAGGAAGAAACGATTAAACTCACTAACACACTCGAGAAAACAAACACTCCTTATGCATTTATTGATTTCAACATTGAACAGACGCATTCATTATGCTATATCGGTCAAAATTCGATGGCTAGTGGATACCTTGCTGCGAAAATCTTAATGCGAAATTATGAGGAAGGTCAGGAATTAGTGTTTTTTTTTAATAACGGGAAGGATAATCCTGCAGAAATACAAATGCAACGGAGGTTGGGAGGCTTCATGAATTTCATTTCCGAACATTATAAGAATATCACTATACATGATATCGTGCTGAGTAAAGAAGATGATTCACAAAATAGACAAGTGTTGGATCATTTTTTTTATCAGTATCCTCAAGCTGTATTGGGAATTGTGTTTAATTCGCGCGTATATCAGGTTGCAAATTATTTACATGAAAGGCAACATACCCTACGGGGATTAGTTGGGTATGATTTATTGCAGAAGAATGTGGAATATTTAAGATCAGGGGAAGTAAATTACCTTATAGGACAACGTCCTGAATTACAAGGGTATTATGGGGTAAAAGCTCTATGCAGTCACACAGTATTCAAGAAACCGATAGCTCCCGTAAAGTATATGCCTATTGATATTTTAATGAAGGAAAATATTAGTTTTTATTTTGAATTTGAATAAAAGTATATCATAAAATTTACTTAAAACGATTAGAAATGAAAGTATTAAACAAACAGAATGCTCTAAAGGTGGAACGTCCGGAGCGTATTATTCAGTTCGGTGAAGGTAATTTCTTACGTGCATTTGTTGACTGGATCATTTACAACATGAATCAAAAAACAGATTTTAATAGTAGTGTTGTAGTTGTCCAACCAATTGGGAATGGTATGGTTGACAAGCTAAACGAACAAGATGATCTTTATCATGTAAATCTTCAAGGATTGGATAAAGGAGAAACAGTAAACAGTCTGACAATGATTGATGTCATCAGCCGCGCTCTCAGTCCTTATCGTAATAATGAAGAGTTTATGAAATTGGCAGAACAACCGGAAATGCGTTTTGTTATCTCCAACACAACAGAAGCCGGTATTGCTTTTGAGCCTTCTTGTAAGCTGGCTGATGCTCCTGCTGCTTCATATCCGGGTAAATTGACCCAGTTGTTATATCATCGTTTTAAGACCTTTAAAGGTGATAAGACAAAAGGATTAATCATCTTCCCCTGCGAACTTATTTTTTTAAATGGGCACAAACTGAAGGAAACAATTCTTCAATACATTGAATTGTGGCAACTAGGTAATGAATTTAAGACTTGGTTTGAAGAAGCTTGTGGAGTATATGCCACATTAGTGGACCGTATTGTACCGGGATTTCCGCGCAAAGATATTGCTACAATTAAAGATAAGTTACAATATGATGATAACCTGGTCGTACAAGCTGAAATCTTCCATTTATGGGTAATTGAAGCTCCTCAAGAAGTCGCTAAAGAGTTTCCGGCTGATAAGGCGGGGTTAAATGTATTGTTCGTTCCGTCGGAAGCACCTTATCATGAACGTAAAGTGACTTTATTAAATGGTCCTCATACTGTACTGTCTCCGGTTGCCTATTTATCTGGCATCAATATTGTTCGTGATGCTTGCCAGCACCCTGTTGTCGGCAAGTATATCCATAAAGTAATGTTCGATGAATTGATGGAAACGTTAAACTTGTCAAAGGAAGAATTGAAGAGATTTGCAGAGGATGTGTTGGAGCGTTTTAATAATCCATTTGTTGATCATGCAGTGACCAGTATCATGCTGAATTCTTTTCCTAAATATGAAACTCGTGACCTTCCCGGATTAAAAGTATATTTGGAGCGAAAGGGTAAATTACCTCAAGGGCTGGTTTTAGGATTAGCTGCCATTATCACTTATTACAAAGGTGGAACTCGCAAAGATGGCGCTGAAATCACACCGAATGATGCTCCTGAGATCATGACGCTTTTGAAAAATCTTTGGTCAACAGGAGATACCCAGAAAGTCGCTGAAGGCGTCTTAGCAGCAACTTCAATTTGGGGTGAAAATTTAAATAACATTCCCGGGCTGACCGCTGCGGTAAAAGCGGATTTGGATTCTATCCAAGAAAAAGGAATGTTGGAAACAGTTAAAGGAATCCTTTAATTTTTATACCTAAATCAGGAGAATAGGGCAAAGCAAAAGTTTTGCCCTATTCTTATTTTCCAAACTGTAAAACAATACCCAAGGAAACAAACGAAAAATGACTATCAAAGATAGTTTGATAGTCATCGGGATCATCTCTTGCAAACTTTGGAGTATAGTCCGGATTGAAGTACCAATCAGCAAACAGAAACTCAGCTTTTAACTACATTCCAACAGCCTTTGTTATGGCAAAATCATAGCCGAATGCCCATGAAACACAAAAATAACCTTTACTAAATGTGGTGTTTGTCCCATAAATATTGACATTACAAAGTTTATCGCTATAAAACAGGCAACCCGTGCCAAGTGAAGTCCACACGGAACTGGTATTTTCGTCCATGAGATAACGATAGGTCAAAGTAGGAGCAATAAAATGATTTTTCATTGCATTGCCATCTTTGGAGCTTGCAATATACTCATAAGTAGTTCCAGTCCTATAGAAGGAGAAAGATAATGCCTGTAGCTACCTTCAATGAAATGAGAAAGAGGTTTATTTACAACATCCATATAATCCCTTTTCCCTTCTGATAAGCCTGAAAGAAGACCAACATCGACGGTGAAACTATCTTTAACAGGTAAACTTCTTTGTCTTTTAATCGGAATAGTCATTACTGACAGAATGAACAGACCTATAATCCACTTTCTTCTCATCGTAATATGAGTGAAAATTTCATTATAAATAAATTAGCTTTTGGTTACTCCTCCGTGCAAAATGATAGTCGTCGCACCAATGGTTATGATAGCGCCGTCTTCAATGTGAATACGATCTTTATCATTCAAAATCTCATTATTAAGAAAAGTGCCTGTCAAACTTGGCGCATCACGTAGTGTATAAATTAGCCGGCCTTCTCTGTTGCGTCTGACATTAATTATACAGTGCCGACGATCCATACTCATATCCGAGGTATCAATCGGGATATCTATATCGGTGCCAACACAACGCCGCCCTATAATATTATCACCTTCCTGTAAAGATAAAACTTGCTTAAAGCCAAAGATATTTGCTACAACGGTAATACTGCCAAATTTATTTTTGAATTCATCATCATCCAAATATTCATCTTTTTGAGGCACTTGCATCTTGGTTTTACCCAACCGTATACTAAATTGCTTTCCGCATTCTTCACATGTAAAAACAAGAGACTGGCCTTCAGTATATTTTGTTTCATCAAACAAGAGATAATTATCACATTTGGGACATCGGATACGTTTCATAACAAAAGAATAATTTTAAATTATAGAGATCAGACAATAGGAAGATATTATTTCTTCAAAATCCATACATTCTGATACTTTTCATTTTGCCGCATGTCAATCAATGCTTTATATGCCTCCGCTTCTGTTTCATAAGAATTTATGCAGACGCGCATTTTCCCATCTCCGATGATTGCCTTGGCCTCCGCAAAACCTTTTGCGACTAATTGTGAGGCCATGGTTTCGGCATCGCTTTCTGTTACCACACTTGCTACAATCATGTGATATGGTTTGGCAATAGCTTTTGGCTGCATTTTGGATAATTGTGCAGAAGATGTCTTAGTTGCTGTTTTTGAGCGATTAATAGCGACATGTTTAATATTTGGCTTGTATGTTATCGCAGTCGTTCTTTTTGTATTGTATGAAAAAGCAGGTTCATGCTTTACAATAATAGGAGTAATGGCAAGCGATTGTTTTTCTATCTTTTCAAAAAGTTCTTCAGGGAGAAGTCTTGCATAATTCTCATCCATTACCTGCGTATTCTCTACTGAAGAAGAAAAGAAGAACGACAGAACAAAGGCAACGATAATAGCTGCCGCACTAGTGAGATAAGCTGGATTCAACTTTATGTGGGCGAAATGTTTTTTTTCATTTGTAAGCTTGGTGGCGAGTGGGAAAGGCGTTGCCATAACAGATTGCTGTTTTTCAAGTACTGCTAGCTCGTGCATTTCGAAAACATCCAATCCATACAAATAAGGAGTGGTTATCTTATTGTTATACGGAATGAAATCATACGTATTATGGATTGTAAAATGCAACTCTCCAACATTTGGCAAGTCCGCTTTCCCTTCTTCATGTAAAGTGAAAATGAGCTCTTTTACTTTGCAATCCACCATTTTAGCTGCATCGACAAAATTAGTGCCGTAAACAGACATATAGGACTGCACCAATAACCCATCATTCATCTTCAATTGCGGATTAAAACCGATAACACGAGTAGGCGGTAAGAATATGTTTTCATTCTCGACTTGTCTTGCCGGTATATAATGCGCAATAAACCCGCCTAAATCAGGAACAATGACGCAGTCGCTTTCTAGCAATAAGACTTCTATATGTTTTGCCAAATCAATCATATTGCAAAAGTAAGGAATAATCAAAGAATAAACGAGTTTAGCTACTTTTTATTTTCAACAAGTTATAAACAGCGGTTCTTGCTAAACGGATAAAGTCTGAATTGAAGCTCGCCTACGATTTTATTGAAGTAAAGCAATAAGAAACGCCCTATATATTGGAATTTTTTTCTACTTTTGCAGCATGTAAATAAGGTTGTATTATTTAATACAAATATTGTACTTTTAAAGGACTAGTGATTTTTTAAACGAATATAAGAATATTATATATTTAGTTAGAATGAATTACATACAAACAGAAATAGATGGTGTTTGGATAATCGAGCCAAAAGTATTCTATGATCAACGTGGATATTTCCTGGAATCCTTCAAAGAGGAGGAATTTAAGGCAAATATTGGTAATATTCATTTTTTGCAAGACAATGAATCTAAATCATCATCCGGAGTACTTAGAGGCTTGCACTACCAAAAAGGAGCTTTTAGTCAAGCAAAGCTAGTGCGTGTCATCAAGGGAAAGGTCTTGGATGTAGCTGTGGATTTGCGGCAGTCATCAACAACCTTTGGTAAATATATCAGTGTAGAACTAAGCGAAGAAAACAAACGCCAATTTTTTATTCCACGTGGATTCGCTCACGGTTTTCTGGTTTTAAGTAATGAAGCAATATTTACTTACAAAGTCGATAATATTTATGCATCACATGCAGAAGCATCCATCTTATATAATGACGAAACAATAGGTATAAAGTGGCCTATGGAAAAAGGGAAATTTGTACTATCCGAAAAAGATGATAGGGCAGTACCATTCAACCATGCAGAATATTTTGAATAAAGAATGAAAATAGCAATTGTAGGTACGGGCTATGTCGGTTTAGTAACCGGAGCCTGTTTTGCAGAAATAGGTGTTAACGTAGTTTGTGTGGACACAAATTATGAAAAAATAGAGTCTTTGAAGAATGGAGCTATTCCAATATATGAGAATGGTTTGGAAGAGATGGTGAACCGGAATGCCAAGGCTGGTCGTCTTCTGTTCACAACATCATTGGAGAGTTGCCTAAATGAAGTAGATGTGATTTTCAGCGCGGTAGGAACTCCACCAGATGAAGATGGGAGTGCGGATCTGACCTATGTACTTGAAGTTGCCCGTACCATTGGACGCAATATGAAACATTACATATTGGTTGTTACTAAAAGTACGGTACCGGTAGGGACCGCAAAAAAAGTACGTCATGCAATTCAGGAAGAACTGGATATAAGAAAGCTTAATATAGAGTTTGATGTTGCTTCCAATCCGGAATTTCTGAAGGAGGGAAATGCGATCAACGATTTCATGAGTCCCGACCGTGTTGTTGTAGGGGTTGAATCAGAAAAGGCAAAGGAAATCATGAGCAAACTTTACAAACCATTTTTTCTGAATAACTTCCGGGTTATCTTTATGGATATTCCTTCTGCTGAAATGACAAAATATGCAGCAAATTCAATGCTGGCAACCCGTATTAGTTTTATGAACGACATTGCAAATCTTTGTGAATTAGTCGGTGCCGATGTAAATATGGTGAGAAGCGGAATAGGATCAGATACCAGAATTGGACGCAAATTCTTATATCCCGGTATAGGATATGGAGGCTCTTGCTTTCCAAAAGATGTCAAGGCGCTAATCAAAACCGCCGAACAGAACGGGTATAAGATGCATGTACTTAATGCTGTAGAAGAAGTGAATGAGATACAAAAAGGTATTCTATTCGAAAAATTACGGAAGCATTATAATAATGATCTTAAAGGAAAAACCGTAGCACTTTGGGGATTATCTTTCAAGCCGGAAACAGATGATATGCGTGAAGCGCCAGCATTGGTATTAATAAATAAACTGTTGGAAGCAGGATGCCAAATACGTGTTTATGATCCCGTAGCGATAGATGAGTGTCGGCGCAGGATCGGAAAAACAGTCTACTATGCGACAGATATGTATGATACCGTTTTGGATGCAGATGCACTAATGTTGATTACCGAATGGAAAGAGTTTCGTTTACCCTCATGGCCGGTAATAAAAAAAACAATGGAACGGCCTATACTACTTGATGGACGAAATATATATGAAAAACAAGATTTGGAAGATATGGGGTTTGTTTATTATTGCATAGGAAAATAAGAAAAGGAGATAATTATGATTAAGTGGGGGACAATACTATTTGCTATAGCTGTCCTATTAGCTTCTTGCAGTAAAATTCAAAAGAAAAACTCTACCGAGGAAGATCTTACTGCAAAGCAAATGCTACAGGGCATTTGGGTAGATGATGAAACAGATATGCCATTAATTCGCATCAACGGTGATACAATATATTATGCCGATTCCCAAAATGCATCTGCAAGTTTCAAAGTAATTGGAGACTCAATCTATCTTCAAGGAAGTGCATCTGTTGCCTATAAGATAGATCGCCAGAGTGAAGACTATTTCTGGTTTCACTCTTTATCCGATGAGATGGTCAAACTCCACCGATCCGAAAACGAAGAAGATCTATTTGTATTTACCAGCAAAAGAGCTGAGCCTATTTCTACTAGTTCGGAAATTATTAAGAAAGATAGTATTGTTATGTACGCAGGTAACCGTTATCACGGATACGTCTATATAAATCCATCAAAAATAAAAGTTGCCAAAACCTCTTACTCAGGAGATGGATTGAGTGTAGAAAATATCTATTATGACAACATCATACATATTTGTGTATATCAAGGAAAGCAGCTAATTTATGGAAAAGATATAAAGAAGCAACTCTTCTCAAACTTGTTTTCAGCTAATTACCTTCAACAAGCAATCTTGTCGGATATGAATTTTATGGGGATAGATGATAATGGTTTCCATTATCAGGCAATGTTGAGCATACCGGAGAGTTATGTTTCCAATTTAATAAATCTAACAATTGATAAGGACAAAAAACTCATTATACATAAAGTCAGATAAGAGTCGCACAATTCTCTAAACATACTATTTCTTTTGAACAGGAAATACTCTTTTCTTCTTTTTATCTTTTTTATTACTAAAGTTACGATTCATTTTACCATGGAAGGAATGGGCTTTCGGATTATATTCTGGAGATTCTCCCAGTTCAGACGGAACAGGAATTTTATATATCTCTTTTTCTAAAAAAGACTCAATGGATTTAAAGCTAGTTTGTTCCTTCTCACTGACAAAAGTAAGGGCCACACCATCGTTATTGGCCCGGGCTGTACGTCCAATACGGTGTACATAGTCTTCACTGTCATGGGGTACGTCATAGTTGATAACCAAGCGAATATCATCAATATCAATGCCTCTCGACACAATGTCTGTTGCAACCAATATATTAATTCGCCCTGATTTAAATTCATGCATGATGAAGTCACGCTGCGCCTGTTCCAAATCAGAATGCATCTCTCCGACGTTCAATTTCATTAACTTCAGTGATTGAGTGACTTCTTTCACTTTAATTTTGGAAGAAGCGAATATAATCACACGCTCCGGAGTTTGTTCTCTAAAAAGATTACGAACAATTCCCAGCTTTTGATTTTCATAGCAAATATAAGCTGCCTGTACAATTTTATCGGCAGGTTTGGATACTGCAATTTTCACCTCTACCGGATTGTGCAATATATTTTTGGATAACTGCTGAATTTTGGCAGGCATTGTAGCAGAAAACATAATTGTCTGACGCTCTTTAGGCAAAACTTTGACAATCTGCATGATATCATCATAAAATCCCATGTCAAGCATTCGGTCGGCTTCATCAAGAATAAAATATGAGACGCGGGATAAATCCACATATCCCAAACTAATATGAGCTATCAAGCGACCCGGAGTTGCAATTACGACATCAGCACCTAAGGAGAGCCCCCTCTTCTGTTGCTCAAAAAGTGCACCATCATTACCACCATACACCGCTACATTGGATACCGGCATAAAATAAGAGAAACCCTCCATTTGCTGGTCAATCTGTTGCGCCAGCTCACGAGTAGGGGACATAATAATACAATTAATAGAATCTTCAGGATGACCACCTTCGGACAATTTATTTAAGATGGGTAATAGGTAAGCGGCCGTCTTCCCCGTTCCGGTCTGCGCTACAGCTACTAAATCTCTACCTTCAAGTATTACGGGAATGGTCTTTTCTTGTATGAGGGTACACTCTTCAAAGCGCATGGAATCGAGCGCTTCAAGCACCCTGGAATTCAATTGTAATTCGGAAAACTTCATTTATCTTTTATTTGTTGACAAAGATAGAAAAATAAATCAAATATACTATTCAATATAAGAATCCTTGAAACCAAGGAAGTAAAGTACACCATCCAATCCGATGGTATTGATCGATTGCTTGGCATTAGCGACAACTTTAGGCTTAGCATGAAAAGCTATTCCAAGACCTGCAACTCCCAACATTGGAAGATCATTTGCTCCATCACCAACAGCAATGGTTTGTGCAATGTCGACTTTTTCAACTTGAGCTATGAGGCGGAGTAATTCAGCCTTACGCTTACCATCAACAACATCACCCAAATAGCGCCCTGTAAGTTTACCACTGACAATTTCAAGTTCATTGGCATAAACATAATCTATACCATATTTTTTTTGCAGATACTGTCCAAAATAAGTAAAACCACCCGATAGAATAGCTATTTTATAGCCATATTTCTTAAGTACATACATCAAACGATCCACTCCTTCGGTAATAGGCAAAGTCTCTGCTATCTCTTGCATAACCGATTCGTCAAGACCCTTTAGTAATGCAACCCGTTCATGAAAGCTTTCAGTAAAATCTATTTCTCCACGCATTGCGCGTTCGGTTATAGCTTTAACTTGTTCTCCCACTCCCGCGCGTTTAGCCAATTCATCTATAACCTCTGTTTCAATAAGGGTGGAATCCATATCAAAGCAGATCAAACGACGCATTCGCCTATACATATTATCCAGTTGAAAAGAAAAATCCATCTCCAACTCAGTAGCCAGTTTCATCAATTGCTCCTGCATAACAATATGATTTTTTGGTGTACCACGAACTGAGAACTCAATACATGCCCTAGTACGGGCATTACATTCATTTAACGGTATACGACCGGTCAGACGCTTAATCGCATCGATATTCATGCCTTGCTCGGATAAGATGCTTGTCGCAGCCGATATTTGACGGGCGGACAGCTTACGTCCCAGCAACGTTAAAATATAACGGTTTTTACCTTGCATGCATACCCAATCTTCATATTCTTTAGATGTAATAGGGTAGAAGCGAATTGTCACCCCTAAAGAAGATGCCTTAAACAATAATTCTTTCATGATAAATCCAGAATATTGTTCCTCTGTTTTACACAAGATACCCAAGGAAAGTGTATTATGAATATCTGCCTGTCCGATATCTAAAATTGTCGCATCATATTTTGCCAAGATCTCAGTAACCGAAGCTGTTAACCCCGGACGATCTTCACCAGTAACACGTATTAAAATAAGTTCTGTATTTGACGATTGCATAAATAATCAATATTAATAAAAAATATCATGCAAAAGTAGGAAATTTATTTTTTCTTTAAACTAAATATTGCTGAGAATCTCGATTTTGTATAAGGCAGATAAGATGAATGACCATCCACTTATACAACATTATTTCAATAAAGAAAAAGAAAAATTTAGATTCTCAGTAGTTTTAAAAACATTAAATAGCCAAGTAATAAGTAGGAAAAGTAGCCCACTATCGGAACATATGCTCTGCAACAGCAATAGCTTAAATTTATAATAAGCTCAAAAACAGGAGCTTTTATTTATACAAGAGTGTTATATAAGGCAAAAAAAGCTATATTACATTGGTTTTACACATTAAAGGTGTATCTTTGTAGCGTTTTACAGCTGTCTACGCTATAAAACGAAACAATTATTGTTTTACAATTAGTTTATCAATAGTTCTGAATTCTTATTGTAGTATATTGTAAAGCAATATAGTATTAACCAAAACCGAGTTACATGAAGTATGTAAAATGGATTTTTGTTGTGTTATTAATTAGTTCCTTGACTTCTTTCGTAGAAAAAAACAAATCAACTGGAGGTTTGAATGTGGGTGACATAGCCCCTGATTTTAAAATCGAATCTATGCCGACTCTACAACAAAGCGAATATCTCTCCGATTTAAAAGGAAAGTATGTGTTACTTAGTTTTTGGGCAAGTTATGATGCGCAATCCAGGATGCAAAACATTAGTTTAAGCAATGCGCTTCGTTCTGCTTACCCCCAAAAAGTGAGAATGGTTTCTGTTTCTTTTGACAAATACAAATCTATTTTTCGAGAAACCATTCGTAAAGATCAAATAGTTTCGCCCACTTGTTTCGTGGAAACTAAAGGTGAATCCTCTGTCTTATTTAGAAAATATCATTTAGATCGAGGGTTTAATAACTATTTATTAGATGAAAACGGTGTCATTATTGCCAGAAACATCTCTGCAACAGATCTTTCAGCATATTTAAACTGAAAAAAATGATATAAAAATTTCAGTTAATGCGAGACGAAAGTATCAATTAGATTAAAGAGGAAAAGAATACAACAAAAATCCCCCTCCACTATTGTAATTTGCAAAGTGGAGGGGGATTTCTTATATAATATAATTGTTTTTATTTAGGAGCTTTACGGTATAGATAGAAAGCTATAAAAGTATATAGAATATTAGGAATCCATACAGCAATAGTGGGGGGGACATTACCATTGACGGCAAATGTGGAAGCTATTGTTTGAAAAAGAATATACGAAAAGCTTAATGCCAGACCAACTCCCAAATGCAACCCCATACCTCCTTTTGTTTTTTTCGACGATAAGGACACACCTATCAGAGTTAGGATAAACGAAGCAAAAGACATGGCAATTCGTTTATGGTATTCAATTTCAAATTCTTTTATATTGGCAAAGCCACGTCGACGCTGCCTATCGATATAGCTACTTAACTGTGGACTGGTAAGCATCTCTTGTTGATTCTTCATAATCAGAAAATCTGCCGGCTCCATAAAAAGAGTAGTATCCCGACGTTCTCCTTTTTGTATTTTTTCGCGCATACCATCCAGTTGACGAATCATATAATCCTTTATGGTCCATCGATTGACAGCAGTCGTATCATAAGTAATAGAACGGGCTGTAAGATGAGATATAAGTTCTTTTCCCTTGAATTTATCCAGTGAAAAGCGATATCCTGTTTTGTTATAATCTTCATATCGCTCAATATATGCAATCACCCCCGAATCAACTTCCAGTTGTATATTTCGCGCCGTATTCGTTTTACGGGGTTTATAATATTTATCTTCAAAATTGATACGGGTAACGCTGCCTTTGGGGATAACATAGGAACCTAATGTAAAAGTCACCACAGCAATTATGGCAGCAGAAACCATGTACGGACGAAGCATTCTCTTAAAGCTCATTCCGGTAGAGAACATAGCTATAATTTCAGAGTTCTCTGCAAGTTTAGATGTAAAGAAGATAACCGCAATAAAGACAAACAGCGGACTGAAGAGATTGGCAAAATAAGGAATGAAGTTCAGATAATAGTCAAAAATAATCGCCTTCCATGGCGCATCATGTGCTATAAAACGATCCATCCGCTCATTAAAGTCGAATACCACTGCAATGGAAATAATCAGAGCAATAGCAAAGACATAAGTCCCTAAAAACTTTTTAATAATGTACCAGTCAAGTCGTTTCAGAAACTTATCACGACCAAACAACTGTTTACCCTTCAATATATTCCAACTCAGCATTCTCATAATCTTGTTGATACACGCTTGACCATCATAGGTTTCCAAGTGGTAAAGTCACCGGCAATAATATGTTTACGTGCTTCGCCCACCAGCCATAAATAAAAAGCCAAATTGTGAACTGAGGCAATTTGCATGGCCAATAGTTCCTGAGTATGAAACAAATGACGTAAATAAGCTTTATTGTATAACGTGTCCACACAAGAAGCACCATCTGCTTCAATAGGTGAAAAATCCATTTCCCACTTTTTATTACGCATGTTTATAATACCATCTTTAGTGAACAACATTCCATTACGTCCATTACGTGTTGGCATTACACAGTCAAACATATCCACTCCGCGCTCTATTCCTTCCAGAATATTCACTGGAGTACCAACTCCCATAAGATAACGCGGTTTGTCCTTCGGTAGAATTTCATTCACTAGTTCTATCACCTCATACATCTTCTCTACGGGCTCACCTACGGCTAATCCGCCAATAGCATTACCTTCAGCCTCTTTCGAAGCAATAAATTCAGCCGACTGCCTTCTCAAATCAGGATAAACACATCCCTGAACAATAGGGAAAAGAGCTTGATGATAGCTATATATAGGTTCGGTTTCCTTAAAACGCCGGACGCAACGATCCAACCATCGATGAGTCAGTCCCATTGACTTTTTAGCATATTCATAGTCTGAATTCCCTGGTGGACATTCATCAAAAGCCATCATGATATCAGCTCCGATGATACGTTCTATATCCATCACTCTTTCAGGAGTAAAAATATGTTTACTCCCATCTATGTGAGAACGAAATTCAGCACCTTCTTCACGCAGTTTCCGGATACCGGCAAGCGAAAAGACCTGAAAGCCACCACTATCTGTCAGCATAGGCCGGTCAAAACCATTGAACCTATGCAGACCTCCAGCTTTTTCAAGCACTTCCAAGCCAGGGCGAAGATAAAGGTGATAGGTGTTCCCTAAGATAATTTGTGCCTTTATATCCTCTTTTAACTCCGTAACATGCACCCCCTTTACCGAACCGATTGTCCCAACCGGCATGAAAATAGGCGTTTCAATCTGCCCGTGATCAGTTGTGACGAGTCCTGCGCGCGCATTACTTTTACTATCAGTGTATTGTAAATCAAATGTCATTCAGCTTTCTTTTCTGTATTATCTTTCTTGACGGATAAATCAACAGCATCTGCCACTTTTTCATCTGTAAGAGCAATAGAAAAGACTTCTTTCACATCCTTTACATAACGAAAAGTTAACCCTTTAAGATAAATATCCTGAATTTCTTCAATGTTTCTCCTGTTCTCCTCACTCATAATAATCTCCTTGATACCAGCACGTTTCGCAGCCAGGATTTTCTCTTTAATGCCACCTACGGGTAACACTTTTCCACGCAGTGTTATTTCACCCGTCATAGCAAGATTGGCTTTTACTTTGCGCTGGGTCAGGGCAGAAGCAAGGGATGTAGCCATGGTGATACCTGCAGATGGTCCATCTTTAGGTATAGCACCTTCAGGCACATGTACATGAATATTCCAGTTATCAAATATGTCCTCATTTAAATTTAAAAGAGAAGCATGCGCCTTAATATATTCCAATGCCAGCATAGCAGACTCTTTCATAACATCTCCCAAATTCCCAGTCAGCGTCAATCGCCCACCTTTTCCACGGCTCAAACTTGTTTCTACAAAAAGTATTTCACCACCAACAGCAGTCCAAGCAAGGCCTGTAACCACTCCGGCATATTCATTGCCCTGATACTTGTCGCGCGTATATTCCGGAGCCCCCAAATAATCTGTCAGATCCACCGGTTTAATTTCTTTTTTTAGAATATACTTGTCTGTAGCATACTGACGAGCTGACTTACGAAGAATCTTACCAATCTTTTTTTCCAACTCCCGTACCCCACTTTCACGCGTATAAGACTCTATAATTTTTTCCAAAGTGTTTTTAGGAAGCTTTATTTCATTTTTCTTTAAGCCGTTTGCTTCCAATTCTTTCGGAACCAAATGCCTGCGAGCTATCTCTATTTTCTCTTCCGTGATATATCCGCTGACCTCAATCAATTCCATACGGTCGAGCAATGGTCCCGGTATTGTATTTAAATTATTGGCGGTAGCAATAAACATCACTTTGGACAAGTCATAATCCACATCCAAAAAATTGTCATGGAAAGTGGAGTTCTGCTCAGGGTCTAAAACTTCCAACAGTGCCGAAGAAGGATCGCCCTGCCTGTCTGTAGTGACTTTGTCGATTTCATCAAGAATAAATACAGGATTAGACGATCCGGCTTTAATCAATCCTTTAATAATACGTCCTGGCATTGCTCCGATATAAGTCTTACGATGCCCGCGAATTTCAGCTTCATCATGCACTCCTCCCAAAGACATGCGGATATATTTTCGTTTCAAAGCAGCCGCAATAGAGCGGCCCAGAGAAGTCTTACCAACTCCAGGAGGACCATACAAACAAATGATAGGTGATTTCATATCCCCTTTCAGAGAAAAGACAGCCAAATGTTCCAGAATACGTTCCTTCACCTTTTCCAAACCGTAATGATCCTTATTTAAATTTTTTTCCGCATTATTCAAGTTCACATTGTCAGTAGTATAAAAACCCCATGGCAAACTAAGCATAGTTTGCAAATAATTGAGTTGAACACTATATTCAGGCGATTGTGGATGCATGCGCTCAACCTTATCCACTTCCTTAAGGAAATTAGCCTTGATTTCACCACTCCACTTCATCTTCTCCGCTTTGTGACGAATTTCTTCAATTTCCTGCTCCTGACCGCTACCACCTAGTTCATCTTGAATGGTTTTAATCTGTTGTTGCAGAAAATATTCACGCTGCTGCTGATCAATATCCTCCCTTGCACGCATTTGAATAGACTCTTTTATTTCAGCAAGTTGCACTTCTCTATTCAAAATTTCCAATAAACGATACGTGCGCGCACGTAAAGAGTCCAGATGTAATAATTCGATCTTCTCATCTTTTTTTAATGGCAAATTTGTGCAAATAAAATCTACCATGAACATCGGATTGGTTATATTCTTAATGGCAAATGCTGAATCTTGAGGAAACATATCCGATGACTTAATATATCGAATAGTCAAATCTTTACAAGCATCTACCAATGCAAGGAACTCCTTATCACTCTTACTCGGAATTTCATCTTTTAAAGCTTCTACTCGCCCTGTCAAGTAAGGATAGGTACCCACAATTTCTCTTAATTGGATACGCTTAACCCCCTGCAAAATGATAGTAGTACTTTGATCGGGCATTTCCAATATACGAATAATTTTCCCTACAGTGCCAACAGTATGTAAGTCATCAAACTCTGGAATCTCCGTTTCAGGCGATTTCTGGCATATAACACCAATATAAGCCTCTTTTTTTTCTGCTTCACGCACTAATTTCAGGGAAGATTTTCTGCCAATAGAAACGGGCATAAAAACTCCCGGGAACAAAACCATGTTCCTTAAAGGTAGTATTGGAAGTATTTCGTTCACTTCAATATCCATCAACGACTCTTCATTTCCTTCAAAGTCTGCAATCACAGAAAAAGCATTTCCCTCTCTTTCTTCCATATCTTTTAGGTATAGTGTATTCTTCATTTTTTCTCTATTAAGTTTATGTCATAATGACAGGGCCTATAAAGCGC
Organism: uncultured Bacteroides sp.; assembly: GCA_965140335.1. Classification (GTDB taxonomy): domain Bacteria; phylum Bacteroidota; class Bacteroidia; order Bacteroidales; family Bacteroidaceae; genus Bacteroides. The sequence goes on from OZ223190.1 coordinate 790,901, forward strand.
CTGCAAAGTTAAGCTATTCTTCATAAATATGAAGCACCTTTCACTTAAAAAGACAAAAACAATGCCAGAATTGCAACAAGATGCTGACCTTTGAGTATTTTTGTGCCCTATTAATTGGTTTAAGTTATGTCAAATATTTATTTTGAGTTCAAACAATTTACCGTATGGCAGGACAAATGCGGAATGAAAGTGGGCACAGATGGAGTACTTCTGGGAGCATGGGTTAACATAACAACCGCCAAAAACATTCTCGATGTAGGGGCGGGGACAGGACTTATTACCCTCATGTTGGCCCAAAGACAAAGGCAGGCTATCATAACTGCTGTTGAAATAGATGAATTAACCGCAAGTCAAGCAGAAGAAAATGTAAATCATTCACCTTGGAAAGATCAGATAAAAGTAGTACAATCGGATTTCCGCTTTTATGACAGTATCTATAAATACGATTTGATTGTTTCAAATCCTCCATATTTTATAAACGCATTAAAGTGCCCTGACGAACAACGAAACACTGCTCGCCATGCCGGAGAATTAAATTATGAACTATTATTCCGACGTTCTGCCGAGCTACTTAAGGAAGAAGGTAATTTAGCTATTATTATACCCACCGAAGCAGAAAAAATAGTTATTAATATAGCATGGAAATACAGACTATATCCACAACATTTTCTTAAGGTTTTTACTAAAGCAGGTAAATCTTGCCGCAGAGTATTAATATCGTTTGGATTTCAAGATAGAAAATATTCAGAAGAAGAACTTTGTATTCAATTGGATACCAATGAATTCAGTTCTGAATATAAGTCTTTGGTAAAAGACTTCTACCTAAAATTCTAAAATATATCAGAGAAAAGTTCAATAGAAAATTTGCAAGTATCAAAATTGTTTTTACCTTTGCACTCGCTTTACGGAAATAAGCATCGGGGTGTAGCGCAGTCCGGTTAGCGCACCTGCTTTGGGAGCAGGGGGTCGTGGGTTCGAATCCCGCTACCCCGACGAAGCCTAAGAAGCTGAAAATAAACATTTTAAGACGACGTAGAGCTGATGCATTTGCATCGGCTTTTGTCATTTATAGTTATTTATGTGTTATTTGACGCATTTCTGGGGCAAATAAAGGCCTCTATTTTTATAAATAGTTTATAAATGGTTTTTAGAAGGTGATGTGATTGCATAATTGTTTAACTTTAAAAGCGAATCAAACAATTATGGCAACTTTTAAACCGGTCGTTTTATCAGGTAAGATACATCTTAAGCAAGATGGAACGAGTAATATAAAAATTAGAATATACCACAACCGCGAATTACAATACTTTTCGACCAATTATTATATTGAGCCGAATCTTATCGATAAATCAGGAAATATATCTTCCACAGCTAATAACAGTGAGCTGTTAGTTTATGATTTAAATGAATTACTCCAAAAATTAAGAGGGATCTATTTGAAATTAGGAAACTCACGTACTCAATATATGACTTGCTCTGAGCTAAAGAAGGAGATAGAGAAGAGTCTGACACCTGATAGTGAGTTTATTGATTTTGTCGCCTTCTCCAAAAAAATTATCCAAAAAACAAAGAAAGAAAAAACGGCGGAATGGTACGAACGTTCCTTGGCCGCCTTGTGCTGGTTTACTAAAAAGAAGAAGATAGAAGCTAAATCAATAACCACCAATTTGCTTAACAGGATGATTCAAGCCTTATCCATAGAAGGGGAAGGTGGTGAACCACTGGAGCCGGGCACGATAAGTAATTATATGAGGGGCATCCGTTCTTTATACAATAAAGCCAAGTTAGAATATAATAATGAAGACTATGATATTCTCAGAATACCGGGTGATCCATTTAAGCGAGTCTCCATACCAGTTTATCGTAGAAAACGCAAGAGCATAAATATTGAAATGATTACTAGAATACGTGATTTTCATTCCGAAAAGAAACGCACTAATATGGCCAGAGATGTATTTATGATGATGTTTTATATGATGGGGATTAATATTAATGATCTTTATCAGTTAACATGCGAGAGACATGGGCGCATTGAATATAAGCGCTCGAAGACCTCTACGGAGCGTCATTATGATCAGATACTACTTTCTATTAAAATAGAGCCAGAGCTCCAGGTCTTACTTAATAAGTATTCAGAAGGTTATTTCTTGTCCTACTTTCATACGAATTATAGCAATCTAAATAATTTCATGAGGGCCGTAAATGAAGGTCTGAAAGATATATGTGATCATTTGACATTAGATTGTAAGATCACGACCAATTGGGCGCGTCATAGCTGGGCTAGTCTGGCTCGTAATAAAGCCGGTGTGCCTAAAGCTGATATTGATTTTTGTCTGGGGCATGTCAATAATGACTATAAAATGGCAGATATATATATTGATATTGATTATAGCATATGTGATCGTGCCAATAGGGCCGTTTTAGACCTTTTGCAAAAAAAATAAGAAAAAATATCGTTTTTTATTTGCTAGTAGATAAAGATTATCTATTTTTGCAACCAAGACGATGTAGAGCTGGATAAATCAAATTTTATCCGGCTTTTGCTGTATATTCACATTCTGTTTACTGAAAAACACATTCTTCTCTCTGCTATGCGCCATAAAATGACGCAAGATGAAAATAACAGTATCAAAATCAGAGTTTCAAAGCAAACTGAAACTTATTGGCAAAATCATTCAGCCAAACAAAATTAATCAAGCTTACGAAAGTTTTTTGTTCGAACAACAAGATGGTGTTTTATATGTCACCGCAGCGGATGATGGAGGCTGGATAAAGACAACGATAGAACACCAAGCGGATGATAATGCCGATATACTATTTACTATTAATGCCAAAACATTGCTTGATGCTCTAGGGCAATTACCTGAGCAACCTCTTACTCTTTCTATTTCCAAACAGAAAAATTATAATGAAATCTTAGTAGAATATGCTGGAGGGCACTTTTCTATGCTTGGTGGTGTTTACAGAGGTTTTGAAGCGACAACAGCCCCAATACCCGGGGAGATAAAAATGCCGATATCCTCTTTGAATGTTTTATACGGTCTAAAACGCACATACTTTCGGGCGGCAAATGATGAACTTCGTCCTGTCATGAATGGAGTGTATTTAGATCAGATAGGTTCATCTACCACGTTCGTTGCAAGCGATGGCAGTACTCTTGCCATGATGGAATACTCTGGAGATGGGACAGAACGAAGCGGAGTAATTCTGCCCAAGAAGATGTGCAAGATGCTTATTGATATTATTCCTGCAGAGGACGAAGGTATAAACTATGTGATCAGGGGCAACAACATCGTTTTTCTACATTCTACATTTACCCTTTCTTATCGGATGATTGAAGGCAAGTTTCCCAACTATCGCGCAGTTATACCCAAAGAAAACACTAAAATTGCTACTGTTGATCGAGTACCTTTCATTTCTATTCTCAAACGTGTACTTATCTTTTGTAATAAGAACTCCAATTTAATAAAGGTCACTTTCACCGATGATAAGTTACTTGTCAATGGTCTTGATTTAGACCTTTCTATGTCTGCCGATGAAACGATGCCAATCTCTTACAAAGAAAAGCACATGAGCATCGGCTTCAATGGCGAGTATCTTCTGGATATTCTCCTTAATATGCCAACGAGTGAATCCGTCTGCTTTCAAATGTCAGACCCGACACGTGCTATTATCTTATCAGAAGCGGTACAAACACAAGGAGAGAAGATGACATACATAATCATGCCAATGGCCATAAACTTCTAAAGCGATGAAAACAACAGATCATTTTAAGAAAACTATCAAGGAATATCTTGATAAGCGGGCACAAGAAGACGAATTGTTTGCCCGGTCCTATGCAAAAGAAAACAAAAACATAGATGAGTGTTGTAACTTCATTCTGCAGCAGGTACAGAAGTCAGGTTGTAATGGCTTTGCGGATGATGAAATATTCGGCATGGCTATCCATTATTACGATGAAGACAGCATTAAAGATATCCAACCGGTCAATGCAAAGGCGGTGGTGAATCATGTTGTTAAACTGACCGAAGAGGAGAAAAAGGCAGCCCATGAGGAGGCGGTGAGAAAGTACGAAGCGGATGAACTTAAAAAGATTGAAGACTCCCGTAAAAAGCGATTGGAGAAGAAAGCCGAGAAAGCTGCTAAACAGGAAGTTCAACAAATGTCACTATTCTAGCCATGAAACCAAGAAATAAAAGAGAAATGGAGGTAGCCCGACTAAGCGAATGCTTACCTCCGTTATGTAAGCAGGAAGATTGGGCAAAGAAATATGTGTTTTCTCATGAGGCATTTAAGTGCAAAGATGAACTGTGGTGTTCGGATTGTGGGCATACATGGGTTAATACAGATGCCAGTGAGTTATCAGTTATCCTGGGAATTAATGATAAAGCAGAGTGCCCGTATTGCCATCAACATCTAGCTGTGAAGGTAAGCCGAAAGCAGAAAAATGAGGAAGTAAACTACATGATCGTTACGGCAACATGTGAAGGTTACCAAGTTTTGCGTCATGTGTATTGCAATAGATTTACACGTAAAAAAGATTCTTTTGTTCGTTATTTCTTTAAAGAAGTTGTTCAAGAGTGGATATCAAAGGACGGGAAGCGTACTATAATGGCGTTGCCCATGAATATGGGCGGGAATGGATGGTTATATAGTGAAAATTTGAGTATTAAGAATGAATATGGTTCTGGCTATTTTCATTCATATGGTGATCTGTATGCTTTATATGGAGAAATATATCCAACGGTAAAACTATTGCCACAACTTCGTAAATATGGACTAAGAAGCAGCTTTCACGGCGTTACACCGTCTAAAATGATTCGTTCTCTTCTCTCTAATAATGGTGACTATGAACTTTGTCTAAAAACAAAACAGTATTCAATGCTTCAATATCTTGATAAGCAAGGCGTTTACCATATTGAGTATAAGCCATCATTTAACATTTGTAACCGGAACAAGTATAAGATTAAAGATGCTTCCATGTGGGTTGATTATATATATCTGCTTTCTTATTTCAATAAAGACTTGCATAACGCTAAGTATGTATGTCCCAAGAACCTACAAAGAGAACATGATATTTTAATGAATAGAAAGGAGAAAATTGAATCTAAAAGACAAGCGGAGAGGCAGAGAGAAGCTGCTGTAAGAGCTGCTATATCAAGAAAGGCCGCAATACTTGACTTTTATAAGCAGAAGGAAAAATTATTCGGCATCTGCATTTCTGATGGGGATATTGATATTCGCCCACTCGAATCAGTAACTCAATTTTATCTTGAGGCAAAAGCAATGCATCACTGCGTGTTTTCTAATGGATACTTCAAAAAAAAAGATTCTCTTATTCTCTCTGCCCGCATCAATGATAAGCGCATTGAAACGGTGGAAGTTAATTTAAAAACTTTGCAGGTGGTTCAGTCTCGTGGCGTATGTAATTCGAGCACTGAATATCACGATAGGATTGTCGGGCTTGTGAAAAAGAATATCAATATCATCCGGCAAAGAATGACGGCATAATTTTAAGGAGTACTATATGGCAAGGCCTCAAAAAACAGGATTAGATTACTTTCCATTCAATGTCGATTTGTTCGACGATGAAAAAGTTATTCCAATATCAAGCGAGTTTGGACCTAAAGGGGAATGTGTTGTAGTAAGGGTGCTCTGTGCGATATATCGAAACGGTTATTTCACAGAGTGTTCTGATGCTTTCAAATTTAAAATAGCAAAGCAAGCAAACGTTCCTCAGTCCCTCGTTTCAGAGGTTATAAACGGGTTAGTCAAATGGGGCTTTTTTGATAAAGCCGTGTTTGATTCGTTTGGAATTATAACCAGCGCTGGAATTCAACGAAGGTGGAAAGAGGCAACGCGGAAAAGAGTCAAAAATGAGGAGCTAGAGTTTTGGTTAATAAATGAAGAAAAAGGGGTTTCCGGCGGAAGAAATCCCCAAAAAGCAGAGTTTCCGGCGGAAGAAACCCCCTTAACTCGGTCGGAAAGTACACAAAAGAAAGGAAAGGAAATAAAGAAAAAAGTAACTACTAACGTAGTTACCAAAAAAGATCCTGCCGCAGCTATCGCTGCTACTCAAACACGAGCTAAAGCTTTTGGAGAAACTCTCGTGCCTTTTATGGAACTTTACGGGAAGGAAATGATCCGGGCTTTTTATGACTATTGGAGCGAGCCGAATAAATCGCGAACTAAAATGCGCTTTGAGTACCAAAAGACATGGAAAGTTAGCTTACGATTAGCTACCTGGGCAAAAAACGAACGAATTAAACCGAAAAACGATGGAAGAGACAAATACGAGCAAAAACGGATTGCTTCTGAGCAAAGAAAGCTTGAATCACTGGCTAACCTCGATGCCATCAGAGCAGACGCAGAGGAACGTAGAAAGGAACTTGAAGCAGAGGGAGTTATTCCGGCTTTATCCGGACCCGGTGAAACTAATCGCTGAGTATAATCCGGATATGCAGGCCGAAATCATCCGTTCTAACGTGACTAAGGCCTTATTGGCAAAAAATACCGGTATTCCTACACTGGGATTATTGAACGGCACCTACGGGGCTAAAACTCCCATGGAGTGGCTAAAGATTCAGTTTGGAAGTCTTAATGATTATGCAGAGCAGGGGGTTGGCATGACAAACGAGCAATCATCGGAACTCTCTTCGCTAGTGCTGTCGGACTACTATTACCTAAACATGGCTGAGATATGCCTTTTCATTGGTCGTTTTAAGCTTGGTGATTACGGGCAGTTCTACGGGGCAATTGGACCTATGAAAATAGTGAATGCTTTGAAACAATACGTTCGGGAGAGAAGGACTGAGATTGACTTTTACGAACGTGAGCAAGCTAGAAATAACCGTGACAGGCAATGTGAGGAGAGAAGCAAGAATGCAGTCACGTATGAAGAATATATGAGACGTAAGAGACTGGGGCTTATACATCAAATTTGATATGGAAGAGAAAGAGATAAACGAATATATTTCAAAACGTTATGAGCGTTGGCTCGATTATGCTGCATATCATTGCGGTTTAGCGGGAATACCGGATGAGGCAAACGATGTGTTGAACGAAGTGCTTTGCTCGCTACTGACAAAGAATACAAGGTATTTACTCAGTATGCTTCACTCGAAGAAGAATGGTTATACTGAGCTTGACTTCTTTGTTTTGAGAATGATAAAGCTTAACGCAACTTCTCCAACATCTCCCTATCAAAACAAATATAAAAATGTTCCGTCGGATGATAATGTTGATTATACACGTCTTGACATTGAGGATCTAGTCGATGAAGAAACCGACAGGAGCGGAGAAGTACTGGAAAGGATGCATCAGATTCGCGATGTGTTTGAAAACCTTAATCTGTCACCATTGGCCAGGCGGGTATTTGAGTTCCGATTCTTTCAGGATGGAAACTTTAATGATTGGAAAGGAAAGGAAACGCATAAGCAATTGTATGACATTTATAATAAAGTACAAGCTTTAATCAAGAAGAAGTTATTGGGGGAGTTTTTCTTCTGATGATGTTCTAGGTGATGAAACAAATAATGGTTTTTGAAGAATTAATTGTTAAGATGGACGTAATGTTATTAATGTTACGCTTACTTATGCTAAAAATGCTACGAATAAGAACGTTTTATATATTACAAGTGTTATATTTGCAAAGAGAATAAGAAATGGCAATATGGAGAAGACTAAAAGAAGAATAGAAATTCAAACTAATACTACTCGTGCATATGCGAGTCGGAAAGAATCACGTAGTAAGGTCATGAGAGATGTCGTTTCTTCTGCTGAGTCAGCTACAAGATTTTTAAAATCAGTTGGAGTATTAAATAGTAGCGGAAATCTTTCTAAAGATTATAAGCTTAAGAGATGAAAGAACTATCGCTATATTCTAAACGACATAATATAGTACTAGGCTTTCATGGATGTGATAAGTCAATCGTAGATGAAGTTATAAATGGAGCTCAGTTAAAGAGTAGCATGAATGATTACGATTGGTTGGGCAATGGAATGTATTTTTGGGAAAATAATTCAAAAAGGGCTTTACAATGGGCTAAAGACAGGAAAAAGAAAGAACCTGCTATCTTAGGAGCTATTATTGATTTGGGATATTGTATGGATCTAATGGATTCTGAATTCTTGAAAGAATTACAAGAGGCATATAATACCTTAAAAGAGGCAATAGATATATCTAATAAAGAAATGCCTCAAAACGAAGGGAGCACACCTGATAAGTTATTGCGAAAATTAGATTGTGCTGTTATTGAGACAGCTTGTCAGATAAATATTGATGCGGGGCTACCTAAATACGATTCTGTCCGGGGAGTGTTTTGGGAAGGGAAAGAATTATACCCCGGTGCTTTTTTTAGAGAAAAGAACCATATTCAAATATGTGTTCGAAATCCAAATTGTATCAAAGGTTTTTTCTTACCTCGTGAAATAGATGATAATTATCCAAATCCATAAGGCTTTCATTCGAGAGCCTTTTTTATTGAAACAAATATGAACTATTCCAATGATTTTCAAAATGTAGTGAAGTATTGTGCTACAGAAAAAACGTTTTTAGGCTATGGTAATCCCGATGCCAAGGTATTAATAGTAGGAAAAGAACAAGCTTTGCGTGAGTCTATAAGGCCTGAAAATCCAGATTTTTATAACGTTATCACTAGACAACAAAGTTTGGACAATGATACTAATATTTCATTGTGGGAGAAAAATATATCAGAGTATATTAAGCCCGAGTGGGATAATATACCTAACGGAAGTAGTGAACCTCTTAATCCTTTATATTCTCACGGAGCACAGCGCAATATAAGAAATAATAATAGAAATGGAGGAACTAGTGATACTTACCTGAAATATCAAAAACTATATCAGTTATTGTTTAATGGAGGAGAGAAATCAGATTTGTTATCATTCCAGAAAGATTTTTTTATAACTGAACTTAGCGATATTCCGACTAAACAAAGTTATAGAGATCCAAAATTGAATCAACTACGAAAAGAAGCTGTACAAAAGAGGATAAATCTCTTTAAGCAGCCTTTCTTTAGTAACTTTCCGGTTGTAATTATAGCTGCAGGACATTATCCTAAATTATATGGTTTTGATATGGAAGCTATTTTCAATGTCAAATATGAGCCTAGTAAAAATCCCAATTTAGAAAAATATAGAGGCAATTGGTGTAATGTACACTATGGATATAAAGATGAAAAGATATTGTTACATACGCGTCAATTAAGTCAGAACGTTTGTAATAGTCTTCTATCTGAAATGAAGAATCTCATACAACCATTTATCTAGCGAAAGACTATTTGCCTTTTATATTTTACAATAAAAGGCAATGGAAGAAATCAAATACGATCCAAAGAACTTTCGCATACATAACGACCAGAACAAGGGCATTATCCGTAAGAGCTTAGAAGAATGCGGTGCTGGTCGTTCCGTTCTTATAGACAAAGAAAATTATCTTGTGGCCGGTAATGGCGTTTACGAGCAGGCAAAAGCATTAGGCATCCCGGTACGCGTTATTGAAACCAACGGTAAAGAGCTTGTTGTAGTCAAACGTACAGACCTTACCCTTGACGATGATCGCCGTAAACTTTTGGCATTGGCCGACAATCATGCTTCCGATACTTCCGAGTTTGACATGGACCTAGTCATTGAGAACTTTTCTGATGACCTTTTAAAAGAGTGGGAGTTTTCCTTAGATGATATAGACCTTTCCGATGAACTACCTGCTTCCACTACTAAGCCCAATAATTTAGCCGAAAGGTTTATTATACCACCTTTTTCCATCCTTGACGCCAAACAGGGGAGATGGCAGGAACGTAAGAAAGAATGGCTCTCGCTTGGTATTAAGAGTGAAGAGGGCCGGGATAAAGAAATCACTTACTCCCATTCCGCACAAAATCCCGCTATATACGAAGTGCGCAACCGTATGCGTGAAAAGCTAGGTTACGATCCTTCCTGGGATGAGATAACGGAATACTGTCAAAAGCATGACATCTCCATGATGAACGGTACTTCTGTCTTTGACCCGGTACTCTGTGAACTCGTATATCGTTGGTTCAACCTTCCGAAAGGGATTATACTTGATCCATTCGCAGGTGGCTCTGTTCGTGGTATCGTGGCCGCTAAATTAGGAATGTCTTATCGGGGTGTAGACTTACGACCGGAACAAATAAAAGCCAATTATGAGAATGCAGCAGAGATACGGCCACCGTTTACAGAGAATGAGTGTCCCGTATGGAAATGTGGTGATAGTTGCGATATAGATAATCACTTTGCCGGACTAAAAGCAGACTTGATATTTAGTTGCCCTCCTTATGCTGATTTAGAAGTCTATTCAGATGATATCCGTGACTTATCGAATATGAACTATGAAGAGTTTCTGAAAGCATACTACACCATCATAAAGAAGAGCTGTTCACTGCTTAAAGAGAATCGTTTTGCTGTTTTCGTTGTGGGTGAAGTACGTGCAAAGAATGGAGAGTACTACAACTTTGTAGGCGACACAATAAACGCATTCCTAGAGGCTGGATTGCATTATTACAATGAAATGATACTCGCTACACAGATAGGCTCTTTAGCCATGCGGGCAGGCAATCAATTCAATCATTCCCGGAAGATTGGAAAGATGCACCAAAACGTCTTGGTATTCTTTAAAGGCGACGTAAAACAGATTCCTTCCTTATACCCTGAACTTGACTTTCGGGAAGAAGATCTCATTGGAGAAGTGAGCGAATAATATATTTATTAACTTTGTCGGCATTAAAAATGTACCGGCATGCAAACGACAGCATTTATGATTTACAAAGAAGTACTCGAAAAGAGACTGGCTCGGAAAAAGGAACAGTTAGCCGAACTAGAGAAACAAATCAATAGTGAAGGCGTCTCTGGTTCTGTTGATAAGCGCAAGTACATAGAACTGAAAGCGGTTGTCAATGAGCTGGAGAACTGCATTGACATTGCTGAATCAATGATTAAGCTGGAAAAGTAAAAAAGAAGAGGATATTTAATTATATCCTCTTCTTTTTCTAATTTTTTAAAAATACTAAAGCCTCTAATGCAAAAACATCACTTTTTTTTTCCCCTTCGACAAACCAAGAGCAATAAGCTTTAGTTTCATAATTGTATTTCCCAATCTTTTCAATAGTCATGGTTGGACCATCTGATTTTAGATAAACAACATCTCCGACTTTTAATTCATTTTCCATAACATTAAATTTAAATTAATAGATATCTCAAATTTAGTAAAATTATCATTATGTTATATTTTAAAATAAAATTTTTATGGCAAAGTATAATAAAAAGATAGTAGATAATATCTGTTCGCTCATCCGTACCGATAGTTATACTGTTGCCGAGATATGCGATAAAGTAGGCATTCACAAGGATACATATTATGATTGGCTCAAGACAAAACCCGACTTTTCCGACGCCATTAAAAAAGCAGAAGATGAATTTAACGATCTGATTATTGTTGAGGCTAAGAAATCCCTCGTTAAAATGATCAGAGGCTATACAGTGCAGGAAAAACGTACTGTAACAGCTGATACCGGAAAGAAAGACGAGAACGGCAAACCTATCGTAAAAATCAAAGAGCATGTAGTAACGGATAAACACTATCAGCCAGTGCCTGCCGCTGTTATTTTTGCCCTTACTAATCGGGATCCGGACAATTGGAAGAACCGACAAGAAAATAAAGTATCTGGTGATATAGGTATCAAAAGTAATTTGGAATGTCTTTCTGATGATGAATTAAAGAAGATTGTAAGCGGTGATGAAGCTGACCAAGAGAGAAATACTGATTCGTAAAGCGGAAGCGGCAATCATATTGCGTAAGCGAGAAGCCCGGAATGAGTTCTGGGCTTATTGCATGTATATGGACCCGAAGTTCTTTACTAAGCGTCCTTTTTTGAAAAGGGTTGCAGATGCTTATATGCGTGTATATGCCTCTTATTCTAACAATTTGATTTATCGGCTCGCTGTGAGTATGCCACCTCGGGCCGGAAAATCTTACATAACGACACTTTTCATCACTTGGATGCTCGGACACTATCCGGAAGAATCCATCATGCGAAACACATGTGCGGATCCTCTGTATAATAAACTCTCCTACGATACCCGAGACATCATTCGTTCCCGAAAGTATGAAGAAATCTTTCCTAGTGTCAAACTAAGAGGAGACAAGCAAAATATTCACGGTTGGAGTATAGAGAAGGCCCGGCAGGTATCATACTTTGGTGCCGGAGTAGGTGGTACCGTTATCGGGTTTGGTGCTTCTATGCTGTCCGTAACAGATGACTTGTATAAATCATTGGAAGATGCTCTTTCAGATAACAACAATGAGAAAACATGGAGTTGGAAACAAGGTACGCATGACTCTCGTATAGAAGGCAATTGCTGTTCTATAGATATAGGTACGCGTTGGTCTGCAAGTGATGTACTAGGGCGCCTGGAAGAGTCCCGGGATGGCAAGTATTACGATGAGATCATTCGTATTGCTGCACTTGATGAGAACGATTGCTCTTTTTGTGAGGCTGTACATACTACTGAATACTATCACGAATTGAGAGCAGAAACGGATGATGCTATCTGGGCAGCGGAATATATGCAGGAACCATACGAAGCAAAAGGTTTACTCTTCCCTAAAACAGAGCTCATGCGGTTTAAGCAGGCTGATATCAAGGGCAAGAATCCTGATGGCATTATAGGTGCATGTGATACAGCAGATAAGGGCGATGATGACTTCTGTGCACCTTTTGCAGCGGTCTTTGGTCCTAAATACTTTATCACAGAGGTTTTATTCACTAAAGATCCGGTAGAAGTGACGGAGCCACGTCTTGCTCAAATGGTTATTGACTCCAACTGTGACCAGATGCGTATAGAGTCCAATAACGGCGGACGTATCTTTGCTATTCATATTCGGAAGATTGTAACGGCCTCAAACAAATCATGCGCTATTCAGGCACGACCAACAACAAAAAATAAGGAAACACGTATCATCATGAAGGCCGGCTGGATAAAAAAGCATTGTGCATTCCTTGATGAAACAGAATACAAAAAAGGTTCTGACTACGGACGATTCATGAAAGCACTTACTAGTTACAGGCGCGAAGGTGATAACGCCCATGATGATGCACCGGACGGCATGACTATTCTTGCCGAGTTTGCTGAATCGCTTGGTTTAAAACTTAAAAAGACAACTCGCAAAGTGGGGCGTGGATAAGGCTAGACCTCATGGTTTATTACATATTTGAAAGTAAATCAAGAAAATTTAATAACAGTCGAACTCTTTCATATTCTCTCTCTTGTTCTTTGTACATCAAAAAGATGATTTTAATAATTACATTTCTCATAATCAATCATCTCTCTCGGATTTAATAATAAACCAACATAGCATATTATCCCCGAAAAAAGAATGATTGATAAGCTCCGCGAATTTGCAAAGGATTTTTCTATTTGTAACGATAAAACATGATAGGTGCATATATTTTATGAGAAAAAGTATATGCCAAGCATTAAAGAAATTCTCAATCAAGACAACTTCGGAGCTGTTGTAAGCGATTTATGCAGGGACACGAGAGAAGACCGTTATCCTCGTGAATACATGGATGAATATAACGGAGATAGGACCCGCCGTCCGGATTCAGTAGGCTATCGCCAGCCTAAGAAGGTTGCAGTCTATTCCGAAACCCTCACTGATAAAGAAGGCAATCCACAACGGTTGGATGATAAAACTATTAAGGTTGCCAAAGTAGTTACAAACACGCCCAAGCGAATTGTACGTACAGCCGTAGCCTTTATGTTCGGTGGTGAAATGACATTATCCGCCGAAGATTCTAACGATGGATTCAATGAGTTTAAAAAGGTATATATTCGAAAACTCAAAATGCAATCCGTACTGCGTAAGTTTGCACGTAAAGTCCTTTCGGAAACAAAAGCAGCTATCATTTTCTATCCTGCAACTGTTTACAATGGCAATTCCCTTACCCAAAAGGTCAAGGGTTTACTCGGTCTTCAAAAGTCCTCTGTTATCAAGTGCAAAATACTATCCACTCCCAAAGACAATAATACTATCTGTGAGTTCTATCCCCATTTCAATGATGATGACGATATGGACGGCTTCATTCACAAGTATAACACGATAATTGACGGAAGCAGCTGCCAGTGCGTAAAAATTTATACGGCCGATGAGATCATAACAGCTGTGGACCGACAAGGTATGTGGAACATTGCCAAAGATAAAAACCTCTTCAAAAAGATACCGGTTGTATATGCCGAGACAGAACAGCCGGAATGGGAGGATGTTGCTAATCTGATCGACAAATACGAAATGCGCCTGTCCCGTATATCCGATACAAACGATTATTTTGCAGAGCCAATCCTAAAGACCTATGGACTATCCAACTTGCCAAGTAAGGAAACAGTGGGTAAGGAATTAAACTTTTCTATGGAAGTTGACCCCGATACCGGTACGGCTTATCACGGTGATGCAGACTATCTGGCATGGCAGCAGTCTATTGATTCCATGAAGGAAGAGCTGGACCGCACAAAGAGCGAAATAGACGCCGGTTCATCCACGCCGGACCTGTCTTTTAATAATATGCAAAGCCTTGGTAACCTTAGCGGTGTATCACGCAAATTTATGACCATAGAAGCAACTATCAAGGCTAGCGAGAACATGGAAATATTCGGTCCGGTTGTACAACGTACCGTTGCCATTGTACAGGCAGGAATGGCTAATATATCACACACTAAGTATGCAAGCCAGCTCAATGAAAACTACATTGAAGTATCCTTTGGTACTGTTCTTCCGGAAGATGTGTCCGAAGAGCTAAAGAACCTCGAGACTGCATCACAGTTCAATTCGCTGGAAACTATTATTAAAAACTCCCCGTATACGGATAACGTGGAAGAAGAGTTAGCCCGAAAGAAGAAAGACCAACAGGATGAGGCTGCCAATAATACCATGCCCGGATATACGTTTTCCAATAATGCAGAGTAATGAGTAAAACACTTGCTTATCATGATAGGATGCACGTTCAACGTGTACTTCTACAACAGAACAGGGTAGGTAGAGCCTTTAATCAGTTCATATATACTGTATCTCCATTTTTGCGTAAATGGTCGGACCGGGGAAGTAATTGTGTGTGGGTGCGTAATGCCGCAGTAGAAAAGGCAGTAGATAAAGCTATAGAGACGTTACAGGCATCTTTGTTACTCAATATACAGGATTTCCAAACGGATGCATGGAACCGGGCCAATAAGAAAGAGGATGAGATGATAGACGCGTTCATTCAGGGTATGTCTATCTCTTCGTTGGTTAAAGACGGTATGTTCAAACAGAACTTAGATGCGTTCAAAGAGATGCAAAACCGTTTTGATAATGGCTTGAATCTGTCTCAAAAGGTTTGGAGCGTAGCTGAACAGGCTAAGACACAACTGGAATTTTATCTGGGTAGTGGTGTGTCGGTTGGCCGTAGCGCCGATGGCATAAGCCGGGACATTCGCCAATTGCTAGATAAACCGGATAAACGTTTTCGTCGTGTACGGAACGAAGAAGGAGTACTCCAGCTATCAAAACCTATGCAAGACTATCATCCCGGAGCTGGTACTTACCGATCGTCAAAGATGAATGCTCTACGACTGGCCGCAACA
This sequence comes from uncultured Bacteroides sp., assembly GCA_965140335.1. Classification (GTDB taxonomy): domain Bacteria; phylum Bacteroidota; class Bacteroidia; order Bacteroidales; family Bacteroidaceae; genus Bacteroides. Next base: position 806,555 of record OZ223190.1, read on the forward strand.
GAAACGAATATATCCTATCGGCGTGCAGATTATGAGCGCTGGCAAAAGCTTGACTTTGTATTAGGCATTGATGTGAAACGCTCACCATCCAATCACGGGCCTTGTAAGATATGTGATGCGATGGTTGGTGCATATCCTAAAGGCTTTAAGTTCTTCGGCTGGCATCCCTTTTGTATTTGTATTGCAACTCCCAGGCTCCAAAAGCCGGAAGACTTTGCAAACTTCCTGCTTGATGAACCAATACCTTCCAATCAGTTTGTTAATGATATCCCACAGAACGTACGTCAATTTATGACCGAGAATGAATATATGCAGAATTCATACGGATACCGGGATAATAAAGATTGGTTCAGGAATAAAAGCAAATAATATCTTGGATAAGTAACCTTATCAACCCAATATTGCATAACCAAAATATTAAGATTATGCAGTACAATATTGAAGAAGATCTGCTAAATGCAGCCTTTGCAACGGGGTATGAACCAAGTAATGATTTAATAGATCGGGAACAACTGATAAGTGAAGCCCGGCAATGGATTACCGATCTGACAAAGTAAACACGAGCAGCTGTAACAGGCTGCTTTTTTTGTGCGTGAAATTTTCTGTCAGCTTATATTTTAAAGGAAAAAAGCATTATGAAAATTTTAGCACTGATCAAAGCCGGCCTAAAGAAAGCCGGTATCCCGGAAAAGTATGCAGGCAAAGTACAAGCTCTCTTTAAAATCGAGAGTGAGGAGAACCTTGATAATTACATTGCTCTGTTTAAAGAGAACATCCTGCCTGATCTTGAAAATGCAGATACCAATTCCCAAACAGCAGCCGAAAAAGCAAAAAAAGAGGCTATTGAAGAGTATGAGAAGAAGTTCAATTTGAAAGAAGGTAAGGCCATTGAGACAGAAACAAAGAAAGTGCCTCCTACAGATGATCTTCCTCCCGCTGTCAAAGCTCTCATCGAAGCCCAAGGAAAACAAATTACTGAGCTTGCTGGTGTCGTAAAAGGACTGACTTCAACCGTCTCTACCTCTCAAAAGCAAGCCTCGGCCGATACGTTATTTAAAGATGCCAAACTCCCGGAGAAATGGCGTTCACGTATTGATGTCAATGCCGAGAAGTCAATAGAGGATCAGATTAAGGACCTGCAGGAAGAATATACCGAGTTACGCCAGGGCATTATTGACGATCAGGTTGAAGCTGGCAATTACCGTCCAACGGTTGCTACTCCCAAAGACAGGACCGAAGAGGAATGGGGCAAGCTTATGAACGGAGATGATACTACCAAGCAAGATAGTAGTGTAGCAAGTTTGAATTTGGATAATTAACCTATTTATCTTTTAAAGTTATGTTTAGAAAGAAAGAATCAGAATTCCAGTATGCCCCCGGTATAGAGAAAATTATCGAGGACGTTCAAGGAGGTGGCACTATCGCACGTGCCGAATTAAAAAAAATCATTGATGAGTTGCCCCCTCTGGTTATTGTGGGCAAGGATACAAACGGTCTTTACCATGTAGTGAAAACGGCTAAAGTACATGCTGCCGTTACGGCCGAGGCAACAACAGTCCAAGTTGAAAAAAAACATCTTTTTGCAATTGGAGAAACACTAACCATTGGCGGTGATTTATCCAAGGCAGCCGATGTAATTACGGCTATTGACAAGTCAAATGCTAGCTTTGATACAATTACGCTTAGTGGTGCAATAGGTACGGCTGCCGCCGGGGATGTCATTGTCCTTGTATCGGCAAAAGCGGCAGCAAAAGCAGCTACTTTCAAGTATACTCCGGTAGCCATCACCATGAACAAGGTTAATACAACTGTTGCCAATCAACAGTCCGGATTGCTTGTCCGTGGTACAGTAAATGCAAGTGTAATGCCTTATCCTGCTGATGAAGCTATCAAGGCTCTTTTGAAATTTATAATCTTCAAATAATTAATAACTTATGGAAAGAAGTTTAATTAAGCAAGTTAACCGTAAAAACATGTCGGCCCGCATTACCTCCCGTAAGGTAAAGCCGGTGTATTTCCCGAATTTCTTTACGGTTAAGCAAAAATCTTCCCTGAAATGGGAAACGCTTACAGGTGAGAAAGGTGCACCGGTGATTGCCGATGTAATCAGCTACGATTCCTCGGCTCCTCAAAAGAAACGCGAGGTTATCGGTAAGATGTCCGGTGATATTCCTAAGACCGCGGTAAAGCGTGGTATGAATGAAAGCGATTGGAATGAATACCAACAGCTTAGTCGGGATTGTCAGGGAGATTCTGATTTGCAGTCTTTACTTGATCTCGCATTCAAAGATCAGGATTTCTGCTATAATTCTGTTCGTGGGCGTTTTGAATGGTGGTGTATGCAATTGATGTCCAAAGGTGGCTTTACACTGAATTCTACTAATAACAATGGCATTGTTACCGAAGAATTTGTAGGATGTGGAATGCCAGTAGGTAACCAGAAAGTCTCTGAAACAGATTGGGCAACATCTTCCACTGCTGACGGTTTACAGGATATTGAGAACGTTGTATCAGCCGCTTCCGATGATGGAGTAAGTATCAACTATGTCGTTATGAGAACAAGCGATTTCAGCCTTTTGAAAAAGCAAAAAGCTACTATCGACAAGCTCAAAGGCTGGATAAATAACAATGGTAAATTAACTGTAACCAAAAAGGTTATCAATGAGTATCTGGCTGCTCAGGAGCATCCCGTAACCATTGTTGTTATTGACCCAAAGGTACGTATTGAAGATAAAGGTCATAATCGTATCTCTGTTAATCCGTGGGAAACAAAACGTATATGTTTCCTGGAGGATCTGAACGTCGGTGATATTCAACACGGACCTATCGCTGCAGAGCATTCCGCAGAATACGCAAAGAAAGCCACTACGCTGAAAAGAGATTTCATTTTCATTTCCAAATGGTCTGAACTGGAACCTTTCAAAGAATGGACCAAAGCGGAAGCAAATGCTATTCCGGTAGTAAATGATCCCGATGCAATGTACATCATGAAAGCCGATGCCAAGGCATGGGATGAAGATGAAAATACCGAAGCTACAGATGAGGATTAATGGATACGATTCGTGATACCATATTATAATTTCCGGGGCTCGAGGATACGGAAGATGCCTTCTTGAACAGGATACTTGCATTACGTGGACTAAAGGCTACTGAGGAGTATTCTGTTGAGAAAGATAAAGCCGTATGCCTTGCAGCTGCGGACTTGTATAAAGATATGTCCAATATGCCGGACTTTTCGGAAAATAAGCTTTCAAAGACCTATCCAAGAAGCTACTTTGTACAGTCGGCCAAACGATTGTATATCGAAAACGGGGAGACAGACAAGGCGGTAACTGTCGGCAAGAAGATTATTGTAAAAGGAAGAGCAGGGAATAGATGGTAAAACGAAGGAGATATATTGCAGTCGTCACTTTAGAATCAGCTGGAAAACTCGTCGATGGTGAGTGGAAAGAAGGAACTACCGGGACTATTGAGATTAAGGGGCACTATGACGCTGCCAGTGATGCGAGGATTATAGTCCGGAGGAATTCCAACGGTGATGAAAAGCAGGTAAGCGGTTACTTTTATACCGGGAAGAAGCCTCTGTTTGACGGTACGCCAGTAAAGGTATCAATTGAAGAATTAGGTATAAATGTACCGGTTATTTGCTGGGACCCTTATCAGACACATTCAGTTATTTGCGTATGAGTAAGAGCGGATTAATCCCACTATGGGAAGATAGAGACATTGATCGTTTCTTCGATCACTTCATCGACAAGGCAGAGGATAAGATATTCCAATTGCTTTCAGCAGCCGGGGAACGGTTTATCAAGGTTGCAAGAGAGAGTGGTTCCTATAGAGATCATACCGGTAATCTTCGCAGTTCTGTTGGCTATATGATTTTCAAGGACCGAAAGGCTATAAGTGAAAACTTCGAGAAGAGTGCTAATGGTTCCGACGGTTCCGCAGGCGTAAATAAGGCTCGCGAACTAGCAGAAGGAATCGCTCTCAGTACAAGCGGATGGTTTTTGATACTAACGGCCGGAATGGAATATGCTGCAACCGTTGAAGCCAAAGGTTATGATGTTATCTCTTCGGGATCTATACAGGCCGAAGACTTCTTAAAATCGACCAGCAAAAGTCTGTTTGATAAATTAGCGAAAAGGGGGCATTGATTATGGATGAATACGATATTATTGATTTTGTTTATCAAGCCGTAACTGCTGCTAATACAGGGGTTACGATTTACAAAGATAAATCTGAATCTGGCATTGATACGGAGCATATTGTTATCAATAATCTTCCGCTGAATGAACTGTCAAACGGCCTTATTTGCAAGACACCGATAAACATAAATATCTTCGTCCCTTTGCTTCCTAATGGAATGATAAACCGCCAGCGTATGAAAGGACTACGTCGGGCTGTACGCAAATCACTTGATGGCATTAACAGTAACGATGGCTATTGTAGAGAAATTGAGGTCTTATGGGCGAGAAAGATGCCCGACCTCAAAGAAAATTTTGATTGTACGAATATTAGAATTAATGTATTAACTGATAAAAATTAAAAATTATGGCAGGAAAAAGACCTATTGCAATTGGTGTGGCAGCTATTAGATTAGCTACCTATGGAGACGGAGTCCCCGGAGTGGATTTTACTCCGTTACCATTACCTTTCAAGGGATCAGTAGCGTTCAACTTTGCAGACCCTAAAGAAGTAAAGATTGATACCGAAGGAACAGACGAGCCTCTATATGTTACGTTTGTAAAGGATACAACCGACTATATTGAATTTGCCTTACCAACTCCAAGCAATGACACAGTGAAACTTGTTTGCGGTGGGGATATTGATATGGGATCAGATGCGGAAAAGCCCACAGATATTTGGAAACAGCCAAATTCTATTCCCAGTATTAATAAGACGGTTCAATTTGAAACACTTCCTCATAACGGGACCAAAGTATTATATACGATCGTAAACGGTCAGATAATGGCTAAATTCAGTCAGGCACCCGGGTCTGAACAATCAGAGTTGCTGTTAATCCGTGTATATAAACAAGCGGCCAGAGCTGCCGATGGTACTCTAAAAACAGCATTTACACGCGAAGTAGTTACTGTTGAGTGATTAGATACTGTTTACCAATCAGGGCGGGGGAGGTTTCCTCCGCCTTTTTAATAAAAGAATGAATGATATGAGTGTAGAACTATTACAGCAACTAGAATCTGAAACAATCGCCGAAAAGCCCATAAAGATACCTTTTAAGTTTGCGAATAGGGAAAGGCTTCCAAAAGGGAAAGAACCTGGTAGTTGTATTGTTATCCGGCCGATTACAGTACGTACATGGTTTTGCATCCGACCACTATTGTTGAAAGTTGAAAAGGATGATATTAAAAAGTTGATGAAGAGGCCGTTAGATAACACAGATAACATCATGGCTATAATGGATAAATACGGAGAACTGTTAGTTGATATTGTTTGTTTGGGAATTCATAATAAGCCAAGCGACCCTCCTGCATGGTTCCGTGAAGTCCTTATGGATAATAGTACATGGCAAGACATCTATTATCTGCTGAATGCGATCCTCTTTCGTATCGGATTTTTCCCTTTTTGCAACTCTATCACAACTCTTCGGAGTGTGAGCCCGATGGACGAGACGGAGATGATAGCCGCCCAGAAGAATTTAAAAAGCTGGTATCCCTCGATCAAGGAAGATTCTTAGTATTGATTCACGATGCTTTAGGATTAGATTATAAGACTACGCTGGGGAGTAGCTTTATGCTAATTGAGGTTATGATGCAGGAATACGCATACCTCGCGCATGAAAGGAACAAACGGCTTAAAAGAGATGAGGATGAGAATGGACGAGAGTTTGAGTGGGTTGAACTGCCATCATTCGATAATCCGGGAGAAATGGTTCGGTATAAGAAATACAAAGACGTAAAAACAGGAAGTTGATTATATATTAATGCAACTTAGTTTAAGTCTTCGTCATTTTGATTTGATATTGGTTGTAACGTTCCGCATAGGCTGTGAAGTTCATGCGGAATTTTAAAGTAAAAATGCTATTGCTTTATATATTACTCATGAATTGTTTCTATTTTTTCGGTAAAAAGGTTGTTTTTAAAATTGTTTACGGAAAGCGGCGCCATTACGGTAGCCGCTTTTTCTTTTATATTTTAATAGAAAAGTATTATGGGAATCATTAACAGAGAGGGAGCACTCTATATGGCCACCGGTATCGACAACTCCGGAATATATCAGGGAAGAGAAGAAGCAATGGGTATTCTTAAAGCTATGGCTAGAGAGATAACCAGTTTTGATGTATTCGGCGGAATAGGAATCAGTGCCGGTCTGGCTTTCGCTAAAGCCGCTAAAGACTCATACAGCTTTGAAAAACAGTTCCAGCAAAGCATGAAAGAAGTAGCAACCCTGTCAAGTGGCATACAGGGTAGTCTGACGGACTATATGAATAGTGTTATGGATATGACAAGGAATATTCCAATACAGGCTAATGATGCTGCTAAAGCCTTATATCAGATCGTTTCTGCCGGTCATGACGGAGCGGACGGGATGAAGGTACTTGAAGTTTCTGCCCGTGCTGCTATTGGTGGTGTAACAGATACGGCCACAGCTGCCGATGCAATTACCACGGTTTTGAATGCCTATAAGATGAAAGCCGAGGATGCCGGGAAAGTCTCTGATATGCTGTTTAAGACTGTTAAGCTAGGTAAGACAGACTTTGGCGAACTGGGCCGTAGCATAGCCCAAGCAGCCCCGATTGCAGCTTCCTTTGGAATCAATATAGAAGATGTCCTGGCCGCTGTTGCATCACTTACTAAACAAGGTACTCCTACGGCCGAGGCCATGACGAGAATACGTGCTGCAATCATTGGTACGGCGGATTATCTAGGAGATGCAGCCTTTCAGGGAAGAAGTTTGCAAGAAGCCTTGAAACTAGTCTATGATCAAGCGGGAGGAAGTTCTACCGAATTAAAAAATTTGTTGGGTACAACCGAAGCTATGCAGGCTGCATTAATGGTAACCGGTCAAAATGCAAAGTCAGCAGCAGCAGATCTGGGTGAGATACAGAAATCAGCAGGAGCAGCAGATGATGCCTTTAAAGAAATGGCTTCCAGTGCTCAAAACCAAATGCAACTATTAAGTAATAACATCACGGCTTATTTCCGTCCCTTAGGTGAAGGCATTTTGAGAGAAGTATCCTCTGTTGCAACAGCTATAAATGAGGCGTTTGAGAATGGAGACGTAAGTAAGACAATGAGAGAGCTAGGTGATCTCATTGTCATTGTTACAGGTGCATTTATTGGTTATAAAGGAGCTCTAGCCCTAACCAGCATACAGCAAAAGATATTCAGCTCACTAGCGGAGATGACCCGGTATGAGCTAGCATTATATAAGAAGGCTGTGGAAGCCGGAACTATTGCAGAAAATGCCTTAACAGCTTCACAGGTAAAGAGTACAGCGGTAAGGCGTGCACTGACTGCAACGATTAAAATGCAAACCGCGACCATGTTGAAAAACGTTGCTGCCGTTGCAACAAATCCTTATGTCTTGGCAGCTGCAGCAGTTGCGATGCTAGGGTATACAATTTATAAATATGCAACGAGAGTAACTGCTGCAGAAATTGCACAAAGACAGTTTAATGGAACACTTTCAACTCAGAAGAAACAATTAGATGATTTAAGAACTAGTGTAGAAAGTTTGATTGCTACTATAAAAGATGAAGCTTCAACGCAATATGACAAAATAAAAGCATATAAGGAATTACAAAAAATTATGCCAACTCTCTTCTCTAATATGGATGTTGAAAAACTCAAATTGATGAATATCCTTTCATTGAATAAACAGATTTCTGAGGAAATTAATAAGCGGGAATTGATCGGAGCAAAAACTAGTCTTGTACTTAGAAATAATGAATTAGGCACAATTAATGCAAAGCTAAAGAGGGAAAGATCATCAAATACAGGCTTAAATGGGTCTACCAATTCGGTATCAATATTTAGGCTTGAACAAGAAAAGAAAGTAGCGAAGGAAGCTGTTAGATTAGCTCAAAAGCATGTAAAGGATATAGAAAAAATTCAAAATGAGGCTCAAAAGTCTAAAAATGAGGCTGAAAAGAAAAAGAATTCTACTACATACCAACAAGATCTTGCCAAGGCAAAATCGGATTGGCAAAAAGCGAAGAAAGGTTATGAGACTCTATTAAAAGATCAGAAAGCTACTTCCGAGCAAGTCAAGAAGGCCAAGGACGAAATGGCAAAGGCTGAAACCAAGTACAAAGACTTGGGAGGTGCCACAGGGAGTGAATTAACACAGCAAGAGACTAAAGCGGAACAGTTCAAGAAGCAAACGGAAAAGTATAAAACGCTACTCAATGCCCAAGCCATTGAAGAGAAGCGCATAGCTGAAGATTTACAGAGCAATGTAGATCAGGCCCGTATCAATGCCATGAAGGATGGTTCTGAAAAGACCATTGCCCAAATGGAGCTTAATTTCGAGAAAGAAATGCAGTCTATTGACAGACAAAAGGAAGATGCCTTACAAAAGAAAATCGAAAATGCCCGCTCTGCTTTTGATACAAAGCCCAATAAGGAAAAAGGCGAAACATTTGATGCTTCCAGTATTACCCTGTCTGATGGTGACATAAAGAAATTCGACGAATTTTATAAAGCTGAAATAGCGAAGTGGGAGAAAGAACAGTCTGATTATAACAAAAAAAGTAAAGATTCCTGGAATGCATATTACAGAGAGTTTGGAACATACCTCCAAAAACGGCAAGCCATTATTGATCGTTATGGCGAGCAGATAAAAAAGGCTGGGACAGACGGAGATAAAGCCATACTTCAAAAGAATATGCAGAATGAACTGGATGAACTTGATAACTCTGTTCAGAATAGTGCTACTCTCATGGGGCAGCTCTTCGCCGACGCTTCAACAAAGAGTGTCAATGAGATACAGAAGATTATTGATAAGGCTGAACTTCTCATGCAGTATCTGGAATCAAGCAAAGATGAGAATGGTACTGCAAACGTTGATGGCAAAACCGTAACAGAGAAAGATATTCTCGATCTTGGTATAAGTAAAAACGCACTTGATAATCTTGAAAAGTCTCCTAAGGATGTTGAAGCGTTAAGGAATGCGATAGCAAAATTCAAAGGTGAACTAGGAAGTAAAAGTCCATTTAAACTATTTGAGAAGCAGGTTGACGATGCCATTGATAAAATAAAGAAGGGAGGAAAGAAGAACATATCTCAAGGCATTTCAGACATGGGTAGTGCCATCACATCCTTTATGCCTGCATTGGAACAAACAGGTCAGGATCTAGGCACTATATTTGGCAATGAAGGCCTTGGCAAAGATATAGCTAGTACAACACAGCTTATTGGTGGTTTGGGGCAAACCGCAGTAGGTGTTGGGCAAATAATGTCCGGTGATATTGTTGGCGGGGCAATGAGTGCAATTTCTGGAATAACTCAAGTTGGGACGGCAGTAAGTAACTTATTCAATAAGAGTAAGAACAAAGCACAAAAAGATACTGAGCAACTTCAAAGTGTTACTAAAAAGATTGAGCAAACAAATCAGGCGGTAAATGACCTGATCGAAAAGCGCATTGACTTAATAAAGGAAGCCACCGGAGCTGAAGCCAGCTACCTTGAAAAATTGACGCAAGAACAAATAACCCAGCAACAATCATACCTTGAAAGCATGTTCGGACAATTATCGGGTAATGAGATTTTCGGAAAAAAAGGGAAACATAATAACCTTTCACTCTCAAAGGTCATGGATATGTTTGGATTATCTGACCTATCGGATTTTGCCGAATGGTGGAGCAATGGAGGCTATAGGGAACTCCTTGCAGGCGGTTATGGCTTACGCAATGATTCTGACTGGCAATCTATCGTTGATTCTTGGAATGATCTAACTAAGGCCTCTGAAAGCACTAAAGAGGCAATGCAGGAAGTTCATACGTCAACATCATTCGATGACTTCAAAAGCAGCTACGAAGATATGCTGGAAGATTTGGATTCTACCAATGAGGACTTTAGCAATAACTTTGGAAAGCAACTGCAAAAGTCGATTATAAATTCATTGATTGTATCGAAATACAAAGATAAAATGCAAAACCTTTATGATACATGGGCGGATTACGGCAGCGATGGAAATTATACAGAGGATGAAATAGCAAAACTTAAAGAGATGGAAGCCCAATTAACTAACGATATGCTGTCTGATCGCGATAAACTAAAGCAAACATTCGGTTGGAACAGCGATAATGATGAAAGTGGAACTACCGGGAAACTAGAAGCTTCAGTAACAGAAGGCACAGCCAGTGAACTTGTGGGACTCTGGAATATGACGGCACTTGATATCCGCTTTATTAAAGAGCTTCTTCCTGATCATTTTAATGCCTTCAAAGATATGAAACTGGATGTGGAAGCTATTATGATGCACTCAGAAGAGATAAAGAATAACACGCTACGGAGTGCTAATAACAGCGACACGATAATTGAAAGGCTTGATACAATGAAAGAAGAGCTGAGTAGCATAAAGAAAAACACTAAAGGATATACAGGGAGGGGATAATATGGCATACACATTTGATGGAATAGACATAAAAACACTTGGTGCAATGCCCGGACGTGTCTCCGGTGAAAGACTTGCAATTAGTGGCATATTTGATTTGCCAAAACGCATTGGTACCACTGAATACAATTGGGGGACTTCCATAGAACCTTTCGTCGACGAGCAAGACATAGAGCTGGATGGTAAAACACTGACTTTAATAGTTATTGTCCCGCTTGATAAGACCGAAGCATTTAAGCAAAAAGCTATTGCATGCACTACATTAGGGACTGACTTTGGAGATTTCAAAGTAATTCAGAAAGATGAAATAACAGTTGAACCGCATAATACTTCCAATATCATCACGATTAAGTTCTATCAATATGAATATGAAAAGCCTCAATTAATGATGCAAGGAAGCGGTGGAATATCCAATATTATAGATAGTTATAATCTAAGCAAGGATTTTGGCATTTGGTATACATATAAGTCCGGAATGAAAAATACCGCTAAACGCATTGACGTTTCTACCACTGGCACCTACATGAATACCACCTACCGGGAGGCCCGGGATTTATCTATCTCATGTAACCTCAAAGCTGATTCCGTACTAGAGGCATATACAAAGATGATGCAGTTCCATGCGCTTTGTATACAGCCCGGAATTCATGCTTTTGTAGATGCCGGGAATAACCAGCATAACGTATATTTTAAAGATGGAATTACCTGCAAGTTACTCAATGAAGGTATCATAAGCTTTGATTTAAAAATGCGTTGTCTCAATGATGGATAAGATCGAAATATTAGGGTTAAGAGATGGAGAGGTAAAGACTGTTGCTTCAATCCCATGTGATGATGCTTCCCATAATACTGCAATCATGGGTAAGGATGAGTTGGTTATATCTGTTGTAACTGACTCACCCTTAAATCTTATTGCAGGAGATTATGTGTTGCTAAACGGGATTAAGTATCGCATGAATCGCGATGCAGAACTCACACAAAAGTCTGATGTACAACACGAATACTCTATCCTTTTTGAAGCTCCGATTTACACTCTCATTGATAAAATATTCTGTAATAAAATCACCGGAAGCACAACCGTTACACTTACAGGGAAACTGAGGGACTTCCTCGAGCTTCTTGTTTGGAATGTGAACTATGATGCAGGCAGCAATCCATTAGGCATTGATACGGGTTGGGAGATAGGATTATGTCCTGATACGGATTACATGAACATGACCCTTGAAACAGTTAAATGCCGGGATGCGCTTGACACGTTTGCTTCAAAATACGGGCTCGAGTATTATGCTACTAATAAAACGATCAATTACGTTTCTCATATTGAGAATGAGACCGGGCTGGTTTTTACACAAGGCAAGGGCGGGGGACTGTATGAAGTAGAACAGAAGAATGTTGATGATGGCGATCTTGTAACGCGTGCATACATAAAGGGAGGTACAGATAATGTAATTCCCGGTGAAGGTGATTTGCAGGGAAGGTTAGTGCTTCCGGAAGGTTATATTGAGAACTTCTCCGAAAGTTCACGAGTAGTGGAGGCGGAGGTAGAGTTCAGTGATATACATCCAACGTTTCAGGGCACTGTGGGGACGGTAAGCGGAGACAATAGCCGGGAGTTTCTTTGTCCTGAAATGGACTTTGATATTGCCGATGTTGCGGTTGGTGATGAGGCTAGAGTAAACTTCCTGACAGGTGATCTCATGGGCAAATCTTTTGAGTTTAAATGGGATAACAGTCTGAAAAAGATCACTCTCATATACCAAGAAGATGATTTGGCCACCATTGATAATGATACTGGGAAACGGCCCAATATTCCATCAGCTTCAAAACACCTCCGTGAGGGCGAATTATTCAACTTCACCGGATTAAAGTTAAGTGGAACCTATAAGAAAAATGCCATCACAAAGCTACGTGAAAAAGGTATGGATTGGTTGGCTTATTACTGTCAAAAACACGTTAAGTTTGAGCTGAATGTTGATTATCGGTTCCTACGTAAAAACAAAACAGAGCTCCACTGCGGGGACTTAATAACAATCAATATTCCACTTCACAATATCAGTAAGCTAATCCGAGTTACTGATATTGAAAAGAATCTTCGTACGGGTAAAGTAACATGCACTGTTTCTAACTATCTTGATGAGAAGTGGGAGAAGAAGATTGAGGAACAAATTAGTGACATTCAATCATCAACAACAACTGTAAACGGTGGTTATGGGGGAGCAAGTAGCGTTACTATTCTGGAAAAGAACGATGAACGGGAGGCTTCTGACAGTAATGTTTTCTCGTCTTTACGAACAAAAGCCGAAATCGATTTAAATAACAAGTCACTTGAAGATAAATATCTTCGCAAAGATCAAGACGATAGTACTCCTCATAATCTCGGCGTAGGAAGTCTAACCGTGGGTGGTGATAAAGCCGGCATAGATAAGGATGGCAATCTCACTACGCTCAATGCTTTAATCAAGGCATTAGCAAAGACTCATGACCTGACAGTAGAGAACACAGCCGACATTATGAAAGGTATTATCCGTGAATATTTGGCTTCTGAATCCTTTGTTTCCGGTTTTCTAGGCAATGGCTTCAAGATATGGAAAGATGCGAATGGCGATTGGTGTGGAGAGTTTGATAAGTTGACTGTTCGTAAGATATTTACTGTATTTGAACTTGTGGTTCAGAAGGTGGTCCATCAAGGTGGTATGGTAATTCGTTCCGCTGCCGGTGGTAAATTAGTCAAAGTAACCGATGGTGGTACATATTGGAAATGTGAACATGATTCTACCGATGATTTCGTTCTCGATGATCAGATTTTCTGTCAAATATTTACGGGGATAACAATAAAGAGATACTGGCGTAAGGTTACTTCCGCCGGACTGGGTTACTTTAACCTGTCAAAGGCTGACTGTGAAGATGGTAGCGCTGAACCTGTGGCTGGTGACGAAGTGGCTGTACTGGGTAACCGTACTAATACAGACCGCCAAAGTGCACAAATAGACTGTGCAGTAGGTGCTAATGCTCCATATCGAGATGATTATAAAAACATCAACTCATATTCGCTAGAAGGTAAGTTAGTATGTCGTTCAGGAAATTGTGCTGGCATTGTAGATGATATATTCGGTGCATTGGATGAAACGATAAACTTCTATGGGAAAGGTGTACGCTTAAGAGGATCATTCGCCTTGGAGTCTTCCGGCAAGTTAGTAGAAGACGAAATTAGCGGGCAAATATCAGATGTCCGTACAGAGCTTGAGATTACAGCAGGACAGATCAGAACAAAGGTACAGGCAGCCACCACGGCAGCAGCGCAAGCGGCAGGTTCCGCCAGTGCAGCTGCTACTTCTGAATCTAATGCCGCAGGAAGTGCTAGTCAGGCATCCGGTATCTTGGCTAGTGTAACTCAAAAAGAGACGAATATCAATCAAACTGCTAATGCGATTGAGCTGAAAGCCACTCGCGCAGAGACGGCAGCCGGACGTGCAGAATCTGCCGAAGCTTCAATCAATGTCAAAGCGGATGGGATAGTTATGCAGGCGGCACAAACGGCTATAAACAGTGTACAGGTAGGAGGGAGAAATTTAATTCCAGATAGTATTTCTTATTGGTTTAGTGGAAGCGATTATCCAACTCATTCTACTCGAATAGCAAATAAATTAACAATAACTGATGATGGTGCATACAATGCTTATAAAACATGGATTCCTCATACAGATGAATTAGTTCCCGGAAATACTTATACTATAAGTATGGATGTAATGTGTGAAGGTGCTTTTCGTGGAACTCTTAATTTATGGTTTAATTTTAGAATTGCAAGTACTTATTATGGGTCAACTAGTAAGCAAATTGACATGTCTTCTATATGGAAACGTGTATCTGCTACAGTTACTATTCCAGAAGGAACATCAACTGTTGATTTAGTTGGTTTAGTTGGTTTTAATGGATATGGTGCGAAAGGTCTTATAATAAATTATAAGAAAATAAAATTAGAATATGGTAATAAAGCAGGAGATTGGACACCTGCACCCGAAGATGTTGACGCGAGTATTGCCCTTCGTCCAACGACAGAGTATCTTAAATCCCAATTCACTATAGCTCTCGGTGGCATTTCCTTAATGGGCAAAACTTTGTCATTAGCCGGAATGGTTACTTTCAGTTCGCTTGATAGTAGTGCCCAATCCACTATAAACGGGAAAGCAACTAAGACTGAAGCACAAGGATACGCTAATGCTGCTGCTGATGCGATTCAAATAGGTGGAGACAATAAGTATTCTAATATTTATACATCAATAGGAGAATATAATGGTGTACATTTAGAAAGAAACAATAGTGCAGTGCCTAATGGATTGTATTTAATAGGAAGAAGTACATATGATTCATGGATACGCTTTTATAATGTAATTACAGAAGGTGGTTGGTGGACAGTGTCCTTCTATATGAGAGGTTCTCAAAGTGCAAATGTTGGATTTACATTAGACATTTGTGATATAGGTGCTTTTGTAGTTCGTACTAATACTGATAATCAATGGCATTATTATTCATATACAATAAATGTCACTAATTATACTGAATCAACATATAATTTCGTCGATTTTAGTAGCATCTCATGGGCTTACATTTTCATCAAAGACTTAAAAATAGAACATGGTAATAAAGCAACTCCTTGGACACCAAATTATTTAGATATTAGAAATGATGCACAATCTAAAGCGAACACAGCTAAAGAAAATCTTGCTACTAGTTTAGGTTATAGTAGCTACTCTGCAATGGAGGCACAAGCTGTTGCTGGTAGAAGTATCATCAACGGGGCTTATATCAACACTGGGTTGTTGGCTGCCCGTGCCATTACAGCGGATAAAATTGCAGCCGGTACCATTACAGCAACAGAAATCAATGTCAATAGTTTACAAGCGGCACTGGTTACGGCTGCAAAGATTCAGTCTCTAGATATAACCACCAATAAGCTTACTGTAACAAATGGTTCAAAACTAGGCGATTTTACAATTAAAGATGGCTTAATAAAGTCTACAAACTCCATATCCGATGTACAGGCTACTTCTGTAGAATTATCGGTAAAGGGACTTAGCACATCTCGGTTGAATGGGGGGGTATCTGGTGTACGTGTAGGAGATTTTAGTACTGTAATAAATGGTGTAAGTACGCCTGTAGCTGTTGATATATCAGCGCTTGGGGGATATGCAATTAATGCGCAAGGGGCGGTCCGAATAGATTTAGGCCCTTTATATCTTAGTAGCGGTACTACCATAGAGGGCTTTTCAACAAAAACACTAAAAACATATGGTAATATCTATCCGAAAGATTCCGCATGTTTTATATCATGTACTAGTACCTCATACGTATATCTCCCACCATCTCCTTATGTTGGCAGGGAAATATATGTATGCAGGCGCGCTCATGCCTCCGTCACTGTTTACAACAACTCGGGACCATACATCTGTAGAAGTGGGACTTCTATACTAAGTTCATTTTTTATAAATAATGACGGGGAAATATGGCTGTTTAAGTACGATGGTGAATATTGGGTAACAGCAAGATTAGATACTTAATTATAAGTCTAAATAAAGAAATTATGAAAAAATTATTACTTTTTATTCTTGTTATCCTTCTAGGATCATGTTATGACTTCAGTCGTTTAGACGAGAATGTCGATCATAAGACAGTTAAAGACAATCATAACACGGCTTTGTTGGATAGCATTAAAAATTTAAAAATGAGATTATGAAAAAGATTGATTTTAAGAAAGCGAACCTTAAAGGTGTTGATGGTAAGATCGCTACTGTTGATCTCGATTATCAGGGACTGGCCAATTTTATCTTTAATCAGACAAAAGACCTTGGTGAATTGGAATTAGCGCGTGAACTGTATAAGAATGGAATGCTTGATGTTGATGCCAGACGCGCACAGGCATTAAAGAACTATATTCAGGGGGCTTTCTCCGCTTCGGTGCATGAAGCTTTGTTCCCGGTATTGGATGAAATTATTAACTCTAAAAAACAGAAATCATGTTAACAGAAAATTCAAGAGCGATCGCAGTAACCGCTACCGCTGAAAAGGGCGGGTACAAGTACAGTGTAGACTACAAAACCGAAGCAAATAAATTAGTGAACTTGCATTGTAATGTAACTAAGAAGACAAGTCAAGAAGTACAGACTTCTACCGGAACACAGGCAGTTGAGCAAGAAGAGTATGTAGGTACTATGTATCAGGACAGCGGCAATAAGCAGCTTTCTTTCCCGGATACGGCAACCAATATCGCTGTGCACCTAGCTGTATTTGAAGAAATATTGAGCGAGGTTAATACGGGTTTAATTAGTGAAAGTATAACGGCTGAATAAATGTGTATGCCCTGAGTTTTATTAGTCAGGGCTTTCACTCATTTCTCTCTTCAGCCATGGATCGGCTTTTAATAATCTTTCTGTGAGGTATTCTTTATATTTATCACCTATTTGGCTTTTGTGAATTTCTAATAATTCTTCAATAAATAAAAGAAAATCTTTCTGTGTGTTTGTGCTATATACAATAACATCATTTGGGTTTAAGTTATTGAATAGTTGGTTTTCTTTAATGTAGTATTGCGCAAATGCATTGGATTTGTCACTGAATGAATTATAAAATATTAGAAGGAGCTCATAACTAGATAATTGCGCCCTGAATATTTTGCAATATTTTTCTTGTTCTTTGGTTCTCACTTTTTTATGTATCAGTAGTCCTGAATTCATTTCTAGTAAATAATATACGGTGCGAAAATATTGTCCGAGATAGTATCCATTCTCGGAGTATATCAAATTACCTACATATTTCATTGCTTCAACTATTTTATTAAGAGTTAGCTGAGGTAAAATTATAGTTGTTAATTTTTGAGCAGAATTAATCAAATTAATGTTTTTTACCTTGTATTGTCCCTCAATGATTTTTTGAATGTTATTTTTGCAATATTCTTCTGCTTTTGTCTCCTTTTCGCTAATTAAGATAGGATCCCTGAATTCTTCTGTTATTTCTTGACACATTTCTATTAAGGTAGATACTGTATCATATGGCGTTTCTGTATCCAATAACGTCTTGTTTATATCTATAGATAGTAGATAATCCAAAGAGAGATAAAGGGCTAAATATTCGTTTGCTTTTTCTCCACATTTTTTAAAAGCATCAACTCCTTTGTTTTCTGAAAAGTTCAGTGTATCAACCTGTCGCTGATATATCTCTAAATATTTAAAAAACAAGCTTCTTTCATCTCGCTTTTTTAATTCCTTTTCATTTTTCTCAGCCCTTTTGTTGGATTGAATGATTGAATATAATACTCCTATAAAGGCTAAAAGGCCAGTTATTGAACTAAAATAGCTACCAAACTCAGAAAAGGTCTGATGGCTATTAGATATTCCACAATGAAATTTATATAAATAGATTCCTATTAGTATAAGAGCTACGATGGTGGCTCCAACTAATGCTGCTGAAAAAATCGTATCTTTCCTATTCTCTTTATTATTGCTCATGATTATTTTTTTTGATATACTTATTTAATTCTTGATATTTATTACTTGAGTTATAAAGTCAATTTTACAAATCTATGTACTTTTTTGAAAAGAAACAGAGATTTTTTATGTTTTTGTATAAAAGACATTACACAATCTACCATCAATCCCTTAATATAAGTAAGTCGTCTCATGGAATTATATTTTAAATAAAAACGATGAGAGGATTAAATGAAATTATCACTGTTATGTGGATGCTATTTGCCGACTACATGGCTGTGCTATTGCTGATCGGCGCGGACTTATGGAGCGGAGTGCGTAAAGCAAGGATACGGGGAGAAATCCGTTCTAGTTATATGTATAAAAAGACAGTGGACAAGATAGCACGGTATTACAATGCCCTACTTGCCTTAACTATTGTAGATGCCATGCAGATGGGTGGTGTGTGGTATTTAGATAATTACTATGATTACCATTTCCCAATCTTCCCGGTTATCACCCTGCTTGCTTCTATTGGTATAGGGCTTATAGAGATCAAATCCATATTCGAAAAGGCCGAGGATAAAGTGAAGTTTGAATATCAACAAATTGGTGTGCTGGCAACGGAACTAGCGAAAGCTAAAACTGATCCGGCGGAGATTGCAAAAGCCGTGGTAGATTTTATTAATAAGGATAATGTAAAGGAGGAAACGAAATGAAGCATTTTACAATTGCAGAGCTGTGTAAATCAGATACAGCAGACAAATACGGAATAGATAACCGTTGTAAGAAAGAACATGTGGCCAAGCTGACTGCATTAGTGGATAACGTACTTGATCCACTGCGTGAAGCTTATGGAAAGCCTATACATGTAAATTCCGGCTTTCGTAGCCCGGCTTTGAATAAGAAGATAGGAGGTGTACCCACAAGTGATCATCTAAGAGGAATGGCTGCTGATATTACCGGGGGAAGTCCGGCCGAAAATAAGAAGCTTTTTGAACTCATTCAGAGTTTGAAGCTCCCGTTCAAACAACTGATAGACGAGAGTCATTTTACTTGGGTGCATGTGAGTTATGATAAAGACAACCTCAAACATCAAATCCTTGCCTTATGAAACGTCTATTCTATATTGTAGCCATCTTCTTTATCGGAGTATGGCTTACTTCCTGTAAGACACAGCAGCTCTCATCCAATACGGAAACGAAGTACGATTCAATTGTAACAGAGAAGTTAGTGCCTTATGCTTTGCCCGAAGATAGCGGCCGTATCCGGGCTTTACTTGAATGTTCAGAGAGTGGTAAGGTTCTACTTCGTTGGTACGATGAAGAGCACTCTAAACGCATGAAATTGCAATTTTCTTTAGATAGTTTAGGACGGTTACAGATGAGAGTTAATACCGTGCATGATACCGTTTATTTGCCGCAAACAACTATTAATGTGGGGAAGCATAGCGTTATCCAAAAAGTTATCAAAGTGCCCATAGAAAAGAAGCTATCTTGGTGGCAAATTCTATTTATCTGGACTGGTGGTATTGCTTGGCTAATGGGTATTGTTGCTTTAGTGGTTTGGACTAATAAGACAACGGGATGGGTAAGCTTATTATGGAAATTTATAAATAAAATTTTAGTTTGATAGAAGAATGTACATATATTAATAAACTAATAGAACTATCAATTATTGTTTTCTTAAATAGATTTTTATTTTATATATTCGTAGAAAATATACGAGTTTATGAGTATTATACAGGTGAATGAAATAAGAAAAGTAATAGATGACTTAAAAAAAATAAGATTGTCTTCATATCCGCGAGAAGAAATTTTAAGTTTATTTTCTCAAATTAATGAAAAAATTCCTATTGTTGTTGCTACTGCTCATCCCGGTAGGATCATTGTGAGAGGACAACTCTATGAGCCAAATGTTGATTATACTCTCCAGTCTCGTCATTCTTATAAACCTGCGGAGTTAAATACAAAATATCAAAGAGCAAGCATTCCATCTCATACAACTTTTTATGGGAGTGTAACCTCGTTAGATGATAAAAAAGATGAACCGTTAGCAAGAGTAACAATAATGTCCGAAATAGGAAAAATTATAAAAGATAAAACTATTACAGAAGAGGAATATGTTTTTAGCTCTTGGGAGGTCATTGATGATTTGAACTTAGTTGCTGTTATACAAAGTGAAGAATATTCTGAGCCATGTAATTTGGTTAGAAAACTGCAAAAAGACTATGAAGCTAAATTTCAGAATATTTTTGGACGGGAATTTATGAATTACATCGCTTCTGAATTTGCCAAGGATGACACAAGAGAAGACTATAACTATATGATATCTGCATGGTATTCTCAAATTGTTTACGATTCTTGTTATGATGGAGTAACTTATCCCAGTGTAAGAGTCGGAGGAGCTGGCATGAATTTAGCCATAAGACCTGAATCTGTAAATAAAAAGTTAAAATTAATAGGAGCTGCAAAATGTAAGTTTATAAAAGAGGGAGAAAAGGTAACTCAAGATAAGAATGCAGAAATAATTATTAAACCTGCCGAATAAGCTAGCTTTCTCTTTCACTGCTGATTTCCTATAAACAATCCTTTTTTGTCTGAATACGTGCCATTTCGCTATATGAAAACATACAGTGAATATAAATTGAATAATCTGTACCTATTTTGCGCAGATGTTTTATACCTTTGATAAATAATTAACCAATCAATATTATACAATGGAAAGAATACATTCATTTTCTCCTATTATTAATGAAAACAGCAAGGTCCTTATTCTGGGAACTGTGCCTGGTAGTAAGTCTCTTGAGGCCAAACAATACTATCAGCATGAAGATAATCTATATTGGGATGTTATCGTTCGTATAGTAGATAAGTCGTGGCCTATTTTCAAAATGGCAGATAGTCTAGATTATGCGAAAAGAGTCAATTTATTATTGGAAAACCATATTGCTCTATGGGATGTTATTGAATCGTGCGAACGAGAAGGGAATAATGATAGCAAGATTGTTAACCCCCAATATAATGATTTAGCAGGTCTATTAAAGAGATATCCTAATATTTGCAAGATATGCTTTAATGGTTGGAAAGCTGAGTCTTATTTCAAAAAGTATTTGAAGGAAGCTCAAGTTACATTAGCTAACACAATTGAAACGGAAGTCTTTTTATCCACAAGTCCTAGTAATCAAGCAAATTCATTTTTTATATTGGGACAGTGGCACATTGGAATTTTCCAAGTTTTAAATATCCCTAAGTAAGAAATAGGGGAATTATCCGAATTTCTATTTCTGAATATTAGTCCGCTGGATAAGCAGGATTTTTATTATCTTTTCATCTGAAAAAGAACAATAAATGACTAAGGAAGACGATAGTATTGATAAATGGCTGAATTTTCTTGAACCAGAAAATCTAAAAAATAGTCTTATCTTTTCTTCTTTGTATATTGCTACATTTGAATCATTTAAAGATTATATTATAGAAGAAGTGAAATTTTTTTATAACACAGGTTTCTCTGGAGAGGAATATACCTTTTCAGAAGAATATAAATTGAATGTTATATCTAAAGATAAAAGTTTAACCAAAGCAACTCTTATTTGGCTAAAGGAGAATGGGGCAATAAATGATGGGGATATTGAAAGTTTTAATGAGTTGAGAAAGTGCCGAAATAAATTATCTCACGAGCTGATGACTTTACTTTTTGATGGTTTACAAAGTGAGATATCTGAAAAATTTGTTGAACTCCTTAATCTCCGAATAAAGATTGAAAAATGGTGGATTATAAATATTGAAATTCCAACTAATCCTGATTTTGATTCTTCAAAAGAAGTCTCCGAAGATGATGTCTTAACTTCTTCTCAGGCTCTTAATCAGATAATTTTAGACATACTTTCTGGAGATGAAGAAAAAGCCTCTTTCTATCTGAATGAAATGAAGAAATATTTAAAGTCTAAAACTAGTACTTGACCTGATAGCCTAGCTCTATAATTTTACCAATTTTAAGACAAAATTATATCTCCATTTCTACAATATCCTGCGTTAAATTATACACAAGCCTTACTTTCTTGGAAATTTAGCTGGCTAAACCAGAAATAAAACGAAATATAAATCCCCACGATGCTCTCGTTTCCTGGTGAGGCTTTTTAGATGATTATATACAAATAAATAGTATTGAAGACTGTGTAAATTCAAAGGTTTTAAGCAAATCGTACCACTGTGTTCAAATATTTAGTATTTTTGTGCGATTAAGAAATTTTTGTATTATGGCTAAAATATACCCTATGGGTTCAGAGTGGAGAAAATGGGATTTACATTTTCATACGCCGTCTTCCTATGATTATAAAAACGGCAGTGTAACTAATCAAAATATTATTGATTCACTCATAACCAATAATATATCTGTTGTCGCTATAACAGATCATCAAATTATAGATATAGCCCGGATTACAGAACTTAAGAAGTTAGCCGCTGAAAGTTTATTTGAAGAGATAACTATATTACCAGGCATTGAGTTCTTGTCTGACGCAAGAGGTTCAGAGCCTTTACATTTTATTGGGATTTTTCGCGAAGATGTCGATATTGAATATATATGGGGACAAATAGAAAATAAAACTTCTCTATGTGAAATTAAAAGAGATGGGAAAAAACCTAATGAAGTTTATTGCGACTTTCCCAAAACAGTTAAATTGATTCATGAATTAGGTGGGATTGTATCTGTACATGCAGGACAAAAACATGGCAGTATTGAGTGTATAACTAATTCGTTACCACATACACAAGCCCAGAAAAAAGATATAGCTCATTTAGTTGATATATATGAATTAGGCAAAGAATCTGACCAACAAGGATATAATACAGTTGTTTTCCCTGCAATAGATAAAGTATTACCCATGGTTATCTGTTCTGATAATCATAATGTGGAAAATTATATACAAAAGCAAAATTGTTGGATAAAAGCTGATCCGACTTTCAATGGGCTATTACAAATTATTTATGAACCAAAAGAGCGGGTAAGAATTCAAGAAAATAATCCTAAGTTTGATTTTGAAAAATCGCCTTTTACTGATATAGATGTCAAGGCTAAATCAGCTGTCTTCAATGATCCAATTGATAATATTTATTTTAATAAGTGTAAAATATCTTTAAGTAGCAGTTTGGTGTCTATCATAGGTGGAAGAGGTACAGGTAAAAGTATCTTGGTTGATTATATAGCACGAGGATTAGGTAAAAAAAACACAAAAGAATATTCTGTTTCGCAGGATATTTCTGTTTACAGGCAAACATCATTACGAGAAAAGACACAAGAGTTTAATTTAGGGGATAGTCCCAATATTCCATTTTTGTATATATCTCAAAGCCAAATAAAGGATCTAGTGTCCGATAAAGCAATGTTTACTCAAAATATCAGGGAAACAATTGGTGTAACTGATGAATATACTCCAACTACTGAATATAAAGAAAAAACTGAAAACGTTACGAATGAGTATTTTAGAGTTGTAAAAATTTTAGAATCCAACGATACTACCTGTACAGTCAAGAAAGAAAAGATTCGTGCAGATATAAAGAAAAACAAAGAGTTTATAACTAACGTAACATCTCAAGAAAATAAACCAAAACTGAGAAACTATCAGAATGTTTTAACCAAATTGGAAAAAGTAAATCTCTGGTTAAGTCACATCAACAAACTCAGGCAAACGATATTATCTAGCAAGGTAAGCATTAATAAGGAAATTATAAACATAAATCAAGGTTTAGGGGCAAATTCTGGATTGAATATCCCATTGTTAAATACAGACGATACAATCAATTATATAGATAAGGAACTATTACCTAAGATTATAGCCAATCAAAAGGCGGTTCAGAAGGAGATAGACGTAACAAAGGAGGCTTTTAAAGACTTTCAAGGTGATTTAAGCACCTTGCTCATGAATATAGGAGAGTTTCAAAATAAGGTTTCTGTGTTAGAGAGTAATTTAATTATTATTGAGGAAGAAGAAAAGAAATTCCAAGAGATTAAAACTTCATGGTTCAAAGATTTAGGAGATGCTATCAAAAAATCTATTGACGACTATACAGCTCTGATTTCAAATAAATGGCAGAATTTTAAAGATGGTTATGACGGAATGCAACCTGACATGAAGGAACTATTGACAACCATTTTAAATAAAGACGAATTAGATGTTGTTGTAAATATACGATTTGAAAAAGATATTATATATAATTATCTTTTAGATAGACTTGATAAAAGAAGCTATAATATGGATAAGCTAAAAGATAATCTCAAAATAGAAACAATAGAAGATTATTTTAATTTTATCCAGCAAGCACCGGGTTGTACTAATATGTTTAGTGATTCTATTACAAATTTAGTCAGAGGTTATCTGCCTGATTTATTGTTTAAAAAATATACCTCCTTTATATCACATGAAATAATTATTACATCTAAAGGAAAACCAATCACTAAGTTATCACATGGACAACAAGGAACTATCTTCTTGAGATTACAGTTAGCTTCCCGTGCTTTTAGCGAAACTATAATTTACGACCAACCCGAAGATGACCTTGATAATGACTTTATTATGAAAGACTTGGTTGATATATTTAGAAAAATAAAAATATATAGGCAAGTTATAATAGTATCACACAACGCGAACTTGGTTGTAAATGCTGATTCTGAACAAATTATAATTGCAGAAAATGTTGATGGAGTATTAAAATATACATCTGGATCACTTGAAAACTCTATCATTAACGAAAAGATTTGTGCAATTTTGGAAGGTGGAAAAAATGCCTTTTTAAGCAGGGAACAAAAATATAACTTAAATAGTCGTCCCTTAAAAAATCATCATCCTACTGATTAATGGTAATATAATAACATAATTCCTTTTATAAATCTGCAAGTTTTTGTATCTTTGAATGTAAAAACTTGTAGATTTATATGATAAAGGCAACTCAATCCTCCCCATCTTTGTTCTCATCTCTGGATGATTTACTGAACTAGTAGCGCCCTTTGCACAAAATTAACTGGTCAGTGTTTGAAAACGCATTCACCCCTCTTTACTGCTCAGATAATGGTCGTCCAGCTAAACTGATTCGGCTGATGTGCGGGTTACTGATTCTTAAACATCTGCGCAACATCTCTGATGAGTCCGTTGTAGAACAATGGAGTGAGAAGTAGCATTCGATGAACAGCATATTGTAAAATCCTTTAAGAATATCAATAGCCAACAGATTTTCCTCAATGACTTACCTTCTTTTTCTATGATATTTTCAAAAACTCCTAAAACATTCGGAGACTGTTAGGAGACCTTCAGAGAAATTCCAGATTTATCCATCTTTAATTTCTTTTGCGCTTGTGCCTCAATGACCTGCTTATCTAAATCTTTTTCGGATAAGTTTTTTATATCTTTGCAAATAAAAACACAAATGAAATACGATTATAGTGAGGAGAGTGTCAAAGCCCTCATTGAGTGGGCAAGGTCTGCCAAGTTCCCAAAGGAATTAAAATTAAGCGGTTCTGAAAGCATTATTGACTTGCCTAAATACGTACAGGCAGATATATATACTATCGAACAGCATTACCCTGACCCGTATTACAATCCTTCGATTGATAGGCTTTACCGAATAAAAGAGAGTACAAAGGCGACTGAATAGTTGCCTTTGTGTTTATTCTATTACTCTTTCTTAAAACTTACTATTACCTTTGTGCCATAACTAGAAATCATGAAATACATTCTTTATTTATCGTTATTTGGCCTTATCGGGCTAGTTTCTTGCACCTCAATTTATGAAAGAGATACAATAAAAGTAGATGGAACCGTTGATGACTGGGAAGATGGGGGACGTTATACCACTCATCCCGATTCAGTAAGAGCCGCCACACATGCGGATAGTATTAGAATGAGAATAATTCCCCCTGATAGTATATAATAGAAATGCCTATTTTTGTGATATGACTTACAATGAAGCTCAATCTATGTATGACAGAATCAAAGGCTATGCCATTGGATACCCCATAAAGGGCCGATTAATTGATTCTTTGTTTATCGCACCTACCAAATGGGAAGAATTGACTGATTTTATGAATCTCCGCATTCAAAAAGGAGAGGAAACCGCACTTCTTGAATTTTCAGGCCGTGGTAAAAGTCTCTCTGTCTATGGAGTATCCAAGACAAAAGACACCTATGGCGTTCCATGTTGGAATATGATTAAATTGGATGACCTGGAATTGATGGTGAGTAACTGATCGTGTTATTTTAAGTATTCTTTCATCGTTTCAATCGCCTGCATAGCTGATCGGACAATAACATACTTACTTCGGCAAGATTCAGCCTGTTTTTGGAACTCTTTCTGTTCATCGGACTGTCGGCCGATAGAAGTCTTAAACTCCATGCAGAGCGAAGCATAGCCCTTCTTTGGGATAAGTAGAATAACATCGGCTACCCCGGAAGTAACGCCTTGTTTTTTCATATTGGCCGCTTCTATCTTATTGCGGCTGCCACCATTGGGGACAGCGAAGAGAAGCTTGCTTGGTAGAGTGGGAAAAAATAAAGGTACTCGCTTAAAGAATTCGCTTTGCATGCGAGCCTCCTCTTTTCCTTGCCTCCTTTTTGGCCTTTGGGATGGCCTTTTCATCTCGGCATAGCAGTTATAGCACATGAAGCCGGCATCAGTCTTTATAACCGATACCGTTGAACGTCCACACGTAATACATATTTCTTTATCTAGTTTGTTCATCAGATTTTTAATACTGTTTTTCATGTTTGTTGTATGACCTTAACTTGTTGTATCTCATCTTTTGCTCTATGTGCCACATTAGGTCGATATTGAGGTGCCTAGCAAGTCCAAATATCGACATATCGTTAAGGAATATAGCAAAGTCGTATAAGTCCTTATATTTCGCAGGAAGTATCGAAATAGCATAAATACTCTCAGCTAATATCTCACCATTACAGCTCTCACTCATATTTTCAATATTCTTATCTGAAAGATTATAAATGCTAATACCTCTCAATCCTGCTAGATCAAGCAACCTGATAGCAGAATCAGCAAGTTTATCTTCAACTGTATCTTTGATGCTAAACTCGAATGCTTGTTCAAATGTTATATTTGAATAAGAAATGCCTATATAATATTGATGAATTCACCTTGTATTGCTTTGAATCCGTGACCAGCATAACCTTCTGTTCCAAAATAAGCGATTCTCATTATTTGAAAGGGTTTTACAAAGCCGCCCAAGGCTTGTTATTTGTTTTTTTATATATTTGCATCCTAAATATTATATTCAATGGATATATCTAATATTAAAATTGTAATTTATATACTAATACCCATATTGGGGCTTATTGGTACATTGTTAATGACATATTCTAAGGGTGTCCCAACTAATCCAGCGGAACCGTGGATAAGGTTTTTATCAAATTTCACTCCCCCTTCAGGTAACGACATTGTTACGATGAAAAATCACCAACACTACTATCGGTACAACAGAAAAATGAAATTTCGCCGTACTTTAGGACTCGTTTTTATCATCTTAGCAACATTTTTAGGTGTCATAGCCGCATTTATTTAATCCTTTCTATTTAGTTTTGAATTATTCTACAAATACACTCTATCAATAGCAAGAAGAAAGTAGTGTAAAAAAGATATTTCCAATGTTTTATTTTTTTTTCGGACTTACCTTTATATCTATCTCTATTCATGATCAACAAATTCTTTGCAGTCTGATCGATAATGCTCGAA
Source organism: uncultured Bacteroides sp. (assembly GCA_965140335.1). GTDB lineage: Bacteria > Bacteroidota > Bacteroidia > Bacteroidales > Bacteroidaceae > Bacteroides. The sequence continues at coordinate 834,330 of OZ223190.1, forward strand.
ATTATTATTAACATGCTTAGTAATGTCGTCAACAATCGCATATTTAACGCTATCTAGAATAGAAACACCGCATCCTCGTTCATTATAGTTAATCTCAGACACAACGTTGTATCTGAATACGTTTTGAACATTATTAATCTTAAGTACTATCTTTATTCCATCTTCTTTAACATGACGCAAAAACTTCTCATTAGCAAGTTTTTCAACCTCTTCCTCTTTCAATATTGATATTGAATAAATGCGATCAAAATCCTCTGCATCAACGATTATGATTCGGTTTTCAGGTTTGAATCTTCGTATCTCCATAGTATTTCTATTTAGTTATAATTTTTACTCTTCATCATATTCAGTATCAAATATTCGTGCAACCATATCTACAACATTCTCTTCAATAGCTTCACTGGTACCGGTAACAGCGTTGGCGATATCCTTTTTCGTCTGAATGATTTGGTAAACCTTCTCATCAATAGTATTGCGACCAAGGAAATATCCGCAATTTACAGAGTCTTTTTGCCCGATCCGATGTGCTCTATCCTCACATTGTTCACAATCAGCATACGTCCATGGGAACTCAACAAACCCCACGTTACTTGATGCTGTCAATGTTAAACCGACCCCGGCCGCTTTAATGGAACAAATAATAACGTTAGTATCAGGATCATTCTGAAACTTGTCTACGGCCCGCTGTTTCTCATCCTGCGAATCCCCCCCGGTTACTGTTACAGCATCAGGAAAATAGCTTTTCAGTTTATCTACTACCTCGTGCAGTGAACAAAAGAGGATAATCTTTTGACCGGTTTCCAAGAAGTCCTGGACAAATTCAATAACAGCTTTCACTTTTCCACGGGCTGATACCTGCCGGAGAATATTTATACGTACCATCACTTCACCACGTAAAGCCCTTGCTATCTTTTCATCATCTGCATCTTGGTATTGCTGCAGGTACCGGATAAGATCACGCTCCGCATCCTCGTATTCTTTGCGATTAGTGATGTCACATGTATATACTTGCCGTACCTTATCAGGAAGATCCTTCAAGACTTTCGCTTTCTCTCTGCGGAACATACAATATTTCCAAAGGAAGTAATTCAATTCCTTTAGGTTTGAAGCTTCGCGTTGACCAGCACAATAACGTTCAACGAAATGCTTGTAACCTCCGAAATCATCCATACGGCTAAGAATAGAAAGCTGTGGAACCAAATCCTTAGGCTTGTTTACTACCGGGGTTCCGGTGAGCTCTATTACCCATTCCTTGTCTTTACAAATGCCTTTGCAAAACTTAGCCTGCTGCGTAGATGATGACTTACAACGGTGACTTTCATCAATGATAACCGACTTAAACATTTCAATAGATTTACGGAATTCAACATCCCGCAGCGTCCATTTTTCGGCCTTTTTAATGCGCTGTACGAAGTATTTTTTTAAAGATTCATAGTTCACTATAAAGACTTGATACATTCCCGTATGCCAAAAGAAAGGCCATGTGTCGCGTACCTTATCAGATAATACCATTGCCTTTTTGTCGGTAAACTTATTCCATTCACGTTCCCAATTAATTTTAAGTGATGCCGGACAGATAACTAAGCAGGGAAAGGCATCGGCCAAATTGATGGTCGCAATTGACTGCAAAGTCTTTCCTAATCCCGGTTGGTCCGCGTTGATAAAGCGCTTTAATTCCAATCCCCGGGCAATGCCTTGTAATTGGTAAGGGTAGGGCTGTATCTTTAAATTATGGGGCATTTGAAGCACTGGTAGGTCAGGAATATCATAAGCTATATCTTCATCCTTATTTATTACTCCGGCTTGCGTATTTCCCCAATCCACTTTCTCGAATTGTTGTATCTGATATACAACACGTTCAAGTGCAATTCGCTGAGAGGCGGGTATAGTCCACATTTTACGTTCCGGATGGTAACGCTTGCCTTCTATTGTTTTGATGCGGTCCACTATTGCCGGACGATACCGGAAAGATACCTCGTAAACTGATCCTCTAAGTCTTATTTCCATTTTGATTTTGGTTTATTAGAAAAGGAGCCCGAAGGCCCCTTATTATGCTACCATCTCAATTGATTGCGTCTTATTCATTTTCTTTTTCCGGCCTGATTTCTTTGGCTTATCTTCAACACAGGCTTCTGCCGGTTCATCTGTTTCAAAATCAAGCATTTCCTGCTTGATACCCCACTTACCGGAGAATAAGTATTCTGATACTTCCCAATCACAGGCCTGAATATCCAAAGCCAAATCTTCTAAATAAGGATAATCATTATCGGAAAGAGGTGTCCAAATGCTTAAATCAACAGTACTGCCTGATTTCAATAGCTTTGTTCCAAAGATGGTTACTCCGTCCACGGCATCTTGGCTTGAATGCGCATAACCGGTAATTGAATAATTAGGGAATGTTTCTGCAAAACCGGGGCTTTTAATACTTCCCTCATTGATACGTTCGGCCTCGGGCTGTTCACATAAAGCGACTAAGTGCACTTTTAATTTATCAAAGGCCTCTCTTAAGTCATAGTGAATAATTTGATCACATGACTTACTTACTCCGTTGGTATAGTTCGATTCGGTAAAACTCTCATTGTAGTTCACATTCAGGCGGTCTTTCTTAATGGTCGCCTTTTTGATGTCATTTCTTGTCTTTTCCATTACTTTTATTTTTTATCGTTTGGTAAAATATCATTTATACGCTTTGCTGCCAGCAACATCGTAATGGACATTGCCAGAATTAAAGCCGAAGAACAAAGTTCCTTTGTTGATGGATAAAGCCTATCTACCAATGCCACAGCTGCAAACAATCCGATAGTAGCAGCTATTTTTAAACTTAACTTGACTGTTTTCATTGTCTATTGTTTTGTGGGACGAAACGCCCCAATTTCATTTCTTCTTTTGCTTTAGATATTACCGTCACACACCATGAAAGCTGGTGAGTGGCTGTTCGATTAGAACGTTCACACCAATCAACCAAATACTGCTCTTCCCGGCATATAGAATCAACCAGAGCGTTCACTGCTTTAGCTGTTGCTTTTGCATTCCTGGCCGTCTCGCGTAATGTTTCCATTACTTCTGTGTTCTTTGCCTGATTTAGATAATACTTCGCATCGGCAAGCAACTTTCCTGTACGGGCTACATAAGCGGCAAGATCATTGCCTCTTTGCAGGGCTTCTTCCGGATTCTCGCTCATAGTGATGTTCAGAAAACCGTCTATATCAGTGAGTTCGGAAAGTATCCGGTCTTTAGGTGTGATGTTGAGGTTCATAGGTAACTATTGTTTTGTCTTATTCTCTTTGATAACTTGATGAATAGCTTCCCATGTCATATCGGTTCCTTTCTTCAAGCCTTCTTTATAGCCTTTTGTACGTTCACCTACATTAAATACGATAAAGGATGCTATAAGTAACAAGAATCCGAGCGAGCGGTGCCAATAAGACATTGATATGCTGAACGGCTTTAGTGTTATTGCAAAATGTCCTACACAGAGTAAGAAGAATAGGAAAATAGCTGCACTGAATATTGTTTCTTTCATTCTCGTTTTAGTTTAAAATATATCATACCATAAGTTGCCACCACTTAAAAGCCAAATCCTCATACTTTTCCCGGCCATGTTTGTACGAAGAATGTTCCCGGTCGGTAATAAAGTGCTTAAATATTTGGCAGTTCTTTTTAGAGATGGCATAAATGAAATCACGGTTACTCCCGGCGATCTCCATGTACCAGGCACGGGAACGGTCCCAATCGAAGAAGTCAATAGCTTCATCAAACTGCTTTTGACTTTCAGCGAAGGTGGTCTTTAAGTCTCCGCCAAAACCATAAGCCGGTAACCACCAATCCCATTTACAACGAGTATCAAGGTGATAAGCAAAGTTTCCATAATGAAACTCCTGTTGCTCATTAACCATGAACTTTTGTGTATCGGAATGGGAGAGTACAACGGCAAGGAACTGATCTTTTTCAGCTTCCTTGCGGAGTGCTTTACGCATTTCCAATCCTAATTCAAATTCGTCCGGAGTATATACATATTCGTCAACCATACGCTTGTCATAGCGTACACGGTCATTTTCTGTTATCAATGCATCTACCAATGTCCCAAACTTGAAAGCCGCTTCCTTATCCCCATATTGAATACGGGGATATAGGAAGTTCTTTAGCTCTGTCAGATCAGAGTTACTGACTTCTTTACGGGAATAGTATATATCAGGATTACCCATAAGGCTATTTCGCTTTTACTTCGTTCTCGTAACGTACATACTGTGACTGTATGTGCTCCTGATCTTTACCATTGGCCTGCTTCTCGCAACAGGTTACCATCTTCTTCATAACCTTTTCAAGCTCTTCAAGCGTCATGAACTGGCCTTCTTTAAGCCACCACATCTGAAATATTTCAAGGTAACCGCTTGGATGGAGCACAACGATCTTTTCCTTTACCTTGGCATTACTTGGGGGAGCAGCAATAGTGGCGGCAGTTGCACCAAAAAGACCGCCTATGGTATCTTTTTGTGCTTCCTGCGCATTCTTTTGTTTGATTTCCTCCTCCTGTTGTTTTATTTCCGCAAGGCGATGGGCCGAATCCTCCGCTTCACGTTTCTTTCTAGCTTCCTCAGCTTGTGCAGCAACTTCGGCATTTTGTAGTTTCAACTGTTCCTGTTCGGTGAGCTCTTTACGCTTAGATGGTAGTCGGTCAATCAAATCCTGCCGGGTCTGATTGATTGTTGCCTTGAATTGTGCAGCGTACTGTTCGTACTTACCTTGCAAAATTTGTTGGCGAATCTCTTTTTTCATATCGGAAGTGATATAGTAAGTAGCATGTTCGGCTGCAAACTTATCGAAGTGAGCTTTAGGATAATCTGCGGAGAATACGGTTATTCCGATCGACTCACGGCTGAAGTTCTCTAAAGTCAGCCCTGAAGATATACTTTGGAGCTCGGACATTTTTATAGTCAAATACTGATTGAAGTAGGAGAGAAGGCTATTCTCTAAATCCTGCCGATAGGTCGCTTTTTCCTTTTCTAGAGCGGCCTGACGTTCGGCTTCTTTACGACGTTTCTGTTCCTGCTCGTATTTGTGTGCTGCGTACTCATTACGTTTCGCCATAAGCATGCCCGGAACGGTTGTTGGGTCTTTCGGATCAATTGTTTTCTCCTGAGATGTAAAGAAGGAACGTATTTTATCGAAAATCTGTGTAAGAGGCTTTCTCCGCTCGCCCATGTTCTTTATAGTTATACCAACCTTTTTTAAGTACTCGGCAGCCTTCTGGTCCAACGCTTCATTCATACCTTCGCCTTCGATGGTATCTAGTAGAGCTTGGCCAGCCTGATTACAATTCTGAACTGATGCATTGTTTTTTCCTACGATGTTAGGAAAGGAAGAGATGATAGTACTTACTTCCTCAACTTTGATTAGATCTGTATTCATTTTGATTCTTGATTATGGTTAACAATTAAAATCCTTCATTCTCATCCGCCTCGGAAACCGCAACTTTTACTGGTTCTGGAGCTTCAATCTGTTTATCTTCGCCAAATGGGGTCTGAGAGTCTACTTCCATATTTACAGGCTCATTCGTTGCATTCTCATCTACTATTCCATAGTCAACTACCGGGGGCTCTTCGGTTTCGGTTTCCATGAGCGTATAGTTACCTGTACGGACTTTTGGATAGGCGTCAAAGGCGTGCTTGATCATTTTGTTTTCAAGAAAGCCTGGGTCAATGCCGCCTTCATGAGAAAAGTAAAGATCATTAGCCTTTCCTTCAACTTTATGGCCATCTTTCCAATATGAATTATTCTTGGCAGAGAAGTTTGCTAAGCGCTGAATGTCTCCTACTAAAAGCCATTGGTAATCCTCTGAACCGTCACAGCGTACAATGCGGATAAATGCTCCTATGACTTTATTTGATTTACGTGGAATAGCTGCTTGGTAGGTAATTTGTTTGACGCCGTTATTAAGTGACACTGCGAAGATGTCACCTTCGTAGACTACGACTGGGTTATCTGCATACCGAATTTGTCCGGCACGCATTCTCATGGTTAATTCACCGTAACCGGTAACCGAAACACTTGCACGGTTTTCAGATATATCGTATCCTCTCTGGTCTTTGTGCCCTGTTTTTACTTTACGGGGGATTAGGTAACAGTGGGGATGGCTTGTATTATCCAGCGACAAACCATTTACGGCCATATCTAAGAAGCAACCGTATAGGGACATCTTACTGCATTCGGCCAATTTGGGGTTCTCTCGCAAGACTTTTTGAAAGTTGAATACTTCCTTGTGATAGATCTGTTCGCCCATCTGTGACCCCCAAATAGCGTCATACATTTGCACAAACTTCTTTTCTACGTTTTCGTTTTCTACAATTTTGGTAGCAGGTAATGCATTTAACTCCTCTACCTTGATTTGAATTTGGTTACTCATAATTGTATTTATTTAAATTAATCACCCATATATTTCCCACTAGCAGCTTCTTCTCGCAGCAGCTTATCAAGCATTCTATCGAATTCAGTTGGTGTGTGTGTTGGCATGTTTCCAACTGATATTTGCTGGTGTGGAGTCCTTGCTTCTCTTTTTTCTTCTAATTCCCTTTCTTCTTCCTCAAATTTTTGCTGTAGACTTGCAAGTGCAGGAGATGGTTTTGGAATATATCTTTTCATTGCATTAATTGCTGTATAATGTTGTCAGGTACTTTGTTATGTATGTCCATCATCGAGCTGGCCGTTTCCAGTTCCGACATCTTCACATAGTATTTACCTCTTTGCTTATTACTTGCCGGATAGAATTTAATCCAGCTTTTTTCGCGCCATTCTTTTATCAGGCGTTTTCCGTATATCTTCTCTGCTCGAGTTACAGTTACTATCTCATGCAGTAGTCCAAGCGATTTCAATGTTTGAATCGTACCTATCTTGATACTATCACTTACTATTCGTTCCAAGTATCTTTCTTCCATAATTTAATATCAGGCTGTTTGTAAAAAAAACTATTTAAGACGACGTAGAGCTTTTTTCCCATTACTGAAACACAAAGCTTCTCTAAGCTATGCTGCCTGGTTATTATTACTGATTAAAAAGATTGTTGTTACGTGCGTATATGAAAAACTCCTGTATAGAGTGTGTACCAGTGCGTTGTAAAGCATTTCTCTTATGTGTAATTACTGTATCCGGAGAAATACACATTCTTTCTGATACTTGATCTACAGCCATTCCTTCATAGAAGCAATGCATCACTTCAACTTCCCTGTTTGATAAGGATGAATTAAACTTAGGTCTGCAAATCTTACCTTCGGACATACATTCACCACGCAATGGACATTCGACTTCTTCAAAGTGAAAGTTTCCCATCTGATCGACATCTAATGTATTGTCATATCTGCCGAAATTGCATTTTAGAAATCGACGGACAATTTTGAATTCAAAAAGCGGGATATTATGCCGGCTCTTATCAAATATCTTCGATAGCTCTTGCAATGCTTCAGGCCAAAATGAATTCATTTTAGCAATAAAAGCAGTAATGAAATTCCGGTCTTGTTCTGTTAAGCAATGACTACCATTCTCATCATGAATCATCACCTCTCCGTTGGGAGTACGGTAAAATTCTTTATTACTTAAGTCCATGGTTATGCCTCCGGAAAAAGGATCTCTACTGTTGAATGAAGTAAATCGGCAACAATCCGCTTTTCGATCATGCTACTAGGACGTGAATATCCTAACATCCAGCATCTCACGGTATGCTTATGCCTACTTGTTGCCTCACTGATCGCATTAACGAGATCGTCTTTAGGCGCGGAAATAATAAGAGGTTTTCTTTTTGCTTTGGGAAGTCTTGAGAAATACTCTGTTAAGGGTAATTTTTTCAAATTAGGCACAATTTCTTTGCCACCTACATTTTTTTTGCTCATATTTGTAATGTTTTAAAGATTACGTTTTTTAATGTTAATCGGAAGACACGGGGTTCTGAATCGAGTTTCCTAGGCCGGATGCAGAACTCCCGTTTTCCTTAAAAAGAAAATATGAAAAATTTTATCGAAGTTGTATTAATTGAAGGAGAGAGAGCCCTTATTAATATCAAAGATATTTCACTTGTAAAAGAAACATCAGGAGCAGAAGAACCAGAATTCTATCATCTGCAAATAGATGGTGAAAAACGTTACACATTTATTAGAATTGCAGGAGAAGATGAACGCTTGGCCTGTTGCCATGACTATGATACGGTTCTTAAGAAGATGTCTGATGCTCAGGAAAATGATCGTTAGGGTAATTCTTTTCAATGGCTTTTGCTAATTGTCTCATTTGATAAGGCGAGAAATCTAGGTTTATTTCATTTATGGATTTGATTTTGCCTTCTAATGCATTGCGATAAAATTGACGAAATAATTGTGCGGATTGAAAGTGTGGGAGTTTCTCATGTTCTTTAAAATGCTGTTTTAGCTCATTAATTTCATCATTTGCTTTAGTAAGCGCATTAGATAAAGTTAATGTAGAATAAACTCCCCATAAGATGCAGAGGATAATTAACGAGATTAGAATTGTTGCTGTCATAACGTTAATGTTTTATTGTTTACGGATGCAAATATAGAACTAACTTCTACAAAAACAAAGAATATATAGAAATATTTTCAATATCGTATGGAAAGAATAATAGATAGATTTGATAAATACATGAGAGCCAAAGGCTTAAATGATCATAGAGTAACTCTAGACCTAGGCCTTTCTATTGGTACATTAGGCAAATCTCGCAAAATAGGAAGAGAACTTTCTAACAGGAATGTTGAAATGATATTGAACTTCTACACGGATATTAATAAGTTTTGGCTTCTCACTGGGGAAGGTGATATGCTAGTACAACTTATTCCCGAACGTCCATTTGCAATTGATACAGAAGAAGAATATAAAAAAGCACTTGATATGGGAATGAAAATCCTTCCTGAAGTGAGTTTTGAATTTGCAGGTGGGTCGGCTGAATTAGTTAATATAACCGAGTATACTAAACGGTTTTGGTATCTTCCCGATTGTACAGACTGTGAAGGTGTAGCTACTATTTCCGGCAACTCTATGGCCCCAGCGTATCCTTCAGGATGCCAGGTTGCTTTGAAAAAAGTAGGATTTGACTCAAAAAACCCTTTAAATATTCCATTTGGCCAGGTTTTTGGTGTTGTTGTAGAGGACGAAACTACTGGAATATATCACGGGCATATTAAAATACTACGGAGATATCCAGACGTTAATAAAGAGAATGAATTATGGATTGCTCGCTCAATAGATCGGGAGAATTACGATGATTTCTATATAAAAATATCAACTGTCCGTGGGTTATGGATTGTTAAGCAGCACATTGTGCAGGATATAATTTTATAAATATAAAAGCTATGATAAGTTAGCTGCCAAGTATAAACGTGCATTTAAGAAGATAGATAAGCCAACCCCTGACTTTGAGAAATATAAAGATCCTAAGATTTATCTGTTGTAAAGTCTGTATAGGATCGGATTATATTAAGATTTAAAACATTATGAAAAGAGCTATATTTTTAATGTTCTCCATATTCTCTTTGATTGCTTGTAATAATGGTAAAGACAAAGGTGAATATATTCAGTCTGTAACCTATATCAACTCATTATTAAATGAATATGCAAAGGATTACGGGGAAATATCAATTGAGATAGCTAATATAGCAATGGACGATTTCACAAGAATAAAAACCTATAGACTAAGAAATCAAAGTAAAATACTGAAATTGGAGAATAAAGCTACCAATATAATTTCTGAAATTGACAAATTACATAATACCATGGGATACAAAAGTAAAAACATGGATAAAATATTTGAGAGTATGAGACATATATTAATGGAAGGCTTATATAATACAAAATATGAGATTAGTGAGTCCATCTATGTTGATAGAGAATCTACTATAGCTCAAGAACAACTAAAATATATGCAGCAGTATAATATTAACCTTAGGAGTATCTTAAACTGAAGAATAGACAAAGAATACAATACTTTGAAAAATACAGAAAACCTAAGACTTATTTATTATAAAATACATGCTATTTAAAACGCTATTTTATAAAAAACAACATGAAGAGAACTCTATTTTTATTATTAACTACACTGGCTCTTATAGGGTGTTCAAAAGATGATGATGGAAAAGATGAGCTTTATGAACGACCTGTAACGGAGTCTGAATTAGAAAGTGGAACAGCTACGTACGAACAGTGGGGAGAATCAGCGATGCATTATCTTATTTTTAAAGACAAAACCGTGAGTATCTTTGATTATAAGGCATATGGAGAATCATCCATAGATTCTTATAAATATGAAATTGTAGGAGATTCTATTTATTTTATAGATACTTTTCATAATATACAAAAATCGGCATATATATGTTATATTCATTTGGGAAGTGAAATCAAAGTAGAAAAAGATCCAATATTTATAGAAGAAGGAGAGAATTCGCCTTATTCGCTACAACCAGGATTTTATAATAAGAGTCTAACTTCACTACTGGATTATAATAAGCAAAAGGTACTCCATTAGGAGAGGATATAGATAGAGTAGGGCTGTTGTTCTATGAAAAGAAATAAGAGCTTCTAATAATTAGAATGACAAATTAAGAATAAAAACAATAAGTTAATTATTTGAATTATGGAAAAAAGACATATCTGTATAATGAAATTTGATACTGCAACAAAAGTATTTCATACCTTTGGGTCTAAAATCTTTGATTTAGATATTATTCCCCGGATAGGAGAAAAAGTTGTATTTGAAGAGAAAGAAGGAGGTATTATAGCTGAAGTAATTGATATTCACTATTCTAGTGATGGTGATGTAGATATATACATAGGAAAAGAACAGCCATATTTAGATTACAAATCTAACCTCGATAATAGCTATATGGCTACTCTAGAGAAGAGAACTGCTAAATAATCAGTTTCAAGAGTATAAAGAAGAAGTTGCTTATACTGCCCCATAGATAATGTTTTTCCTACAAGAATGGGGCGTTTCCCTGTTGCGATTTCCTTTTGTAGTTGTTTAAATTGCTTTCTATTCATAATGTTTCTATTAAAATATAATCGATGGACACTATTTCAGAAAAAGACAAATTGATTGCTTCACTCCGGCAACAATTACGCCAAACACTGCAAAAATGTAGTGCATTGGAACAGGAAAATGCATTGCTCTCGTATGAATTAGAGAAGCTAAAATGCCCAAAATAGAGTGTTAAATGGAGGGTGTTTTATAAGTATTTTATAAATCAGAAGCTTTACGTTGCTAATTGTTTAAAAATCAGCAGTTTATCATATCGTGGCTATGTGCTTTGGGAGCAGGGGGTCGTGGGTTCGAATCCCGCTACCCCGACGATGAGTGGAATGTTATGATACAGCAACTTATTATGGAATTGAGCTGATGCAAATTGCATCAGCTTTTTGTGTTTATACGTTTTTTATGCTAAATGATGCTGTATAAAGGCAAATAAGGGATCATAAAATTATAACTATCTTATAACGCATTTAAGAGCTTAGCGAATTGCCAATACTAACATTTAATTTGAAAATTAAAGTATGGCAGTTATGCCTCCGGAAAAATAATCTCTACTGTTGAATGAAGTAAATCGGTAACAATCCGCTTTTTGATCATGCTACTAGGACGTAAATATCCTAACATACAGCATATTACGGTATGCTTATGCCTATTTGTTGCCTCATTGATCACATTAACGAAATCGTCTTTAGGTGCGGAAATAATAAGAGGTTTTCTTTTTGCTTTGGGAAGTCTTGAGAAATACTCTGTTAAGGGTGATTTTTTCAGATTAAGCGCAATTTTTTTGCCGCCTACATTTTTTTGCTCATATTTGTAATGTTTTAAAGATTACGTTTTTTTATGCTAATCGGAAGACACGGGGGGGGAATCGACTTTCCTAGGCCGGATGCAGAACTCCCGCTTTCTTTAAAAAGAAAATATGAAAAATTTTATAGAAGTTGTATTACTTGAAGGGGAGAGAGCCCTTATTAATATCAAAGATATTTCACTCATAAAAGAAACATCAGGCGAAGCGGAACCGGAATTTTCATATATACAACTAGATGGCGAAAAACGCTACACATTTATTAGAGTTGCAGGAGAAAATGAACGTTTGGCTTGTTGCCACAATTATGATACAGTGATTAAGAAGATGTTTGAGGCGCAGGAGGATGACCGTTAGGGTGATTTGCTACTATTTCCGGCATCTTTATGGCTCCAGCATATCCTTCTGGATGCTAGGTTGCTTTGAAGAATGAATTATGGATTGCTCACCCAATAGATCGGGATAATTACGATGATTTTTATATAAAAATATCAACTGTACGCGAATTCTGAATTGTAAAACAGCATATTGTTCAAGATATAATTTTATAAATAATAATCGTTATGTATACAGCTAATATTTTAAATGTTACCCTAGCAATATTAGGTCTTATTCTCTTTTTAAAAATATGGGGAATGACGAATAATGTAAAGCGCATATGGGAGAGAAGTAATAATCAAGATTTTGAGGCAAAAGCATGTTATACCTATCTAAAAGGTGATATTGACGAAACAGAGAGGCTTTTAAATGAAGCTTTCTTGCAGGAAGTATCTTTCCTATCTAAGTCTATAACAACCAATGAAGATTGGCAAAAGGGTTATAGAAAAGTTGTAGCCAAGTATAAACGTGCTTTCAAGAAGATAGATAAGCCAACTCCTGATTTTGAGAAATATAAAGATCCTAAGATATATCTATTGTAAGACAGAATAAAGAGCATTTTATTTTTATTAGTAGCTACTCTAGCTTTTATTGGATATTCAAAAGATGATGGAGAGATGAATATTCTGTATTGTTGAAGCAATTGGAACAAAAGCTTTCTATTCGCTATTGATAGGTTCAAATTGTTTTGCCAGTACTTCTTTCATATTTTTTAATTATTCAAGTAACATGTGTTACAACTCTATCTTTCACATCACACTATCTTTGTCGCAAAAAAAAATCATGGCACAATTACACGCACATGAAGTCCTCCACATGATGGAAGGGAATAATTACACAGAAACATCATTAAAAGAAGCTGTGATCAATAAATTCGGCAAAGAACAACGATTTTACACGTGTTCAGCTGAAAATATGGACATTGATACACTTATTGAATTTTTGAGGAACAAAGGCAAGTTTATATCGGTAAATGATGAATTCACTGTTGACCTAACTAAGGTATGCAACCATTAAATGAATATTCCATAACCATTTACAACGGTAGTTTTCATTGCTAAAAAGATAATTCAAGACTCCGCACCTCTATATACAAGCGAAAATAACTATATACTAGTCATTTTCAAGCGAGTATAAACAAAGTGCAGAGTCTTAAATTTCTTATTTTACGTCAAACCAAAGCTTGGTTGTCAACAGATCGTTTCCTTGCTCCTTTACCGCTTCTTGATAATGAATACCATTAAGCGATTGTTCTGTGCCGGGATAGAAGAAACGAGAAGGCATTTCGCCATCCAATACCGTAGCAGGCCCGGCAGTGAGTTGCGGATAATCCAACCGACGCCATTCGGCAAATGCATCTAATCCTTGCATGTAGAAAGCAAGCCACTTTTGAATTCCAATAGATTTTTTATAATCGGAAGCATCATAGGCAGTAAGCGGCTGTGCCAGATAGTCAGCTATGACATCTTCATTCGTTATGCCAAATTGATTGAATGAGGCCGTAATACCTTCTTTATAAAGTGCTTCGGCATTACCAGAGAGATAGCCGCGGGCAACAGCTTCAGCCAATGCAAACTTCACTTCGGCAGTACTAAAAATAACAGCCGGCGATTCCTCTTCCAAAAAATAACTCCCAGGCTTAGATGTCTTTGCAAACCCTTGATTATTAGCATCACTATTAGATAAACCATTCGCTGCCCCTACATATAAGCCCGCACTTTCATCTTCAGTTGATTGGGCATATATGGATAAACGGGGATCGTTCAACCCCACCAGCAAGTTGATCAGCGTTTTAGAAACCCGATAATCATCACGCGTTTCAAACCAAGCAGCAGCTGGATTTTGTTGCGGTGAAGTCAGGTAAGCTAATTGAAAAATAGCGGTATTCCCATCAATCAATCCCGCCGCATCCGATGCAGCCTCTTGTACCGCAGTCCTTGCTAACTCCGGTTCCCGGTCGGCCATACGCAAAGCAATACGTAAGCGCAAGGAATTCACGAACTTCTTCCATTTTGCAATGTCGCCATTATATACCACATCACCTTCAATAACCTCTCCCGATGTGCTCAGAAGTGACTGAGCCTGCTTCAAATCATCAAGCAATCCAAGATAAACATCCCGTTGAGCATCATAGGATGGGGTAGTAGTCTGCCCAACTTCCTTATAGGGAATATTACCATAGGCATCCGTCAATAGCTGAAATACCCACGAACGTAAGGCCAATGCCACCCCCTTATAATTATCATTAGTCTCTTCACTACTAAAGTTCAGAATCGTATTAAGGTTAGTAATTAGTGTCGCATACCCCGTATCCCATAATGAAGTGAAAGATGTATTAGACACATCATAACGATCCGGTTCGGTATACTGAATTTTCGCCCACTGCTGCACAAAAAGCAACGAAGAATTAAAATTATTGTCTGCTCCCCAATAAAGATCTGCTCCCTGTTTCAGTGTGCCGGTAAGCAAGTAGGCAGACAAAGGATTCTCGGTAGCATTAGGATTTTCATTAATTTTATCCAACTGGTCGTTACAGGAAGTCAATACCACTGACACCAGTACTACAAAAGAAAATATATATTTCCACATAATTTCTAACTTTTAAAATTTGAGATTCAGATTAAAACCAATTGTACGCGTTGTAGGTAACGATAAACTCTCAAGTCCTTGTGCATTAGTTGTATTGAAGGCAGTCTCCGGATCAATATTCGGAGCATCTTTGTAGATGAAGAACAAGTTACGTCCCACTGCCGAGATTGTTGCGTTCTGGATGCCGATTCTCTTTGTCAGAGCAGACGGGAAAGTATATGATAACTTAATCTCTCTGAACTTCACATAGGTGGCGCTGTAAAGATAAGCCTCGCTAACGTTGTAAGATGATTTATAGTACTCTTGTGTACTGATCACGGTTGAGTTGGCAGAACCATCCGCATAAACACCGTTAAATATCATACCATCATCATAAAGCGTACTTCCCGAAGGAGCGCTGCCCCCCTCAACTAAGATCCGGTCATCTCCCGAATAATAGTACTGTAATCCCCCATGTTCAGCATCCCTTCCATAAAGAGTCTGTTTGAGCACACCGGTATAATTACCCGTACGATTAGTACCAGAGTAAATTTTCCCCCCGACGTTGGCATCAATCAAAAACGAGAGGCTGACATTCTTATATGTCAGTGTATTGGAGATACTGCCAAGCCAGTCCGGTGCAAAATGTCCCAAGACCTGCTTTTGCGAGTCCACCTTAGGCAATCCGTTGGCACCAACCACAATGTTACCCTTATCATCCCGTAGATACACTGTTCCATAGAGTGCTCCATAAGGCTGTCCCACAGAAGCTAATACATCAACAGTTCCATAAGAACCAATTGTATAATTAGTTATCAGTCCTTCTTTATCCAGAGATTTAACTTGGCTGGTATTTTTTGAATAGTTCAAATCCACATTCCACTCCAAATTAGCAACCTTAACAGGCACTAGTCCCAACTGGATTTCAATGCCATTATTATTAATTCTCCCAGCATTGATCAACTGCGAGGTGTAACCACTCGAAGCCGAAGTTTTAATCTCCAGAATTTGATTAATACTGTTAGTATTGTAATAGCCAAAATCCAAATGAACTCTTTTTTTCCAAAGACTTAGCTCTAATCCCAGTTCAGTGGAACGTGTTGTTTCCGGTTTTAGATCAGGGTTGAGTTTCTTCTGTGAAGAAGTCTGGATGGGATTGCCATCATAAGCAGTCTGAAAGTCATACACCGTAGCCAATTGGTACGGGTCGGCATCACTGCCCACTTCCGACCATCCACCGCGAAGTTTCAAGAAGTCAAGCACCTCATTCTTCCAATTGAATGCCTCTGAAAGAACCAAACTGGCATTCACAGAAGGGTAGAAGTACGATCTATTGCCACGTGGCAGGGTAGAAGACCAATCATTACGGGCAGTCAGATTAAGATAAGCATAATTTTTATAGCCCAACTGCGCTGAAGCAAAACCACTGTACACTCTTAAACGTGAATAATAATTAGAAGAAGTCAGCGCATCCCGTGAATTTGTCAAGGTGTAAAGATCCGGCACAGCCAATCGCGGTGCCTTCTGATAATTGTTCTCATAAGAACGATTACGCACATTGAAACCCGCCAGAGCATCCAGATTGAAATCAGGATTCAGATCACGTACGAGATGCAAAATTCCCTCCGTATTATTTTCATTAATTGTATAGGCATCTTCTGCATACGATCCATAAGGCGTACCGTTAGTTCCGTATTTAATCTTATATTTTCTGCGATCGTTATAATAATCTGTACCCGAACGAAAGCGAAAATCAAGTCCAGAAGCCAGCCGGGCATCAAAATGCACATCACCGATCAACCTATTTCGCTTTTGGCTCGTCGTATTATAATACGCATTCCAATACATATTACTATAATAACTATTGTTCCAGTTGTTCGTACGGTCTTTCTTCAGTTCATTCATATCTACCTGGCAACCAAACCAGAGAAACTGTAACATAACGCCGGCAGCACGACCTCCCGAAGGGCCGCCAGGCAAATTGGGAACATCCGTAAGAATATAATTGCCTGTAGCTCCCACCTTAAGCCAACTAGTGAGCTGACGGTTGACATTCAAACTGAAATTTGTTTTCTTTATCTTCGTGTTAGGCACTGTTCCTTTCTGAATTTGATTATTTACCCCCAGACGAAAGTCTGACTTCTCATCAGAATTAGAAACCGAGACTCCATTTTCATACGTAATCCCCGTATTGAAGAAACTCTTCACATTATCCGGATGAGCAACAAAAGGTACCGCTACACCATTCGAGTAAAACTGAGGTATCAAGCGCCCATCCATTTCCGGTCCCCAACTCTCGTCCACGCCATCGTTTACACCACCACCTTTACCGTCCACATAACTGAACTTACCGTCTGAACCTTGCCCGAACACATTCTGAAACTCCGGCAAAGTAACCACCGTAGCAAAACGAATACCAGAGTTCACACTGATCCCCAAGCCCTTTTGCCCCTTACCATTCTTTGTCGTAATCAAAACTACGCCATGTGCAGCACGCGAACCATATAAAGCCGCAGCATTAGGTCCTTTTAAAATACTCATCGACTCAATATCCTCAGGATTCAAATCGGCTATGGCATTTCTAAAGTCTCTTGTTGCACCACCAGAGTTCAACTGGGAATTGTCCACCGGAATACCATCAACAATAAATAATGGCTGATTATTACCTGCAATAGAAGTCTCCCCACGAATAACGATACGTGAAGATCCCATGTCTCCCTGCGAATTAGTAATTCTTACTCCTGCCACCTTACCCGATAAGCTATTGAGCAGATTTCCCTCCTTTGAGTTTTCCAAATCTTTACTTTTCAACTCCTGAGTCGTGTAGCCCAATGACTTTTTCGCCCTTGAAATGCCGAGAGAAGTAATCACGACCTCATTCAGTTGATTTACATTCTCCTCCAAAGTCACCTCCAAAGGCTGATTTACCTGCTGAACAATGAGCTCCCGACTCGTATAGCCAATCATACTGATTATCACTTTAACCGGTAAAGCATGTTCTATCTTAACCGAAAATTTGCCGTCAATATCCGTCACCGTACCCCCGAGCAAATCCGCAGACGACTTGACAACCACGTTAGCACCCGGAATACCGACCTGCTCCTTATCTTTTACTTCGCCCCGGATCACGATCTGGCTATAAGCAACAGACGAAACCAACAGAAAGTGGGCGAAAAACAAAGTCTTAATAATATAACTTCGCATAATAATACCTAATTTAGATGATGTACTTAATAATGAATTTACCTTAAAACACCCTTGAAGAGGGTATAAAACAATCCTCGCATGCTTTCATGCAAGTCCCGAAAAACGCTCACAAAAGAGCTGGATAGTAAATGATTAAATTAACGGCACCGACAAGTGCACATTCGCATAGATATGCGGGATAGGTAGAATTTCTTTTTGTTCATTTTAGAGTTTTATTTATGGTTTTAAATATGTTACAAAGATAGAGCAACATACCGCCCGCATAAATACCTCATTTATGGTATATTAATCCCATATTGTAGTTATACACCAAGTAAGACTTTAATTGATTATATAAGCACAAGGCTATATAAAAAGCAACAGGCCACTCATCACGAGCAGCCTTGTATTGTCTGTTAACTTTATAATAATAACCTATGAAAAGCATTACAAATATGCTAATAAATAGGTATATAGCAAAATTATAAGCCATCTCAGCCTGATTTATAACATAGTTTATTATGGCATGTGTATATGTTAATACATTAACCTAAATAATATACTATATTTAACTTTGTAAGCCCTTATATGTCTTTAGGTTGATCTACTAAATAAGGGAATCCCTTTTTTAGAATTTCCAAAGCCCTCTCGTAGTCATCTTCAGAGACCTCTACCTCTATTTGGAAACCCGGAGTATTTAATATGGAAGAGACTACTCCATTCTTTATAAAGTATTCGATGCCTTCATTACTCAAAACACTTTGCAGAATACTCGCTTGCGAGCTATTATCAAACGTAGCTAAAAGGACAGTTTTCATTATCTTATTTATTTATATTTATATACATACAAATATCATATATAATTCTCATTAAAACAAGTAAAAACAAGATAGATATGACATTTAAGATAAATATAGATCAAGCTTTTCTAAACACTTAATCATCGATGAGTGAACCAATTTAGGCATAACAAACGGAGTTGTTAATGACTTCGGTTCTTCTTTAATTTAGTTGAAACCGAATAGTACTTCACGAAACAAGAGGTAAAGTTTGAATAAGCTTACTATAAAACAAGCTTCTAGATAAAATATCTTTTCAACTAAACTG
Source organism: uncultured Bacteroides sp. (assembly GCA_965140335.1). Classification (GTDB taxonomy): domain Bacteria; phylum Bacteroidota; class Bacteroidia; order Bacteroidales; family Bacteroidaceae; genus Bacteroides. Next base: position 853,394 of record OZ223190.1, read on the forward strand.
AAGAAGAACCATTACTTCCAGTACAATACACATCCTTCTTGGGACACCAGAGTTCCCTCCCATGGTGATCCTAATTCCCTTCCGAGGTGATCCTAGTTCCCTCCCATAGGGAACTCTGTTCTATATTATACACTGATTATCAATCTATTATATTTAAGCTTTTTATGGTCGGTTGCTAAATCTGGTTGTTATATTCTATTTAAAAAAAATACCATTAGTCTTGAACTAAAGTGACAAAAACCGCCTTTTCAAGGATTAGATATGCCATCTTTAGCAATGGCGATTTACTGCTTTGTCATTCCTTCAGTAACTGATCTATCAGTTCATTGAATTCTTTCTTGAATTCATCGTAGAACAACCCGGTTGCAGGGCCATTAAAACCCGTATGTATTTTGCGTACAATGCCCTTCTTATCAATAAAAATAATAGTGGGGTAGCCTTTTATTCCATCAATCTCAGGAAGTACCTTATTGCCGTCACCAATTTTTCCACCAATAAGGATGTCATACCCGGGATGATGTTTTTCGATAAGATGAGTCAGTGTCCGATGAATGTATGCCGGATCACTCTTACGCTCAAACGCCATACCGATAACTTCCACACCGCGTAATTTATTGGCATTGTACCAAGGGACAAGGAATGACATTTCGTCGAGGCAATTAGGACACCAGCTTCCCAAAATAGAGATGACCACTACTTTATTACGGTATTTCGCATCGGACAAGGAAACCATGTTCCCTTTTAAATCAGGTAACCGGAAGCCAAGAGTCTTAACACCTGCTTTCATCTGCGTCAGACTGTAAGGATCGGCCAGACGCGCATTTTGATTACGGGTCCCTTCAATGACCTGTGAACCATGCGAAGTAATAAACTGCCCCTTGAAATGATCTTTATCAATAAACTTTCCTTCAATGAGATAAGGACTTAGTCCGGCAAAAGCGGACAAGCGAAACCCCGCACCATCTACTACTCCTTCAAGGAAACGCAAATCTCCTGTGTTGGTAAGGATAGAGCCGACAAGTTTACCGGCTTGCATACTAAAAATACCGACATTATTTTCAGGAGTCTTTGCCTCTTTAAAGATAACATCCCATTTGCCATCCAACGAGTAGGGGGAGACCCCTGCCGTTGCAAATCTCGGCCGGGCGGAAGCATATGCCTTAAAAGGTACACCTTTATCTGTATCGGAATAAAGACGCTTTAGTACTCCTTTCAACGTATCACCTTGCAACAACACAGCGTTCAACTGGGTGTCGTAATCTTGTATGGGAATAAATACGCTATCCCCTCTATAATTAATGGTACCCAACTTTACCCGTTCTTTTCCGTTTATCAAGGTCAGCTCTACTCCTTTACCCAACGCATTGGAATTGGAAACTTCAAACTTAAATGGAATGTAGGCTTGCCCTGCGGAAAATTCTCCGTACCATTCTCCCGCTTGCAAAGCAGGTTTGTTTTGTGCAACGGCTAAAATAGGCAAGGCCAGCAATAGTGCTATCAATTTCTTCTTCATTTGATTTTAAGCTTTATTTAGTTGTACTTTCAAAACCTGATTTTAAGTATGACTACAAAAGTACATGTTCTCAATATAATAAACTATAACACAAACGTGGTATTTCATTCAACTTTAGTACATTTGATTTGTTTTTTAATATAAGGTTATGACTTGAATAGAAGTATGAAAAAGCAATTTACATCAGTTCTGCTTATTCCTCTATTATTATTCGGAGGATGCGCTAGTAGTCAGATGAGCGGCGATCCTTCAGCGACTCTTGCGGGCGCTTACATTGGTGGTTCGTTAGGAAGTGCCGTAGGTGAAATTATTGGAGATAATAGTCGCGACTGGCGGGGAGGATATCGTGGTTCAGCTATCGGTACGATTATCGGCACTGTCGCCGGAGCTGTTATAGGTAATGCTGTAACCACTCCTAAAAAGGAAGCAACGGACAATTCCTACTATCCACCTTTAAACAGCAATGAGAACTACGCGGATTCCCCCATTCATGAATCTCATGTGCAGCAGCCGTACAATTTGCTAAGATTGCGCAATATCCGTTTTATTGATGATAACCGTAATCAAGCCATTGATGCGGGAGAGAGCAGTAAAGTGATATTTGAGGTCATGAATGAAAGCAAGAAGCCAGCCTACGATGTGGTGCCTTTTGTAGAACAGGCAAGTGAGATGAAATATATAGGTATTTCTCCGTCGGTCATGATAGAAGAGATACTTCCCGGGGAAGGTATAAAATACACTGCTACCATTTACGCAGGAACAAAGCTGAAAGAGGGTGAAATAACCATTCGTGTGGGCGTCTCCGATGAAAATGGTACGATATGTGATTCGCAAGAGTTTACCGTGCCTGCCCACAGAAATTAAGAGTAAATCATGTAATACAAAAGGAGGCTATTCTAAATCTCATGAATAGCCTCCTTTCTATATCTATTTATTTCCTGACTCAGGAATTTTATCCATTTCAATATTAACAATAGGGTTATCCCACTTGTCTATTTTTTGCGTTCCAAGGTCTATCAGAAATCCCGGCCAAAATAAAATGTTCCATAAAGCCGCACTGTTAAACGATGATTCCAGAATAAAAGGTGTATTTTCATATCCTTCTTTTTTAGCTATCAATTGCTTGTCTTCAAGTTTCTTTTTCACTCTTACGGTAGTGGTATTATCCGATTTAATCTCTGCAATTTTTAAATTAGTTGCTGCTTCATAAATCTTAGTCCCGTTTGGCCCCATAAAAGTAATGTCTTGTCGTGTGCTAGTAAAAAGAGTACAACAGGAGGACAAGCTCACCCCTATCAGTACCATTAAAATATACTTTTTCATAAACATTAAATAATTGAATAATAATACGTTAATTAGCTCTTTTCCAAATACATTTATATAAATGTATTTATGATGCTTTACAAAGATAATTGTTTTTGTCAACATAATCAGCTCTTTTCATTGTTTTCTTACCCATTCTTATATCAGACAGAGAAGCTTGTCCGCCTAAAAAGTAATATAAACATCAAATAGTAAGACCTATTCTATAAAGATTAACACTTCATTTGCATTCTTTTCTCTCTGATATTGTTACTTTTATATTCATAACAAATAAGAATGAGACGAGTTATATCCCTATTTTTTCTTTTAATCATGGTAGCAGTGGGCATTCACCCTATGCTAACTATGCATTTCTGCAAAGGACAACTTGCTTCTGTCAGTATCATGAAGGAGGCTAAAGTTTGTTGTGTAGATATGGGAGGAAATAACGAACGAGAAACATTCTCATTTCATTAATCTTCACAAAAATTGCTACCATCTTTTACCGTTACATGGGTAGCGCTACATACTCTAATCAACTATATTGAGTCTGGCACTTCTGTCAAGCTCCGTCACATTTTTCCTTCCGATAAGCAAGAAAGGAGAGGAGATTGTGACAAACGGGGTATTGTAGCATGATGAATGAAGAATCCAATCAGACGATAACCCACGGTATGGCGGAAATGGCAGATATGAAGGTTACAAAAAAAATGGAGAGTACAACAGGGGCAACGGACATGAAAAACAAGAAGACTACTGCACAGAACAATGAGTCAAAGGTCATGACGGCTTCTATGGCTGTTGTGAATATGATCCCTGAAAATACAAATTCCGCTGTCGCAAGTAAACATGCAATGAATCATGTAAAAGGTAACTGCGATACCTGCAAAGCCCGGATAGAGAAAGCGGCAAAAGGAGTAAAGGGTGTACTTTCAACCGATTGGAATGCGAAGAGCAAAATGTTACATTTAAACTTTGACGCGGGTAAAACCTCTATAGATGCAATCAGTAAAGCGATAGCCAAAGTCGGACATGATACTGAACTTTACAAAGCTGATCAAAAGCCGTACGATGCTTTACCTGCCTGCTGCAAATATAGAAAGTAAAGATCTCCTGTTTTTACTTTTTACAGTTCACGGTTAGTATCAGGATGAATAGTTTTTAAAACCATAGGGTATTCCTTCAAAATAACAGAGGGATACTCCCAAAGTTTTGAATTTATAAGATAAGAAAGGGGAAAAACTAAAATAACCACTCTAAAAAGTGACAAATTGTAGCTAATAAGCATAAAAGAGCCCTATCAAACTCTATTTCTGAGTCATGATAGGGCTCTTATTTTGGTGATAAAGATAGTTAAGTTTCAGATTAAAAGTTATCTTTCTCTAAAACAGAGTCTTGACTTGACCTTTGCATTATCAGATATTGATAATTGCAATGTTCATATCAGATGCACACCCGCATCTTCATTTTGTAGCTTTTATCCCCCTGTTTACTTGCCTGAATATCAATCTGAATTGTTTATACACTATCAGGATCAACACTCTTGCGCTTCATTCTTGCCTAAGCTTTTACCTCGGCCGTATCTCCCTCCGCATAAACAAGATATAGGAAGCGGAGAAACAGAGCGTGGTTACGGCAATCAATCCGGTCAGTTGGGGCCAGATGACCAATAAACTCTGCCCTAACGGCAACGGACTCGGAATGGCTCCTTGTACCTGCTCCATGGACATCGGACCGAGACTACGAAGTGAAGGCATTAATAATACAGATGTCGCCTGATTAAACAATTCGCAAGGATTTAGCGACATCAAGCCATAGATCAGGCGTTGATATCCAATAGGATTGTAATAGGGAGACATCATCTCACGAGGCATAAAGGCTTTGCCGAGCAGGTTGACCATCATGGTATAGAACACACTGAAAAACAACCATATAGCCAAAGATGCCAAAGCGGATGTTGCCATCTGCCGGAAGCAAAGCGAAAACAGAATTGCCAAATTTAGCCACAGACCGATATAAAGTACACTCGTCGCTAAGAATACAATGATACGGCAAAACTCTTCGGGGGTTGGCGGAATGCCAATAGCGATGAGTCCCATACCCATGACCAAAAAACCTAGCGCAAAAATCATAACGGTGATAATGACCAAGGCCGCAATATATTTGGCATTAATCAAACAATCACGATGGATTGGCTGCGACAGAATACGGCATAATGTACCTTTGTTCTGTTCGGAATTCATCGCATCAAAGCCCAATGCAATGCCCAATAATGGTCCAAGGAAATTAATAAAGAGTACGAAAGAGGGGAGTGTGCCGTCTGAAACAGTAAACAGCTTCAAAAAGAAGAACGTATTATCGGCATTCCCCGATTTAATAGCCGTACTCATGTTAGTGAGTGAGGTATACAAAGCTCCCATGCATGTTAAGGTGATGATAGCAAGTAGGATAATAAACCGCCAGCTGCGTACGTGATCGGTGATCTCTTTGCTAACAATAACACTAAAAGGTTGATTAACACTGCCCATTATCCTCACCTCCTTCCTTAATCCATTTATTATAGACATCAATAAGTTCCATCTTTTGATCTTGCATCTCTTTAAGATCAAGCTGTGCCAATAGTTTCCCATGGTTGAAAACGCCTACACGATCGCAGGCTTTCTGCACTTGATCCAGATTATGAGAAGAAAATAAAACCGTCAGCGAATGTATTCTGCTGAGATTATGAACGAGTTCAATAAACTCTTGAATACCCGCCGGATCTATACCGGAAGTCGGTTCATCAAGAATAATGATCTCAGGATTTTTAATCAAGACATCAGCTAGTCCCAAACGCTGCCGCATACCACGGGAATATTTGCCGGTCTTTTTGGTCATCTGTTCGGCCAGTCCGACCAATTGCATCATTTCATTTGCCCTACTAATTGCTTCTTGTTTGGTAAAACCATTCAAAAGTGCTGTGTAAACCAGATTATCCACTCCTGTCATATCATCATAAAATCCCAAATCTTCAGGAAGATAGCCGATTTTCTTCTTGACTTCTATAGGATGTGTGGTGGAATTAATGCCACAAATCTCTACTTTTCCGGAAGTCGGTTCCGTTAAACCGAGCATCATCAAAATACTAGTTGATTTCCCGGCACCGTTAGGCCCCAGCAATCCAAAGATTTCTCCTTTAAAGATAGACAGGTTAATATGGTCTACAGCAGTGAATTTACCGTATTTCTTAGTCAGATCGGTAAGTACAATCACTTGTTCGCCCATAATTTACCTCCTTCCATATTTGCGGAATAAATAATAGACACCACCCATAGCGATAGCTATAATAAAGATTCCGACCCATCCCCAAAGCATCGACGTTTTTACCGCAGTTCTAAACTCGGCAGTCGCATTGACCTCAGGAGTCTGAGCATTCATTCTGATGACATAATCACCTGGCAATGCTTTTTTAGGAGCTTTTAGAGTGGCAGTGACCGTTTCCTTATCACCGGCCTTCAGCATATCTATCTTGGCTGGATTAAAAGTAACATCCCACCCATTCGGATTACTAGCTGTCAATTTGACATCTTTTAATAAGGAAGAACCGGTATTTCTCACCTCCAGTTTCAAGTGTTTTACATCCCCGGCAGTGACCTCGGTACTTAGCAAACCATCGGGAGTAGTCAATTCCATTTCATACGTACCGGTCACAACAACCTCTAGTTTCAAGTCGGCTGAGGTGTTACCTGCTACAGCTCGTGTCATGATATCATAATTTCCTGCTTCAACATTAGCCGGTGGAGTAATTTCTATCGAAACATTTTGAGTGGCATTTGCCTCTACCTGAGCGGAAGTCGCCTGTTTATAATTGGGCTTGAAGACTACATTCCATCCCCTTGGAGCATCGGACATCAAAGCATATAGTTGCTGATCGGCAGTCTGATTCTTCAGTACAGCGCTAAAAGTGAACTTGGATTTGGAATTTCCCTGCATATTGGGTTGGTCGGTAGTAAATTCAGTCTGGTAAGTACCTTGCTTAGCCACTGTCACCGTTAATGGAAGTTTGTGCATTCCAGCTAAAACAACGAAATTATAGCTTCCTCTGTTTACTTTCAATGGGACATTCACTTTTAAGTCAAACTCCTGCTTGTCCTTCGGCAAAACAGCCAGTCTGCTAATATCCCATCCTCCCGACTTTAATTCATGTTTCCAACTTCCGGGAATCCCTGATACGGAAATTCCATTGTTAATAGGACTTTCCGAGTTATTGATCAAGTCTATTTTATAACTAATAGTAGCTCCGGGAGAAACAGCTATCTTAGTATATGGAGAATAAAGAAACACACTTTGTTTTATGGTATCAGACGCGTGTGTGTTTGTAAAGGGCATCAAGCCCAACGAAATTGCTAACAGCAGTAAATAATTTGTTCGCATAAGTCACATAAAATTTATGGTTAATTAAATATGAATGACCGAATTTGACGGCAACAAAAATAGAGAATGAAATACAAGACTGCTGTTAAAAGTGATAAAATATTACTCAATTAGCTTACGTTTATATAATATTCAAGTTTTTTAATCAACAAATAACTATTGAACAAGGGTAAAACGTAGAAATAAGATAGAAGACAGACCAGATAAAGGTCATTCTCTACAATTAGTATCTATATTAACTTCCCTCAATCTATATCTCAAGGAGACTTATTTCTGCTATTAATCCCCTCTCTCTTTTCATAACCGATCGAAGTCATCTTATCTAGTAATCTAATCTCACCGAGATGTGCATGTGGGTAATGCCCATATAACCATGTCGGTATTACCCACATGCACATCTCGGTGGTCTTTCCTTAGAAACATAAAATTATTTGCTTTGGAAGGGAGCACGGTTGGCGCTTGCTCAAGACAGAAAGAGCAGTATAGTGTACATGTTTACGGGTGCAACACCGTACATTATTCGTGCAAACAATGTACGTCTCTAAATACTAATTACGACTGATAATGCATTGAATTATAGATATTTGATTCTTTGTAAAAATTTGAATTGCTATACAGTCAAAAATATACATGTTCCTTATAAAAAACGAATATGTATTAAGATAATAATATAGTCAATGATTTATTGTATCGCAAATCACACTCTAGGGTCAAGAGCAAAACTCCGTAAAAGACACACGTATCAATAGTATCTTTTACGGAGTTCAGGGAAGATCTTATTTATTAATCATCCCTTCTAAAAGAGAAGGGATTCTCTTAAAGGGGAATTGATTTATACTTGGTTTGACTATGGCAAAGGTCTTATTCAGGTTCAAACCATTGCGCAAGAAATAGGTCCGGCAACTATGATTCAACCTTATTTATTTGCTGCTGAACTGTATATTCCATAAATTCTCCGGGACGTACCAAAGTAGCCCATACGCTGATATTCATCATATCTTTGGAATATTTATCTGAATCATGCGTTTCTATCGGTCCTACAGAAACTTTATAAGCCTCTCCCGGTGTATTTCCCGGAATTCCTCCCTTTTTCCATGTAGCATTTAAAAAGTGACAGATCGTACTCTTCACATCGCTCCATGTATTGGAGTTATTAGGCTCAAATTCATATGTTTTTGCTACATTCTTGATCGATTCTTCCAGCATAATAGCCGCCCTTCTTATGTTAATATAGCGCCAATTCAAAGAATTACCATCCAGAGTATGTGCTCCCCATACAACGACACCTTCTCCTCCAAATGAACAAAGCACATTTACCGACTTATCACTCATTGGTATTTTAATGTCTTCTTGGTTATGGCAGGATAAACTGACAGCAGCACTCGTTACGTTGACAATCTTTTTATTGGCAGGAGCATGCCATACACCAAAGGTGTTATCTGTAGCGGTATATATTCCGGCTATTGCAGCAGAAGCCGGCAAACAATTTAGCTCCTTTAGAGCCTCAGTAAATAGATCATGGTATACACTAATATTCAAAAGTTCCTGATGGAGTATGGACAATCCTTCTTCTGAAGTAGTCGTTATTTGGGCGAACAATTCTTCATATTCGGTTTTCCGTGTTTCAATCATTTTATCGCTATCCTTCATTGAAGACATGGATGAAGCGGATACGATATCATTAATATGCTTCATCAAAAACACTTGTATTTTCTTACGCGAGTCCTCTTTGACGTTGCTTAAACTGATCTCTGTCTCTTTAATCACTGCCGTATTGACCCACGGATAATATGCGGCTCCATAACTTAAATAATCACTTCCTATCCCTTCTCTGAATTGCTCGACAACATCACCCACGATCGGATCTTTACAGCTTTTATCACCATTATGAACATCCAGAATCGCCACTCGGTTTTTCATTTCACCGCCACAATGCTTCAACATCGCTCTTTGTACTTTGCTACAGTCGGCAGCAGGTAAATTGACCGCTTCGGGAATGACTAACATCGTTGGCTCCCGCTCTTCAAGCAAAGCATCTATTCCATTGATAAAATGATCCGCGTCTAAATTATCCTCATAATCTCCAACTGAAACAATATAGCATGATTCCCCGCCATTAGCAAAGAAAAATTGCAAATGATAATATAACATATGGCTTTCATTACACTCAATGCTATTAATCTTATCTCCGACGGAATCTGTCTGGATGTCAATCGAAAGAGTAGGAGCACCACCAAAATAGACTTGGAATTCTTTCAGAGATGTAATTCTAAAAGGTGTGTTTTTTAAAGATCCGGTTTCATTTAAAGCTTTCTCCGTGTAACCAATAAAAGCCGGTAGGGTAGTAGCGACTTCTATAATAGAATTACGAAATATATTCCTCTTTACAAGATGCATTTCTCTTGATGTATTCATAGTCGGTTGATATTAGTTTATTGGCAAACAAAATGCTCTTACGAGCCTTGTGCAATATTCGTAAAAAGTATTGAAATAAGCAAGAGAAAAAGAAAAAAAGTGGAACCCAACATCTTGTTGAATTCCACTTCTATATTAAAGACTAAATTTAATCTACTTAATAACGCCCAACTCCTTAAAGCATTTTGTAAGTTTTTCAACAGCAAAATCAACCTGCTCTTTTGTGTGAGTAGCCATTAAGGCAACACGCACCAATGTATCTTGGGGGGCACATGCAGGAGGAATAACCGGATTTATAAAGATGCCTTCATCAAAGGCCATCTTAGTAACAATGAAGGTTCTTTCAGTATCACGTACGTACAATGGAATAATGGGTGATTCAGTATCACCGATTTCAAATCCTGCATCACGAAAACGTTTCAATGCATAGTTAGTAATATTCCACAAACGTTCCTGACGCTCCGGTTCATTCATAATAATATGCAATGCTTCACGAGCAGCTGCTGTTGCAGCCGGAGTATTGCTGGCACTGAATATATATGAGCGGGAATTATGACGCAACCAATTGATCGTAACTTTATCCGAAGCTATAAAACCACCGATTGATGCAAGAGATTTGCTAAAAGTACCCATAATTAAATCAACATCATCGGCAACTCCAAAATGATCGCAGACTCCTCGACCTTGCTTACCGAAAACGCCAATGCCATGTGCTTCATCAACCATAATCGTAGCATTGTACTTCTTCTTAAGACGTACAATCTCCGGTAGATTAGCTAAATCACCTTCCATTGAAAAAACGCCGTCAACTACAATTAATTTAACCGATTCGGGTTTACACTTTTGAAGCTCCTTTTCAAGAGCTTCCATATCATTATGCTTATATTTCAAGCAGGTGGAGAAAGATAAACGGCGCCCGTCAACAATAGAAGCATGATCCCGGTCATCACAAATAATATAATCATTACGATCTGTCAGACAAGAAACAACTCCTTCATTAACCGTAAATCCGGTAGAATAAACCAAAGCATCTTCTTTACCAACAAATGCTGCCAATTCTTTCTCCAGCTCCACGTGAATGTCCAATGTTCCATTCAAGAAACGGGAGCCTGCACAACCTGTGCCGTATTTGTCCGTAGCGGCTTTTGCAGCTTCAATAATTCGTTTGTCGTAAGTCAATCCTGTATAAGCATTAGATCCGAACATCAGAACTTTTCTGCCATCCATTAGCACCTCTGTATCTTGATGGCTGTCAATTGTACGGAAATAGGGATATACGCCCTTTGCCATAAATTGTTGTGGCAAGTCGTATTTCGCCAATTTGTCTTGTAATAGTCCCATGAAATGTCTTTTATATTATGAAATGTATTTCTTAGAATTCATATCTTTAAAAACAGGGAGCAAAGATAGCAAAATATGTGCTTACCTGTTCTTTTTCTATAAAAAAATATACTCCTATAAGAGATTATAAGCTTCCTGATAACTCAACTCTCAAGTATTTATATTACTTTTGCCAGTTAGAAAACTGTATACGGAATCCTCTTACATGAAAGAAGAAAAGAAAAAAATATCATTTATCATTAACCCTATATCTGGTACGCAAAACAAGGAGCAAATATTGCATTTACTTGATGAGAAACTAGATACGGAAAAATATGTAAAAGAGGTAATATATACTCAATATGCTGGACATGCCATAAAAATAGCAGAAGAGAAAGCTAATGAAGAAGTATTTGCAGTGATAGCTATTGGAGGTGACGGAACCATTAACGAAATAGCCCGTTCTCTGGTACATACCAACACCGCATTAGGCATCATACCCTGCGGGTCAGGGAACGGATTGGCACGTCATCTTCAAATTCCAATGGAGACAAAAGGCGCAATAGAGATTATCAATGAAGGGGTCCTCAGCACAATTGATTATGGAAAGATTGACGAAAGGCCTTTTTTCTGCACTTGTGGAGTAGGATTTGATGCTTTTGTCAGCCTTAAGTTTGCTAAGGCCGGCAGACGGGGACCGCTTATTTACCTGGAAAAAACGCTCTTGGAAAGTTTAAAGTACCGCCCGGAAACTTATGAGCTGGAAACAGAAGACGGAATGCAAAGATACAAAGCATTCCTGATAGCATGTGGTAACGCATCGCAATATGGCAACAATGCATACATAACCCCTCAAGCTACATTAACGGACGGATTACTTGATGTGACAATACTTGAACCTTTCACCGTACTTGATGTGCCTTCACTTGCCTTTCAACTCTTTAATAAAACAATTGATCAAAATAGCCGGATTAAAACTTTTCGTTGCAAAACCTTGCGTATTCATCGTACAAAGCCCGGGGTAGTGCACTTTGATGGTGATCCCATGATGGCGGGAGACGATATTGCCGTAGAGATTATAAAGAAAGGGTTGGAAGTGATTGTTCCCAAGAGTCCTCACAAGGCTACTTCCAACGTATTGCAACGTGCTCAGGATTATATTAACGGACTAAAGCAAATTAATGATACTTTTGTAGACGACTTGACTTCCAGAAATAAATTGATTTTACATAAGAGTAAAGAACAGATCAAGAGACTTACAAAAATTTAAAATCGAATCGACTTTTTGGCATTAAGTATCCTATAAATTAAAGACAGGCAAAAGGTTTCTTGAAAATAATCAGTATTTTTGTGCCCCAATAAGGTATACGAAACCTAATTTATTATACGAGTTTGTAAATTTGATATAAATTAAAGATGTATAGAACACATACCTGCGGAGAATTAAGAATCTCCGATATTAATAAGCAAGTGACGCTGGCAGGTTGGATACAGCGGAGTCGCAAAATGGGAGGCATGACTTTTATTGACCTTCGAGACCGATACGGCATTACTCAATTAGTATTTAATGAAGAGTTGGATGCAGATCTTTGTGATCGAGCCAACCATATAGGGCGTGAATTTGTAATTCAGATAAAAGGAACGGTCAACGAACGTTACAGTAAAAATACAAATCTTTCAACCGGGGATATAGAGATTATTGTTTCAGAACTGAATATTTTAAATACGTCTCTAGTTCCTCCGTTTACTATTGAGGACAACACTGACGGAGGAGATGATATCAGAATGAAATACCGTTATCTTGATTTACGCCGTAATATTGTTCGCTCTAACTTAGAGTTACGACATAAGATGACGATTGAAGTTAGAAAATATCTGGATGAACAAGGTTTTATTGAGGTGGAAACTCCGGTTTTAATTGGTTCTACCCCTGAAGGAGCCAGAGATTTTGTTGTACCTTCCCGCATGAATCCGGGACAATTCTATGCACTACCTCAATCTCCGCAAACCCTAAAACAGTTATTAATGGTTTCCGGATTTGATCGTTATTTTCAAATAGCAAAATGTTTCCGTGATGAGGACTTACGTGCTGACAGACAGCCAGAATTTACTCAAATTGACTGTGAAATGAGTTTTGTTGAGCAGGAAGACGTCATCAATACTTTTGAAGGTATGGCAAAGCATTTATTTAAGACAATACGTAATGTTGAGTTGACCAAACCATTTCAACGGATGCCATGGAGTGAGGCGATGAAACTTTATGGTAGTGATAAGCCGGATCTTCGCTTCGGCATGAAGTTCGTTGAATTGATGAATATCATGCAGGGACATGGCTTTTCGGTTTTTGATAATGCAGCATATATTGGTGGAATTTGTGCAGAAGGTGCCGCACATTATACGCGTAAACAATTGGACGGATTAACAGAATTCGTTAAGAAGCCTCAAATCGGTGCCAAAGGAATGGTATATGCCCGGATTGAAGCTGATGGTAGCGTGAAATCGAGCGTAGATAAATTCTATACTCAGGATGTTTTGCAAAAAATGAAAGAGGCATTCGGAGCTAAATCGGGGGACTTGATTCTGATATTGAGTGGTGATGATGCCATGAAAACCCGTAAACAACTGTGCGAGCTGCGTTTGGAAATGGGTAACCAATTGGGATTACGCGACAAAAATAAGTTTGCTTGTCTTTGGGTCGTTGATTTTCCTTTATTTGAATGGAGTGAAGAAGAAGGTCGCTTAATGGCAATGCATCATCCGTTTACTTCACCTAAACCGGAAGATATTCCTTTGTTAGATAGTAATGCTGCTGCTGTTCGTGCCAATGCCTATGATATGGTAGTCAACGGAGTGGAAGTAGGAGGAGGGTCCATCCGTATTCATGACCCGAAATTACAAGCCAGAATGTTTGATATTCTAGGATTTACTCCAGAGAAGGCACAAGAACAATTTGGTTTCTTAATGAATGCGTTCAAATATGGCGCTCCACCTCATGGCGGGTTAGCCTATGGACTTGATCGTTGGGTTTCCATCTTTGCTGGTCTGGACAGTATTCGCGACTGCATTGCATTTCCTAAAAACAACAGTGGACGCGATGTTATGCTCGATGCTCCTTCTGCAATTGATCAATCACAATTGGATGAATTGAATTTAATCGTAGATTTGAAAGAATAATCGGACTTTACTTTCCATATCCTAATGAATAGCGGTTACTCCTTAGGGAGAAATCATTCTCTACCCTGGGCAAAATAATGTTTTAATTAGGGGAGAAACACAAAAAGTCTAGGGCTGCAGAGCGAAAAGCCCTAAACTCTAACAAAAAATAAGTTTAAAGTACGCCACTCTAAAAAGTTGCAGATTGTAACTAATAGGCATATAAGAGCCCTATCAAACTCTATTTCTATATCATGATAGGGCTCTTCTTATGCTAATAAGGATAGTTCGTTTCAGATTAAAGTTATCTTTCTCTAAGATAGAGCTTTTGGCACACTCTCAAGAATTAGTAGTAGGAAGTAAGCTGATAAACCAAAAATATTAATCGATAAAACGTTGAATCAGTCCACCATAAGCATCAATACGACGATCACGAAGGAATGGCCACCAACGACGAACATTTTCGGAGCGTTCCAAATCAACTTCAACGATCAGATTTTGAGGAGCATCATTACCTGCTTGTGCCAAGAATTCCCCTTGAGGACCAACCACAAAACTATTTCCCCAGAATTGAATGCCATTTGTTTGCTGCGAAGGATCTGACTCATAGCCAACCCTGTTCACTGCAATAACAGGCAAGCCATTAGCCACAGCATGTCCACGCTGAGAAATAATCCAGGCATTGAGTTGACGTTTTTTCTCTTCCTCTGTATCACTGCTTTCCCAACCAATTGCCGTAGGATATATCAAAAGTTCGGCGCCTTTCAATGCCATCATACGAGCAGCTTCGGGATACCATTGATCCCAGCAAACTAAAACACCTAATTTACCAAGCGAGGTTTGAATCGGTTCAAAGCCCAAATCACCGGGGGTAAAATAAAACTTCTCATAATAAGCCGGATCATCCGGAATATGCATTTTACGATACTTACCGGCAATATGTCCGTCTGTATCAAATACCACCGCAGTATTATGATATAACCCCGGAGCACGTTTTTCGAACAAGGAAGTAACAAGCACTATTTGATTAGAAGCAGCTAATTGAGAATAGAAGTCAGTAGATGGCCCGGGAATTGTTTCAGCTAGGTCAAACAAATCCGTATTTTCCGTCTGACAAAAATATAATGAATTATGAAGCTCCTGCAAAACAACCAATTGAGCCCCGTCATGTACACACTTCTCTATTCCCAAAGATAGATTCATCATATTAGTACGAACATCCGATATGTTAGCTTGTTGTACTATTCCAACTTTCAGTTTTCTCATATTCTTTAGTGACTTGAAATTATACACTTCTACTTTAAAACTCCTAAGGGATATTGCATTGTCACACAATGTAAAGAACCATGCTGTTTTATTAATGCCCGGCAATCTATACCAATAACTTCATGTTTAGGAAAAGCTTCTTGTAAGACCATCTTAGCAAGTGCATCCTTTTCCGGCTGACGATAGGTAGGATAGAGGACAGTCTCATTCATTATCAGGAAATTAGCGTAGGTTGCAGGAAGACGTTCACCCTCTTCTATAATTTTATCTGCCATAGGTAAAGGAACCAAGTGATAAGCGGCTCCTTCCAAAGTTCTAAAGGTTTTAAGTTGCTCCTCCATAGCATGGAGTGCTTCATAATGTTCATCATCAATATCCGTACATTGTACGTAAGCAATTGTGGTCGGTGAGCAAAAACGAGCAAGAGTATCAATGTGGCTATCGGTATCGTCTCCAAGCAAATAACCATGATCCAGCCAAAGCACACGTTGCAAATGGAAAACAGAACGAAGATATTCTTCAATTTCAATTTGATTCATCTGTCCATTACGATTAAAAGAGAGTAAACACTCTGACGTGGTAAGTAAAGTCCCCACACCATCGCTCTCAAAAGATCCCCCTTCCAATACAAAGCCCAGCCTGTTGACATATTTACCATGCAATAAACCTGCTTCCACAGCACGACGTGTAATTTGATTATCTTTATCTGCTCCAAATTTTAATCCCCATCCATTAAAAGAAAAATCGAGAAGGGAAGGGGTATCTGCATCCAACAATGTAACAGCCCCATGGTCACGAGCCCAAGTATCATTTGTTTCGCATTTCAGGAAGCGTACATTATGCATATTAACAATCCCGGAAATTTGTTTCTCTACTTCCTTAGGCTCAGGAGTCACAATTAAAAGTAGTTCTTTCTTAGCTATTTCACGGGCTATTTCTGCAAAACATTTCTGCACTTCTTTAAGCATATGGGCCCAATCAGTACCTGCATGAGGCCAAGTAAGCTGAACGCCGCTCTGTGGGGCCCATTCAGCGGGCAAATAGGGAGCACGCATCTCAGTTTGCTCCACTATCACCTTACCAAAGTTGAGTTGCAAATCTTTCTCCGAACCACCTGAACGTGGATATCCTATTATTATTCCCATCTAAATGATCTTATTATTTTATATGTTATTAGCTA
Source organism: uncultured Bacteroides sp. (assembly GCA_965140335.1). Lineage (GTDB taxonomy): Bacteria > Bacteroidota > Bacteroidia > Bacteroidales > Bacteroidaceae > Bacteroides. Next base: position 869,956 of record OZ223190.1, read on the forward strand.
TTCCTTTCTCTCTTTCGGCTTACGATCAAAGAAAGGATTTTTGGAAGAAGCACTAACCGGAATGGCAAATACACTATGGCAGTCCTTCAACCAATCAAGTTTCTGGGCTGCAAGTCCGGCTGAAAACATAACACGAGTATCAACACGTAAATCAGCAGCCATGGCACATGCCGAACCAATGGCGATGCCCACATCCACAGTATTTAATGCACATGGAATGCCAAAAGGCCGATCTACACATTTTGGAAAACCGCAATACCCACAATTTAATCCTTGTGCCTTTTCACGAGTACCTATTATTATTACACATTCAGCCTGCAAAATATTATCCGCATCACGCAGAAAAAACTTCATATTACATTCCTCAGCTATTGCAATCATCCTTTCAGATAATCGTTTCAAGTCTTCACCAGTAATTAAGGCTACCTCAATAATATCAACTCCTTTACCCTTGGGAGCAGTACGGGCTGCAGTCATCATCTGCCTCGCCACATTAAGTACATGTTCATGGCGACTGGCACGTTCATTTTGTATCATAACCTTCACTTTTATCGAAAATATAAGCAAAGATACAGATTTTCATTCATAATACACTTTTTTTGCTATAGAGATAAGATAGCTTTTATTTTGGAGCTTTAGAGGGAATATAACGAAGCTGAACATACTGTACACCAGGCTTAATGAAACCACTGTCCAACATAGCCTCCTTTATCTTATAATTCTGCATTTTTTCCTGAATATACTTCCGCAAGTACCCCTCAGGGGCTTTGGTATATGACAAGAGTTCAACGCTACCGGTTAGGTGAATGTTTACTTTAGCTTTGACTACACGTGTGTAAATGATAGTTTCTGATTTCTTTTTGCTCTTTAAGTCAATCCACAAAATGGCGGTGGCTCTAGGAAAAGTATCGGATGAAGAAAGAGAATTGGACAATCCGACTGCAGGAGAAATCTCTTGCTTTGAAGATTGAGAAGAAAATTGGCAAGAGAATAATGCAAAAAGTAAAATTACAAATAAAAACAATGGGCTTTTCATGAATTTATAGTTTATGATTATTGTTTCAAATTTACATAGAAATATTGATTATAAACATATTTATAAAATAAAAAGCGATACTTCTTATTGGGGAAATAAACTAAAAATGAAGAATAGGCGAGGAGTTAGACTTTTTTTTATTATATTTGCAACGAAATTTTCTGTTCATATAATGAAAATTAAGGAAATAGTTAGCGCCCTTGAACAGTTCGCGCCTCTGCCATTGCAGGATGGATTTGATAATGCCGGCTTGCAAATAGGATTGACAGATGCGGAAGTTACAGGGGCTTTGTTGTGTCTTGACGTTACAGAAGCTGTGTTGAATGAAGCTATTGCGCTAGGATGTAATTTCATTATATCTCATCATCCGCTTATATTCAAAGGGTATAAATCCATAACTGGCAAGAATTATGTGGAACGATGCATAATGATAGCAATCAAAAATGATATCGTAATCTATTCCGCACATACCAATTTGGATAATGCAATAGGAGGGGTTAATTTTAAGATTGCGGAGAAAATAGGGCTGACCAATGTACGTATTTTAGAACCAAAAGAAAACGCACTTTTAAAATTAGTAACTTTTGTGCCCTCGGCTTATGCAGAACAGGTACGGCAAACTTTATTCAATGCAGGATGTGGCCATATTGGCAGTTACGATTCGTGCAGTTATAATTTGGAAGGAGAGGGGACTTTCCGTGCAAACGAGGGTACTCATCCATTCTGTGGGGATATTGGAGAGCTCCATACCGAACAGGAGGTACGTATAGAGACCATACTTCCGGCGTATAAACAAGCCGAGGTAACCAAAGCCTTGCTGGCCACGCATCCTTATGAAGAACCAGCATTTGATTTATATCCGCTGAATAATAAATGGATGCAATCCGGGGCAGGAATCATTGGGGAGCTAGAAACCCCTGAAACAGAACTTGTTTTTTTAAAACGCATAAAGAAAACGTTTGAAGTTGGCTGTTTACGCCATAACAAACTCACAGGGAAAGAGGTTAAAACTGTTGCATTATGTGGTGGAGCAGGGGCTTTTCTTATTCCCTTTGCAGTAGAGAAGCATGCTGATGTGTTCATCACCGGGGAAATCAAATACCACGATTATTTTGGATACGACACAGATATCCTGTTAGCAGAGATAGGGCACTATGAAAGCGAACAATATACAAAAGAAATTTTTTATACCATTATTCGGGATTTATTCCCTAATTTTGCGCTTCAATTAAGTAAAGTAAATACAAATCCTATAAAATATATCTAAGTAAGATGGCTAGAGAAGCAAAAAAAGAACCCCAGGAGTTGACCGTGGAACAAAAGTTAAAAGCTTTATTCCAGCTACAGACAATGTTATCAAAGATTGATGAAATCAAGATATTGAGAGGTGAACTTCCGTTAGAAGTACAAGACTTAGAGGATGAAATCGCTGGTCTAAGTACTCGTATTGATAGAATTAAATCGGAAATAGCCGAACTAAAATCTGCTATTGCGGGGAAAAGAGTGGAGATTGAATCCGCAAAAGTTTCTGTTGCAAAATACAAAGATCAGCAAGATAATGTACGCAACAATCGTGAATACGATTTTTTAAGCAAGGAGATTGAGTTCCAGACATTGGAAATGGAACTTTGCGAGAAGAAGATCAAGGAATTTGTAGAACAGGAACAAGAAAAATCTACTGAAGTTGAGAAGAGTATTGTTGCTCTTGAAGAGAGACAAAAGGATCTTGATGTAAAGAAGAGTGAACTAGAAGAGATCGTTTCAGAGACCAAACAGGAAGAAGAAAGACTCAGAGATAAAGCCAAAGATCTTGAGACTAAAATAGAGCCTCGTTTACTCCAATCATTCAAACGTATTCGCAAAAATTCACGTAATGGCTTAGGCGTGGTATATGTACAACGTGATGCTTGTGGAGGTTGTTTCAACAAAATTCCTCCCCAGAGACAGTTGGATATTCGTTCACGTAAAAAAATTATAGTATGTGAATATTGCGGTCGTATCATGATAGACCCGGAATTAGCAGGAATAACATCCGAAATAAAAGAGATTGCTCCGGAAAAAACGACTAGAAAAAGAAAGAGTGCAAAGGCATAAAATTGCATTTGTAGAAAAGGAACAGTCTTGGGAATGATAAAATAATAATCTGCCTCTGTTTATAATCTATTGGTCATGCCAATTAATAATAAACAGGGGCAGATTATATTGTGTTCAGAAGTGTATTTCTCTGATTTAAAGTCTTCTCATCAAGCCAAACTTCGATTTTAGAAGAGTCGTCATGCCAACCGGATATGTCGGAATATTCCATTCAAACTTCAGGGAAGATAACGCGTAGTAAGTTATGTAAGCTGCGATTCGAATTCATTGGAATGGGTCTTATAATTTGAATGCAAAAATAGCTCACTTGGGCTTATTTGCAAATACGCCAACAGGCTTTTCGGATTGACCCATTTAAAGCCCTATAATATGGATAATAAATCATAAAGCATTATAGTCAGGAATATCATTTAAAAACAGGCAACTGTTATTGGCATAATCCATACGACAACAATAATGTTGCATCCCATTACTCACAATCAAATAATCAACTTTTAAAACCATGTTATACCTTGTGATTTGATTGAATACTTCCTGAGATATTTCTATATCGGGAGCTTTATACTCAACAATCATCCTAGCGGTCAAATCACGCCGATATAATACCGTATCACAACGTTTTTTCGTCCCATTCAGGCGTATTTGTACCTCATTAGCCATCAAGGTCTTAGGGTATCCCTTATGCTCTAACAAGAAATGCACAAAATGTTGTCGCACCCATTCTTCAGGTGTTAATACAACATAACGTCGCCGTATTACATCGAAAATAGTAGTTTTACCATCTTTATTAATGGTTTTCACTTCAAATTTAGGTAGATTCAATGATAGCATAACTTTTTTACTTGGTAAACCGGTTTCAACCTTTTTTTTTCCTAATCTTACTTTTTTATTGTACTTTTGTATGTTAAATAATAGTTTTCTATTTCTAGTTATAGGAAACAAATTTAATGAAACTTTATGAAAACGAAACAAGAAATCGTAGCAAATTGGCTTCCTCGTTACACAAAGCGTAAATTGGAAGACTTCGGAGACTATATTCTATTGACGAACTTCGATAAATATGTCGAACTCTTCGCTGAAAAATTCAATGTGCCAATTTTAGGTAAAGATGCAAATATGATATCTGCCACAGCTGAAGGCATGACTATTATCAATTTTGGCATGGGAAGTCCTAACGCTGCTATTATAATGGATTTATTAAGTGCAATTCAACCGAAAGCATGTTTGTTTTTAGGCAAATGTGGTGGAATAGATAAAAAAAATAAGCTGGGAGACCTGATTCTTCCTATTGCAGCCATTCGGGGTGAAGGAACTTCAAACGATTACTTCCCTCCCGAAGTGCCTTCACTTCCGGCATTTATGCTACAACGCGCCGTATCTTCGGCTATTCGGGATCATGGACGCGATTATTGGACAGGCACAATCTATACAACCAATCGCCGCATTTGGGAACACGACGATGAATTCAAAGAGTACCTTAAGAAAACACGGGCGATGGGCGTAGATATGGAAACAGCCACCTTATTCAGTTGTGGATTTGCTAATCACATCCCCACCGGAGCACTATTATTAGTATCCGATCAACCTATGATGCCAGAAGGAGTAAAGACCGATAAAAGCGACACGATGGTTACTAACAACTATGTGACGGAGCATGTGGAAATCGGCATTGAATCCTTGCACATGATTATTGACGAAAAGAAAACAGTAAAACACTTAAAATTTGACTGGTAAAGGCTTGGATTATGGCAAAGCAGGACTTATCGTGTGAAGATATACTGAAAGAGTTAAGGGCAAAACACTACTATCCCATATATTACCTTATGGGGGAAGAATCGTATTATATAGATCTCATTGCGGATTACATCACCGATAATATACTGACCGAAACCGAAAAAGAATTTAATCTGTCTGTTGTCTATGGGGCTGATATAGATATTTCAACAGTTATCAATGCGGCAAAACGCTACCCTATGATGTCCGAACACCAAGTAGTAGTAGTTAAGGAAGCTCAGAACATACGTAATATGGAAGAGCTATCTTATTATCTTCAAAAGCCATTGCTTTCTACCATATTAGTGATATGCCATAAACATGGTATATTAGACCGAAGAAAGAAATTAGCTACGGAAATTGAAAAAAGCGGAGTACTCTTTGAATCTAAACGATTAAAAGAAGGCCAACTTCCTGCATTTATCAATTCTTACATGAAGCGCAAAGGAGTCGATATGGAAGCAAAAGCCTCAGCTATGCTAGCCGATTTTATAGGCACAGATCTTAGTCGCCTAACCGGTGAATTAGAAAAACTCACCATCACACTCCCTAAAGGAAAAACACGCATCACTCCCGAACAAATAGAAAAAAATATCGGAATAAGTAAAGATTATAACAACTTCGAATTGCGTAATGCCCTCATACAAAAGAATGTGTTAAGGGCAAACCAAATCATAAAATATTTTGATGAGAATCAAAAAACAAATCCAATTCAAGTCACTTTATCTTTACTATTTAGTTTTTTCTCCAATCTAATGTTAGCTTATTATGCACCGGAGAAATCGGAACAGGGCATTGCTACTATGCTTGGATTAAGAACACCTTGGCAAGCTAAAGACTACATTGCAGCCATGCGCAAATATAGTGGAGTTAAAACCATGCAGATTATTGGAGAAATACGATATGCAGATGCAAAGTCCAAAGGAGTGAAAAATTCATCTATAACAAATGGAGATATTCTCCGCGAATTAGTATTTAATGTTCTGCACTAATTCTTTCCATCTAAAATTAACTCAACATATACAATTAATATGTGTTATGTGACTATTGGGTACGATTCATCAAAATCGCCCTTTTAGTTCTTAAACACATAGAACAAGTAAAAGCTAAGCTATCAATTACCATATCCACTACGCATATTACTATTCTAAATCTAAGAATAGCATATTCATATTACTTAATATAAGACATAAAGAAGCCATTAGAATCGCTTTTCTTCATCTATTAGTGTAATGACACGAAAAAATCACAAGGATTTTGTATTAGATGGATAATATATAGATAATAATATAATTCATTATAATGTATTAATCTATTCATCAAAAAAATAATTTTATCAAAGAAGATATACTCTTTAAATAGAACCAATTTAGTTGCCTATTTAACTATACATATTTACATATGTAATATAAAAACCTCAGTTTATGATTTTAGTTATGTCTTAAATATAACATAAATACTAAACCGGTAAACATAACATTTGTAATATCCGAAATACACATATGAAAAAATGAAATTACAACAGAATAGAAGGAATGGTTAACTTGCCTTATTTTATATGCATATATACTTATATATCAAAATTTTATATTTATTTGAATAACCTTTTAATTAGATAAATACAATATGATATATAAACATTTGTAATACCTCAATATATAGCAATAATTATAGATGATATAATCATAATAATGAGTGACATATATAATTTTATTAAACTCGTATTTATTGTTATATTTAATAGATAGTAAAGAAAATAAAGGAGATATATATAATTGTAATTTAACCAAGTATGCTTGTAATAATCCAAATATTACATTTTTAATTTGATTATGTGAATTTATTCTTTTACTTTTGTAATGCAAAAAAATATAATATAACTGTGATATTTTAGTATTATAACGGTATGACCATCAAAGATAGATTTAAAATGATCATGGATCGGGAAAAGCTAACAGCAGGAGCATTTGCCGAGAGTATAGGAGTAGCTCAAGCTACGGTCTCTCATATTTTGGGACCGCGCAATAAATATCCCAGTACTGAAGTAATACTCAGATTACACCAAAGGTATAATGATATAAATTTAGAATGGCTACTCACCGGTGAAGGTGCAATGAGCAACAATTCAGATAACACGATTACAGATGAAATAAACTACCCTTTATTCACCGAGAATGCCATAAATCAAGGCAATGAGACGAACGATTTTAAAAATACCAAGGATATAACATTAGAAAAACAGGAAAAAGGCACTCAATCACCTGTAAAACAAGAAATTATATATAAAGAAAAGCCTTTGCGAAAAATAACGGAAATACGTATATTTTTTGATGATAGCACATACGAAACTTTCAAACCTGAAAATTAAAGTTCAAAAAACAGTTGTTTGCGCAAAATCCTGTATCTTTGTCATTCGAAGACAAATACATATCCCTATATGAAGAAATTTATATTAGATCTAATAGTGACCGAAAACATTCGGCTACATACTAATTATGTACTTTTAAAACTAACCGATTCACTACCTCTTCCGGAAATGTTACCCGGACAATTTGCTGAAATTCGTGTAGATGGCTCCAAAACAACTTTTCTGCGGCGCCCTATATCTATCAATTACATTGATAAAAAGCAAAATGAAGTCTGGTTCCTCATTCAATTAGTTGGAGACGGAACAAAACACTTGGCAGAAGCTAAGGCAGGTGATATCATTAACGTAATATTACCTCTAGGGAATAGCTTTACAATGCCTAAGAAGCCCACGGATAAGCTTCTATTAGTAGGTGGTGGTGTAGGAACAGCACCGATGCTGTATTTGGGTGAACAGCTAGCTAAAAAAGGGAGCAAACCTTCTTTTCTATTAGGAGCAAGAACAGATAAAGACTTGCTACAATTGAAACAGTTTTCAGAATATGGAGATATTTATACAACTACAGAAGATGGCAGTTATGGAGAAAAAGGGTATGTAACCCATCACTCCATATTAAGTAAAATTCACTTTGAGCAAATCTACACTTGCGGTCCTAAACCAATGATGATGGCAGTAGCCAAGTATGCAAAAGCCCAAAATATACCCTGTGAATTATCATTAGAGAACTCAATGGCTTGTGGGATTGGCGCATGTCTCTGCTGTGTGGAAAATACAACGGAAGGTCATTTATGTGTATGCAAAGAAGGTCCAATTTTTAATTTAAATAAGTTGCTATGGCAAATTTAAATATAAATATTAATAAATTACAATTAAAGAATCCGGTGATGACGGCTTCCGGCACATTTGGATATGGAGAGGAGTTTATAGATTTCATTGATATAGCGCGAATAGGTGGTATAATTGTAAAGGGTACTACCCTTCACAAACGTGAAGGTAACCCATATCCGCGTATGGCTGAAACCCCATCAGGGATGTTAAACGCTGTAGGACTGCAAAATAAGGGGGTTCATTACTTTTCAGAATACATTTATCCGCGCATAAAAGAGGTTCAAACCGAAATGGTTGTCAATGTATCCGGTTCAGCAATAGACGATTATGTGGAAACTGCTAGAATTATAGGTGAACTTGACAAAATTTCTGCCATAGAACTAAATATATCATGTCCCAATGTTAAACAAGGTGGAATGGCTTTTGGTGTAACAGCAAAAGGAGCAGAAGAAGTAGTAAAAGCTGTTCGTTCTGTTTACAATAAGACGCTAATTGTGAAGCTTTCACCTAATGTGACAGATATCACAGAAATAGCTCGTGCAGTAGAAAATGGAGGAGCAGATAGCGTATCATTAATTAATACACTGTTGGGAATGGCAATTGATGCGGAACATCGCCGTCCACTATTATCTACTATAACAGGAGGATTATCCGGACCGGCAGTAAAACCTGTTGCTTTACGGATGGTATGGCAAGTAGCCAAAGCAATAAAAATTCCAGTCATTGGTATGGGAGGAATCATGAATTGGAAAGATGCCGTTGAATTTCTCTTGGCAGGAGCAACCGCAATACAAATAGGCACAGCCAATTTTATAGATCCTACTATCACTGTAAAAGTCATCGATGGGATAAACGATTATTTAGACAGACATGGGTACAAATCGGTAAATGACGTTATCGGGGCTCTTGAAATTTAAAAGATGTGCTGTAAAAGTTTTAATAAGTATACTCTAAAACAGTCTCAGATAAAAAAATCCATTAGTGTTTAGCTTTTCTCAGCTAAACACTAAAGCAAAGCATTTATTCATCGTCATTCAACATATCTGGGCGAAGCTTTCGAGTACGTTCAAAAGACTGTTGCAGTTCCCATTCTTTAATTTTTGCTTCATGACCGGATAGTAGAATTTCAGGAACCTTCCACCCTTTATAATCCGCAGGACGAGTATATACAGGGGCGGCTAACAAGTTATCCTGAAATGAATCAGAGAGAGCCGATTGTTCATCAGATATCACTCCCGGAATAATACGCACAATAGCATCTGCCATTACCGCTGCTGCCAATTCTCCCCCTGTCAAGACATAATCCCCAATACTAACCTCTTTCGTGATAAGATGCTCACGAATACGATAATCTATTCCTTTAAAGTGTCCGCACAAAATAATAAGATTGCCACACAAAGATAGATTATTAGCCATAGGCTGATTGAATTGTTCTCCATCGGGCGTGGTAAAGATTACCTCATCATATTCTCGTTCGGCTTTCAGACTATTAATGCACTGTTCAATCGGCTCTATTTTCATCACCATCCCCGCAAATCCTCCAAATGGATAATCATCCACACGACGATATTTATCTTTGGTATAATCTCGCAGATTATGAATATGAATCTCCACAAGTCCCTTAGTTTGGGCACGCTTCATAATCGAACAATTAAAAAAACCTTCAATCATTTCAGGCAAAACAGTTATAATATCAATGCGCATATCTTTTTTATTTCCTGCAAAAATACAAATATTAAAGGAGAAACAAGTATTTTTGCATTCAAACAATCTGCTAGCAACATGACGGTAAAAGAACAAATAGATGAACTCCGTGCCAATTTACATCGGCATAATCATAATTATTATGTATTAGATACGCCCGAAATATCAGATAAGGAATTTGATGACATGATGCGTAAACTTCAAGACTTGGAGCAGGAATATCCCGATTATCAGGATGATAATTCTCCTACGATGCGGGTGGGAAGTGATTTAAACAAGAACTTTACGCAGGTTGCCCACAAATACCCAATGCTATCGTTAGGCAACACCTATTCTGAAAGTGAAGTAATAGATTTCTACGAACGAGTGCAAAAGGCTTTAAATGAAGACTTTGAAATATGTGCCGAACTTAAATATGATGGTACATCCATATCATTAACTTATGAAAATGGCAAATTGGTCCGTGCTGTGACTCGTGGTGACGGAGAAAAAGGTGACGATGTAACTAATAATGTAAAGACTATACGAACCATTCCTCTTGTGCTACATGGCAATTATCCGCAATCTTTTGAAATTAGAGGCGAAATATTGATGCCATGGGCTATTTTTGAAGAGTTGAACCGCGAGAAAGAAGTTCGTGAAGAAACATTATTTGCCAACCCAAGAAATGCAGCATCGGGGACTTTAAAGCTTCAAAATTCAGCGATTGTTGCCTCAAGAAGGCTAGATTCATATTTGTATTATTTGCTAGGAGAAGAACTTCCGAAAGAAGGACATTTCGAAAATTTGCAAGAAGCAGCCAAATGGGGATTCAACATATCGGATCATATGAAGAAATGTCATAGCTTGCAAGACATCTTTAACTATATTAATTACTGGAATACCGAACGTAAAAATCTCCCAGTAGCAACAGATGGAATTGTCTTGAAAGTAAATAGTTTACGGCAGCAAAAAAATTTAGGCTTCACTGCCAAATCCCCCCGGTGGGCTATCGCTTACAAATTTCAGGCAGAACAAGCATTAACTCGATTAAATAAAGTCACATATCAGGTTGGAAGAACAGGTGCCATTACGCCAGTAGCCAATCTCGAACCTGTGCAGCTGTCAGGCACTGTTGTGAAACGCGCTTCATTGCATAATGCAGATATCATAGAAGGGTTGGATCTCCATATTGGTGATATGGTATACGTAGAAAAAGGTGGCGAGATTATACCCAAAATCACCGGAGTAGATTTCAATTCGCGTGGCATGCTACTAGGAGAGAAAATAAAATTCATTACCCACTGCCCCGAATGCAGCAGTCAACTAGTCCGATATGAAGGGGAAGCTGCATATTATTGCCCTAACGAAACAGCATGCCCTCCGCAAATAAAAGGAAAGATTGAGCATTTTATCAGCCGGCGTGCCATGAATATAGATGGATTAGGACCGGAGACCGTAGATCTCTTCTATAAACTGGATTTAATACATAATACAGCAGATCTTTATAAACTGACTGCAGATGATATTAAAGGGTTAGAACGTATGGGAGAAAAATCAGCTGAAAATATTATCAAGGGAATTGCACAAAGCAAAGACATTCCGTTTGAAAGGGTTCTGTTTGCACTAGGAATACGATTCGTAGGAGAAACCGTTGCAAAAAAAATAGCACGGGCCTTTAACTCCATTGAAGAATTAGAATGCGCTGACCTGGAAAAGCTTAAAAACATCGATGAAATCGGAGAAAAAATAGCGCAAAGTATTTTATCTTATTTCCAGAACCCTTCAAATATAGAGCTAATAGAACTACTTAAAAACGCTGGATTGCAATTTTCAAAATCCGAACAAGAACTTACTGGTCATACAGATAAGCTTGCCGGAAAGTCCATCGTCATAAGTGGAGTATTTACACATCACTCCAGAGATGAATATAAAAGCATGATAGAACAACACGGAGGTAAGAATGTAGGTAGCATATCTGCTAAAACTAGTTTTATCCTTGCGGGTGCAAATATGGGACCTTCAAAATTGGAAAAAGCACAAAAACTAGGTATCCCATTAATGGACGAAGATAACTTTCTTAAAGTTATCTCATAGCATTTTTCTAATAACACTCTTTTTAAGAGCTATAAAATGCCGAGAAAATAGAAAATATTCGTACTTTTGCAAGTCATTTAATTAGAGATTACTAAAATATACTCATGATACAGGCAAAATTGAAAGGAATGGGGGTAGCGCTTATCACTCCGTTTAGAGAAGATGAAAGCGTTGATTATGATGCTTTAATGCGATTAGTAGACTATCTAATTCAAAATAATGCTGATTTTATTTGTGTATTGGGCACAACAGCTGAAACTCCAACCTTGACTGAGGAAGAAAAACAAAACATAAAAAAAAGAGTTATTGAACGCGTCAATGGGCGTGTACCCATATTGCTTGGAGTCAGTGGAAATAATACCCGTGCAGTAGTGGAGACTCTAAAAAATGATGATTTCACCGGAGTAGATGCTATTCTCTCTGTTGTTCCATATTATAACAAACCGTCCCAAGAAGGTATATATCAACACTATAAAGCTATCGCTATGGCTACAGAATTACCGATCGTTCTTTATAATGTTCCAGGACGTACGGGAGTTAATATGAAGGCGGAAACGACCCTGCGTATTGCCCGTGACTTTAAAAATGTAATAGCAATCAAGGAGGCATCCGGAGATATAACACAAATGGATGATATCATAAAAAATAAGCCGGATAACTTTAATGTTATTTCAGGAGATGACGGCATCACATTTCCTTTAATCACATTGGGAGCAATTGGCATCATATCGGTAATAGGAAATGCCTTTCCCCGGGAATTCAGCAAAATGGTCAGACTTGCCTTGCAGGGTGATTATACTAATGCTTTGGCTATTCACCATAAATTTGCGGAATTGTTCAAATTATTGTTTGTTGATGGAAACCCTGCCGGTGTTAAGGCCATGCTAAACGTAATGGGAATGATTGAAAACAAGTTACGTTTACCACTTGTTCCAACTCGCATTACAACGTTTGAAGCCATGCGTAAAATATTGGATGAGCTAAACATTAAGTGCTAATCTAGAGCAAGATATGTTAATAATTATTTTAAGATACATCACTTTACAAGGTTGTCTAGCTTTCCCTAGTCATAACGGATCATATAATATCATATTTACACAACCATTTTCGACGGATATAAAGATAAACAGACTTTACCACGAACAGAAAAGTCTTGAATAATAGTTGCTTGCCCGTAAAGCCATAAGAAATATAAGGGGGACGAAGAAGGCAAAACAATCACCAACAAAGATGTCAGATTGATCTATTTTTAACGCAATCCCCAAAGATTTGAAACTTGATCTCTAAGTTATTAAAACAAAAAAAGGAATCCTTTTTAAGATCCCTTTCTTTTGTGATCGCGACAGGATTCAAACCTGTAACCGGCTGATCCGTAGTCAGCTACTCTATTCAGTTGAGCTACGCGACCTTTATAAACTTTAAAAAGTGACCGCGACAGGATTCAAACCTGTAACCGGCTGATCCGTAGTCAGCTACTCTATTCAGTTGAGCTACGCGGCCTTTTTGTTTAACGGGTGCAAAGTTACGGACTTTTTCGGAACCTGCAAGAATTACATAGACTTTTTTTGAGAAAAATCATTCGATGAAACGGTAGTTAAATAGCTGCCAGCCCAATGTTAGGCCAACATTCCATTCGTTTTTCGGTGAGCTATAATGATTTACATAAGCGGAGATTGCCCCAAAGGACAATTTACAAATAATGGATACTTCTCCCATATATTCAAAATGAGAAAAAGACTTGCCATAATATGCTTTATTCAAGGAATTCTTCTCTATGGGGAAGATAGGCATGAAACCATAAAACTCTCCCCGTAAGTGAAACATATCATTAAATATATATATGGGTTTTATGCCGGCAGCCATAAATTGATTAGCCCGAAAAGCTTCATTATACATTATTTGACTATGTGGAGTCGGAGAAAAATTTCCAGCCTGCATCATTGTAGCAGCATAATTTTCAGAGAAGTTCTTAGATGAATACAATGCCTCTGCCATCCAGCCTAACGTAAATTTTGGAGCCATACGATGATAAGCTTCCTTCAAATAAGATATCTGCAACCAGGCTTGTCTTTCTTTTGCCGCAATTTCCTGCACCTCACTATTTCCTGGAATATAGCGTTCTTTACCGGTATAAATCTGAGCCAGCAACTTTTCATATTGCCCACGAGTTGCATATTGACGCGAGTTTAAAGTACTCCCAATGAAGCTTATCGAGCCCCCCATAAGGTTATATGTACTTTTATCCGTGCGGTCATTATCAAAATCAATTACATTTGATTGGAAATAATTATCAGACAATTTTCCAAAGCCAAAACCAAATTCAGCTCGTTTATTTGACATGAAAGGCAAAGCAATAATCAACTTTAAAAAACGTTCGTCTTTTGAATTAAAAGAAGGTGTATCATTTTTAGAAAATAGTTTATTTTTCTTATAATAATCAAAAGTACTAATAGAGGCTATAAGTCTATAAGATGTAGGAATTCGAGTAGGCAGGTCTATGCGAGCCATAAGTTGTGCATTGTTATAGAATTTACCAACCTGACCATCTAATAAAATCTCTTTGGCATAGTAATTGAGATTTTGATAACCAACCCCAAAATAAATCTGATTAGAACTAGTTGTGGAGACGCTTCCTCCCAAACGAACAGAGAAATTATCCTCCATCTTAACTCTCAAATATAAGTCATAAATATCTGTTTGCGGATTAAATATGGCGTGAGGTATAATTTCGGAAATCATATTATCCGACAGTAGTCGAAAATAACCTCGCTTTAAATCTTCGTAGGTGAATATCCCATCTTCTTTATCATGAAACTCTTTTTTTATATAAGTTTGCTGTTGCAAATTAGCCCCTCGAATATAAATATGCTGGAAACGCAGTTGCGGTAGATTACTACGATAAACTAAACGTCTTAAACGCACATTATCAAAATTCACCCTCCGATGTATCCGCTTTTTAATCGAATCCATCATGCTGATTGTACGGTTATAGCCTATATCATGGAGTTCCTGCAGTCGATTAAAATCAAGTAAGTTAATATTGTCATACTTAAATGTCATGACAATCCCTGCTGAATCGGGAATCGAGTAATCGGTCTTTTGCATAACCATATTTTCAATCTGGCTCATAAGATCGTTTTCCTTAGGTTTTGATGGATTCGAAGAGACCACACTTCCGATAATTATATCAGGATGAAAGTCGTCACGCATTACATCGGTGGGAAAATTGTTATAAATGCCTCCATCATAAGCCAATACAGTATCTATCTTAATGGGCTTAAAGACAAATGGGAAGCTCATTGAAGCACGAACAGCATCTCCCAGATCACCTTTTCTCAATATGATCTGCTTCTTATTAAATACATCTGATGCTACACAGCGGAAAGGCACAAACAAATTATTAAAATTTCCTCCGCATTGAGCTGTGGCACGTGCAAAAAGTTCCAAAAAAGCTAAATTCATCTGAATGGGATTAACCATACTCGTTGGTAATATCTGAGGCTTTACTTTAAGGGAGTCTCCAAAGGAGAAGCGAATATTAAAGGATTCAGGAGTAGGAATGTTTTTCTTGAAGAAATACGAATATCCCGGCTCTACGGCTCCTGAATACCATCTTTTAAAATCTTCCGAACGAAGTAAAGCTTCCATATCATCAGGAGAGTAGCCCATAGCATAAAGAGAACCGATTATAGCCCCCATAGATGTACCTGTAATATAATCAATAGGAATATTATTTTCCTCCAAAGCTCTTATGATACCAATATGCGTCATACCCTTAGCACCGCCACCACTTAAAACAAGCCCAACTTTCTGAGCATGTAAATTATCAGATAATGAGCCTAAAATTAGTAAAAGAAAGAGTATAAATTTCTTCATATCAAGACTATGAAAAACATTAATGCACAACTCGAAATTTTCAGTATTCAAAGATATAGAATAGTTTTCAATAAAAAGACAACTAAGACTAAAAAGCCAATGAGGACTTACCAAAAAGAGCATTACACCTATATAAAGTGTAATGCTCCAACATATTTATATTGAGAATAAAGGGCGTATTATATCAAGTCAATGCTCCTCTTTACGAAATTATTAAGAGATTCTCCTTTTAGCATACCATTTTGCAATAGTGCCAAATCGATTAATTGACGTACTATCTTATTTTTAGCTCCATAAGTAGCAAAAATTTCATTTTTTTTGTTTTTAAGTTGTTCCCATTGTTTATCCAAATTGGTCACTTCTTCTTTTTCTGATGCAGATATATCCTCTTCTTTCTTATCTTTCTGCTTGTCTTTTAATTCATTTCTACGCTTATTCACTTCGTCCATCTCTTTCTGAATCGGCGAAATAGCAACAGCACATTCCTCTTCTTCATCCGAAATTACTTTCTTTACCAACTTGTGGTCGGAATTGAGTATAAGGTTGAACATATCGGGCATTTCCCCATAAAAGTTCATGCCAGCTTGAATATTAGCCATTTCTTTCATACGACGCATATATTCACTTTGCGTAATAATGACAGGAGCGGCATGCTCGCCTAATGCTTGTGCATTAATATTAAATTCAACTTTTTCTATCTTAGGTAACTGACTTTTGAAAACACCGGACAATGCTTCTTGCTTCTCTGCTTCCAAAACGTCTTCCTTCTTGTCTTCCTTTACAATTAAATTATCAATTACATCACTATCCACACGTGTAAACCTAGCTTTTTCGAATTTCTGCTCCAACATACTTATAATTGCAATATCTAGTTGCCCATCCATCAGAAGTACGTTATAGCCCTTGTTCTTAGCTCCTTCAATGTAACTAAATTGCTCATCCTTATTATTGGCATACAGATAGATTAAATTCCCTTCCTTATCCGTCTGGCCTTCTTTGATCAACTGTTGATACTCCTCATAAGTGTAATACTTATTATCAGTATCAGTCAGCAGAGAGAAATCCTTGGCTTTATCATAGAAGTCCTCTTGGGTTAACATGCCATAATTGATAAAAATCTTCAAATCATTCCACTTTTCCTCAAATTGCTTCCGATCGTTTTTAAAGATTCCTTGCAGGCGATCTGAAACTTTCTTTGTGATATAAGTGGATATTTTTTTTACATTGGAATCACTTTGCAAATATGAACGGGAAACATTTAATGGAATATCTGGTGAATCGAGTACACCGTGAAGCAAAGTCAAAAAGTCTGGAACAATCCCTTCTACAGAATCCGTCACGTAGACTTGATTGCAATAGAGTTGTATTTTGTTTTTATTTAGTTCGATATTGCTCTTAACCTTCGGGAAGTACAACACACCGGTGAGATGAAAAGGATAATCGACATTCAGATGTATCCAAAAAAGAGGTTCATCTGACATCGGGTATAGATCGCTATAAAATTTCTTATAATCTTCGTCTTTCAGTTCACTTGGCTTACGTGTCCACAGTGGATTACTATCATTAACAATATTGTCCTCTTCTGTATCTATCTGCTTGCCATCTTTCCATTCTTTTTTCTTACCGAAAACAACTGGGATAGGTAGAAAGCTACAATATTTTTTCAACAATGATGAAACACGAACTTCTTCCAGAAACTCTTTACAATCATCATCAATATAAAGAACGATGTCTGTACCACGATCTTCCTTGTCAATATCTTCAATGGTAAACTCTGGACTACCATCACAAGTCCATTTTACAGCCTGAGCTCCATCTTTACATGATTTAGTTCTGATTTCAACTTTCTTTGCTACCATAAAAGCGGAATAAAACCCTAAACCAAAGTGACCTATAATGGCATTAGCATCATTTTTATACTTCTCCAAAAAGTCGTTTGCTCCAGAGAAGGCGATTTGATTGATATATTTATCAATTTCTTCAGCAGTCAAACCTATTCCATGGTCGGAAACGGTTATCGTTTCTTTATCTAAAGATATACGAATGGTCAAATCACCAGTTTCGCCTTTGTACTCACCAATAGAAGCCAAGGTCTTTAGCTTTTGAGTAGCATCTACTGCATTAGAAACTAATTCACGAAGAAAAATCTCGTGATCACTATACAAGAATTTCTTGATTACGGGGAAAATGTTGTCTGTTGTTACTCCAATATTTCCTTTTTTCATATTACTATTCATATTTTAAAGTTTGAACTTTTTTTATTTACTTGTGATAAGGCAAAAAAAATGCCAGTCCACTATGGACTGACATTTTGACTGTTTTTACTATAATAATCTAGATTGGTAAAGGATTTCAGTTCACGCTTTCTTGATATCCAAAGCTTTTTTATCTACATTCAGTGTCACTGATATAGTATCACCTGATTGAATTCCTGACGAAACAATCAGTTCTGAAAGTCCATCTTCCAAATAAGTTTGTATAGCACGCTTCAACGGACGAGCCCCAAATTGAACATCATATCCTTTAGTTGCAATGAATGACTTGGCTTCATCATCCATGTTAATTTTATAACCCAAAGTCTCTAAACGGCTATATAATCCTCTGAGCTCTATATCTATAATCTTTTTTATTGCTTCTAAAGACAGTTGATCAAAAGTTATTATCTCATCAATACGATTCAAGAACTCTGGAGCAAAAGATTTATTCAATGCTTTTTGTATTACTCCTCGCGAATATTCATTATCACTAGCCTGATTGTGAGCAGCAAATCCAACTCCACGAGCGAATTCCTTCAATTGGCGTGTTCCGATATTCGAAGTCATAATAACAACTGTATTCTTAAAATCAACTGTTTTGCCATAACTGTCAGTCAATCGTCCTTCGTCCATTAACTGCAACAAAATATTAAAGACATCCGGATGCGCTTTCTCTATCTCATCCAACAAAACAATGGAATAAGGCTTACGACGTACCCTTTCAGTCAATTGCCCGCCTTCTTCATAGCCCACATATCCTGGAGGAGCTCCAACCAAACGAGATACGGTGAATTTCTCCATATATTCGCTCATATCAATACGTATAAGAGCATCTGTTGAACCAAACATGTATTTGGCTAGTTGCTTAGCTAAATGTGTTTTTCCAACTCCGGTAGGACCTAAGAACAAGAATGTTCCGATAGGATGATTAGGATCTTTTAAACCGACACGAGTTCTCAATATGGCCTTTGTAACCTTGTTTATAGCAGCATCTTGCGCGATGACTTTGGCTTGAAGTTCTTCCTTCATACCGGCTAGTTTCAATCCTTCGGCCTGTGCCATACGCTGTACAGGAACTCCAGACATCATGGAAACAACATGGGCTATTTGCTCTTCATCCACAACCTGTCTATCGTCTTTAAGGCGAGCTTCCCAATCAACTTTCATTTCATCCAAGCGCGCAGATAGTTCTTTTTCCTTATCACGATAACTAGCGGCCAACTCAAAATTCTGTGATTTCACAGCATCAGCCTTCTGCTCACGGGCTTCTTCTATCAATTTCTCCTGGTCCTCTATTTCTTTAGGAACAATGATATTTGTCAGATGAACTCGAGAGCCTGCTTCATCCAATGCATCAATCGCTTTATCGGGAAAGTTACGATCGGTAATGTAACGGTCTGCCAACTTGACACATGCGTCCAATGCTTCATCCGTATAAATCACATTATGATGGTCCTCGTATTTCCCTTTAATATTTTTCAGAATCTGCAATGTTTCATCTGCTGTGGTCGGCTCTACAATAACCTTTTGAAAGCGACGCTCCAAAGCACCATCTTTCTCTATATTCTTGCGGTATTCATCAAGTGTTGTAGCACCAATACACTGTATCTCACCACGTGCCAAAGCAGGTTTAAGCATATTTGCCGCATCCATTGAACCCGTAGCAGCACCAGCCCCTACAATGGTGTGAATTTCGTCAATAAACAATATTACATTGGGATTCTTTTGCATCTCATTAATAATGGACCGAATACGTTCTTCAAACTGTCCACGATATTTAGTGCCCGCTACTACGGATGCCATATCAAGCATCACTACACGCTTATCAAATAAGATTCGAGAGACTTTCTTTCCTATAATACGTAATGCTAATCCTTCCACAATTGCAGACTTGCCCACTCCGGGCTCTCCAATCAATATAGGATTGTTTTTTTTGCGACGACTTAGAATTTGCGCCAGCCGTTCTATTTCGCGCTCACGACCAACTACAGGATCAAGCTTTCCCTCTTCAGCCGCTTTCGTCATATCGACCCCAAAATTATCCAAAACAGGAGTGTCATTAGCCGTTTTTTTAGATGCTGTTTGCGCAGTTTGTTGTTTTCCAACACCTCGAGATGGATGAGAAGCCATATCCTCTTCATCGTCATCATCATCCTCAGTAAATCCCATTCCGGTATTCGGATTAGGCTTTAAGCTTAGTTGGCCCGATATGGATTCATAATTAATATGATTTTCTTCCAAAACCGTGGCAGCTAAGCTATTACCGTCTTTCAATATCGCAAGCAATACATGCTCGGTATCTGCAACATTGCTTTTTAGTAATCTCGCTTCCAAGATGCACATTTTTAATATTTTAGCTGCCATAGAAGACAAAGGTACATCTGCATCAGGCAGCAAATCCTCATCTTCAAATTCTTTCAAGAAACCTTCCAAGCGTTTCTTGACTCTGTCCAGATCAACATCCAACTCATGTAATATTTCGATAGCCTTCCCTCCGCCGTCACGCAACATGCCAAGCAAAAGGTGTTCCGGTCCTATATAATTATTTTTAAGCCGGTTAGCTTCTTCTTTACTATAAGTGATTATATCTGAAACTCTTTGTGAAAATTGACTATTCATATTATTCTCCTTCCTTATAGTTAAAGGTATTTAGGGACAAATTTATAAATTTATCAGCTCTATACCCTATATATAGCATACAAATCTCGTGCCATAGTTAAGAAACACCCAAGTAGATCAAACAGTTCTATATTTCAATAACAAATCACTCGATACCTTCTTACCTGACTTCTGTGGCAAACTTGGACGCTTCCTATCACAAAACCGTTTATTGTTCTTTCTCCCTTTGAGGAACTGCAACCTTCATCTAGGAAGGCAAAGTATCCTCTCTCCCAAAATATTATAATCTATTGCCCCTGAAAGAGAAATAACCGACACTGTAATTGTACACTATTTAGCCTTATATTAACGCCAGTTTGACGAATCATAGATTCCTGGTTTACGTGCCTTACTATCTTCTTCAATGATGCTATTATTCTTCTTTTATAAAATAAAAAAATGATTATATTTAGCTTCTGCATTTTATACGTTTCAGACCTTGTTTTAGGATAGAAATGAATCAGTCCTAATCTCATCCTGATTTAGTCCTGGACTGAGTGATATTCAGTCGTATACTGATCCTATTTCAATCCAAGACTGTTTATCCCCCCTCTCAGGAGGCTTCTGAAGGGGATAAAATTGCTTCATGGTTTATAGAAAATGAGAAGAAGAATAATGGTAAAAAATACATAATATATATTACATTCTTATCAAATAAAAGGGGGCATTTGTTAAAAACAGGAATAGATTTAGAAACAGTTTCGTCAATCGTTCGTTAGCAATTCTTGAAGAACATAATCTGTTTTTTTATAAATAATTTATATGATAAAACACTGAAAACAAGTCACAAATGAATTCACAAAATTAAAAGAGATATTTATCTATATATATGAACCGAATAATGCTCAAAGGTATTATTAATAAAGGAGCATTCATTACTGAGGGAAGTAGGAGAGAGATATAGGCAAGAGCCTATTCTAAAGTAAAAGTTTATAGAAGAAAACTTTTGTATGTCGTGAAAAAGCAGTACTTTAGCGTGGTTTTTCATAAACCGACACAATGTATAATTAATAATCTTTTTAAATGCTTGAGCAAGATAGAATTATAAAGATCAACATCGAGGAGGAAATGAAGTCGTCGTACATAGACTACTCTATGTCAGTCATTGTTTCACGTGCCCTTCCTGATGTCAGAGATGGTTTTAAACCTGTCCACCGTAGAATTCTCTATGGTATGATGGGACTAGGAAATACGTCTGATAAAGCTTATAAAAAATCAGCTAGAGTGGTAGGTGAAGTATTAGGTAAATATCACCCGCATGGCGACTCTTCCGTTTATGGTGCTTTAGTCCGTATGGCACAACCTTGGGCCATGCGCTATATGCTGGTTGATGGACAAGGTAATTACGGTTCTGTCGATGGCGATAGTGCTGCTGCCATGCGTTATACCGAATGTCGTCTCCGTAAAATAGGAGAAGATATGATGCAAGACATTGACAAGGAGACTGTTGATATGCAAAATAACTTTGATGACTCTTTGCAAGAACCAACCGTAATGCCTAGCCGTATTCCGAATCTACTTGTTAATGGAGCATCAGGAATTGCCGTTGGTATGGCTACCAATATGCCTACACATAACTTATCTGAAGTCATAGACGCTTGCGTAGCATATATTGATGATAACAACATTGATATAGAAGATCTGATGACTCTAGTAAAAGCTCCGGATTTTCCAACAGGAGGCTATATCTATGGCATGAGCGGTGTGAGAGAAGCATACCTTACAGGCCGTGGGCGCGTTATAATGAGAGCAAAAGCCGAAATTGAAACAACCTCTACTCACGATAAGATTATTATCACAGAAATTCCCTATAATGTCAATAAGGCCGAATTAATCAAGACAATTGCAGACTTAGCTAATGACAAGAAAATAGAGGGAATATCCAATGCCAACGACGAATCAGACCGTCAAGGTATGCGTATTGTTATTGATATAAAACGAGATGCAAATGCAAGCGTTGTATTAAACAAACTATATAAGTTAACACAATTGCAGACCTCCTTCAGCGTAAACAATGTAGCGCTGGTTCACGGACGTCCTCGCTTATTGAATTTAAAAGAACTAATAAAATATTTCGTAGAACATCGTCACGAAGTAGTCATACGACGCACCAAATATGATTTACGAAAAGCACAAGAACGTGCACATATATTAGAAGGACTAATTATTGCGTCGGATAATATTGATGAAGTTATCAAAATTATCCGTGCGGCCAAAACTCCGAATGATGCAATAGTAGGTTTAATAGAACGTTTCCAATTAAGTGATATGCAGTCCCGCGCCATTGTAGAAATGCGCCTTCGTCAACTTACTGGTCTGATGCAAGATCAACTGCATGCAGAATATCAGGACGTAATGAAACAGATCGCTTATTATGAAGAAATTCTTGCCAACGAAGAACTTTGTCGTAAAGTGATAAAAGATGAGTTACTTGAAATAAAATCCAAATATGGAGATGAACGGCGCTCCGAAATTGTATATTCTTCGGAAGAATTTAACCCTGAGGACTTTTATGCAGATGATGAGATGATCATTACAATATCCCACATGGGCTATATTAAACGCACCCCCTTAACTGAATTTCATTCGCAAAACCGCGGGGGAGTAGGATCTAAGGGCACAGATACTCGTGATGAAGATTTCATTGAACATATATATCCGGCCACAATGCATAATACCATGATGTTCTTTACACAAAAAGGTAAATGTTATTGGCTAAAAGTTTATGAAATACCCGAAGGTAGTAAAAACTCAAAAGGTCGTGCGATTCAAAATCTACTCAACATAGACTCCAATGATGCTGTAAACGCTTATCTACGTGTTAAAAATCTTTCTGATGACGAATTTATCAATAGCCATTACGTCCTGTTCTGTACCAAAAATGGAGTTATAAAGAAAACATTGCTTGAGCAATATTCACGCCCCCGGCAAAATGGTGTAAATGCTATTACTATCCGAGAAGACGATCAAGTAATAGAGGTACGCATGACAAATGGGAATAATGAAATTATCATAGCCAATCGTAATGGCCGAGCAATTAGATTCCATGAAAGTGCTGTGCGCGTCATGGGACGTACTGCGACAGGAGTACGAGGTATGATGCTTGACGAAAATGATGAAGTAGTAGGTATGGTTTGTATTAAAGATCTTAAAACTGAGACTGTTATGGTTGTCTCGGAACAAGGATATGGAAAACGCTCAGACATAGAAGATTATCGCAAGACTAATCGCGGTGGAAAGGGTGTAAAAACCATAAATATAACAGAAAAAACAGGTAAATTAGTAGCCATCAAATCCGTAACGGACGAGAATGATTTAATGATCATCAATAAATCAGGAATCACAATTCGACTAAAAGTCGCTGATGTGCGTATTATGGGACGTGCTACTCAAGGAGTCCGCTTAATTAATCTTGAAAAGCGAAATGATGAAATAGGTTCTGTTTGTAAAGTGACCTCAGCAATCGAAGTAGAAAATACAGATATTGATGATGAGTTACCCAATATCTCCTCAGAGGCATAAAAGAAAGAAAGAGTGACAAGGAGGAATTGACTATTTCAAATTAAGTACATAAATGGAGAATAGACATAATATTAATTTAAATTTTACAACTATTATGAAAAGAGCATTATTTTCAGTGCTTTTAGTACTCACTACAAGTTTCATTTTTGCTCAAGAAAAAAGCGTAAAAGAGGCTAAAAGTATAGCAAATGAAGTAAAACCTGATTTTGCAAAAGCAGAACAGCTTATCAATGAAGCCCTGAATAACCCTGAAACCAAAGCAGATGCAGAAACTTGGAATGTTGCAGGTTTTATTCAAAAAAGAATTAACGAAAAGGAAATGGAGAATGCCTATTTAAGAAAACCTTATGATACACTTAAAGTATATAATAGTGCATTGAACATATGTAAATACTACTTAAAGTGTGATACCCTTGCGCAAGTTCCCAACTCCAAAGGCAAAATCAAGAATAAATATAGGAAATCAAATGCATCAGAAATTCTCTCACAACGGCCTAATCTGATAAATGGTGGTATCCAGTATTTTAACTTGAATGATAATAAGAAAGCTTTAAGTTTCTTTACTACGTATGTAGACATAGCAACCCATCCAATGTTTGAAAAAGAAAACTTATTAAAGAATGACACAATATTACCGCAAATAGCATATTATGCAAGTTTGGCAGCAGCTAAAATAGAAGATTATCCTACTGTCTTAAAATATGCTCCATATGCCGAAAATGATAAAGAAGTCGGACAATATGCAATGGAATTTATTTCTACAGCTTTAAAAGCACAAGGTGATACAGTTAAATGGATTGCTTCTTTGAAGAATGGGATAGAGAAATACCCTCAACATTCATTCTTCTTTGGAAATTTAATAGATTATTATAGTAATACCAATAAATATGATGAAGCAATGCAATTTGCTGATAACATGTTGTCTAAAGAACCCAATAATGCTTTTTATCTTTATGTTAAAGGATACCTCTATCATAATATGAAAAATTACGATAAAGCTATTGAGTTCTATAAAAAAACAATTGAAGCAAATCCCGAATATGCAGAAGCATACTCCAACTTAGGTTTAATATATTGTTTGCAGGCTCAAGATTTCTCGGCCAAAGCGACTACAGATGTTAATGCTCCTAAATATCAAAAGGATCAAGCTACATTGAAATCCTTCTATGAAAAGGCAAAACCTTGTTACGAAAAAGCGAGAGAATTGAAGCCTGATCAAAAGGATTTGTGGATAAATGGGCTGTATAGAATATATTATAATCTAAAAATGGGACCTGAGTTTGATGCAATTGAAAAACTAATGAACAATTAATTTTATTCTAATGGTATAAAAAAAGAGCCTGATTTAAGATTAGGCTCTTTTTATTTAAATAGGAATCATATCTCTATCTATCCAGTTGCTCTGCTCTAGATGTTATTGGCAATGCTCTTCATTTATCATGGATAATTTATTATAAACTGTATAAATAGGAGTCTTATATTAAACATAATACTGATTATTAGTCTAAAAAGAAATAACTATATTTGATCAATTTGAACCTCTCCCCAAAACAAACAATAACGTATCAGAATGAAAAATCATTTTTCTTGCAATACTGGGGTTAAATAGACGAGAGAAAATGTTCCGCTTATATGATGTCAATGCCATAATATCTATATGATTAGTTTTAATGTAAGATTCTAAACTATCCAGTAAATCATCATTCGCAACAACATCATAGAATATTTCAAGATTAGGATATTGCTTCTGAAAGTACTCTTTAATTCCGCCCAATTTAATTTGATTCCATGGATCTCTCATATTATCTGATAAATGAATTAATGATACAGAAAAATGAAGAGTTTCTAAGCTTTCCATAAGAGAGTCAAAGGCAATCAAATCTCTTTGGTCAAAATTGGTAATAAAGGCTATACGTTTGGCTTCTCCAAGTTGAGTAAAAGTCGTATTTTCCGGAATAGCTAAAATAGGTACACGGCTCCGTTCAATCACTTCAGCAGTAACACTACCAATTAAATCAATGTCCTTCTGATCTTTACCCCGAGTACCCATAATAATAATGCGTGGATTATTATCTTTAGAATACTTAAGGATTTCCTCTTCAGGAATGCCTTCGCGCAAAACACAAGAATATTTTATTGGAGGGAACTCATTTGAATCAATTTTTGCCTTAATTTTATCAGATAAAGAGTTTAAATCATCATGTACCTTATGAAGAATCTCTTTTATATTATCATCGTCAGTTAAAGGATAATTAAACACATCTCCATATGGTAATGATGTTGCATAAATTGGAGTAAAATAAACATGCAATAAAACGACCTCAGCACTAATGTCTCGAGCAAAATTGAAACCAAACTCACAAGCTTTCAGCGAATAACTAGAAAAGTCAACTGGTATCAAAACTTTATTACTTTGCTTATCTAATTTAGGAGACTTACCTCCTACTACATCTTCCGAAAGCCATACTGCACTTTCTGTGATTTTGAGAGCACGTGGCAAATCACTTTCTTTAATACGCAGACGTACACCTGAAGAAACGATAGGTTGTATTTGATTTACATTATGAATGTAAGTCTCAATGCCTTCATTCTCAAGAACATTCTTTAAAATCTGAGCTTTAGCATAGGTCAGAATAGCTAATGTAACTAACTTATCTTCCATAAATATTTTCTAGATATAACAAATAAAAATCGAAATATTCTACTAAATTTATATTTTTATAAAGATTAAGCTGGTTCAGACATTCTCTGATAAACATGCAAATTATCTAATATCTTTAAAGCTCTATCAAGAACCGTTGTATCATCTATCATGACCAAACCGCCATTTGGACCGGGTTCTAAATGTATGCCAACACTCTTACCTTCCTTGAAATTATGCCCACCAAAAAAATTCCGAACAGTATCAACATCCAATCCAAGTTCATCAGCAATCTTATGCATGCTACCATTGGGTAGCGAATCCTTAATCTTACGAAGTTCATTAAATGTTATTGTTCTCATAATCATAAATTTATTGGTTAATAAATAGTGATTCTGTATCACGCACTAAACTTAATAAAAAAAAAAGATAAAACAAACTTTTTGATAAAAAATAACAGGCGTATTATGAAGTAATTAAATAATTCTTCTTAATACACCTGACAACTATAACAAAGAAATCTCTCTTATGCTTGATGAAAAAACATCAAAATTAAATAACTTCAATAGAAGAAGCTGGTATCCATCCGACCTTACCATCAGCAAGTTGGACTTCTTTCCACTCTCTCATTGTTTTATCTTTTATTTCTACTTTGCAGCCTTCATGGAGAATGAATAAACTTGTACCATCTTCGCTCGGAGTACTCCGAACAGTAACACTAGGTGTTAATACAATCGCATCATTACGATTAATCAAATTAGACTTTTGGCAAAAAGCAAAGTAATTAGCTAAGAAGGATAATAATAAAAATAGTATTCCAGAATAAAAGCCTATTCTCTTCCACTTGGATTGCTTAGAGAAAAAGAAAAAATAAAGAGAGACCAATAATAAGATGAAGCAAACAACCCCAGTTCGGGCCCAGGCATCAACACTCATTGTATTGATAAGACTCTTCATCCAAGATACAAAAAATATTTCAGGAACAGCCACTACCTTATCAATTGTCTTAGCGCGAGCAATCTCCAAATTAGCACGGATATCAGCATCGCCAGGCTTTAACAGTAAAGCACGCTCATAGTTTAATATGGCCATTGCTATATTATCTGATTTATAATAACTATTACCCAAATTATAATATATATCAGCAGATTCTCCATGACGTAAAAGAGACTCATAAATTTGAATAGCCGATGCATAATCATTCCTTCTATAGGCATTATCACCTTCCAACTTGGTAATATTCTTCAATTGATTAGCTGTTGAGAACTCCTTATGAGTCGCTATAGAAACCGCTGTATCTTTAGCATTACGTAAACTGTCAACAGCCAAGCTATCATTTGCGAATGTAGCAAATACAACAAAAAGACTAATACTAAAAAATAATATTCGTTTCATTAAAGAACCTCCTTTTAATTAACGTTTTATAGAATTCTCCATTTTCGTGATAACTTCCAATGAAACGGAATAAACCTTATCCATAGCTTGGTTCTCATCACCCGGCGCAAACCTTGCAAACTCACAATTATTTAGTGCAGCCAGAAACTCACCTATCAAGGAGTCTTCTACTCCATAAGCCCGTAACTCTCCCTCAATATTATCTTTAGATAATTTCGAAACTTGTATATTAAGCTTATCACCAATATATCCCCATAAAGCTTTCAACACCTCATCATAAAAGTCCTCTTTCTTATTATCCACCAATAATTTGTGAGCAAACTTCATACGTTTTATAGCCACTTTATTAGCTTTCTTCGTACGCATTTTTACAACATTAGAATTAGCAGCAATCTGTTTGCGGTAGGCCACAAAAGAAATTATAAAAATAATCCCAGGAAGTATATAAAATAGCCAATAAGATATTGAACCAAAGAAAATAGAACCACGAGGAACCAGCTTAACTTGCCCTTGTTTAATAAAACGAATATCCTCATTTAAAACTTTCAAATCTTCTTTATTGGTAAAGTTCGCTATCGATTGAGTTGCATTTCCTGCTCCTTTCTTAACATGCAATTCATAGTCGTCTGTAGTAAGAGTCTTGTAAGTATGCGACTTGATATCAAAATAACTAAATTTCACCGCTGGAATCTTATAGGTTCCTGGATTACGGGGAATTGCCAAATACTCTATCACTTTATTTCCAGAAAGGCCACTATTAGTCAAGCGCGATTTATTATCAACTTTTGGATCATAAACCTCAAAATCATCTGGAAATTTCACTGCCGGATTTGAGATGAGTTTTAAATTACCAGTACCAGAAATTACTATCTTAAGAGTAATAGCATCATTTGTCTTCACATTTGTACTATTTATAGAAGAAGATATTGTGAATTCCCCCACTCCACCGGAAAAATCGACAGGTTTACCAGCAGGCAAAGATTGTACATTCACAATCAACTGAGGTGTCAACAGAGTCTTCTTCACTTCCACATAATTACTTCCTCCATTAAAGAATGCATCAAAAGGATCTACAGACTGACTAGCCTTAGCTACTGAAGCATCAAAACGGGCAGCATCAATGGTCAACTTTCCTGATTGTTGAGGAAATAACACAAATTGTCGATAAATAGTGGTTTGATAATTCCTCCCTTTATAATGCTCCAAGCTCCATTTTCTATCATTAGGTAGCTCAACTTCTTGAGAATGGAAGCCTTTAAAATCGGGTAACTTCACATTATCAAATCCTCTTAGATCAACAAGAGTATATATTCTATAGGTGAGTAGAAAAGCCTCTTGTTCAAAGAGGTTTACCTTGCTGGCCGTTGCCGTTACAAATAGATCTTGACTTGAGATTGAAGTTCCAGAAGAAGATGAATGGCTTACAGCTCCATTCTTTTGAGATCTTCCACTATTGCCCGTAGTCCCTTTATTATCAGCTGGAAGGACTTTAACATGAACGGAATTGGAAACCATCTGATTACCATTTGCTAATATTGTAGCCCCCGGAATCGTATAATTCCCCTCGGTAGTAGCCATTAGAATATAGGTAAAAGTAATGCTACTCGTTGATGTTGTACTCCCATTGATTATCTGAATACTACTTTGTTGGGAACGACTGGGCCCCATCAGCACATCAAAGCCTTTTATAGACGGAGCTCTAAAATCCCTTACCTTTTGAGTAGTCACAGTATACGACAATCTAAACTGGTCGCCTATAGCCACTGCATCTGGGGCAGAAGCCGTAAAAGTGACCTTCCCATCTGCAGAAGCCTGCAAACTTATTGCCAATAATATCCATAAGAAAACTAACTTCCTCATATATCCATCATTAGTTTATATATTACCAATCTTTTTCTAAGCGACCACCTTGAATCACTTGTTGTTTCTTAACTTTATCCTGTGTATTCTTCTCATCCTGCATCACAGAATTAAGCAACTGCTCAGCATTCTCTTTGGACATTTGATTTTGTTGCTTTTCCGACTTAGGAGGCTGCTGCTGATTTTGATCTTTATTCTGCTGTTGTTTCTTATTCTGATCTTGTTTATTCTTATCTTTATCCTGCTGCTGCTTATCTTGCTTATTCTTATCTTTGTTTTGGTTATTCTGCTTCTTTTGCTGATCTTTCAACAATTTTTGAGCTAAGGCTAGATTATATCGGGTCTCATCATCTTTCGGATTATTTTTGAGCGATTGCTTGTATGCTTCTATTGCCTTTGCATAATCTTTTCCCGACTGAAGAATTGCCCCCATGTTATGGTATATGTGTGCTAACTTAGATTTATCCTTTTCCATTTTAGAAGCAGATACATACTCTTCCATAGCCTCTTTGGCTTTATTCTGCAACAACAAAGCATTACCTAAATTATACATTGAAACTGCTGACTTTGGATTAATATCCAATGCTTTCCTATAGTCAACTTCAGCCTTCACGAATAAGCTGTCTTTATACAAGCGATTACCTTTACGAATATAATCCCGCTCCGCTTTCTGTGCCTGTACAACCGGTATTACAGCGAATAATAATAGTCCTATCCAAAGTATTCTACTTTTCATCATATACTTTTTCTTCCTTGTTAGAAAATAACCGAATATTACGAAATAACGGATTCTTACGTTCCAATATAAGCATTTCCGCAAGTAATAATAATAGTATAATCCATGCTATGGCTTGAAACTGCTCGTTATAATCAGTATATATTTGAGATTCCACATCTGTCTTGGACATTTTATTAATTTCTTGATTTATTGCCCTCTGGGCTCTATCTGAATTATCCACACGTACATAAATTCCTTTTCCAGCCTGTGCTATTTCCTTACACATTTGCTCATTTAAACGGGTCACAATAACATTACCATCGCGATCACGGCGATAGTCATTTGTACCGGTTACCGGTATCGGAGCCCCATCGGGTAAACCGACGCCTAACGCGCTAACCTGAATGCCCTTTTCGGCTGCTGCTTTAGCTGCGTCTACAGCACCCCCTTCGTGATTTTCACCATCTGTGATAACTATAATAGCACGTCCTACCCCTTGTTTTGGCGTAAAGCTACGTATTGCCAAATTTATGGCGGCACCAATAGCGGTACCTTGTTTAGATATTAACGATGGATTAATTGATTCTAGAAACATTTTAGCAGAAATATAATCGCTTGTGATAGGTAACTGTATATACGCATCCCCTGCAAAGACAATCATACCCACTTTATCATTATCCATTTTGTCAACCAACTGGGCAACCAATCTTTTCGCCTTTTCAAGACGACTGGGTTGCACATCTTGTGCCATCATCGAATTGGAGATATCCAATGCAATCATGACTTCTACACCCTTGCGTTTCACAGTCTCCAACTTAGAGCCAAACTGAGGACGTGCCAATAGCACCGCAAATAATCCGATAGCACCAAATACTAGCCAGAACTTAACATCAGGACGATATTTCGAAACATCCGGCATCAAGTGAGCCAATAATTGTGGATCTCCATATTTTCGGATAGCTTTTCTTCTTCTGTAATTGGAATACAGATAAAAGGCAGCCAAGAATGGCAACAAAATCAATAAATACAAATATGCAGGTTCTTCAAATCGAAACATTTTATATGTCAATTTAGAATTTTACATTTTAGAGAATCAAACACAACACCTCAATTAAGGTATCTTCTTTAATATAGAGTTACGCAACAACACTTCAAGTAACACACAAAAGAAAGCGGCTAAAGCAAACCAACGATACTCTTCTTCACGCTTGCTATATTGTTTGACGTTCAATTTTGTTTTCTCAAGTTTATCAATCTCCCCATATATTTCTTTCAACTTGGAATTACTCGTAGCTCGAAAATAATTACCGTCGGTAGTAGCTGCTATTTGCGTTAAAGTCTTTTCATCTATTTCAACAGGCATATTGACATACTGTACGGTACCCCCCACCTGATACGGATAAGGTGCCATTCCATTCGTTCCAATACCAATCGTATAGATACGAATTCCATAAGTCTTAGCTATCTCGGCTGCAGTCAAAGGAGAAATATCACCTTTATTATTGGTTCCGTCCGTCAATAATATGATGACTTTAGACTTCGCTTTACTATCTTTCAGTCGAGTTACAGCATTTGCAATACCCATTCCAATGGCCGTACCATCTTCAATAACTCCACACTTGACATCTTTTATCAAGTTCAGAAGCACAGCATGATCAACAGTCAACGGACATTGAGTAAAACTTTCGCCAGCAAACATTGTCAATCCCATATTGTCATTAGGACGTCCATTAATGAATTCGGCAGCAACATCTTTTGCTGCTTCCAAGCGATTAGGCTTCAAGTCTTCGGACAACATACTGGTTGAAACATCAATAGCTAACATAATGTCAATGCCTTGTATCTCACTATTCTGCCAACTGTTGGTCGTTTGAGGGCGGGCCAATATTACAATTATTAAAATCAATGCAATAATGCGAAGTACAAAAGGAGCATGCAGCAAATAATTTTTATAGCTTTTTGGTGTATGTGCGTACACATGGGCATCTGATATTTGAAGCGTTGCCTCATTTTTTTTATGCTTCATGATATACCATACGACATAGGGTATCAGCAAAAGCAATAAAAAGAAATATTCAATATTGGCAAAAACCATAATCTATACAATTTAGCAAATTATCATTTTATAAGTAAAGCACATAATTCCCCACTACTTAAGAGTAGTAATTATATAACTCGGTTCCTATATAAATAAGCGTACCAACGAGTATGACCAATAAAATAAGTATCCCCGTTCCCAACAGTATTTTAGTGCGCAGAGAGCGTTTCTCAACAATAGTAATTTCGGTGGGTTGAGGTTTCGCATTCTCGTCTTCTTTTTCTTTTGTATCATTAATGAAATCAACGGCACTAATCAGGTTGGCATCATTCTCATTCATCAACGGATTATGTTTGGCAAACTTCACCAAATCAGCCGTCTGAAATAGAAAACGTAAATCATTAATCGCTTCTTTATCATTCACCTCTTGCAAACGGTCTATGATCTCAGAAGAGGTCATTTCCAAAGCATTAAAGCCAAAACGTTCCTTAATGTAAGTACGGATAGCATCGGTAAGCTCGGTATAATATTCTTTAGACAATCCCTTTTGCCATACTTTTTCATTCTTGATTCTTTCGATTTCCTTCATAGCCAACTGATGAGGAGGCAATTTGGGTTCGACCTTTATTTTGCGAATAATAGGTTTATTATCACGGATTCGTTTAATCAAGTAAATAAGTAGAAGTAAGAAAGGTATAAATAACAAAGCAAAAATAATAACAGTATACCAATCCGCCCAAACAAACGGAGCTTGCATAATAGTTTTCGGTCCGAAGAATTTATCAGGATGCAACGTATCTACGGGCATGGAATAGACTTTTAAGGCCAACGCCTTTGAATGATACGCCTTATTGTCTACAGTGACCTCCATAGGAGGCAAGTAATAAAGAGCCGAGTCGAACGACGTAACCGTGTATTCCTGCGTTATTAATAGACGCCTCCGATCGTTTAGATACTGCGTATCAGGTTTAGCGATGTCTACAATATCCACACCTTTTATCAAAGTATCACTATAGGCTGGGAAAATGGCACGTTTATTAGCATCCATTGAGACCTGTAACTTCACCTTGGCTTGTTCTCCTATAAGAATCTGCAGAGAATCAATACTAGCATCAACAGTCACCGACTGAGCTGAAATATTACAGGTTAAGACTCCAAGGAGCAATGCTGCTAAAAAAAAGTATTTCTTCATCTTCTCTATTTAATTTCGTTTCGCAAACAAGTTCATCAATGCCTTGACATAATCTTGATCAGTACGCACGGACACATTGTCAACATTGCTTTTAGTAAACAATTCATTCAGTTCGTTTTGCTTGCTGATCCACCATTCACGATGTACGCTCCGCACGGCACGCGATGATGAGTCAATCCACTGTTCGTGACCGGTTTCAGCATCTTTAATCTTCATTAATCCGATAGCGGGTAAATCCTCCATACGGCGATCATAAACCTGAATAGCTACCACATCATGCTTGCGATTGGCAATGGTCATCGGATTTTTGAAATCCTTTTGATCGATGAAATCGGACAAAAGAAAGGCTGTACAACGTCTTTTCATCACATTCGTCAGATACTCCAGTCCTAAACCTATATTGGTTCGTGTACTCTCGGCATGAAAATCAATTAATTCCCGAATGATATACAAAATATGCTTGCGCCCTTTTTTAGGAGGAATAAATTTTTCTATGCGATCTGAAAAGAATATAACTCCAATTTTATCATTATTTTGGATAGCAGAAAAAGCCAAAGTAGCAGCAATTTCAGTGACCATTTCCTTCTTCATCTGCTTTACAGTTCCAAAATCCAAACTACCGGAAACATCTACCATTAACATGACAGTCAACTCCCGCTCTTCTTCAAACACTTTCACATAGGGCTTGTTAAAACGAGCTGTCACGTTCCAGTCAATGTCGCGTATATCATCGCCAAACTGATATTCACGCACTTCAGAGAAGGCCATACCCCTACCCTTAAAGGCTGAATGATATTCCCCTGCAAAGATATTACTAGATAAGCCGCGCGTTTTTATCTCAATCTGACGAACCTTCTTTAACAAATCAGTTGTTTCCATCTATTATATAGAAATAGTTTTCTAATAGTTTATAATTCCTTAAAGTACGAACAAGATGGTACTCTATGGGCGGAACTTTTATTTACTCACTGGTTTCTCCGCTAATTAGGGCACTTCAATCTTATTCAGGATTTGGCTGATCATCTCATCTGAGGTTAAATTACTAGCTTCAGCCTCGTAGGTCAGTCCGATACGATGACGCAAAACATCATGTGCGACAGCACGTACATCCTCAGGAATAACATAACCGCGGCGTTTAATGAATGCATATGTTCTGGCAGCTAAAGCTAAATTGATGGAAGCGCGGGGTGAACCGCCAAAGCTAATCATTCCTTTCAACTCTTTCAAATCATATTTTTCAGGATAACGAGTGGCAAATACAATATCAACAATGTAGTGTTCTATCTTTTCGTCCAAATATACCTGGTGTACAACTTTACGTGCCTCAATAATTTCTTCGGCTTTCAAAATCGGTTTTACATCGAATTTTTCACCATCAATATTTTGGCGAATAATTAATTTTTCTTCTTCTTGCTTAGGATAATCAATTACGACCTTCAGCATGAAACGGTCAACTTGTGCCTCGGGCAACGGATAAGTACCCTCCTGTTCGATAGGATTCTGAGTGGCCAAAACCAAGAAAGGTTCCGGCAATTTGAAGGTTTCCTTCCCAATAGTCACCTGTCGCTCTTGCATAGCTTCCAGCAAAGCACTCTGAACTTTAGCCGGCGCACGGTTAATTTCATCTGCTAATACAAAATTAGCAAAGATCGGACCTCGCTTTATATGAAATGTTTCGTCTTTCTGACTATAAACCATTGTACCAATAACATCGGCCGGGAGTAAATCGGGAGTAAACTGCACGCGACTGTATTGCGCATCAATCAGAGAGGCAAGTGTCTTAATTGCCAAGGTCTTGGCGAGACCGGGAACACCTTCCAGAAGCACATGTCCATCAGACAACAAACCAATTAACAATGACTCTACGAGATGTTTCTGTCCTACAATGACCTGATTCATTCCCGTTGTAAGATTAGTGACGAAAGCACTCTGACTTTCAATTCGCTCGTTCAATTCGCGAATATCAATTGTTTCAGCCATATATACTATATTTAATTATGTGATACTAAATTATATGATTCCATTTTCTGATGGCATTTTGCCTGCATTTTCTCTTTTGCTCCCAAAAGTACACGAATAAATTAACCATGCCAACTAATTTTTATTAAAAAATAATTAGATTAAACTACTTTCAGAGAGTTTAGTAGTTGTAAATTCTCAAATCAGACAATAAGAGATATTATACCAATAAATAAAGAGGTTTTCTTTAGAAAAAAGAGGTGTTGCAGTGAAAGGTGTTTACGCTCCAAAGCAAGGTTAACAGGAATTTGGAAAACAAGAATATTGGAAGAACTTTATTTATTACTTAAAACGGATGATCTATCCGAGCGAAACAGACGATCAGTTGACCTTGTTTAGACGGTCTATTCAACCCCAAGAGACCATCTATCTTACTTCAACAGATGGTCTCTTGGGGCTTTAGTACATTTGCCTTGCAATTGTACACAGGTGCAACGACTATGAACCTTACTTCGCTACAAGCTCCGGTATTTTAATCGTCGTACCGTAAGGCACGTTATCAGGGTTCTTTATCACTTCCGGATTGTGTTTCACAATATAAGGCCATAAAGCCTTTGTCCCATAAAAATGAAGTGCAACTCGCGTTAACGTTTCACCTTCTTTTATGGTGTATGTCGTCTTTGTTCCGACTATTTTATAATTCGTAGAATCAGGAGAAAATGGTACGCTTACCGCTTTCTTATTATCTACAGTTTTTGGTTTAACTGGAATAGGCTGATTTACAAAAGTTTCTCCCGACTTATTCGGCTTCATTATCGCAACCTGCTCTGCCACTGTATCTTTAACAGTAGGTGCTACAGTATCCTTCCGAGTAATACTATCCAAGAGTACTGGAGATTTACTAACCTCCGGCTTATTTATTTGCTGGTCAGTCACATTCTCCTTAGAAGACTTTGGGGAGATGAAATCGAAAGCATCGGGATAATACATATATACCACAGCTCCACCACACAATAAAATGATAAAAGCTACAATTCCTATAAAATATTTCATGGTAGAGGCATCGGAAGCATCAACAGAGGAATGTTCTAGGGAAGGTTTAGTGGCTAAGGTCTCTCCCTTACCTACTGACTCAGCTTCAATTTTACTGATGAACTCTGATAAAATGTCACTATTATCACGCGTATCCTCAGCTCTCTCTTTGGGCACATATTCTCCACCTCCAAGCCGGTCTTCATCCCGACCAGGTATCTTTTCAGCCGATAGACCAGAGGTAATAGACAAATCACCATTATCTGGTTCTTCAACAACTTGCTTGTCCAACCGAACTTCTTTGTTATGCTGCCCGTTATCCCCAGCTACCGGATTCCGAAAGGTACCCACCTCCTCTTTACCGACGAGCATTATTGTTTCGCCAGAAGCTTTTGCAAGATCAATTACCTCATCCTCTTTCCGAGTATTTTCCTGCAATTCCTTTTCTGCACCTTCCTGATCAGTCGCCTGAATATTTTCGGCATCGCTCGGAATAGCTGCGCGCACATCTTGCATTCCAGTTTGAAGGTCTGTCGGAATATCCTCTTGAGCATCCTGTACCACACCATGATGTTCATCCACTGGTATATCGTCTTCCAGGGTTTCTCTCTGAATCTCATCTTGCGTATCGTCCAAGGCACTTTCACGAAGGCCTATCTGAGCATTTTCTTGTGTATCTTTTAATAGATGATCCTCAACACCTATCTGATCCCCCTGAGCATTTTCTTGAATGCTCTTTCGAATATATTCCTCACTATCCTCTTGAACAACATCATCCTGGATATCATCTGGAATGTCTGTACCTTCCAAAGGCGTATCCTTTAAAACGGTTTCCTCATTAAGGACCACCGTATCAAAATGTTCAAAAGGTTTATTAATCAAATCTTTAACAGTCTGTTCCGGAGTGAAAGACACTTTTGTATGTCCTTCTATCATAAAACGCTCTCCCGTATTGACATTAACACTTTCGCGACTTTCCACTTCAATCAGCTTAAAAGTCCCCAGTCCCTTAATCTTAACATACTTGTCACTTCCCAATGATTCTTCTATCAACTGAAAGAACTCTTTTACAAAGTTTTCTGCATTTTTTCTGCTCATACCATGCCTCTCAGCAAGTAAAGCAATAAAATTCTGCATATTCAATTTATCATTCATAGTGGAAAGATGTTAAAAAATAGTTATTTATATTTATCCTTAAGTAATACACTTGGTTTAAAAGTTAAAACCAACTTAGGAGGGACCAACATCCTTGATTTTGTAACTGGATTGACAGAGATACGTTCGGACTTCTTCTTAACCTCAAAAGATCCGAACCCCTGCGCTGAGACTACATTACCATCTGATAACTGTTGCGTGATATCAGATAGCAAAGAAGCGATCAATTCGGACGTGTCTTTTAATGTATATCCCAGTCTTCGAGATAATTCTGAAGTGAATTCCTTATTATTCAAAATATTTGAGGTTTTGTAAAGTGCGGTGCTATATTAATAAAAATCTTCAATATATACAAATAAGAGCTCGAATATTATCAAATAACACGGGCAAAAAGATCAAAATCATCGGAATCAATGATTTCAACCTGATAAAAATCTCCAATAGCTAACGATTGATTATCGCGTTTTATCAAAACTTCAGGATCAACTTCAGGGGAGTCAAACTCTGTACGCCCCACATAATAATCACCTTCTATCCTATCAACGATAACCTTCATCTCCTTCCCTACCTTGGCCGCACTAAGCTCTGCAGAAATGGTCTGCTGAATAGCCATCAACTCATTCAATCTTTCCTGCTTTACCTCTTCCGGCACTTCATCCTCATAATGAGATGCCGCATAAGTACCTTCTTCTTCAGAGTAAGTAAAAGCTCCCATCCGGTCAAAACGGACTTTTTTTATAAAATCTTTCAATTCATCAAAATCAGCATTGGTTTCTCCCGGATGCCCAACCATCAACGTTGTTCTTAAATGAATACCCGGAACCTCTTTCCTAAATTGCTCCAACAATCGATAAGTATCTTCCGTTGTCACATGCCTCCGCATCATTTTCAACATCCGATCACTTATATGCTGCAACGCAATATCCATATACTTACAAACATTATCACGTTCACGCATGACACGGAACAAATCAGTAGGAAAATTAGCCGGATAGGCATAATGCAACCTAATCCATTCCACTCCCGGAATATCAGAAATTCGCTCTATCAATTCAGGCAACATCTGTTTCCCATATGTGTCAATCCCATAATAGGTCAATTCCTGGGCAATCACCTGAAATTCTTTTGTACCTCTATCCACCAAGTAGCGTACCTCTGCAAGAATATCTTCCATAGGACGCGAGATATGCCGACCCGTAATAATAGGAATTGCACAATACGAACATTTTCTATCGCATCCTTCGGATATCTTCAAATAAGCATAATGCTTGGGAGTTGTAAGCGTACGTTCCACTGCCGACTCCTGATGATGAGATTTACCCAGATCCTTCAACAATTCCCCCCAGTTGAATTTACCATAAAACTTATCCACTTGAGGAATTTCCGATTGCAACTCCTTCAAGTATCGCTCCGAAAGACATCCCATCACGTACAACTTCTTCAGCCGTCCTTCTTCTTTGGCCTGGGCAAGCTCTAAAATCATATTAATGGATTCTTCTTTAGCATCACCAATAAACCCACAAGTATTTATAACAGCAATCTCACCTTTAGGATTTTTGGCATCATGAGTTACCTGGTAACCAACTTCTTCAAGTTGACAGATCAACCGTTCTGAATCTACTAAGTTTTTAGAACATCCTAAAGTAATAATATCTATTGTTTTACGTCTCATTTTATACTACTCCCCAAACAATGAATCAACAAATTCTTTTTTACGGAAAACCTGCAAATCTTCCATCTTTTCACCCAATCCTATATACTTAACCGGGATCTTAAATTGATCAGAAATACCGATAACAACACCACCTTTAGCT
The DNA here is from genome assembly GCA_965140335.1 of uncultured Bacteroides sp. Classification (GTDB taxonomy): domain Bacteria; phylum Bacteroidota; class Bacteroidia; order Bacteroidales; family Bacteroidaceae; genus Bacteroides. The sequence continues at coordinate 909,950 of OZ223190.1, forward strand.
GTTCCATCCAATTTTGTTATAGCCATTGCAGTAACCTCGGTAGCCAATGTGAATTGTTTAGCTTGCTCAAATGCATTCTGTCCGGTAGAGCCGTCTAAGACGAGCAATACTTCATGAGGGGCATTTGGAACAATCTTCTTCATCACATTCTTTATTTTAGTCAGCTCATTCATCAGTCCCACTTTATTATGAAGACGTCCAGCTGTATCTATAATTACAACATCTGCATGATTGGTCACTGCAGAATTCAGCGTATCAAACGCTACAGAAGCAGGATCAGAACCCATTTTTTGCTTAATGACAGGTACGCCAACTCTTTCACCCCAAATATCTAATTGCTCTACCGCAGCAGCACGAAAAGTATCTGCAGCTCCAAGATAAACCGTTTTACCAGCTTTCTTAAATTGATAAGCAAGCTTTCCGATGGTCGTCGTTTTCCCTACACCATTCACTCCCACCACCATAATCACATATGGCTTTGTCGCTATAGGAGCCTCAAAATCATCGACATCATCACTATTATTTTCTGTCAAAAGTGCTGCTATTTCATCTCTCAAAATAGAATTGAGTTCTTGGGCATTCATATATTTCTGAGCAGAAGCGCGTTTCTCAATACGCTTAATAATATTCAAAGTCGTCTCCACGCCCACGTCCGAGGTTATAAGTACTTCTTCCAGATTGTCAAGGACCTCATCATCAACCTTTGATTTGCCAGCAACAACACGAGCAATCTTCCCAAATACACTTTCTTTGGTTTTGGATAATCCCTTATCTAGAGTTTCTTTTTTATCCTTAGAAAAAAAATTAAAAAATCCCATAGCCTATTTATTTATACACACAATTTATTGTACAAAGATATAATAAAGTAATGAATATTTAGAATAATGCATAAAAAAACTCCCCCAATCCACAATGAGATAAGGGGAGTTTTTTTTAATGTCTTCCGACATCAATAGGACCTATTTTTTAAAAAAGTCTTGAACTTTTTCATTTAATACCATTTGTTCATCAAAACTATAAGCACCTGTTTTCGGAGACTTTACCATTTTGATCACCTTCGTATAAGCACGACCTTCTTTAGAACCTTCGTGCAAACTTGCTACTGTTTTCTTTGCCATGGGTAATTACTCTCTTATTTTATTTCTTTATGAACTGTTACTTTCTTTAGAATAGGATTGTATTTCTTCAACTCTAATCTTTCAGTTGTATTCTTCCTGTTTTTAGTCGTGATGTAACGAGAAGTTCCCGGCATACCACTATCTTTGTGCTCTGTACATTCCAGAATCACTTGTACTCTATTACCTTTTGCTTTTTTTGCCATAATCAGTATTCTCCTCTACGTTTATCCTATTACTTTAATGCTTTTCCAATCACAATACCCTTTAGTCACTGCATCATTTAGGGCAGCATCAAGACCTTTTTTATTAATAATACGTAAACCAGCTGCACAAAGACTTAGGCTGATCCAACATTCTTGTTCTACATAATAGAACTTTTTGTTAAACAAGTTCAAATCAAAAGTCCTTTTCGTCCTTTTCTTTGAATGTGAAACATTATTGCCAATCATGGCCTTCTTTCCGGTAATTTGACAAATTTTCGACATTTCTATCTTATTTTTTATAGTTTTTATCTATATATATTCCAAACAGAGCGCAAAGTAAGTACTTTTATCGATACCAAACAAGTTTTTCACAAAATAATTCGCTATTTTGCAGCAATCTTTTCATTATTATAAAAGCTTTATGAGCAACAATAAGGCATTTTGAATGGCTTTGTGCACATTTTGGGTTCGACCATCATCTCCCTCTTGCTTCAAAGTAAGAATTTCATTTTTATAGGCAGCAGCTATCCAAATTGTGCCAACCGGTTTTAATAATGTACCCCCACTAGGACCTGCTATTCCAGAGGTAGCAACAGCACATTCCGTTTTCAATGATTTCATCGCTCCTTTTACCATTTCAACAACAGTTTCCCTACTTACAGCACCATATTGCTTTAATGTATCTTCCGAAACATGTAATAAGTCTACCTTAACCTGATTAGAATAGGCAACAATTCCTCCCTTAAAGTAATCAGAGCTTCCCGAAACAGAAGTCAGCAAAGCAGCAATTCCTCCACCGGTACAACTTTCGGCCGTAGAAACACTTATGCCCTTAGACTTCAAAATTCGTCCAACTTCTTCTTCTAATTCCATTTTACAGACCGATTCTATTATAATATCACACGAGAATAAGCAGGTGCGCTAATATCACAAAAATCCTTATCCAAGTATTTAAAATACCCAGTAATCGCAATCATCGCTGCATTATCCGTAGTATAACTAAACTTTGGAATAAATATCTTCCAGCCATATCTTTCAGCATGTTCACGAAATGAATTACGCAGCCCATTGTTGGCCGAAACACCACCGGCAACGGCCACTTGATTAATTTTATATTCCTTGGCTGCTTTTCGTAACTTATCCATAAGAATATCAACCACCGTTGCTTCAAGAGATGCTGCCAAGTCTTGCTTATGATGCTCAATAAAGTCAGCGTCCTCCTTCACCCAATCACGAAGTGAATAAAGAAAAGAGGTTTTCAATCCACTAAAACTATAATTCAATCCAGGAATATGTGGTTTACTAAAGCTATAAGCTTTAGGATTTCCTTGGCGTGCAAGCTTATCGATAATCGGTCCGCCAGGATAACCCAATCCCATCACTTTAGAACATTTATCAATTGCTTCTCCGGCAGCATCATCAATAGTTTGCCCCAATATCTCCATCTTATTGTAAGCTTTGACTAAAATGATTTGAGAATTTCCACCAGAAACTAACAGACAGAGAAAAGGATAGTCAGGTACCATATTATCCTCTCCTTCCACTTTAATAAAGTGAGCTAAAACATGTCCCATCAAATGATTAACATCAACAAGCGGAATATTCAATGAGCGCGCAAATCCTTTTGCAAAAGAGACTCCGACCAATAGAGATCCCATTAATCCAGGTCCCCGCGTAAATGCTATTGCACTTAACTCTTCCTTTGTAACCCCGGCACGCCTCAAAGCTTCATGAACCACTGGTACTATATTTTGCTGATGCGCTCTTGAAGCTAGTTCCGGTACTACACCACCATAAGCTTCATGTACAGCTTGACTTGCCACTACATTAGATAGCAAACACCCATCTTTTATAACAGCAGCAGATGTATCGTCGCAAGAGCTTTCTATTCCTAAAATAATTGTGCCCATACTCTTTTTTACGTTTAAACACTGCAAAAGTACTCATAAAAGTAGTATCCATAACGTATTATTTCATATTTTTGTTGGTCCTTTTAAAACAAACCACATATCAGAAAGTTAAGAAAGACCATACATTGGATAATAGGTATTACACTATGTTTATATATAGGTACCATATCATTGCTGAACATACCATCTGTACAGCAGCAAATTTCTGTATTTATAGCAAAAGAGTTATCTTCTACACTTCATACCAAGGTTACAATTGGCAGAGTTAATTCGGGCGTTTTCAATAGACTAATTATAGATAACTTACAGGTCGACGATCAAACAGGCAAGGAACTACTTAAAGCAACAAGAGCTTCTGTAAAGTTTAATTTACTCCTTTTGTTCAAGAAGAAAATATCAATTACAAACGCCCAACTATTTGGATTTAATATTCGACTACAAAAAAATACCCCCAACGCTATACCTAATTATCAATTCATTCTTGATGCTTTTGCACCTAAAGATAGTATTAAGAAAAATAGCAGCTTGGATTTACGTATAAACTCCCTCTTAATACGCCGTGGAAGGATGTCTTATAATGTATTATCTATAAAAAAAACTCCAGAGAAATTTAATCCGCAACATTTTAATATTAAAAACTTCAGGGCAGATATCTCTCTAAAAGTGCTACAAAGAGATTCTATTAATGCAGCAATCAAACGCTTAAGTCTTGAGGAAGAACAATCAGGCAGCAAACTAAAAAAGCTAAGTCTTAAGATATTGGCTAATAATAAAAAAATGCGCATTGAAAATTTTGCTATAGAATTACAAAATACATCTCTTAAAGCAGATACAATTCACATGAGTTACGATAGTCTGAGTGCCTTTAACCATTTTGCAGATAAAGTACATTTCTCTTTTCACATTTTACCATCGACCATCACATTGCATGATTTATCTCCCATAATACCAACATTTGCCCTATTTAAAGAACCGCTGGAAGTTGAGCTTGAAGCGAAAGGGACAATCAATCAACTGAGTTGCCCAATATTATCCATTTCTGCAAAAAATCATTTCAGGCTAAGAGGAAATGTATCACTCCAAGATCTGTCACATCCAGAAGAAACCTTTATTTTTGGTCACTTATCTAATTTATATGCTGACCAAGAGGGTATCGCTTTCTTTGTTCATAATTTAGGCAAAAAGAATAACGGCATTCCTCCTATCTTACAAAGACTGGGAACGGTTTCATTTCACGGGGAAATATCGGGGTATTTCACAGAACTGGTAACGTACGGTATCATCCATACAGATATTGGAACTATAAGAACAGATTTAAAACTTAAGTCCGATAAGAATAAAGGCTATTTAGCCTATTCCGGAGCAATTAAAACAAGTAATTTTGAACTGGGAAAGTTAGTAGCAAATTCCAAATTAGGAAAAATAACACTGAATTTAGATGTCAAAGGAAATCAAGACAATAATAAGCAATACCCCTTAATTATTATAAAGGGATTGATACCATCGATTGACTATAGCAATTATACTTATCGGAATATCACTCTCGATGGAGAATATAAGGAAGGAGGGTTCAGTGGCAAAATAGCACTAAATGACAATAATGGTTCTATTACACTGAACGGAAACGTAAATATAACAAGTAAAACTCCAACATTCAACTTTCAGGCAAAGATTAAAAACGTACGTCCCCATGATCTTCATTTAACAAAGAATTATAAAGATGCAGCACTGTCAGTTCTCTTAAAATCAAATTTCACAGGTGGCTCTATTGATGAGATGAAAGGAGAGATTGATGTTGATAGTCTGATATTTGCTTCTCCGGAAAAGAATTATTTCCTCAACACTTTGAAAATCAGAGCAACTCAGAAAGACGCACAAAATAAGCAACTTGCTATTGAATCCAACTTTCTAAAAGCTAATATTGAAGGACGTTACTCTTACCGGACGCTTCCCGCAAGTCTTTTCAATATTGTAAAAGAATATATTCCCACACTTATAACCTCCGATAAAAAGACAAAAGAAACAGAAAATGATTTTCACTTTAATGTTCATATATTTAATACAGATATATTATCCACCGTCTTTAATATACCAATAAACATCTATACCCATTCCACTATAGATGGGTACATCAATGATCGGACGCATAAACTCCGCATAGAAGGCTATTTTCCTCGCCTACAGTACAAAGATAGGTTCTTTGAATCAAGTATGATACTATGCGAAAATCCCAAAGATAAAATGCATGTGCGGTTGCGTTTTAATAATAGAAAACCAGAAGGTAGTATTAGTGTAGCACTTGAAGGAAATGCAAAAAATGACAGCATACAAACAACCCTGAATTGGGGAAATAGTAGCGCAGCAACCTATAGCGGGAAGCTTTCCACCATCATTCATTTTATGAAAGAACAAGAATCAACAGTTTCTCCTAAAGAAAGAGTAAAGCGTGATATACCATTGCTGACAACCAACATATCCATCCAAAAAACCAATATTATTATAAACGACACCTTATGGCAAGTACACCCATCAGAAGTACAAATAGACTCAGGAAAAGTACATGTCAATAATTTCCTCTTTAGTCATGGAGATCGCCACCTTGCAATAAGCGGAGTTATATCCAACCAATCCAAAGATACGCTACGCCTTGACCTTAAAGATCTTAATATCGGTTATATTTTTGACATAGCCAACCTAGGTGTCAATTTTCAAGGTGAAGCTACAGGTTCCGCTTATGCTAGTAGTGTATTGAAAAAGCCTGTTATGTTTACTAACTTGTATATCAAAAACTTAGGAATAAACAATGGATTATTAGGAAATGCTAACATACATGGAGAATGGCATAATAATGTAAGAGGCATATATCTCGATGCTCACATCAAAGAGAAAGATATCGCTCAGAGTCATGTCTATGGCTACATCTATCCACTTAAGCCCGAGAGTGGATTAGACCTCCAAATTGAGGCCAACAAAACCAATCTAAAGTTTCTGGAATATTATATGACTAGCATCACCCCCGATTTCAACGGGAGAGCTAGTGGCCATGTGCACTTTTACGGAAAATTTAAAAAACTGACATTGCAGGGACGTGTACTAGGTGATGCTTCCATGAAAGTGGATGTCTTAAACACCACATTCTTTCTAAAAGACAGCATTCTTATAGAACCGGACGGACTAACCTTCCGGGATAATCGCATTTTTGACCCACAAGGAAATCAGGGAAAAGTCAACGGATATCTTCATTATCAACATTTTAAAGATATGAAGTATCATTTTCAGTTTGACTATAAAAACATCTTGATGATGAATACACAAGAAAATCCTGAGTTCCCATTCTATGGCACAGTATATGGCACAGGAAACGCCTTAATCCAAGGAAATGCACAAGACGGACTTAATATTGATATAGCAATGATGACAAACCGGAATACAAACTTTGTTTATATGAAAGAAACAGTTGCTTCCGCAGTCAATAATAAGTTTATCAAATTCATTGATAAAACGCCACGAAGAGCAATACTGGATTCAGTTCAATTGGCAACAAATTATGAACTGGCCCAAGAAGAAGCACAACAAGAAGAGAAGCAAACAGATATTCATCTCAATTTATTAGTAGATGCTACTCCAGACGCAACAATGAAAATCATAATGGATCCGATAGCAGGAGATTTTATTAGTGGAAAAGGATCCGGTAATATACGAGCTGAATTTTTCAATAAGGGAGACATTAAAATGTTTGGAAACTACCAAATAAATCAAGGTACCTATAAATTCAGTCTCCAAGAAGTCATTCGTAAAGACTTTACCATTAAAAGTGGAAGTACTATAGCATTCAATGGAGCCCCTCTAGATGCCACATTGGATATAAATGCCCTTTATCCTGTAAATTCGGTATCATTAAACGACTTGATGCCCAATGCCAGTGAATATGTGAACCAAACCAACATCAAAGTCAACTGCACCATGAATATAACCGGGCAACTGACTTCACCGGATATCAAATTGGGTATTGAAGTCCCTACCGAACGGGATGAAATACAGGCATTAATCCGCAACTATATTCCGACAGACGAACAAATGAATATGCAAATACTATATTTATTAAGTATAGGGAAGTTTTACACGCCTGAGAATGTGAGCGTTACACAAAATTCCAATATGATGTCTTCCATGCTATCTTCCACTATTTCAGGGCAGTTCAATAATGCACTATCGCATATCATAGACAACAACAACTGGAATATAGGCACCAATCTGAGCACAGGGCAAAAAGGCTGGACTGATGTCGAGTTTGAAGGTATGCTATCAGGGCAGTTGTTGAACAATCGCCTATTAATTAATGGAAATTTCGGATATAAAGATAATCCCTTAGCCAATACAAACTTTGTCGGCGATTTTGAAGCGGAATGGCTCATAAATCATTCGGGTGACATTCGGTTAAAAGCATACAGCGAGACAAATGATCGGTATTACAGTAAGAATAACCTAACCACTCAAGGAATAGGTATCGTCTTTAAAAAAGATTTCAGTAAATGGAAGGAACTCATTTTCTGGAATAAATGGCGACTTAAGAAAATCAAGAAAGAAGAACAGCAGAAATCATCAGGGAAAAATATAAAGGGGAATAGTGCTGAATCTCCTGCGGCTAAAGAAAAGAGAGAACATCAATAGATATTCCCTCATCACTTGATTAATTCAGTATTTCAAGTACTACAATCAATATAATCACGTTTTACATAGCAACATCCGGTATATTGTAATATGGATAAGGCGTTTTATCATTTGCATCTTCATAAATTCCGGTAACTTGCTCTATACTATTCAGAATACACCACTCACAACTATAAACCCAATTTTTGAAGTCTTGCCGGGGAACATATTCATGAGTAGCAAAATGTAATAACTCATCTATCTGAAATCTATCTGAAACAATTCCAGCTCCATTGCGCATCGCATCATAAGCATTACAATCTTGTTCGATGTGCGCAGGAACCATAAGCAATGGCTTGCCCAAAAACATTGCTTCGCAAACAGATTCAAAACCAGCTGTAGTAGCGTAAGCCTTACAAGCTGCCATATAGCGTAGAAACGCCACATCATCCAACTGATGAAAACTTAAAGTATCATCCACCTTATATATTTCTTGCTCATCTGATTTATCCCAAAAGAAGTGAAGCGGAATATGCGCATGGTTCTTATGCCACTCTACAATGCTTCCTCCAAATCCGGAGTTCACTACATAGCCATGTACATAATCACCATTCGTAGTTTCACAACCTAATACCTCGCGACGCAATAAAGGGGGAACAACACGGATATTTGCTTTTTCATCTGGATCCATTGAACAGAATGAAAGAGCCAATTTCTCTTTGGCCCCAATAGCGGTAAGGCGAGTGAAAAAGCGTAGCATCATCAAACTAAATGCATTTTTATTCGGGAATTCAAAGTCACGGTGAAGAAAAAGATACTGATGCCCAATACAAATCTGTGGTACTGAAGGATTAAATAATAAATAGGTCATTCCGGTTAATAACTCATAAAAATTGATGACCAAATCCGCCCCACTCTCTTCTATCCTACGATTTATATAAATAATACTACGCATATACACAGGGATACGCATGACATTATAAACGATACTACGTGTCAAGCTAACTCGTTTATTAGCTGGGGTTGGCAAAAAATTAGGACTAAAGAATCTTTTCACCGAAGCTTGTATCTGGCGATTGAAGAAACCTGGTAACTGACGAGAATTACTCTTCCCTACCAGTACTTCTACAACTTCATGACCATTACGTAAAAGCATTTCTTCCAAACTAATAGCCTGAGTTAAATGCCCCCGTCCTTCTCCTTGAACAATAAATAATACTTTCATTTTTCCTGAATTTTAGTTCAACGATTTATGATGCTGCATAAACTTTCTCTATCTCTTTTTCATCCACCATAAGATTTTCATACCGCACTACATCCCAGTTACCATCTTCATCTTCGGTCAAAGCCGAAAGGGTTTCCACCCAATCTCCTGAATTAAGATAGTGAATACCATCATAATAAGTATTTTCAGGATGATGGATATGGCCACATATCACTCCGTCACATTTTCGTGCATGCGCAAACTTAACCAATTCCCGTTCAAAATCAGAGATGTAAGACACAGCAGACTTTACCTTTTGTTTAATGACCTGTGACAATGAATAATATGATTTACCTCTTTTCATCCGGTATTTGTTATAAATGCCATTTAACCACAGCAGAAAGGTATATCCTACATCCCCCAACTTTGATAACCACTTCATACGAGTAGTGACTGAATCAAAAATATCGCCATGAGTCACATAATAACGCCGCCCATGACTCTCATGTATAAACTCCTTTACTATTTTTATATTATAAAAACTCATGGGAGCCAAGCTATCAAGAAAATCATCATGATTGCCACGCACATAAATAACTTCAGTTCCATGCTTTTCCATCATCTTCATTATAATTTTGAAAAAGTCCGTATGCTTTGCCTGCCATCTCTTGGTACCACTCTTACGCAAAGCCCACCCATCTATTATATCTCCATTTAAGATAAGGCGACTGCAATTGACCGATTTTAAGAAATTACTCACTTCCACAGTCTTGGAGTTAGACGTACCTAAATGAATGTCTGACAAGACTATTGTAGGATAGAAAACACGTAATCGCATAATATATTTTTTTTAGTTGTACACAAAAGTCGTATATTCATATTACGAACAAATGTAGAAAAAGTGACAACTCTCTTTCAAATTAACGCCTATATGCCTATATTTGGGACAAGAAAACAACTACTATCTCATGAAAAAGAACGGAAGCATTCTCATCATCGATGACAATTCTGGAGTGTTAACAGCTGTAAGACTGCTCTTAAAGCCTTATTTTGATTCTATAACCACTCTCAACTCTCCTTCTACACTCCTTAGCACAATAGGCAAAGAATCGCCTTCAATTGTGTTGCTTGATATGAATTTCTCTTCCGGGATTAATACCGGCAATGAGGGCTTATTCTGGTTAAATGAAATAAAAATGAAATGTCCATTACTTCCTGTCGTACTTTTTACAGCCTATGCCGACATTGATTTGGCTGTAAAAGGTATCAAACAAGGAGCAACCGATTTTATAGTGAAACCATGGGATAACCAGCGTTTAATTGATACATTGCTAAATGCTGTCAGCTTAAGCAAACAAAAGCAAGTCACTCCTAAGTCAGCCTCACATAAAAGTACGATGTATTGGGGAGACAGCGCGGCTATGCAACAACTCCACGCTTTAGTTGAAAAAGTAGCAGCTACCGATGCTAATATCCTCATTACCGGTGAAAACGGTACAGGCAAAGAAATGCTGGCACACGAAATCCACGCCCTCTCATCACGTAGGAATCAGGAAATGATTAGTGTAGACATGGGAGCCGTTACGGAAAGTCTGTTCGAAAGTGAGCTTTTCGGACATGTAAAAGGAGCTTTTACCGATGCCCATGCCGATCGAGCCGGAAAATTTGAAATAGCCAATCACAGCACTCTATTCCTCGATGAAATAGGTAATTTACCTTATCACTTGCAAGCCAAACTCCTAACTGTTCTGCAACGGCGCAATATTATACGCGTAGGAAGTAACCTCCAAATCCCTATTGATATACGGCTTGTCTGTGCGACCAACAAAGATCTGAACAAGATGGTCGGCTGCCATGAATTCCGTGAAGATTTACTCTATCGTATTAATACCATTCATTTGGAAATGCCTCCTTTGCGTAAACGAATTGAAGATATTGCTCCTCTAACACAACTATTTATCACATATTTCTGCCATCAATATAATAAGCCAACCTTTAAACTATCAAGTGAAGCTCAAAAGAAATTAGAATCACATTCTTGGCAAGGCAACATTCGTGAGTTAGAACATGCCATTGAAAAGGCAGTTATTATTTGTGAAAGCGAAGAAATTCCGGCAGAGTTGTTTCAATTGAGTAAACCGAACGATTCCATCGGGTATTTAGCGGACAGTACGGACAAATCTTCTTCCACACTTGAAGATATGGAACGGAAAATGATACAGCAGACTTTAAGACAATGCGAAGGTAATCTTTCCGCCACAGCCAGTCAGTTAGGCATCACGAGGCAAACACTATATAATAAAATGAAAAAGTTTGAGTTATAACAAATACGTCTGATGATGAAAAAAAACTGGCATCATTTTACGAACCACTACTTCGTACGCATTGCACTCTCTCTGCTCATTACAGGCATATTCTGTTTCTTCATCATACGAAAAGACGTGCTATGGAGTGCGATCTGTGGCATTTCATTAGCAATCAGTGTATGGTGGCAATGGAAACTCTATCAACAGAATACCAAGAAGATACTATTCTTGCTGGACGCAATTGAAAACAATGATTCTTCACTGCATTTCTCCGAGCAGAGCAATGCCTCGGGAGACCGGATTGTGAACCGTGCGCTCAACCGCATCGCTTCCATCCTTTACAACGTGAAGAGCGAAACAGCACAACAGGAAAAATACTACGAATTGATTCTCAATTGTATCAGTACCGGAGTTATTGTTCTGAATGACAGCGGCGCCGTATATCAAAAAAATGATGAAGCCTTGCGTCTATTCGGTTTGGAAATTTTCACCCATATCCGCCAACTCAACCATATAGATACACATTTGCCTGAGATTCTAGCCCATTGCCGACCGGGGGAGAAATTGCAAGTCAGCTTCAGTAATGAGCGCAATACAATCAACCTCTCCATCCATGTTTCCGAGATTACAATCCGCAAGGAGCATCTACGGATACTGGCATTTAGTGATATAAATAGTGAATTAGATGAGAAAGAGATTGATTCATGGATACGCCTGACTAGAGTGCTGACCCATGAAATCATGAATTCCATTACCCCAATCACCTCATTGAGCGACACCTTACTCTATCTAACAACAGACTTGTACAATCGATCTAATGACAAACAATCACATTCAGCAGAAGATAACCCGGTAAATCAGAAGCCGAAGCAAGGAAATAAGGAAACGATGGATGAAATACGAGATGGACTGCAAACGATCAGTACCACCGGAAAAGGATTATTGGCCTTTATGGAAAACTATCGCCGTTTCACTCGCATTCCTACCCCTTCCCCCTCCTTATTCTACATAAAAGCCTTTATAGAACGTATGATAAGACTGGCACAACACCAATACCCAGAGACTCAAATCACTTTTCAAACCAATATTATCCCACCGGACTTGATTGTATATGCCGACGAAAGTTTAATCTCACAAGTAGTGACGAACATACTCAAAAATGCCATTCAAGCCCTTTCTGGAAAAGAGTTAAGCGATAGAGATCATGTCATTAGCATCCGTAGCTATTGCAACGAAACCGAAGCTATTCTCATAGAAATATCTAACAACGGACCGGGCATTCCCCGGGACATTGCAGAGCATATCTTCATTCCTTTCTTCACGACAAAAGAAAAAGGGAGCGGAATCGGTCTAAGTATTTCACGTCAAATCATGCGCCTTTCCGGTGGAAGTCTCTCCCTCCGCCCTGGTAAAGAAACAACATTCGTACTGAGATTTAATTGAAAACGACAATCAAATATTAAACTTCCTAATCAGGAAATTGTTACTAAATTAACTTACAGTTAATCCATGGCATTTAATTAGAACCCTGAAATCTATGATTTTTACAGCTGAAAACATTTTATTAGTCGGATCAATATTGCTCTTTACCAGTATTATTGCCAGCAAGACAGGCTATAAGTTCGGAGTACCTGCATTACTACTCTTCCTTATTGTAGGAATGATATTTGGAAGTGACGGATTAGGACTTCAGTTTCATAATGCCAAAGAGGCCCAATTCATAGGCATGGTCGCACTAAGCATTATATTATTTTCAGGTGGGATGGATACTAAATTGACTGAGATTCGTCCAATTATGGGTCCGGGAATTGTACTATCAACTATCGGAGTTATCCTAACCACATTCTTTACCGGGACTTTTATTTGGTGGATTTCCGGCATGAACTGGACAAATATCTACCTTCCATTTTCTACTTCGCTATTACTAGCTGCTACAATGTCTTCTACAGACTCAGCCTCTGTTTTTGCCATTTTGCGCTCGCAAAATATTAATCTAAAACATAACTTACGACCAATGCTTGAATTGGAGAGTGGTAGTAATGACCCCATGGCATACATGCTCACGATCCTTCTAATACAAATTATACAGTCTGGCGACATTGAAACAACAAGCATTGTAATCACTCTCTTTACTCAATTCCTTGTTGGAGGAACTATTGGCTATTTCTTGGGTAAACTCATGGTAATCACACTAAACAAAGTAAAGCTAGACAATCAGTCACTTTATTCAATTCTACTTCTATCTTTTGTCTTTTTCACTTTCTCTATTACCGATTTATTAAAAGGAAATGGATACTTAGCTGTATATATAGCCGGAATAGTGGTAAGTAACAATAAAATAATCAATCGTAAAGAAATATATACCTTTATGGATGGTCTGGCATGGCTCTTTCAAATCATTATGTTCCTATGCCTCGGACTTTTGGTTAATCCGCACGAAATGATAGGTATAGCAGCTGTAGCAACCTTAATCGGAGTATTTATAATTCTAATAGGAAGGCCATTAAGTGTTGTATTATGCTTAATTCCATTTAGGAAAAAAGTTTCGAACTATTCTCAGATATTTATCTCATGGGTTGGACTAAGAGGAGCTGTCCCTATTATATTTGCCACTTACCCTGTGGTTGCAGATATTCCAGGTTCTAATATTATTTTTAATATTGTATTCTTCATCACTATTATCTCTCTAGTTATTCAAGGTACTTCTATTGCATCCGTTGCCCGGCTATTACATTTATCCATCCCTCCCCAAAAGATTGGAAATGATTTCGGTGTTGAACTACCCGAAGAGACCAATACCGATCTCGCAGACATGACTATTACCGATAAAATGCTTGAAAGAGGTAATACTCTCAAAGACATAACTTTACCCGAAGGGGCACTTGTTATGATCATCAAACGGAACACAGAATATATTATTCCTAATGGAACGTTACAGCTCCATAAAGGAGATAAACTGTTACTTATCTCAGAAAAGAACAAAACATCAGAAGAAATATCAGCTTTAAATCTTAAAAAAGATAGAAAGTAGAGCGAATAATCGAAATAAATGTTATAAAACATACTATTTCTTTGTGATTATTTGCTGATTTATGATAATGCCGTATATTTGTACTGTGTTTTTCATAGTATTAGATTTAAGGTTAACAAAGGTTGGAGTACAGCGGTACTCCTTTTTTTATGCCTTTTCTCTTGACTACTTCTTCCAAAAGTTGTTTCTTTGTAAAAAATCAGATTAATAAAGCACTTCTTCACTTATATCAGCACACGTCAATCAACATAACATTTATGTTGCCAGGATATATAATCCCAAAGCTACTCTATGGCAAGAATGGTCAAGCAATAATATTGGATAATGAGCATTTCGAAAAAGCCTATGATGTCTTTGTAAAATAAAACAAAAGAGAAAGCAATGAATCAGCCTCAACTCAACGAACATAACAAGCAGGAATATCCACCAATGCATACCTGCGAACATATTGTAAACCGGACCATGATCAATCTCTTTGGTTGTGGCCGATCCGTCTCTGCACACATTGAGCGAAAGAAAAGTAAACTGGATTATCTCCTGAAAACCTGCCCCTCCGAGGCGGAGGTCAAGAAACTCGAAGATACGGTAAATACAATTATTGCTCAGGCTCTACCAGTGACAATGCAATTTATTACCCAAGAAGAAGCACAAGGGCGTTTTGATTTGGAACGTTTACCGGAAGGAGCTTCAGAAACGGTACGTGTCATTAAAGTAGGAAACTATGACGAATGCCTTTGTGCAGGCATACATGTAGCTAATACTTCGGAAATAGGAACATTTAAAATTATTAGTCACGACTGGGATGAGAGCAGCAAACGTTGGCGCATGCGTTTCAAATTAGTACAAGAATAATCCCAGCCAGTAGTAAAGTAAGTAAAAAAGACAGTTTATCAGGCAAAATGTCAGCCAAAAAGTGACAAATAGTCAATTATAAAGCAAAAAGTCAATTGGCATGCTGTTTGCAAAATGATAAGTGAACAACGGTTCAGAAACCTACAGCAAGGTTTATCTAATGAAACTGAAAAGAGTTGTTTCAATTAACAACACAAGAAAGATCATAAGATATTGCTAAAAGGGAATGAACTAATGCTTCAAATTTAATTAACTTATTGTTTAACTTAAAAGATAGGAGACTATGATTATGATGCCTGTTAGAAGAACTCAAAATTGGTTACCTAGTATCTTTAACGATTTCTTTGATACTGATTGGATGGAAAAAGCTAACGCTACTGCCCCTGCAATTAACGTAATCGAAAGTGAAAAAGAATACAAAGTGGAATTGGCTACTCCTGGCATGACAAAGGAAGACTTCAACGTTAACATCGATGAAGACAATAATTTGATCATCTCAATGGAGAAGAAGAGTGAAAGCAAAGAGGAGAAAAAGGAAGCTCGCTATCTACGCCGTGAATTCTCGTATTCTAAGTTCCAGCAAACCATGATATTGCCGGACGATGTAGACAAAGATAAAATTGCTGCTCAAGTAGATAATGGTGTATTGAGCATTTCATTACCTAAACTAAGTGATGCAGAAAAACAGAAAGCTAAAAAAATGATTGAAGTGAAATAAAAGAATCAGTTAAAGACTGGAAAGCATTTACTAACCACAAGCAAGAGAGTATCCACCATCTGGATACTCTCTTTTGTTTTATTATTGACTGCCAAAGATATTAAAGAGGTATCGGTTAAGCTAATGAGACTATTTGTTCTCCTTCAATAAGCAGCTAACAGCATCTTTATTTACATCTTTCTTCAACTCTGTATTCACCTTTGGCAAAACAGAGAACCTTTTCAGGTGATAATAATAGTATGTGGCAACTTATTTAGTAACAAGCCTCTAATAGTAACAACCATTTTCAGTATAAGTAACAGACTATATACTGAGGAAAAACAGATCATGTGTTTAGCCCTAACAGACTATCTGTTAAGGGTCAACAGATCATGTATTCACTGTCAACAGATGATCTGTTAGGACCTAACAGATCATCTGTTTATAATCAACGCATACATTGAACCAAACAGACCATGTATTTTGAGGCCAAACAAGTGAAGTCTTTATAACCAACAGGTCATATGTTCATTACCTCCACATACATTAAGGCCCATATAGATAATATATTTTAAACTAAACAGACCATGCATTCATACTCAACAGACCGTATACTTCACTCAAACAAAGCATTTGTTTGGGTAAATATTCTATCATTTTTTATTCAGGACTGCCTCATTCTATTCTCAAACAGATCATGCCATCAACCTATTAGACCTTCTTTTTAATCAAAAAACGTTTCTTCAGCCATTCCCGAACAGGCTCATCGTAAAGTTTCAAACAAGCATAAGCCAATGCGATGGAGGCAAAAAAGGTCAGTAACATATAGGGTATGGCTTCGGTAACAGATAAGTGATGATTGCAGACATAAGCCGTATAAGTATAGATCAACGGATAATGAGTGATATAAACCGGATACGACAAGTCTCCGAGAAACTTACATACACGAGCCGACTTACCGGTGACACTCCCTCCCGCTCCCATCGACACAATTAAAGGAAAAATGCAGATGATGCAAAGCGATTCATAAATCCCATTCATCCAATAGGCATCCGTTCCCCCTATACGTGGAATGGAAAGAATGATAACAATAAGCAAGCTACAAACCCAAAATGCTCCTCGCGATAGACGAATCAGCTTGCCTATGCGTGAAAGTAGCAAACCTGCAAAAAACGGATAAGTCAAACGTACAAAACCCACATACTGCTGTTCTCCGGTCAGAGCCCATCCACCAACAATATCCCCGTTTGGAGCAGTCAAACAAAGATGCACCGTAGCACATGCTGCTATAAAAACCAATATAGACAACATTGTTTTAGAAAAACGACGGATAAACAGTCCATATAGTATATTGGCGATATACTCATAATAAAGTGACCAAGCCGGACCGTTAAGTGGGTGCATCTCCGTCCATCCGCGAATATCCATATTCACCGGGAGTGGCAACAGAGTGCAACCTAACAACATCACCAAAAAGACGGTAATTGCCTTAACGTCGTGCATTGCTGGATAACAAGGAGAAGACTGAAAGAAAAAAAATGCCGCTCCAATCACACTTCCCATGATTACCATGGGCTGCAAGCGGATTATACGACGTTTAAAGAAAGTCCCTATCGTCATTTTCTGCCAACGGTCATCATAGGCATATCCAATGACAAAACCGGAAAGCATGAAGAAGAAGTCGACTGCTAAATAACCGTGATTGATAATTTGATTGAGATGGCTACCGTTAGCGTGAGCTTCAAAAAGATGGAAAGCTATCACCATAACTGCGGCTACACCACGCAATCCGTCAAGAATTTCATAATGAGGCTTCGATGCCAGATAAGTTGCTTGTGCGTTCATGAGATATAAGATATTACAATTAGCTGACAAAGATAAAAAGTTTAGTCAAATATGCCCTAATTATCAACTACTTTTTTTGTAACTTCTTACTGCCCAGATGTTAAATAAGAGTGCGAATGATGATAACGCCGCCAATTGAGTCCATAACTCCCCTATGCCACTACCACGAAGATAGACGGCTCTCATCACTTCCATTAAATACCTCATCGGGTTAACCAATGTAATAAATTGTGCCCAACCCGGCATACTATGTATAGGAGTAAACAGTCCGCTCATCAACATAAGAACGAGCATAAAGAACCACATCACAAACATCGCCTGCTGCATGGTGGATGAGTTATTGGAAATTACCAGTCCAAAACCGGAAATAGCCAACACAAAAATGATGCAGTAGAAATAGATAATCAGGAAATGTCCGGCAGGTAAAATGCCATATAGCAACCATGCCAATCCGAAACAAAGGGTAAGCACAATGAATCCCACCGTCCAATAAGGAATCAATTTAGCAAGAATAAAAGAGAACTTACTCACCGGCGTCACATTTATCTGTTCGATAGTGCCCGCCTCCTTTTCGCTCACCACATTGAGAGCCGGTAAGAATCCGCAAAGCAATGTCAGTAATTGCACCATCAAAGCCGGAATCATAAACATCTTATAGTTTAGGTTCGGGTTAAACAAATTTTGAGTCAACACTTTTATCTGGGGAATTGCTGCAACAGAACTTGTTGGATTTGAATTTATTGATGCCGAACCGGATAATTCAGAACTTACTGGCAGATCTACTGTAGACGAAGGAGTCGAATTTGCAGCAGATGCAGAGACTGTAACGGATGAAGATGCTGCAGCCGGCCTATCCGTTTGCAATTCTTTAGTAAAGCCACTAATAATGGAAGCAAGATAAGAACTGCCAAGTCCACCTTTCGTCCCATTCACTGCATTCGCAGCAATCAAGACACGAGGAGACTTTCCATTTACCCAGTTTTTCTCAAAGTCACGGGGAATCTCCAACACAATATCTGCATCTCCTTCTTCTACCGCTTTCAGTCCTTCGTTGTAAGAACCTGAAAGTCCGGTCATATGAAAATAAGTGGACGCCTCGATCTTATCCACCAATCTACGGGAAATAACCGAATGATCATTATCTACGATGTTCAGATTAATGTTCTTTATCTCCAAATCGGCCGCCCATGGCATCAAAATCATAATCATGCACGGAAAGACCAGGATCATCCGCGGCAAAAAAGAATTGCGGAGTAATTGTTTAAACTCTTTTTCTATCAGAAACTTTATCATAATTGCTATATTCTATCAAAATAAAAATTAGTCCTACAACTCTAAATTCCGATCAAACTCACTCACCAAACTTACTCCAGCCGCGTCTTAAACATTTTAAAGCTAATTGTAATGAGTACCACTGCCATAGCAATCAAAATACCAACCTCAGTCAGTACCATCGAAATGTCCACTCCTTCAATCATCAACTTGCGCACAGCTTGAATGTACCAACGTACCGGAAGAAAATCGGCTATAATTCGCAGCACCAAAGGCATACTTTCAATAGGAAAAATCATGCCGGAAAGAAAGATGGTGGGCATCATCAAGATCAAACCAGATGCCAGCATAGCTGCCACCTGCGTATGGGTCAACGTGGAGATGAGCAATCCCAATGCCAACGCTACAAAAATGAAGAGGCAAGATACCGCAAGCAACCAAAACAGGCTCCCAGATACCGGTACATGCAGCACGAAGACCGACAAAAGCAGAATCGTAATGAGATTGACAAACGAAAGAACAAAATACGGTACTGCCTTTGCCAAAATGATATATAGCGGTTTCATCGGTGAAACCAATAAGATTTCCATCGTACCGGTCTCTTTTTCGCGGACAATGGAGATGGAAGTCATCATCGCACAGATCAGCATCAGAATCAGTCCCATCACCCCCGGCACAAAATTATAGGCACTCTTCATCTGCGGATTATAGAGTAACTTAATATCGGGAATAATAGAAGCTTTTGCTACTGCTCCCGTTGCTGTACCGCTCGCCACGCTTCCCGAAATTCCTACTCCCGCCTTCACAAGCAGTTCCTGCCGTGCTGATTCAATGACTTTGACAGCATAATTAGCTTGTGTGGTAGCCATATTGGGATCGGTTGCATCCGAAATCAACTGGATATGAGCATCTCCCGAATAAAGATGATTGGCAAACTGTTCATCAAAGACCAATGCCATATCAATATCTCCCTTGCGGAAAGCTTCCATTACTTCCTGCGGAGAATGCAGAAAACTGGTAACCGAGAAATATTCACTGGCATTGAGCCGCTCCACTACCTTACGTGTGACCACATCATTCGACGGGTCGAGAACGGCCACTTTCACGTTCTTTACCTCAGTTGTAATAGCAAAACCGAATAAGATAATCTGCACAATCGGCATACCGAGAAGAATCAGCATGGTACGTCGATCGCGGAAGATATGGAAAAACTCCTTGCGGACAAACTCTATAAATTGTTTCATATTTTAATCTGCTTTACGAACTGCCTTTCGGGCTAATTGTTGGAATACATCGTCCATGGTATCGGTATTGAATTGCTGCTTCAGTCCATCAGGAGTATCAAGGGCTCTAATCTGCCCGTCTACCATAATGGATACACGATCGCAATATTCAGCTTCATCCATATAGTGCGTCGTAACGAAAACAGTGATGCCCCGATCGGCTGCCTGATAAATCAGTTCCCAGAACTGGCGACGGGTAGACGGATCTACTCCACCTGTGGGCTCATCCAGAAATACAATCTTTGGTTCGTGAAAGATGGAGACGGAAAAGGCCAGTTTCTGTTTCCAACCAAGGGGCAGACTCTTCACCAGCGCATCGCGTTCGGGTCGCAACCCAAGACGGTCGAGCAATTCCTCCGTTTTACGGGCTATTGTCTCTTCATCCATTCCATATATACCACCGAAAAGGCGAATGTTTTCCCATACTTTCAGGTCTTCATACAAAGAGAATTTCTGACTCATATAGCCAATATTCTTTTTCACTTCTTCCGACTGACTGGCAATATTGAATCCTGCCACCATTCCCATACCCGATGTTGGTTTACTTAATCCCGAAAGCATACGCATGGCAGTCGTCTTACCTGCACCATTAGCCCCTAAGAAGCCAAAAATCTCCCCTCTACTCACCTCAAATGAAATATGATCCACCGCGGTGAAAGTTCCGAAGCGCTTGGTCAATCGATCTACCTTAATCACAGAATCACCTTCCTGACGGGCCTTTTCGTGTTCCAATCCCTCCGGACAA
Source organism: uncultured Bacteroides sp. (assembly GCA_965140335.1). GTDB lineage: Bacteria > Bacteroidota > Bacteroidia > Bacteroidales > Bacteroidaceae > Bacteroides. Next base: position 931,066 of record OZ223190.1, read on the forward strand.
AGGATGTCGGCAAATTGAGTAAGAATTCTTTCCGGCGTATCAATGCCGTGGATCTCACCTTCGTTGATGAATGCAATACGGTCGCACTGACGAGCTTCATCCATAATAGGCGTAGATGCTAAAATGGTAATACCCTGTTCTTTTAAGTGACGAAGCATTTCCCAGAATTCTTTGCGTGAAACAGGGTCCACCCCTGTAGTCGGCTCATCAAGAAAGAGTACATCCGGTCTATGGATCAGTGCACAACTCAATGCCAACTTCTGCTTCATTCCACCCGACAAAGCCCCCGCTCGTCGCTTCTTAAAAGGCTCTATCTGCTGATAGATATCTTTTACCAAATCGTAGTTCTCTTCAATCGTAGTATTGAAAACCGTAGCAAAGAAGTTCAGATTCTCTTCCACAGTCAAGTCTTGATAGAGTGAAAATCGTCCGGGCATATACCCCACCCGCTTACGGATGGACTTATAATTCTTCACTACATCCAGTCCGCCAACAGAAGCATTCCCGCTATTTGCCAACAATAATGTGGTAAGTATACGAAAGAGAGACGTTTTCCCAGCCCCATCGGGACCTATCAAGCCAAACAGTTCACCGGGCTTTACCGAAAAGGAGACCCCTTTCAAAGCTTCCACCGTACCATAATGCTTGGTTATCCCATCTACCACAATTGCCGGTTCCGGCAGCTCATTACTCTCTATTCTGTTCATTATTCCTTTTTTTCGTCCTAATCGCTTTGTCTATACAGTGTTAATCACCAATTCCGGTTTTCTCTCATTTTCAATTTTAAGATTGATGCATAACTGAGGCTCTTTTATCATTCTTTCTATATGCCTCATTCATAGACTTTAATTACCTAGTTGAACTTTCGATTCTTTTCAAACCTTAAACAGTCGATATGGATCATTGTACTTCAAACGAATCACCTCCGATTACCAGACTTCCTGCTTCAAATCTTATTCTTCTTTAAGCTGTACCCCACCGTACATTCCTATTTTCAGAAGTCCGTCGTTCTTTACCAGTATCTTCACGGCATAAACCAGATTGGCACGTTCGTCATTGGTAAGAATCGTCTTCGGAGTAAATTCCGAACTATCGGAGATCCAACTCACCATCCCCGGATAAGATTTACGATTTTCATTGCCATAGTCAGCATAAACCGTTACCTTTTGTCCCAATTTCACGTGCGAAAGTTGCTCGGAAGTGATGTAGGCGCGCAGATACATGTTACTCACATCGGCTACTTTAAAGAGCGGCTTTCCCGGAGTGGTAAACTCCCCGGCTTCGGCGTACTTGGCCAGTACCGTACCCGTTAAAGGAGAAGTGACATGACACTTATTCAATTGATCCTCTACCTGAGCGACTTGTATGCCCACAGAAGAACTTTGCCAGGTCAGACTCTGGCGACTATTATTCAAACTTGATCCTTGTGCGGCCAGTTCTTTACGAAGCACCCCAAGATGCATCTCCGCATCATCCAACTGCTTCTGATTGGCCGCCCCTACCTTCACCAGATTTCTCATACGATTCCGGTCCTTCTCCGCCGTAGCAATCTGCTCTTTGATGGCCGCTACCTGCTTTAAAATATCCGGTCGTTGTTGCTCAACCGATTTCACACTGGCTTGGAGTTGCATCTTCTTCAGGTAAAGCTGAAGTGTATCTACAACACCCACTTCCTCACCCGTTTTCAACTGCGTACCTTCATCCACATTAAAGTAAAGCAATTTACCGGAAGCCTCGGCGGAAACCACTACCTCAGTCGTCTCAAATGTACCCGTAGCATCATACTTTGTTGTTCCCCCTTCACAAGCAGTAATTATTGTCAGAAAAGAGCATATTCCTATCAAGTTCTGTAATTTCATAACAAGCTAATATTTAATTAGATATATATTATTTATTCAATGTATATTTCAACTGCCAGATATCCATTAGCAGCTGTATTTCATGCAGTGCTTTTGTCTGCTTGGCAAGACTCTCGGAGGTAATGTCGCGAAGCATATCAGTCACTGTCATCGTACCATTGGCCACTTTGGCCTCGGATGCTTTGCGAATATTGGTACGCAGACGGATAATCTCGTCATCATCCACCATTTGCTTACGCATGGAGCGAATGGCTGCATTTTGGCGGGTAGACTCCAAATTGGTATTGAAGAGAAATACATCACGATTAGTTTCCAACTGACGGCGACTGTTATCTATAAGTCTGCGATCGTTATGCATAGTGTACAAGCTACCGAAGTTCCAAGACAAACGCACACCGGCTATATAATAAGGAGTAAACTTATTCTTCAGCATATTTAGTCCCGGATTGCCGTATGCCCCTTGCACAAACAGTCCCAAATGTGGCATGACCCGGGTATTCAGTGCTTCATCTTGCACTTTCAATCGCTCGCTTTGGGCATCAAACCAAGTCAGTTCCGGACGGTTGTTCATCGTAGGCGACAACCACGCACCCCATTTACTTTGTCCCGCAGTATCATCTACGGTACCATTTCCCTTGTTCTCTCCCTCTTGGTATTTTACAGAACGATTAAAACCCTGCAAGTATCCTCCTGCTGAACCATCCGAACCTTCTAATTGTCGTGCCGTATCAGCTGGTTGCTGCAACTCTGTCTCAGAGGTTTCTCTTTCTATTGAATTCTTAAGATTTGCCGCAGTTCCGGTTTCATCTTTTGCCCCCTTTGACATAGCAGCAACAATTTGGTTCTGTTTGCCCGTAGAAGCACTCAAAGACATTGCATTAGAACTCTTTTCTGAATTCACTCCCCTCGTAAAGGAATTGAAGATTGTCCCAGAATCAGTTGGAGTAGAGCTAAAGTATTGAGTATCGTTCACAAAAGGTTTCTCCAAAACGGCATCCGGTGCAATTTGTTCTCCCACAAACAATGCAAGCATATCGAGATACGCTGCCCGTGACGATTCCAACTGAACACGTTGCTGACGGGTATTCAGTTGTTCCACACTAACAGCATCAAGATCAGCCTGATTGGCCACTCCATTCTCCATATACGCCGCTACCTTCCTGTAACTCCGCACCAGCTCCTCCTGCAACAATTGATTTTGCTTCAGCTGCTCGTCCAGTGACAAAATGCCGAAATAAATCTGATTCACACGATCTACCAATGCATACATGTCGACATTCACTTTCTCGCGATCCACATCCGATGTAGCCTGTACCAATCTCTTCTGAGAGCGAATCTCTCCGCCATCCCAAATATTCTGCTTCATCTCAAGCATCATTTGATATTGATCCTTCGCCATGCCTTTAATCGCAACATTGGGCAACTGTATAGGTAATTTTGTAACCTCACTCTGGTAAGTAGCTTTACCTGAAAGTGAAAATTGAGGCAAATAACCCTTCAAGGCATTTGCTACATTATAATGCATACTCTTTTCTATAAGATCGTATTGCCTCACCAACGGGTAGTTACCCTGGGTTTTCTTCTGACATTCCTGTAACGAAAGTGAGCTACCCCGAATTGAAAATTCATTTTCAGAAGGAGCAATAGAACCATCTTTCACTACAGATTGAGTTGCATTTACCGAAGCGGGAGAACTACCTCGAGAGACGGAATGCGTATTTGTAGCAATGAGCTGACCATATGCCAGAGTTGTCATTAACGGAAAAAGCAAGGGAAGAATCGTTCGTTTCATATTTAATTATGCTATTTTTTTATTTGGCGCAAAGGTATAGGTTATAAACACTCAAACAGGCTCCGTTTGTTTACGAATATGTTCTATTTGTTCGATTATCATATAAAATCAGAACAAAACCGGATTATTAGTTATCTTTGTGGGAGTAAAAAGGGATAAATATGGAAAAGAAAGAGCCTGTAAATTTAGCACTTAATATGCTAAATCAGCTAGGAATTGTAGATAACACTGAATATCGCTTCATTAATCAGGAGGTTGGAATCGTAACTAGCTTTATCCGAATGAAAAGCAAAGTTTTTCATATCGGACAGCCTTACCGGATAAAGGAAGGAAGAATCATGCGGATTTTACGAGGTAAGGCTAAATTCTGCATCAATTTAATGGAACATACTTTGAATGATAATGATATAGCGATTGCTCCTCCCGGATCATTGGTACAGATCTTAGAAATGACACCCGATTATGATGCTCAAATGATAGCCGTTGATAACAACTTCCTCCCTACCATACACCGCGAAAGCCTGACCGATTCCTACCAACAGCACGGCATTGTTACGAAGCTAACTGAAACTGAATGGCTGCAAGCCGGAGATTATTTCAAATTGATATGGGAAACCGTACAAGAGAAGCCTTTCCGACGTGAGATCGTACAGCATCTCATTACCGCATTACTCTATTACATCATGTATATCGACAAGCGCAATCAAGATAGCTTTCTTCTACAAACTTCCCATCAGGAGAAGTTATTCCAGCGTTTTGTTTCATTAGTTAACGAATACAGTAAAAGTGAACGTACTGTAAGTTTCTATGCTGATAAACTGTGCCTAACCCCACGTTACCTCAGTACACTTATACGACAAATCAGTCAACGAACTGTAACAGAATGGATTAATCAATCAGTAATCCTTGAAACTAAAGTATTGCTCAAGCACAGCGACTTGCTGGTTTATCAAATTTCCGATGAACTTCATTTTCCCAATCCTTCGTTCTTCTCTAAATTCTTTAAAAGAATGACCGGAATGACTCCGCAAGAATATCAGAAGAAGATATAAGTATATTTTCCGATATGATGAGCTGTACACTTTCCATGTTCTTCATCAAATTTAGTACGTAAATTATTGATTAACATCTTCTTACAGAAGTATTTAATAGATATTTAGGGAATAATTACTATTTTTTAAAGCACAATTAGAGGTCACTGAAAAAATGTATTTGTACAAAAGGAACCTAAAAGTATGTTTGTCATTAGGTGATGGCATCCATAATAATATGAGAACGAAAACAAAACCTACCGAAAGTAATCACTACATCAATAATGCCCCCTTATTCTTATGAAATCTCATTAATACTATATTGGGCAATTTGATGAAAAAACTCCTTGCGGACAAACTCTATAAAATGTTAGATGAGCCGCTCTTATAGATTTAAAAAGGTTGGTTATCCATGCATCGTATTTATTCAGTGATCCCCAATTAGTTTTCAACTAAAGTGATAAAGAACAAAAAACAGACGGCCTATCTCAGTGAAATAGACCGTCTGTTAACTTCTGATAGATTATCTGTTGACTCCCAACAGACCATCTGTTTCTCTTATTTGTATTCCGCCCAACTTTGGATAGACAGATCATCCAGCGTCATGGTGCAGAAGGCATTGATAAATGCACTTGCCAGACGGGCATTGGTGATCAACGGAACATTGAGGTCAATTGCCACACGACGAATTTTGTATCCGTTGTCCAGCTCGCCGGCAGTCAGATTTTTAGGTACATTGACTACCATGTCAATCTCTTTATTGTGCAGCATTTCCAAAGCCTGTGGGTGCTTGCCTTCATCACTTGGCCAATACACCAGCGTGCTTTCCAGATTATTTTCTGCCAGATAATTATGTGTACCAGCAGTGGCGAAAAGTTTATAACCTTTATCTACCAGCATTCGCGCTGCATCAAGCATATCGGCTTTCTGTTTCGGCGTACCTGTGGAAAGAAGAATGTTTTTCTTCGGAATGCGATAGCCTACGGATAGCATGGCTTTTAATACCGCACCGGAAGTGTCCGAAGCAATACATCCTACCTCGCCAGTAGAAGCCATATCTACACCTAGCACCGGATCGGCTTTCTGCAAGCGATTGAAAGAGAACTGACTGGCTTTAATACCTACATAATCCAACTCAAACAGATTCTTGCTTGGTTTCTCTACCGGGAGACCCAACATCACCTTAGTAGCTAGTTCGATGAAGTTAATCTTCAACACTTTACTAACAAATGGAAATGAACGACTGGCACGGAGGTTACATTCAATCACTTTAATGTCATTTTCACGAGCCAAGTATTGAATGTTAAATGGACCGGATATATGCAACTCGCGGGCAATCTCACGACTGATTCGCTTAATGCGGCGAACAGTTTCCACATAAAGTTTCTGTGGCGGGAACTGGATCGTAGCATCACCGGAATGTACACCAGCAAACTCAATATGCTCCGATATGGCATAGGCTACAATTTCACCATTCTGTGCAACAGCATCCATCTCGACCTCTTTAGCATGTTCTATAAATTGACTAACAACAACCGGATGTTTCTTTGATACATTGGCAGCTAACTTAAGAAAACGTTCCAATTCTTCCTGATTGGAGCAGACATTCATTGCCGCACCTGATAATACATACGAGGGTCTTACCAATACAGGAAAACCAACTTCTGCGACGAACCCATTAATATCTTCCATAGAGGTCAATTCGCGCCAACGTGGTTGGTCCACTCCAATACGATCTAGCATAGCAGAGAATTTTTCACGATCTTCTGCGTTGTCAATATTTTTAGCTGATGTTCCAAGGATTGGAACCTGCTGTTCATCAAGGCGCATAGCAAGATTATTAGGAATTTGACCACCTGTGGAGACAATGACCCCATGCGGATTCTCCAATTCCAGAATATCCATTACACGCTCAAACGTAAGTTCGTCAAAGTAAAGACGATCGCACATATCATAATCAGTAGATACCGTCTCTGGATTATAATTAATCATCACGCTACGATAACCTTCCTTGCGAATAGTATTCAAGGCTTGCACTCCACACCAATCAAACTCAACCGAAGAACCGATACGGTAAGCACCAGAACCAAGAACTACTATGGATCTATGATCACCCAAGTAATGAACATCATTGCTCACGCCATTGTATGTGAGGTACAGATAGTTGGTCTGAGCCGGATATTCTGCCGCCAGCGTATCAATTTGTTTCACCACCGGAATAATACCGACGCTTTTACGATGATTGCGGACGTAAAGTATACCGTCTTCCATATCTCCATCAAAATCAATGGCACGGGCAATTTGAAAGTCCGAAAAGCCCTGTATCTTTGCTTTACGAAGCAATTCATCGGGCAGATCGGCAATCTGTTTATGATTGTTTCCCCACTTTTCTATCTCTTTGGCAGTGGTCATGATATTCATTAGCTTCTCCAGAAACCACTTGTCAATCTTAGTCAATTCATGTACTTGGTCTACAGTGTATCCTGCACGGAAGGCTTTAGATATCACAAATATACGTTTGTCGGTAGGCTCTTGCAAAGCTTTGTCGACATCGGAAATAACAAGTTCTTTGTTTTCAACAAATCCGTGCATCCCCTGACCGATCATTCTCAACCCTTTCTGAATGGCCTCTTCAAAGGTGCGGCCAATAGCCATAACCTCACCAACAGACTTCATTGAAGAGCCGAGTTCCTTGTCAACCCCATGGAATTTGCCTAAATCCCATCGCGGAATCTTACAAACCACATAGTCTAGTGCAGGTTCAAAGAATGCACTAGTCGTCTTCGTCACCGAGTTTTTTAAATCAAATAAGCCATATCCCAGACCTAGTTTGGCGGCCACAAAGGCTAGCGGATAGCCAGTAGCTTTAGATGCCAAAGCCGACGAACGGCTCAAGCGGGCATTTACCTCAATCACCCTATAATCTTCACTTTCAGGATCATATGCATATTGAACATTGCATTCTCCTATGATACCGATATGACGGATGATACGGATAGCTAATTCGCGCAACTTATGATAATCGGTATTGGACAATGTTTGAGAAGGAGCAATAACGATAGACTCACCCGTATGAATCCCTAACGGGTCGAAGTTTTCCATGTTGCAAACCGTGATACAATTATCAAAACGGTCACGCACCACCTCGTACTCTACTTCTTTCCAGCCACGAAGCGATTTCTCTATAAGAACTTGCGGTGAGAAAGCAAACGCCTTTTCCACTAGCACGTCCAGTTCTTCTTCATTATCACAAAAGCCTGAACCTAAACCGCCCAGTGCATATGCAGCACGGACGATTACCGGATAACCGAGTTCCTTCGCTGCACGCCGTGCACCAACTCCGTTCTCAACAGCCTCACTCTTGATGGTCTTAACATCAATTTGATTTAACTTCTTCACGAAAAGTTCGCGATCTTCCGTATCAATAATGGCCTGAACCGGAGTTCCCAATACCTTTACACCATATTTTTCAAGCGTCCCCTCCTTATAGAGAGCCACGCCACAATTTAAGGCTGTTTGTCCACCAAATGCCAGCATTATACCTTCCGGACGTTCCTTCTCAATCACCTTTTCTACAAAATACGGTGTAACTGGTAGGAAGTAAATCTGATCGGCTACCCCTTCGGAGGTCTGTACCGTCGCAATATTAGGATTGATAAGAACAGTATAAATACCCTCTTCCTTCAATGCTTTCAGTGCCTGCGAACCGGAATAATCAAACTCTCCGGCCTCTCCGATCTTCAATGCACCGGAACCAAGTAGCAGGACTTTCTTTATATTGTTTTCTTTCATTGTCATTCTTTATTATGATGAATGGAAATGTATTTCTTTTGATGCTTTAAAAGCAATCAGCTCCTATTATTCTATAATTAGGAGCTTTACGGATTTATCAGAGCAGCTTTACAAACTCATCGAAAAGGAACTCCGTGTCCATAGGGCCGCTGGCAGCTTCCGGATGGAATTGTGCCGAGAACCAAGGATTTTTTTTATGCTTGATACCTTCGTTAGAGCCATCGTTCATATTAATGAAAAGTGGTTCCCAATCGGCTGTCAAGGTATTATTATCTACAGCATAACCATGATTCTGCGAAGTAATGAAGCAACGCTCCGTGCCTACCATACGCACTGGCTGATTGTGGCTGCGATGACCATATTTCAGCTTGTAGATCTTCGCTCCACCAGCCTTTGAGAGTAATTGGTTACCCATACATATACCAAAGATGGGAAGTTTCTCATTCTTCATCGCTTTGCTAATATTCCGTACGGCAGCATCACAAGTATCAGGATCGCCCGGACCGTTAGAGATGAACAAACCGTCAAATTCCAATCCGTTATAATCGTAGTCCCAAGGTACTTGAATGACTTCCACATCCCGCTTCAACAAACAGCGGATAATATTATTCTTCACGCCGCAATCCACCAAAACGACTTTTTTCTTATCAGCCCCCTCGTTGTAACGGATCACTTTTTTGCAACTTACCTTATCTACGTAATTCACTCCGGCATACACTGCTTCCGGCACTTTATCAGGCTCATCGTCAAACACAATCTTGCCCATCATCACACCATGCTCCCGCAATACCTTTGTCAACTCGCGCGTATCAATACCAGTAATACCGGGCACCTGTTCACGTTTCAACCAATCACCAAGGCTCTCCACCGCATTCCAATGACTGTAATTCTCACTATAATCACTCACAATGATAGCTTCGGCATGAATCCGTTCACTTTCCATGAAAGTAGCCAGCCCGTTCGGTTCAATCGTGAAAGGCGGAACACCATAATTGCCCACCAAAGGATAAGTGAGCGTCATCAACTGCCCGGCATAAGAAGGGTCCGTCAAGCTCTCGGGATATCCCGACATAGCTGTATTGAAAACGACCTCTCCCGCTACCGGCTTTTCATAACCAAACGACTTGCCGTGAAAACAGCTCCCGTCGTCAAGGATAAGAGTTACATTTCTCATCTGTATATTTACCATTTGCCTTTATAATGTACTATCTAAAAATCCAGCTTCTTCTTTAACCCGTTTACCGCCAACTATGATTTTTTCTCTAAAGAATATCATAAAAGTCCGGGGTACCATATATGTTTCATCCTCATACTTTTGCAGATAAACCCTACCGCTTTTGCTAAGATGCTCATCGTATATGAAAAAAGATTTAGCTTCTGCAAGAGTATTTAATAAAATGCTTGCTCATTCAATGTTCACTTATTGTCTTTATTTATCGTGTTCACCCATCATCTTCGCTTATCATCTTTACGCTTCTCAACAAAGCCTATTCATCACAATCCCCCGTAAGGGACTATTTATAGCATTACGTTATGTCTTACAAGCATCTATTAAAACTGGTAAACCTGCTCAACATAATTAATAAATGCATTATTCAACATCTTCACGCCACCTGGAGTGGGGTAATTACCACTGAAATACCAATCACCACTATGATTAAGGCATGCTTCGTGCAAACCTTCCAAAGGCTGATATACAATCTGCACCTTCGCCTGTATACCTTTAGGAGTGAGCAACTCAACCATTTTAGCAGAAATTTCCTCGTCAGTGAAAGGTGCATATATCTCTTTGACATAATTCACCATTTGCTCTTTCGGTAACTCCAGCTGATCTTTCGACTTACGATAAGCGGACTCGATAATATTTTTCATATCCCGTTCCTTCAACAATTCAATGGCTGCCTTAAAGGCGATGAACTCACTCATCTTGGCCATGTCAATGCCGTAATAATCGGGATAGCGCACTTGCGGAGAAGAAGAAACAATCACAATTTTCTTTGGTCCAAGGCGATCGAGAATACCGATAATACTTTGTTTCAGCGTTGTTCCACGCACAATACTATCATCAATAATCACCAAATTATCTACTCCGGGAACCAAACTGCCGTAAGTAATATCGTACACATGAGCCGCCAAATCATTACGACTATTGCCCTCGGCAATAAATGTACGCAGTTTGATATCCTTAATGGCCACTTTCTCGCTACGAATACGACGCGATAAAATAGTTTCCAATTCTTCAAGATCGGGATTGTGCCCCAATGCGGCGATCTGCTGCACCTTCTCTTCATTTAAATACTCATCCAATCCTTGTAACATTCCATAGAAAGCTACTTCGGCCGTATTTGGTATGAAAGAAAAAACAGTATGATCCAAATCAGTATCAATAGCTTTAAGTATGTTGGGTACTAATTTCTCACCCAATAACTTACGTTCCTTGTATATATCAATATCACTTCCACGTGAAAAATAAATCCGTTCAAAAGAACAAGGCCTCACCTCACGCACCTTATTAACTTGTACTGTACGCATTTTACCGGCTCTGTTAATCAACATCGCCTGTCCCGGCTTAAGTTCTTGAACAGACTCGGCAGTCACATTGAATGCCGTCTGAATCACCGGACGCTCCGAAGCTAACACGGCTATTTCATCATCCTGATACCAGAATGCAGGACGTATTCCCCAAGGATCACGCAATGCAAAAGTCTCGCCACTACCGGTCAAACCACACATCACATATCCTCCGTCCCATTCTTTACTCGAAGTACGCAATACATTTGCTAAGTCAATATGATCTTCAATATAGTGCGTTACATTCATACCTGTCAGTCCTTCCGCCTCGGCTAAATTAAACAATCGCTCCACTTCACGATCAAGACGATGTCCTACTTGCTCCAGCATAATGTAAGTATCGGCATACTTGCGGGGATGCTGACCAATAGCAGTAATCCGAGCAAATATTTCATCTACGTTCGTCAAATTGAAATTACCACAAAGAGCCAGATTCTTAGCACGCCAGTTGTTCCTCCGCAAAAAAGGATGTATGTATGACATCCCCGATTTGCCCGTGGTGGAATAGCGAAGATGTCCCATATAAACCTCTCCTGCAAAAGGCAAGCTGCGCTCTGCAAACTCAGCATCATGCAATTGTTCCCTCTTTAAATCTTTGAAATAACCCTGCACCGTACCGAATATTTCAGTAATGGCTCCCGATCCTAGAGCCCGCTCCCGGAACATATATTCCTCCCCGGGATTTGCTTCCAGTTTCACGCACGCCAGTCCGGCACCCTCTTGTCCGCGATTATGTTGCTTCTCCATCAATAGATAGAGTTTGTTCAAACCATACATCCATGTACCATACTTTTCTTCATAGTATGATAGGGGTTTCAACAAGCGTATCATAGCCACGCCACACTCATGCTTCAGTTCTTCCATCTACACCTAGTTATTTGACTGTTTTACCTTAATTAGACTGTTTTGTCTTCAAATCCTTACTTTCTATTTCTTATGAATATCATCAATCAGAAGCTTACCAAACTAACAGTAGTAAAATTATTCTGAATTATCCACTTATATTATTCTTATCCAAGCGAATCTGAGCAAATATTTTAGATTTACCATCGCCCACCCATTCTCTACCGTAATCGACTATTCTACCGTAACTGACTTTGCCAAGTTTCTGGGCTGATCCACATCCATCCCTTTGCATACGGCAATGTGATAAGCCAGTAGCTGCAGTGGAACCGTTGCAATCAGCGGATCAAGGCATTCCAATGTTTCAGGAAGTTCGATACATCTATCCGCAATCTTACTAATCACCGTATCTCCCTTCGTTACCAATGCTATCACTTTACCCTTTCGGGCTTTTATCTCCTGTATATTACTCAACACCTTCTCATACAATCCATTGTGCGTGGCAATCACGACCACAGGCATCTCCGCATCAACCAAAGCAATAGGTCCATGCTTCATTTCGGCTGCCGGATAACCTTCTGCATGTATATAAGAAATCTCTTTCAATTTCAATGCACCTTCCAAAGCTACAGGATAACTATAACCGCGTCCCAAGTAGATGAAGTTATGGGCATAAGTAAAAGTCTTCGACAACTCAGCTATGCAATCATTCAACTTCAACACCTCTTGCATTTTCTCCGGAATATGATTCAGTTCTTTAACTACTTCAAGAAACTGACCCTCGTCAATGGTCCCCTTCTGTCGGGCTAATGTCAACGCCAGCATAGTAAGCACCGTCACCTGTCCGGTAAATGCTTTAGTAGAAGCCACTCCAATCTCCGGACCGACATGAATGTACGAACCGGTATGAGTTGCACGCGGAATAGACGATCCAATCGCATTACAAATGCCATAGATAAAAGCGCCACGGCTTTTAGCCAATTCCACGGCTGCCAACGTATCGGCAGTTTCACCACTCTGTGAAAGAGCAATTACCACATCATTACTATTGATCACAGGGTCCTGATAACGGAACTCAGAAGCATATTCCACTTCCACTGGTATACGGCAGAAACTTTCAATTAAATGCTTGCCGATAAGCCCGGCATGCCAGGATGTACCACATGCCACAATGATAAACCGTTTTGCAGCAAGTAAACGCTCCTTATAATCAATCACAGCCGATAGGGCAACATTAGTGCTTTCAACATTAATACGCCCACGCATACAATCGTGAATACATCCCGGTTGTTCAAAAATCTCCTTTAACATAAAGTGAGGATATCCCCCCTTCTCCAACTGACCGATATTCAATGCTACCGTTTTCACCTCATGCGGACACTCCACATTATGCAAATTAACCACTTTCAACTTTTCACCTATGCGCAACACAGCAATCTCTTCATCCTCCAAATAGACGACTTTATCCGTATACTCCACAATAGGTGTAGCATCCGATGCAAGAAAGAACTCATCTTCACCGATGCCGACTACCAACGGACTACTCTTACGGGCAGCAATGATCTGATCGGGATTATTCCTATCTAGTACCGCAATGGCGTAAGCGCCAACCACTTCGCCAAGAGCCAACTGCACGGCAGTAAGTAAATCAAGATTATTCGTTACTTGAATATACTCAATCAGTTGTACAAGCACCTCGGTGTCAGTACTACTTCTAAATTTATAACCTTTTGCTTGAAGTTTTTCTTTGAGGATGGCATAATTTTCAATAATGCCGTTATGGATGAGAGCTAGTCTTTCAGAGGAGGAATAATGGGGATGGGCATTGGCAGGACTAGGTTCCCCATGCGTAGCCCAACGAGTGTGTGCAATACCTATACTTCCCGAAATATCTTTTTGAACAACGAAATTAACTAAATCCGAAACCTTGCCCTTCGTTTTATACACATTTAATTGTCGGTTATCACTGATTAATGCTACCCCTGCACTATCATATCCGCGATACTCCAACCGCTTCAGTCCTTTGATAAGAATGGGATAGGCTTTTCTTTTACCAATATAGCCTACGATTCCACACATAATAAATAGTATTTAATTTTGCGATGCAAAGATACATATTCTTACGAACATAAAGTTAATATTTCCCTTAATTATTTATCAAAAAAACAGAGATTAGCAATTTTAAGAGTAAAAAGGGAAAAGAGATGTTTTTAGAAAAACGAAAAGCCAAACTTTCATTTTAAAACTATTTCAACCATAATTGATTATAAACTGTTATTAAAACAGGATATATTTTTATAATTTACAATAGCATATAAAGATATGTGCATTTATTAATATATAAAGCATCAAAAATTGGTGTCACTTTGCAATTAAATATCTATCTTTGCAGGACATTTTGACACATCCAATAGGTATTATCAAGCAATTAAGTAAACTTAGAATGATGGAAAAAGAACTTTTTAACAACAAAACAAAAGCAACCCCTTATCAGCGACAGCCCAATCAGATGGGTTTATACGACGCTACCAACGAACACGATGCATGTGGAGTCGGAATGCTGGTTAACATTCACGGGGGAAAATCCCACGATTTAGTAGAGTCGGCATTGAAAGTCTTGGAAAATATGCGGCACCGCGGAGCGGAAGGTGCAGATAATAAAACCGGAGATGGTGCAGGAATCATGTTACAGATTCCACACGAGTTCATCCTCTTGCAGGGAATCCCAGTACCCGAAAAAGGTAAGTACGGCACAGGCCTTCTCTTTCTTCCCAAAAATGAGAAAGATCAAGGTGCTATTCTAAGTATCATCATCGAAGAAATTGAGAAAGAAGGATTAACGTTAATGCATCTGCGTAACGTACCCACTTGTCCGAAGATTCTCGGTGAATCGGCACTATCAGCAGAACCCGACATTAAACAGATTTTCATTACCGGATTTGCGGATAGCGAGACAGCCGATCGAAAGCTTTACACGATTAGAAAGAAGATAGAAAATAAGGTGGAAAACTCAGAAATATCTACCCGAAAAGACTTTTATATCGTCTCTTTATCTACTAAAAATATTGTTTATAAAGGGATGCTCTCTTCATTGCAACTGCGCAACTACTTTCCTGACCTGACAAACAATTACTTTACCAGCGGACTGGCATTGGTACACTCTCGTTTCAGTACAAATACATTTCCTACATGGGGACTGGCACAACCATTCCGTCTCTTGGCACACAACGGTGAGATTAATACAATCCGTGGTAACCGTGGCTGGATGGAAGCCCGTGAAAGTGTTCTTTCTTCACCGACTTTAGGTGATATAAAAGATATTCGTCCTATCATTCAAGCAGGCATGAGCGATAGTGCATCATTGGATAATGTATTGGAATTTCTTGTCATGAGTGGACTGAGTCTGCCGCATGCCATGGCAATGCTAATACCAGAATCTTTCAACGAAAAAAATCCGATCAGCGAAGACTTAAAAGCATTTTACGAATATCATTCCATTCTGATGGAACCTTGGGACGGTCCAGCTGCTCTACTCTTCAGTGATGGGCGCTATGCAGGCGGAATGCTTGACCGCAACGGCTTGCGACCTGCACGCTATCTTATTACTCATAACGACATGATGGTTGTGGCTAGTGAAGTAGGTGTAATGGACTTTGAACCAACCGAAATCAAAGAAAAAGGACGTCTGCAACCTGGCAAAATATTAATGGTAGATACCGAAAAAGGACAAATCTACTACGACGGGGAGCTAAAAAAACAATTGGGCGAAGCAAGACCATATCGTACATGGCTTACCAACAACCGTATTGAATTAGACGAATTAAAGAGCGGACGTAAGATCGATCATAAAGTGGAAAACTATGATTCCATGCTTCGTACGTTCGGTTATTCAAAAGAAGACATTGAACGCCTGATCACTCCAATGACACTGAACGGAGCCGAACCTATCAACTCGATGGGTAACGATACTCCGTTGGCTATACTGACAGACCGCCCACAACTTTTCTTTAATTACTTTCGCCAGCAATTTGCGCAGGTAACCAATCCGCCGATTGATCCGTTGCGTGAAGAATTGGTGATGTCGTTGACCGAATACATCGGTGCCGTAGGAATGGATATTCTGACTCCAAGTGCCAAGCACTGCAAGATGGTCAGTCTAAATGACCCTATTCTGAGTAATGCACAGCTGGATATTCTTTGCAATATCCGTTATAAAGGATTTCAAACGGTGAAACTCCCGATGGTATTTGAAGTTGCCAAAGGTCGTTCCGGATTACAGGAAGCCATTGCCACTCTTTGCAAAGAAGCGGAAGATTCTGTTACGGAAGGTGTCAATTATATTATATTGTCCGACCGCGACGTAGATGCTACCCATGCCGCTATCCCTTCATTGCTGGCCGTCAGTGCTGTACACCACCACCTTATTTCTGTGGGCAAACGTGTGCAAACAGCATTGATCGTAGAAAGCGGTGAGATTCGTGAAGTAATGCACGCAGCCCTGCTACTCGGTTTTGGAGCTAGCGCACTAAATCCTTACATGGCATTTGCCATTATTGACCAATTGGTAACAAAAAAAGAAATCCAACTGGACTATGCTACTGCAGAGAAAAAATACATCAAAGCCATTTGCAAAGGCCTATTCAAAATAATCAGCAAGATGGGTATTAGTACCATCCGCTCCTATCGCGGTGCCAAAATTTTCGAAGCAATTGGCTTAAGTGAAGAGCTAAGCAATGCCTATTTTGGTGGGATGAAATCAACCATTGGTGGAATCCGTTTGGACGAAGTAGCGCGTGATGCTACTGCTTTCCATGATGCTGGTTTTGCCGAAAGCATAGAGCGTCAACTACTTCCAAACAATGGCTTATACGCCTACCGCAAAGATGGTGAAAAACATGCTTGGAATCCTGAAACAATCAGTACCCTACAATTGGCTACGCGCTTGGGCAGTTACAAAAAATTTAAAGAATATACTTCATTAGTTAATAATAAGGAAGTACCTATCTTCCTGCGCGACTTTTGGGACTTTCGTCGCAAGCCCATCTCTATTGATAAAGTAGAGCCGGTGGAAAATATCATGCACCGTTTCGTAACAGGAGCTATGAGCTATGGTTCTATCAGTAAAGAAGCTCACGAAGCAATGGCACTTGCTATGAACAAAATACACGGTCGCAGTAACACAGGTGAAGGTGGCGAAGATAGTGCACGTTTCACTCCGCTACCCGATGGTAGCAGTATGCGTAGCGCCATCAAGCAAGTTGCATCCGGTCGTTTCGGCGTAACAGCAGACTATTTGGTTAACGCCGATGAAATACAAATCAAAATAGCCCAAGGGGCAAAACCTGGTGAAGGCGGACAGTTACCGGGATTTAAGGTGGACCAAGTAATAGCCAAAACACGTCACTCCATCCCCGGTATTTCACTTATTTCTCCTCCTCCCCATCATGACATCTACTCTATTGAAGACTTGGCACAGCTCATCTTTGATTTAAAGAATGTCAATCCAAAAGCTAAGGTCAGCGTGAAACTAGTAGCCGAGAGCGGTGTGGGAACCATTGCAGCTGGTGTGGCAAAGGCAAAAGCAGATCTCATCGTAATCTCAGGCGCGGAAGGAGGTACAGGTGCATCTCCAGCTTCCTCCATCCGCTATGCAGGAATCTCTCCCGAACTCGGACTAAGCGAAACGCAACAAACACTTGTCATCAACGGACTTCGAGGGCAAATAATGCTACAAACTGACGGACAACTAAAGACTGGACGGGATATCGTGCTTATGGCTATGCTAGGAGCAGAAGAATTTGGTTTCGCTACTTCCGCATTGATTGTGCTGGGTTGCGTAATGATGCGTAAATGTCATCAGAATACCTGCCCTGTAGGTGTGGCTACACAAAACGAAGAACTTCGCAAACGCTTCCACGGACGAAGCGAATATTTGGTCAACTTCTTTACCTTCCTCGCTCAGGAAGTGCGCGAACTACTTGCTGAAATCGGAGTAGAGAAACTGGACGATATTATTGGACGTACGGATTTGATTATTAGGAAGCAAGATGATGGAATCAAAAAACACCAACTTATTAACTTTGATAAGGTACTTACCCGTATCAACAACGATGCGGCCATCCATCATATCATCAACCAACAACATGGCATTGAGCATGTTAAAGATGTAGAAATGATTCATGCAGCTGCCAATGCCATCGATAAAAAGAAAGACGTTTCATTGGAATACGCCATTGCCAATACCGACCGTGCTGTTGGAGCCATGCTCTCAGGAACTATTGCCACTAAATACGGTGAAGCGGGTCTACCGGAAAACACACTCAGCATAAAATTCAAAGGTTCGGCTGGACAATCGTTCGGTGCCTTTCTCGTACCGGGTGTCAACTTTAAACTTGAGGGAGAAGCTAACGATTATCTGGGCAAGGGCCTGAGCGGCGGACGCATCGCAGTGTTGCCACCCGTACGCAGTAACTTTGAAGCAGAAAAGAACACAATCGCAGGCAATACATTACTTTATGGTGCAACCAGCGGTGAAGTATATATCAACGGGCGCGTAGGCGAACGCTTTGCAGTACGTAATTCAGGAGCCATTGCCGTGGTAGAAGGTGTGGGCGATCACTGTTGCGAATACATGACCGGCGGACGTGTGGTTGTGCTTGGCGAGACAGGACGTAACTTCGCAGCCGGAATGAGCGGTGGTGTAGCTTATGTATGGAACAAAGAAGGAAATTTTGATTACTTTTGTAACATGGAAATGGTAGAACTCTCTCTTATCGAAGAAGCTTCTTATCGCAAAGAATTGCACGAACTTATCCGTCAGCACTACCTCTATACCGGGTCAAAGCTGGCCCGTACTATGCTTGATGACTGGGGACACTATGTAGATCAGTTTATTCAAGTAGTACCTATTGAGTATAAAAAAGTGCTTCAAGAAGAACAGATGATGAAACTGCAACAGAAGATTGCAGATATGCAGAGAGATTATTAGTAATTTGTAAAAACTTAGAACAATGGGAGATCCTAAAGCTTTTTTAAAGATACCGCGACAGGAAGCGGGATACCGCCCTGTCCACGAACGCATCACCGACTTTAGTCAGGTGGAACAAACATTGAACAGCCATGATCGTAAACTTCAGGCATCACGCTGCATGGATTGTGGTATACCGTTTTGCCATTGGGCATGCCCGCTGGGTAACAAACAACCTGAATATCAGGATGCACTATACAAAGGAAAATGGCGTGAGGCCTATGAGATACTAGTATCTACGGACGACTTTCCTGAATTTACGGGGCGTATTTGTCCCGCTCCATGCGAAAAGGCCTGCGTACTACAACTCTCTTGCAACGAGCCCGTCACCATTCGCGAAAATGAAGCTGCCATTTCGGAAGCTGCATTCCGTGAAGGATACATACAACCCATCACTCCAAAGAGAAACGGAAAGAAGGTAGCCGTAATCGGTGCCGGCCCCGCCGGATTGGTGGTAGCCAATCGGCTAAACCGCAAAGGATATGAAGTCACTATCTTCGACAGTAAAAACCGTCCTGGGGGATTACTTCGCTATGGCATCCCCAATTTCAAATTGGATAAGGGCGTGATAGATCGCCGTATAGAGATCCTTGAAGCCGAAGGCATCAAATTTGAAATGGGAGTGCACATTGATGTAAATAAATTGCCGGAAGGATTTGATGCCTACAGTATTTGTACAGGAACGCCAACGGCACGCGACCTTGATGTACCCGGTCGTCCTCTTGATCAGGTCTACTTTGCTTTAGAAATGCTCTCACAGCAAAACGAACTACTCGACGGAGAAACCATCCCGAAAAATAAATTAATCAACGCCAAAGGCAAGCACGTACTCGTTATTGGTGGTGGAGATACGGGCTCCGACTGTATCGGAACAAGCATCCGTCACGGTGCAAAAAGCGTTACACAAATTGAAATACTGCCCCAACCTCCCGAAGGTCATAATCCTGATACCCCATGGCCGCAATGGCCAGTCGTGCTAAAGACAACATCTAGTCACGAAGAAGGATGTACCCGTCGATGGAGCCTTGCAACCAGGACTTTCATGAGTTTAAATGGGAAACTGACTGGCGCACAAGTGGAAGAAGTGGAATGGATACCTGATCCTAATGGCGGTCGCTCTACCATGAAGTTTACCGGAAAGAGAGAAGACATCCAAGCCGACATGGTACTTCTAGCTATGGGCTACTTAAAACCTGAACAACCAGAGTTTGCTAAAAACGTATTTGTTGCAGGCGATGCTGCAAGTGGTTCCAGTCTGGTAGTACGAGCCATGGCAAGCGGTAGAAAAATAGCAGAGGAAATTGACGCTTATTTGAATAAATAATATTACTTTTACCTAATAAAGAAGGGTATAAACGCAGCAAAGCCACAAGGTTAAGCTGCGTTTACTATCAAAATAAAACAATCTAGTAACCCCCAAAACAACAATCTATTATGTGTGGAATTGCAGGCATCTTCAACATAAAAGCGCAAACACCTGAACTACGTCGTAAAGCGCTTAAAATGGCGCAGAAAATCCGTCACCGAGGACCAGACTGGAGTGGTATTTATGTAGGTGGGTCAACCATCCTTGCACACGAACGCCTTTCTATTGTGGACCCAGAAAGTGGTGGACAACCTCTCTACTCACCCAATCACAAGCAAATTTTGGCGGTAAATGGTGAAATCTACAACCACCGCGAAATACGTGAGCAATACGCAGGTAAATACGATTTTCAAACCGGAAGTGACTGCGAGGTCATTCTAGCTCTCTATAAAGATAAAGGTATCAACTTCCTCGAAGACCTCAGTGGTATCTTCGCCTTTGCCCTTTATGACGAAGAGAAAGATGATTTCCTCATCGCACGCGATCCTATCGGGGTCATCCCGCTGTATATCGGTCGCGATGCCGACGGAAAAATATATTGCGCTAGTGAGCTAAAAGCCCTTGAAGGATTCTGCGAAGAATATGAGCCTTTCTTACCCGGACATTATTACCTGGGAAGTGAAGGCAAGATGAAACGTTGGTACCAGCGAGACTGGAGTTCTTACGAAGCCGTGAAAGACAACGATGCCAAAGTCAGCGACGTACACGATGCACTGGAAGCTTCCGTACAACGTCAGTTAATGAGTGATGTACCTTATGGCGTATTACTTTCGGGCGGTTTGGATAGTTCTGTTATTTCCGCCATTGCCAAGAAATATGCACGTAAACGTATTGAAACAAATAATAAGTCAGAAGCTTGGTGGCCACAACTCCACTCTTTTGCCATCGGACTCAATGGTTCACCCGACTTGATCAAGGCACGTGAAGTAGCCCAATATATCGGGACAATACATCACGAGATTAACTATACTATTCAAGAAGGTATAGACGCCTTGCGCGATGTGATCTATTTCATCGAAACCTATGATGTAACCACCGTCCGTGCATCCACTCCGATGTACTTGCTAGCTCGCGTCATCAAATCCATGGGCATCAAGATGGTACTTAGCGGTGAAGGAGCCGACGAAATTTTTGGTGGTTACCTCTACTTCCACAAAGCTCCCACCCCACAAGCCTTTCACGAAGAAACCCTCCGCAAAATATCCAAACTCTATCTATACGACTGCCTTCGGGCCAATAAAAGTCTGGCAGCATGGGGGGTAGAAGGTCGAGTTCCCTTCCTTGACAAAGAGTTTCTCGATGTAGCAATGCGACTCAATCCGGAAGCAAAAATGTGTGCAGGCAAAGTTATTGAAAAGAAAATTGTACGCGAAGCATTTGCCGATATGCTTCCCGAGAGCGTCGTATGGCGTCAGAAGGAACAATTCTCTGACGGCGTCGGCTATAACTGGATCGACACGCTGAAAGCGATGACTGCAGAAGCCGTAACTGACGAGCAAATGACCAATGCTGCGGAACGTTTCCCTATCAACACGCCCCTCAACAAAGAAGAATACTATTATCGTAGCATCTTCGAAGAACATTTTCCTAGTACTAGTGCAGCGCGTAGCGTACCAAGCGTGCCAAGTATTGCTTGTTCCACTGCCGAAGCCCTTGCATGGGATAATCACTTTAAAGGAAAGAATGATCCTAGTGGACGCGCCATACTTGATGTACACGAAGAAGCTTACGAAAAATGAAAAGTAACCTGCCCGATATAAAAACCTAAAAGCAAAGAATCCTATTAATCAGGGAACTGTCTGAAAAGTCAATTCTTCAGCTCTACCTCATGTACCTAACTACTGTACAATTGGCGTATTGAAGGACTTTTGAGGCAGTTCCCTTTTTACTTTGGCACACATTAATATAGGGAGCGACCACTTTTCCCTTGTAGAAAGCTCAACTCAACAAGCAAATGGCAATTGCCAACAAATATAGATTGCAACGTTATAAATATAGGATCTATTCTAAAATACAGTGGAATTAGTAGAGTAACGTTTAGGGGAATTCTACTTTTCCCTTTAGTCAACAAATAAAATCTATTATAGCAACGACGAAACCTGCGAACTCTATTGAGTAAATAGCTATTCAATTCTAAATGAATACTTCTTCGAATTTACAGCAACGGAAATAACTTCCATATAGGGCTTCAATCACTCAGTTATCGCATAAGCATTCGTTATGCGAGAAGTTAAGTAGTTAGACTTAGCGAGACGTCTCTATCTCCTAAAAACAGACTCATACAAAAAACTATTAATAAATAGGCGTAAATACACCCCTATAAATATACAATTACTATCTTTGTACCGTGATAGGGAATAATGGCATCTACTACGTGATGCCTTCTATAAGAATAAATGGAGATATGTCCAGAAGCATTTCTATGAAATAAGATATATGATATCAAAGAGAAAGAACAAACCTGCAATCATGAGTTCTTCTTTCGAAGCAATTCGGAGAATTGAATTAAAAAGACGTTTTACGTTTTGCAACAGAACTCTAAATTAAGCATTGCAAAGTTTGTTTGATTTTGTTTGTTTGTTTGGTTCCCTCCACTGTGAAGTGCGGGGAATCTTTTATTTATGAATTCCTATAGTTAATTGAAATTTTGGTTAGATTTCTAATGTTAATCAAAATTATAGTTTTTACTTTAATCGGAATAATTCTCCTTAGAACAAATGTTATCACCTTTTTTAGCAGAAGAACAATTGCACTATTTTTTATAAGTAAATTCTATCATCACCATGATCTCTATTGCACTTGATAATGGGACAAAAATGTCCTATTTCTGTTAATACCAGCATCATGCGCATCCTTATAATATAGCTGAACATCCCGAAGTCAAGAAAGCATTACTGCAGAAAATAAAAGTACGCAATTCGCATGAATTAATCTATGATTCGAACTCCAATAAGCCATTTGCTCCAATCAACCAATGACTTATCCTATCTCGGAAAACCACCTGCAGAAAACATCCATTGCTGATAAACAAATCATATATATACAAAAGAGAGGTTTCCTTCCAAGGTCACGACATAAATGTTTCATCTAATTTTAATCTTCCCCAATTCTTTCTCTTTGCTCTTTTTACTATCTTTGGCAACAAAAGTTTAAAACCTGATAAGAATATGAATCTGAAAAGCATCTTACTCACTGCGGCAGTATGCTTCATGACAGAAAGTCTGCTGCAAGCCCAAACCACGCAAGTCATTGCCCACCGTGGTTATTGGAAAATAAGTGGCTCTGCTCAAAACAGCATTGCTTCACTGACAAAAGCCGACTCCATCGGCTGCTATGGTTCCGAGTTCGACGTATGGCTTACTGCTGACAAAAAACTGGTAATCAACCACGACTCCTCTTATAAAGGAGTAAAAATGGAAGATGCAACTCTAAAGGAATGCACCGACCTGCTCCTTAATAACGGCGAAAATCTTCCCACGCTGAAAATGTATGTAGATCGGGCCAAGGAACTAAAAACGCATCTCATCCTTGAACTGAAGGCACACAGTACTCCCGAAAAGGAAACAATAGCAGTCAGTAAAATACTAAAGATGATCAAAAAGGCTCACCTAGAAAATCGTATGGTTTATATTTCATTCTCTTTGCATGCCGTAAAAGAATTTATCCACAAGGCTCCCAAAGGTACTCCAGTCTATTATCTGGAGGGCAATCTGTCCCCAAAAGAATTAAAGGAGATAGGTTGCACCGGACCGGATTATCATATCAGTGTCTTCCAAAAGTATCCCGAATGGATTAAAGAATGTCACGATCTGGGTATGAAGGTGAATCTCTGGACCGTAAACGATGCTAAAGATATGAAATGGGCCATTCAACAGGGAGCGGATTTCATCACCACAAATGAACCTACACTACTACAACAGTTACTAACCAAAGAATAAAGAGAGAATCATTTAGTAAGCAAAAAGCAATAAACAGTTTACATAATGGCATTTCTACTTAGTCATTTTTTGAGTTATAGACCTATTTTTAAGCTAAAAACAAGTATTTTCACAGAATATCAAAAGAAGCAATATGCAAAAGAGACTCTTAAAATTACAATATGCTCAAATAAACACATCTAAATATTAAATTTGAAAGTTAGAAGTGCCTTATTAAAACAAAATGAAAGTCAAAGAAAAAAAATAGAAAATAGATATACTTTTTATAAAATAATAAATCAAAATGTCGTATATTTGCAAAGTAATCAAGCAAAAGGATGTTATAACCAACCAACGAAGTACAAAATGACAAGAACGGTTAAATTCACCAAAATGCATGGGGCGGGTAATGACTATATCTATATAGATACTACGAAGTACCCTATCGAAAAGCCGGAAGAGCTTTCGATTGCATGGAGCGCTCCGCATACGGGAATTGGCAGTGACGGTCTGGTACTTATAGGACATTCCGATCATGCGGATTTCAGTATGCGTATCTTTAACGCAGACGGCTCCGAAGCTAAAATGTGTGGCAACGCAACTCGTTGTATAGGTAAATACTTATATGAGT
Organism: uncultured Bacteroides sp.; assembly: GCA_965140335.1. Classification (GTDB taxonomy): domain Bacteria; phylum Bacteroidota; class Bacteroidia; order Bacteroidales; family Bacteroidaceae; genus Bacteroides. The sequence goes on from OZ223190.1 coordinate 955,895, forward strand.
ACGGACTCACCACAAAGACCTCGATTACCCTCGACACCCTGTCGGGTATAAAAATTCTAAAACTTCATATTGAAGATCATAAAGTAGATACGGTTACGGTAGATATGGGAATGCCGGCGGACGAACCTGTGGACTATGACGGACAGGGAAAGAAGCCGATGAAAGAGCAATCTATAAAAACGGACAGCGAAGAATTTATCGGTACCACCGTATCTATGGGAAATCCTCACCTAGTGATCTTCGTTGAAGATATCAACAAAATTGATCTCACCAAAGTAGGCCCAAAACTAGAAAATCATCCTTGGTTTCCCGGACGGATTAACACGGAATTTGCACAGATTCTGGAAGATGGAAAAATCAGGATGCGGGTATGGGAAAGAGGATCCGGAATTACTCAGGCCTGCGGAACAGGCGCTTGCGCCACAGCTGTTGCCGCTGCAATGACCGGACGAGCGAAAAGAAAATCGACCATCATCATGGATGGTGGCACACTAACGATAGAATGGGACGTGACAACCAACCACGTACTCATGACCGGAGGAGCAACACGAGTCTTCGACGGAGAAATTGAAATAATGGACAATTAACCAACAACAAAGAGTAACTTAAAACAAGAAACAAAGACATGGCTTTAGTAAATGAGCATTTTTTAAAATTACCTGGAAGTTATTTATTTTCTGATATAGCTGCAAAGGTAAACACTTTTAAAGTAACACATCCTAATGAAAAAATAATCCGCTTGGGCATTGGAGACGTCACCCGCCCATTAGCTCCGGTTTGTATCGAAGCAATGCACAAGGCAGTTGAAGAAATGGCTGATGCTACAACATTTCGCGGATATGGACCTGAACAAGGATATGACTTCCTTATCGAAGAAATCATCAAACATGATTATGCACCCAGAGGCATATCCTTCAGTTCAACAGAGATCTTTGTAAATGATGGCGCAAAAAGTGATACCGGAAATATAGGAGACATCCTTCGTCATGACAACAGCGTTGGAGTAACTGATCCCATTTACCCGGTATATATCGACAGCAATGTGATGAGTGGACGGGCTGGAGTATTGGAGGAGAATGGTAAATGGAGCAATATAACCTACATGCCTTGCACATGCGAAAACGACTTCATTCCCGAAGTTCCGGAGAAGCGAGTAGATATTGTTTATCTCTGTTACCCCAACAACCCGACAGGAACGACCTTAACGAAATCGCAATTAAAAAAATGGGTGGACTATGCACTGGCAAATGATACCTTGATTTTGTTTGATGCCGCATACGAAGCATTCATACAAGAAAAGAATGTACCCCACTCCATCTACGAAATAAAAGGAGCAAAGAAATGCGCGATAGAGTTCCGCAGTTTTTCTAAAACGGCTGGTTTTACAGGAGTACGTTGCGGATATACTGTAGTGCCGAAAGAACTCACGGCAGCTACACTAACCGGTGAACGCATTCCGCTGAATCGCCTATGGAATCGCCGCCAATGTACTAAGTTCAACGGCACCTCCTATATTACCCAACGGGCCGCTGAAGCAATTTACACTCCGGAAGGAAAAAAACAAATAAAGAAAACGATTGATTACTATATGAACAATGCCCGAACAATGAAAGAGGGGCTGGAAGAAGCCGGATTAAAAGTGTACGGTGGCGTAAATGCTCCATACATCTGGCTGAAAACGCCTAATGGAATTGGTTCCTGGCGGTTCTTTGAACAGATGTTGTATGAGGCCAATGTGGTGGGCACACCCGGCGTAGGATTCGGTCCCAGTGGAGAAGGATATCTTCGGTTGACAGCTTTCGGCAACTATGAAGATTGTCAAGAAGCGATGAATCGAATCAAAAACTGGTTAAGATAAACCGGAAAGCCACAATCTCAACACATATCTTATTGAAACAAAACGACTATCGGCGACAGGAAACCGATAAATCCCACAATTAAAAGGGCTATACTATTAAATAGTTGAAGCGCAATACTATAAGTTTCGGACCGATCATCCGCAATTCTTCTAAACTTAAATTGTAGAAAGTATGAAAGCAAAAAACGTAAAATTGGGGGTAATAGCAATAGTGTTATTATCAGTGGGAATGCCTTTCACAGCAAAGGCTCAAGACAAAGTTGATGTATCATTAGGCGCAGATGTAGTAAACAAATATGTTTGGCGTGGTTTTGATCAGGGTTCGGGTTCGTCCATTCAGCCTTCTTTGGGATTGGCTTATAAAGGCCTTTCTCTTTCGGCTTGGGGAAGTACAAGTACCACAGAATTAGATCCAAAGGAATTTGACGTTGCCTTGAGTTATAGCATTGGTGGATTGAGTCTTACGATGACTGATTATTGGTGGTCTGGCGAAAGCGCAAAATATGGTTATTACAAGGACAGTCACTATTTTGAAGGAGCTGTTAGTTACTATTTCGGTGACAAAGCACCTCTTACTCTTTCGGTAGCAACCATGTTTGCAGGAGCAGATAAGAATTTAGACGGAGATCAAAACTACTCTACCTATTTCAATGCTGCTTACGACATAGCTTGTCCCGGAGATGTTACTCTTACTCCGTCTATCGGCATATCGACCAAGTCGTATATGTACACCGGAGAAAAAATTAACGGAGTAACCGACATTTCATTGAAAGCTGCAAAAACATTAAAGATTACAGACAGCTTTTCAATTCCGGTCTTTGTTCAAGCCATTGCATCTCCAGCCGCCGACAAAACTTATTTAGTATTTGGTATGAGTTTCTAAAAAAGTAGTAGTAGTACACAACTATAGTATAATTAAAAAAGTAAGGTATGAAGAAGATTGAAGCAATCATCCGTAAAATCAAATTCGAGGAAGTGAAAGATGCACTACTCGAAGCGGACATTGAATGGTTCTCTTACTATGAGGTAAGAGGTATTGGTAAATCCAGACAAGCCCGTATTTACCGTGGTGTGATGTATGACACCAGTTCTATTGAACGTATTTTAATCTCTATTGTAGTGCGTGATAAAATGTGGAAAAGACGGTTCAGGCAATTATCAAATCTGCCCAGACTGGCGAAATCGGTGACGGCCGTATCTTCATCGTTCCCGTTGACGATTCCATACGCATCCGTACCGCCGAACGTGGTGACATAGCTCTTTACAATGCCGAACAGGAAAAATAAGAGAGGACGGTACAAACCACAACAAATAAAAATACAATACAACTAAATATAAGTAAAGAGATTATGGATAAATATATAAGACGCAATTTTGCCAAGTTCTGGATAGTAGGGGCTATTCTTATGGTATTCTGCTTTGCAACTAAAACATTTGCACAAGATTCCGTAGCTACCGATAGTATAGCAGCAACAGCAACTCAGGTTATTGCCGCAGTAGAAGTACCTGCAGATGCAGTCGCTCCTGACACGGTAGGTGATTTAGTTAACGGTTTAAACACCGTATGGATGTTATTGGCAGCCATGTTGGTATTCTTCATGCAGCCGGGTTTTGCTTTAGTGGAAGCAGGTTTTACCCGTACTAAGAATACAGCCAATATCTTAATGAAGAACTTCGTTGACTTCATGCTCGGATCATTATTGTACTGGTGCATTGGTTTCGGATTAATGTTCGGTGCCGGTGGTTTCATCGGAATGCCTCATCTTTTCAACCTTGCATTCTACGATGGTGGCGGATTGCCTACCGAGGGTTTCTTGATATTCCAAACCGTATTCTGCGCCACAGCGGCGACAATCGTATCCGGTGCTATGGCCGAACGTACAAAGTTCTCCATGTACATCATATATACCATCTTTATTAGCGTTTTGATCTATCCTATTTCCGGCCACTGGACTTGGGGTGGCGGCTGGTTGATGAATGGCGATGAAGGCTCGTTCATGATGAGTACATTCGGAGCAACATTCCACGATTTTGCCGGCTCTACGATCGTGCACTCTGTCGGCGGTTGGATAGCATTGGTTGGTGCAGCCATCCTTGGCCCACGTATTGGCAAATATGCTAAAAACGGACAATCAAGGGCCATTCCGGGGCACAGTCTTACAATAGCAGCTCTCGGTGTATTCATTCTTTGGTTTGGCTGGTTCGGATTCAATCCTGGCTCACAACTTGCAGCCGCAAGCAAAGGTGATCAAATCGCAATCTCACATGTATTCCTAACAACCAATCTTGCAGCTTGTGCCGGTGGTTTCTTTGCACTGCTCGTAAGCTGGTTTAAGTACGGAAAACCATCTCTGTCTCTCACCCTAAACGGTATTTTGGCAGGTTTAGTAGGTATCACAGCAGGTTGCGATGCAGTATCCGGAATGGGTTCAGTTATCATTGGTGCTATCTGCGGTATAATCATGATCTTCTCAGTAGAATTTATAGATAAAGTGTTGAAGATAGATGATCCCGTTGGTGCTTCTTCAGTCCACGGTGTCTGCGGTTTCCTCGGAACCCTATTGACAGGACTTTTCTCTACCAGCCAAGGTTTATTCTACGGCGGTGGTACTTCTCTCTTCCTTGCACAGTTGTTCGGTGCCGTAGTCATTGGTTGCTGGGCAGCAGGAATGGGCTTCTTAATCTTCAAAGGACTTGATATCATACACGGTCTTCGCGTTACACCTCGTATTGAAGAAGAAGGACTTGATATTTATGAGCATGGTGAATCAGCATATAACCTATAATCGCTCTAAAATCTGATTAATATTAAATAGAATCAGTAAATAACAACCCGGGCGGGTTTGATCGCCTTCCCGGGAACAAAAGAAACAAAAGATTTTTTTACTCTAATATATTTATAAACCAACAATTTCAACTCAAGGTAATTATGTCAAAATTGAGATTCAGAGTAGTTGAGACGGCGTTTAAGAAAAACCCCGTTACAGTGGCAGTTCCAGCGGAACGTCCGTCAGAATATTATGCCAAGTATGTATTCAACAAAGAAAAAATGTTCAAGTATCTGCCCAGCAAGGTGTATGACAAACTCATTGACGTCATAGATAATGGTGCACAACTTGACCGCAGTATTGCCGACGAAGTAGCATCCGGCATGAAAAAATGGGCTATTGAAATGGGAGTAACCCACTACACACACTGGTTCCACCCATTAACTGAAGGAACAGCCGAAAAGCATGATGCTTTCATTGAACATGATGGCAAAGGCGGTGTGATGGAAGAATTCTCAGGCAAGCTTCTCGTTCAACAAGAACCTGATGCTTCAAGTTTCCCTAACGGCGGTATCCGTAATACCTTTGAGGCCCGTGGCTATTCTGCATGGGACCCCTCTTCTCCTGCTTTTATCATTGATGATACTCTTTGTATCCCAACTATATTTGTGGCCTATACCGGTGAGTCTTTAGATTATAAAGCACCTTTGCTAAAAGCTTTACGTGCTGTTGATAAAGCTGCCGTAGATGTATGTCACTATTTCAATCCTGATGTAAAGAAAGTATATTCTTATTTAGGATGGGAACAAGAATACTTCCTTGTAGATGAAGGACTGTATGCTGCCCGTCCTGATTTGTTGATGACCGGACGTACATTGGTCGGACACGACAGTGCTAAGAATCAGCAATTGGAAGATCACTACTTCGGAGCAATACCTCCACGTGTAGCTGCTTTCATGAAAGAATTGGAGATTGAAGCTTTGAAGCTTGGAATTCCGGTAAAGACCCGTCATAATGAAGTTGCTCCCAACCAATTTGAGTTAGCTCCTATCTTTGAAGAATGTAATCTGGCCGTCGACCATAATATGCTGATCATGGCATTGATGCGCAACGTTGCCCGTAATCACGGCTTTCGTGTATTGCTACATGAAAAGCCATTCAAAGGCATTAATGGTTCAGGCAAGCACAACAACTGGTCACTAGGTACCGACACAGGCATTTTGTTGATGGGACCGGGCAAATTACCAGAAGAAAACCTCCGCTTCATCACGTTTGTAGTAAACACTCTGATGGCGGTATACAAACATAATGGATTGCTTAAAGCTTCTATTTCAAGCGCAACAAATGCGCATCGGCTAGGTGCTAACGAAGCACCTCCCGCAATCATCTCCAGCTTCTTGGGCAAGCAATTATCACAAGTGCTGAAACACATCGAAGAAAGCACCAAAGATGACCTTGTCAGCTTAAGCGGCAAACAAGGAATGAAGTTGGATATTCCTCAGATACCAGAATTGCTCATTGACAATACCGATCGTAACCGTACCAGTCCATTTGCTTTCACCGGTAATCGTTTCGAGTTCCGTGCCGTAGGTTCTGAAGCTAACTGTGCAAGCGCCATGATCGCCCTGAACGCAGCTGTAGCAGAACAATTGGTCGAATTTAAACAAGACGTTGATGCCCTTATAGAGAAAGGTGAGCCGAAAATCTCCGCTATTCTTGAAGTTGTTCGCAAATACACTAAAATTTGCAAACCAATCCACTTTGATGGTAACGGTTACAGCGACGAATGGAAAGAAGAAGCTAAGAAACGCGGTTTGGATTGTGAAACCAGTGTACCTGTCATCTTCGACAGCTATCTTACACCCGCAAGCATCGAAATGTTTGAAAAGACTGGCGTCATGACAAAACTCGAGTTAGAAGCTCGCAACGAAGTTAAATGGGAAACCTATACTAAAAAAATTCAAATTGAGGCCCGTGTATTAGGTGATTTGGCTATGAACCATATCATCCCTGTGGCAACGCAGTATCAAACGGATTTAATTGACAACGTATATAAGATGAAAGATTTGTTCCCCGCAGAGAAAGCTGCAAAACTATCTGCTAAGAACCTTGAACTCATCGAAGAGATTGCTGACCGCACAACGTTTATCCAAGAGCATGTGAATGCTATGATCGAAAACCGCAAAGTGGCTAACAAGATCGAATGCGAACGTGAAAAAGCCATCACATACCACGACAAAATTGTGCCAATGATGGAAGAAATCCGCTACCACATTGATAAGTTGGAACTGATTGTTGACAACCAGATGTGGACGTTGCCCAAATACAGAGAACTCTTGTTCATTAGATAAAAGAATAGTGATTAGCAAAAAGATGACTGATTGTTACTGATCAGTCATCGCTAAAACACTAGCCACTATTTGAAATTATCTATTTCTTTTGTTGGTTGTTTTAAGTTTGCAGGGGGAGGATTGCCGTGAGGCACTCCTCTCTCCTATTTTTATACGCAATTCAATATTAAAAGCGAAGAAAAAAGAGTACAATAAAGAATTGTAAGATAACGTAAATTCTAAGACTTATGCAAACTTCCTTTCAAGTTTTTATTGTTAATAATTATAGAATTAATTCATTTCCATTTCTGTTTTAATCTGTCCTAAGCTGTACAAATGGAGTTCCTCTTTTTACTACGGCAATCGTCAAATGCTAACGAACAATTAGCGAAACTGTTTCTAAATCTATTCCTGTTTTCAATAAATGCCCCCCTTTCATTTGATAAGAAGGCGGCATGAATTATATATTTTTTACTAACATTATTCTTCTTATTTTCTATAAACCATGAAGCAAATCTATCCCCCTTCAGAAGCATCCTGAGAGGGGGTATAAACAGTCCTGGACTGAAATATGATCAGTATACGACTGAATGGCATTCGGTCCAGGACTGAATCAGAATGAGATTAGGACTGATTTATTTCCATCCTAAAACAAGGTCTGAAAAGGATAAAATACAGCAGCTAAATATAACTATTTTTATTTAAAGAAAGAAGAAAAACAGCATCATTGAAGAAGATAGTAAGGCACGCAAACCAAGAATATATAATTCGTCGAACTGGCGTTAAGATAAATAATCAGGTTCAGTTTTGACAAGTCTAAAGAAACTATTCACTGAGAAAATCAGTTTGTATATATAGAACTTAAAAAAACAGATATCATAAGACAATGAGATTAATAGAGGTATGAAAAGATCATAATGCCTACAGAAAGATCACTATATAAATTATCTTCTCCTATGCAAACCCCATTAATACAAGATTTAGTAATTTGAGCATGAAATAAATCGCTATAGCATTAAAGAATGATTGATTATCAATATGGTATTAATAAGCCCTAATCAGTATAAGTTGGCTTCCCTACCTCCAGATTGATTACTCTAGAGGTTCAGTATCTTCATTATTAGAATCACCCGATTTATCACCTTTTACTTCCTCCACAAAAATCGTATCTTTAGGACGGAAACGAATAAAGGTAAACCAATTGACCAATTCAGATATGGCATAAAGCAAACAAGTCACCCCTATAATAACAAATGCCGTAGAACGAACTCCTGTGGGATTAAATAAAGCAAACAGGCCCGCCAGCAATATGAGAACTGGTACAATGTAAAATCCTCCGGGAACAATCACCCACTTACGTGCAGCAAACAAAGATGCTATTTGTTGAACACCTCCCATTAATAAAATAAATCCCAATATATAAGTCAACATATCAGCAAAAAACTCCGGCATAATCATTAACCATAAACCAAATAATAGGCTGCCAAATCCTTCAATAGGAAAACGATGTTTACCTTCACCCGGCTTCCGTGCAAAAAAAACAATAATACTAAAAAGAGAAGGAATTAGGAAGATCGCTCCAATAGTTATCACAAAGTATTTTCCCGCTTCATTAGGAAACACCACCAGCAGTAAACCGATAACTAGTGCGCATACAGCACGTACAAATGAATAGCTTATTCGTCTCATAATTAAGATTTTATATATATAAATTATCTGGCATTAAGTTCATGTCTTCAATCATTAAAATATAGAGTAACATTAATAACACATCTGGATATAAATATAGCTAATATTTTTTTTAGCTTCATCAATAATCCCCTCCTATTTTAAGCTTATCTACAAAAATGAATAAATATATAATCTTAATACAAGATAAAGAACAATATTAACCCAAAAAAGTTTCTAGATTAAAAAATCGTAAGAAAAGCTTTGGGGTTTCATTCATATTAATTATATTTGCGCCCGTTAAATAACGAAAGAGAATGAAGACAATGATAAATACATATTGGTGGTGGCAACTTTTACAACTCCGAAAGTCGTAAGGGAGCATCGCTCATATGTCTATTTAAAATTATAAGAACATAAAAAGAGAGCCTTGTCGCACCTGCGACAAGGCTCTCTTTTTATGTTCTTATCAGCAACGCCTCAAAATGCAAGATAGACTAAGAATGGCAATTTATCAAAAAGAACTTTGAGAGACAGGTTAATAATAATAGAACAAATATAAAGATTAGGAATATGAAAAGTTTTTTAGTAGACCAAGAAGGATATTACGGAGAATTTGGTGGGGCTTACGTGCCCGAAATACTTCATCGCTGCGTGGAAGACCTGCAGAACACATATCTGGAAGTATTGCAAAGTGAAGAATTCAAAAAAGAATTTGATTTATTGCTACGCGATTACGTTGGACGGCCTTCGCCACTTTACCTTGCTCACAGACTATCCGAAAAGTATGGTTGTAAACTTTATCTTAAACGGGAAGATCTGAATCATACTGGAGCACACAAAATTAACAACACTATTGGACAGATCTTACTGGCTAGACGCATGGGCAAGCAACGCATCATAGCGGAAACCGGCGCTGGTCAACACGGAGTGGCTACCGCTACGGTATGTGCACAGATGAACATGGAGTGCATTGTATATATGGGCAAAACCGACATCGAACGTCAACACATTAATGTCGAAAAAATGAAAATGCTGGGAGCAACAGTAGTGCCTGTTACTTCGGGTAATATGACGCTGAAAGATGCAACAAACGAAGCTATCCGTGACTGGTGCTGTCATCCGGCGGATACCTATTATATAATAGGATCCACAGTAGGGCCCCATCCATACCCTGATATGGTTGCTCGTTTGCAGTCAGTCATCAGCGAAGAAATCTGCAAGCAGTTAATGGAAAAAGAAGGACGCGATTCCCCCGATTACCTCATTGCTTGTGTGGGTGGAGGAAGTAATGCTGCCGGAACTATATACCACTACATTGACAATCCAAAGGTACAGATCGTACTAGCCGAGGCTGGTGGTAAAGGAGTGGATACGGGAATGACGGCGGCCACTATCGCATTAGGCAAGATGGGAATCATTCACGGTGCCCGCACTTATGTCATTCAGAATGAAGACGGACAAATTGAGGAGCCTTATTCTATTTCCGCGGGACTGGATTACCCTGGTATCGGTCCGATGCATGCCAATCTTGCCGCACAGAAACGTGCCATTGTACTCGCAGTAAATGACGATGAAGCCATTCGCGCCGCCTACGAACTGACGAAAATGGAAGGCATCATTCCCGCACTGGAAAGTGCCCATGCCCTTGGTGCGCTGAGTAAGCTCAAATTCAAACCAAGCGACATTGTAGTGCTTACCGTTTCGGGACGTGGAGACAAAGATATCGAAACCTACCTCGCCGAACAAGATAAAGTATGAAGACAATGCTTTAACTGAAATCGTAGTAAACAATAAGATTAAAGTCAGCAGAAACTAAAGTAAAGCAAGTAAGAAGAGCAAAAGAAATAAGAAAGTAGAGATAAAGTAAAAGAATAGAGGTTAGTAAAATAAATGAAATCAGCAGGGAAAGAAAGTAAAGCAGGAAAGAAGATAAAAAAGTAGTAAAATAGAGACGAATAAGAGAACAGAGGTTAGGTTAATAGGAAAATTTAAACAAGTAAGAAGTAGAAGTAAAATAAGAAAAATATAAGTCTCAATAAAACCATTATACGAATAGAATAATACATTAACTCAATATGAAACAATATCATTATCAAACCGTTAGCAGAACCGTACTTGGCGACCTCCACACCCCGGTGAGTACGTATCTCAAGGTACGCGACCTCTTTGCACAGAGTGCGCTCATGGAGAGTTCCGACTATCATGGCAGTGAAAATAATCGCTCATTTATCGGCCTTTGTCCCGTGGCAAGTGTCAGCATTGAACATGGCAATGCAATCTTCCAATTGCCCGACGGTAATCGCGAAGAGCATCCCATCACTCACCAATACAGAGCCGAACATGCGCTACGTGAGTTCCTCGATCGTTTTAAAGTAACGGGGGAATATGCCAATTACTGTGGCTTGTACGGTTATACTTCATTTAATGCTGTACGCTATTTTGAAAATATTCCGGTAAAAGACAGCCGAGAAGCCAAAAATGATGCACCGGATATGCTCTATATTCTGTATCGCTACCTGATTGTCTTCAACGATTTCAAGAATGAGATGATGTTGCTAGAGATGCTTGGCGAAGGGGAAAAGAGCGGACTGGACACAATTCAAGGTGCCATTCACAACCGCAACTACACCGCTTACGACTTTCATGCCGTGGGCGAAACTTACTCTCCGCTAACCGACGAACAACACAAAGAAAACATTCGTCAAGGTATTGAACACTGTATGCGAGGCGACGTCTTCCAAATAGTCCTCTCCCGCCGCTTTGAACAACAGTTTGTGGGCGATGACTTCAAGCTTTATCGTGCCCTGCGTAGCATCAACCCCTCCCCGTACCTATTCTATCTTGATTTTGGTGGCTTCCGTATTTTCGGTTCATCACCCGAGACACATTGCCGCATTGAAGGAAAACATGCCTACATCGATCCTATTGCCGGAACAACCCATCGCACAGGAAATCCGGAACAGGATGCAATAAATGCGCAATACCTACACGATGACCCAAAAGAAAATGAGGAACATGTCATGCTCGTAGACTTGGCTCGCAACGACCTGTCGCGTAACTGTCACGATGTGAAAGTTGATTTCTACAAGGATATGCAATACTATAGCCACGTCATCCACCTTGTTAGCCGTGTCAGTGGTACATTAAATGAGGGTGCCGACCCCATTAAATCATTCATCGATACCTTCCCGGCAGGTACCTTGAGCGGTGCCCCGAAAGTACGTGCCATGCAGCTCATCAGCGAGTTGGAACCACACAATCGCGGGGCTTATGGAGGTTGTATCGGCTTCATCGGACTCAATGGCAATCTGAATCAAGCCATCACCATCCGCACCTTCGTCAGCCGAAACAGCGTACTTTGGTTTCAAGCAGGCGGCGGAATCGTAGCCAAAAGCAATGAAGAATACGAATTGCAAGAAGTAAACAACAAGCTTGGAGCATTGAAAAAGGCCATCATCATGGCAGAAAAGATGTGACCAGATAAACGTAATATTTAATTAAATGCTACAAAAAAATAAAATATGAAAGCTGAATAACAAACAGTGAACTTCGTTTTTATATTAAACCCAATAAAGTAAAACAATGAAAATAGTCATTATAGATAACTACGATTCCTTCACCTACAACCTGGCTCATCTGGTGAAAGAACTTGGAGCAGAAGTTAGCGTACTGCGTAACGATCAATTTAACCTTGATCAACTGGAAATATACGACAAAATCATTCTTTCGCCCGGCCCCGGCATCCCCGAAGAAGCAGGACTATTACTAGACGTTATACGTACCTACGCCGGACGTAAGCCTATACTTGGCGTTTGCCTCGGCGAACAAGCCATCGGACAAGTTTTCGGCGGTAAGCTCATCAATCTCAGTGAAGTCTTCCACGGTGTACAAACTCCAGTCCACTTAGCAAAGCTGTCGAATCTATCCGTTACGGGCAAAGGACAAAGCGCAGATTCCACGAATGATTTATCCCTCATAAATAATCTTGCAACAGACTATATTTTCAACGACCTACCCGCCACTATAGCCGTAGGACGCTATCATTCCTGGGTCGTTGATGCTGATAGTCTACCCAAATGCCTGTCTGTTACAGCAGTCAGTGAAGAAGGACAGATCATGGCCCTGAAACACTCGACATACGATATCCACGGCATTCAGTTCCATCCAGAATCAGTACTTACTCCCGACGGAAAAGTAATCATAAAGAACTGGCTTACAGGACGAACGGAATAAAAGGAAAAATAATCTTGAAGAGCTGATTTGCAGGACATCCGTGAAACAGATCCCTAATTGAATAAAACAGATTATTTAAATAGATGCTCTACAAAACATAAACAGATAAGGTCTCGAGCCTGAACAAACGAGCTATTTAAAATGAAATAAGCGTATAAACATTCAAAAAGTTATACAACAAAGTTTGTTTAAATCTTAAAAACTATTTTTTGTCCACTAGACAATTAAGAAAGAAAAACAGAGCAACAGTAAAAAGAAAATATAAATAAAAACATATAAAATCACTAAGATGAAAGCAATCTTAACCCGTCTCTTCAACCACGAAGAGCTCACTTCGGAGGAAACCAAGCAAATCCTCCTCAATATCACCAAAGAGATGTATCCGGAAGCCCAGATAGCGGCTTTACTTACAGTATTTCAAATGCGTGGCATTAAAGTAGATGAGCTTATTGGATTTCGCGAAGCCTTAATGCAAACAAGGGTTCCTATAGACTTCGCTCCTTACAAGCCTGTTGACATAGTCGGTACGGGAGGGGATGGGAAAAACACCTTCAACATTTCAACTTGTGCTTGTTTCGTAGTAGCCGGAGCAGGTTATAAAGTTGCCAAACATGGCAATTACGGAGCGACTTCGGTAAGCGGAGCAAGTAATGTAATTGAACAACATGGAGTACGTTTCAGCAACAATTCAGATCTATTAAAGCGGAGCATTGAAGAATGTAACATTGCCTATCTCCACGCTCAACTTTTCAATCCTGCAATGAAATTTGTTGGTCCGGTGCGCAAAGCCTTGCAAATACGCACCCTCTTCAATCTACTCGGGCCATTAGTCAACCCCTGCAAACCAGCCTATCAGCTATTGGGAGTAGCCGACCTCAACCAAATGCGTCTCTACACCAACGTCTTCTATAAATTAGGTATTGAGTTTGCTGTGGTCAACAGTCTGGACAGTTACGATGAGATTTCCCTCACAAATGAATTTAAAGTAATGACCCGTAATTATGAACACATCTACCGTCCCGAAGATCTGGGCTTCATCGCAGCCGCTCCCGAGGAACTATATGGAGGAAGATGTAAGGAAGATGCGGCACGTATCTTTGACAATGTACTAAACAATTGTGCGACTCCGGCTCAAACACAATGTGTTGTCATTAACGCTGCCTTTGCCATCCAAATTATAGAACCCGAAAAAAGTATAGAAGAGTGCATAGCTATTGCACGAGAGTCATTGAAAAGTGGAAAAGCACTGAATACTTTGAAGAAATTCATAACACTGAATCAGTAAAAAGATAAACTAAAAAGCGCCCGATATTCTCCAAGAGAGAACAAGGGATTGGAACTGAACAAGCAATGCACTGAGCAATTACGATAAGTAGATATAACCATAAGCAAAACAATAATAATGAAAGATATTCTAAATGAAATAGTCGCGCATAAACGACTTGAAGTCGAAAGGCAGAAACAAGCCATCTCTATCGACCATCTGCGTGAACAAGCAGCGGATATCATGCAAAGCGACTTTGAAAACGTACAATCCTTGCATTTTCCCCGCCGAAGCATGAAACAAGCCCTGGAACTATCTTCCAGCGGTATTATTGCAGAATTCAAACGCCGCTCACCCTCTAAAGGCTGGATTAAAGAAGATGCCAAAGCCGACATTATCCCCCTCGCCTATGCAAAGGCAGGAGCATCAGCCTTGTCCATTCTCACGGATGAGAAATACTTCGGTGGATCTTTGCGGGACATCCGCACCGCCCGTTCGCAGGTAGACATACCTATTCTTCGCAAAGATTTTATTATTGACGAATACCAATTACTACAGGCCCGTGTTATTGGAGCAGATGCCATCCTACTAATAGCCGCCTGTCTCTCGCCTGACGAATGTAAGCAGCTAACAGCACAAGCTCATGCCTTGCAACTTGAAGTTCTTTTGGAGGTCCATTCCCCCTCCGAATTGACCTATATCACCACGGAGACTGACATGGTAGGCGTCAACAACCGCAATTTAGGCACTTTTGTCACAGATATAGAGAACTCCTTTCGCATTGCCGAAGAACTCAAGATTGCTGTTGCCGCCCTCAGCAAGGGTGTAAATCAAGAAAAAGCTGAAACAGGCAACTTTACGAAAGATGTTTTCCCTGCACAACCAACCCCTTTACTTATATCAGAAAGCGGCATATCCAATCCCGAAGCCATCCATCGCCTACGTTCAGCAGGATTCCGGGGCTTCCTCATTGGAGAGACGTTTATGTGTACAGAACAACCAGAAGAAACACTAAAAAAATTCATCAGCCACATTTGAACTTTGATTTACCAATAAAAAAACATAAATTCGTGACTTCAGCCACAAACAATATAAATTATCACAATGAATACAATTTTAAAAGTATGCGGAATGGTAGAAGCCGATAATATTCGTGAAGTAGAGAATTTAGGTGTAAATATGATCGGACTCATTTTTTACCCCAAGTCTCCTCGTTGCATTCACGAGTTACCCCAATATCTACCCACCCGTGCAAAACGCGTAGGAGTATTTGTCAATGAAACGAAAGAAAATATTTTCATGTATGTTGATCGCTTCGGACTGGATTACGTCCAACTCCACGGCGATGAATCACCTGAATACTGCCGCTCCTTAAAACTTAATGGACTACGGATCATCAAGGCTTTCAGTATCTCTGCTCCCAAAGATCTGCTCCCTATATCTGCATATCACGGTTATTGTGATTATTTTCTATTCGATACCCGTACCTCTAACTATGGAGGTTCCGGCAAGCAATTCGATTGGGGCATTCTATACCGATACAATGGTACCACCCCTTTTCTGCTCAGTGGAGGCATCAATTCTTATAGTGCCAAAGCCCTCAAGAACTATCACCATTCCCGTATGATCGGCACCGATATCAACAGCCGCTTCGAAACATCTCCAGGTATCAAAGATGTGGAACGAATCAAAAAGTTTATGAACGAAATAAAAGAATAAGGTCACAATAGAACCACCTTTCAAATAAAGAATTAGTATAAAAAAACAATATAAGCCATATAACGCATTAAAACAAAAACTGTTATGGAAAATAGAATAAACCAACTTTTTAAGAGTAATCCCAGAAACTTGCTCTCCATTTACTTCTGTGCCGGATGCCCTACTTTGAATGGAACGACAGAAGTCATCCGCACCCTCGAACAGAATGGTGTGAACATGATTGAAATCGGCATTCCGTTCAGTGATCCAATGGCCGATGGTACAGTCATCCAAAATGCGGCAACCCAAGCCTTACGCAATGGAATGTCCCTTCATCTCCTATTCGACCAGCTCAAAGATATTCGTCAAAAGGTGGAAATCCCACTTATTCTTATGGGATACCTCAACCCCATCATGCAGTTTGGATTCGAAAAATTCTGTAAAGCCTGCAACACCAGCGGAATCGACGGTGTTATCATCCCTGATCTTCCCTTCAAAGATTATGAAACCACCTTCAAACCTATAGCCGATCACTACGACATTCGCGTTATCATGCTCATCACTCCCGAAACAAGTGAAGCCCGTATCCGCGAAATCGACACCCACACCGATGGCTTCATTTATATGGTTTCCAGTGCAGCAACCACAGGTGCACAACAAGATTTCGATGCCCACAAGCGTGCCTACTTCGAAAAAGTAGCCGGATTACAGTTACGCAATCCCCGCATGGTAGGATTTGGCATCAGCAACCGCGCCACCTTCGAAGCTGCTTGTGAAAACTCCTGTGGAGGAATCATCGGCAGTCGTTTCGTCACCCTGCTTAATGAAACTAAAGGAGATGCACAAAAAGCCATCACCCGCCTGAAAGAAGATTTGAAGAAATAGGCAGGCTGACCTTGAACACTAATCATCCGCGATCTAATCTGCCCTAAAAAAACTTCTTCGTCACTTTAGTTGAACACCTTAAAAAATAGAAGCTAAACACCTTGAGTAAATCCAATAGCGAGGCAACTAAAATTAAAAAGATTGTTCCGTTTCAATTCTCATTTTCAACTAAAATGACGAAGAATTCCTTTTTTAAAGAAAGAGAACATAACGTCTGCTCATCACACCTCCGGAAGACTCTATTATAACAATACAAGGATAAGAAGCAACCCCATATCCATCCATTGCACTTTCAAGTTTATCTTATCACAGCCTCCTGACTTATTCCGTATCACTTTCCGTATAGCAATCTTTTTCAAATCAGTATTTACATCTATTTATTACATAATATGAAGATTTTTTGTACATTTGCGCGGAAAAGATAGATCCGATTATGTATATGAAGACCCACTATCCTTCCGTGCTGTTGATCTACACTGGCGGAACCATCGGAATGATAGAAAATGTAGAGACTGGTGCACTTGAGAACTTCAACTTCGACCACCTGCTCAAGCATGTTCCCGAACTGAAACGATTCAATTATCGCATTGCCTCTTATCAGTTTGACCCACCTATAGACTCTTCGGATATGGAACCCCAATTTTGGGCAAAGATTGTCAAGATCATCAATTACAACTATGATTATTACGATGGCTTTGTAATTCTTCATGGTACAGACACCATGGCATATACCGCATCTGCTCTTAGCTTTATGCTTGAAAATCTCAGTAAGCCGGTCATACTCACAGGGTCTCAACTCCCCATCGGCACCCTGCGAACGGACGGAAAAGAGAATCTAATCACCGCCATAGAGATAGCAGCAGCCAAGAATAGCAATGGAACTCCGGTCATTCCGGAAGTCTGCATCTTCTTTGAAAACGAATTAATGCGCGGCAATCGCACCACTAAAATCAATGCAGAGAACTTCAGCGCCTTCCGTTCGTTCAATTGTCCCTCGCTGGCTCATGCGGGCATACATATTAAATACAACAACCACATCATTCGCCAACCGGACCCAGAACGCCCCATGAAGCCCCATTACCTCTTTGATACCAACGTGGTGATGCTCACTCTCTTCCCCGGCATCCAAGAAAGCATTATCAATTCCGTTTTGCACGTCCCTGAGCTAAAAGCCGTAGTTCTGAAAACCTTCGGATCGGGCAATGCCCCTCAAAAAGAATGGTTCATCAATCAAATTAAAGATGCTACAAGTCGTGGCGTTATTGTGGTCAATATCACCCAATGCCAATCCGGATGCGTTGAAATGAGTCGTTACGGGACAGGACTCCAACTGCTCCAAGCCGGTGTAATCAGTGGTTACGATAGTACCCCCGAATGTGCTGTCACCAAACTGATGTTCTTACTCGGGCATGGGTTGGAACAAAGGGAAATACATAGACAAATGAACTCCAATATCGCCGGAGAAATTACGAAAGACTAGAAAATCAACGGAACTTTAATGAATAGAATATGCAACTTTACTGCGATTTTTCATATGAAATCTTATCTACAGTTCTCTTATACAGCACATTTTTTTCTACATTAAGCTATTAAATACAATTATTTGTGAACAAAATCGGTAATTCATAAGTTATTATCAGAAAATACAATTATCTTTGTGGCGATAATATACAACTTAATATATTTAAGAAAGTGAATAAACTAACTTTAGAACATCTATTTATGAAACAATTTGGCTTACTTGCAGTGGCTGCTATATCAGCTTGTTTATCTTTTTCCAGCTGTAGCAATGATGCATATAATCCGGACAACAACACTACTACTCCTGTTCAGCCCGGAAACAATCCTATAGGAGAAGGTTTTACCGCTCCAAGCGATTTTGATTGGTCAATGATAAATACCGTTAACCTCAACGTAGAAGTCAAAGACGAATTCAGCGGACAATATGACTATCTTGTTGAAGTATTTACCAGCAATCCGTTGTCCGATACTTCAGCCACTCCTATTGCAGCAGGTGTAGCCAAGCAAGGAGTGAACTATACTGCCGAACTGAATATTTCAAAAACAATCGAGCGCATTTTTATTCGTCAGACCGATCCAAAGCAACGGAAAGAAATTTATGAATATGCAGTGCCAACAGGCGGCGGCACATTAAATTGCCAACTGTACTATTCAGGAAGCAATAGTACAAGCTCATTAAAAACAAGATCTGTATTCGATGGGGGAACATCGGGATGGAACAATATCACAGACCCAGGCTATACGGAACAGACATATAATGTATCCAGCGCCCAACCAGTGACCAGCAGTATAATAAAAGAAGATGGTGTATATATTATCAAAGCCAATGAAACATTCCAAGGTAGAATTAATGATTGGACAAAAACAATAACTCTATATGTGCAAGGTACATGGGATGTTACTACCCATGGAAGTATTACCCCTCAACGCGTAAATATTATAGTATTAAATGGGGGTAAAATAGTATCAAGAAATGGAGAGTTTGAAGTAGCTGACCAATCATCTCTTACCATCCAATCCGGAGGAGAAGTTAATTGCAACTATTTTAGTACAGCTACTCATGTTCTCGTCAAAAACTTCGGTAAATTCCATGCAAAAGGAATTAAAGGAAACGGTTTCAATACAGGAACAGTATTATACAATGCAAAGAATGCAACCTTTAAAGTAGACGACTCTTTCTATATAACCAGTTCTACCATTTATAATCATGGGACAATTGAAGTAACAAATGCAACAAATGGTTTGCTTCAAACAAACAATGACCTGAGTTGTGTCATAGCGAACTATGCAGAAGCCAGCGTAAAAGCACATGCATTTAAAGGTGGTGCCACTGTTGTCAACAACGGCTTTATAGAAGTTGATATCTGTGAGAACACATCCTCTGACGCACTATACAATAATTGTACATTCATTGTCAAAAAATCATTTAAGTTTAGACATGTAGTTCTCGATAAAGGCTCCATCACAGGTGGCAGAGAAAGTCTAACTTCCCAAGTGTGGCTCCCGGTTCCTTACGTTGAGAGCCAGACCGATTCGAAATTCACATTAATAGACGGCTCAATGATTAAAGCTACCAACTTCGTTGTTTTGCAGGGGAGTGTTGTATTTAATGCAACGAATACATCGGGCAATACGAGTAAGTCAATGATTAAAGCAGAGAACATGTATTTCAACTGGAATACTCAAGTCAAGGGTAACTTGGTACTGGAAGAAGGAAATGAATATTATGGATTTATCGGTAGCTTGTTTAACAACGCTTTTTGCGTAACCAAAGAACCAAGTGTTGCCACTACAGGCTTTGATGAATCTAAATATACCATTGAGACATGTGGCGGACTATTTGATGATGGAAACGAAGGAGGAAATCCTTCCAATCCTACTGTGCCTGTAGTTGAAGATGCCACCAAATACACTTACGCATTCGAAGATAACTGGCCTGCGTATGGCGACTTCGACTTAAATGACCTTGTAACGGAATTAAGCAATAAATCTGTCACAACCAATGCAAGCGGCTATGTCACAAAAGCCTCATTTGTAATGACTTTAAAAGCAGTTGGAGCTAATAAGACATTAGGACTTGGGATACGCTTTTTGAAACTATCCTCGTCCGTGACTCCATCTAAATTCACAATGCAAGGTAATAATGCATCCTTCGAGTCAGGACAAACTTTACCAACCTTAATCCTGTTTAACAATGCACACTCCCAATTTAGTGGAGCAGAAGGAAATGAGTTCATAAATACATCATTAACTTCAGGATTAAGGACTGCGAATGATCCGCAATATACTATCAGCTTTGAGTTTAATGCATCCGATAAGGTACCTGCATCAGCATTCAACATCAACAATTTTGATGTCTTTATTATCAGTCAGGCTGCTACCGCAAAAACGAAACGTACCGAAATTCACGTAGCAGGCTACGCTCCAACAGATTTGGCTAATACGGCCTTATTCAAACAAGCCAATGATAATTCATCCGCAGGACATTACTATCTCAGCACAGAGAATCTTGCATGGGGATTTGTGGTACCTGACAACTTTGCATGGCCCTTAGAAAGAAAAAAAGTGACTGACGTATACAGCCAGTTTAAAACTTGGATCGTAAGCGGTGGACAGGAAGATACCGATTGGTATACCACTCACAATAGTGACGTCTATACAAAGTAATACAATAAGCTCATTTAAAAGGCTGATGGACTTTATTGATTCATTAGCCTTTTTTCATGCCACAGTATGATATAAGAACCAATAAAAGTTAGAATCAGAAAGGTTAAATATCATTAACACACCTTTTTTAAAAGCCTGATAGAATTGAGAATGCACCAAATGTATGTATTTTTGTTCTTATCAAGCAATGCGAGATGGTCATGAGAAAAATAAATAAAACAAATCAGGTAATACTGACCGCATTTATCATCATAAGCACTTTGTTTGGTAGCTGTGAGAAAGACGTGTTTAATCCCGAATTAGTAAAAGCAACGTACGCAGATCGATTTCCCGTAAAGGACATAGATCCACTGATGGATTGGAAGATGACTCAATCCATAACAGTAACGGTTGCCGTTTACGAGGATGAGGGAGTTGATTACACCATTCGTATATACGATGCCAACCCTTTGGAAAGTACATCTTCTGCCAAGCTCTTAGCAGAAGGCACAGCTAATAATGACCAACCTTTTAAAACAATAATGGATTGTCCTATCGCACTAACAGATGTATTTATTTGTCGCATAGACAATCATAACAGAAATGTCATAAAATATGCAGCGATAGAAAATAATGCAATTTCTACTACTTTTGGCGTGCCCACCTCTACCAAAAGCCTAACACGAACAGCCACGAAAGGAGTTACAAGAGTAACAGCTGTTAATCCGGATTATACCGAATCTGAAATTAATGCGTTAGCCAGCAATGCAAAAGAGCTCAATAACAGCACAATCCTCTTTTCGGGAGATGTTTACAAAATATCCCAAGGGAACACCTATACCGGAAATATAACAACATGGGGCATTTATGGCACTGTGGGTATTGTCATTATACAAGGCACCTGGTCTCCCAGCATCAGTATGCTTGTAAATAGAGGAATTGATTTGATTGTGACAAGCACCGGTAAGATTATACTCCCCAATAACAGCAATCTTTCACTTATTGGTTCCACCCGCTTTATCAACCTTGCAGGAGGAAATATTCAAGGGAATAAGGCTCGCATTACCCTTTCCAATGGTTCGGAAGGACGAACCAATTATAATCAAGGTAACCTTACCCTGAATGAGTTCAATATGTCCGGCACAGGTACACTATATAACAGCGGTACTTCTACAATAACCCGATTAAACCTAAATAACTCCGGAGGAAAATTCATCAATGAAGGACAAGCGACCATTGGCAGCACCAGTAGCAACTCGACCGTTGAAAACGGATGCTACTTGAGTGTGACAGATCAATTCAAAGGCGATTTGGTTCTAGGCGACAATTGTGCAGCTACCATCAACGAATATCCTTCCACATGGGGGAAAAACATCACGTTAGGTGATAATTCCATGTTAACTATAACAAAAGCCTATTTTGGCGGAACTAAATTTCACGGTAGCAACAAGCCCTCTCTTATAAAAGTCAAGACATTAGCAAATATTCAATTGAGTACCAATGCCGCCCAAGGAAATATTTATTTCGAGTTTGATGAATTAAACAGTAATTGGGAAAAGGAAACATGGCGGAATATGAGCTATCTAACTTACTACTCCACATGGGGAGAATCTCCCGTCATCATTCCGGCAGGTGACTGCACCGGTAGTGGGAATACCCCAAACGGTTCAGGGACAGATACCCCGACCACCCCTGTCCTCTACACCTATGTGTATGAGGATAACTTCCCATTGGTCGGCGATTACGACTTTAACGATATCGTATTAGATGTCTCCACGATCTACCACCGTGACGCAACCACCAATGCCATCCAAACCATAGAACTGGATGTTACACTCACCGCAGCCGGAGCAAGTAAGACCTTGGGAGCAGGCCTGCGCATTGTAGGTATCAGCAAATCGGATATCAGCAACATCACAACAGACGGTGACGCCGCCCGTTTTCAAGAGACATTAACCGCTCCACGCAATCAAGCTCTCAATTTCTTTAAATACAACTCCGGTTCGTACATGGAAAATGGAGATAACAACATTGTGATACCGCTCTTCAACAACGCCCATCAAGTATTCGGAGTGCCCGACGGCACCCTGACCAATACCCAAAGCACAAAGATAGGAAGTGTAAACGGTCAGCCAACCTATACCTACAAACTGATTATTCAGCCTAAAGATCAAACTAAAACAGATCCTTTATTCTCTAAAGACAATCTTGACTTCTTCATTTGCTCTCAATACAAAACGATGAAGCAACGCATGGAAGTCCACCTCTACGAATTTTGGAGCTATGGAGCCACGGCTGCAGGTACAGTGCAGCAGGAAAACCTTGATTTGGCAGGAAACAATACATGGGCTGTATGCGTTCCTAATTTCAGATATCCCAAAGAAAATGTAAATATATCCATAAGCTCCTCGCCGTCAGAAGGAGCATATCCTAATTTTTTGGATTGGGCACGAAACCGCACAACCAACCAAGACTGGTATCTTTATCCCAATGCAGACAAAGTCTGCCGGTAAAAGTGAACTGATTTGAAAAAGAGAAGATGAGACTAAGAAAACAAAGAAAAGAAACAAAGTTATAAATAAATAGATAAACGGGCAAACAGTAAATAAGCAGTTTCAACATATAAATAAAGAACAATGAAACAAATATTATTAGTGGACGACAAAGCCTCGATTGGCAAAGTACTTTCAGTCTATTTGGGACAAGAGTATGATTTAGTTTATGCAGAAGATCCATTGAAAGCCATAGAATGGTTGCATCAGGGTAATGAACCCGACTTGATAATTTCGGATATTCGTATGCCCCACATGAATGGCGAAGAATTTATTCGCTACCTCAAGAGCAACGAACTATTCAAGCACATTCCGGTTGTTATACTCTCGAGTGAAGAAAGTACCACCGAACGAATCCGTTTACTTGAAGAAGGAGCAGTAGACTATATATTGAAACCATTCAATCCTATGGAGCTCAAAGTTCGTATAAAAAAATATATATAATAAATAATAGCCGGAGGATATGTTATATTACGTTTATATAGGCAGCAACCAAACAAATATTGATCATTTAAAAGAAGTGACCAATGGTATGTTTGTTGCAACCCCAACTCTGCAAAAAGCCACAAAAGTCATCAGTGGCATTCGCGAGCGCTATAATACATCCATACTCTATGAGAAAACAAATCCTGAGTCCGACTGTACAAACATTGCATACCTGCATAAAACTTTTCCCCGCGTTTACATCACCCTTATTTCAGAACAGCTGGAAAAAAAATTACGTAAAGCATATTTAAAAGCAGGCGCAAACAATACCCTTTCTCCAAAAGCCGATGAAGAAAGTATTAACTATATGATTAAGTATCTTGAAAAGCGGCAAGAATATAAACTTAAAGAATTTAGCAAAACCCATCGTAAAACATTGAATACATTCCATCTTCCACTTTGGAAACGCTCTTTTGACATATTGTTTTCGAGCATTGCAATTCTACTTCTTTCACCATTACTACTAATTACAGCCCTTGCCATCCGAATGGAGAGCAAAGGCAAAATTATCTATAAATCCCAACGGGTTGGCTCCAATTACGAAATATTCAATTTCCTGAAATTTCGCTCCATGTACAGCGATGCCGACAGGCGCCTTAAGGAACTTAATGACTTCAACCAATATAAGCTCGAAGAGGAAGAAAAGGATCCAAACGATAGTTCCCAAATTTTAATCGACGATTTGGACGAGATTCCGAAGGAAGAAGAAATCGTACTTATTTCCGATGATTTTGTAGTCTCCGAAGAAGACTTTCTCAAGCAAAAATCAAAAGAAAAGAAAAACGCATTTGTGAAAATAGAACATGATCCTCGCATCACACGCATAGGACATTTCATTCGTAAATATAGTATTGATGAACTACCGCAACTCTTCAACATCCTTAAAGGTGACATGAGCATTGTCGGCAACCGCCCCCTCCCCCTCTATGAAGCAGAGTTACTGACCAGCGATGTCTATATCGACCGATTTATGGCACCCGCCGGCCTCACAGGTCTTTGGCAAGTGGAAAAGCGGGGGAACAGCGGTACATTATCAGCCGAAGAACGAAAAATATTGGATATAAAGTATGCCAAAGCGTTCTCTTTCGGACTGGATCTCAAAATTATATTCAAAACATTGACCGCATTCATACAAAAAGAAGACGCATAGCTTACAATGATAATATCAATGAATTATGATAATATAATATAACCGATATGAAAGGAAAAAATAATATAGCCACTCACTATTGCATAGTCCTTGTTTTACTTTTAGTTATGCCAGGGACTCTATTTGCACAACAAGATACCACCACCCGCGAGGGACGCATAAGAATCATAGAGCGACTAAACTCAGCGGAAGAAACCACAGAAGCCAATACACTGGGGCAAGCCAATAAAAATGTGCCAGTCCAAATAGAGAAATTAGAACTTCCTCCCCTTTCCGTCTTTCTCGATGCAGTGACTGAGAATGCCACCGTAAAGAAAGCACGCTCCCAAGTAGAGCAACAAAAAAACGAATACCGTATAGAAAAAAGGAATTGGTGGAACTATATCCGGCTAAACGGTTCATATTCATTCGGTCGCTATAACATCCTGAGTAATAGCAGTGATGAATACACCCCTATGTATCAGACCACTATGGCAAATACCCAGCATACGTTCAACGTTGGTGTCAGTGCTTCCGTAGGCCTCGGGGATCTGTTTAACCGCCCGCTGAAATTGAAAAGTTATCGTTACAACATTGAGCAATTGCAATATACGCAGGAAGAAGTAATGGAAGAAAGGCGGCTAAAAGTACTGGAAGCCTACAATGCAGTAACGGAGCAACTTGCTACCATAAAGGCCAAGGCTGAAACAGCCGCCCTGTATAATGCACAGATGAAAATATCTGAAAATGATTTCATTCAAGGGAAAATAGATATCATTTCTCTTTCATTGGAACGTGCACGCCGCACCGGTGCAGTCACCAATTATGAACAAAGCCGGGTAGCTCTGCATAACTCTATTATCTTACTAGAGATGCTCACTAACGTGAAAATTATTAAAGAAGAATAGCACTATTATGGATATAGCAAAATTCATATCACAATTCTTTTACCGCATTCGCTATTGGCTGATTTGGGGAACCATTTTTGTAGCAGGACTAGTCGTCTATCTGACCCAATTTCTACCGTATAGCTATACGGTGGAGAGCAGTCTCTATGCCGGGGTAACCAATACGACTGCCATCGACGGATCTTCTGTCAACTTTTCTGCAATCAATAGTACCTTCGATAATCTGATCAATATTGCAAAGTCCCGTGGCATCCTCGAAAAAGTATCCATCCACTTGTTAGCTAATGCACTGACCTATGGTGAAGAATGGAAAGACAACCAATATATACAAGCCAAACATTATCGACAACTGGTACAAATGACACCCAAAGAAGTGCTGGCCCTAGTCGACCGTAATAATGTAGAAAAGACATATAAGAAGTTGACAGCCTACCGTAAAGAGAATGCAACGAATTTTGTATACGTCATGTTCAACCGTCCCGGTGCATTCTACAGTGCTAATGCACTTAACACCATAAACATGAAACGGGAAGGGAATAGTGATATTCTAAAAATCACCTATACTTCGGCCGATCCAGGTATCACTCAAAAAACCGTAAGCATCCTGATTGACGAATTAATAAAAGCTTACGAAACACTCCGATTTAAAGCAACCAACGATGTAATAGCCTACTTCAAGGAGCAAGTGCGCCTTGCTAAAGTGGAACTCAATAAAGAAGAAGACGACTTGATGCACTATTCTGTAAACGAGCAAGTCATCAATTATCCGGAAGAGACTAAGGCTTTAGCCATCACCCGCTATGCAGTGGATGACCGTAGGGAATATGCGCAACGTCAATATGATGCCGCCGTTGCCCTCCGCAAAATGTTAGAAGGAAAAATGGACATACGTGCCAAGATTATTCGTAGTAATACCAACCTGCTTAATGAATTGAACAAAGTGAGCACCTTGAACCAGAACATCATGGAACAGGAAATATTCACTTCCGATAAAGCACAAACAAAAAATGGAAAAATACTAACCGATAAGCGAAATCTGAAAGAGGCAGAAGAAAACATCAGTCATATCTCCGACAATTTAAAAGAATATAATTATTCAAAAGAAGGGGTTGGCATCCAAAACATGGTGGACGAATGGTTATTGGCATATGTTAATGAAACAAAATACAAAGCAGAGCTAAAAGTCTTGCTAGAGCGACAGACTGATATTTTTAGCCAGTATAGTCACATGTCCCCCATTGGTACCCAGGTCAGCCGCAAGGAACGGTCCGTAGGCATTGCCGAGGATAATTACCGAACCCAGTTAAAAGGTCTGGCGGACGCTAATTTGCGTTTAAAGAACATAGAAATGAGCACCAGCAACCTGCAAACCGTGGCCCCACCGGATTTCCCATTAACGGATAACGGGCGTAAACGAGTTTTGTATGTACTTATTTCCATAGCCAGCAGTATTATATTCATCATTACTTATTTCTTATTAATAGAAGTACTGGACCGTACTTTACGCGATCCGCTCCGCAGCAGACGCCTCACCGGCCTGCCCGTTATCGCTGCATTCAATGGCACCAGCAACTTAAAATACCGTGGATTCCTAAAAACCTGCAACCGAATTGCCGCAGCTTACTGTTGCCGGCAGTTGAACAGATATCTCGATCCCAAACGGGCGACTATCATCAACCTGCTCAGCATGGAACCGCGTGAAGGTAAAAGCTATCTCGCCAAATATTTTGCCAATTATTGGGCTACAGAAGGACTATCGGTACGCATTGTAAGAGCCGGAATAGACTTTGACATTGAAACGCCCCAATACGTCAGCGCTCACAGACTATTCCATTTCTGGCAACGAAATGAAGCTGAAGAAGAAACAGATATTATATTAGTGGAATACCCTGCTATTCACCATGCATCAATACCATTGCCTACGCTAAAGAATGCGGATATCAATCTATTGGTAGCGAATGCAGAACGCCTGTGGCGGAGTAGCGATGATGCTACACTCGCTCCAATAAAAGAAGCTATAGGAGCTACTCCTCTATTCCTCTATCTGAATAATGCAGATCGTGAAGTTGTGGAATCATACACCGGTCAGTTACCGCCTAAGACACCGCTTCACTCTTTCCTTAGCCGCCTGTCACAATTAGGATTAACATCCCATAAGGCAGCAGTGAAATAGACAGAAATCCAGTAATTAGATAACAAATAAAAAGCAAATAATGGCATCCAATTATCCAACACTAGAATTACCTCCAAAAGTCCTCACGTATGGACTTCTTGTGTCGGGCTTGGCAGCTATTGTTTATGCGATTGTGACTCAAAAAATACTGATTGCATTTGCCATAATGGGAGCTCCGATGGGGTTTCTCATCCTCGCATACAGTGTACGTAACCCACGTTTTGCCTACTTATTGTACGCCACTTATTCCTATTATATGACAGCTATCATGCGCTATAGTCGCCAAGATGGGCTGAGTGTAGTGCTGGATATCTTATTAGTCTTTATGGCACTCTGTATCGTGTTCAATATTTCTTCAAAGCGCACAGACATCCATCTGGCAAATGCCGTTAATTACCTTACTGTAGGTTATGTAGTATGGATTCTATTTATTTTGATGGAA
Organism: uncultured Bacteroides sp.; assembly: GCA_965140335.1. Classification (GTDB taxonomy): domain Bacteria; phylum Bacteroidota; class Bacteroidia; order Bacteroidales; family Bacteroidaceae; genus Bacteroides. Next base: position 984,459 of record OZ223190.1, read on the forward strand.
TTTTTAAACCCATTAACCCATCATGACCAAATGATTTTTGGAGTAAGAGTCTGGATATTGGGAATACCTGTACTCTACATTATCTCTTCCTTATTGGCAGACAAGCCCAAAATGCTAAAAAAAGGACTTATTATATTGGGAGTATTTACAATCACCGCCTTTCTGAAGCTATTGTATCAAAAATATAGATGGTTTGATGCAGCTGAAGCAGAATGGCTAATGGCAGGAGGTTGGGTTACACATATTCTAAGCACAGGCATTCGCTACTTTTCGATTTTTAGCGATGCAGGAAACTTTGGTGCAAACATGGGAATGATTGCCATTGTCTATTCTATTGTTTCATTCAACACCCCTAAAAAATGGCTTCGCGTATTTTATTTGATGATTGCTATCATGGGAGTTATCGGAATGTTTATGTCCGGTACTAGAGGAGCAATAGTGATACCCTTCGGTGGACTTATACTTTATTGCCTGCTCAGCAAGAGCTTCAAAATAATGCTTATATCAGCTTTTGCCGGAATAATATTATATTCTTTTTTTGCATTTACCGATATAGGAAATGAAAATGGATTCATTCGCCGCATGCGTACAGCTTTCCGACCTACCGAAGATTCTTCTTTCAATGTCAGAGTCGAAAATCAGAAAAAAATCGGTATATATTTAGCTACACATCCTTGGGGAGCAGGACTAGGTAAGGGTGTCCCAAGAACAATGCTTGTCAGGGACGTATTTGTTGACGACAATATTCCCCCTGATTCATTTTTTGTAAACATTTGGATGCAAACCGGCTTCGTAGGACTTATTTTATATATAGCTATCTACTCTATTGTTTTATTACGTTGCTGTTATCTCATTATGTTCCGCGTAAAAAACAAAGAATTGAGGCATACCCTTGCAGCCTTACTCTGCGGAGTATTTGGCATTTGGCTCAATGGATATGTGGGAAGAGGTATGGGTATGCCTCCCAATAACTTTCTCATTGCTGCCGCATTGGCATTCGTGCTAAACGGGCCCTATATGGACAGGCAGATTACTGAAAATGAAATGATAACTCATAAAACAGAACCACAACAATGAATGATATTTTTTCCCTATTCAATCCCGACTGGTGGATGGACGAAAACAATAATGCGTTGCAAATTACAGATGCAGTATTGTTTCTGCTCCTGTCTATACCTGTTATCTACCTTTTTATATGCGCCTTATTCTCTTTGGGCAAGTATAAGAATCCCTACCCGGAAACTAAAATCAAACATCGTTTTCTGGTCCTTTTCACAGTGTTGCGCAATGGAAAAGAAGTGATTGAATCCATAGACCATTTTCTAGATACGCAGCAATACCCACGGGATAAGTTTGACATCACCGTTGCAGCAACCCAACTACCGGAAGAAGACATTGTCACCTTACTAAATATGCCGGTCAATATTGTAGTACCGGACAAGGAACAATGTACCAAGATATATGCCATACAGCAAGTCATGGAGCGCTACTCCCCTGAAGAATATGATATGATTCTCATTTTCAATTCGGACAACCGCATTGTGCCCAATGCCCTTAATTTGTTTAACAATGCTTATTATTCGGGGTGTGATGCCATACAGGCGCATCGCATGACCGAGAACCTGACCACCAACATTGCCGTGCTCAATGCCGCCAGTGAAGAGATCAACAATAATCTTTTCCGTAAAGCGCATACCCGCATGGGCTTCTCCGCTGCATTGATCGGATCGGCCATGGCATTCGACTTTGAGATGTTCCACCGGATAGCCCCCACTCTCGAAGGAGCGGATTTAAGCAAGGCTACCGAAAAGGCTCTGCTAAAAGAGAACATCTTTACCGAATACATGGAAGAAGTGGTGTGCTACAGCAAAAAAGAAGAAAGTACCAGTGGCTACGAAGCCCAACGAATTAGCTGGCTTCGCACACAATACAGCAGTACTATATTTGCACTCAAAAAAATACCATTAACGTTACTAAAAGGAGAATGGGACTATGTCAATAAGTTATTTCAATGGCTGCTCCCTTCCCGCTTTCTGCTAATTGCATACCTTGTAAGTTTTGCTGTCCTATTTACTATTTTAGACTGGACCTTATGCTTCAAATGGTATATTTTGCTTTTTATCGCAGGACTTACTTTCCTAATGGCCATGCCCGAAGGAAAAATGAACAAGCGACTCAAGCGAGCCATATGGTCACTTCCTATTTTGGTATTTGCTTCCGCTTTCAGTCATATAAAGAAAATATCCGATAGCAAAAAGGAAAAAAAGAAAAAAAAGGGCAATAAGAAGAATAAGAAAAACAATGATCAGAAAGAACACCAAACACAATCGTTCATTTCATTATGAGAATAGCTATTGAAGCCCAACGCATCTTCCGGCCGGACAAACATGGCATGGATTTCGTAATATTAGAAACTCTACGCCAATTACAACAGCGCAATGATGGTAACGAGTACTTTGTGCTTGTGGCTCCGGGTAAAGACCATTGTCTGCAAGAAAGTGCCAACCTCTCTATCATAGAATTATGGTGTCCCGGCTATCCGTTGTGGGAACAGATGGCACTGCCATTGGCCGTAAAACATTTAAGAGTGGATGCCCTACATTGTACCTCCAACACGGCCCCGTTATGGAGACCTGTTCCATTGATACTGACTCTTCATGATATCATTTATCTGGAACCCATGGGCTATCAAAACCCATCCTTATATCAAAGGTTGGGACGATATTACAGACGGCTTATAGTGCCACAGATTCTCCATAAATGTAAAAGAATAATCACTGTTTCCCAGTTTGAGCGTAAACATATACAAGAAACGTTACATCTTCCAGCTAAGCAGATCACAGCTGTTTACAATGGTTATAACACCCATTTCCACCGGTTATCCGAAATTGACAAGGAACTGGTGCAGCACTATATACCCAATACCGACTTTCTGCTTTTTTTGGGTAATACCGATCCTAAAAAGAATACGGTACGGGTTTTGCGTGCATACAGTCTTTATCTGAGAAAATCAGCTGTAAAGCGCCCATTGCTCATTGCCGACCTGGCGGGAGACTACATCGAGAAGCTCCTCCGGGAGGAAAACATTACCGAAATAAAGCCCTATCTCTATTATCCGGGATACATTGATAATAGTGCACTTATCACCCTCTACAATGCAGCTTTCGCCTTTCTCTATCCATCCGTGCGCGAAAGTTTCGGCATTCCTATCCTTGAAGCCATGGCCTGTGGCACTCCGGTCATTGCCGGCAATACTTCCGCCATGCCCGAGATCACAGGCAAAGGAGGCATTCTGGTCAACCCGGTAGACCCCTATTCCATAGCTGATGCCCTGCTCCGCTTAGAGACGGATGGAGAATACTATAATGAGCAAATGTGCTATGGTTTGGAACGGGTAAAACTATTCTCCTGGAAGCAAACCGCTCAAAAATATGCTGAAATCTATAAAGATGTCATTATCTCCTCCATTTATGACAAAAGGAACCGAAATAAAAAGAATAAAAAAGATCGGTCTCCTAAACTGGCTCCTGAAATAGGTTTCAGCTATGAGTCAAATGAATATACGGAAAAAATTTATTATCAGAAGAAACGCCAGGAAATCCAAAAAGAATACGCTCTAACAACTAGAGAAGAAAAAATAACCAATCACGGACAATTGGGCGGAAAATGATTAAATAAAGTAGCATATGGAAAACAGAGATTTCATCATCACTAGCCTGCAACCTTGGGACATAAAGATTGGAAGTACGATAAAAAGCACGGCCTTAGAAATATCAAAAAATAATCGTGTACTATTTATCAATACTCCTATAACATGTGTTGACCTGATAAAAACAAAAGGAAAAAGGAAAGAAGAAATATGTCAAGTTGCACCCAATTTATGGATAGCCTACTTTTCCTTTGCTGTTTTCCCACTCAATAAAATACCAAGTAAATATTTATTTGATACCATAAATAGAATAAATAATAAAAAAATAGCAAAAGGCATATTGCATGCAATAAAAGAATTGGGCTTCAACGACTATATTCACCTCATCGATACGGATATTTATCGAAGTCAGTACCTCAAAGACCTGATACATCCAAAACTCTCTATATACTATTGCCGAGATTATGTCATCGGAGCCGATTATTGGAAAAAGAACGGTAGTCGGCTGGAAGCCTCGTTAGCTGCTAAATCTGATATTGTGTTAGCCAACTCATCAACGTTTGCCGAAAGGCTCATACCATTTAATCCCAACACACATACTATAGAAACAGGAGTAGACTTACAACTTTATGACTTTGAAAAAAACAACGATAAACCTTCCGACTTAATAGACATTCCTCGCCCCATAGTAGGATATACAGGAATGGTAATAACGCTCAGACTAGATATAAAACTGATTTTTCAAGTTGCTTCTAGTAGACCAAATATAAGTTTTGTATTCATTGGACCAACTGACGACAATTTTAAGCAGCATCCTATTCAGCAATTACCCAATGTCTATTTCAAAGGACGAAAGGAAATATCACAACTACCTGCATATATTAAAACTTTCGACATTTGCTTTAATCCGCAACAAGTCAATGACATTACAATAGGCAACTACCCCTTGAAAATAGACGAATATCTCGCTATGGGAAAACCTGTTGTCGCCACACGTACGCGAACCATGCAGGAAGTATTCGGTCGCCATGTCTTTCTCGGTTCCAATGCTGATGAGTACCTACAAGCGATAGATCTTGCTTTGTTCGAAAAGGACGACAAATCAAAACAGCAAGCTCGTATTGCCTTTGCCCGTACCCATAGTTGGACAAATAGTGTGAATAAAATCTATCAGGCTATTAAAGAAACGGAGGCTGCAAAATGAACTTCATTACTAAAATAAAGACTAAGATCAAAAATAATCCGCGTTTGAAGCGGATAACTCATAGAATAATGTTCCATAATGCCCGCCCTCGATGGTGGGTAAAACATTTGCTAAATCCGATCTGTTTTCATCAGGGAAGAGGCGTAACAATTCGTTTCCAAACAGTAATTAATATCTCTCCTATTAATCGTTTCTATTTGGGTGACAATAGTACTATTGAAGAATATAGTGTTGTAGACAATGGCGTTGGAGATGTTATCATCGGCCACCACACCCGAGTAGGTTTACGCAATACACTTATCGGTCCCGTACAAATAGGCAATCACGTTATTCTTGCACAAAATGTAGTTTTATCTGGTCTTAATCATAATTACGAAGATATTTCACAACCTATCCATCTGCAAGGAGTATCTGTTCGCCCAATAGCTATTGCCGATGAAGTGTGGATTGCAGCCAATAGCATCATTATGGCTGGAGTTAGTATAGGAACTCATGCCGTCATAGCAGGAGGTAGTGTAGTAACAAAAGATGTCCCCCCTTATTCCCTCGTAGCTGGAAATCCAGCTAAAATTATAAAGCGCTACAACCCGAATACAAAAAAATGGGAAAGAGAATAAATATCGATTATTCCACTAACCAAAGTTTACGACTCCACTTAAAACAACCAGCTAAAAGATCAGCACCGCAATGAAATAAAGCATGGCGATTAGAGGCGGGGGAGACTAATATAACGCCAAAAGCAGTATATCTATGCAATAGTAATACCGTCAAATAAAATCATTTCAGCTAACTTTGCCAGATAATTTTAATTTCTAACAGTTATGAATTTTAAAAAAAATTGCTGAAAATTTCCATCGGAGAGAACTTATTGGTAAAAATGTACACAAAAACAGAATATTCCAAACCGGAACTACTATTGCTGGAACTGATTGGAAAATATATCGAATTGCTACTCACCCGCAAAAAACAAATTAGTGCGATTGAAATGAGATTGCTGGTACACATTGAAACTTGTATAAAAAAATACAGAAGCAGATTAAAATCTAAAGAGCAAGAGTAAGAAATCATAAAAAGCTGATTTATAATTTATTATATAAGCCATTCCATCTTTACCATTTCAGAAACAGACTTACCTTGTTTTTTTTTGTTAAAAGAGTGTTATCAGGTGTAATGTACGATTTTTAGTTTCTATAGAAACTAAAATAGCCCTTGTAGCTATCTACAAGGGCTATTTTTGTAAATGTAAACATTAAAAATCGTACATAACTTTCAGATTTGTTTCGTTTTTTATTTGTATATTTGTAATATTATAAAAAGAAAATATAAGTAATACTATTTTATAAAAAACGTATTAGATGAATCTTATATACTATAAAAAGGAACTCTGTTTACACGAAGCATCAGGCTGATAAAAGATGATTTGGAGTAATATTATCACTCCCCTATTCTGCAAACTTTATTTTAATAAACGAGACTATTCTTCAAGAATATTTTCTCATCAATTTATATACATTCAGAACCGTATTTCTGTTTGTAAAAGGATAGATTATATCTTCTTTTTTACATACATATAGTCTCACAAAACTTTATAGACCATGAAAACAATGAATTGGTTTAAGCACGAATATTGTGCATCGTTTGATGAGCATATGACGAAGCTCATCAATATGGAAGGAAGCAAAGGTTATGGTACCTATTGGTATATCATTGAAATGCTTTGCCCGCAGTCCGAAGCCAAAATCGACTTCAGTTACCTGAATAACATCAAAAGAAAAGGGTTTAGTTTGCCCTACATGATGAAAATCATCAAAGAGTACGCGCTCTTCGTTGTAGAAGGTTCCACATTCTGGCCTGTCATCTCCTACCGGATGGCGCCGAATAAAGAGGAAACCCGAAAACAGTCTGCACCTCTGACAGAGCAACGGACAGGGAATGACAAGTTCTATTCGGCAGAAAAAACGGCTTCATTGCAACCGGAACAGAATCATGCCCTTGAAACAGGAGTGGCAAAAAGAAACCAAGAGATCCTGCACCCCAAACGAAAGAATGCCCTTAGAAAAGGAATGGGTAGAAATGATGAGAGTATGCAAACGGCTCGAAATAATTTTCGTGAAACAGGAGCGGCAAAAAGAAATCAAGAGATCCTGCACCCCAAACGAAAGAATGCCCTTAGAAAAGGAACGGGTAGAAATGATGAGAGTATGCAAACGGCTCGAAATAATTTTCGTGACACAGGAGCGACAAAAGAGGATCAAGAGCCTTTGAAACAGGAGCATAATAAGACCTTTGAAATGGCGGAAAAAGAGAGTGAAAACACCTCGAAAGCTGAGCCGATGTTGCGTAAATATTCACCGGAAAGTGAGCGAGTATTCGTCGAGAACCGGACGAATAGTGAGCGAACATTCGACGAACAGTCAACGAATACCGGACAAAAAACAAAGCCTTCATGCTTAAACAGATCAGAAAATAACACACTGAATAACTGCCAATTACAAAGAAATTGTGCCAGAAAAAGTCTCACGTACGCACGCGCAGGAAGAACAGATAAGAAAAGAGAAAGACTAGAAAAGAATAAAATAACAACAGCAGAAAAAGAAAAGAGTTCTGTTGCTGCTGCTACTTTTTATCCTTCAAAGAAAAATTCTGCCGGAAAAATACCCCCCGTTGTCCGGACTGCTCATCAGTATTTGGCATGCGCGCAAAAATCAGATGCAGAAACTTTCGCCGTCCCAAAATCGACAAGTTCCCCTTCGCCCATTCGTCCCTGGCAAGAACTCGTAGACGAACTGCACACGGACAGCTTCTGGGTGGAACTGGCTTGCCAGCGATGTGGCTACGGAGCACTGCTGCAACGTTACTTCAAAGAGGCGGTAGAGGAATTTCGTAAACACATCTTGCTGTACGACAAAGGCGAAGATCTACTTCGCCGACAAGACGTACGCCAATACTTCGTCAACTTCACCGCCCCCGGCAAACCGACCTCCAACGCACTGAAAACCTATCTTGAACGGCTTGATGCACAGCAACTTTCGCAACCAGATCCTTACCGTTTCGAACAGATTTTTAGCGGAAAGCGGACCTATTTCGGTGGTCAACCCATCCCCGAAGGTGCCCCTCCACGTCCTAACGAGAAAGCCATTTGGAGCCAAGAAAGCGGGAAATGGGTATCGCTGTATGACACCGGTCTGAAAGCTCGGACTTAATCCTTCCTCGAAAAATAAACGCTCAATCGCAATGCTGAAAGAAAACATTGCAGAATTGGTATGAGTAAGCATGATTTGGTATGAATAAGTACGAATTGGCACAGATCATCATAAACCTGCATAAATAGGTATGGATCAGCCACAAAAAGAAAATTCCCAATGGCAAGTAAAAATAGATTAAGAAGTAAAACGGAAAAGACATAAAGGCTAAACTACTTTTCCGTACTTCTGAAAACTGCATTTCGTAATTCTGAGGAGATACAGTCGCAGCCCAGGGGAAAAACGCTCGCAGCCCTAGGGACGAAGGAACGCAGCCCTAGGGAAAAAAGGACAAAGAACCAGGCAAAAACCATTGAAGGGCTGGGCAAAAACCTTTGAAGCCCTAGGCAGCAAACGTTCAATCTCCAAGGTAAAAAGTGATGCAATTTTCGAAGGGGTTAAAAAGGCGACGTAATCTAGTAAAGCGACATTATAATAATATACTGTGATAAAAGTAAGCATGTAAAAGAAATAAGTATCAGTATGCATTCGTGCGCAAAGCATACAGACAACATGAAATAAATACGCTTGATGCGGGCAACTCAGAAAAGTAAAATAAAATAAGTGCGCATTTTGTGCGCAAGGTAATAAACGAAATGAAGTATGAGTATGCATTAGTGCGCAAAGCATGCAGACAACATGAAATAAATACGCTTGATGCAAGCAATTCAGAAAAGTAAAATAAAATAAGTGCACATTTTGTGCGCAAGGTAATAAACGAAATGAAGTGAGTACGCATTCGTGCGCAAAGTATGCAGATAATATGAAATAAATACGCTTGATGCAGGCAACTCATAAAAGTAAAATAAAATAAGTGCGCATTTTGTGCGCAAGGCAATAAACGAAATGAAATGTGAGTATGCATTCGTGTGCAAAGCATGCAGACAATATGAAATAAATGCGCTTGATGCAGGCTATTCAGAAAAGTAAAATAAAATAAGTGCGCATTTTGTGCGCAAGGCAATAAACGAAATGAAATGTGAGTATGCATTCGTGCGCAAAGCATGCAGATAATATGAAATAGAAACGCTTGATGCAGGCAATTCAGAAAAGTAAAATAAAATAAGTGCGCATTTTGTGCGCAAATAAAAAAATAATAGTTCGTAATCTTTACGAAATAAAAAACTTAAATGTAAATAACATGAGAAACTTTCATGCATTCAACATCGACACGCACGGGCGTGTCAGCGGACAAATCAAAGTAATCTGTCCAAATTGTAACAGTACACGCCATCACAAAGGCAATAAATCACTATCGGTCAACCTCGACACAGGCGTATGTTACTGTCACCACTGCGGCTGGAAAGCTTACGTACCGGACGAAACCGAACTGAGAGAGAAACGGATGAAAGAGGAACGTCGCAAACAAATGCATCACCTCCCCTCCCACTTCCGGCGACCAGTGTTCAACCCCGCGCACCTCACGCTTTCCGAAAAAACGGAGAAGTATCTCGTAGAAACACGCTGCATCCCGCAAAGTGTCATTAGCGAACTGCGTATCACCGAACAGGTAGAACGACTCCCTGAAAGCGGCAAGGAGGAAAACTGCATCTGCTTCAACTATTTTGAAAACGACGAACTCGTCAACACCAAGTTCCGCAGTGCACAAAAGCATTTCAAGATGGTGAAAGATGCCGAACTGATCCCCTACCACATCGATGGTATCTACGGCACACCGGAATGCATCGTCACCGAAGGCGAACTAGATGCCGCTTCCTTCATGGCCATCGGGCGGAAAGACGTGATTTCCGTACCGGCAGGAGCCAACGGCAACCTGACGTGGCTCGACCGCTTCGTGCCCACACATTTTGAAAACAAACGCACCATCTACATTGCCGCAGATACCGATACGGCAGGCAGCAAGCTACGCGACGAACTGGTACGCCGTTTCGGTGCCGAACGTTGCCGCATAGTCAGCTATGGCCCCGGATGCAAAGATGCCAACGAACACCTTGTCCGATATGGCGCGGATAGCCTTCGCATCACCCTGGAGCAAGCCGAAGAACTACCGCTGGAAGGCGTTTTCACAGCCAAAGACCTGCATGCCGAATTACGTGCACTCTATGAAAACGGCGTGGGACCTGGTGCTGAAACCGGTTGGGATAACTTTGATAAATACTGCACCCTCGAGCTGCAACGATTGATGATAGTAAGCGGTCAGCCAGGTGATGGAAAGTCGGAATGGGTGGACGAATTAGTGCTTCGCCTCTGCCTGCGCCACGGCTGGAAAATCGGCTTCTTCAGTCCCGAAAATATCCCCATCGTCTACCATCTGCGCAAGTTGGCCGAAAAGCTCACCGCCCGCGCCTTTGGCATCAGCAATTCCGGGATGACCGAGGAACTCTATGCCAAAAGCGAGTCCTTCCTGGACGAGAACGTCTGCCACATTCTGCCCGGCGATGACGACTATTCACTGGATGTCATCCTCGGTAAAGCCCGCGAGCTCGTGGCCCGGCGTGGCATCCGTATCTTCGTGATCGATCCGCTAAACCGCATCGACCAACACCTGCCACCCAACCAGACCGAAGTACAATACCTCTCCTCGCTTCTAAGTCGCCTGAGCCGCTTTGCCATTCAAAACCAGTGTTTGGTGATTCTCGTGGCCCATCCCCGCAAAATCTATCGCAGTCAGCTCACCGGCGAACGCCCGCGGGTGGAAATGCAAGACATCTCCGGTAGCGCCGACTTCTTTAACAAATGCGACTTCGGCATCATAATAGAACGCAATGATGACACCGGTATAGCCACCGTCCACATTGACAAAGTTAAGTTCAAGCACCTTGGTTCGCGGGGCAAAGCCCTCTTCGTTTATAATGTGATGAACGGCCGTTACGCCCCCTGCGAAGAAGGACCTATCAACATACCAGGCAATAAACCCGGACCGATTGATACCAAATTTGACATCGACAGTTGGGTTTAAATAAAGTGCCAAACAACGAAAGCGTGCTATTCTAAAAGACCGATGATATCAACCACCGCCTTCTAACAATAGCACGCTTTTAATCATTCAAATTCAGGGCTCCCCCAAGGCGTCTACAATAAGTTGTACCTGAACAGGAGTATATCGCCTTACAGTAGGACTTAAGCCGGTAGCCAGCAAGCGTTGTTCCAATCCCGGGACCTTATGTACCCACCTATTAAACTGATTAACTGCCGATTGTTGAGCTACCCCCTGAATATAACGCATGGCCAGCTCGCCTTTTCCGTAGCTGCGAATCAAAAAATGAGTATCGCAGCATTCTACCGAATTATCCATAATAGTCAAAATCATTAATTATTTCATACACAAATATACTAAAAATGAGCCTAAAAAACAAAAAATCCGCTTTCTTATTTATCCTAATTATCAACAAGTTTTTCACCTCAGGGAAGAGTTTGCAAGATAGAATAAGAACTTGCAACAGATAAGAAGAGACCGGTGATCAGTAAGAAGAGCCATTCCAAAAATAAACCTCTTTTATCCTCTGTGAACCTCTCTGAGCCTCTTCTAACCTCCTAAGCAGCATTACCCGTGTAGTATCTTTGTTTCAACGAAACGAAAGAGGAAGAGCCGCACGGAGCGTTCCCCCAACCCTCAATCCGGCTTCGGACTAAATCTCCACAAGCCCAACAAGAGAACCACACCGCCTGCACTCTCACTCTCCGCTTCGTTAGTTTAACCCTGTTTTTTTAACCTAAAACTTAAACAATTATGGCAACAGTAACCGTAGTGCGCTATCAGCGCCACAAAAAGTTGGGCGACAAAACCTCGCCGATTGTCAACACCCTCAAACGCAAGAATGGGGATGCCAAAGTGTTCGACATCAAACGTCTGGCCAATGAAATTGAAGATTTGGGCTCGCTCACCGTAGAGGATGTGGAGCATGCCATCAAATCAATTGTCCGCGGAATGAAAACCATCCTTTGCGATGGCAACAAGCTAAAGCTGGACGGCTTCGGCACCTTCTACACCACCTTTCATTGCAAAGCTACCGAAAATGAGAAGGATTGCACCGTACGCAACATCGACCGGGTCAACATCCGCTTTAAAGTGGACAATACGCTCCGCCTTGTCAATGAATCAATAGCGACGACCAAAGGCACAGCCAACAATCTGGTATTCGATCTTGAGGTTCCTAAAACGGACAAGAACGGCGGCTCAACTTCCGGAGGAAGTGACAGCGGCAATACCGGAGGAAGCACTGATACCGGAGGAAAGACCGGCGGCGATGTAGATGACAATCCTCTAGGCTGATGGCAACAGAATAAAATTTTACTAGCTAATGAAAATTCTAACCCTTAAAACAAAGTTTACTAACCTCTAAAATCAAAAGAATATGAAAAAAATGACTTGGGACACAATTCTGAAAGTGATTATTGTCGTTGCTTCGGCTGTACTCGGAGCATTTGGCGCCAATGCCATGACGGTGATGCATTAACCAACTGAAAGGAGGGAGTGTCAAAACCTCTAATTTTATAGAAACACCCTCGTTACAGTATACTGTAGCGAGAGTATTCTGTCATTTTTTGACTTTTGACACACCCTCTTTAGTTATCCGCCCCCATTTATCTATAATCAAGCCCGCTTTGCCAATTCTGGCAGGATCAATCTAATTACCTTACAAACTTAAACATAACTGATTACAATGAAACCCATAACATCTTACTCATCAATAACCTATACAAGATCGGTCGTATTAACCCTCTTCCTAAGTATCACATTAATAGCCCGATAGAAGACATGAGAAGCATCAATTTAATTGTAATTCATTGCAGCGCCACGCGTGAAGACCGCCCCTTTAGCGTGCAAGAACTGGAAGCTGCCCACCGCCTGCGTGGAATGGACGGCATAGGCTATCATTTTTATATTCTCCGCAACGGTGACATCAAGTCCACCCGTCCCATCGAACGAATAGGCGCTCATGCCCATGGCTACAACACCCATTCCATTGGCATTTGCTACGAAGGTGGACTGGACCGCCACGGCCTCGCCAAAGATACGCGTACGGAATGGCAACGTCATTCGCTCCGGGTACTGGTACGCACTCTTTTGCTGGATTATCCCGGATGTAAAGTCGTGGGGCATCGCGACCTGAGTCCCGACCTCAACAACGACGGCATCATAGAGCCCATGGAATGGACCAAACAATGCCCTTGTTTTGATGTAGCAAAAGAGTTCTCAAAAGGCTTTTAATTAACCGAATGGTGGTAACAATAGCGATCTACTTTGCCCCAAAAATCTTTCGATAAAAGTTAATCCTACTCAAGATATTTTTCAACCATGTACGCCGCCTCCAACTCCCTTTGCTCAAGTGCACGGCAACCGTATCATCGGTTACCTGCACCCAGGCGGCACCCAACATCCGCGAAGGATAAATCACAATCCTTTCATCTAAATGCTGCTCTATCTCTTTATTGTATTTTAATCCGAACCTCTCCGCAGCCAATGCCAGCACATCCGGAGCAATCTCCTTAGTGTACCAGCTCCCGTCTTCCTGAATAAAATGCCGATTTTCATAGAACTTCATAGCCTCTGCCATAAACGGATGCCCTTTCTCAGAGGCCAGTATGGCGGACAACAGACCAAGTCCGGGTACACGGGTTCCGGGGAAACGGTTTGTTCCATCCGGTTCCAACCTCTCGTCCGAAAGCTCGTCCCCTTCAATCATCTCAGGATGGTATTCTATAGCTGTAAAAAAGCCATCGATCAAATAAGGATCAAATGATTTCTTAACCAGCACATCCGTGTCCATATAGATTCCTCCTTCGGTATACAGTGCATATAAGCGTACATAATCGGCCACAAATGCAAAAGCATTCTCTTGATACGCTTCCCGCGTCCATGGCAGCGAATTAAGATCGAACGAGTTAAGGTTCCATAGTCTCCACTTATAATCGGGCAAAATCTTCTTCCATGAATTCATACACATCCGCAGACTAGCTGGTATCGGGGTGTCATTGAACCAACAATAATGGATTACTTTAGGTATCATTTTATTTCCGTTTTTAAGGGTTAGCCATTCTTAAGTTGTCTTTTATTCACAAGAAATCCGTTAATAGAACCGGAAACCGTAGCCTTCAACATCTTCCAATCCCTATTCAACGCATACTTCACCACATTCCGCAACATCACCGCTCCCAACAAATAACAGCAGGAAGCCATTTTGTATACACCTTTTAAATTGCAGCGGGCAAACAGAACACGACTTCTTGAAAGATAGTATTCACGAAAAGGAGTGATCCGTCCAATCGTCTGTCCTTCCTTATGATAAATCACCGATGCGGGTTCGTACCATACCTTATAATGATGATCCAGCAATCGATAACTCCAATCAAACTCTTCATAAAACAAAAAATAAGCTTCGCTCATCGTACCCACTTTCTCAATCACATCCCTGCGCAACATCATCGCAGCTCCGTGCATTACTTCCACTTCCCGGCCCGTTAAATACTTCTCCGGATGAAGAGCGTCATAGGCCGGCGTAGCATGCTTCAAAGTAACGGGGGTCATTTTTTGATGGCCATAATATTGTACCTCCCCCGGAGGATAAAAACCGCGTATCATAGGAGAAACACCACCTACAGCAGAATCTTTCAACCGCTCTACCAGCGGCTCCAGTACGGGTGTTTTCACAATGGTGTCATTATTCAGGAAGAATAGATACTCACCCCGGGCATGTGTATATCCCAAGTTATTTCCTCCGGCAAATCCCAAATTTCGATCGCTGCAAACAAGCGTAACCTCTGGATAACGTTGTGAAATCTGCTCCACATCATTCCCATCCGAAGCATTGTCGACAACAATCACCTCATAAGGATAAGTTTCAAATTGCTTTAAAGAAGCAATCAATTCGCAGGTGTCCCTCCAACCGTTATAATTTACCGTAATGATTGATACCATCTTGTATGTTAAACAATTTCACTCCTGATTATCTTTCTGCTGATCCTTTTGAGAATCAATTAAATTATAATCCTGATCTTTATAGACAGATTCAGACACAAAAAAGAAATTTAGAGCACCTACTATCTTAGCAAATCGCTTCCACAAGTTTTGCCATAAACCACCACTGCCACTCAAGGTTTCATTACTCGTTACGGGCCTTGCCTTCCGTTTTCTTAGAAAAACCAGTTTCCCGTATTTCTTTAAACCAAAGGCCATCATGCCATCTTCACCACGAATGATATTTGTGCGAAAACCCACTTTACGCCCTATTTCTGTATTAAAGGCCAAGACCATACCACGCACACAAAATTCAGGACGTTTTATATTTTGTAATAGAAGATAAAAATCTCTCATAAATTCATAAAAACGCAATTTACCCTCAGTATATCTCTCATCGGGAATAAAGCTCCACAATCCATAGGTACAAACAACACCTTTTTTTTGCAGATAATGCACATGAGTAGCAATATATAAAGGGGGGTATATCGTATCGGAATCTATGCAAATATAATATTTTCCACGGGCATGATCCAGCCCACACTGGCGAGCATAGCCCGGCCCTTTTCTCGCCTCGCTAAACCAAGTAGCTCCGATCTCTTTCAAAATTAAATCGGTGCCGTCGGTAGAGGCATTACTCACAACTAAAATTTCAATAGGAAAATCACAACTATTCTCCAATAATGACCATAAACAAGCCAAGATCTTCTTTTCCTCATTATGAGCAATCAAAACAACAGAAGCCAACGGGTTTTCTGAAGACCGATTCTTTAACCGTCCTGCAATTTCTTGTTTCACCTCCACTGGAACATCCTTATATGAAGCTCCAAATATTGTTAAATATTTTTCATACCACATAGTTCTCTGCTTTTTCATTAACCGTTTTTTTCTTTCAATAACGAGAAGAGAAGTTCAACTTCAGGGTATTTTCATATTATACCCTATTCTCAACAAAGATAAAATGATATTTTGAAAAGCCATAAAGAAAAGCGAATAATCATTTGTCAAAGCTGAAAGAACTCCTTACATTTGCTTAAGTATCATAGCTTATAAAATTTGTATGCCACACGAATCACGTCTAAAAAAAACGTTCTTGAATGCGCGGGTAAGCCTCCTTTTCTATTTTTTGAGTCTTGCGCTTTCTTTTTTCTCCCGAAAACTATTTTTAGATATGCTTGGAGCCGACTTTCTAGGATTAACAAATACACTACTCAATCTCTTAGGATTTCTAAATTTGGCTGAATTAGGTATTGGGACAGCTATTGGCTATGTACTTTATAAACCTATCTTTGATCATGACCAGCCTAAAATTAATGAAATAATTTCCGTATTCGGGTACATCTATCGTTGGATAGGATTCATTATTCTAGGGATAGGACTTGTGTTAGCTTGCTTCTTACCTTTTATTTTTCCAAACACGACTTTCCATTATAGCCTTATCTATTTTGCCTACTTCTCTTATTTGACATCCTCCTTAATAGGCTATTTTGCCAACTACAAACAAACACTACTTGGGGCAGATCAGAAAAATTATGTAGTAACAGCTTACTTTGAAAGTGCAATATTACTTAAGACAGCACTTCAAATGGGACTGACTTACTATACAGGTAATTATTTCCTATGGATTTCCATGGAGCTGATCTTAGGTATTGCCTATTCTTTTATATTGAATTGGAAAGTCAATCAGGTATATCCTTGGCTAAAAACAGAAGTAAAGTTAGGCAAGCAACTTTTAAAAAAATACCCTGAAGTAATAAAATACACAAAACAGATTTTTGTCCATAAGTTGGGAACATTTGTTCAGTTTCAAACGACTCCTTTCATGATATATGCTTTTGTTTCACTCAAAATTGTGGCTTATTATGGAAACTATTCCATGATTATTGGCAAAATCACGGTTCTAATTAACAACCTATTAAGCAGCACTAGTGCCGGAGTAGGCAATTTGATAGCCGAAGGAAACCAAAAGCAAATTAAAAAGGTATTTTGGGAATTGCTTGGAATCCGTTTCTTAATAGCGGGTATCATTTCCTTCTCTTTATTACAACTGACAGAGCCCTTTATTATACTGTGGTTAGGCGCGAAGTATATTTTACCCCATTATATATTATTTCTTATTATTATCAACTCATTTATTAGCTATACAAGAGGGACTTCCGATCAATTTTTATATGGCTATGGGTTGTTTAGCGACACCTGGGCACCGTTGACTGAAATCGGCATTAACTTATTAGTATCTATTATCGGAGGAAGTTTGTGGGGACTATCAGGCATCCTACTAGGCAACATAGTCAGCCTCATTGCCATTGTTGGCATCTGGAAACCTTATTTCTTATACACGAAAGGATTTAAAACCCCCGTATTATATTATTGGTTAAATTATTTCAAACATTTAGTTATCATTATCATTCCGGCTGTAACATGCTACTTCTTGTTCCCATCCTCCCACTATACTCCCGAAGTTTCTTTTATGAAATGGATCACATATGCAGCAGTCATTTGCAGTGTATACATCACGGCTACCTATGTACTTCTCTATTTATTTACTCAGGGAATACGCAATTTTACAAGCAGAATTATAAAGCTAAAAACAAAAAGATAAAACTACACGTTGTCCTAAAACAAATTAACAGGCATATTCTAAACCGCAATCTCTCCAAAATAATTGTCCTGTTTCTGTTCAATTCACGCTGATTTATGAAATCGGCGTTTTATCCTGATCTGCAACATCAGCAAATAATACTCTAACTTTATAAAATACTTGAAATAAGGAAATCCCAGACTAAGCGGAAGCAAATAATGAACATTTCTTATACACATCCACATACTGGGATAAAAAGACAGTAAAGCTTTAAAATAAGGCAAATAAACAAGATCACGGAATTCTATATAGCTAGAGCGGATAAAACACTCATCTTTAGTAAAATACAATATGCGATCAAAGTACTTGGCTTTGGCTTTTTCAAAGATAAGATATACCAGACGATTATTTCGAAAGGTATCAGAGCCCTGGATAAAGTCATACATTAACCCGATAATACGTACTCTACATTCTAAATTCCATATCGAAGGATTGCCCGTCGTGGAATGAAAATGAATATAGTAGTAATAGGTAACCTTGTTTACAAAATATGCTGAGTGAGCTTTACAGGCTAACTGAAAGGTCCAGAGATCGTCTTCATGTATAAGACCTTCTTCAAAATAGAGGGACTCCGAAAAGAGAAAAGATCTCCGTATCAACATGTTCCAAACTGTTCTAGGCCATAAATCGCGCTCATAGGTTGCTAAAATATCCTTATTTGTAAACAATGCTCCCGTTTTCATTTTAAAAAAAGAATCAGCACCCCGTCTACCTATAATTGCATAATTACCCAAAACAAAATCATAAATACCTTCTAAAGTTGGTTTCGCTAAAACAGAAAGACTATCCAATGGCAAATAGTCATCACTATCCAAAAAATACAGAAAATCACCACCTGCAGCTGCTATAGCTGTATTGCGGGCTGCCGATTGCCCTCTATTTGTTTCATGCTTCAAAACTTTCACAATTTCACCTCTTGGGTGTATTGCGCTAATCTGCCTGACAATCTCCATGGAATTATCAGGCGTACAATCATCTACGAGTATAACTTCCAAGTCCTGCCAGGTCTGATTAAGCACGGATAATAGACAACGCTCTATGTATTTTGCTACATTATAAACAGGAATAATTACGGATATTTTCATAGAGTCAAGTATACCTTATTTCAAACCAGCTCATTAATTTCTTTATAGTTTCACTTCTCTCCCCACCACAAATCGTTCCCACCATACCGTGAGAGTAAGCAGATTAAAATATTGTAAAGCCCGGTTTTGACGATACCAGAACCAACTTCCTTCGGCTAAAGCTTCATGGTCATAATCCGCAAGAAAACGTTCTACCGTATCACGACGAAGGTAGTCTTTTGTTATAGAAGAAGAAAGAATGAAATCTTTGAGACCTGCGCGCTGCACAGGATCACGAAAGAATAAAGGCATAGGTGCAAAACCGCCTTGTTTTTTTTTAGAAGTAATCTCTGCAGGGAGTAACGGCTTATAATGATATTTCAACAAATATTTAGCAATGCTTCTACCTCGCACAATACTGAGGGTGCTGTCACTCTTACATTTTAGACTAACAGGAAGTTCTTGTAAGAAGTGGTATAATGTCAAATCCATGTACGGAAAGGTGAGATTGTTGTCGAACATCTTCGCCATACGCGACGCTTTATAAAGAATCACTCGGTTAATCGTCATATCCAGATCAGTCAATAAAGCATGTTGGGTATACAACTGTTCAAAGCTGCGTGTATCAACACGTTTTCTCGGTGCAGACAGCAAGTCAGACTCAGGATGCTGTAAGAACTCGCGCATACGGAAATCAGGAAAGCCAAAACAATCACCATCCAAAAGATGTAAAGTCTTATCAAGATGAAAGCGGATACGATAAAGCTTTCCATCTTTATCAAAAGCATCCCGATTCAACAATTTATAAATACCTTCTAATATAGGAAGCGTACAAGTACGGCCCGCAAGATAACGTAAAGCGACCTCACGTCCGGTCGTCCCGAAATACTGGTCACTACCATCTCCTCCCAGAATGATTTCGGGTTTATCTGCTCCGATCATACGCATGGCACAATAGTTCACCATTAGTCCGCCTTCAACAAAAGGCTCTCCAAGAAAATCGACAATAGCAGGCAATGATTTAATCTCTGTTCCATCTATTTCATATTCGTGATGCCGGGTATTGAATGTTTCAGACATCAAACGGGCCAGTGGAAGTTCTGTCCAGGTATCCCCTTTAAATCCTACGGAATAAGAATTGATCTCACCATCGTATATGCTGCGCAAGGCGGCAAGATTAGCACCGGAATCGTATCCTCCGCTCAATAGAATACCCACTTTTCTACTATTACCGATACGGCGACGAATGGCAGCAGCGTGAAGTTCGCCATACTGCCGGGAATAGGCATCGACATCCGGCATGTTCACGGTAGTCGGTTTAATAGAAGAAGGATCGAACTGATAGAGATTAACGACATGAGGCGGGGTTGACTGTTCATTGGATATGGTTTCCGACCTTAACCGGGATGCTGGAAAATAAACTGTACGCCCAGCCTCTAAGCGAGCTATCTGTTGATAAGGCGAAGTGCCAGCAGGCATCAGTCCACCTTGTAAGAAATCACTCAAAGAAGCTTTGTCAAGAGGGAAAGCACCATCTGCTCGTCCAGATTGGCAACTGGAGTGCGTTAACAAATAGGAAAGAGACGTAGAAAACTCACCTTTTAGCGTGTAATAAACAGGATAATGGGTACCATGATGATCGCGCACTACTCCACATCCCGCTTTGGAAAAATAGACAATAGTAAATGAGCCATCCAGATTGGCAAAACCGGCATAACCGTTTTTTAGATATAGATCTGCTGCCAGCTTTGCATTGGAGTCGCCGGGTAAAGCATGAAGCATATCACGGTTATAGATTGTGCCAAAGAAGAACAGACGCAAGTCAGCACTATCGAATAAAGACTCTGAGACTTCTCCCTCTAAACAAGCCTCTTTTAGTTCTTTCAATACTAAATTTCCATAGATCATTACTTTTCTTTTTTTTCAGTTTCTTTCTTTACTTCATGTGAAGTATGAATAAAGGTTTTGTTCGCTCCGCGCAAATTAAAAAGATTCTTTGCCATAAGATAAAAGGCATAAGGCAAAGAGAGTAAAGACAAAAATAAACGTCGGTTATAGTAATGCCGGGGGATGCTGGCTAGAAGAGATACAGCTAATAATAGGAATAATCCCCACCATTTAAAACTCCATTCAAGGTGAAAAATAAGATGCAAAATGCTGAAAATAATGATGAAGCCGACTAAAAGTAAGCGGGGAATAGAAAACTGCTGAAAGAGTTTGTCGCAAAAGTCCCATTTACGGGCAGCTAACGCTGCAGGAAGAAAACGAACATAGATCATACTGTAATTCCATTGGGCAGAAAGCCAACGTCTGCGTTGAAGAGTGAAAGCGTCATGGCTTTGTATCTTTTCATCTTTCACATGCGTATCCGGCATATAATAAATCTTTTTGCCTTGATAGAGCAACGTAAGTTCCAATTCACGGTCAAAACCGCCCACTGCCCGTATATTAGCCATTACATCACGAAATAAATGATATTGAAAAGCCATTCCGGAACCGATAAGAGCGGCTGACATCCCCAGATTTGAATGCCCTAACCGAAAAATAGAATTATTAATCTCTTCACTCACTGCATCAAGAAAAGCCATCTTATTATTGATATTCTTGGCTATACGGTGGGTTTGTACAATTTCGACCTTCGGGTTTGCAAAAAAATGATTGATATCACTAAGATAATCCGGAGGAATAACATTATCGGCATCAAGTATAAGAGCTATATCGTAGTTATTTCCAATAGCTGCCATCGCTGCATTGAGCGATTTGGACTTTGTACTTTTCTCAAAGTGTACTTTTACTATACGAATAGGAAGCGCTGCAAGCGCTGCATCTGTTTGGGCACGCATACCATCTGAGACAACAACGACATCAAATCTATCTGATGGATATTCTTGCGCCAGACAAGAACGCACGCACTCCTGAATTACAGTATCTTCTTTATAAGCAGGGATTAAGATTGCAAAATGCCTGTATTTTTCAACTAAAGATGCATCACGGGATCTACGACATAGCGATGCCATACTATATACAAATAAGTAAAGAACGTTTGCAGCAAACACTATATATAGAAGATAATCGAGTATATGCAATATTAATTCCATGTATCTTGTATGATTATGGAACAAATATAAAAATAATAATGAATAATATCGATTGAGATGGAAAGAAAAATACAATTTTGAATATTCATAAAAAAAACGAGTCAGCTCTCCCGAACTACCCGCCTCTACATAAGAAAAGCCTAAAGGCTTTTCTTTTTAATCATCTAAATGTTACCTAAAAACAAATCTTCTTTTTACCTAATCAAAAAAATCAATTACCTAAATGAAAACTTTTTTACTTAATTTTAATCCAAATCTTAAGCCTATGAAAACTCTGATATAATCTTTTTACCTAACTAATTCCTTATTGAAAATCTTTCATTCTATTATTTCTAATCTTGTATAATCGCTTCACAACGAAAAACAACATCCTTTATTTTTCAAGGCAAAGGTAAAGTGTTTTTTTTGTACAGACAAACAGAGAACTTAAAATCACATGTTTTATAACATACTTTTAATTTTCGTCCCTTTCTATTCACACTTTTAACTAAAAAAAAATCATCAGATAACTTAAAAACCATCGGAGTGTCTCATTACGATAAACTCCGATGGTTCCCCTTTAAACACCTTTAAACAAAATGAAACTTTCTGGAACTGAAAATTTACTTTTTAGCTTCTTCAATATAACCTAATGCTTCACGGCATTTGGCTGTAATTGCAGCCCAATCGCCTGAAGCTATCACTTCCTTAGGAAAAAGTTTAGAACCCATACCTACACAAAATACTCCGGCTTTCACCCAAGAAGTCAGGTTTTCTTTAGAAGGTTCTACTCCTCCGGTTACCATTAGTTTTGACCAAGGCATCGGAGCCAACAGGCCTTTTACTAACTTAGCTCCAAGAACATCACCCGGAAAGATCTTACAAAGGTCGCAACCTACTTCTTGAGCAAATCCGACTTCGCTTACGCTACCGCAACCTGGTGTGTAAGGAATAAGGCGACGATTACAAATCTTGGCAATTTCCGGATTAAACAACGGACCTACAACAAAGTTAGCTCCTAGCTGAATATAAAGGGCAGCAGTACCCGGATCAACAACAGATCCTATTCCCAATGCCATTTCCGGACACTCTTTTGCAGCGAATTTAACCAATTCGGCAAAAACATCTTGAGCAAAATCACCACGATTGGTAAATTCAAAAGCACGTACACCACCTTCATAACAAGCCTTTACGACTTGTTTGGCGATTTCAATATCTTGATGATAGAAAACAGGAACCATACCGGTTGCTCCCATTTTATTTAAAACTACTAGTTTATCAAATTTTGCCATTTTTTTTTCATTTTATTGATTCCGCTTCTGCTTTTATTAGATTTTAATCAAAGTACCAAATCTTCTTTTAAACTGTTGGCAACAAACAGGCTTATTGCTTTCAACTTAAGACTTAAGCCCTTCAGCTCTAGCTTGATTCCCTCTTTGCAACGATCTATCATTGAAGATCATTTTCAACTCGCGCAACTGAACATTAACAGTGTGTGGCTCTCAACTCACAGAGTTCAACATCAACACTTGACTTCCACATAAGTATATGTTCTGTAACCGTTTTCAACTCACATTGCTCAAAATTAACTCTATCGGTAAAGCAAAAAATCGGAGGTCTATTTATATTAAAAACATAAATTCTGTTCTAATAACTCCTCTCTTTCTGAGAAATTTCATTCACACAGACAGATTAGCGTTGTACCCGTCCACTGGCATCACCACCGGCCAAAGCTTCCACTTCTTCAGCCGAAACAAGATTGAAATCACCATTAACAGTGTGCTTCAAAGCAGAAGCAGCTACTGCAAATTCAAGTGCCGCACCTTGGTTGGGTTTAGTCAGCAAACCGTGAATAATACCACCAGAGAATGAATCTCCACCACCTACACGATCAACAATCGGGTCAATATCATAACGTTTTGATTCGTAAAACTCTGCACCGTTATAAATCATTGCTTTCCAACCATTATGAGTTGCAGAGAATGATTCACGCAAAGTTGAAATAACATATTTAAAACCAAATTCTTTAGCCATTGCCTTGAAAATACCCTTGTAGCCTTCAGCATCTGTGTGCCCCCCTTCTACATCGGCCTCAGGCTTAAAGCCTAAACAAAGTTCAGCATCTTCCTCATTGCCAATACAAACGTCTACATACTTCATCAATGGTTTCATAATGGATTGGGCTTTCTCCTTGGTCCAAAGCTTTTTGCGAAAATTCAGATCGACAGAAACAGTTACACCATGACGTTTAGCAGCTTCGCAAGCCAATTTGGTCAATTCAGCAGCTTTGTCGGAAATAGCAGGAGTGATACCGGACCAATGAAACCAATCGGCACCTTCCATAATTGCATCAAAATCGAAATCTGCGGCACCAGCTTCTGCAATAGCGGAATGGGCACGGTCGTAGATCACTTTGCTGGGACGCATGGATGCACCTGTCTCAAGATAATAGATGCCTACACGATCGCCACCACGAGCTATAAAATCGGTTTTTACACCGTATTTACGTAATGCGTTCACAGCCGATTGACCAATTTCGTGTTTTGGCAGCTTTGTCACAAAATAAGCATCATGTCCGTAGTTAGCACAGCTGACAGCAACATTTGCTTCGCCACCGCCATACACTACATCAAAAGAATCGGACTGTACAAAACGGGTGTTTCCCGGAGTAGACAGTCTCAACATGATTTCGCCTAATGTAACGACTTTTTTTCCCATAATATAATGCTTTTAAAATATATGATTAATTTGCACCTTTCAATTTATCATTTCGCAGGTTATTCAGCACATAATTAGCTGATTATATGCACAATAAATCAAAGATGGATTTAGTATTCACATTCTTCGTGTGCGGGCACAAAGATACAATAATTTTCGTAATTACAAAAATTGTTATATATTTGTGTCGAAAATATTAAGATTATTAGTGTGTACGAGCACAAATCCAGAAAACAAAGATGAATATCCCAGAAAGAATACGAATCAAAGATATAGCCAAATTGGCAAATGTATCGGTAGGGACTGTGGACAGAGTTATACACGGACGTAGCGGTGTATCGGAAGCGAGCAAAAAGCGGGTGGAGGAAATATTGAAGCAACTGGATTACCAGCCGAATATGTATGCCAGTGCTTTAGCCTCAAATAAAAGGTATGCGTTTGAATGCTTACTGCCCCAGCATGAGGAAGGTGAATATTGGACGGCAGTGGAAACGGGTATCCATGATGCGTTGGTAGCTTACTCGGATTTTAATGTCAGTGCACATCTTTCTTATTATGACCCCTACGATTACCATTCATTTGTAGATGCCTCGCAAGCTATCTTACAGCAAGAACCGGACGGGGTAATGTTTGCTCCGACCGTACCTCAATATACATTACCTTTTACCGAAGGCTTGAATAAGCAGAATATACCTTATATATATATAGATTCTAACATAAAAGATCAGCCTGCTCTTTCCTTCTTCGGACAAGATTCTTGTAAAAGTGGGTATTTTGCCGCCCGGATGTTGATGTTACTGTTAGGAAAGGATAAGGAAATGGTGATTTTCCGTAAGATTAATGAGGGGATTGTTGGATCAAACCAGCAAGAGCGTAGGGAAATCGGCTTCAAGGAATATATGCACAAGCATCATCCCGACTGTAAAATCTGGGAACTGGACTTACATGCCAAGCAGAATGGAGAGGATGGAAAAATGCTGGATAACTTCTTCTATAATCATCCAAATGTAAAGAATGGAATCACTTTCAACTCGAAAGTGTACATTATTGGTGAATATTTGCTGAAAAGAGAAAAAACAGATTTTAATTTGATGGGGTATGACTTATTGGAACGGAACGTTAATTGCTTAAAAAAGGGTAGCGTGTCTTTTCTAATCGCCCAACAGCCTGCATTGCAAGGATTTGATGGCATTAAGACGTTGTGTGAGCATCTGATATTGAAGAAGGAAGTTCAGCAGGAAAACTTTATGCCAATAGATTTACTGACTAAAGAAAATATAGAATTCTACTCGAATAAATGAGAGTTTATACCCGTTTCATAGAAGCATACAGCAGATGTAAGTTGCAAGAAAGATATAAAGAATGAAATGAAGATGATAATGCTTTATAACCGATTTAATTATCATGCAAAATAATGAATCGGGAAAGAAAGTAACCCTGTATAAAGTAAGACAAGCGCGTTGAGTGTGAATCGGATGATAGCACATTAATGATGCAGCGTAAGTCATTAATAAAACGAAAATAAGTACAATATAATAGTTGATAAGTAATACAATAAAATGGAAACAAAATATCTAAAAATCAATCCGGCTGATAACGTTGCAGTAGCTATAGTAGCCTTACCAGCAGGAGAAAAGCTCACGATTGACGGAGTAGAAGTTACTCTAAATGAGGCAGTTCCTGCGGGACATAAGTTTGCTTTGCAGGATTTTGCCGAAGGCGAAGATATTATAAAGTACGGCTATCCTATCGGACATGCGCGTACAGCCAGAAAACAAGGCGACTGGATGAACGAAACAAATATCAAAACCAATCTGGCTGGCTTATTGGACTATACCTACAATCCGACAAAAGTCTCAGTGGACATTCCTCGCAAGGAACTGACATTCAAAGGTTACAGACGTAAAAACGGAGATGTAGGAATCAGAAATGAAGTTTGGATCATTCCTACTGTCGGATGTGTAAATGGTATTATCAATCAATTAGCTGAAGGACTGCGTCGTGAAACAGACGGCAAAGGTGTGGATGCCATTACGGCCTATACACATAATTATGGTTGTTCACAATTGGGTGACGATCATGAAAACACTAAAAAGATTTTGCGCGATATGGTACTTCATCCTAATGCCGGTGCGGTACTAGTCGTCGGTTTGGGATGCGAAAACAACCAACCGGATATCTTCCGTGAATTTCTGGGAGAATATGACACCGAACGGGTAAAGTTTCTGGTAACTCAGAAAGTCGGTGATGAATATGAAGAAGGAATGAAGATTTTGCATGAACTATATGATGTGGCAAAACAGGATAAACGCGAAGATGTTCCTTTGAGCGAATTGCGTGTTGGTCTGAAGTGCGGTGGTTCCGACGGATTCTCCGGCATTACCGCCAATCCGCTATTGGGTATGTTCTCCGATTTCCTCATTGCGCAAGGTGGAACGAGTGTGCTCACGGAAGTACCTGAGATGTTTGGAGCCGAGACCATTCTAATGAACCGTTGCAAAAATGAAGGTTTGTTTAAACAAACAGTACACCTTATCAACGATTTTAAAGAATATTTCTTATCGCACGGAGAACCTGTAGGCGAAAATCCATCGCCGGGCAATAAAGCAGGCGGCATTTCAACCTTGGAAGAGAAAGCTTTGGGATGTACCCAGAAATGTGGCAAGAGCTACGTAAGCGGTGTACTTCCATATGGAGAACGTTTACAGGTAAAGGGACTAAGTCTTCTATCTGCACCTGGTAATGACCTTGTAGCCTCAACGGCACTTGCTGCTTGCGGCTGTCACATGGTACTCTTCACAACAGGGCGTGGAACTCCTTTCGGAACTTATGTACCGACTATGAAGATTTCTACAAACTCCACATTGGCTAAGAATAAGCCGGGATGGATTGATTTTAATGCAGGGGTTATCCTTGAAAATGAATCAATGGAAAAAACGTGTGAACGCTTTATCGACTATGTCATCAAGGTAGCAAGTGGTGAACAGGTAAATAACGAAAAGAAAGGGTATAAGGAAATTGCAATATTTAAGTCAGGAGTCACTTTATAAAGACGAAGATGCATCTGGCATAAAAGACTTAAAACGGGATTTTCGAACAAGAAAGTCACGAAGAAAGAAGCAAGTTCAAGTTATAGATGCGACATTATAGTCAGATAGCATTGTGAAATATAAAATAGAAGTGGAGGAAGAAGGTCCCCTCGGGATTAAATGAACAACAGACTTTCTTGCCAAAGAAAAAAAGAAAAGAGTGGCACTTATATTCAAGATACCACTCTTTTTTTTCTTGCTAACCAGTTAACAGGAGCAGATCGCTTCCCAACGTTCATTCCTGACTTTAGAACAATTACATAAGACAAGAATCTGATGTAACTGCCTGCGACAAAGATAAGAACTATCCGACAAGTATAGGTTTCAAATAAGTTGCAAATCTTGTTCAATAAAACAAAAAAGCAAGCAATCAAACAAAAATACTGTTTTTTTGTATCTTTGCGCTTGGAAAACTGAAACAAAAGCGAAATATAGCCCATAAATTTAGGCATTGTTCTAAAAGGATAAGTCCGGTCAAATAAGTAACAATTGCAATTGCTTTTACCCTTTTTCTAATTTAGTATTATTAAGTGGAAATCAGATGAGTCAGAATAACATGCCTCCCCAGGGGAATATAATGAGAGTACAAAAAGGAAATTGGTTGGCATTAAGTCCGCTATTGGTTTTCCTTTGTCTTTATCTGGTGACTTCACTCATTGTAAATGATTTCTATAAAGTTCCAATTACAGTCGCCTTCACCTTATCTTCATGTTACGCTATTGCTATAACCCGTGGGTTGACATTGGAGCAACGTGTTTATCAGTTCTCAGCTGGGGCAAGCAACAAGAATATCATGCTGATGGTATGGATTTTTGTTCTGGCCGGCGCTTTTGCACAAGGAGCAAAAGAAATGGGAGCCATTGATGCAACTGTTAATTTGACGTTGCACGTATTACCGGATAATCTGCTATTGGCAGGTATCTTTATTGCTTCCTGTTTCATTTCACTTTCCATTGGTACCAGTGTGGGGACTATTGTTGCCTTAACGCCTGTTGCCGTGGGCCTTGCGCAAAAAACGGGGATAGACCTACCTTATATGGTTGGTATTGTCATGGGAGGCTCATTCTTCGGAGATAATCTTTCGTTTATATCAGATACTACCATTGCTGCCACAAAGACACAGGATTGCGTCATGCGTGACAAATTCAAGGTGAATTTTATGATCGTTATCCCGGCTGCCATAATCGTGTTCTGCATTTATATCTTCCAAGGCTTATCCATAACCGCACCACCACAGACCCAGGAGATAGAATGGATCAAGGTCATCCCCTATCTCATTGTTCTTGGAACCGCCATTGCCGGAATCAATGTAATGCTGGTACTATTACTTGGAATCATCAGTACCGGTGTAATTGGTATAGGAACAGCGTATATTGGCGGAACGGGTGCAAGCACAGCACTATTCAATTGGTTTGGTGCTATGGGCACGGGCATAACCGGTATGGGAGAGCTCATTATCGTTACCCTTTTGGCAGGAGGCATGCTGGAAACCATCCGATACAATGGAGGTATTGATTTTATCATCGCCCGACTGACAAAGCATGTCAATGGCAAACGGGGAGCCGAGTTAAGTATTGCTGCATTGGTCAGCTTGGCCAACTTATGCACAGCCAACAATACAATTGCAATCATCACCACAGGGCCTATCGCTAAAGATATTTCCGTTCGATTCCATTTGGATAGACGCAAGACTGCAAGCATTCTGGATACGTTCTCCTGCCTGATACAAGGCATTATCCCCTATGGTGCGCAAATGCTGATTGCTGCAGGGTTAGCTAAAATTTCGCCCATCAGCATTATCGGAAATCTATACTATCCGTTCTTAATGGGAATATGTGCTTTAATGGCAATACTATTCAGATATCCCAGAAAATATTCGTAAAAAGATCAAAGACAGGCTAATAACTTATATGGAAAAACATCTACCTTTCGGATTCCCTTATTGTGGCCTTTGCCCGAACGTGCGCATAAAAAAACAGGTTCTTTAATGTTTATCTCCCAAGGTTCTCAATGAATGCTTCCGCTATCTTCCGACAGGCCGGGCGATCAATTTTCCCATTTCCTGTAAGTGGTATGGCATCAACATTTAAAATCAACTTTGGACATTCATAAGGAGATAACAAAAGCTGAATACCAGATTCGATTTTATTCAACTGATTCGTGAACGTTATTTCTTGTTGCATACAGCCTTGCCCTTTTTTCTGCGCAGAACCATCATTCCTCACAGGAGTATCATTCTCTGCAGAATTATTATTCTGAACAAGATGATGCACAAGACTATCATTATGTTGTACTAGCCTCCCCTCTTGATGGTGAAGTAACTTATTCCCAGAAGGATGCTCAGCTAATTGACGAATAGACTTCTCCCTCTCCTCTAAATTAAGGATGGAACTCTTCAATTCATCTTTCTTCAATGAAGCAGTAGCTTTCTCCAGCAACAATATGATCTTCTCCCCCAACTTTGGATCAGGTACTGAAGTTATTGCAAACGGAACAGAAATCAAGGTGGAAAGTTTCTTCTCCAACTGCTCAGCCTGCACCTTTACACCTCCGGTATTTATCGTATTATCTTTCCGCCCCAAGATGACAAAAGAGCCATCGGGATAAAGACGGACAATATCGTTCGTTTCCAACTGCTCATCGCATACAAGCGGAGCATCTATCACAAGTGTCCGGTCGGGTGAAAGAGAAAGCTGTACGGAAGCAAAAGGATAATATCGATCGGAAGCCGACGAACCGTTCAATCGCCGTAGTGCTATGTGCGAAAGGGTTTCAGTCATGCCGTACGTTGAGTACACAGCATTTGGAAGAGGTTGGATTTCACGTTCCAATTCCGAACTAACAGGTCCTCCACCAATCAAAACTGTTCCGCATCGGCTGAACAATTCACGTTCTTCCGCTACCTGAAACGTATCATAGACTTGTAAAGGTACCATGGCAACAAAATTAACCGGACTCTTCATTTCTCTCAAAGGATGTCCTGATGCTGGACGGACAATTAGGTTCAAACCTGCAACCAAAGCACGAACGACCATCATCATGGCACCAATATAACGAAGATTCATGCAAAGCAAAGCCGTATCACCTTCCTGAAGATTCAGAAACTCACAAGTCAACCGGGCACTTTGTATCATCTGGTCTTTCTTCACAAATCGCTCTTTAGGTGCTCCTGTAGAACCGGAAGTATGCACACAAATGTAAGGAGAATCATCAAACCACTGATCCAGAAACAGGAATAGGTCTTTATACAGTAAAAGTTCGGTGAGCCTATCGTGATTCTGGCTCAACCCAATTTGCTCCGTGACTAGTTCTTTACCGTCATGACAGAAAGGGGTAGAAGAAATCGGATAGCAAGGCTTGGAAGAGATCAGGCAAGAAAGCTTTGGAAAAATTGGTTTGATGGCATCCAGCCCATCCGACAAAGAAGAAGAGGAAGAAGAAGAAATTTTAAAATCAGGAAGTGACTTCACCTCTTGGATTAACTCCAAGAGCGCTTTCCGGGAATATCTCTCCCCATTAAGTACCAATACCTGATGTCTTCGATCTAACTCCATTTCACTATTCCTTCGCAAAACCTAAAAAGTTTGATTCTTATATTCTCTCCTAAAGGATCTTTATTTTAATATTCCTCCTGTAAAACTAATATTTTCAGAGCAAAGTCAGCTGACTATCAATATCTTAATTTTAGTATTCCTCCTGTAAAACTAATGTTTTAAGAATAAAGTCAGCTGATTATCAATACCTTGATGTTAGTATTCTTCCTATAAAACTAATGTTTTCAGAATAAAGTCAACTGACTATCAATATCTTAATTTTAGTATTCCTCCCTGTAAAAGTGAATTTCTTCAGAATGAAGCAAGCTGGCGATCAACATCTTAATCTTTATATTTCTTCATGTAAAATCTAAAGAATATTGCCGCCAAAATGTTCCGTCGATTCACTTCCTATAGCATGCTCCCCTGTAAACCATAGGCAGTCTTTACGCACCTTCAGCGGTATCTCCACATTATCGGTAAAGAGTGAACCTGTACCCAATCCTTGTGGCAGACTATTTTTAAAAGTGGCACACCACTGAGCAATGGCATTCAGCCCGATGTTCGATTCCAAAGCAGAAGTCACCCACCAACCGATATTCCTTTTCTCTGCTTCTCCAATCCATTCCTCTCCACCTGAAAAACCGCCATGAAGTGAAGGTTTCAAAATAATATACTGCGGACAAATGGCATCCAGCAAAGCTTTCTTCTTAACAAAATCATTCACTCCAATCAGTTCCTCATCAAGG
Source organism: uncultured Bacteroides sp. (assembly GCA_965140335.1). Taxonomy (GTDB): domain Bacteria; phylum Bacteroidota; class Bacteroidia; order Bacteroidales; family Bacteroidaceae; genus Bacteroides. The sequence continues at coordinate 1,016,344 of OZ223190.1, forward strand.
GCAATCGGCAAAGGAGACTGTTTACATAACCGGGCCATTTCATCCCATTGCCCGGCACGTATAGGCTGCTCAATAGAATGCAGATCGAGTTCAGCCAGTCGATCCAACTTGAACAACGCATCTGTTGCCGAAAAAGCACCATTAGCATCTACCCGTAACTCCACTTCCTTTGCTGAAAAGTGTTCCCGGATGTACTTCAAAAGTTTTAACTCTTCTTCAAATTGAATCGCACCAATCTTTAGCTTGATACAACGGAATCCGGCCTTCATCTTCTCTTCTATCCGATCCAGCATCTCCCGATAATTCCCCATCCAGATCAATCCGTTAATCGGTATGCCTGCCTCACCTCGTGAAAAAGCAGTGTCCCACAATGCAATACTGCCAACCATCCAGTGCCTAAGCAGCATTTCCAATCCGAAGAGAATAGAAGGATAAGTGCTCAGCATCTCTGTATCTAATTGTCCCCCACTCTGCTCTACCCGGTGACAAGCCTCAACCAGCACGTCTTCATAATTGGGCACATCGTCACAACTCAGATTAGGAAGTGGAGCACATTCCCCCATTGCCACCTTACCGGGAGCATCGGGAGAGGTCATCCTCAGATACCAGACCCTGCGAATGGTATAAACACCCCGGGAAGTACCTGCCGGTTGTTTGAAATGGAGCAACCGGGGAAATATCTCAATCTCACAACGCATTCATCAAGGAAATTTAGGATATTGTTTAAAATTCGGTTTACGCTTTTCAAGGAAAGCATTTTTGCCTTCCTGCGCCTCATCGGTGAGATAATAGAGCAAAGTTGCATCACCAGCCAGTTCTTGAATGCCCGATTGCCCATCAAGTTCAGCATTCAATCCGGCCTTAATCATGCGTAATGCCAGCGGACTCAATTGCATCATTTCTTCCGCCCACTGCACATATTCATCTTCCAACTGATCCAAAGGTACAACTTTGTTTACCAATCCCATCTGCAACGCTTCCTCAGCATTGTACTTACGACAAAGGAACCAAATTTCACGCGCCTTCTTCTGCCCAACCACACGCGCCAGGAAAGAAGCGCCAAATCCGGCATCAAAACTTCCGACCCGGGGACCGGTCTGCCCGAATATTGCATTTTCCGAAGCAATAGACAAATCGCAAACCACATGCAACACATGTCCCCCGCCAATAGCAAAGCCATTCACCGCAGCAATTACCGGTTTGGGAATGCTCCGTATTTGTTTCTGCACATCCAACACACTCAAACGGGGTACCCCATCTTTACCAACGTAGCCACCTCTGCCTTTTACATTCTGATCACCTCCTGAGCAGAAGGCTTTATCGCCAGCTCCCGTCAGTACGATTACATCAATGTCCGCTTCCTCGCGGCAGATGCGCAATGCATCACTCATCTCGGCCGTTGTTGTAGGCGTAAAAGCATTACGGTAACGCTCGCGATTGATTGTGATTCGCGCTATTCCGTTATAATAATCAAACAAAATGTCTTCATATTCGCGAATGGTTGTCCATTCTCTTTTCACATCACTCATAGCTATTTATTTTTATTACAATTCTTTTTCTATTTAAAAGTCTCATCATAACGCATTCGTTTTAATATTAGCATAACTATTAGTTCTTCGTTACTTTAGTTGAACATGACTTGTATTTCACGAGACAAGAAGTAAAAGTTTGAATAAGGTTACTATAAAGCATGCTTTTAAATAATAAGCACGCTTGCTTTTAATCCTTTTCAACTAAAGTGACGAAGAACCAAACTATTTCACCTTATATCTCACCAATAGTAAAATCTGCAATCCAAAACCAGTTATATCTGCATAAGACATTCCTTGGCTTAGCCCCCCCAAAAATGTCTAAAGCAAATCAAGCTATCCGTACAATATTTCAATCCTTCTTCACCGCTTCTTTCTGATTCCCCGACTCTTCTGCCTCACTCTTCATCGCTTCTTGTCCATCTTTCAACCGATGATAATAGTCTTTTAAAAGACGAACATCCTCATCTTTATTAGTAAATATTTCCAAAATCATAGGAGCATCTCCCTTCTCTGGCTGGGTGAAATCCCCCATAGCTTCTTCCAATTCGATTGCATTTTCCACCCGACGGTAAATCAAGCCACGCTCTTCCGCCCATCCTTTGGCTGAAGTCTGATGCTCCGCTGTAATAAAGCGATGGGAAGCAACAGAAGTATTCAACCCCGGCAAAGTATGGAAAATTTCACCTCCTCCATTATTAATCAGAAGAATCCGGACATTCGGACCGACATAGCCATTCCACAAGGCATTCATATCATAGAAGAAACTCAAATCACCAAGGACGATAAAATTCAGCTTATCCGATGACGTAGCATAACCGACAGCCGTGGAAAGAGACCCTTCAATGCCATTTGTACCCCGGTTGCAGCAGACTTCCACCGTAGAAGGCAACGTATATAGTTGGGCATAACGAATAGCCGAACTGTTAGCCAAATGCAATGCGCACGATTCAGGCAATGATTTAATGAGTCGCCCTATAGCCGCCATTTCGGAATAAGCAAACTCGGGTTCAGGAATCGTTTTGCAGTAATTTTCCCATCTCCGTGGATATTCAGGCACACGCTTGTCCAACAAATAAGCAATCTTCTCCAGAAATTCAAACGGATCCATTTCTATTACAGTAGTCATTGAACCGTATAGATCCACAACCTCACCGTCTAACGATACATGCCAATGCTCTTTAGGTGGATGCTTGCGCAAGAACTGTTTCAAACGCTTTGAAACGACATGTCCCCCGTAAGTAATGACCAATTCAGGCACCATCTCTTCCAATTGATCATCGGACATGGCATAAAGAGCTGCATCAAAATTCTTCACCGGTATGCCCGGTATCGTCTGATTACCAATATGCTCCGTTAACCAGACAAACTGCTTATACAAAAGCTTGGCGCGACTCCGCTCAAACAGATAGATCAGATTCATCTGACCGACGATAATCATTCGCTTATTATACTTATTCATCCGCTCGATGAGTCCGTCGTAATCCCGATCATAAGGATTCAGTCCCTGATAACGAGTAATGACACGCACCGACGGCAATGTATCCGCCGTAAACTGAAATAGTGGTTCGGAAATGGGAACATTGATATGTACCGGCCCTTTTCCACGATGATGAAGTTCCAGTAAAGCCTCATTGACCAGTCGGTTACAATACCATTCATCTTCCGCATTGTGTATCTCGGGAAGATTCACGGATTTCTTGACTAAGGACTGGAATACTCCCGGTTGGGGAATGGTTTGTCCGTCCATCTGGCCAATCCATGCAGCCGGACGATCTGCCGAAATCACCACAATGGGGACTTTCTGATAAAATGCTTCCGCTACTGCCGGATGTAAGTTCAACAAAGCCGTACCCGAAGTACAGCAAATAGCTGCCGGTTGTCCTCCATTCAAAGCCAATCCGATGGCAAAATAGCCCGCGCTTCGTTCATCCGTCACGGAATAACACGTAAAGGAGGGATGGGCAGACAAGGTCTGTACAATCGGTGCATTCCGACTACCGGGACATACAACAACCTTCATAACGTTATGTGCTTCTAATAAAGCAACTAACTGCAATATATTTTTCTTATCCGAATACATACGGTATTGATTATATCTGTTTTTACTATTAATCGAACATTTCTTTAAATCTACACGAAAAGCCCAACATTGATATTTCTTATTCCTTTTCAGTTCATCGCTAAAAGGCTGATCTAAATATCGCTTATCCCTTTTTCTTATTACTTTCAGGACCCTTTGGATATTGAGTGATATTTAATTTCATCTTTGATAAATTCAAAACTGATAACGTAAACCGATTCTTTTGCATCTATCAAAGATAACAAATAGTGTTTGCTTATTTCTTTTCTACCTTAATCAATATTAGTCCTCTGAATCCAATTTTTAATAATCTGCTATGTTCTTCAAGAACTAAGGCTACAACCTCAAGCAGGACTTAAACAGCTACTAAACAACTATTTAATTCCTTTTAATTCACCACTAAGAAACAGCCCTAAATATCATTGATCCCTTTATAATTCAGTACAAAAGGCCGATTTCCTGTTTTCTTTATTATTACCCCCAAAGGCTTAATATATCATACGTCCAAAACGCTCTAACGACATGCTGCTTTACTCCATAGCGGACTGTAAAGCCTTCGAATGGCAAAAAGGGAGTTACCAAAAACTTGCTCCCTATCTACGGATGACTCTAGCAGTGACAAATTTCAGATTCTTATACATTTGACGCATCCTCAGTTAGAAACAGTCGCTTCATCGTTTGCAACTTCTTTTCGGTCTCCTGCCATTCATCCTCCAGATCGGAAACAGCCAAAAGCCCGCTGCCAGCATACATCGTCAATTGATCTTCCACCAAGTTCAAACAACGCAGATTAACATATAAGTCGGTCTTACCATTCGGATTGATCCAACCTACAAATCCGGAATAGTACTTCCGATCGTACCCCTCATTGTCGTGAATAAATTGATATGCCTTCTCTTTAGGTAGTCCGCAGACTGCTGGTGTAGGATGCAATACGCTCAATAATCTCCCCAATTTCAACGGATCTGCTGAAAATCGAAAATCCGTTTTAAGGTGCGACAAAGCTCCTGCATAGACAGGATAAGGTCCTTCTTCCTCAGCCGTAATGCCCACGGAATGAAGTTGTTTCCTTATATAAGCGGAGACATATTCTTGCTCTTCCTTATTCTTATCACTCCAATCGCTAGGTAACTGTCCGTTTTCCAATTGCCCGTTATCTGAGAACTGTCCGTTGCTCTGCAACTGTTTATCTTCAAACAAATGCCTGCCTATTTGTGATGGCTTGCCCTGCTCTTCGTCCCGAACGGACTGCTTATTTTCCAAAGTCATAGTCCCGGCCAAAGCCACCGTACGCCATTTATCAGCTTCTCCTGACAAAAGAACTTCCGGAGTACTTCCGAGCCACAATCCGGTTTGCGGAGTATAGCAAAGATAAACATAAGAATGCACATACCACTTACAAGCCTTATAAAATGCTTGTGCCGCTGAGAAATTACCATCATTCACAAAAGTCTCCCGGCGTGACAACACCAATTTATCAAAAGCACCACTCTTCAAAGGCGTCATAAACGTACGGAAACGATTGGCATACGCTTCAAAACGTTCCTTTCGAGCAAAAGAAGTAGTAATCGGCAAATCATTTTCAGCTATTTGCAAACCATCTTTAGTAATCTGTAAACTATCATCAGCAATCAGTGAGCTGCTCTCAATAATCGGTGAACCATCTGCACTAATTAGCGAATCGTCTTTAATAACTTGTAAACACTCATCAGCATTCAGCAAACCGTTTGCGGCAATCCCCAAACGGTCATTTCTAAATGAAGCTTCTCCCAGTTCCAATGGAAAATCCAATTCTATTAAATCCGGCCGTATCCTCCATGCGGGACAATTCTCCCCGGGACGAAACGGAACAAACACAAAGCCTGTCTCTCCATTCAGAGATTCAATATCGTAGATTGCATCCGGTTGTCCTACCGTCTGAGTCAAGAAACATAAATTCCGCTGCTCGGGAAGACGATAAAAGGCAAACGATTGCTTTTTCTCTATAAGCCGGTTGATAATAGACAAATTTCTTCCAATCTCCATCATCGTTTTTTCATCACACTATTTACCACCCGCACAGAAGAAACCAATTTATTGGTTGACGTAAACACATCCACATTCCATACATGGGAAGAACGCCCTTTATGGACAATTGTTGCCACCGCCCTCACCATATCACCCTCATGGGCTGAAGAAATGTGATTGCCACTGACTTGCATGCCCACAACGATCTCGTCCGGTTGGCAAAGAACCATTGATCCAAGCCCTGCTACCGTCTCCGCCAAAGCTAATGTAGCCCCGCCATGCAAAATGCCGAATGGCTGCCGGGTGCGCTCATCAACAGGCATCGTCGCTTCCACTCTATCCTCCGAAGCATATGTATATTGAATACCAAGATTCCCCATTAAAGAATGGCGTGTCTGAGCATTTAACTGATCTAATGGCACATTCGACGGGTGAAGTTCCGCCAGAATCGTTTTCTCCACCGCAGTTGCCACACCATCTTCTTCATTCGACCCGGTTGTCATATCTGCACATATCTTGACCGAATCTTGTGCATTGCCCATAGCAATACCAATTCCCGCCTGCTGAATCATCGTCACATCGCACACCCCATCGCCTATCGCTATAATTTCTTCCCGCTTAATCTGAAGCAGATCCAACAAAGCAGCCAGCGTATTGGCCTTATCGATGCCGCAGGGAACGACTTCGAGAAAATAATTTTCCGAGCGGAAGACATCCAGAGCTCCATTCAATCTTTTCTTCCAATGTCGCTCCAAATCCATAAGTGCCTCCTCATCATCGCTGACCAAAACACACTGAGCCGGAGCAAAATCTATTGCCGTAGAGAAATGGTCTTCCTGAACCACTCTCATATCATTAATTGACGCCTCCTGAAGAATATGCTTATTTGTCGCCACAGTAGTGATAATCTTATCAGTCTGATAAGTAAAAATCGCAAAATTATTTTTCTGTGCTTTCTTCTCCAGATAAGGTAACATTTCCGGATTAATGCGACGTTCAAAGATGATTTCGCCATTTTTGGCACTGATAATCTGCCCACCATTATATGAAAGAATAAATCCGTCATAATTTCCCAGTTCCAATTGCTTAGCCAAAGACAACAAACCGTAAGTCGGCCTGCCGGATGCCAAAACAATCCGTACTCCCATTTGCTGAACCTTCAACAAAGCAGCAAGCGTTCGCTTACTCATTTCCTTAGCATTGTTCAGAAGCGTTCCGTCAACATCAAGAACTAATAACTTACACTTCATAGCTTTTCTATTTAGTTTAGATGACAAAGGTAGGAATTTGAAAGCATCACTGAAACATAAACTTAATAAAAAAGGCTAAGGGAGGATCTCACTCCTTTATTTTCACACGCTATCCTTCCCGAACATCCCCGTAACTTTTGCCCTTGAAGCCCCGAGCATAATCCCCTTCCCCCCTAGGGAACAAGCGATTTTCCCCAGGGTTCAAGCTGTTTATTCCCAGGGATGAGACCAGCTTTCTCCAGGGCATTAACTGATTATTCCCAGGGCACAATTATCTTTCCCCGGAGAATCAATTAAACACCCCGGTATTGTACCAAGTATAGTCGACAACTTCGTTTGTTATACCTAGAGCTAGTGGCTCTTCTTTGAGTGCAATTAAAGACAAATAAAGACTTCACAAGACAAGAGGTAAAAGTTTGAATAAACTTAGAGCCTGTTTAAATTTTGTAGCTTGAAATAAAAAGAGTGTTTCTTCTTTCCGTGCAAATGATGCTCTTTAGGTGAATTCGATTTTTATTGAATAACTTACGAGAAACAGTTCGCGTCAAAATGGGACAAAAGCAGAAGCTAGTCTGGGTATTATGAATAGCGAACAAGATAAAAACCGCTTTTGGATATATCCTTGAAGTTATGGTAAGCGGAGATAAGGTAAATGGCTTTAAACCTGCAAAAAGTTTACTTTCCCAGCTTATCTACCGATAAATCAATTGAGAATCTCCAAAAGCGGGAGAAACTTTCACCTAAAGAAGCAACCGGATATACTCATAGAAAAAGAGAACATCAGCATCAGCTTATAGCAATCCAGTGCCGTCACTCACAACCAGCACTCACTTCTTTCATTAAGAAATAAGACGTTTTCAGCCTCCCTAAAGTGCCGATAAGGAAACAGACCATCTATTGAGTAGAAATAGATCATGTATTGAACCCAAATAGACTATCTGTTAAGGCTCAACAGATCATCTATCCGGAGCAAAGAAAGCATCTGTTTCCACAAAACAACCTTCCACCTCCTAAAAACATCCTATAGTAGACCAACAATCAGAGCAGGTTTTAAACCAAAGTTTTTTGTCAGTTTGAAAAAAATGCATATCTTTGCAGCCGCTATTACGAGTTAGTAGCATTATTCAAATCATTTAATAAATAATCAATTAAAAAAAATGGCAACAAAGATCAGATTGCAAAGACACGGACGTAAAAGCTATGCTTTCTACTCCATCGTTATTGCAGACGTAAGAGCTCCACGTGATGGTAAATTTATTGAAAAGATTGGTACTTACAATCCTAACACCAATCCTGCCACAATAGATTTGAAATTTGACCGCGCCCTTAATTGGGTATTGAAAGGTGCACAGCCTACAGATACTGTACGCAACATCCTTTCTGATGAAGGTGTTTACATGAAAAAGCATCTTATGGGCGGTGTAGCAAAAGGCGCATTTGGCGAAGCAGAAGCAGAAACTAAGTTCGAAGCTTGGAAGAGTAACAAACAAAGTGGTTTGGAAACACTGAAAGCTAAACAAGAAGAAGCTAAGAAAGCAGAAGCTAAAGCACGTCTTGAAGCAGAAAAGAAAGTAAACGAAGCTAAAGCTAAAGCATTGGCTGAAAAGAAAGCCGCAGAAATTGCAGCCCAAGCACCTGCTGAAGAGGTAACCGAAGCTCCGGTTGAAGAAGCCCCTGAAGCTGCTGCAACCGAAGTTGCTGCTGAAGCTACTAAGACTGAAGCTACTGAAGCTGCTGCCGAGTAAATATAAGCATCACTTATTTTACTAAAAACGGGATTAAAATTATAAAATCCTCTCTGATTTATCGGAGAGGATTTTTTATTTTCTATATTTGCACCACATACATTCATAATTACTAAAAAAGAAAGCAATGAAGAAATTTACTTATCTACTCGCTGTTGCGGCAATTATCGCAGCATGTAGCGGAAATAAAGGTTATGTAGTAACAGGAACTGTGGAAGGAGGATCCGATGGAGATACCGTATACTTGCAAAAAGTTGAAGGGCGTCAACTTGTAAAATTAGATTCAGCCGTTATCAATAAAGGTACATTTACCTTTAAAGGTGCACAAGATTCAACAGTTAATCGTTATATCACCTACAAAGCAAGCGGAGAGCAAGCCAAAGCTATGATGATTGATTTTTTCCTTGAGAACGGCAAAATCAATATCAAACTGACAAGCGATGATGATTCCGCTACCGGCACACCAAACAATAATGCCTATCAGGAGATCAGAAGTCAGATCAATGGCCTGAATAAAAAAATGATGACCATTTACGAGTCGATGTCGGATACCGCAATAACCGACGCTCAGCGTGAGGCCAGAACCAAAGAAATGAATGATTTGGAAAACAAAATGATAGAAGTGACCAAAGCAGGCATTACAAAAAATATAACGAACGTAGTTGGTATACATCTGCTGAAAGGAAATTACTATTACCTGGACGTAAAAGATTTAGATCCACTACTTCCACAAATACCGGCAGCTTACCAAAATGATGATGTAATCATCCGTATTAAAGAAAATGTAGCTAAACTGAAAGCAACTGCGGTAGGTCAGAAATTCACTGATATCGAAATGCTGACTCCTGAAGGAAAATCAATGAAGTTATCTGATTATGCAGGTAAAGGTAAGGTTGTTCTTGTTGATTTCTGGGCTAGCTGGTGCGGACCTTGCCGTCGTGAAATGCCTAATTTGGTTGATGCTTATGCCAAATACAAGAAAAAAGGATTTGAAATCGTAGGTATATCATTAGACCAAAGCGGTGATGCATGGAAAGCTGCCATTAAGAAGTTGAATATCACTTGGCCGCAAATGTCCGATCTGAAATACTGGAATAGCGAAGCAGCCAAAATATATGCAGTAAGCAGCATCCCTCATACCGTACTCATTGCCGGTGATGGAACAATTCTAGCCCGCGGATTACACGGAGAAGAATTGCAGGAAAAGCTAGCGGATGTTTTAAAATAAAACGAATCCATCCGGATAATCACACAGACTGCCGGATAAACATTTCAGTATTTGTATAAAGAGTAGCGAAAAGAAACACGCTGAAAAGAGCTCATCTTAAGTGCTCTATCTAAATACAGAAACGACAGTTCTGCAATTACCCTTAAAGGTGACCTCTGCATAAAACGACAATAATGAGCCGTTCTATGCAGAGGTTGTTTTTTATACAGAGAATTAAAAAGCATTTTACTACACATAAAATAAAAGGAAAAGAGAAGATAGCTATCATATTTCACCAAAAAATAGTACCTTTGCAGCAATTTTCAGCAGATAACCTTTTTAGGATAACAATTTACGACATGAATTCTCCAAACCAATTAAAAGACATCACTCGATTCTTACTGGAGTATGCCAATCGGCTTATGGGATCAGGCGTTCACACTTCACGTGTAATACGCAATACCCGTCGCATAGGAAAGTCATTGGATGTAGATGTGAAAATGAGCCTCTTCCAGAAAACAATGGTCATGAGTGTATGCGACAATGAGAGTCAGGAAGTTTACAACGAAGTAGCTATCATCCCCGCTTTTCCCATCAGTTTTGAGCTTAATTCAGAATTAAGTTCATTAAGTTGGGATGCCTTTGATAATCATCTTTCTTTGGAAACCATTTGGGAGAAATACAACAAAATCATTTCTAGTCCCAAGATGGATCCGCTCTGCATGCTCTTCCTTGTCGGCTTCGCCAACGCCTCTTTTTGTGCACTGTTTGGCGGGGACTGGACAGCCCGGATCATTGTATTCTCGGCCACCTTAATCGGCTTCTATACCAAACAGGCCATGCAGAAAAGGAAGATCAATCATTATATCATTTTTGTTGTTTCCGCCTTCATTGCATCCCTAACGGCATCTTCGGCCCTGACACTGCAAACCACTGCGGAAATAGCCATTGCAACCAGTGTCCTTTATTTGGTCCCGGGCGTACCCTTACTGAATGGCGTGATTGATATTGTTGAAGGTCACGTATTGACGGGATGTACGCGACTAATTCAAGCCTTATTATTGGTCTTGTGCATCTCCGTGGGACTATCATTTACCCTAATGTTAATTAGCAACAGCTTGTTATGATACTTATAGACATTCTTACAGACGGTTTTTTTGCGGCTATTGCAGCAATTGGTTTCGGAGCTATTTCCGATCCACCTTTGCGGGCATTCCCCTCCATAGCATTACTTTCAGCCATCGGACATTCCCTCCGTTTTTGTTTAATGCACTATCTGGGAGTCGATATTGCCGCAGCCTCATTATGCGCCTCATTCTCCATTGGAATGGTGAGCCTCCTATTGGGTAAGCGCATTTACTGCCCCATGACCGTACTTTACATTCCTGCCCTATTGCCGATGATTCCCGGTATGTTTGCCTATAAAACGGTATTCTCACTCATCATGTTTATGCAGAATATGAAGGTGCCGGAACTGCAACAAAAATACTTAATCGATCTCTTCACAAACGGTATTGTGACATGTAGCGTCATTTTTATGTTGGCAGTGGGAGCCACAATTCCATTATTTCTGTTTATCAAGCAAGCTTTTTCTTTAACCCGACGCAAAAAGATAACCAATAGTTGAGGTGAACTAATATAGGATAACTACAGGATAATTAATAGACAAGTGATAAGCTCAAATTACTAATAGATTTAGCAAAGTCAACCGGTAGTAGCGGATAATAATGAGTCAGTTTTCAATATCAATAAGTAAAGTAAATTAGCAGGATAAAATATGGAAATTTTTTGGAGAACGATTGCAGAATATAATGAGGGAACTTGGATAGGACAGATCATTATTACAGTTATAGGCATTTTATTAACAATACTCCTCTATAAAAAGCCAAGTCGACTCGTTAAGTGTTTGATGAAAGGATATATGGTCTTCCTGAATGGATGGATTTCCATTGTATATTATATGATTTACTGTAGTGAGCGAAACTACAATTATATACTAGCCATCTTTTGGGGATTAATTTCTCTCATCTGGTTATGGGATCTCATCACCAATTATACTCCTTTTGAGCGGCATCACAAATATGATAAAATGACTTATCTGCTATATGCGATGCCATTTTTGTATCCATTGCTTTCATGGGCTCGCGGTATGGACTTTCCAATGATAACAACCAGTGTTATGCCATGTTCTGTTGCCGTATTTACTATCGGATTATTATTGGCTTTTTCACGAAAAGTAAATCTGTTAATTATCCTTTTCCTTTGTCACTGGGCTCTGATTTCATTTTCCAAAGTCTATATATATCATATTCCGGAAGATCTATTATTGGCAAGTGCCACCGTACCTGCCATTTATCTATTCTTTAAAAATTACTTTGATCAAAACCTGCATCAAGCAACCAAACCAAGTGCCAAAACAACCAACTTGATACTGATTTTCCTATGTATAGCAATAGGTATATTTCTAAGCATTACGCTTATTAAGGAATTAATCTAATAATGAAACTTTAATGGCGCTATCCAATATAGTCCTCCGGAACCATCACTTTTTTGATTGAAGGGGCTTATCTTTGATAAAAAAAGAACCCGAAACGCTATTTTATAGTATTTCGGGAACTATTTATAGGCTATTACCGAGTTTATCGGACAGCAATAATCAACAATAAACTATTTCTTCTTCCCTTGATTTGCGACAGCATCCATCAGTTTCTTGATTTCTTCAGGATCACCCAAGAAATAATCTTTCACCAAATTAAGCGTATCATCAAACTCAAAAACATAAGGTACAGCTGTAGGGAGATTAAGATTTACAATATCCTCATCAGAAACATTTTTCAGATGCTTGATAATACCACGCAGACTATTACCATGAGCGACAACCAGCAATTCATCAGCTTTCTTTAGGTTCGGAAAAATAACACATTGCCAATAAGGCATGATACGGGCAATAGTTTCTTTTAAAGACTCCGTACGTGGCAATTCGGCATCAGGCACTTCTTTATAACGTTCTTCAAAGCGTGGATTGCGTTTGTCATCTTCTGCTAAAGCATGAGGAGCCACATCAAAACTGCGGCGCCAGACCAAAACTTGTTCGTCGCCATATTTTGCAGCAGTTTCCGCCTTGTTCAATCCTTGCAATTGCCCGTAATGCTTCTCATTAAGCCGCCATGACTTCTCTACCGGAATCCAATCCAAATCCATTTGATCGAGCACACCATTAAGGGTCTTTACTGCTCGTTTTAAATAGGAGGTATACGCCTTCTCGAAATGAAAACCATTTTCTTTCAATAAGCGTCCGGCTTTTACAGCCTCTGCAACTCCTTTTTCCGTCAAATCGACATCAGTCCAACCGGTGAACCTGTTTTCTTTATTCCATGCACTCTCACCATGTCTCAACAATACAATCTTTTTCATATAAGTCTTTTTTGTTTTTTATAATCGTATTCTAAAAACACTCTGGAACAAGCAGTTGTTCACAACAATAAGAAAGTTACACTTCCCAACAGAAAAGCGCTGTAAACAGTGACTCTAAACCGACTAATTTGGTACAAGTTATGCCAACAAACTTAGTAATCTAAAGCTGACAGTCCTCTAGTCCTAAGCGATAAGGAATAGCGTTTATTACTTGTGTAAATGAAAACAAGAAATGGGATTGCAACAACTCTTCCTCATCAAAGAAATCATTTACGATTCATCCGAGCAGTGTGTAGTTTTTCTCAGATGAAACATAAATAAATGGAATGTAAGAAAAGGCTCCTCAAGAAAGTAACTGTCAAACAAAAAATAAATATGCAAGGAGATAAAATGCCCAAAAAAAATGATAAAAGAAAAACAGAAGAAATAAACAGCCTCAATAAAGCTCAAGTATAAGCTTTTATTGAAGCTGTTTTTAATAATTTATTTGAATTGAACTTAGTTCATCTGCATTTACTACCCTTGTTCCGATCCAACATCAGACAAATTTAGCAGATTAGACAGTACATCTCGATTGGTTTATTAAATAAACCAACGCACATAGCAAAAGTCCTGACGATGAGGAAGATCAGAATTCTTCGGAAACATTCGGTAAGCAACTTTAAAACTACCGGAATTCTCCAGTTTATGCTTTACTTGGAATGTATACAAGTTACCTTCCTTTTTCACGACGTTGAACGGTTCAACAGAATAGATATGTTGTTTTCCGTCCGTAGCAATATAAGTGGTTACCAATTCCAGACCAATAGCATCATTCAAGCCTTTCTCATCAATGACATAAGTAACATTATACTCCTTGCCACTTTCAATAGCTCCCTTCACCAAATCTTCTGATCTGTCGCTAGTCACCACTTCAATGCTATCCCATTTAGCAACAACCTCTTCTTTCCAAGCAGCAATCTCTTTGGCTTTAGCAAAATCATTCGCAGCCAAAGCATGAAACCGCTTGGCTTCTTTGTTATAGAATTTATTAAAGTAGTCATCCAACTGGCGCTTCATTGTATAATGTGGCGCAATTTGTGCAATGGAGTTTTTGATGGTTTTTATCCATCCTTCGGAATATTTTTTATCACCACGATCATAAAAGAGTGGTAGAATCTGTGTTTCAAGAATACTATAAATCGTAGCAGCATCCAACTGATCCTGATGTTCCTGATTTTGATACGTACGTTTTTCAGTCAATGCCCAACCTGCACCTTCACGATAGCCTTCAAGCCACCAGCCGTCAAGTACAGAGAAATTGACTACACCATTCATCAAAGCCTTCTCACCGGAAGTACCGGAAGCCTCTAGCGGACGAGTCGGAGTATTCAACCAGATATCCACACCGGTTACCAAACGGCGGGCCAAGTGCATATCATAGTTCTCCAAAAAAATGATTTTTCCAAGGAATTCCGGACGACGGGAAATCTCAATGATACGCTTAATCAATCCCTGACCAGCTCCATCATGCGGGTGTGCTTTACCCGTAAACAAAAACTGTACAGGATAATCGGGGTTGTTCACAATCTTAGACAGGCGATCAAGATCGGTAAATAGTAAATGAGCGCGTTTATAAGTGGCAAAGCGGCGGCCGAAACCTATCAGAAGAGCATTCGGATTAATCTTGTCAATCAAAGAAACAATGCGCGAAGGATCACCTTGGTTCTTTAACCAAGTCTCGCGGAATTGCTTACGGATAAAGTCCACCAGCTTATTCTTCAAAGCCATACGGGTTTCCCAAATTTCTTCATCGGACACCTCATAGATAGCTTCCCAGATTTTTTCGTTGGATTGATCATACAGGAAGTTCTCATCAAAATGCTCTTTATACAAGTGCTTCCATTCCGAAGCACACCATGTAGGAAAATGGACACCATTCGTCACATATCCCACATGTAATTCTTCCGGAAAATATCCTTTCCAAATAGTAGAGAACATTTCTTGAGAGACCTTACCATGAAGCCAGCTCACACCATTAACTTCCTGGGAGGTATTGCAGGCAAAGACTGACATACAGAAGCGTTCTCCCTTATCACCCGGATTATTACGTCCAAGATCCATCAAATCATCCCAGGTAATCCCCATTCTCTGAGGATATCCACTCATATATTTACCAAAAAGACCTTCGTCAAAATAGTCATGCCCGGCGGGAACCGGAGTATGAACGGTATACAGAGAAGATGCACGCACCAATTCGACAGCCTGGTTATAAGTCAGCCCATCTTCTACATAATCGGAAATACGTTGAATATTGATTAATGCAGCATGTCCTTCATTACAATGATAAAGATCTTTCTTTATGCCTAATCTCTTTAAAGTCAGGATGCCACCAATACCAAGTAAGATCTCTTGTTTTAAACGATTCTCCCAATCGCCACCATAAAGTTGATGGGTAATAGGACGATCGAACTCACTATTCATCTCATTATCCGTATCGAGCAAGTATAAAGAAATACGTCCCACATTGACACGCCAAACATAAGCATGAACAAAATAATTTAAGTAAGGCACATCAATCACCATCTGATTGCCTTTTTCATCTAATACACGATCCAATGGCAACTGACCGAAGTTTTGAGCCTCATAGTTAGCAAGTTGCTGTCCATCTATGGACAAGCTCTGCGTAAAATAACCATAACGATATAAGAAACCAACAGCACAAAGATCAACATTGCTGTCAGAAGCCTCCTTTAAATAATCGCCAGCAAGCACTCCTAATCCACCGGAATAAATCTTAAGAGAATGATGCAATCCATACTCCATACTAAAATAGGCCACAGATGGACGTTTATGATCGACTTCGACATCCATATAGGCACGAAACTTAGCATATATATCATTCATCCTTTTCAGAATGATTTTATCTTCGGCAAGTGCTCCGAGCTTAGCATAATTCATCCGTTCCAAAAGAAGTACAGGGTTGTGTCCCACTTCTTTCCACAAAGCAGGGTCCAAGTCCCTAAACAGCTCAATGGCTTCATTATTCCAAGACCACCAGATGTTCCGAGCCAACTCAGACAATTTATCCACTTCGGCAGGGATATGGGATGTTACATTCACATCTTTCCAATTCGGAGTGTTCACATTACTAACTTGAATCTTCATTGTATGATAAGTTGATTGATTAATAATTCGATTTTATTCAACTGAGCTGACGCTTCATTGCACGACGCAATGCAAAGTCATAAGCTTCATAATGATATTTGATAAAATGTTTCCATAGTGCCTGTTCGGCCACCTCTTCCGCACGTTTGCGGGTTTGCCCCACTTCATCATCCGTCATCACAGAAAATGCAGAAACTGTATCTCTGATACCATCCGCCACTTCCGTATAATTATAATCGGAACGATGCAAGACCTCCACTCCATCGGATATGCCATGGCAAGTTTTCAATCCATTCACCCACAGTCCAAAACCTGCCAAATCAGTAGTTACTGTTGGTACACGGAATGCAATACTTTCCAGCGGTGTATATCCCCATGGCTCATAATATGAGGGGTAAATACTGAGATCTTCACCCAATATCAAATCGTAATATTGTTTATTGAAAATACCATCTTCACCATCTAAGTAACAAGGTACGAATATCACTTTTACCCGATCTTCAGGACGGTTTTCCAAACCTAAATAACGCATCAAGCCAAGTACCCGATCATGCTCCATATCATTCAGCCAATGAGTAACGACGGGAGTTTCCAGTGCCGAAGAGTATTTCTCTTTCGTTTTTAGACGTTCCTGCAAATCCTTACGAGGTTCTTTCATCCAAGCCGGCACATTGATAAGTGCCAAAACATTCTTCTGCAAATGCGGGTCAGCATTCAAGCGTTTCAATGATTCCAAGAAGACATCAATGCCTTTGTTTTTAAATTCATAACGGCCACTGGTAGCCAGAATCAACGTATCATCATTCAGCGAGCATCCAATCAGACAATTAGCCACTCGTAGCATAGCAGCCCGAGCCCGTTTCCGCTTTCCTGTAAAAGTCGCCCCCTTCGGAACAAAATCATCTTCAAAACCATTCATCAAAACGACATCCGCAGGCTTATCCAGTAGTTGACGACATTCCTTATTCGTTATTTCGCTCACCGTAGTAAAGCAGTCTACCGCATGGGCTGTTTGTTTTTCTATAGAATGCTTGGACTGCATATTGAGTTCCTGGGCCATCTGAT
The DNA here is from genome assembly GCA_965140335.1 of uncultured Bacteroides sp. Classification (GTDB taxonomy): domain Bacteria; phylum Bacteroidota; class Bacteroidia; order Bacteroidales; family Bacteroidaceae; genus Bacteroides. The sequence continues at coordinate 1,033,791 of OZ223190.1, forward strand.
CACCATTATAAGCAAATAAGTAATCATAAAGTGGCTTATTGTTACCTGCAATGGAACGCCCGATAGAAGTGGCATGTGTAGTAAAAATAGTAGCTATTTCCGGTACGTTAGCTTGTATATACAAAGCCCCCATACCTGTCATCCACTCATGCGCCTGATACACCACTTTGTCCGTATTCAACATATTGTAGCGGTAAAAGCTCTCCATGACCTTTCCGGCAGCATACGAAAACATTGATGCTTCATCATAATCACCATAAGCATGTAACGAATCCACTTGGTAAAGATTCCACATCTCCGCATAAATTTCATCTTTCTGTGCAAAAAACGGTTGAAAGTCCACTAATATGACAATCGGATTACCAGGAATCTCCCAACGTCCAATACGGATCGAAAGATCTTCCTTTTCGCAAGCATACTTACGCCATGCCGCAAAAAGGTCTTCAGATTCTATAAATAAGGGATTCTCTTTCCCTTCCCAGATATCAGGGCCTATAAAAAACAATCTATCATGAAAAATCTGTTGCAAAGTATTTGCCCTAGTGGACAAAACCGTATAGATTCCCCCTACCTTATTACATACTTCCCAACTTGATTCGAAGATGTAATCGGGAGTAAGTGCTTTATCAATCATATTATGCTCCTAACCTTTTTTATCTAATACCAAATGCAAATGTAGTATTATTCTTTGAGATATAGCATTTTAAAATCAAAAACTGACTTCATGCCTATATACAATCGTTTGCACAAATATCAATCTATTCTTCTGCAGTTTATAATAAAAATCCCGAAGACTCTTTCGAAATCTCCAGGATTCTTATTCTTAATCATGTGCGAATCTCATGCTCTTTTCTGCATAGGTCATACATCAAAGTATATTATGCAATTAAATTAAATGCACGAGCGCTGTGACTTATTTATGCAGGAATCAAGCCTGAAATCAAAATCAACACCAATAAGCCCAATATAGCATATAATTCAGGGAATACAGCTAATACCATAGTAGTACCAAAAACATTATGTCCCGAACCGATAGCAGAAATACCATTAGCACAAACCTGAGCTTGACGGATAGCAGAAAATAGCGCTACAATCCCTAATCCCAAACCAGCGCCAAAAACAGCAGAAGCAGCATACCAAGTAATTCCCTGAACTAAAAAAGAACTCAGCAAAAAGTATCCAACAAATCCGTATAGCCCTTGCGAAGAAGGCAAAGCTGCCAAACCGATATACTGACCGGATGATGCTGGATTTTTCTTTAATGCACCTATAGCGGCATTACCACAAATTGTTACTCCGTAAGCACTACCTGTTCCAGATAAACCTACCATTAACGCGATTCCTAAATAAGCTAATACAATTGGTTCCATAAAATTATTATTTATTTATTATATTATACAAAGTTGAATATCATTTCTTTTTAAACGGTTTATATGTACGACCACCACCTTCAAAACCAGCATTCTTATAAAATTCCACAAAAGTCAGACGCATAGGATGCACAAAGGCAGCAATCATACAAAGTCCGAAATTAATGGAATGACCAACCAGCAGTATAAGTAAAGCAGCCACAAATTTTGCCATAACCGGAAGCGAAGCAGTGAGATCGAATGCCAACGAATTAAACACTCCCCCTAGAATACTACCCGTAAGTCCAAGAGCAAATAGACGAATATAAGAAAGAGTATCACCTAAAAGTCCGGTCGCCATGTTATAAGTCCCCCATAACCCGGAACCCAAATTCATAAATACATTCTTACCTGGTGAATTATAGAAGAAAATAAGGAGTGCACAAACACTCATGATTCCATATAACAACCATATCAATGGCTGTGGCAAAACGTGACCCAGTGCCGGAAGTCCGAATGTAATCCCGACTATGATCAAAAACACCACCCATGCCAAAGTAGAAATAGCATACCTAAAGCCGAATTGTTTAGCTATTTTAGCAGCATGCAAGCACATACCGTAAAGTATCTGTATAATTCCAACAACAATAGCCATTATCATCATTGGGTTATATCCTCCCAATTTGCTTGCATAGTTATTTTCGGTTAGGAAATAAGTTTTGACTCCTTTCAACCAAGACCACTGAACAGAATCTAAAGCAATTCCCCAAAATGATCCGGTTAAAATGCCGACTACAATCGTAGATACACCTAGCCAAATTCCTAACGAGCACAACGGTTTCATAGCGGGAGAAACTTTTCTCTTAGCATAAAAACAAGCTAAAAGAATAATTATACCATAACCGCCATCTCCCATACAAAGGCCAAAAAATAGCATAAAAAAAGGAGCCAAGAAAGGTGTCAAGTCTAATTCGGTATATTTTGGTAAAGCAAACATCTCCGTAATCGGCTCAAACAATTTACTAAAACGCCCATTTTTTAACTGGATAGGAACATTATCTTCCGGAACAGGACATTCGGTTTCATAAAACACCCCTTTCGTAGAAAGAACTTGCTGTAGCTCTGATTCTTTTTCTTCAGGTACCCAACCCTGCAAAAGTAGTAAAGCATCATCAGCTTCTTTCTCTCCACTTAAAGAAACATTGGAAAACTCAATAGACTCCAGCGTACGATCGCAAAGAGCTTTAAGCGAAGCTAATTTTTCATTAGCTATTTGGCGAAAACGTTCTTCAATAACATCGCTATGATGAGTTAATTCATCCATTCGTTCCTTCAAAACAGCCAACGAGCAATCACTTAATTTTGCTATTTCCACATTCAACTTCGGCACCTCTCCTCCAGGAGTCACGATTACAAAATAGATGCGCGAACCTACAGTATTCACTATAATAGCCTTGTAATCAACCTCCCATTGAGGATCGTACTCCCGCAAAGAACAAACGTAGAAATTTAACTGATAGCCGGCTTTCTGAAGTTTATCTACTACTACATAATCAAAATCGCCCCATGGCTGCATCAGTTCAATATCTTTTTGTACACCTTGTTGTTCTTGAATGATCGTTTCTTTTTCAGCAGATAGTTTTTTCACTTCCCGCATCAATTTTTCACCCAACTCTATAGAGACTGATGAAGAAGCTGTAACCTGTTTTGGATCGACATAATGTTCCAACATTTTTACGGTTCCAATCTGAGCAGCATGCAATTTCATAGCGTCCTGCAAATTAGAGTCTAATAAACTTCCAACTTGTTTAGTCTCTACATGCACTACCCCAAGATCTCTAAGCGTTAATAGAAAATCGTCATACTCCTTATGATATACAAGGAACGTGAGCTTCTTCATTTTTGTAATCATGTTCCTGCCTCCTTTCTTTTCTCCTGTTGAGATTTCAAGATCTTCTGTGAAGACTTGGAGAGATTTTCCTCATCTTCCATGAAGCGTTTAATCTTACGCAAAGCATCTTGATAACCAGGTATCTGCACCTTTTCAAAAAGATTTACCTTTTGTGTAGTCTTCTTACGTGCATGTTCCAACAAATTCAGTTTGGCCACAGTAAATTCCCGTTCAATCGCCGTATTTGCAAGTTCTTTAAGTAAGTGCACCCCATCAGTATACCACTTGGGGGCATTGAACAAACTATAGGGACGAATATCGAAATCTACATTTTCCAATAGCGGGATACGTACCCCCGCAATCTTTCTTACTCCGAGATGAACATCACTGACCTTTATCAAGGAAGGATCAAACTCATTCCACAAAGCAAACATGGCCTCATATTTCTGAATTTCCTGTTCCAACCGCTCTTCTAGCAAAACAGTCTCTGCCTTACAGCGCTTCACCTCTATACGAAGTGCACTTTCCTTATTTTTAATAATTGGAAGTGTACGTACCCGCACCTTCAGTTGCTTTTCCAACTGTTGGAGAGAGGTTTTGTTATATTGAAACTTTATAGCCACTTCTTAGTTAAATATTAAAATTATCAATTAAGATACTAATCTTTATTCTTTTCAGGCCAATATTGGTCTAATAGTTCTTTCTTTATATTCACCTCTTCAGGGCGGAAATACTTACCAAACAACCCCCAAGCCACATCAAGCATCTCTGTCGTATTAAGATTGACATCAATAGCTAATAGTTGATTAGAATATTCATGTGCAAATGCCAAAGTACGCTCATCATAATTTGTCAAGTCAAAACCATTTTCCTGTTTGGTTTTGGCATTAGCCGCATCAGCATACAAACGTACGGCAGCATTCATCACTTGCGGATGGTCTTTACGCGTTTTCTTACCTGTAACTAGTTGCTTCAAACGGGATAATGAACGGAATGGATCGACAATGACTTTACCGATATCGCTATCACGACGAAGAAATAACTGACCTTCTGTAATGTAACCTGTATTATCCGGCACAGCATGTGTGATATCACCACCTGACAAGGTAGTGACCGCAATAATTGTAATAGATCCGCCATCAGGGAACTGAACCGCTTTCTCGTATATCTTCGCCAAATCGGAATAAAGCGAGCCCGGCATAGAATCCTTTGAAGGAATCTGATCCATACGATTGGATACAATAGCCAACGCATCAGCATAAGAAGTCATATCAGTCAAAAGCACCAAAACCTTCTCATTATTGTTCACAGCAAAATATTCTGCCGCTGTCAGTGCCATATCAGGTACCAACAAACGTTCCACCGGTGGATTCTCTGTTGTGTTTACAAAGCTAACAATACGATCTAATGCACCGGCATTAGAGAATACATTTTTAAAATATAAGTAGTCATCGTTTGTCATACCCATGCCACCCAAGATGATCTTATCAGTCTCAGCCCGTAATGCCACGTTTGCCATCACTTGATTAAACGGCTGATCCGGATCGGCAAAAAATGGAATTTTTTGCCCGGATACCAATGTATTATTCAAATCAATACCTGCAATCCCCGTCGCGATGAGCTCCGATGGTTGTTTACGACGGACCGGATTCACTGAAGGACCGCCAATCTCCACTTCTTCACCTTCAATCTCCGCCCCCCCATCAATAGGATCACCGAAAGCATTGAAGAAACGCCCGGCTAGTTGCTCGCTAACTTTTAATGTAGGTGACTTGCCTAAAAATACAATCTCTGCATTGGTAGGGATCCCTTGTGTACCCTCAAATACTTGCAGAGTGACATCTTCACCAACAATCTTTACCACCTGGGCTAGCTTCCCATCTACTGTCGCCAACTCATCATAACCGACTCCTGTCGCTTTCAACGAACAAGTCGCTTTCGTAATCTGAGTAACCTTAGTATATATTTTTTGAAACACCTTTGTTGCCATATTCTTTTATAATTTATTCCCTATGTGCTGATTTTATATTTATATAAGGACGTTAACCATTTACGATTTATATTAGAAGACTCCTAGAGATCAGACTTTATGTTCGGCAATCAAGTTCATCAATTGTTTGTAGAATTCTTCATACTCTGCCGATTTGAATTCTGAATAATTCATCTGTTTGCAAATGTTTATCATCTTCTTGAAGTAATCCATAACTTCATTGAAATTATCAAATACAAAATCAGTATGGCATATATCAATAATCATGTTGAGAATATTTTCCTGACGCTCCATTGGAGTAACCGCATCTATTTCATCGAAAGCGTCTTGTTGAAGAATAACAAAGTCAATCAACTCTGATTTCCAAAAAATAACATGATATTCCACCGGAACGCCATCATCCCCAAGAATATTGATCTGTTCGGCAATCTCCTTACCACGTTGCAATCGGGTTTTGATTTCATTCACTTTATCAATCCATTCTCCATTGATGTGTTTAGTAATATACTCCTCAAATTCCGGATATTCAATATATTTCGAATAAGAATCAATAGGATTCACAGCTGGATAACGCTTTCTATCAGCACGATCCTGCTCTAAGGCATAGAAACAGCGAGCTACTTTCTTTGTATTTTCGGTTACCGGCTCCTTTAAGTTACCACCTGCCGGAGACACTGTACCGATAAACGTAATAGAACCGGTTTTTCCATTATTCAGCAACACGTATCCTGCTCGCCCGTAGAAATTAGAAATAATAGAAGATAAATCCATTGGAAACGCATCTGGTCCGGGAAGTTCCTCCATACGATTGGACATCTCGCGTAAAGCTTGCGCCCAGCGGGAAGTAGAATCCGCCATTAATAAGACTTTTAGCCCCATGCTTCGATAAAACTCCGCAATTGTCATTGCCGTATAAACAGACGCCTCGCGGGCAGCCACAGGCATATTCGATGTATTTGCAATAATAATGGTACGTTCCATCAATTTACGGCCGGTATGTGGATCCACTAATTCAGGAAATTCCGTAAAGATTTCCACCACTTCATTAGCACGCTCACCACAAGCAGCTATAATAACAATATCAGCTTCAGCCTGTTTCGATATAGCATGCTGAAGTACAGTCTTTCCTGTACCAAACGGTCCCGGAATAAATCCGGTGCCACCTTCCACTATAGGATTTATCGTGTCAATAACACGTACACCTGTTTCTAACAGTTTAAAGGGACGTGGTTTCTCTTTATAATTCATCATGGCACGCTTTACCGGCCATTTCTGAATCATATTCACATTTACCTCATTGCCTTCTACATCGGTTAACACAGCAACCGTATCTTCAATGCCATAATCCCCCTCTGCTACAATAGACTTAACTATACATACCCCTTCTTGGGAAAAGGGAACCATAATTTTCAACGGCTGGAAGTTTTCGTCAACCTGCCCTAACCAAGCAGCGGCTTCTACCTCATCACCAACTTTGACAAAAGGCACAAAATGCCATTTCACACCCTTATCTAAGGGATAAGTATACTGCCCGCGTTTTAAAAAAACGCCATCCATTTTGTCGAGATCATTTTGTAGACCATCGTAGTTTTTCGATAACATGCCTGGACCTAATGTCACCTCAAGCATATGTCTGGTAAACTCAGCTTCTGCTCCAACTTTCAATCCACGGGTACTCTCAAACACCTGTACATAAACATTAGAGCCTACCACCTTAATGACCTCTGCCATTAACCGATCGCCACCAGTTGAGATATAACAGATCTCATTCTGCGCAACCGGTCCATCAACGGCGAGAGTTACCATATTGGCGATAACGCCACTAACAGTTCCTTTTGTTGCCATATAATTATATGATTTATTTTATCTAAATTCAGCGGGTATCTGCACCTCATCCTTCAGCGAAGCAATAATGCTACGGAACAATTGGCTACCCTTCTCTTTATCCAATGAAATCCAACGCTCTATCATCTCCAATTGTAACAGGAAGACAAATAATCGTTCCATAGTGAAATAATTGAAGAACGTAACATCCTCCATCCAGCTCCAACGAAGCATATCAATCTTTTTCTCCCGTTCTACCAATTCTTCTATTTCACTAATCTTCATTAACTGATTCAAAAATGAGACTTCACCAGACAGCCCAAAGTCACGTGCACTTGAAGTACACAATGCCTCACATATCTCTGTATCACCCACAATTAAAGGCGCAACATCCAATTTAAATTTCCGGGCAGTCAGAGCAATCAGGATATTATTCACTGTCAAGTTAAAAGTAAACCATGAAGCCACAAAACGATTGCTACATTTCATAGCATACTCATAATAAAGGGCTGACAAACGATCTTCAAACAAAAAATCTTCTTCAAAAGAGACATTAAAGTATTCAGAAACAAACAAAGAAAGATAAGAAGGAAAAACAGCATCGGATAATTCTCCACCCTCTTTAAGCAAAGAGATGTATTCCGTTAATTCTTCTGCAGAAAAGTTACCACGAGAATCAATAGCAGCATCCTTATCCTGTATCAATTTTAACACATTAGCATTATCATATTTCAGATAAAACAAGTCTATCAATTTCTTGTCTGTATCTGATAAAGCAGGATAAAGTTCAGTCTTAAAATCAGCTACCGTATAGCTTAGTTTGGTATCCTCCAAAGTAAGTTCAGGCAAGCCAGCTACCAAGTAATAATATTTACTCATATCCTGTGGCTTTTAAAACAACATTTCCACTAATTGAGGACGCAGGAATTCTTTAAAGTAATTCATAAATTCTTCTTCGCCGAAATTGATCTTATAGGATCCATCAACGGGAGAAACAGTAAATAAAGTCTTGATGCCATTTACTTGTTCAATCGTTACACCTTTATCCAACAAATCTTTAGCTTGTACTGCAAAATAGTTTTTCAATCCTGCCGCATCAGAAGTAGAAATAACAATAGGCTCATTTACGCTCCATTTTGTAGCAAGAGCTAGCATAAAGGCATGGAGAAAATCTTTATCATCAGCAAGAGCCTTTACATCAGCCCTTACAATCTTTTCCGTAACCATCGTAGTAATCTCTGATTTCAGTGCATTAACAGATTGAGCAGCAAATAATTTCAATTCCGATTTAGTGTTTTCTGCCAACTCCTCGGCCGATTTATGAGCTACCGACAGAATAGATTTTGCCTCTTCATGGGCATCCTCTACTATTTTCTTGGCTTCATCCCGAGCATTTATGATAAGTTTTTGGGCCTCTTCATTTCCTTTTTCAACGCCTTCATAATAAATCTTATCTGTCAACTCTTGAATTTTATTTTCCATATCTACAGGAATTATTTTATAATTATATATACTCTATTTTATTCTGTATTTGTGCCAAAAGTACAAAAATACATTTAATTAAGAAGAGAAAAAGGAAAAGAAATAAAGGAGAAGAAGAGAAAAAGAAGATTTTTAAAGTGATATGGAACAAGCAAGTAATGGATCCGCAACTTCAAAAACGAAGAGAATATAAAAAAGGAACAATTGCCTTAGAATAGACTATCGTTCCTTTCTATTTAGAAAGCCGCACCGATGATGTGATGAAACTCCGAATGACATGATTTGAGTGCTCGTCCCCTCTGTAATCCACTGACTAAAAGTTACCCAAAGGGCGTGGCCCGCCATTAAGAACTGAAGCTTGTCTCGGTATTTCATAAATATTGATGAGTTTCCCGATCCAATCAATGCGGCTATTTTTTTCTATCACAAATATAATAAGTTTCTATTAAAAAAACAAATGAAGGCAAAAAATGTTTGCTATTATTAGAGATACCCTATCGAGAAGTTATCTTTATACAAACTCAAAGTGCTGATTATCATTTATAATCAGCACTTTGTAAATTATCAATTAAAAAGACGCTATTAAGCAGCGGCTTTTGCCTTTGCAACAATTGCTTTGAAAGCTTCTGGATGGTTCATAGCCAAATCAGCTAAAACCTTACGATTAATCTCAATTCCAGCTTTATGTAAAGCCCCCATCAATTTAGAATAAGACAAACCCTCCAAACGAGCTGCAGCATTAATACGTTGAATCCACAAAGCCCGGAAATTCCTTTTCTTATTCTTACGGTCGCGAAACGCATAAGTCAAACCTTTCTCCCAAGTATTCTTAGCTACGGTCCAAACGTTCTTTCTCGCACCAAAGTACCCTCTGGTTAATTTCAAAATTTTCTTTCTACGTGCTTTAGAAGCAACATGATTTACCGATCTTGGCATAGTTTTACTAATTTTTGAATGCTAGCGTCATTATTTTATATAATGAACTTAAAGCTAATACATTCGGTTAATACTTTTAATACTTTTACGCTTTTATTTCATTGCTAAGAGCTCCTTAACCTGGCTCACATTAGTGGTATCAACAATAGTTGAATAGCACAGATTTCTTTTTTGTTTCTTAGTTTTCTTAGTCAAAATATGACTATGAAAAGCGTGCTTTCTTTTGATTTTACCTGTTCCGGTAAGAGTAAATCTCTTTTTAGAACCGGAGTTAGTTTTCATCTTTGGCATCTTTATTATTTTTTAATTATTAAATAATGGCAACGCACTATACCACGTGGCGTTACACATTTCATTCATCATTATCTTCTTCCTGAGAAGTAGTAGCTGCCATTTTTTCAGACATAGGCTTCTGCGTAGTAGGCTTCTTATGAATCTCTTTTTTTTTCGGTGAAAGCTGAATTGTCATACGCTTACCTTCCAAAATAGGCATCTGATCTACTTTTGCATAATCTTCCAAATCATTAGCAAAACGAAGTAAAAGCACTTCGCCTTGTTCTTTAAACAAGATTGAACGCCCTTTAAAAAAGACATATGCTTTCACTTTATCACCATCTTCAAGAAAACCCATAGCATGCTTTAACTTAAAGTTATAGTCATGGTCGTCCGTTTGAGGCCCAAAGCGTATTTCCTTTACATTAACTTTTACTTGTTTAGCTTTTTGCTCCTTCTGGCGTTTCTTCAACTGATAAAGAAATTTAGAGTAATCAATAATACGACAAACAGGAGGCTGTGCATTGGGAGATATCTCAACAAGATCTGCTTCGAGCTCCTCGGCCATTCGCAAAGCCTGAGCAATCGAATACACCTTAGGATCTACTTCGTCACTTACAATGCGTACTTCTTTGGCTCGGATCTGCTCATTAATCCGGTATTGCCCTTTTAAGCTATCATTCTTCATTAAATAACCTTTACTTCGAGTTTGTTTCTTTCTTATTACTCCCAATTCATTTATTTTATTATGCAGTAGCGAACTTTAGAACATGGTTTATATGTTGTGCTATTGCAATCGGCCGCAAATTTACCATTTATTTATTATATTTTGAACTTCTTCGTTCAAAATTTTAGCAAAATCCTCAAATTTCATACTTCCTTTATCACCTTCACCTTGTCTACGAACAGCAACTTCATTATTTTCAGCCTCTTTCTCTCCAACAATTAGCATATATGGAATACGCTTCAATTCATTATCCCGAATTTTACGCCCTATCTTTTCATTACGTTCGTCTACAACCGCACGAATATCATAACGCTTTAAAAAGGTTCTTACTTCAGAAGCATAGTTATTAAATTTTTCGCTGATGGGCAAAATTGCGACTTGCTCAGGCGTTAGCCACAACGGAAATTTACCTGCAGTATGTTCTATTAAAACAGCAACAAAACGTTCCATTGAACCAAAAGGCGCACGATGAATCATCACCGGACGATGCTTTTGATTGTCAGATCCAGTATATTCCAATTCAAAGCGTTCAGGTAGATTATAATCAACTTGAATAGTTCCTAATTGCCAGCGACGACCAATAGCATCCTTCACCATAAAGTCAAGTTTTGGTCCATAAAAAGCAGCCTCTCCATATTCAACTTTAGCATTCAACCCTTTTTCCTGACAAGCTTCAATAATCGCTTGTTCTGCTTTTTCCCAGTTATCATCACTACCAATGTACTTCTCACGATTCACTTTGTCACGCAAAGATATTTGAGCTTCAAAATTAGCAAAATCCATAGCCCGAAATACAATTGAAATAATATCCATGACACGCAAAAACTCCTCTTTTACCTGATCGGGACGGCAAAAGATATGAGCATCATCCTGAGTAAAACTACGCACACGGGTCAGTCCATGTAATTCTCCACTTTGTTCATATCGGCAGACCGTCCCAAATTCAGCCAAACGCAAAGGTAAATCTTTATAAGAATGTGGAGAGTTCTTATAAATCATACAATGATGAGGGCAATTCATCGGTTTTAAAAAATATTCCTCTCCTTCCTCTGGCGTATGAATCGGCTGAAAAGAGTCTTTCCCATACTTAGCGTAATGTCCTGAAGTTATATATAATAATTTATTCCCAATTGGTGGAGTGATTACTTCCTGGTAATCGTAGCGGGCTTGAATACGCCGTAAAAAGCTCTGCAAACGCAAGCGTAAAGCAGTACCTTTAGGTAACCACATAGGCAACCCTTTACCTACTGTATCGGAAAACATGAATAAGTCCATTTCCTTCCCTATTTTACGATGGTCACGTTTTTTAGCTTCTTCCATCATGGTCAAGTACTCATCCAACATTTTTTTCTTGGGAAATGTAATACCATAAATGCGGGTCATCATCTTACGATCCTCATGCCCACGCCAATAAGCTCCAGCAACAGACATTAGTTTAATCGCCTTTATAGGTGAAGTCGTTAACAAGTGAGGCCCACGGCATAAATCCGTAAACTTACCCTGAGTATAAGTCGTAATACGTCCATCTTCCAATTCAGAAATTAACTCGCATTTATATGTTTCTCCACGATCACCAAAAAACTTCAAAGCATCAGCCTTTGATATGTTATTTCTTATAACTGCTTCTTTTCTGGTTACCAGTTCTATCATCTTAGCTTCTATGGTAGCGAGGTCTGTCTCTTTAAGAGTAGCTTCACCTAAATCTACATCATAGTAAAAACCATTTTCGATAGCTGGCCCTATGCCAAATTGAATGCCTGGATACAATTCCTGCAAAGCTTCAGCCAATAAGTGAGCACTAGTATGCCAGAAAGCATGCTTTCCTTGCTCATCCTCCCATTTGTAAAGGACAAATTCAGCATCTTGCTGAATAGGCCGCCCCAAATCATAAGTCTCACCGTTCACCCCACAAGCCAGAACTTCCTGCGCCAAACGTGAACTAATACTTTCTGCAATCTGTAATCCTGTTACTCCATCATTGTATTCACGGATAGAGTTGTCTGGAAATGTTATTTTGATCATAATCCTATAATATGTTTCAATTTTTAGAACGCAAAAATAGTTAATTCTTCTTGATATTCTATTTTTTACAAAAAAAATGTTATTCTGTTGTCTCCGTAAACCGCTTAATAATATTATATGCAGGCACAATGCCTAATTCCCCGGCTTTACTTAAGTCAGAAATTCCTTGTTTATTATTACCCAAGAAAATATAAATCAATCCACGATTAAAATAGGCTTCAGCAAAACTCTTATTCAACTCAATCGCCTTATCATAATCAGCCAACGCTGCACGATAATTTTTCAAAATTGTAAATACACTTGCCCTATTATAATACCCATAAATAAAATCGGGGGCGAGTTGAATAACATGATCCAAGTCTTTTCTCACAACATCATAATCTAAGCCTTGTGAATCGATCTGTTTATCTATCTCTAAAGTTTTTTTTGTATTTGGAGAAGCCACTTCATCCAGTCCAGCTTCTGATTTCTCATATTCCAACTGTTTATAGCGTACCAAAGCACGCATAAAATAGGCTGGGAAAAAAGTATCATCCAACAAAATGGACTTAGTCAGATCCTCTATAGAACTAGCAAAATCTTGGACTAGATAAAAATCCAAACCACGTAAAAAACGTTTTTTTGCATCTCTATCATTAGCTACGATTTCAGACGTATGAGCGTCAATAAGAGCAAAATGATATTTTATTTGCTCCTCTGTTAACGGAGCTTCCATATTGGTTATGTGCAATATTTTAGGAAAGAGTTTAGTCCGATTAAGATCATCAATATATTTATAAAAATGAACCGTACGCTTTACATCATTATTTTTTTCATAATATGTTAAGGCATACATTGGTTCTGGCTTAATCGTTACATTCCGATCTTGAACTCTTCCACGATAATCACTCTTATACTTCTGATCCATTTCTGAATCATCAGCTATTACTATTTTCCGATAGTTATCCATATTTTTATCGGACTTTTTACGAGTTTTTCCCTCATCATCTACTCCACTTTTACGATCTACTACATCGCCCTTTGATTTAACTCCGTTTCGTTTATCAATCTGAATCTTCATCATTTTAAATTCATCTTGTTCAGCCCCTTTGCGATCACCAATCTTTTTACGTGCCTCGGCACGATGATAATAACCAGCGACGAAATTGGGATATTCTCTAATTACGTTAGAATAATCCGCTATAGCCCCTCGATAATCGCCTGTATTTGCACGCAATAGGCCACGGTTAAATGTCGCCATTTTATTATCCGGCTCCATTTTTAGAACAAAATCAAAATCTTCAATCGCTCTATTATCATCGCCAACTTGCGCACGTAATAGACCACGGTTGTAATGTCCCAGAAAATTATTAGGATCAATATCTAAAGCCAAGTCATAATCACGCATTGCCCCTCTCAAATTGTTTTGATGAAAACGAGCTAAAGCACGGTTAATATAATTACCAGCATTTTTAGCACTCAAATGAATCGCATGGTCCAAATCGTCCTCAGCCTCAGCATATTTGGCTTGTTGAATTCGTACAATTCCACGTGCTCCCCACGCATCGGGGTCATAACGGTCTATTTCTATTGCCTTATCAAAATCCTGCAATGCCGGAATCGTATCTTTTTGCTTCAAAAACACTTCACCCCTCATTAAATATGCACGGGTATATTTAGGTGATATTTTTAGTAGCTTTCCCAAATCATCCATTGCTGCAGAATAATCTTTCTTTTGCATATGGCATAACGAAAGATTATTCCATAAAACAACATTTTCAGGATCATATTTTAGTGCAATTTTATAATCGGAAATAGCTCCATCATAATTATCCTGACGGATACGAGCCAGTCCACGAACTTGATAAGCACCTACAACAAAAGGATTACGCTGAATCGCAGCACTACAATCTGTTTCAGCACCTTGATAATCATCCAAATTAAATTTAGCCAAGCCTCTAAAAAAATAAGGTTCATATAAATAAGGTTTGGCGCTAATTACTTGATTAAAATATTGAATAGAAAGCACATAATCTTCAAAATACAATGCATTTCGAGCAATAGTCATTACACGCTCTGTATTAATTTGAGCATATAAAAACATTGGAAGCAACAAAAAGGCTGTCAGTATATATTTTATCATCTTGTTCTATAAACACTTATAAATGAAACAAAAATAATGCTTTTCACCTACTTCCTTCAATAGTAAGAAGACTTTTTATGTTTTTTGAGCCTTTTATATCATATTATAAGGTTACTTATTTAAGAGTTTTGACCTTATAAGTACAATGCGCCTTCCCTTTAAGTAGTGCATTGAGTTTACCCTTTATCAATTGTTTACGCAAAGGAGACAGATGATCTATGAAAAGCTTCCCATCCAAATGGTCAAATTCATGCTGCATAACACGTGCTAAATACCCTTCTACTATTTCATCATGTTCTTCCAATTTCTCATCCAAATATTTAACGCGAATTTTATTTCCGCGCTTCACCGTTTCATGAATACCAGGCAAACTTAAGCAGCCTTCTTCCATTGAGATCTCTTCACCAGACACATCAAGAATATGGGCATTAATATAAGCTTTTCGAAACCCTTTATACTCAGGAAAATCATCTGATAAAACATCTAAGTTAATAACAACCACACGAATAGGAAGACCTATCTGCGGAGCAGCTAATCCAACTCCTTCAGCATATTCCATTGTTTGAAACATATTCTCTATTAATTCCTCCAAATTAGGATATTCACATGTTATATCCTCTGCTACTTTTCGCAATACGGGCTGTCCGTATATATAAACAGGTAAAATCATTTTCTATCTAATTACAAATTTTATAATCACAACATTTAATTAATTCTATAATATAAAGCGCTTATTTTCTAAATAAGTTTGCAAAATAATAGTCGCACTGATCTCATCTACCAGCCCCTTATTTTGACGGTCCTTTTTCTTTAAACCTGCCTCCAACATTGTCCGATGGGCCATAATGGAAGTAAAACGTTCATCAACATATTCAACAGGTATATCTAGCCTTTTCTTTAAAAGTCTAACAAAAGGCTCAATATTCTTCATATTTTCAGAATCTTCATAATTCATCTGCTTAGGAAGTCCAATAAGAATAAGTTCCACTGGTTCTCTCTCCACATAATTAAGTATAAAAGACAATAATTCATGGGTAGGAATCGTAGTCAACCCATTTGCTATCATCTGCAACATGTCTGTCACAGCAATGCCTGTACGCTTTCGTCCATAGTCAATTGCCAATATTCTACTCATAGATGGATACAAAAGTACTATTAAAAATTCAGAAACTTTCTATCCCATAAGATATAATAACAAAAAAAAGGGGCATCTGATAAAAATCAGACACCCCTTTTTTGAAGAGTTATTCTATTCTAAAAGATATTATTCCATGATTACAACACGGTTCAGATAGTTCTTACCAAACATATTAGCTGTACCACCAAAACCTACAAGCTCAAGTTGATCTTTATCAACGCCTTCTTGAATAAGGGCATCATAAACAGCTTGTGCACGCTTTTCAGATAATTTTTGGTTCCATGATGCACTACCCGTAGCTTTATCAGCATAACCTGCAACTTTATATTTTTTATCAGGATTAGCTTTCAATATCTTAGCAGCCAACTGGAGATTAACTTTACCATAATCGTCAATGCGCGCACTACCTATACGGAAGAAAATTGCACGAGGACCAGCTATTTCAACTTCCTTAGTTATTTCTTTAGTCTCTGGTTCTTTAACATTTGCCAAAGCATTCTTTGCATCAGCTAAGTCAGCCTGAGCTTGTGCCAATTCACTTCTATACTTATTAATCTCAGCATTAATTGCATCCTGATCTAATTTAGAAGCATAAGGAACAAATTTCTTTCCACCAAATGTATATGTTACACCAGCGGTCAAAGAAACGCTACCATCGCAATCTGCACTACTATTCTTCCCATAAATAGATGGTGAAATTAAGCCTCTTGCTTCAACGTTAATATCAAGATATTGATTGATATTAAATTGTCCCATTAAACCGACAGATGCATTAATAACACAATCAAGATTGCCATCATCCCCATAAATATTTTTAGCAAAACTCAAACCGGGACCAGCAAATGCTGATAATGAAAACAGACGATCTGGATTATAACCTACAAATGCATTAGACAGATTAAAAATACCATCTGCATGCAATGAGAAGGTCGTAGGATCGACTTTCCTCCAATCACGGTTAGCATCAGATGCCGGACTAGCAGTATATATAGCATTGCCATTATAATGATATGTATGCAACTTACTCCACACTCCTGAAAGCTGCCCGCGAACAGCCCAAACTGGATTAAACCATTTACCAATAGATAATGTAATTTGCGGCGTTATGGATTTACCAAAACCATAATCCATATTGTCAGGGTTTACACAGACTTGTCCTCCAACACCCACGCTAACAAAGATATTGTCCGTTGTTTTTTCACTAACGAACTTATCTTTGCTTTGAGCTGAAGCTGAAGTAGCCATACCTGCCAACATCAAAGATAATATTACTAATTTACTTTTCATTGTTTTTTAGTTTTAATATTTTAACTCTTTTCATTTTATTTGCTCCGACCACTTGCTTACTTCAAATAGATTTTATAAGTAAGTCCACCGGTAAAGTATCTCATCTTTTGCATTTCTACCTGCGCCTGCAAATGGTTGAAAAGCAAATAAGAGGCACCTAAAGCGAAATCTTTCGTATCATACTCGGCTATCATTCTCAACTGCGGATAAAAAGATGGATTATATGTAATACCCGCAGCTATGCCACTTAACGGGTAGTCCACACGATTATTATACAAATAAGAAAGATGAATGCCAACCTCTTCTTGCCCAAGAGAAAGATGCTTACTTATTGCTAAATAGAAACGACAAAAATAGCCATTACCATCAACAGAAGCAATCTGTCCACTTCCAGATTCAGTGTAAGGGTCTGAAGTGCCTAACACTACAGCTGGCATATACTTCCAAAACTGCCCTTCTTTCAAAACTCGCAGTCGGGCCGAAAAATATCGGTCCTGATTCGTAAATTTACCTTTTCCAACTTTCCAATCTATACCAATAGCTTGCGACTGAAATAAAGTACAAGTATAAGCAATCTCAAGCCAGGGAAAAATAGTCACGTTTAAAAAGTAATTATAAGTATGATAGTACCATCCAGGAGGAGTTATCTCCTTATTCATAAAGTTACCACCAATCATTACCGTCTTATCTTTTTGCATCTCTGCAGACGGAGCATGTAAAAGGCCAGTGGTCCCATATGTTAATTGAGCCGAAAGCAAAATTGGACAAATCAAGAATAAGCCTATTAAAAAAAACTTCTTTATCATTGCTTCATATTACTTTCGGTTCAATCTTTTCACGATACATTTAAGCCTTTAATCAGTGATTAAAGATCTGATCCTCCAATACCACCACCGGCATTTGAATTACCACCGTGCCCATCATGACTATCATGGTTATCATGAGTATCATATAAGAAAGAATAACTTGTCGTCTTACAACTCATATAAGTCACAACATAAGTCTGTCCTTCAACAATAAAGTTCAATGAACGGATAGAAAACGACATCAAGGCTTGATAAGCGTATGGAACCATATTAGCAGATTGCAAAATATTCACAGTTTCCTCTATTTTACTAAATTGTGCGCCCGCATATGGTATATCAATAGCACTAGCAACACATCTAGCTAAATAAATTAGAGTAGAAGCATCTACAGATGTAATAGCTTTAGTTGTGGCTGTCTGAACATCAGTGATGACAAAACTATCTTCATAGCGCTCAACTTTAACTGGTACATACTGATCAATGGCTACAGCAGACATACCAGAAAGTGCCGTCTGAGATTGAGCAGTTAAATCACCATCAGCATCAAAAGCAAGAGCGCTACCATCAGCACTTGTCAAACCAAGCAATCCTAGTTCTGTTAACGTAGCAGAACTAGAAAGATCTGGAGATGTTGTGGGGACAGATTCACCGCCTTCTGGGTCTACAGCTGGAACGGATTCACTGGCTTTACTCGTTAGAGCAATACTAGCATTTACAACTACAGTAGTTCCTGCAGCCCCAACACCTATCTCAATACTTCTAGATGCTGTAAAATAGCCCTCTTTTACGACTGTAATAGTTATCACATCATTAGCTGACAAACCTGTAATTCTAAAGGAATATCCTGTTACAGTAGCAGTTCCCACCGTAGGACTTATACTTACAGTGTAACCCTCAATAGCAGCATTAGTTGCGTCATCATAAACACCACCTGCAACGATATAGGTCGCAGGTTTTACAGGTGTTACATCTACACCCTTTTCTTCATAGCAGCTTGTAAATATTGTACCACAAACCACTAACACGGCTAGCACCAATTTGGCACTAATTCCCAAAACATTACTTTTCATTTTCATCTCAATAAAATTAAAAATTTAGTAATTCTGATTTAATAAAATATGGATTAAAACTATTATCATACATATAATTATCACTGGCCTGAGCCTTATATCCTTGTCCATAAACTTGTTCATTGCCTGCATTATAGCCAACCCCAAAATTTTTAGAAGGAATAACCCTTGGTATATACCCTTTTCTCTTATATTTATATGGAGGCAAAGCTATCTGAAAACGAAATCCTCCATTAAATCCATTATTACCAGCATGCTGCACCTTCATCGCATAAAAGCCAATAGACGCATATCGAAAATGCCTTATCATATCAAGCCTTACACCATATTCATTTAATAAATACCGCTCTGCCTTTAAACTGAATTGCGTATTATATCTTGACCAATAATAGTTTCCTCCAATTTCGCCTGTCCAAGTCCACTTAACACCATGATAATAAGAAAAACCATCAAAATAACCTCTCCCTGTATATCCTAGCCGAGCCTGTAGCGAGAAATGCTCATCCCTGAGGAAATGCTTAGCCTTCATATCAAAACCCCAACGCATATTACTAAAAAAACCAGCTACTCCTGTTAAAAATGTACGATTTGGTAATCTGACGGTTTGAGAAAGTGTTATATAACCAAACTTTACTTTATCGTAAATACTTCCATAATCATTCACAATAGGTATTTGTACTTGTCCACTAAATTTCATACCATTCCAAAAAGAAATTTCTATTGCAGGAGAAATTTGAAACAAGACATCATAGACTCTTGATAAGCGAAGATTTCGAAAATAAAAATCTGGATACATTACAAAATCCACTTTATACAAAGAATGATTTTCTCTCTTAATCTTTTGCATTTTCCCCCAAGTACCACCTAAATCATAGCTTATCTTCCAATCACGGCAATTGATCTCAGATATACTATCACCTACTAACGGATGATAATAAAAGGATATCTGGGGTATGTTGTTATCTAAAACAATTATTCGGCACGCTTTGTTGACAGGCAAACCTCTTTTTTGGACTACATCCAAAGCTTTACTAAACCCAATGCCGTTAACACGATATGCATCATTCTCCAATATATATATACGCTCAGTCTCGTTTTCCCCACATCCAACATTCACAAAACCCATTTCTACTAAAGCATCAACAACGCTTTCCCCAGTTTGAGCAAAACCTTTTAAAGGAATTAAGCAAAGCAAAAAGCATACAAAATAACTCCTCCCGGGTTCAAGAATTAATAGCTTTAGCATATTAGAATACACGAAATTCATCATTTTATCTCAAGTATTATGTTTAAATAAGCATAAAATACATTGCGAAATTAGAAACTTTTTTCAATATTACCAAAGTAATTCACATAAAAGAACAATATTATTGTATTAATTTTTAAAGTCATATTACAATCATTAATAAAGTAATACCACGAAAATTGTTAGAAAAAAAAAAGATATGCAGAAAAGAAAGTCTATTCAAGATAGTAAACAAATACAAAAGGCCTGAAAGATATTCTTCCAGGCCTTATAATTGTTCTATTCCTCTACGCTTACTACTTAATTCGATACAAGAGCCATGCTCCTTGAAAATCTTTTCGACTTGGGTATTTAGCTTTAAAAGAATCCCGAGCTCTTTCTGCAGATGCTCTATCAGCAAATGTATTAACAATAACCCGGTACATTGCTGCGTCTGAATTAAAAGCGATAACACTGTCATATCCCTCTTTGTCCAAATAATCCTTTAAGCCTTCTGCATTAGCCTTTACGCCAAAACTACCACAAACAACACTATAATCTTTTAAACCATCCACACCTGATACAACTTGAACTCTCTCTTGACGTACACCCGCAGGTACACTTTCCACAACTTTTGCTTCTGCAGAAGAATTTGTAACAGGAACAGCCTCCTCAGAAGTGGTAGTCTGCGGCGATGCCAGCTCTTGCTGCTTTGCTTTTTCATACGCTTTTTTATAAGCACTTTCACTTGATTTACAAGAAGCAAAAGCTAACGCTATACATATCCCCACTCCCAATACTACTAACTTTTTCATAATTTCATTGTTTTATTAATAAATTTAACATCTATTCCTTTTCTTGAAAAAACATACATTACTCAGATAATGAAAACTTATACACATTCGTTAAACTGAATACTCTTTTTTCACTATTCTCCATTATACATAAATTTATACCACATAAGTTTCCGAGGACAAATTAATAAATTTTTTATTTCCTTTCAAAGGATAATGCACAAAAAGACATCACAATTATTGCTTTTCAACGATAAACAACAGAAAGCAACTATTCAAAAGCAAGACGTATATCAATATTCTTGAAATTAAAGCGCAGCAAAACCAATAAAATATAACTACATACTAAAATCTATTGTATATCTAGTCATTCATTCAAAATATCCATCCAGTTATTTATTAATTATATGGTTTGATACCCCAGCCTTCAGAAGGAAAAAATCACTCACCATAATCAATAAAAAGGCATCACCTCAATTTTTCGACTTAAAGAAATGAAAAGCCGACAAAATTAAGTAAATAAATGAACTAGTATCAACACAAAAACGTTAACTTTACAATATTAACTCTAAAATAAAGAAAGGGAAAAATCATGAAAGGATTAAATGCTTTTGCTATATTTTTAGGAGGGGCCGCAATTGGTACAGTTCTAGGAATATTATTTGCCCCTGAAAAGGGCGAAGATACCCGTCATAAAATCGCAGAAATTTTACGTAAAAAAGGAATAAGATTAAATCGTAATGAAATGGAGAAATTAGTAAATGAAATTGCAGCAGAAATAAAAGGCGAAACAACTGAGTAAGAAAAAAAAACAGTACCACCATGTCCACAGATACAGATAGTAATAGAACTAATAATATACAGGACTTATTCAATCAGGTCAAAAAATATTTAAAACTTCAGAAAGAGTATATCAGGCTGGAATTAATTGAAAAAATAACTATTGTCTTTTCTGTGCTGATCATTATAATAACCACTTTAGTCCTTGGCATGGTGGCACTGTTTTATTTATCACTTGCCTTCGCATATATATTATCTCCGATAGTAGGCGGTCTCACATTTAGCTTCGGCATCATAGCTTGTATTCACATCTTAATAATACTAATAGTACTTATTTTCAAGAAACAATTAATAATAAACCCTATGGCACGATTTATTATGAAACTATTTTCAGATACAAAAAAATAATATCATTATGAACAACTCCTCCAAAGATTCCATTACATTAAAAACCATTTTGGACCTAAAAGAAGAGCGCCTAAAAGAGATACGCAAGCAAAGAGACATTATAACAGAAACCATAAAAGCGACATCTCTTCCATTTAATTTTTTCACAAGTAAAGGAAGCTCTATATTTAAAGCAGCAAACATATCAATATTAGTTTTTAATGGAATAATTACAGGAATTAAAGCAATAAGAAAAATCAAAAAACTATTCTATAGAAAAGTTTTTTGATTTCTTTGAATCCAAATTCATGACTTCCAGTTATTCATTCGGATATGGCATTAGATTTCATGTACTTTCAATTTTTGCAAAATCAGAAAGCCATATCCCCCCACTTCTAAGATGGTCCTACCCAGCCTCTACTACACGTAAGTTTCCAGCAATTTAACAGATTCATTATGGGGAATAATTTTAATATTTTCCGTTATTGCAGGAAATAATACCGTTTCGCCAGCACAGAGTGTTACCTCATTCGTTTTCTCGTCAATTAAACGACATTCCCCTTCTACACAAATAAAAATAATGAAAGAATCCAAATCTGAATAGTCGCACGTAATCTCTTCCGTCATATCATAAAGAGATGTTGTAAAATAAGGACTAGCTACAAGTTCAATTGGTTCGTTTTGAACATGCTCATAGTGCGTACTAAAGTCATCTTGCACATCATTAAAGTTGATAGCCTCCAAAGCTTGACTTGTATGTAATTCACGCAAGTTACCATTATGATCTTTTCTATTATAATCGTAAATCCTATAAGTAATATCAGACGTCTGCTGAATTTCAGCAACAAAAGAACCGGCTCCTATTCCATGCACACGTCCTGCAGGCACATAAAACACATCACCAGATTTAACGTTAGAGGTATGTAGCACCTCAGCGAAAGTACCATTATAGACTCGTTCTTTGTACTCTTTGGAAGAGATATATTCAGAAAACCCTGAAACCAGTTTAGCTTCTTTATCAGCAGAAATAACATACCACATTTCGTTTTTTCCAAAAGAATTATGGCGTTTTTTAGCAAGATCATCTCCAGGATGTACCTGAATGGATAAATCCAACTTTGCATCGATGAATTTGATCAGCAACGGAAATTTGCTTCCAAAACGAGCATAGTTAGCCTCTCCTACAAGTTCCTCACGATATTTCCACACCATTTCGGATAAAGTAGAACCTTTATCTGGACCATTAGCAACGACAGACTCGCTGTTTTCTACAGCTGAGACTTCCCAACTTTCACCGACTCTTGACAATTTTTCACTTAAATGCTTAAAAGCAATAATTTTATCGCCTCCCCAGAGCGTTTGCTTTAAAACAGGCTCAAATTTTAAAGGATACATTTTTAGAGTTTTAATTAAAAAATAAATAATATTATAACCTTAGTTTTGCGATTAACGACGCAAACATACAAAAAAATATCAAATTATAACTCAAAATATAAACGCTAAACTTTCCTAAAACACTCTTTTTATTTTAAGACCAAACATTGCCAGAACAAAAGAATTTCATTTTATTTGCAAGAAAATTAATCAAATCAAATTATGATAAACACTACTTTAGCGGAAACAAACTTATCTGAGCTGAGCAGAAAAGATTTCCAAGAAGAAATTAATAACAAAACAACTGATTTATTTATCCTAAGAAATACTTTAGGCATGGAAGTGGCAGTAACCAATTATGGATGTGCAATACTATCAATAATGGTACCGGATAAAAAGGGAAAATATGCAAATGTAATTTTAGGGCATGACAGTATCAACCACGTGATTCAAAGTCCAGAACCATTTCTTAATACAACAATAGGACGATATGGAAATCGTATAGCAAAAGGAAAATTCACACTATACGGAGAAGAGCATCATTTAGCAATTAATAACGGACCAAATTCGTTGCACGGAGGACCAACTGGATTCCATACAAGAATATGGGATGCAAGACAGCCAAATCAAGATTGTATCATTTTCAGTTATAAATCAAGCGATGGAGAAGAAGGCTTTCCGGGCAATTTAAAAGTCGAAATGACATATCGTCTCGAAGCAGAAGCAAACGCGTTAGTCATTGAATATCGTGCAACAACAGATAAAGCAACCGTTATTAATCTCACTAACCATAGTTTTTTCAATTTGGCAGGTATAAGCAACCCGACCCCCTCCGTTTTAAATAATATCCTTACTATCAATGCCGATCATTATATACCCATTAACAATACATCTATTCCGACCGGAGAAATATTAAGTGTAGAAAACACTCCTATGGATTTCAGATTGCCACATACGATTGGAGAACGAATCAATACTAAATTTGAGCAATTAATAAATGGAGCTGGTTATGACCATTGCTATGTATTAAACAAGGCAGAAGCAGGTGAATTAAGTCTTGCTGCGACTTGCACCGAACCGGAAAGCGGACGTACAATGGAAGTTTATACCACAGAAAACGGAGTACAATTATACACCGCCAATTGGTTAACTGGTTTTAGCGGAGCACATGGAGCCACCTTCCCTGCGCGCAGTGCTGTCTGCTTTGAAGCTCAATGCTTTCCCGATACACCTAATAAATCATATTTCCCATCGTCAGTATTACTTCCAAGTGATGAATATCAGCAAATGACTATTTACAAATTTGGCATAATAGAATAAAACGAATAACCTAATTTTATAACGACTAATTAAAAAAAATTATGACACAACAAAAAAGCAACAATATCGTAGCTATAGTTACGATGATTTTTCTTTTTGCTATGATTTCCTTCGTGACTAACTTGGCTGCACCAATCGGAGTTATTTGGAAAAACCAACCCGCTCTTCAAGGTTCCAATTTTTTAGGCATGCTAGGGAATATGATGAATTTCCTAGCATATCTATTTATGGGAATACCTGCTGGTAAAATGCTCACCAAAATGGGATATAAAAAAACAGCCCTTGTAGCTATCGCTATTGGATTTTTCGGCGTACTAGTGCAATACTTCTCCGGAATTATAGGAGTAGGTGATGAACTTTTAGGGTTACCAGCAAACTTCTTCGTTTACTTATTTGGTGCATTTATTGCTGGTTTCTCCGTATGTATGCTTAATACTGTGGTCAATCCAATGTTAAACTTGTTAGGCGGTGGTGGCAATAAAGGAAATCAATTAATTCAAGTCGGTGGAACTTTTAATTCACTGGCAGGTACACTAACACCAATGTTCGTTGGCGCATTAATCGGAGAAGTAACCAAAGACAGAATACAATCCGGTGAAATCACAATGTCAAACGTAAATCCAGTCTTATTCATTGCAATGGCTGTTTTTGCTTTTGCATATATTATACTCACATTCATTCCTATTCAGGACCCAAGTCACAGCACAAAGAATGCCTCTACCGTATTCGAACATAGCCCATGGTATTTCCGCCATTTTGTACTCGGAACAATAGCAATATTCATCTATGTAGGTATCGAAGTTGGCATACCAGGAACATTAAATTTCTTCTTATCAGATGTAACAGCCAAGGGCGCAGGGCTTAATCCAGCCAATGCCGCTTCAGTAGGAGGATTTGTCGCTGGGACATATTGGTTCTTAATGCTCATCGGGCGTTTTTTGGGAAGTATGGTCGGAGCTAAAGTTTCAAGCAAACACATGTTGATAGCCGTATCAACAGCAGGCATTACTTTAGTTTTATTTGCCATATTCTTACCTAAAACTGTTTTAACTGCTATGCCAGTATTTACTGGATCCTCATTTACAATGACACAAGTACCTATTAGTGCTTTATTATTAGTCTTATGTGGCTTATGTACCTCAATCATGTGGGGAGGAATCTTTAATTTAGCTGTAGAAGGATTAGGAAAATATACTGCTGCTGGCTCAGGCATATTTATGATGATGGTCGTAGGCGGAGGTGTGCTACCCCTTATCCAAAACAAAATAGCTGATATGGCAGGATACATGACAAGTTATTGGGTTATCATCGCAGGGCTATCGTATCTCTTATACTATGCTCTTATTGGTAGTAAAAATATCAATAAAGATATTCCTGTTGACTAACTAAAGTTCAATTTTAATTCAGATAATCATTTATTCACCTTTATAATATATTTAAAATCATGGATATTGAACAGGTAAGGAAGCGCTTTATTAAGCATTTTGATGGAACAATAGGCTCATTGTACACTTCTCCGGGGCGAATTAATCTTATCGGAGAGCATACTGATTATAATGGAGGATTTGTATTTCCTGGTGCTATAGATAAAGGCATGATTGCTGAAATCAAGCCAAATGGTTCTAACATAGTAAGAGCCTACTCTATTGATTTAAAAGACTATATAGAATTTGGGCTTAACGAAGAAGACATACCACGGGCTAGTTGGGCCAGATATATATTCGGCGTATGTAGAGAAATGATTAAGCGTGGCGTAAAAGTCAAAGGATTTAACACTGCTTTTTCAGGCAATGTCCCTCTAGGTGCCGGTATGTCCTCATCTGCAGCATTGGAGAGTACATACGCCTTTGCTTTGAACGACCTATTCGCAGACAACTCTATAGACAAATTTGAATTGGCCAAAGTAGGACAGGCTACGGAACATAACTATTGCGGAGTTAACTGCGGGATTATGGATCAATTTGCCTCAATCTTTGGCAAGAAGGATAGCCTCATCCGTTTAGACTGTCGCTCATTAGAGTATCAGTATTTCCCTTTCAATCCTCAAGGTTATCGATTGGTATTAGTCGATTCTGTAGTTAAACACGAATTAGCATCTTCAGCCTATAACAAACGTCGCCAAAGTTGCGAAACTGCCGTTGCAATCATTAAGAAGAAGCACCCTCATGTCGAATTTCTACGTGATTGCACTATAGAGATGCTAAAAGAGTCCCAAAATGCAATATGTGAAGAAGATTCTATGAGGGCAGAATACGTAATAGAAGAAATCCAACGCGTACTTGATGTTTGTGATGCTTTAGAAAAAGGAGACTATGAAACTGTTGGACAAAAAATGTATGAAACCCACCATGGAATGAGCAAGCTATATGAAGTAAGTTGCGAAGAACTTGACTTCTTGAACAATTTAGCCTTTGATTGTGGAGTAACCGGCTCCCGCGTAATGGGTGGAGGTTTTGGTGGTTGTACTATTAATCTTGTAAAAGAAGAGCTATACAGTACCTTTATTAGTAAGGCCAAAACAGCTTTTAAGGAAAAGTTTGGTAGAGAACCTAAGGTTTACGACGTGGTTATTAGCGATGGCGCACGCAAATTAGCATAATTAGTATTATTAATCGCCTTCTAACTAAAGTTTAGGCGATTACTCTTTGCTAAATGAAATCATGAATATTTTTTAAGAGGGTGTATCAAAATGAAACACCCTCTTTTCGTTTTTTATTATCTTCCATACTCCTTTATATAGGTAGATATTTCATCCAGAAAGTATCTCAATTTCTTTTTTTTCAACATTTATGTTGTATAACATATAAAAAGACGCTTTGCGCGTCAAATAAAAGTGTTTATTTTACACTCAATAAGACCTAAATTTCTCATTTACATTAAATAAAAGACCATGAAAAACTATTTTTTACTTGCTGGAATTGCAATATTAATGCTGCTTTCATGCAATCAGAACCCTCAGAAAGAGGTTACTTTATCGGGACTTGATCCCATAAAATTTCAAACAGAAGTAAACAACATCCCTATCAAGCTTTACAGACTAAAGAACAAAAACGGAATGGAAGTCTGTATTACGAATTTTGGCGGTCGTATTGTATCCATTATAGTACCCGATAAGACAGGAAAGATGCAAGATGTCGTTTTAGGATTCGACAGCATTTCAGACTACATTAATATTC
Organism: uncultured Bacteroides sp.; assembly: GCA_965140335.1. GTDB lineage: Bacteria > Bacteroidota > Bacteroidia > Bacteroidales > Bacteroidaceae > Bacteroides. The sequence goes on from OZ223190.1 coordinate 1,061,764, forward strand.
CTAGTGATTTCGGAGCCTCCATAGGGAGATATGCTAACAGAATTAATCATGGATGTTTAATCATAGATGGAGACAGTATTCAACTTCCAAAAAACAACTTTGGACATTGCCTACATGGTGGTCCAAAAGGATGGCAATATCAAGCCTATAAGGCCAACCTTATTGACAGCACCACTTTGGAACTAACTAGAATATCACCAGATGGTGACGAACATTTTCCAGGAAATGTTATAGCCAAGGTGCTTTTCAAAGTAACGAACGATAATGCAATAGACATTAAATATAATGCCACTACAGATAAAAAGACAGTCATCAACATGACTAACCACTCTTATTTTAACCTCTCTGGAGATCCATCCCGACCAGCAACAGATGAAGTCCTATACGTGAATTCAGATTACTTTACTCCTGTAGACAGTACATTCATGACTACTGGAGAAATACTGCCTGTAAAAGGAACACCTATGGATTTCACCACACCTAAAGCTATTGGGAAAGATATCAATGATTCTAGTTATATCCAACTAAAGAATGGAAATGGATACGATCATAATTGGATATTAAATACCAAAGGAAATATAAAAGAAGTGGCAGCCAAATTAACATCGCTTGAAACTGGCATCACATTGGAGGTATATACTACTGAACCAGGAATACAGATATATACAGGAAATTTCCTAAATGGAACAGTAAAAGGGAAAAAGGGCATTATATACAATAAGCGCGCTTCCGTATGCCTTGAGACTCAACATTATCCTGATAGTCCGAATAAGCCACAATGGCCTTCTACCCTATTAGAACCGGGAAAAAACTACAGCAGCGAATGCATATTCAAATTCTCAGTAGAAAAATAATAATAACTTTTAAATCATAATTATTGTGGAAACATTAGATTGGCTAGTAATTGGCGTTTTCGCTTTGGCTCTTATCGGAATCATCATTTGGGTGGTCAAGCAAAAGCAGAATGATTCGGCAGACTATTTTCTAGGTGGCCGTGATGCTACATGGATTGCAATTGGCGCTTCAATTTTCGCATCAAATATTGGTTCGGAACACTTAATCGGATTGGCCGGAGCTGGAGCCTCCAGTGGAATGGCTATGGCCCACTGGGAGATACAGGGATGGATCATTCTTATTTTGGGATGGGTATTTGTACCTTTCTATTCCAGAAGTATGGTATACACTATGCCCGAATTTCTAGAACGTCGTTACAACCCGCAATCGCGAACTATATTATCAGTAATTTCTTTAATTAGCTACGTATTAACTAAAGTAGCAGTAACAGTATATGCCGGTGGTTTGGTTTTTCAACAAGTATTTGGAATCAAAGAATTATGGGGAATCGATTTTTTCTGGATAGCCGCCATTGGATTAGTATTACTAACTGCTCTATACACTATTTTTGGAGGAATGAAATCCGTACTTTATACTTCTGTGCTACAGACCCCTATTCTATTATTGGGCTCTCTGATTATTCTTGTGCTTGGCCTTAAAGCTTTAGGCGGATGGGACGAAATGATGAAAATATGCGGTGCAGTCACTGTCAATAACTACGGAAATACAATGACCGATTTAATTCGTAACAATAATGATCCAAACTTCCCATGGTTAGGTGCATTAATTGGCTCAGCCATCATCGGTTTCTGGTATTGGTGTACAGATCAATTCATTGTGCAACGCGTTCTTTCTGGCAAAGATCAAAAAGAATCCCGTCGCGGTAGTATTTTTGGAGCTTATTTAAAGCTATTACCAGTATTCCTGTTTTTGATTCCAGGTATGATCGCTTTCGCCCTTCAGCAGAAATATATCGGAAGCGGTGGTTTCTTACCTCTACTCCCAAATGGTACGCCTAATGCAGACGCAGCATTTCCGACATTAGTGGCAAAATTACTTCCAGCTGGAGTAAAAGGATTAGTTGTTTGTGGCATATTAGCTGCTTTAATGAGCTCATTAGCTTCACTATTCAATTCATCCGCGATGCTCTTTACCATTGACTTTTATAAACGTTTCAAGCCACAAACTTCTGAAAAGAGATTGGTTCTTATCGGACAAATGGCCACTGTTGTTATTGTGATACTAGGTATTTTATGGATTCCAATTATGCGAAGCATCGGCAACGTACTCTATACTTATTTACAAGATGTACAATCCGTATTGGCACCAGGCATCGCAGCAGCATTTCTATTAGGTATATGCTGGAAACGAACCTCTGCTAAAGGAGGTATGTGGGGATTAATTGCCGGAATGGCTATTGGACTAACCAGATTAGGGGCAAAAGTATATTATAGCAACGTAACCGTAATAAATGACTCCCTATTTAAGCACTTGTTTTATGACTTAAATTGGTTATTCTTTTGCGGTTGGATGTTTTTACTATGCATAATTGTCGTAGTTATAGTCAGTCTATTCACTAAGGCGCCAACTGCAGAGAAAATACAAGGACTAGTATTTGGAACAGCCACACCTGAGCAAAAAGCAGCAACTCGTGCCAGTTGGAATCATTGGGATGTTATTCATACAGTAATCATTTTAGGTATTACCGCAACATTCTACTGGTACTTTTGGTAAAATTAAAGGATACAAAAATGAGCAGTTATTACAATCAAAATCCAAGATTTTACGTAGCTATTGACTGTATTATATTCGGTTTTAATGAAGGTGAGTTAAGCTTGCTCTTGTTAAAAAGAAATTTTGAGCCAGCTATGGGTGAATGGTCATTAATGGGTGGATTTATTCAAAACAATGAAAGTGCTGATTATGCTGCAAAACGAGTACTCACAGAACTCACGGGGTTAGATAATGTATATATGAAACAGGTCGGTGCTTTTGGAGAAGTCAATCGGGACCCAGGGGAACGTGTTATCTCTATTGCCTATTATGCTCTAATCAATATCAATGAATACGATAAAGAGTTAGTTCAGAGGCACAATGCATATTGGATTAACATTCACGAACTTCCTTCGTTAATTTTTGATCATCAGCAAATGGTACAACAAGCTCGTGAACTTATGAAGCAGAAAGCATCTACTGAACCGATTGGATTTAATCTACTGCCTAAGTTATTCACTTTGTCGCAGTTACAAAGTCTATTTGAAGCTATCTATGGCGAAAGCATTGACAAACGAAACTTTCGCAAGCGAATTGCAGATATGGACTATATAGAAAAAACAGATAAGATAGATAAAAGAGGATCCAAAAGAGGAGCAGCTTTATACAAATTTAATGAGAAGGCTTACCGTAAAGCTCCTAATTTTAAATTATAGATAACATGATATCTAATTTACAACTATAATCCGATAGATAAATCTAAAAAATCATACTAGTATGTTGGAAGAACTCAAAGAGAAAGTATTTCAGGCCAATTTAGCATTAGTAAAGCACGGACTGGTGATTTTCACATGGGGTAATGTTTCAGCCATCGACCGAGAAACAGGTTTAGTTATCATCAAACCCAGCGGAGTGAATTATGACGAGATGAGAGCAAGCGACATGGTCGTAGTAGATCTCAACGGCAAGGTAGTAGAAGGTAAATTAAAACCATCATCTGATACTGCCACCCATATCGTTCTCTATAAAGCTTTTTCCGAAATAGGAGGAGTAGTGCATACTCATTCCACTTATGCCACTGCTTGGGCACAAGCGGGATGTGACATCCCCAACATAGGGACGACTCATGCCGATTATTTTCACGATGCCATACCTTGTACAGTCGATATGACAAAGGATGAAGTGAAAGGAGCTTATGAACTGGAAACCGGCAATGTGATTATAAAGAGATTCGAGGGATTAAATCCGATACATACACCAGGAGTACTCGTAAAGAATCACGGCCCTTTTGTCTGGGGAAAAGATGCCAGCGAAGCTGTCCACAATGCTGTTGTACTAGAACAAGTAGCCAAGATGGCAAGTATATCCTATGCTATCAACCCGAATTTAACGATGAACCCGTTGCTGATTGAAAAGCATTTCAGTCGCAAACACGGTCCAAATGCTTATTACGGACAAAAATAAAAAACAATTAAAAATAACATTTAAACATCAATACAATGGATACATTTAATCAATATGAAGTATGGTTCGTTACTGGAGCACAGCTCTTGTACGGAGGAGATGCAGTAATCGCAGTGGACGCCCACTCCAATGAAATGGTAAAAGGACTAAATGAATCAGGTAACTTACCCGTCAAAGTCGTCTATAAAGGAACCGTTAATTCGTCTAAAGAAGTAACAGCTACTTTTAAAGCAGCCAACAACGATGACAAGTGTATCGGTATTATTACTTGGATGCATACCTTCTCGCCTGCCAAGATGTGGATACACGGTCTGCAAGAACTACGCAAACCGTTATTACACTTCCACACACAATTCAATAAAGAGATACCATGGAATACCATGGATATGGATTTCATGAACCTGAATCAAAGTGCACATGGTGACCGTGAATTTGGACACATGGTGACACGTATGCGTAAAAACCGTAAAGTAGTAGTTGGGCATTGGCAAGATGCCAAAGCTCAAGCCAAGATAGCAACATGGATGCGCGTTGCGGCTGCATGGGCTGATGCGCAAGACATGCTCATCATCCGTTTTGGTGATCAGATGAATAACGTGGCCGTTACAGATGGAGATAAAGTGACTGCTGAACAAGTACTGGGATACCATGTAGACTATGTCCCTATAGCCGAATTGGTAGCTATACAAGATGGCGTGACAAAAGCAGATATTGCCGAGCTAGTCGCCATCTACGAAAAAGAATATGATCTTGCCCCTAATTGTAAAGAAGGAGGCAAAGATCGTAATCAAGTGCTGGAGTCCGCTCGCGAAGAAATAGCACTCCGCCGCATCTTAAAAGAAAAAGGAGCAAAAGCCTTTACGACTAACTTTGATGACTTAAAAGGACTTGATCAACTTCCAGGATTGGCTTGCCAGCGTCTGATGACAGAAGGATATGGTTTCGGTGCAGAAGGCGACTGGAAAACAGCGGCTCTTTTCCGTACCATGTGGTTCATGGGACAAGGACTACCCAAAGGATGTTCTTTCCTTGAAGATTATACATTGAACTTTGACGGTCAGAAGAGTGCCATCTTACAAGCTCATATGCTGGAAGTTTGTCCGCTTATTGCTGAAAATAAACCAAAACTGGAGGTTCATCCTTTGGGTATTGGTGGGAAAAATGATCCCGCCCGTTTGGTTTTTACTTCTAAACAAGGAGAAGGTGTAGCCGCCACTATTATTGACTTAGGCAACCGATTCCGCCTCATCGTTAATAAGGTAGACTGCATCAAGAGCAAGCCACTGCCCAAATTGCCAGTTGCTTCGGCACTTTGGATACCACGCCCAAATTTCGAAATAGGTGCAGCCGCATGGATATTGGCAGGTGGAACTCATCATACTAGCTTTTCCTATGACCTAACCGTAGAATATCTTGAAGATTATGCAGAAATGGCAGGCATCGAATTGATGGTCATCGATGAAAACACCAATATCAGCAATTTCAAAAAAGAAATGCGCATGAACGAAATCTATTATTTACTTAATAAAGCGCTCGGTTGATCATGAAAGATAAATTTGTGATAGGACTTGACTACGGCAGTGACTCCGCAAGAGCTGTCGTAGTCAATGCACAGACCGGTGAGACACTTGCCACAGCTGTGCAATATTATCCACGATGGCAAAAGGGCTTATATTGTGACCCGCTCATTAATCAATACCGCCAACATCCTCAGGACTATATTGATGTGCTTGAAGAGACCGTGAAATCAGCTTTAGCACAATGTCCTTCAGGAACTGCAGAACAAGTCGTAGGTATTGCATTCGATACCACAGGAAGTACCCCGGCATTTACCAATGAAGCAGGAGTTCCCTTGGCTCTATTGCCTGAGTTTGCTGAAAATCCCAACGCAATGTTCATCCTGTGGAAAGATCATACAGCTATTCAAGAAGCAGCAGAGATCAACAAACTCTGTGCGAAATGGAAAATTGACTACACAGCATACGAAGGCGGCATCTATTCCTCCGAATGGTATTGGGCAAAAGCCTTGCATGTATTGAGACAAGATGCTTCAGTACATGCCAAAGCTTACAGTATAGTAGAGCATTGTGAATGGTTACCAGCCTTATTAACAGGAGTTACACAAAGCAACAAAATCGTCCGTAGCCGTTGCGCTTGCGGACATAAAGCCATGTGGCACGAGTCATGGAACGGACTTCCATCGGAAGATTTTCTCACAGCATTAGATCCGTTACTTAAAGGTTTCCGCAACCGGCTGTTTGAAAAAACGATAACAGCCGACCAATCTGTCGGTCGCTTAACTCCCGAATGGGCAGAACGCTTGGGCTTAACCACCAACGTGGTTGTCGCAGGAGGAGCATTCGACTGCCACATGGGTGCAGTCGGAGCCAATATTACTCCGCATACCTTTGTCCGCGTCATCGGTACATCCACTTGTGATATCATGGTTGCATCCAATGAAGAAATCGGTAATAAACTCATTAAGGGCATCTGCGGACAGGTAGACGGTTCAGTGATCCCCGGAATGGTCGGTTTGGAAGCAGGACAATCCGGTTTCGGAGATATCTATGCCTGGTTCAAACGGGTACTCGAATTCCCCCTGCAACAAATTATAAATAAATCAACTTTAATAGATCAAGCAACTAAAGATAAACTCATCGCCGAAGCAGCCAACAGCATCATACCCGCTCTTACAGCCGAAGCAGAAAAGATACCGATTAATGAAAGTACAATCATTGCTACCGACTGGATGAACGGGCGCCGCACACCTGATGCCAACCAATTACTGAAAGGTACCATTACCGGTCTGACATTAGGAAGCACTGCCCCACGCATCTTCCGCGCCTTAGTAGAAGCTACAGCTTTTGGCTCAAAAGCCATTGTTGACCGCTTCCGTAACGAAGGCGTAAGAATAGATAGCGTAATTGGCATCGGAGGCATAGCACTAAAATCATCGTTCGTCATGCAAACCTTATGTGATGTACTGAACATGCCTATTAAAGTCTGCCGAACCGATCAAGCTTGTGCACTCGGAGCTTCAATGTTTGCTGCAACAGCAGCCGGCATTTATAAGCGGATAGAAGATGCCCAAGAAGCCATGAATTCAGGCTTCGCTAAGGAATACGAACCTCATCCTGAACAAGCAGCAGCCTATCAAGCGATTTACAACAAATATCTCAAATTAGGGCAGTTTACTGAGAAAGAAGCGTTCTAATCGTATTCAATTTATAGGTTAATCTGAGGATGTGTTAATTGTCGAAAAAATGGCAAATACTCTCGTTGCAGTATACTGTAACGAGGGTATTTCTATAGAATTAGAGCTTTTGAAGCACCCTCATTATATTTTAAGCATCGTATTATCCATTTTATAATATTATGAAGAAAACAACCCTACTTTCAGCTATGCTCATATTAACGGTAGCAACCACCGCTCAAGAAGTACAAGGACCGGACAGAGCATTAAGAGTTAACGTTCAGCTTCAGGACGGCATGCCTACCTATAATGTTACCTACAACGGAAAATCAATGCTGGAATCCTCCCCACTAGGGCTCAAAACCTCCATAGGCGATTTCTCTCAAAAATTACAACTTGCCGGATATCAAACCCGGGCAATAGATGAGACTTACACTATGGAGCATGCTAAAATCAGCCGCATCCACTACCAAGCTAACGAACTTATCTGTAATTATCTGAGTCCGGACGGAGATACGCTACACATCATCTTCCGAGTAAGTAATAATGATATAGCCCTAGCCTATCGATTAACGTCCCCAAAGCAAACACACTGTACCATTGAAAAAGAAATCACCGGATTTCGCTTTCCGCAACAAACCACCACTTTTATCACCCCGCAGGCCCCCGCAGGCTCAGGCTGGATGAAAAGCAAGCCTAGTTATGAAGAAGAATACACTATAGAACAACCAGTGGGCACCCCTTCCAAATACGGCTTAGGTTATACTTTTCCCGCTCTCTTTCATCTAGCCAGTAATGGCTGGATACTACTTTCGGAGACTGGTGTAAGCAGCAAATATGCAGGAACACGGCTAAGTGAAGGAAATAAAGACGGATTATACAATATTGCCTTTCCAGAGCAGGAAGAAAACGGTGGTGCAGGTGACAATACTGTTACAGCAGCATTACCATTACTCACTTCCTGGAAAACAATCACAGTAGGTGAAACACTGAAACCAATTGTCGAAACGACTTCCGCCTACGACAATGTCCGCCCGCTTTATGAACCAACACAAGTCTACCGTCCGGGACGAGCCACATGGAGCTGGATACTTTGGCAAGATGCCAGTTGCAACTACCAGGATCAGAAAACATTCATTGATCTAGCTGCATCACTTAGATTTGAATATATTCTAATAGATGCCCTGTGGGACAAACAGATTGGCTATAAGAACATGCCTTCGTTAACCAACTATGCCCATTCTAAAGGTGTAGATGTATTTCTATGGTACAATTCCAACGGCTATTGGAATGATGCGCCACAAGGTCCCAAACATTGCATGGATAATGCTCCTGCACGCCGTAAAGAGATGGCATGGATGAAATTACTCGGAGTAAAAGGTATCAAAGTTGATTTCTTCGGAGGAGACAAGCAAACAACTATGAAATTATATGAAGATATTCTGACGGATGCTAACCAATATGGAATAGAAGTCATCTTCCATGGCTGTACCCTTCCAAGAGGCTGGGAGCGAATGTATCCCAACCATATGAGTAGTGAGGCCGCATTGGTTTCCGAGAATCTGGTCTTCGCCCAATATCATGCTGACCATGAAGCACAACGCAGCACACTCTATCCATTTATTCGCAATGCCGTAGCAGCGATGGATTATGGAGGTGTGTTTTTCAACAAACATTTTTCTAAAGATGGTAAAAGCGGTACGCTTCGCAAAACTACAGATGCTTTTCAAGTCGCTACTTCCATCCTTTACCAATCAAGCATACAGCATTTTGGCATCACACCCAACAACCTGAGCGAAGAACCCGGCTTTATCTTAAATTTCATTCGCAAAGTTCCTACCGTATGGGATGAAACCCGTTTCATTGAAGGCTATCCGGGCAAATATTGTATCATAGCCCGCCGTAATGGAGATCGTTGGTATATCGCCGGGGCTAATGCCACCGACAAACCAATGAAACTCTCACTATCCCTCCCATGGCTTAGTCAGAAAAACATTTCCATAATCCAAGATAACGAATTACGTACAGCAAGTTCTAAGCAAACAGTTGTCGACAAGAAAGGCAATTTAACCATTGAAATGCTTCCAATGGGTGGAGTAACTATTTATACTGAATAAAAAACGATCAATCACCTTATAAATAAATGATGATGAAAAACAAACTAATGATCAGTGCCGCACTATTAGCAGCATCTACCAACTTATTCGCACAAGAAAATGCTACAATTACCGTACATGCCAACGAAGGGAAGCAAATTATTCCTAAAGAAATATACGGACAGTTTGCAGAACATTTGGGCACTTGTATTTATGGAGGGCTATGGGTTGGAGAACATTCCGATATTCCCAATATAAAAGGATACAGAACTGATGTCTTCAATGCACTGAAAGACATTCATGTCCCTGTACTACGCTGGCCAGGCGGATGTTTTGCAGATGAATACCACTGGATGGATGGCATAGGACCGAAAGAGAATCGCCCCAAAATGGTTAATAATAACTGGGGGGGGACCATCGAAGACAACAGTTTTGGGACTAATGAATTTCTAAATCTCTGTGAGATGTTGGGTTGCGAACCCTATATCAGTGGCAACGTAGGCAGTGGAACCGTAGAAGAACTAGCTAAATGGGTTGAGTACATGACTTCTCAAGGGAGCTCCCCCATGGCAAATCTTCGCCGCCAAACAGGACGGGACAAAGCATGGAAAGTCAAATTCTTAGGAGTTGGTAATGAGAGTTGGGGGTGTGGCGGAAACATGCGCCCCGAATACTATTCCGATCTTTTTCGGCGTTATTCCACTTATTGCCGCAATTACGACGGTAATCGGCTGTTCAAAATAGCCAGTGGCGCAAGCGACTGTGATTACAATTGGACTAAGGTACTGTTGGAGAACATAGGCCACCGTATGGACGGAATTTCACTCCACTACTACACCGTACTCGGTTGGAACGGCAGTAAGGGCTCCGCCACCAAATTTAGCGATGACGACTATTACTGGACCATAGGAAAATGCCGTGAAATAGAAAATGTCATTCAAAAACATTGCGCCATTATGGATAAGTACGATAAAGACAAAAAGATCGCACTTCTTCTTGATGAATGGGGAACTTGGTGGGATGAAGAACCTGGAACTATTCACGGTCACTTATTCCAGCAAAACACCATGCGCGATGCCCTCGTCGCTTCGCTCAGTTTTGATATATTCCATAAATACACCGATCGCCTGAAAATGGCTAACATCGCCCAAGTGGTAAATGTGCTCCAATCCATGATCTTAACAAAAGGGAAAGAAATGGTTCTAACCCCCACCTATTATGTCTTCAAAATGTATAAAGTGCATCAAGATGCTACATATCTCCCACTTGATCTCACTTGTGATACTATAAATGCTCGTGATAATCGCAAAGTACCCATGGTAAGTGCCACTGCCTCCAGAGATAAAAATGGAGTCATACATATTTCTTTATCAAATATTGATGTAAATAAGACACAAGAAGTTACTGTAAACTTACCCGGAGTAAAAGCAAAAAAAGCGACAGGTGAAATATTAACTTCTGAAAAGATTACGGATTATAATTCATTTGAAAACCCCAATAAAATTAAGTTAGTTCCATTCAATGACTTAAATATCAATAAAGAAACCATTAAAATCAAACTACCGGCCAAATCAATTGTTACCCTTACATTACTGTAATTTCAAGCCCCAAACTTATTGTAGTTTAGACAAGAAGACAAAGATTTGAATAATAAAAAAGGCTATATTTCTATATTGCAGATTGCATATAAAGAGTTATCTTTGTCCCAAAGTCAAGATTATATGTTGTAAGCAATTACTCTTAAGAAAAATCATTGAACTATAAAATTATCAGATATGAACGACAATAAATTAATGAACCGTGCAGCGGATAATATCCGCATTCTAGCCGCTTCCATGGTTGAGAAAGCCAATTCAGGTCATCCCGGTGGAGCCATGGGTGGAGCAGATTTTATCAACGTACTCTTTTCAGAGTTCTTAGTCTATGATCCTAAGAATCCGACATGGGAAGGCCGTGATCGTTTCTTCCTTGACCCAGGACACATGTCTCCGATGCTTTATTCCACATTGGCGTTGACTGGCAAATTTAAATTGGATGAACTAAAGGAATTCCGCCAATGGGGAAGCCCTACACCGGGACATCCCGAGCGTGACATCACACGTGGCATTGAGAATACTTCCGGTCCGCTGGGACAAGGACATACCTATGCCGCTGGTGCCGCCATTGCAGCTAAGTTTATGAAAGCCCGTTTCAACGAAATCATGAACCAAACAATCTACGCCTATATTTCGGACGGAGGTATTCAGGAAGAAATTTCACAAGGCACAGGTCGTATTGCAGGAGCTCTCGGACTGGATAACCTGATTATGTTCTATGATTCCAATGATATTCAACTCTCTACCGAAACTAAAGATGTTACCATAGAAGATACAGCTAAAAAATACGAAGCTTGGGGCTGGAAAGTGCTCAACATCAACGGTAATGATCCGGATGCTATCCGTGCTGCATTGAAAGAAGCCAAAGCCGGAACCGGACGTCCGACACTCATCATCGGTAAAACGGTAATGGGCAAAGGAGCGCGTAAAGCAGACGGTAGCAGTTACGAGGCCAATTGCGCCACACACGGTGCACCTCTTGGTGGAGATGCATACATCAATACCATTAAAAACTTGGGAGGTAACCCAACCGATCCATTTGCTATCTTCCCTGAAGTAGCAGAACTGTATGCTAAACGTGCAACCGAACTGAAAGAGATTGTAGCCAAACAATATGCAGTGAAAGCAACATGGGCTAAAGCTAACCCTGAAGCTGCAGCAAAACTGGAATTATTCTTCTCGGGCAAAGCACCGAAAGTGGATTGGAGCGCTATCGAACAGAAAGCCGGTGCGGCAACTCGCGCTGCTTCTGCAACCGTGTTAGGGGCTTTAGCCACTCAGGTCGAAAATATGATCGTAGCCTCTGCCGACCTTTCCAACTCTGACAAGACCGACGGCTTCCTCAAAAAGACACATTCCTTCAAGAAAGGTGACTTTAGCGGAGCTTTCTTCCAGGCCGGAGTATCCGAGCTAAGCATGGCCTGTATCTGCATCGGTATGTCACTCCATGGTGGCGTGATCCCTGCATGCGGTACATTCTTTGTCTTCTCCGACTACATGAAACCCGCCATACGTATGGCAGCCTTGATGGAAGTTCCAATAAAATTCATCTGGACACATGATGCCTTTCGCGTGGGTGAAGACGGTCCGACACACGAGCCTGTTGAGCAGGAAGCTCAAATCCGCCTAATGGAGAAACTCAAAAACCACAAGGGACATAGTTCCATGCTGGTACTCCGTCCTGCAGATGCAGAAGAGACTACTATGGCTTGGAAACTTGCAATGGAGAACACTTCAACTCCTACCGGTTTGATTTTCTCCCGTCAGAATATAGCCAATCTGCCTATTGGAAACGATTACTCACAGACAAGCAAAGGAGCCTATATCGTTGCCGGTTCCGACGAGAATCCCGATATCACGCTTGTAGCTTCAGGTTCTGAAGTTTCCACACTGGTAGCAGGTGCCGAGCTTTTACGCAAGGATGGCATAAAAATCCGCATTGTATCTGCTCCTTCAGAAGGATTGTTCCGTGACCAGCCTGCCGCTTATCAAGAAAAGGTATTGCCGGCTAATGCTAAAATGTTCGGACTTACAGCCGGATTACCCGTCAATCTTCAAGGATTAGTCGGTGCCAATGGCAAAGTCTGGGGATTGGAATCGTTCGGTTTCTCTGCACCCTACAAGGTACTCGACGAGAAACTAGGATTTACAGCTGAAAATGTATACAACCAAGTAAAAGCAATGCTATAAAAGTGAAAATCAACTTACGACAAACTGTAACAGTAAGCCTGAAACAGTGTTGCCATAAGTTATAGCTCATACTAAAAAATACAGAAATGAATAAAATTGGAATTTGTTCCGACCATGCCGGTTATGAATTAAAAGAGCATATAGTGAAATTTCTGGAATCGAAAGGTTTGGATTACAAAGATTTTGGGACGTATAACAGTAACAGCTGCGATTATCCCGACTTTGCCCATCCATTGGCTTATGCAGTAGAAAGCGGAGAATGTTATCCGGGAATTGCGATCTGTGGAAGTGGCAACGGCATCAGTATGACGCTGAATAAACATCAAGGCATACGTGCTGCACTTTGCTGGATACCGGAGATCGCCCGCTTGGCACGACTCCATAATGATGCTAACATATTGGCAATGCCCGGACGCTTCATTTCAGAAGATGAAGCGGATAAGATTGTTGAGGTTTTCCTTAACACTTCTTTTGAAGGTGGAAGGCACCAAAGAAGAATTGATAAAATTCCAATTGAATAAAAAGAAACGAAATTAGTTGAACTAAAAAAGAACTGTCTCAGGCATAACATAGCTTTGAGGCAGTTTTTTTGTGTTGTAATTTCTGTTTTTTTTATATTGAAACTTATAAAGAGATAGATAGTCTGTTTATTGCAAAGTAGCGTATCTTGCTATTCTTCAATAATGCAGTTATCCTTATCTCAAATAAAAATATTATTACGTATTACTAGTCATTTGATGCTTTTAAGACAGCATTCTAGAGTAATGACAGATCACTCCAAACTGATCCTGATTCAGTCCTAGACTGTTTGCGGCCCCTCTCAGAAGGCTTCTGAAGGGGGATAACGTCTTTTTTTATTTGTAAATAAATAGAATCACGATAACCGTAAAAAATAATTATAAATTAATTCATGTTCTTCAGATAACATGATTCCTTTATTAAAAGCATAAATCGATTTAGTGATTGTTTCCAAAATCATCAGTTTGTGATTGACAATTTTGCAATAACTAATTTCTTATCCTACAAAATTTATTTTGTTAACTTTGTATCACGATGAGAAAAACTGAGCATAGCATCATTATCATGAACTTCAGCAAGGTATACGAGCAAGAAGAATTTATGAAAGACAGTCGCTTCCAATGGATTGACTGCACGGATGTGCATGGATGTGATTGTTATTGTGATACGGATGCAATGAATATCTTGATACGAAAAATAGCTCCCTACCCTCCCGAAGGGATGCACTTCATCGATTCCGGCAATTATCATTACCTGAGTAAATTATGGACGGATAAAATCAACTATCCATTTTCTCTGATCGTCTTCGACCACCACCCCGATATGCAACCTTCTTTATTTGACGGACTAATGTCCTGCGGTTGCTGGGTAAAAACAGTGTTGGACACCAATCCGTATTGCCGGAAAGTGTGCATTATCGGTGCTTCGGAGCAGCTGATCAAGGAAGAACGAGACCCGGTTTATAACAATCGACTGGTCTTTTACAGTGAAAAAGAGCTGAAAGACGAAAAGACATGGAAACAGTTTGCCTCTATTCACATCAATGAACCGGTTTACATCTCAGTAGACAAAGATGTACTTAACCGTCAGGAAGCAGTAACCAACTGGGATCAAGGCACTTTATCATTGGCAGAACTTGAAGAATTATTATTTATCATCATCAAGAAACAGCAAATTATAGGTGTGGATATTTGCGGAGAATGTCCCGAAACACTGAGTCTTTTCAACTCTCAAAGAGATCAACAAATCAATAATCGTACAAACAGAGACATTTTTCTTACCTTTGCCGGAGCTAAACCAAATATCAAGGCAAGACCTATTTTTCGATAAGGAATGAACAAGAGACAAATAGATAGAAGAATCATACGCTTTCGCCGCTGGAGCAGGAAGGCTTATGCAGCATTTGCCAGTATAGGCAAATGTGTTACTATCGGTTGCCTGCGCAAAAGCGTAGCTGACAGTTCTCTATCCAAGCAGAAAAACAGCAGTGCGGCAAACTGTAGTCTTGACCAAAGTACCTCTTCAGTAGACGCCAACTCGAGTAGAGATCATGATATCCCACCGGAATGTGAGGACTTTTTATCGCCAGCTTTACAAAACATAAAACTCAGAGAAATCGCATTTGGATCAAATCTTGGCCTTCAGCAAGATATTGATTCAGACAGAATATGGCAGATGGCCAAACGGTCAAAGAGGCGCATAGGACATGGAAACTTCCCGGATAACGGATTTCCTTCCCTATGCGCCTCTTTATTTTTCATCAACAAGATAAAACGAAAAGAACAATGAAAAGTAAGCAACTCAATGACATTGATCTGTTAAAAGGAAAGGTACTCCAAGGCTTGCCAATTACTCCGGCAGAAGCGGAATGGTTAGCCACAGGGGCAAAAAAAGACGCATTGTACGAAGCAGCACATGAAATCAGTCGGACAATGGCCGCACAAACATTCGACATGTGTTCCATTATTAATGCCCGGTCGGGACGCTGCTCCGAGAATTGCAAATGGTGCGCCCAGTCGGCTCACTACCAAACCAAGGCGGATATTTACGAGCTGGTCAGCGAAGAAGAATGCCTCCGCCACGCCCGCTACAATGAGGGCCAGGGAATCACCCGTTTTTCGTTGGTAACCAGCGGGCGAAAGCCATCGACCGACAATATGGTGAAGCTTTGTAAAGCAACACGGCATATGCGCCGACATTCATCCATAAATCTCTGCGCCTCTTTAGGACTACTAAATGAAGAAGAGTTGGGCGCATTGCACGAATCGGGTGTGACACGCTATCACTGCAACCTGGAAACTGCCCCCTCCTACTTCTCCACGCTATGCACTACGCATACACAGCAAGAGAAGTTAGAAACGCTAAAAGCAGCACGAAGAGTGGGTATGGACATCTGTTGCGGCGGTATTATCGGTATGGGCGAAAGCATACAGCAACGCATAGAATTCGCTTTCACCCTTAAAGAATTGAAAGTACCTTCTATTCCGCTGAACTTACTACAACCAATTCCAGGAACTCCGCTGCAAGACCAACCATCGCTGACGGAAGATGAAATTCTGACCACGATTGCACTTTTCCGCTTCATCAATCCCACGGCCTACCTGCGCTTTGCCGGAGGACGTGCACAAATGAGTAGGGAGGCCGTAAAGAAAGCACTGCATATTGGTATTAATTCCGCCATTGTAGGAGATTTGCTTACCACACTCGGTTCAAAAGTTTCCGAAGATAAAGCACTGATAGAGGAAGCAAGTTATCACTTCAGCGACTCGGACTTTGACCGGGAACATCTATGGCATCCTTATACTTCGACGACCAACCCATTACCTGTATATCAAGTGAAACGGGCCGACGGGGCGACCATTACTTTGGAAAACGGACAGGTCTTAATTGACGGAATGTCTTCATGGTGGTGCGCCATACACGGCTATAACCATCCGGTGCTCAATCAAGCCATAGAAAAGCAATTAAGCCGCATGTCCCATGTGATGTTCGGCGGACTGACTCACGGCCCGGCTATCGAACTAGGCAAGCTATTGTTACAAATAACACCTCCTTCAATGCAAAAAACATTCTATGCTGACTCCGGTTCCGTAGCAGTGGAAGTCGCGATGAAAATGGCCATTCAATACTGGTACGCTAAAGGGAAAAGTAAGAAAAACAATTTCGTGACCATACGTAGCGGCTATCACGGAGACACATGGAATGCCATGTCCGTATGCGATCCGGTGACAGGTATGCATTCGCTTTTCGGCAGTTCACTACCCGTCAGGTTCTTCGTTGCCCCCCCCCACTCCCGCTTCAACGGAACATGGAATCCTGAAGATATTCTTCCGTTAAAAGAAACAATAGCAGGACACGCGGACGAACTGGCTGCTTTGATTCTGGAACCAATTGTTCAAGGCGCTGGCGGCATGTGGTTCTATCATCCGCAATACTTGCGTGAAGCAGCCCAACTTTGCAACAAGCACGGCATCCTCCTTATCTTTGATGAAATAGCCACAGGATTCGGACGGACCGGAAAACTCTTTGCCTGGGAACATGCAGGTGTCGAACCGGACATTATGTGCATAGGTAAATCACTGACTGGCGGCTATCTGACCCTTTCAGCTGTATTAGCAACCAATGAAGTAGCGGACACCATCTCCAACCATGCTCCGGGAGTCTTTATGCACGGTCCGACTTTCATGGGTAACCCATTAGCCTGTGCCGTAGCCGTAGCTTCCATCAAATTACTATTATCCGGTGGATGGCAAGAAAAGATCAGCCAAATAGAAAAGCAGCTACGTGATGAACTAGCACCGGCACAATCATTGCCCCAGGTAGCAGATGTACGGGTTTTAGGAGCTATCGGAGTCATTGAAACCAAGCAACCGGTAGACATGGAGAAAATGCAAAAACAATTTGTACAAGAAGGAATCTGGGTTCGCCCATTCGGTAAGTTGGTCTACATTATGCCCCCTTATATTATTGAAAAGGAGCAATTAAGCCAACTGACAACCGGCTTACTCAAAGTCATCAAACAAATGAAATAATTCAATATACTCCTCAATGAAAAGAAATTGTTTATTGACACAACATCTATATATACATTAAAAACCTAGAATAATGGGATTAATCAACCAAATGCAACAAGAGTTGCAAAGTCTAAAAAAGACAAGCAGTCTACGCACCTTACCCTCTTTACAACACGAAGAGCGGAACATCACTTCCGGAGGAAAGACCTTGCTGAATCTCTCGTCCAACGATTATCTGGGACTGACTGCGAATATAGATTTAAGAGAAAGATTTCTCAAAGACCTGACTCCGGAAACCTTCCTACCCACTTCTTCTTCCTCACGCCTGTTGACAGGTAACTTCACAATCTACGAAGAATTGGAGCAAACACTAGCCGAATTGTTTGACACGGAATCAGCCCTTGTATTCAATAGCGGATATCACGCCAATACCGGAATATTACCAGCCGTGAGCAATGCGCAAACTTTAATACTCGCCGACAAACTGGTACATGCCAGTCTGATTGACGGTATCCGTCTTGCCACAGCTCGCTGCATACGCTATCGTCACAATGACATGGAACAATTGGAACGATTAGTGAAAGAGAATCATCAAACTTACCGTGATTTAATTATTGTCACGGAAAGCATCTTCAGCATGGACGGAGATGCAGCGGATCTCCCTGCCATAGTTCGGTTGAAGCAGCGATACGAGAATGTATTACTCTATGTGGACGAAGCGCATGCATTCGGCGTTCGCGGCGATAGCGGACTCGGGTATGCAGAAGAGACAGGCTGCATCAAGGATATTGATTTTCTGGTCGGGACATTCGGCAAAGCTACTGCTTCAGTTGGCGCATTTATAGTCTGCCGACGGATGATTAAAGAATATCTGATCAATCGGATGCGAACATTCATCTTTACCACAGCCTTACCTCCTTTAAATATTGCCTGGATACTATTTATCGTGCGACAATTGGGCGGATGGAAAGAAAAAAGAGAACATTTGAAGCAAATTAGCCGACAACTACAAGAAGCTTTGAATAGAAAAGGGCATGCCTGTCCAAGCGTCAGCCACATCGTCCCCATGATTGTCGGTTCAAACGAAGCTACCGCCTTACAAGCAGAGACCTTGCAACGACACGGCTTTTATGCCCTTCCCGTCCGTCCGCCTACAGTACCAATAGGAACTTCCCGCATCCGATTTTCACTCACAGCGGAGATTACGACAAAAGAAATAAACAAATTAATCAATTCTCTCTAAATACCCAATTAACTCGATTTGAATATGAAACAACAGTTTATCGTGCACAAACATTACCCCCGACTCCTGCTATTCTTTGCCGGATGGGGTGCCGACGAAACACCTTTCAAGAATTACCGGCCTGACGACAGCGATCTCATGATTTGCTATGATTACCGAACACTGGCATTTGATACTACCCTACTGTCCGACTATCAAGAGATACATCTCGTAGCCTGGTCCATGGGAGTATGGGCGGCCACCCAACTATTGAGTACATGGGAAAAAGGAGGTTATCTTCCTCCCATAAAAACCAGCGTGGCCATCAACGGAACGCCCTATCCCATTGACGAGCAGCGCGGCATACCACCTTCCATCTACGAAGGTACATTAAGTGGATTAACCGATGCCTCACTTCATAAATTTCTAAGACGGATGTGCGCCGACAAAGAAGCATTCAGAGACTTCCTGGCCGTCACCCCCAGACGACCGTTAACCGAGCTAAGAGAAGAATTGGCCCTGATAAAAGAATTGTACCAATCACAGCCTACCCCCACATTCCACTGGCAAGAAGCAGTAGTAGGCAGTAACGACCGGATCATCCCGCCCGAAAATCAACTACAAGCATGGCAAAATATTGAAGTACATCAAACGGAAGATGCGCACTATCAAGTCGAATTGTTTCACTATTATTTGGAGGAAAGATGGATAAAGATTTAATAGCGGAACGCTTTAGTAAAGCCCAAAAAACGTATACTCAAACCGCTTGTGTGCAACACCTCATTGCGAAAAAAATGATGCAACTTTTACTAACCTACACCCCAGCCCAACGGTTTCACCACATCGTAGAGTTTGGTTGCGGCACCGGTATTTATTCACGTCTGCTACAACAAGAACTTCATTCGGAAACTTTATTGCTAAACGATCTATGTCCCGCCATGGAGAATTATATAAACGACCTGCAACCGCAAGCCCATCAACCATCCGTCCGCTTTATTGCAGGAGATGCCGAACACCTGAATTTTCCCTCAGGAACCGACCTGATTACTTCTTGCTCCACCCTGCAATGGTTCGACCATCCACAAGCGTTTTTCATCCGCTGTCAGCACTTCTTGTCGGCAAACGGTTACTTCGCTTTCAGCACATTCGGACAAGACAACCTGAAAGAAATCAAACAGCTCACCGGAGAAGGATTAAGTTACCTCTCGCTGGAACAATTGAAATATATGCTTAAACCTTACTTCAATATAATCTATATGGAAGAAGAACACCATAGTCTGACTTTCGATACGCCTATGCAAGTGCTTTATCATTTAAAGCGAACAGGAGTAACAGGAACGAAACAATGTATTTGGACGCGCAGTCGATTACAATATTTCAGTAATCAATTCATAGAAAAATTCAGTCGCGAAGAAGATGGAAAGGTTATTCTTACCTATCATCCCATATATATCATTTGCAAAAAAACAGATATAGAAGTATACAAATAGAAACATCTAAAATGAATAGAAAGATGAAAGACAAAATTTACTTTATCAGTGGTATTGATACCGATGCCGGAAAATCTTATTGCACAGCTTATTTAGCTAATCAACTGAAACATGAAGGACAGCGTGTCATCACACAAAAGTTTATCCAAACAGGTAATGTCGGACGTTCTGAAGACATCGAACTGCATCGCCGTATCATGGGTATACCAATGACTCCGGAAGATCAGGAAAAGCTGACTATGCCGGAAATCTTCTCCTACCCTTGCTCCCCTCATCTTGCTGCACGTATTGACAAACGTCCTGTTAATTTAAAGAAAATAGAGCAAGCCACACAGGAATTGACCAGACGCTATGATATTGTTCTAGTTGAGGGAGCCGGCGGCTTAATGGTGCCACTTACAGAAGATTACCTGACAATAGACTACATTCAGGATAAGCAATATCCGCTTATATTTGTCACTTCCGGTAAACTGGGAAGTATCAATCATACCCTATTAAGTCTGGAAGCTATAAAGCATCGAAATATCCGGTTAGATACCGTACTTTATAATTTATACCCCACGGTGGAAGACACGACCATACAAAAAAACACCCTACAATACATCCGAAATGTCCTAGACAAGAATTTTCCTGAAACCAAGTTTATGATTGTACCTGAAATGAAATAATTTGTGTATTTTTGCAACGCATAAATAGCGGTACATAATAAAAACATGGAGGCATTTACTTTTAATACCACAGAATTAGTCCTGCTGATTGTTATCGGCGCTCTTTTTCTTATTCAGTTATTCTACTATTTTGGTATCTACAATCGTATTCATATGCGTGCCAGAGCTATAAAGCGGGCAAACGTGCATTTTAATACGGAGCTGCCTCCTATTTCGGTGATTATCTGTGCCAGCGCAGAGATTGAGAATCTGCGTCAAAACCTAACTGCTGTATTAAGCCAGGATTATCCACAGTTTGAAGTCATCGTGATCAATGATGGTAATACAGATGAAAGTGCAGACTACCTGACATTACTTAGTGAAAAATACCGAAACCTCTATCATAGCTTCGTTCCCGACTCTTCCAGATATATCAGTCGTAAAAAGCTGGCTCTTACGCTCGGCATAAAAGCCAGTAAATACGACTGGCTAGTCTTCACTGAAGCTAATTGCATGCCCGAGAGTGACCAATGGCTACGTACTTTAGCCCGGAATTTCACTTCACGCGCACAAGTTGTATTAGGCTATAGTGGGTATAAATACAATAAAGGGTGGTTACACAAACGAGCCGCATTTGATAATCTTTTTACCTCCATGCGTTATTTAGCCTGTGCACTAGCTGGACACCCTTATATGGGAATAGGTCGTAATATGGCCTACAGAAAAGAACTGTTTTATGAGCAGAAAGGCTTTTCCGCTCATCTCAACCTTCAAAGAGGAGGTGACGATTTATTTATTAACCAAGTAGCTACTGCAGAAAACACACGAATAGAAATAGATAAAAACGCAATTATCAGCATACAACCAATATCTGTTGCCAAAGACTGGCGGGAAGAAAAGATAGGCTATCGATCGACAGCAAAGCATTACCACGGCATGCAACGTTATCTAATGGGGCTTGAAACGACTTCACGTCTCCTATTCCACACGGCATGGACAAGCACCGTCACCATCTGTCTGATAAACCAGAACTGGATCATTGCAGGCATCGCTTTTCTACCTTTTGTACTACGCTATATAACACAAGCCATAATCATCAATCAAACCGCTAAAGATTTGGAATCAAAACGAAGATATTACTTCACACTCCCAATTTTCGACATACTACAGCCGCTTCAATCTCTTCGATGGAATCTTTATTGCTTACTGAGAAAGAAAAGTAATTTCATAAGGAAATAAGTGCACTATCACCTAATCACTGCTGACTACAAACCAGTCTTTCATTCGTATCTCATTGAGTTGGCCGGATGAATACGTGTGATAAGATAGGACGGTCCTAAAAGCATTAAGACTGAAACCAGTAAAGTGCCCACATTGATGAACAGGAATATGAAGATATTCAGAGATACCGGTACCGTATCCATATAATAAGTTGCCGGATCAAGTTTAAAAAGACCGAACCATTTCTGCAAAAAATAGAAAGTCAACGCAATCGCATTTCCCCATAGCATCCCCTTTCCTATCAAGAAGACGGAAAGCCAAAGAAAGATCTTACGAATCGCAGTATTATTGGCTCCAAGAGATTTTAGCACCCCGATCATAGATGTACGCTCTATAATAATAATCAATAATCCGGAGATCATGGTAAAACCGGCTACTCCAATCATTAAGATAAGGATAACCCAGATATTTAAATTCAAAATACCAAGCCACGCAAATAACTGAGGATTAAGTTGTTCCACATTACGTACACAATACTCTTGCCCATAAGCATCTGTACGTCCATTCATATCCGCAGCAATCTCATACGTAGTTTCTTCCAACCGATCATAATCAGCAATCTGAATTTCCACTCCACTGACCTGATCGGGCTTCCAGTTATTTAAACGATTAACCAGACAGAGATCGGTAAGTAAAAAGAGATTATCATATTCAGAGAAGTTGGTCTGGTAAATACCGACAATCGTTAAACGTCGGGCACGGACTGTCTCTTGTATATAATAGGTATCTATCTTATCCCCCAATTTAAGTTGCAGTTTCGTGGCCATTGCTTTTGAAATCACAACCTGATTGGAAGAAGCGGAGTCACTAAATTGCGGTAAAATCCCTTCCACTAAATGTTTTTTAAAAAAACTAGTGCTAAACTCCGAACCAACGCCTTTGAGCACCATACCTTGGAAGCTATTGCTCGTCTTAATCATTCCCGGTTTGGTGGAATAACGCTGTATATGCTTAATCTCAACGTTATTAGCTAGCATACCAAGCAAGCTATCGTTTACCACAATAGGCTTCGTCTCATAAGAGCGTGCTGCATCGGCATTTCCTATCTGTATATGAGAGCCAAAACCTACAACTTTATCACGGACTTCACTTTTAAAACCAACCACAACCGCTACAGATATAATCATCACAGCCAATCCCACAGTAACACCTACCAAAGCAATAAAAACAGCCGGCCGGAAAACTTGTTTCCCGGCATTACCATTATTATAAATACGTCTTGCTATAAATAGAGGTAAAGACATAATCAAATTTAAGATACAGATATAAAAACAATCATTCCGTCCTTCCAGGATAAACTTCCAAAGCTTTCTTCAAAAGAAAAAGTGCCCTGACTAAATCTTTCTTCTTTAAGACATAGGCGATACGCACCTCATTGCATCCAGATCCCGGAGTAGTATAAAAACCAGAAGCCGGAGCCATAAAGACTGTTTGCCCCTCATACTCAAAATCGGAGAGACACCAAGCACAGAATTTATCAGAATTATCAACAGGAAGTTTTGCCACAGTATAAAAAGCTCCCATCGGAATAGGTGAATAAACGCCGGGAATACGATTTAGTCCGTCTATCAGGCACTTACGCCGTTCTACATATTCATCATACGTATCACGTAAATAATCTTCACCAGCATCAAGAGATGCTTCAGCTGCAATTTGCCCGATCAGAGGAGGACTGAGCCGCGCCTGACAGAACTTCATCACTGCATCTCGAATTTCTTTATTCTTACTAATTAAGGCTCCAATACGAATGCCACATTCTGAGTAACGCTTGGAGACAGAATCAATCAGTACGACATTATTTTCTATTCCTTCCAGATGACAAGCGGAAATATACGGAGAACCGGTATAAATAAATTCACGATAGACTTCATCTGAGAACAAGAATAAATCATATTTTTTTACCAAATCACGAATTTGGTTCATTTCACGACGCGTATAGAGATAGCCAGTAGGATTATTCGGATTACAAATCAGAATACCTTTAGTACGTTCATTTATTAATTCTTCAAATTTCTCTACTTTTGGCAATGAAAACCCCTCTTCTATGGTAGTTGCAATCGTACGTATCTTAGCACCGGCAGATATGGCAAAGGCCATATAATTGGCATAAGCAGGTTCAGGCACAATAATCTCATCCCCAGGATTAAGACAGGCCATAAAGGCAAATAGTACCGCTTCCGAACCACCGGACGTAATAATAATATCATCAGCAGTAAGTTTAATATTAAACTTATCATAATAACCAACCAACTTTTCACGATAACTGCGGTAACCCGCGCTTGGGCTGTATTCCAAAATAGTCCGATCAATATTACGTATCGCGTCAAGCGCGACTTTTGGGGTAGGTAAATCAGGCTGCCCTATATTTAGATGAAATACTTGGATGCCACGCTGTTTTGCAGCCTCGGCAAGAGGAGATAGTTTTCTAATAGGAGATGCAGGCATCTCCATTCCACGAATAGAAATGGTTGGCATGTTTATTAATCTTTCTTTAACACTTTATCACTTAATGATATACTATTACTATCAATTCTCAATTAGAACTGCAAATGTAGCACTTTATTTGAAACGAAAAGGCTGTATTGACATAAAAACTTTAAAATCCTTATCTATGGTAAAAAGATAATGCGAGTATAAAAATAAACTTGTACATTTGAAATAATATTCAATTTCAGCGCTTCAGTTCCGTCTGAATAGAATATGAGAGAACTATTATATAGTCAATAAAATTAACTAAATAATTGTAAATAAAAAACATGGTCATCAACCTAATAACCTTTGCATCCTTGCTTCACAAGCAAACATCTGTTCTAGGTTCACATGAACTTATCTTAACTGAGTTAGAGAAATACTTCACTGTTAACATTGTCAATTACAAAAAAATAAATAAACTGACCAAAGATGATTTTTCTCTTCTTTTTATTGCAACAGGAGGAGTGGAACGTCTTGTGATTCAATATTTTGAAACTCTTCCCCGCCCCACCGTCTTATTGGCGGACGGAATGCAAAATTCACTAGCTGCTTCCCTTGAAATTTCATCATGGCTCCGCAACAGAGGGATGAAAAGTGAAATATTACATGGAGAGTTAACTGATATCGTGCAGCGGATCTTCGTATTGTATAATAATTTTCAAGCACAGCGTTCTCTTTCAGGAAAGCGCATCGGTGTCATCGGCACACCTTCCAGTTGGCTCATCGCAAGTAATGTGGACTATCTACTATCCAAACGCCGCTGGGGAATTGAATATTTGGATCTTCCTTTGGAACGTGTTTACAAACTTTACAATCAATTTACAGCTAATGATGTAAAGGAAGCGTGTATTTCCTTTTCCAATAAAGCCCTCGCTTGTCGTGAAGCCTCTCCGGAAGATCTGACGAAAGCAATGCGTTTATACTATTCTCTGAAGAAGATTGTAGAGGAAGAGCATTTAAACGCACTCACTTTAAGTTGCTTCAATGTTATAGAAAAACTTGGAACAACCGGATGTATGGCCCTTTCGTTACTGAATAACGAGGGAATCATAGCGGGATGTGAGGGAGATTTACAAACGATTTTCACGCAAGTTGCAGTCAATGCATTAACGGGGAAGTCTTCGTTTATGGCTAATCCGTCATTGATCAACACCCGAAATAATGAGATAGTATTAGCCCATTGTACCATAGGTACGGAACAAACGGAACGCTATATTATCCGCAATCATTTTGAAACCGAAATAGGAGTCGGTATTCAAGGTATCTTGCCGACAGGAGATGTCACATTAGTTAAATGCGGTGGAGAATGCTTGGATGAGTATTATCTGGGCACAGGCACACTTACCGAGAACACCAACTACATCAATATGTGCCGTACTCAGGTACGTATAAAGATGAATAGTCCGGCGGACTATTTTCTCAAAAATCCACTAGGGAACCATCATGTCTTGGTACAGGGCAATTACGAAATACAATTGGAAGAATTTCTTGAAGCCAATGGTTGCAAACAAATACGATAATTCCAGATAGAAATTATCCTTCATGTAAAGCTTCCGCCGGTTGTGTTTTCATCGCCTTGAATGCAGGGAACCATACACTTAGTGAGATGATGCAGAGCAAAATCACCAATGCAAGTATAAAGCAAAAGATAAAACGGACCGGCGTGGGATCCATAAGTGTATGCACCGTTAAATCAGCAATCTGCATATTAATGCAAACAATAAAAGCAGGAAGTGCGGCCAAAAGCAATAGCAAAAGTCCTTCCATCATATAATAATTGAAGATAGACAAACGAGTACCACCTAAAGCCATCCTTAAAGCAATTTCACTCTTTCGTTTACGAGTCCGGAACCAGAACGTACCTAATATAGTCAAGAAAATATTAAAGACAAAAAAAGCGATCACAGCATAGGTACTGTTCAAGTAATTAACGGTACCTTGCTCAATGTCAAAAGTCTCCTTCAGATCAGAATAGGAATGGACATCCTCAAGATAAAAAGGACCAATAGCCAATTTCAGCTGCATATCGCGCAAAAATCTATTGGCAAAACCTTCTATCTTGTCCGGACTGACGCGTAATGCAAAGCGATACCACCAGCCCATATCCTCCGATGCAGGCAAATAAACAAACGGTTCATAACGCTGGTAATCATCTAACTTATGTTCAGGTAAAATCGCCATTACTTTATAATTTGTTTCAGGGGTATTGCTGCCTATAAAATAAGGATTAAAACAAGTTTTACCTATAGAATTAACCGTATGGAAAACCGAATCACTCAAAGTAATACTCATTAGTACCGGCATAGGATACTCAGTGGCTTTCCACTTTGCAATATCTAGTTTGCCTGTTACTGGTTTTAAGTGAAAGACCTTGAAGTAAGAGGGACTTACATAACGAATATAGCAATTAGTAACATGAGTAGAATCGCTATGAGGAGCATACCCCTCATAAACATCATTACCGGTATAAGGAACAGAACCCAAATAATAACAAGCTTTCTCTACTCCAGGATACTGACTGACCAAATTATAAATCTGACGCATATACCCCGAAGATTCATTCATCAGTGTGGAATCATCCAATAAAGTCGGTTTGATTCGAACCGTAACGTCAAAAACATTTTCCGTATCATACCCTTTAGGCTGCAATGCCGAAGCCTCATAATTATAAACCAAATCAACGCCATACCATAATAAAACAATAACAATAAACAGCTCCCCCCATACCCAAAGGTTGGCATTACGTTGATTCCAAATTTGTTTAAATAAACTTTTCCACATAACTATTACCTCATTCCCCTTTTAATGTTGATGCAATATTCCGGTGCACGGCAATCCAGGCAGGCAGGCCTACCGATAATAAATTGAAAGCTATACAAACCGCAAGTACGATGATAAATAATGCAGGACGAAGCAATAAGCCACTGTCCAATGTAATACCATTAAGATACACACCACCCGTGCCAAAAAGCCATGTACGTCCTATAAAGACAAACAAGCATGACAGAATATATCCGAAAATGCCACCAATCAATGTTGTCAGCAAACTTTCATCAAACAGTCGCCCCATAACCGACATGTTAGAAGCACCATAAGCTTTGCGAACTGCAATTTCAGTAAAACGACTCTGCATCTGGGCATGCATTAAACCGGAAATACTGATAGCCGGAACAACTAATAGCACGACTAACAAAAGTCCACAAACCAACGAAGCATTGATACTACTCCCCCGAAAGAAGGTATAGTTCAAGTGAGTATATAGATTTTGCATTTCAAAAACATATTCCTGCCCCGAAGCATTCAATTGATTTTGCCTACGCTGAACTTCAGCACGAACATCAGTTGGTTTGGTCCCGGGAGCTAATTTCAATAATCCCATCCTAATTCCTCCCAAACCAGCCGTCCATGATAAGTAACTATCTTCATTCTCCAATGAAAAGGGTAAAAATGCATCGGCATAGGTCGTTTGAAAAATAGAACTGACATCATGTACAACACCCACAATTTTCATAGGACGAAAATCAGATAAGAAAGATTTTCCTACAACATCAGTCGTACCAAACAATTGCCGAGCCATGTGCTCTGAAATAACACAGACCCTACGACGAGCATCGTATTCCTCTTGTGAGAAAGAACGCCCGGCCAAAAAATCATATTGAAAAAAGGAAAACCAGTTGGAAGCTACAGGACGGATAAAATAGTTATGAGTTTCATTAGAAGCCGGTAGACAACAGGGCGTTTTAGATATTCCCCGATACCAACTGACAGCCTCCACTCCTGGAAGATTTGTAAAAAGAGTTTCAAAGGCCACACGTCCCATACCCGAGTTGGCATTCGCGCCATTATCCCTCTTGCATGTTTTACCCGCATCGGTATACATCATGCGACTCCGATTCATCTCAGGAGCAATATCCGTCGTACGAAAATCATAAATCATAACGACAACCATCACAAAAGCAATTGTTAGAGCCGTTCCTGTAATGCTAATAATAGCATGAAACCGGTTTTGCCGGATAAGGTGAATGGTCTGTATAAATAATTGTTTCATTATAATAAAAATATCAGTCTTCATGAAGAGCCTCAGCCGGTTGTACAGCCATCGCTTTACGTGCTGGGAACCAAATACCGAGTAAAATCATTAATGCGATCATTCCCCAGGATATAAAGAGGGTCACAATAAAACGCACAGGAGCCAAAGTCGTACCCTGATACGAAGCATTCAATTCCGCATGTGCTAAATTATAATCCACTACGACAGCCAAAACC
Source organism: uncultured Bacteroides sp. (assembly GCA_965140335.1). Classification (GTDB taxonomy): domain Bacteria; phylum Bacteroidota; class Bacteroidia; order Bacteroidales; family Bacteroidaceae; genus Bacteroides. The sequence continues at coordinate 1,090,759 of OZ223190.1, forward strand.
GTTGCGAAGGATAATAATAATAAAGCCTCTGCCAGCAAACGCCTAAAAACACTACCGGACGTACATCCTAAAGCAATATGCAAAGCTATCTCAGCACGCCGTTGTTGTGTACGGAACCAAAACGTCCCTAACAATCCCAAGAAGATATTTAGCATAAGAAAGCCCATACCAGCCAGATAATTACGTAATTGATTCGTTTGGTATTGTTGAAAGCTACGACGAATATCATGGAAAGAACGAATATTAGAAATGAATACATTTCCAATACGAAATTGCTTCTCAGAATCAGCTTTTAAATGTGACATGAAGTCCACATCTTTGTCTGCTTTTACACGAACACAAAGTTCCGCCCCCACTCTATATTGTGAATAGGGCAAGAGCCTAACAATGCTTGTGCTATTATATGCAGACTGATAATCAATATAGCGGACTGTTTTTAAAGCTGCCGCCAACTTGAACGATTTAGTTGTATCACCCTCCAGGAAAAATGATTTTCCCACAAAGTCTGTCATCCTAATTCCATATCGATTTGTGAATACATTATCAGATGCCAAGAATGTATTTTCCGTCAACATTTTAGCCAGTTGCTCAGAAGTTTCTCCTTGCATGCCTTGATATCTAAATACTTTAAAAAAATCGGGAGTCACCATCCGCCGTACGATATAACCATTACTATTTATACTATTCAAAGTGTCATATTGAATAACACTTCCACTATTACTCCCATTATAAGGATAAGAATTCCGGGATAAGCTTACTGCTTCTATCTCAGGACGATGTCGCAAACGATCCATCATTTCAGCAACATCATCTACGGCGAGCGTATCCGCAGGGTTGAAATCAGAACTCTTTGGAGTAAGGTATCCCATTTCAATCAAATAGCAATGAGTTGCATCAAATCCCCGTGGCTCGTTATAAACAGAATATTGTACATAAAGATAGTCAACAATAAACCACATTACAATGCTGACTAAAAACAATTCGATAAATAGCCATAAATTAGTTCGCCATTCATTACGTATTTGTATAAAAAGTTTTTTATTCATATTCAGGGGTTATTTAATGCGTTTTTCCTCCAAGAGCATTTACTATACTTGTACGTGATGCTCTCCATGCCGGAATACCACTACTCAACAGATTAAGCACAAAACAGAAAATCAAAGCATACAGAAATGTAGACGCATGCAGCAAAATAGAGGTATCAATGGTGGGTGGATTAAATGTATTACTATAGGGCTGTGCAAATAATAACGAATTTCCTGCATAAGCAAATAGAAGGCTGAAAATCAGCCCCACAATACCTGCGAGCAACGTGATCACTAAATTCTCCATTATAATTTGTCCAACCATCTCCAAACGTGTACTCCCAAAGGCCCGGCGGACACCGATCTCCGACACCCGTTGGCGTAACCGACTCTGCGTCATGCTACTTAAATTAATGGCCGGGACTAAAAGTAAGATAATAAATACAATAGCCTGATGCATACGTTCCGACTTCAAATCCGGCTCCCAGTTAGCTGCGAAAGCTATTGCTTGCTTCTCCTGATCATAAGGACGGTTACGGTAAATAAGACGAAATCCACTACTTTCACTTATCGCCTTATTATAAGTGTCACGCCGGCGTTCCACCTCTTTCCTAATTTTATCAAAATCCCCCCGTGATCGGGCAAGTATCGTAACGGAAAACATGCCCATATGACCATCACACCAAGTGTCTTTAGAAGAATCAGTTGAAGTAAAAGGAATCCATACTTGTCCGTAAGCGGAATCAGCAAGAGTTGAGACATCATGTACTATTCCACAAACTTTATAAGCTGTATGATTCAACAAAAAAGTCTTTCCCACTACATCCACGGTACCAAAAAGAGTGCGTGCCACTCCCTCTGTTATTACTGCAACTGATAATCCCGCATCAAAGTCCGCTCTGTTATATGGTTTCCCCTGAGTAAAAACAAAATTGAAAACCTGCCAGAAATCATCATCCGTCTCCCGGATATCAACCCCCGTGGCAGGTTGCCCGGGTAATGAAACAGGAGCTGTTCTTGTAAAAGCAAGATATGTTGTAACAGCTTCAGGTGATGTCAAACTCTTAAAACATTCCTTCGCAGTACGTACGCTCATCGGCCCGTTACTACTATCTCCCTCTCTCCAATCCTTACTTGTAATACTCATATAGTGAACATGCAAGAAACGATTTCTATTACTTTCCGGCGAAAAAGGTACAACTTTTACCTGTTGAATCATAACAACCAACATAATGAGAAATATAGCAAGTGCCGTACCCAACACCGTAATAGCACTAATTACAGGTTGTTGGTGCAACTGCGCCATAGCTTGTTTAAAATATTGTTTTATCATGTGTCCCACTTTTATATCATCAATAAGTTCTTTTTATTTTAAACAGAAATATCAATCAAGATACAATCATCACTGACCGATTCGCAGGTGATCGGTATCAACAGAACCAATGCCCTCTTTCGAAATGTTAGCAGATCCGGTAGATCCGCTCAAATCAATATGACCAATACCTTCAACACGAGCATCTAAATAATCACAATCCACATGAATAGTTGCTTTTCCAACGCCTTGCAAATTAACTCGCAATGTATTGCAAATCAGATTCGAGAGATAAAGCTTCCCGACACCTTCTACATTTAATCGCACATCGTTCAGTTTGAGTAAAGAACTACAATTAAAAGAACCAACCCCAGAAAATTCAAGTTCAGTAAGGTCAGGTGCGGTCAAATAAATGGTAACCCCTTCATTATTTCTACTTCCAAAAGAGAAACTAGAATTTCCACGATCCTTCTCGCGTTCAATAAATAGCTTTCCATCTTTTACATGCGTTTTCGTTTTCTTCACCCATTTTTCTTTTCCTTCTATTTTAAAGGAACAACGATTACTCTGTTTAAAATAAACGGTAGCAACAGCCGTAATATCTATGGAAGAAAAGTTTTCCACTTTCCTTATTTCACTCACTTTTACATCCTTGCCATTAACCGCACCAAAAACAGTAGATACCGCCAAGGCAAATAATAAACCTAAAGTTATCGTTAAAGTTTTCATACCAATTATATTTTAAATGTATTATTCTTCATGCAAAGCCTCAGCCGGTTGAATATTCATGGCACAATGGGCCGGGAACCATACGCCTACAATAACCATTGCCGCCATTAACAACCACGCTCCGGCCGATCCTAAAAGGAAACGAATAAAACTCCACTTTACCGGCCAAGTCGTTATAAGCTCCGTACGTCCAATTGAAAATTCTGAAATACCAATATTATAGCACACAACCATGGCAGGAATGGTCACTAATGTAAGTAAAAGGAGCCCCTCTCCCAGCAGCAATCTAAATATTCTGACTTTGGAACTTCCCATACTCAGCCGCAATGCTATTTCACTTCGCCTTTTTCGCGTACGAAGCCAAAAGGTCCCAATCAAACCTAAAAAAACATTTGCTAGCAAAAACACAGTAACAATAGCTTGACCGTTTACCTTATCAACATCCCCTCGCATCACTTCAAACTGTAACTGTTGATTAGTATAAGGAATTGCATCTACCACAAACATGTTATCCGTATCCAATCGTGAAGCTATATCTTTCAAAAAATGATTGCGATAATCCGGGCCATCAGCATTCTCTTTTACTCGAAAGACTATTTGCCCCTGACTATTTATAAAATCTTTATCTTTTATATTTTCATCCAAACGTATAAAACACCATGCCGCATCAGCACCATATTGATAAGTCCGAAACCGCCCGATAATACCGTGTTGCCGGATAGAATATAGAGTATCTCCTGCCCAACGCAAAGGGGTATCACGAGAAAACTTTGGCATTTCTTTACGGAAAAGGTCAAATGCCCCCTTACTTAAACTAACAAAATTATTATTTGCAGGCATCTCATCAAACTGATAATTGTCATCTTCACTCATACGAAATACACGAGTGTATCCCCTTGTGGAGTGAATCATACGCATATTCACGTTGACGGAATCTCCCGTAGCCAAAGAATTATAACTATTACCCCCACTCATAGGCAAACTCCAATAACAAAAACAGGCAACTTCAACCGTCGGCTCTTTTCTCAACTTCTTTAAAATACCTATATATTTATCGGCACGCACCAGAGTTGAATCCCGGCTCTCTCCTCCCACAATCATGGATAGCTGATAGACATGGTCAATATTGTATCCTAATGGTCTATAAAAAGTATATTTCAGGCAGCCTAAGGAATCGCAAAGGAACCACAAGACTATAAATACCAAAAAAAGTTCCGCCAAGACCCATCCGTTAGAACGGAAGCGGGAAAATATCATACGAAGGTTATGTAATATAAATTTCATAAGACAATTATTATCTATCATTCAATGAATCTACAATGGTATGGCGGGTAGCCAACCAAGCAGGTAATCCTGCACTCAATAGATTAATCACAAAGCAAAACAAAAAAGCTAGAAAAAACACCCAAGGACTGAATAAGGCTCCCATACTTAATGAAAAATTTCCGGATGTTCCAATATTCTCACTGTTTGTGAATAACCAAGTACGCATGCCGTATACAGCCAAATAACTAAAGAGCAATCCAAACACACCTCCCAATAGAGTGAATAACATATTTTCGTTAAGGATCTGTCTAATCAATATACTGCGAGTTGCCCCGAAGGCTTTACGTACACCCAACTCAGCAATACGTTGTTGCATACGACTATTACTCAGTCCGCACAGATTCAGCGAAGGCACTAATAAAATTATAGCAAGAGCTATGATATATTGCAGATAAAGCAGATTCAAATTAGGCCCTATATTACTCCACACATGATTAACATGTGCCACTATTTCATCCGGCTGATCCATAATATCCAATTGCATCTCTTTGAATCCTGCATTTACATCCTTTAATAATTTCGCAATGCCCTGCTTAATGATGGGAATATCATTAATATTGACTGGCAATACAACAATTGTCATATCACCCAAATAGTTCCATACAGAAGTCACATTTAAATCAGCGGCTGGATACATCGTCCATACCTGAGCATAAGCATCTTTAGCTGTAACAGACACATCTTTAACTACCCCGCAAATACGTGCTGCTTCACGATTAAGCAATATCCCTTGCCCTACTACATCGGTTTTTCCAAACACTTTACGAGCAATAGAGGCTGAAATGACTACTGCCTTTAATTTACCAACACGGTCCTCTTCTGTAAATCCATGTCCACTCAAAAATTGGAAACTAAATATTTTCCAAAATCCCGGATCTGATTTTTTCAAGTCTACTTTTACCCGGTCCGAACCATCCGTCATTGAGACCAAAGCAACATCCACAGAAGAGAAAGCACTGCACGCAGCCACTTCTTTTAAAGGCATCACACATGATTTCAGGAAAGCCGGTGAGCATCCTCCATAACTATTATTATCATTATTCTTACTGTACAAATGCATTGCACTAAAATAGAGGCAGGAATTTCGGTTCACCTCCGGCTCCAAATCCGCGTATTTTGTCTGCCATGTTATGACAATAGCCATAATCATAGTAATAGCGAATGCTGTACCCAATATTGAAATTATACTCAATAAAAGATTTTGGCGCAATAATGTAAATGTCTGACGGATAATATACATAACACTTTCTACTCTTATTCAACCTGACGCCCGTCAAAGAAGCGTATAGTACGACTCGTCTGTTTGGCTTGGTCTTCATTATGCGTTACCATTACGATTGTACGCCCATCTTCCTGATTCAGCTGATGCAATAATTCCATAACCTCAGCTCCCATTTTCGAGTCCAAATTACCGGTTGGCTCATCGGCAAGTATAATCTCAGGATTACCAATAATTGCACGGGCAACAGCCACACGTTGACATTGTCCACCCGAAAGCTGCGTAGGCATATGACGCATACGATGGCTCAAGCCGACTTTCTGTAAAACCTCTTCAGCCAATCGACGACGTTCTTTTGCCGACATCTTTCTATAAAGTAAAGGAAGTTCTACATTATCCACTACATTCAGTGAATTAATCAAGTGGAAAGATTGAAACACAAAACCCAATTTTTTATTACGAAACGAAGCCAATTCCCGATCTTTCATACCCTCCGTATGCGTTCCGCCTATTTCAATAGTGCCGTTAGTAGGCACATCAAGCAAACCCATAATATTAAGCAAGGTAGATTTACCACAACCGGAAGGTCCCATAATACTCAGGAACTCTCCCTTATTCACTTCGAGATTCACATTTTCCAATGCAACTGTTTCAATCTCATTAGTCCGATAAATTTTATTTATCCCAGTTAATTTAATCATAGTGCTGAAACTTTAAATTATTAATTATTTATATTTTATCTTTTTCTATTCCTAACCCCATATTTCAAATAACACACCAAACAGTAGTCATCTCATTTTCAGTATATTATAAAACTTCCAATTGTTCAATAACGGACACTTTGTTCAGATTCACACATACCTATTACTCATCATGCAATGCTTCCGTCGGTGGTATTTTACTAATCCTGCGAGCTGGAATATAAATACCAATCAAGACAACGACGAGTAAAATAAGATAGACAATTAAAGAAACTCCCACAAAATGCGGTAGAAAATCGGAAACCCAATATTTATTTTGAAAAGTTCCCCAACCATTCCCTTCGTATAATCCTTCTTTAATAGCGTACTGTAAATAAAGCATGCAGCCTATCAATGTACTCAATGTTGTCAACACTATTCCTTCTCCCATTAGCAAACGAATAATATGTCCCGGGGTTCCACCAAAAGATAAGATAATTCCCACTTCCTCCCGGCGTACCCGCGTTTGCAGCCAAAATGTGCCAACAACTCCCAGACACAAATTCATCAAAAAGAAAAGTGCTAAAGCCATATTCATACGATAAGTTCCTGTAACCCCTTCGGTAAATTCGCGATCTTCTATCATTTTTGTGTAAGGTTTAACCGAACGCACAAATAGATTGCCAGCTCTCAAGTTTCTTGTCATCCAAGGACGGAACTCGTAAGAAAAACGATTGATACTAGCACTTGATTTCAGACGGATAGCAATAAGAGCACTTTGTGGGATATCCTGAACATCAAAGGTTAACTGCGGTTGAAAAACTACAGGTGATGGACGCCATGAGCTATAAGCCTTTATATCTTTCAACGTACCGATGACAGGCATATAAGTGGTATCTGTTTTGTTTGCAGAGTAACAACGCTTAGCATATATATCAGCACTTCCAAACAAGCCTGTAGCTAAATTCTCTGTAATTACAAGATCATGATTAGTATAGTTATAATCAGACAATTTTTCCGCACTCATGCGCTTTCCTCCTTCCATACCAAAAGTCTCGAAGAAATGAGTGTGAGGTACAAAAAGCATAATTATACAATTGATATCCGTTGTGTCTCCTTCAGCCCGAAACGTACTGGAACTATTCCCTTGGGAATTCGGATAGCAGTAGCCTAGAATAGGAGTTGCCTGTTCTACATCCGGATAATCTTTAACCCTACGTATCAATTGCAAATAATTGTCTACCAAATTGGCGGAATCAGCTGCCGTCTTATTATATCCCAAAGCGCCAGGTTCTAAAGCACCTAATGACAGGACAAAAAGATGATCATCCTGATAGCCAAGCGGAAGATGGCGATCATGCGTCAACACGATTACCGGGTCTAATATTACCCACGTCACAACACTTACTACTATTAGTTCGGCAAACAACCAGCCATTTCGCCGACGCCGTGCCCAAAGATTCTTAATTATTATTTTGAACATAGGATATCTTATCTATTTTTTGATTCAATTATTTATAGTCACAACTTATAATTCATCTCTTTTCATTTAATGAATTAATAATTGGTTTATGCAACGACCTCCATGCCGGAATTATAGCAGAAAGCATATTGAGAATTATGCATAGTACTAAGGCTGAAATAAAAATAATCGGAGCGAACAGCATTTCCCCCGATATCGCTGGTACAACCCCATCAGGTAATTGTTCCGGCATAGACTCAAAAAGAGAAAAGACCCATACCCTACCGGTATATAAAATCCCCCATGCCAATAGCATACCAAATAAACCACCGATAAGTGTTAATAACAAGTTTTCCCACATTACTTGCGAAAGTAGGCTACTTCGATGGGCACCGAATGACTTACGTACCCCCATTTCAGCCAACCGTGTTTCCATACGGCTGGATATCATCCCACTCAAATTAAGAGCCGGGACTAAAAGAAGCACTAATATAATCAGTAAATAATGTCGTATTGTCCCCCAGACCGAGAAGTCTTTAGCACCCGGATAAGCTTGAAAAACACTCTGCAAATGTGATATCGGTTGTTTCCAAATTATTAATTTCCATTCTTTTGCATGAATCAAATTCACCTTACGTACAAGATTTTCCACTTCCAGATGTAAGGCCTGCTCCTGCTTCGCAGATTTTACAAGAAACAGAACCTGATAGTTACCCAAATAGTCAAAGCTCCATGCCTTATCATAATCACGTTGAATTGTATAAGGTAAATAAATTTGCGCATAAGATTTGGGAGTAAGATAACTGCCCGCTTTTACCACTCCAGCAACTTTGCAGTCCATATAATTCAATTTGAACATACGCCCGGTCACATTACGATCAGTGTCAAATAAACGACGCGCCATCTCATCCGTAATTACAGCAGAATGAATACCACTGCTAAAATCAGCTTGTGTAAAAGGCTTACCTTCTATAAATCGAAAATCGTAGATCCGAAAGAAGGCAGTGTCAGTCAACTTAACCTGAACCGGATAGTCTCCACTCTGGTCAGCAGGCTGTATATAGTTATCTCTTTGCCAACTCTGATATACAGCCGAAACACATTCAACATTTTTTAACGGATAAAACCACTCTTGCAAAGCTTTATATGAAGAGTATGACTGAGAAGTACCTCCACCTGAAACAGTTTGAATCTGCACACTCGTAAGATATAGCGTATGTTCACGATTCACTTCAGGATAGATAGGAGCTATTTTAACATAATAGGCAATAGCCATTGTCATCGTCACAGCAATTGCAAGTCCTGTCCCCAATATATATAGGGTGCTAAACAAAGGATTCTGCTTTAATAGAACCCAAGCCTGCTTAATATAGATTTTTATCATCATTCAAACATATTTAATCAGATACCGAACTGTTCCAATTGTCACAAGCTCCCGCTACAATTCATTTCAATTTAGTTTTAGCTTATTTTTATTTTTATACTGACTCATATCACTAACCACAACCTGATCACCGGTTTTTAAGCCGCTTATGACTTCAACATATTCAAAATTGCTATCACCCAACTGTACTTTACGCTTCACCAGTTCATTATCTGAATCGCGAACAAACAAGTCATACTCCCCACGCCCCACATAATAAGAAGCATTAGCCAAACGCATCACATCTTCTTTCACCGCATTCATCACATATACATCCGTTTTCAATCCCGAGCGAAGACGCCTGTTATTATCTTCCTTCAACTGAACAATAAATGATATAACCCCATTCTTTGACAATGGCGTAACACTACTTACCATTCCCTCCAATTTTTCACTTCCTATTTTCACAATGGCCTTGCCTCCGGCGGCCACCCTGTCACCGTAAGTATCGGCAATCTCACCTTCCACTTTAAAATGACTGAGATCGGAAATCACAGCGATCTGACTCCCTTTTGGCACTTGTGCACCGATTTGATTATTAAGATAAGTAAGGATAGCCCTACGTGGCGAACGAACCTGTGCATCATCCAAGGTACGTTTCATTTCTGCCAGACTCTTGCGGAACATACTGAAGTCCAGTTCCTGAACTTTATATTCAGCGGCAAGGACCTGCTGCTCATTGATATACTGCTGCTTCAACTGTTCATACTCCAGCTGAGCCACATTGTAACTCAGTTCCGCTTGTCGCACCTTATCTGTAGTGCCCGACCCCAGACTATCCAGATATTGTTCATTGCGTAACTCGACCTTCATACGGTTCAATTTCATTGCAGACACCTTAATCTGCATATTCAAATCGTTCAGCTTAGTCTGATTATTCACACGAAGTTGTTCCAACTTATAACTACGCATTTGTTCCTCATCAAGCAATTTCTTATAGTCTGTCTCTGCACTCTGTAAATCAAGCTTCAAAATAGGAGTACCCACATCCACACTGTCACCTCCTTTTTTGTACACCTCCAAAATGCGCGTATCAATAGGAGAATTTATGATTTCCTCAAAAGCAGGCACCACCTTTCCAGAAGCACTTACGCTTACCTCGATGGTGCCTTTGTCTACCTTAGAAAAAACTAAATCCTGTTCCTTAACTCCCGTGCGCATAAATGATATAAGTACACTTATAAGCGCTATCCCTACAACGCCGATACTACCATAACGAATTATTTTTTTATTACGCTCCTTGTTACGTACTGCTTTGGGAATTTCTCTATCCATATTATTGTTTATTTAATATTGCTTTTTATCTGACAGTTTATTTGCTTTCATTGCGGGAAACAAACTAAACCACCATTACTATAAAGTATATACCAAATTCATGCCACGCATATAACAAATTGAATATCAGCAAGTAATAAAAGGAAACAGGGTGTTCGATATCGAACACCCTGTACATTTTTAAAGCAAATAATGCCTAAATGAAAACTTCTTTTTATTTAGAAAAACATCACACCACAAAGCTTATCTTAAATTTTTCAGCCCCTTTAAATCTCCATTGTTTTTTGCTTCCATTATACTAATAGCATATCCCCCACCCGGAGCAGCTTTTAAATTCAGAACTGTTTTATATGAAACGATTCCTTTAGAAATGGTGTATGCCTGAGGATTTGTTTTATAATTAGCATCCTTGGCATCGGCATAGATTGTAGCTATATACTTTTTATCCTTATCCAAAAAGCTCAATTTTAAAGCCGAACTATGTCCTAGTTCTCCACTTGTACAACCAACAAACCAGTTAGCTGTTCCTTTCGCTTTGCGAGCAACTGTAATATAACGTCCGGGTTCTGCCTCCAAGTATTTACTGTCATCCCAATCCACTGCAACATCTTTAATAAATTGAAAAGCATCCATAAAGCGTTCGTAGTTTTCAGGGATATCCGCAGCCATTTGTAAAGGACTATACATGGTAACATAAAGTGCCAACTGACGCGCTAGAGTGGAATTTACATGAGCATGGCTATTAGGATTTAGCTTATGAATATCCATCTCAAAAATGCCCGGTGTATAATCCATTGGACCACCTTGCAGACGAGTAAAAGGAAGTATTGTGGTATGAAAGGGCTTACTCCCTCCAAAAGCTTCATATTCCGTACCCCGTGCCGACTCATTACCAATCAGATTAGGATAGGTACGGCACAATCCGGTAGGACGCACCGCCTCATGCGCATTAACCATTATTTTATGTTTAGCCGCTTGCTTCACTGCATATAAATAATGATTCACCATCCATTGTCCATAATGATGTTCCCCACGTGGAATAATATTACCCACATATCCACTTTTCACAGCGTTATAACCATATTTATTCATCAGATTGTAAGCCGCTTCCATGTGCCGCTCGTAATTCCGTACCGAAGCAGAAGTCTCGTGATGCATCATCAAACGTACTCCTTTTTCATGCGCATATTCATTAAGCGCTTTGATGTCAAAATCGGGATAAGGAGTCACAAAATCAAAAACATAGTCTTTACTTTTGCCGAACCAGTCTTCCCAGCCAACATTCCAACCTTCCACTAGAACTTCATCAAAGCCATTCTTCGCGGCAAAATCAATATATTTCTTCACATTAGCATTATTAGCCGGATGTATGCCATTAGGCTTCACCTTGCTATAGTCCGTGACTCCAAGTTTCACAGAAGGTAAATCAAAGGTATAAGCCCACGGCTTTCCGCCGGCAATCATCTCCCACCATACCCCAATGTATTTCACCGGTTTAATCCAGGAAGTATCTTTATACTTACAAGGCTCATTCAGATTTAGAATCAAATTGGAGGCTAATATATCACGGGCATCATCACTGACCATCACTGTGCGCCATGGAGTGTGACAGGGGGATTGCATATACGCTTTATTCCCTTGAGCATCCGGAGTCAACCAGGACTCAAAAATAAAGTTCTTATCGTCTAGATTCAAACTCATACATGAGTAATCCACTAATTCAGCTTCATGCAAATTGATATACAGTCCATCCGCAGTTTTCATTTGCAAAGAAGTCTGAACGCCAGTAGGCGAGAACGGAGTCTGTGAGGCGTTCGGGGTAATTGCGCTTTTCATCAACCCGCGTATCTCAGAAAGTTTGGATTCTGTATAATCATATTCTTGAGTATCATAATCACCGGGAATCCACCAAGCCGTATGATCACCAGTCATGGCAAATTGTGTATGCTCTTCTTTCACCACAAAATAAACCAAGTTTTTTTGTTCCGGAAATTCATAACGAAATCCCACTCCTTCATCATAAACCCTAAAACGAATATTCATATAACGCTGCGTACCGGTCTGCTCCAATTGCACGAGCATTTCATTATAATGATTACGAATTGTTTTGGTTTCTCCCCATACAGGCTTCCAAGTTTCATCGAATATAGAAGTAGTAGTACCCACCACCTTAAATCCATCCATCAAATCGGGAGCATCTTTTAACTCTAGTCCTAATTTACTCGGTCTTATCACGACTTTATGCTTATATTCTACTTCATAAGCCGGTGTTCCACTTTTTGTCAATTCAAAATTCACTGTAACCGTTCCCGAAGGAGAAGACACCTTTTCCGCATTCAATGCCAAACATAAAAACAACCCTGAAACGGCAATTAATAATTTTTTCATAAACATATTACTTTATCTATTCATATAAAAACTTTATGCTATGCTGCTGCCCATCATCCGGTAAGCGAAAGAGACAAATTCCGTCCTTCTTATTCACAGACCAGACTATTCGATCAAAAACCGTTTCCATAGACTGGCTCAGACTTTCTGCCTTCTGTCTTTTGACCTTCTTTCCATCTATAAACACCTTCTTTGGTATTTGCTCGGTATAGATGCGAAACAGCAGATTACGCTGTCCGGGCAAATTATATTTTTCTCCTTCACGCGCTTTAATATCAAGTGCATACCCGTTATCCACCGTGCGACAAACGATTGGAGTGCGCAAATATTCTCCACGCAAATATCCCAAGTCCACCCCATCATCTTCGTAAAGAGAAAAAGAAGCTTGCTCTCCTTTCAAGGCCGGAAAGACTTCAAAAGTCAACGGATAGACCGGTTTTTCATCCGTGTAATTCATTATTGGCATTTCAGGAACAATACTACCGTTCTTTACCAGCATAGGAACAACATTCAGGGGAGCATCCACTGTAACCCATTGCCCACCTGTATATTTAGTATGTTTATCATGAAAATCAATCCATATCCCCTCCGGTAAATACACCTTTCTGCTGCGTGCTCCTTTATTGACAACAGGAGCAACCAGCAATTCATCCCCAAACATAAACTGGGTATCAGTGGAAAAAGTCTGTTCATCCTCGGGATATTCCAAAAACATAGGGCGCATAATAGGGTAACCCTTATCGTATGCTTCACGCGCATACGTATAAATATAAGGCAGCAAACGATATTTCAATTCAATAGCAGCTTTTGCCGCCTGTTCCGCTTCTATCCCAAACAACCAGGGCTCAACAGCCACATTTCCTTCATGATGGATACGGCTTAAAGGATTAAAAGCTCCCATCTGTATCCAACGGACATACAATTCCGCCATCGCACTATAATCCTCTATATCCCCGCAATATCCTGAGATATCACAAGTCAGAAAAGGGCTACCTCCCAAACCGGAAGATAATAACACGGAAATTTGATTGCCCATTTGCCCCCAGCCTTGCAATACATCATTTCCATTACCACAATCGCCTGTCCAGGCAAAAGTATAGCGCTGCAATCCGGCAAAAGCCGCACGGGTCATTTGAAAAACACGTCGGTTAGGATTCCGTTTTTCAAACTGCTCCTTCACCACTTTATCCCACGTCAAGCCATATACATTATGAATCTCATCATGCATCCCCAGATGATGCCTCATAACCAAACGCCCGGTTTGTTCTTCATTACTCCAAGCCGGTTCTCCCATATCCGTCCAGAATCCCTGTACTCCGTCATCAAGCGGTTTTTGTTGATAGCGCCCCCACCAGTCGGCCACCTCAGGTAGTGTAAAATCCACTACTCCACAATTACCTCCCCAAGGCCATGGCATATCATAACTTTTCCCTGTAACAGAATCTTTCACAAAATAGCCCAGACTATCGGCTTCCCGCCATTGCTTCCTATTCTCTTGCGAAATAACCGGGTCTTGGGAAACCACCACCTTAAATCCCATCTTTTTCAAATCAGCCAACATTTTCCGGGGATGTTGATAATTTCCTTTCCTCCATTCAAAGTTTTGCAGATATTGTGTCCAACCTATATCCTGATAAATCACATCACAAGGTATTCCCCGTTTCCGATACCCTTCCGCTATTTCGTATGATAACTTTTCATTAGTTAACAAACCGCGGCACTGGGCAAATCCTAAAGCCCACCGCGGAGGCATAATTGGTTTTCCTGTCAAACCAATATATTGGTTGAGTATCTCTTTGTAATCCTTTCCGTAAATAAAATAGTAAATCATTTCTCCCTTTGGAGCTTCAAAACTATAATAATCGGGATTTTCGGTACCAAACTTGAATTCTGTTTTATAAGTATTATCTAGGAAAATTCCATAATGATAACTACTCATAAAAAACGGAATGCTTTGATACAATGGATCCTCCGTCACACTATAGCAAGGCTTATCACTATTCCACATTTTATAAGATTGTCCCAAACGGTCCAGTTTACCGGTTTTCTCACCTAATCCGAAGAAGTGCTCATCACGCCTCAAAGTCTTATATTCAATCTTATGTTCTCCTTTACTTATATGGCCCTGATCAGCATAATCGCTAAACAGTAACTTTTGATATTTATCGAACACCTGCAATCCGAAAGGCATCTTATTAATGCGGATACGCAACTTTGAGGTATATATTTCATAGCAAGAAGGTTCTTCATTCACCTTAGCTTCCAATTTATCATCCAAGTTTTCGTTTATCACGGCAAAGGAAGGATTATGTCTTTGCAATTTTCCGGTTGGTGAAAACCAGATACGTAACACGGAAGAACTGCACAGATGCAATTGCACTACCGAACTATCACTCAAATTAAAAATGACTTCCCGCCCCGCTACCGAGTAAGAGACACATTCTCCCGACTTATTACCTGCAAATACCGACGGAACAAATAAACAGATGAATAAGATAGTCAGCCTATATCTTTTAAAAACTTTCATAGTTAGTTCTTTTTCTTATTTATACTCCACTACAATCATTGTCCAATATTTCAATGACGGTAGCACAAACGAAATCATACCACTTTTCTGCTCAAACGCCAACTCCTGCGAAGCTCCCGCCAGTTGATCGGGCGAAGCAACCCATACTCTACTGACACTACCAAATACACCCAAATTAAAAGGTATATCGGTCAATAAAGCCGGTTCCGGCATCGTACCATTCGTATCCCTCCAGCTCGTACTATCTGCATTTCTAAAATTTAGCAAGTGAATCACTTGCTTTCCTCCCACCATCTTAGCATAAGCCGTAACCGCACCGGTTTGTGGCGGCCATGCATTCAATTTTAAGTTAGAATTCGTTGTAGTCAATGCCATAGTCTGTTCTTCACCCCCTCCACGCAATAGGTTCTGATAAGCAGTCATGAAGTCATAATAATGTATCATCGCTGTTTTAAGTGCATCAGTCATTTTAAGACCTGCGTAAGGAAAGTATTCACGACACAACATGTGATCTCCTCCCAATTCCAAGTGAGAACCACCTAAAGCAAACATTACGGCATCTGTCAGTAATACTCCGGAGGTATTAAAAGAGGCATTATCCATATTGTAATTCATATAAGCAGCAAATACTGTTTTCAAGGAATGATTGCTGTACGCATCATTAGCCCGGATAATAGTACGCAAATCATTATAGTTGGCCTCATCACCCCAAACTTCATTATATAGAAAATCCACATCGCCTGTGCCGGCAATCTGAGATGCTCCATATTGGGCCACAGCATTCATAACCAACCTTTTTTGAGGATGCTTGGCTTTCATTGCTTCAATAAACGAAGCATAGCCTTTGGGAAGGTTTACCTTATTTCCTTTATAATCATAACGATCACCCCGATTGCCCAATTGGTCTATCTGATAACCATCAAAATCGAAATTGACATATACATCATCATTACGCTGTGCTATGTACGCTTGCCACTCCTTATTAGCCGGATCAAGCAAATAGATATCACTCTTCCAACTTGAAGGTAAATCATGGTAATCTTTCTCAGAATGATTTGTCCCTTTATAAATATACCATTCCTCCTTTACACCATCCGAGGCAGCATCGTCCAAAGCCCCATAACAAAGATTATAGAACATGGATTTCATGCCATAACTATGTTGCACTGCAATATAATTTTTCACCACATTGGTGTAAACATCGCGATTGGCTATATCTTTATACACTTCCTCCAAGTGATCTCTTGTTCCCCCTAAAGGCCAATGATGTTTATTGTGCCAATCCTGAAATTGCACACCATTGATATGATAACGATTTAAAGAGGTCATTTCTTCTTGAATCACCTCTATCGTTTTTTCAGCACCGAAGGTTGCTACAAAGCCATAACGGGGAAAACGAGTCCAGTCGCTGGATACGTCCACAGCAATCGTTCCCAAAATGACTTCCGTGCCATCGCTCTTTGTACGATATACATCCACCAGATAACCGGTAAAATCAGTGGCAGGTGCCGTCCATGCCCAAGCATTACCCGAAGCATCCACTTTATCAATTAACTTATTCATTGAGCGATAACGTATCTTAGCCCCCGAAGGCATATTATCCGCTGTAAAATGGACTTTCTCCCCCGGATTGTAACAAGCCTTATCCGTTGTCAGATTAACAGTTAAATCGGATACCACAGGCGTCACATCTGTAACTCCCCCTGTAACGTCTCCCGATCCAGAACCGGGATTATCAGTTCCTTCATGATCTTTACTACAAGCTCCCAATGCAAGAACTATTGCTATCAGAACTAAAATTCTTTTTATCATAGGCCTAAATTATAAGAGGAGATGCGCCAGAAGACTCACTCCCGACATACCTCCTCTTATTTTAAAACAAACTTTTTACCATTACTCTATTATTGCTTCACTATTGAAATAGTCTCTTCCAATTGGTTCAATGTGATTTTATATGTACCTGCACTCGCTATTTTCCACTTATTATCTACCCCACCAACGGAAACATCCAAATATTGAGCGGCAAATGCATCACTCGATTTATCTATAAACAACATCGGCTCATTCTCTCCTGTAGGTGCATTACCATCTTTTACAGCCATAAACCAAGCCCCGTTCCAATCGGACTGTTTATCACAAGTAAATTTCAATTCTCCTGCATTCAGTGCCCCCTGCCAAGTAAAGATATACGGACTATCCGTTGCCACCATCGGAGTGGCATCACCAATTGTCCATCCACCGGGAGTTGCATCACCTACCATATAAATCATCTCATAAGGAGTAAATGCATTCATCATCATACGTTCTTTTCCAGAACGGATATCCACACATATCTTATATGCCTTTCCACATTCTTCATCTTTCAGGAACCATTTATTATCAGGATCAGCTCCTTTCACCAGTTCCACATTAGTATCCGTATAAAATGCATTAGCTACTGTAGCCTTATACATATTTTCCCAAGAACCATCGGACGTTCCGAATTTAAACTCCCCTCCTTCTCCGGTAGCAAAGAGCCGACCGTACCGGAATAAGAACGGATCTAACGGATCTTGTTTCATTTCCACAAACGACCATCCTGTAGGATTACCTACAAAATAGAGTTGATCATAAGCCGGACCGGTTTCAGCATTATCAGCCTTTACCAAGGTGAGTTTACCTGTAAACAGATTGACCTTAAGATTATAATAATGTTCCTCCTCAACAGAGAACTGTCCATCCGCTTCTTCATCATTCGTACGAAGCACTAAGTTTCCATCTGTTCCCTTATTATAAGAAGGTAAGAAACTCCCCAATGTAGTGATAAACTTAAAAGAGCCAACTGTCAATTTACCAGTCCAAGTGAAGATACCCTTATCCGATTGTGTCATAGCAGTGGCATTATCCACACTCCAACCATTAGGAGTAGCATCGCCAATCAGGTATAATGTGGAAGTCAATGGTTTATACGAAGTGACCTTAAATGATGTCGTAGAAACTTGAGGCTCATTTATGCCTGCAACTGTAGCCGTTATACGTGCTTCCAAAGATAGTGTTTCCCCCCCTTCAGCACCGAAACTTTCACGTAATATGGTATTCAGCTCTTCTACTGTTTTCGACCAGGAATATTCTTGCACGCTACTTTCCATAGCAACATACGGATTTGCAAAATTTGTTCCTTCTTTAGCTATCTCCAATTTGTACGATATTTTATTACCCGTCCCGTAATTGGTCCCTGTACTCCAGGAAAGCGTTAAAGCATCACTACTATAATTCTGTTCGGTCAACGTTAACTCGGAAGTATTTGCAGTTAACGTCAATTCATCATTTCCTTTATTTAATATGGTGTAATCGTCATCTATACAGGAAGTAAACAGAGTTACTCCGAGCAGCAAGTACACCAGATGTAAGATATATTTTTTCATATCATTTTATTTAAAGCGATTAATAACCTGGATTTTGTGTCATCAAAGAATTGGTATCCATTTCCGTTTGCGGTATGGGAAATAACAAACGGTTTTTGTTCACATTAGTCTTACCAATTGATTTTAAGAAATTGATAGCATACTCACCGTTATTTATACGAATCATATCAAACCAACGGTGCCCCTCAAAGGCCAACTCCATACGCCGCTCATGAATAATCTTATCACGCATGGCTTCTTGCGAAAGTCCTGACACGCCAGCCAGTCCGGCACGTTTCCGTACAATATTTAAAGGAACAGCAGCTTCATCCGGCTTCCCCATTTCGTTCAAAGCTTCGGCTTTCATTAATAACACATCTGCGTACCGGTAAACCACAAAATTAGCAGGATTTGTATTGTACTCCGGAGAGATAGATTTCTTTACTAAGAATTTGCGCACATTATATCCTGTGTTCGAATAAGAGCTCTTATATACATGCCCGTCAAAATCGGGACAACCATTATAAAAGATCGTCAAGTCTTTACGTTTGTCTCCTTCTTCATATTGACTGACAAATTCTTCTGTTGGTTGGTTCCACCCATAGCTACCGGCTACAAAGTTAGAATTACGCGGTCCCATAAAAGTAGATAGCCAGGAAGACTGTACATTTCCACTCCAGAAATCATATTCCGTACTTCCCGAATATTGCACTTCAAACAATGACTCGGGGCCATTATTGATGGTTGCATCAAAGTTATCTGCATAGTTATATGCAGACAGATCATATCCCAGTTTCGCAATATCATCACACAAATCCGCGGCCTCCTTATAATACCCGGAATTATTAGGAGCTAAAGTCATATACACATCAGCAAGCATAGCCATAGCGGCATCTTGGCAAGCGCGCCCTTTATTGGAATCACTGTATGCAGCTTTAGTTGGCAATAACTTGATTGCACTTTTACAGTCGGAGATAATTTGATCATAAACTTCATCAGCCGAAGCGCGTGCAATAGCTGTTGATTCACCGGGGTTATAAGGTTCCAAACGCAGAGGTACTCCTCCATATAAACGGACCAATATGTAATAGTAATGAGCACGTAGGAAATAGGCTTCGCCCATACAACGATCCCGAAGGGAAGTAGATACCCCATCTGCTTGTGCAAGGCTATTGAGCACGATGTTGCACTGTCCTATTCCCACCCAGGGCGAACGCCACATATATAATGCCATTCCATTGTCACTCTGCGTAATAAAGTTGGAAGCTTGAACTGTTTCCAACCCGTCTGTTCCGCCACCGGCACCAACCAAGCTGTTTCCTGCGACTATATCCAATGACCAAATACGCTGATTATACATATTTGAAGATTGCAAGGTTCTGTAACATGCAGTAGTCAGAGCCACTGCTACACTGTCGGTCACTGTGGTTTCAGGATCAACGACATCCGTTGGCATTTTATCTAAAAAATCACTGCACGATGCCAGCATCACTGCAACCAATGCATATATTATATTTGTTATCTTTTTCATACCTATAAAATATTAGAAGTTAAAGTTCAAGCCCACACTAAACGTACGTGAAATAGGATAACGGGAAGAATCAATTCCATTAATATCCACTTCAGGATCAAACCCTGAATATCCCGTAATAGTGGCTACATTCTCACAGGAGACTGAAAGGCGTGCATTCTCAATTAGAAATTTACTTAACCATTGTTTCGGAAAACTATAGGAAAGCGTCACATTCTTTAAACGTAAGTAAGAACCACTTTCCACGAAGCGGTCGGATACCCGGCAATTCTGATTCGGATCACCATAGACGGCACGGGGCATAGAGTTACTGGTTCCTTCGCCTGTCCAACGTTTCAACACATCGGTTGTTTGATTATATGCAGCCGCCATACCTATATTGTCTATATCATTGGCATTATAAATTTTGTTCCCAGCCACCCCTTGCAAAAAGACAGAGAGTTCAAAACCTTTATAGGTCAGACTATTATTCATGGAAAAGAGCCAGGTAGGATTCGGATTACCTATTACTGTACGATCCTTATCATTAATCACTCCATCATTATTCAGATCTTTGAAACGTATATCTCCCGCTTCTGCCCCGGGCTGTACAGCATGGTCATTTACCTCTGCCTGATTTTGAAATAGACCATCCGTCACATAACCATAAAAGACATTGATCGGATAGTTTTTAGCCAACATAGTTACATACGAGTTCCCAATCTGGTTGATGTAATAGGGTACATCGCTATTTAAATCTTTAATTTTATTTCTATTATAAGTTGCAGTTATACTACTCTCCCAACCTAACGGACCAGTCAGGTTTACCGTATTTAAACTCATCTCAACTCCTTTATTACTTACCTTACCGGCATTGGTATATGTGGTCGTTGTATCTTCAAATCCCGATGTAATAGGAATTGAAGCTTTGACCAACATATCACGCGTTTCTTTGAGATAGGCATCCAGTGAGAGATTTACGCGTGAGTTAAACAGCGATACATCAAAACCAATATTGGTTTGTGCCACTTCTTCCCAATGAATATAAGGATTGGCAAGTGTAAGTGAGATTAGGGCCGTTTGATTAGCTCCCGTAGTCCCCAAAGGATATACTCCTGTGTTGTAAGAGGCCAAATAGCTATAGTTGCCTACGCTGGCCTGACTTCCTGTAACCCCATATCCTACACGCAATTTCAAATCATTGATAGAAGTATTCTTTGGAAACCACTTTTCTTGTGAAAGACGCCATGCGGCTGACACAGAAGGAAAAGTACCCCAACGATTCATCTTTCCGAAACGGCTTGATCCATCCCGGCGTATTGTTGCTGTCAACAAATAACGGTCCTCATAAGAATAGTTGGCACGAGCCATATACGACATCAACGCCCATTCACTTGAAGTTCCGCCAATGGCATACATCTTCTCCCCATTATCCATTTCATGCACGTTATCGAACATGAAAATATTCTTTTGGGCGCTCAAATTGTCCGACTCATTCCATTGGGCTGACGTTCCGGCCATCAATCCGACATGATGTTTTTGAGCAAATGTATAATCCAAGAGGAAATAGTTATCCCACAAATAAGTAAATGACTTGCTATCTTTTCGATAACGGGATGATTCTTCTATAGGAGTAGGCTTCCAGTTATATTTCGGAGTAAAACTATCATCAAACCAAAATTTTGCATCATAACCAAAAGTACTTTTAAACTTTAGCCATTTAGTGAAAGTGAGCTCTGCCGTCATATTAGCTAAGAAGTTATAGCCTTTCGTCTCACTTTTATTCAATTCAGTAGGTCCAATCGGATTTCGTATACTACCGTACCATTCGGCATTTCCTTCAGGACCACTCCATGCACCGTTTGCATCTTTCACAGGTAAAGTCGGTAGGGCTTTCAAAGCATCTCCAAGACTGTATGATCCTGATTTCTTAGTGTCTGCACTGAATGTGAGGTTATTGGAGAACTTTAACCACTTTAGAACTTGTGCATCGCTATTTGTTTGGAAAGTAAAGCGTTTATAGCCTACACTCCGTACCGTACCCGTTTGATCTAAAAAACCTCCCGATACATAATAATGTGATTTTTCTCCCCCACCGGAATAACTAACCGTATAATTCTGCATACGACCCGTACGAAGCAGCTCATCCAGCCAGTCCGTCCCTTCAGCTAATGAAGAAGGGTCCGCCCATTCAGGATTTGGGTTACGCCCACTATTCACCATCATGTCATTGCTCAACTTGGCATATTGTGACGCATTCAACAAATTCGGCACGCGAGTGGCATTTTGAATCGCATAATTTGCAGAGAAGGTTAGCTTTCCTTTACCTGCCACACCACGCTTAGTTGTGATCATCACCACTCCATTCGCTCCACGAGAACCATAAATGGCCGTTGCCGAAGCATCCTTCAGTACATCCAGACGTTCCACATCCGCCATGTTCAATGAAGACAGTCCTAAATCGGTGGGAACTCCGTCAATCACTACCAACGGGTCGCAATTATTAATAGAGCCTAACCCACGAATTTTAATAGAAACATTATCACCAGGTTTACCAGCATCGACTATCTGTACACCCGAGATCTTTCCTTGAATAGCCTGCCCCAGATTAGAAACAGGAGCATCTTTTATTTGTTTGGTTCCCACAGAAGCAACGGCACCTGTCAGGTCACTCTTCTTCATCGTACCATAGCCTACTACAACCACTTCATCTAGCAATTCAGTATCTTCCGACAGTACAATCTGGAAGCGTTTCTTTCCATTGACCTGAATATCCTGAGTTTTATACCCCACAAACGAAACCTGTATCACACTGTTTGAAGGGGTCTTCAAGGTAAATTGCCCATCAACATCGGTTATTGTTCCGTTAGAAGTATTCTTTTGCACCACACTGGCACCAATGACCGGCTCTCCTGTGTGATCTTTCACTACACCTTGTACTGTAATTTGTTGTGCTGATACGCACATTGGAAACAACATTCCCATCAGGTAAGCTATTACCCGTAACCTGATTGGTTTCCTGTACTTTTGCATAATATAAGAATTTAAAGTTAATAATTAAAACTCATGTATACGTGTCCTTCCGAATTGCTCCTCCAAAGACAACAGCAAAAATATCAGATAGAATATGAATACAATGAGTGTAATAGAAAGAAAGTAGTTGATTATAAGCAACAACAACTACTATATTACTAATAAACAATTAGTTAAGTAAAATAGTATAGGCTAAAAAAGTAGTAAAAATATAAGCGTAAAGGAAACACTTATACAAAGAAAGAGAGGCGTTTTTAGGCTTTTAACTTGCCTATTTTCATCACTTCTGCTTCCAACCGATCACGATCACCAGCTGCTTTATTTCTCACTTTCGTCCGGTAATTATAGATTGTAGTAACAGAATAACGAAGAAACTGGGCTATCTTCACACTATCCGTAATACCCAGACGAATCAATGCAAAAATGCGTAATTCGGTATTCAACCGTTCATTTCCCTTTGGATAGGTTTGTTCTCCTTCGGCCAACAGCGTATTAAAATCTTCTACAAAAGTTGGAAACAATTGCAAGAAAGTCATATCAAAATTCTCATAAAAATCTTTCAATTCTTCTTCTATAAACTTAGTAGACTTAATATGTTGGTAGAGCTCTTCCACTTTACCGGTAGAAGCTATTTTCCCTAATGAGCGGCGATAATTATCCATCTTCTCCAGATAGACAGAGCATTGATCCATATATCGCCCGATATATTCTTCTTTTAAATAGGAGTTTTCAGCTATACTCCGGTTGGCCTCCATCAATTGGTCATTAAAACGATGCAATTCCCCATTAAGTTCTTTCAACTTTTGATTAGCTTCAATTACCGCACGACGGGCAAACGCAACCTTCTTCATCTGCTTATAGACATAAAAAACAGCTATAATAAGAAAGATGGAAAGCAGACTGATAGAGATTAATGCGATTTCCATGCGTTTCTGCTGTACTTCCTCCCTCTTTTGATATGCATTATTTATAATCGGAAATATTTGCAAAATCTCCAGTATGCGCAACCGTGCATTACAGAACACAGCATCATCCATACACAGCTTTAAATAGGAATAAGCCCGGTCCAAATCTCCTTCATGATACAATAGAACTGCTAACTTTCGCAAAGAAACATATTCACGGACACCCGATTTCATGTCTGCTATTGATGAAAGAATGAGATATTTCTTCTCCTTTTCAATATCTCCTTTCAGTCGGTATGATTCGGATAATGTATAAGCATATATGGCCCTTTCATGAACATCATCCATCTTCTTTTGCATAAAAGATGAAAGTGTCTCAATGGCTTTATCATATTCATTCCGCGCATTGTACTGATCACATTTTATAAGCACATAGATCAATGAATCTTTCTTGTTTACCAACAGTAATGAATCACGATAACGATCGGTATATTCCAAATATATTTTTTTCTCTTGATCTGTTACCGCATAATCGGCCATCAATCCATATACAATGCGGTAGATATGATAATAATACGGATGCAGATAATCGGGCAATTGAGCAATATGCACGGTATGCATCAAGTCGAGCGCCTCCTTATACATTCCGGCAGTCCCCATGATTTCAGCCATATTCATCCGGGCGTCATCAATATGTTCCTGCTTTTTCAGACGCACGGCAACCTGATAACGGGCACGCGCCACTGACAAAGAAGAGTCTGTATTGTACGAACGATATTCATCAACCAATTTACCTAAAAGAGAAAAGCGTTCTTCATCAGAAAGAGGTCGTTTCAGTTGCTGTTTCAATTCTTCCATTCTATGCTCCTTATGCTCTATATATACGGGGCGGTTTTGAATGACTTGATCCAATTGTGACAACAAAGAATCTATAGGGGCATTTGCAGCATGCAAAACTCCAAAAAGACCAAATATAACCCACAATATACCTCTTCTACTCCACATGATTCCTTGACTTTATTTTTAGATATGCCGCATGGTTAACTACGCATTTCAATTTAAGTGTTAACGTAATATCTGACAAAGATAAAAAACATTTTTCATATTAATTATAAACCCTGTTGTTTTACCCTGAATAGAACTGACTGTACCCACCATATATTCCGAGAAGGAATAACCTTTCTTGGTAAGAGCAAAAATCAATAAGCCAAGAGCTTTATTAAGTATTGAAAGGGCAAACTCACAAGCTTTTCAGAGGCAACGAATGCAAACTTACAACCTATTTGGTGCTTCTTCAATTTAGTTGAAAAGGGCTAAAGACAAAAAAATCTTTTATCTAAAAGCCTGTTTTATAGTAGCCTTATTCGAATTTCACCTCTTGTTTTGTGAACTACTATTCGTTTTCAACTAAATTAAAGAAGACCACCTAATAAGTTAACTTACACACTATTAACCGGTAGAACGTAGCATAAGCTCTGTTTCCTATAGGGAAACGACTTATTTTGCTACTCAAAACAAGTCGTTTTAAAGGTCTAAACACTTTGTTTTAAGCATCAAAACAAAGCGTTTTGAGGCATAAAACACAATCAGTCACATGACCACTGATATTCTTCACTATAAGATTCAAAAGCAGGTTCCTCTACAACTCCTTGTTGTTGGAACAAGTGACGGATGTATTCCTGATCTTCAGGAGTAAGAAATAGCTCTTTACGATAGAAACGATAGTATTTGTTTCTTCCAAAATGCCCCAGCATTCTGTTTTTCAATTCATAAACTTGTTTATAGGGAATACTATCGAACAAATGTTTAATTCCCCACGCCACATGAACTTTTTTAGCCGAATGAAAGTAAGCACAAGCTCTGGAATCCGACGGAATGGAAGCCGGATTGATAATGTTTATAGTAGTACATTCCTTGGGACAATGTTGTGCTGCAATATACCGGAGGCACTCCCCACGCTTTTGACATTGGCTATTCAAGCAATGAGCATAGTTATAGGGTACCAATTGATAATTAAATTCGTCTTTCATCATAGTTTTCTAACTCTCTTTTTAAAGAATGACCTTCCTTTCCATACTAAAGGCTTGCAACAAAAACATTCTGTGATATTAACGCAACCTCAATCTGTCACCTATTTCGGGAACATAATCAGGATCCTTACGATTCATCTTATAAAGATTCTTCAGACGAATGCCAAACCGTTGGGAAATACCATGCATCGAATCGCCATCTTTCACAACATATACCGTATAAGACTTATCTGCTTTTTTCTTTTTCGACTTCAGATAGATGATATCACCATCTGTTAAGGTATAGTCTTTATGTAGATCATTATATTTCACTAACTTCTTCCATCTGATGCCAAATTCCTTGCCTAATCCTTTAAAGGTATCTCCACTACGCGCTACAATATAGGCAATGTCGTTGGCGATATACACCTGATGCTGGTAAACAGGCTCCCCTTTCTCTACGGCAACAAAAGCTCCTTTTCGGTCATACCGATACAACTCATAATCTTCTATAATCGTAATCAATCGGTTAGCGTACGACGGATCGGTGGCATAACCAGCCTTCTTCAATCCACGCGCCCATCCTTTGTAATCGGTTATTTTCAAATCGAACAGGAAAGCATAACGTGCCCCCCGTCTTAAAAAAAGAGAATGATCTTCATATGAGTCCTTAGGATTACGATAGGCACGGAAGCATTCCTGTCGCGCATCATCATCATGCCTGACAGAACGCCCTTTCCAGCTTCCTCCACACTTTATACCAAAATGATTATTACTTTCACGAGATAACTCACTATATCCCGCTCCACTCTCAAGCAAGCCTTGCGACAGCGTGATACTCGCAGGTATCTTATGACGCTTCATCTGGTCCACAGCCATTGGTGCATATTGTTTGATATATTCCACGTAACGGCTGTTCCGCCTCTGTGCACCAGCTGATACCGAAACCAGCAAAACAAGACAAATAAGAAGAGGTTTATATAAGTTGATTTTATTCATATCATCTTTAATTGAGAACACAAAAATCTTAAAAAAAATTGAGAATACCAATCTCTTTTCTAACTTTGTATCCCCAATAAAAAAACAAAGGTTGTTATGAAGAATTTATCCCTGCAGATCAATATCAAGATATATGATTACAATGAGCTAAGCAATACAGATCGGGAACTCATGGATCAGGCTATAGCAGCAACCGAACGAAGCTATGCCCCCTATTCCCATTTCTCGGTAGGTGCAGCTGCACGGCTTACCAATGGAATTGTTGTATCCGGTTCTAATCAGGAAAATGCAGCATATCCGTCAGGGATTTGTGCCGAAAGAACCACTTTGTTTTATGCCAACTCACAATATCCGGATCAGGCGGTCGAGACACTGGCTATTGCCGCCCGCAATGGTCAGGGACTTCTTGACGATCCCATTCCTCCATGTGGGGCATGCCGACAAGTCATGCTGGAGACAGAAAAACGGTTTAATCATCCCATGCGGGTATTGCTCTATGGTGAAAAAGGTATCTATGAAATGAAAGAAATAGGCGATTTATTACCACTATCCTTCAAAGCTTCATCCATGGAATGAAGAAAGAAAACATCTGAACTAATAATTATTTCCGTAATAACGAATAACATTCCATGTCTAGTATAACGCCATCGAATCTTTCTTCACATTGCCGCAAGCAACCTTCATACTGGAATCCGCACTTTTGAATAACTCTTCGCGAACGGGGATTTATAGAATAACAAGTACAGGTAATGATGTCTACCGGTAACTCCTGAAAACCTTTTTCAATGATAGCACGGGCGGCTTCAGTCATTAAACCTTTTCCCCAGTGATGCTCCGACATCGCATACCCCAGCATCAAAGCATGAGGATTCGTACGCCTGGGGTCGGGAATGAGTCCGATACTCCCAATCATCTTATTTGTTTCCTTCAATACGATACCAAATATATTCTCTTGTCCAATAAATACCCCACTCATTATTTTGCGAGTCTCTTCAATACTTTCATGAGGTTTCCAACCGGCATTGGGACCCACATTTAGTTCTTTTCCATACTCAAATATATCTTCAGCATCGCTTTCTACAATATGGCGTAGTAGCAATCGTGTTGTTTCAAAATCATTCATATCGGTTCTATTTATTATTAATTACTTGATCTTAAGCCAAAACGCAACGGACACCCCATACGGCATTTATTGCATTCCACTGTTCCAATCCCCCCGAACGTTGTCTTATAAGTATACTCCCGACAAAGCTCTTGATTTACGGTTTCATTTTCATTAATAGCATGAACGGGGCAATTATCAATACATTTACGGCACTTCGGCGGACAAAGATTAGCGCATAATTCATCGGAAGGCAAATTAAGAGATAATAAAACAGCCCCTACCGTCAGCTGGTTACCAAATATCTGGTTTATCAACAAAGTATTCTTACCCATAAAACCGACACCGGCAGCCACCGCTGCATGCTTCATGGAAAGTATTCCACGGGCAGTTTTTGTTTCTTCATCCCAAAAGCTAACAGGCGAATCACTGGGAAGTGGTACAGCAATGCCGCCAAAATCACGTTCAATAGCTCTAGCAACTTTTAAGATTATCCCGTCCAGCGTAGAACAACCCAACTCATTAAAATATCCGTAAAGAAACCGAGGATCAACCTCCGACAAGCCATGGGGTAAAGCCAGACCTAAAACCACAACCGACTGACATCCCTCATAAATATCCGTAGGAGAAAACCCTTCAGGCGTATCTGCAAACCTATCAATATTCGCAAACCCACACACATCGGCACCAACCTCCAATGCCATATTCCTAATTCCTTCTTTCAACGCTATTCATTTTTTTATTGTCATAGACTTCTTTGCACTCATTTCTTTAACATACGCCTCTTCTCCTATCATCTTAATGCGATATACGCATGCCTTACGATCGGAACGAAAAATTAATCCAAATACCTTGCTAATGAAATTACTGTATTTACCACAATCAGCTACATCCATATTGCAGTCAGCACAAGTATGGAACCCTTTTTCCATGTTGCACTTACGGATTTTACACCATGTTGCTTTATCATTCAAGCGACAGCCAGAACATTTACCATTAAGGTATTTATGGCATGCGCCACAATATAGCCCACAGTAAGCTATCAATTCCCGATCAGCTATAATTTCGTTCATCATAACCACTTATCATTTAAATAATACCAATGTTATATTTTACCTGCCCTTTATTAAAAGCAAATATTTTGTCTGAAACAACTAAGCAAGATACAAGATACAACTTTAGAAGTCATATGTGCGGTCAAAGAACCACCTCCGCAAAGGTACGCTCTTTTTTAAACTAAACAATCAATGAACCCGCTTTTTCATTACAATTTATATTTATATCGTTTATTCGTTTCATCGCGTACATAACCCGACATCAGCAAACCTCTCCATAAGGTTTACCCAACAGTAATCTTTCAAAAGACAAGACCTGTTTTTGCATAATCCGGCAAAACATATTATCTTTGCGCCCATTATTTAAAAAGCTACCCCAATGAAAGTATCCGAATAAGGACATAACGCATCTCAGTAAACATCAATCATTATCATTCGCTTTTACTTTAAAGATATAAGCATCACCATAGATGTTTAGTTTAAATTGTGTTTGTCCGGTAATCCCTACCCCACAGAGAATCACTCATGCACCAACGTGCATTATTATTTAATCCGAAACACAGTTTATTTTATGAGTATCATCATCAAAGATCTTACCTATATTCATCCCGATAAGGAAACCTTATTTGAATATCTGAACCTGGTTATTAACAAAGGAGAAAAAATTGCCCTAACCGGTAACAACGGCTGCGGAAAATCAACACTCATGCAGATTATTTCCCATAAGTTACTCCCTACATCAGGAAGCGTTATATGTCCGGAACACGAATCGATGTATTATATTCCGCAACACTTCGGGCAATATGACACTCTTTCATTGGTACAAGCATTGGGCATCAGTTCTAAAATAGAAGCGTTACATTCTATCTTAAACGGTAATGCATCAGAGAGCAATTTTTCTACACTGGATGATGATTGGAATATTGAAGAGCAGACTCATGCCGCTTTGAAGACATGGAGTTTGGATCATCTGTCTATGACTTGCCTATTGAAACAACTGAGTGGTGGAGAAAAGACCCGTCTCTTTCTCGCTGGAATGGAGCTGCACCATCCTTCCATTATCTTAATGGATGAACCAACGAATCATTTGGATACCGCAGGCAGAAATCAATTCTATAATTATGTACAACATAGCACAGCCACTTTACTGATCATTAGTCATGACCGCACTTTACTCAATCTGTTACCAACTGTCTGTGAGTTATCCCACACAGGAATAATCCGTTACGGTGGAAATTACGACTTCTATAAAGAACAAAAGGATGCTCAACTGAATGCTTTACAACAACAGTTGATAGAAAAGCAGCATTCGCTAAAATTGACTAGGCAAACCGCCCAAGAGATAGAAGAGCAGAAGGCAAAGCAAAATGTACGGGGTGAAAAAAGAAATATAAAAAAAGGCGTTCCGCGGATAGCTCTGAACTATTTAAGGAATAAAGCTGAGCAGAGCACCAGTAAACTCAATGACATCCATGCAGAAAAAGCGATAAAGCTTCAGCAGGAAATTCAGATCATAAAGAACACTCTGCCCTTAAGTGAGAAACTAAAAACGAATTTCAACGCCTCAGAACTTCATCCCGGCAAAATACTTGTAACAGCCAAAGACGTCCTATTTCACTACCCTGCAATAGAAACCAACATTTGGACAGAGCCCCTTAACTTTCAATTACGAAGCGGTGACCGGTATTGCATAAAGGGAAATAATGGAAGCGGGAAAACAAGCTTACTCAAGTTAATCACAGGAGAAGTATCGCCAACCACCGGAATAATGGAACGTTCTAATTTTACTTATGTATATCTGGACCAGGAATACTCTATGATACAAAACGAGCCCAGCATTGTAGAGCAAGCGGAATCTTTCAATCGACGACATTTGCCCGAGCATGAAATAAAGATGATTCTAAACCGCTATCTGTTCCCAAAGGAAACATGGAACAAGCCGTGTCAGCAACTTAGTGGTGGAGAAAAGATGCGCCTTTCCTTCTGCTGTTTAATGATTGCCAACAATACTCCGGATATCTTCATTCTGGATGAACCGACTAATAATCTGGATATAGAAAGTATTGAAATCATTACTGCTACTATCCGGGATTACACCGGAACTGTTCTAGCCGTTTCACATGATAAAGAATTCCTCAAGGAAATCAATTGTGAACATGAATTGGTGTCAATCGAATAAATCATAAAGTCGTACATTTGCATCATAACCAAAAACGGACCCCCGAAGTACGCCATTTAAATTCAACAAGACTGATTTGTACCCGGGTTCCCAATCCCTATAAATATAAAGATGTATTTACCATGGCATGGGACAAATTGATAAAAATGACCATGATTAATGGAGTGCCAGACAATGAAACGCACTATTATAGCATGAGTATTGATGTGCCTACAATAACACAACCCGATCGACAACGATTCTATGTCTGCATCAGCACATCACATGATCTTCATTCTGCAAAAGCTTTCGATAAACAGATTATTGAAGGCGGGGAATATGCGGTATTCAAGATACACGGTTCGCACAAACTGCTATCAGAAGCTTATTCCTTTATTTATCGATCATGGATCCCAAACAGCAATTATTTACTCAGAGATTGCACCCGATTTGAGAAATACCTCAATAATCCGGATTGTACAGAAGAGAAAGACTTAATCACTGAAGTCTATATCCCTGTGAGAAAAATCGGTTGAAGTGGGAAATCACCATTAAGCAAAAGGCAAAAAGACTCTTCACCTTGTTTTCTTCTTATAATTCGTTCTCAATAGCTGTCAGATATCCCTGAGAAAAAGACTCTTCACCCTGTTCTCTTTCTCAAAAAAATAAAAGGAGCATCAACCCAAGTGATGGGAGCTCAAGAAGATTACTCCTAAAAAAGAGAAGAAATCTGTTACTGTTTTTGTAACTTTGCAGCCGGATAAATATCCGGCTACATAAACTCAGAATTTTATGAAATCTGCAACAAATTTACTTCCCACTCAATGGTTCGTCTTCTTTGAAGATCAACTCCTTTTAAAAAAGGAGATAGAAGCAAAGCAAGGAAATAATAATATCAAATATACTATTCCATGCGGTATTGAACCTCCGCTGCCTGATATCACAGATTATTCAGTACATGAGGTATCTCTTCCGGACGGAAGAATTGTCAATACAATTGCTATCAAACAACCCATTTCGGAAACAGACGATTGGGCAATGCTCAATCTGAGAGCATCATACGATTATATCAATCATAAAGAATATGCTGCTGCAGGAAAGGCTTACCAGATCCTGTACTGGGATAAGCACAGTTCTTTTTGTCCGGCATGTGGCACTCCCACGGAACAGCAAACCCCCATCATGAAGAAATGTCCGTCGTGTGGATTTGAACTGTATCCTCCGGTTTCAACCGCCACAATTGTATTAATAAAGCGTGAAGATGAAATCTTGCTGGTACATGCACGGAACTTCCGTGGCACGTTTTATGGATTGGTTGCCGGCTTTCTGGAAGCCGGAGAAACACTGGAGCAATGCGTAGAACGCGAAGTACTGGAAGAGACCGGTCTGCGCGTGAAGAATATTACTTACTTCGACAACCAGCCTTGGCCTTATCCAAGCGGTTTAATGGTAGGTTTTATAGCCGATTATGAAAGTGGAGAAATAAAGTTACAGGAAGAGGAGCTAAGTGCAGCTGCATTCTACAAGCGCGACAATCTACCTGAGATTCCACGTAAATTAAGTCTGGCACGCAAGTTGATAGACTGGTGGCTGGAAAATTGCTAATATGATATTCCAGACCGCGGCTTAGGCCGCGGTAATACCCAATAGAGCACCAGATAGCCTAAAATACCGGCAATGATAGTCCCTAATAAAACGCCGAACTTAGCCTGGTTAAGCAGTTCAGAATAGCCATTTGCAAAAGACAGATTTGCTACAAACAGAGACACGGTAAATCCAATGCCTCCCAGCAAAGAGACACCTGCTACACTTTTCCAATTCATACCTGCCGGCATTTGAGTAAATCCACTTTTTATTGCCAGCCACGTAAATAAGAAGATGCCAAAGAATTTACCAAAGAGCAACGCCAAAGCAACAGCAATGCTGACACTTCCAAATACTTCCCCTTCTCCGCTGAATACAACACCTGCATTTGCAAATGCAAATAACGGCAATATGACAAAATTCACTGCTCCATGTAGGCTGTCCTCTAATGACTGCAACGGACTGATAACATGATCGGAAGCTCGTTTTACTTGCTTTAGAGTTGCAATCTGTTCATTTGTCAAGACTATGGCATCCGATTTAGAGATAGAAAATCTGCTAATCACTTCACGGATACGCCGGATATAAATCACAGCATCAAAATGTGGACGAGCCGGAATCACAAAAGCCAACAACACCCCGGAAATAGTACTGTGTATGCCCGATTGCATAAACAGAGACCAAATGGTAATACCAAAGAAGAGAAAGAATATCTTTTGGCGCACGCCTATTCGTCCCATAAAATAAAGGAAGACATATAACAAAGCTGCCACAGCCAAATAACCGTAAGCAACATGGGAACTGTAAAATAAGGCAATGACCAATATACCTCCAATATCATCCACAACAGCAAAAGCTGTCAAAAAAATCTTTAAGCTCAATGGGACACGCTTACTTAACAGACTGAGTACGCCTAGTGAAAAAGCGATATCCGTAGCCATTGGAATGGCCATCCCCCGCGTTTCAGGAGTACCAGAAGTAACAAGATAGGAATAAAACAGAACCGGCAAGATCATTCCTCCACAAGCGGCTATAAATGGCAAGAGTGCTTTTTTGACAGAAGACAACTCTCCCACCAGTACTTCGCGTTTAATTTCTAGGCCGACCGTGAAGAAGAAAACAGTCATCAGGCAGTCGTTTATAAATTCAATCATTGTCAAGTTATGACCTGCATGAGACAATAAATTAAAATTCCCGATGCCCAAATATAATTCATGGGAAAGAAAAGTTTGATACATATCGGAAAAAGAGGAATTGGCTATGATAGCAGCCAATATGGCCATAACAAACAAGAGAATGCTCGCTATTATATTCAGAGATAAACTCGATTTTAGGCTACGTAACATAATCATTTTCCGATTAGATTTAAATAGAACTTGTCTCATTTATTTAAAAGATTATAAGGAATTGTCAAGAGAGTCCTATGAAAAGAGAACAATACCTTTGGTTTATTATAATTTTCTTTATATCTCCTCAAATTAATCCAGCTTCAATACGGCAAGAAAGGCTTTTTGCGGAACTTCCACACTACCAATCTGCTTCATACGCTTTTTACCTTTCTTCTGTTTTTCCAGCAACTTACGTTTACGACTCACATCACCACCATAACATTTTGCCGTTACATCTTTACGGACTGCCTTAATGGTTTCACGAGCTATAATCTTTGCACCGATTGCTGCTTGGATCGCAATATCGAATTGTTGTCTGGGGATTAATTCCTTTAGCTTCTCACACATCTTCCGCCCAAAATCATAAGCATTATCAAAATGAGTTAACGTGGATAAAGCATCCACAGGCTCACCATTCAGCAAGACATCTAGCTTAACCAATTTAGAGGGACGGAAACCATTAGGATGATAATCAAAAGAAGCATATCCCTTAGAAATGCTCTTCAATTTATCATAAAAGTCAATCACGATTTCACCCATCGGCATATCATAATATAACTCCACGCGGTTACCGGAAATATATTCCTGCTTCACCAATTCCCCACGCTTACCTAAGCACAGACTCATAATCGGACCGATATAATCGGTTGTTGTTATGATCGATGAGCGGATATAAGGTTCCTCAATTCGATCAATCAAAGTCGATTCAGGCATACTTCCGGGATTATGCACTTCCATGACATGTCCTTGCTTATCATAAACATTATACGATACATTCGGAACCGTTGTTATCACATTCATGTCAAACTCACGATCAAGCCTCTCCTGCACGATCTCCATGTGAAGCAACCCTAAGAAACCGCACCGGAAACCAAAACCTAAAGCCAAAGAAGATTCCGGTTGAAAAGTCAACGAAGCGTCATTTAATTGTAACTTCTCAAGAGAAGAACGTAAATCCTCAAAATCCTCGGCTTCAATAGGATAAACCCCTGCAAAGACCATTGGTTTTACCTCTTCAAATCCTTCTATAGCCTTACTACATGGACGGGTAATATGCGTGATAGTATCTCCAACCTTTACTTCCTTTGAGGTCTTAATACCAGAAATGATATATCCCACATCTCCCGTACGCAATTCTTTGTGTGACACCATCTCCATTCTCAATACACCGATCTCATCGGCATCATATTCTTTACCCGTATTGAAGAATTTCACTTTATCGCCCATGCGAATCACACCGTTAACAATCTTAAAATATGCAATAATGCCACGAAATGAATTAAATACGGAATCAAAAATCAGAGCTTGCAGTGGTGCTTCTTCATCTCCCTGAGGAGATGGAATACGCTCAATAACAGCGGAAAGAATTTCTTCAACACCCATTCCCGTTTTTCCTGATGCACGGATAATTTCATCTCGCTTACATCCTAGTAATTCAACGATTTCATCCTCTACTTCTTCCGGCATCGCACTTTCCATATCACATTTATTGATCACCGGAATTATTTCCAAATCATGCTCAATAGCCATATAAAGATTGGAAATAGTCTGAGCCTGAACGCCCTGGGAGGCATCAACGATCAGCAATGCGCCTTCACAAGCTGCTATGGAACGGGACACCTCATAAGAGAAGTCAACATGTCCCGGAGTATCTATCAAATTGAGAATATAGTTTTCCCCTTTATAGATATATTCCATCTGGATAGCGTGGCTTTTAATCGTTATCCCCCTTTCCCGTTCCAAATCCATATCATCAAGCATTTGACCTCCTGTGATTTGTATGGTATGGGTAAACTCCAGCAAACGATCCGCTAAAGTCGAT
Source organism: uncultured Bacteroides sp. (assembly GCA_965140335.1). Taxonomy (GTDB): domain Bacteria; phylum Bacteroidota; class Bacteroidia; order Bacteroidales; family Bacteroidaceae; genus Bacteroides. The sequence continues at coordinate 1,127,073 of OZ223190.1, forward strand.
TTTCCATGATCGATATGGGCTATAATACAGAAATTACGTATATTCTTCATTCTTGTAGAAAATAATCCTTTTATTAAATCTATGAAATAAATAAGTAAAAGAAGAGGGATATAATTATCCAGCATGCCTTTGCAACTGAATATCCCGCGCCTTTCAGAGTGCAAAGATAATGAAAAATATGGTGTTTCTATTTTTAGAATCGCTATCCGTATAAAAAAAGCGTTGATATCAATATTTCAGATATCAGCGCCTTTATTCCATCAGATAAAAAGCTTATTTATCAAACCAACTTAACAAATAAGTCCCCTTCTACTTCCTCGGTAGAAATTTTATCTTCTCTCAATAACCATCCAAGACCTAAATATAAGTCCTTGTCTACTAACTTTGCTGCTTTTTTCAGTTGCTTAGCAGTCAAACCATCAGTTTCATTCAGTGCACTCCAAATTTTACCTGCTGTTTCTCCAGCTTTTTCTTTTAACATTTTCTTCACAATTTAAGTTAGACATGCTCTATACCCGATCCTCTGAAAGGAGAGAATCTCAGGAATAATTCATAGGCAAAGATAATTATTTATATGTTATACAACACATTATTGAGGTTTTTTTCTCTTTTTTGTCACATTTAAAGCCTGTTTAAATGACACTCAACTCCATCTTTACCATTACTTTAAGAGAGATTTCTCTCTTTTCAATAGTTGAATCACCTTTTATCACTGCCCGCAAAACGGAGTAAGGTTCAACGTTGAAGAAAAGCCCTATTTCTTACTTTTTAAATATTCCCCCCAGATACGAGCGGCTTCCTCAACCATCTTCACACAAGGACGTTTAGCATAATATTGCTCCGTACGCTCCTCCGGGACAAACGTTCCTTCCGCCTTTTTCAATCCAAGCAGTTCTCCACAGATCAATGAACCATTACGTTTAGTAAATTCGGCAGCCAATTGCTGTACCAAGGCATAATTTGCAGCCTTCCCCTTTCTATCTTGTCCATCAGTAGTCCCTGTTTCCAGTCCCGCCAGCAAAAACATACCGCATGCTGCACCGCAGGTCTGGCGCATACGCCCAATTCCTCCACCAAAAGAAGCAGCCATGCGTAAAGCTTGTTCTTCTGAAAATCCATACCTATCAGCAAAAGCTGCTGTTACCGATTGCGAACAGTTATATCCACTCTTAAAAAGAAAAATCGCTTTTTCTACTCTTTCTTCAATTTCCTCTTCTAACATTTATATTGTCTTTTAATCTATAATTTCCAATGACATGGGGCAATGATCGGAATGAACAGCATCACCCACTATTTTTGCATCCTTAAGCATCGGTTTCACAGGTTCGGTCACCATACAATAATCTATTCGCCAGCCCTTATTCTTAGCACGCGAATTAAAACGGTAACTCCACCAGGTATATTCTTGTTTATCGGGATATAAGGTACGGAATGAATCGATGAATCCGGTATTCATAAAACGGGTCATCCATTCCCGCTCTTCCGGCAAAAAGCCACTATTCTTGGCATTGCGAACAGGATCGTGAATATCTATCGCTTCGTGACAGATGTTATAATCGCCGCAAAGAATCAGTTTAGGACGCGACTTCCTTAATGCGATAACATATTCCTGGAATTTTTCCAACCAAGTCATCTTAAAAGCCTGACGCTCATCGCCGCTGGTACCCGATGGATGATATACGCTGACAATGGAAAGATCACCATAATCAGCACGGATAAAACGCCCTTCATTATCATACTCCTCAATCCCCATACCATATTCCACATGATCAGGTTCACGCTTGCTTAGAATTGCCACACCGCTATATCCCTTCTTCTGAGCGGAAAAGAGATAAGATTTATATCCCAGAGTATCTAAAGCCTCATGTGGATATTGATCGGGCTGCAATTTTGTTTCCTGAATGCAGACGACATCTGCTTGCTCCTGAGCCAACCATTCAGGAAAACCTTTACTGACCGCGGCACGCAAGCCATTCACATTATAAGTTATTATTTTCATACATTGTTTATTTTTACACAAAGGGACCATTTTACCGTAGACAGTTAATCCCGATATATTTTCCTTATTATGAGAAACTGGATATCAGAAGCATCACATTTAAAACAGTCACAATACCGGCAATAGTATAAAGCACAAAACTACTCCATTTACTATTAGCATATTTACCCATAACCTTTGTGGAGGATGTCAATCCCACCTGCAAAAAAACAGTAAAGGGCAACTGAATACTCAGTATCATTTGGGAAATCAACAAACCTTTGAACGGATCACCAATGAAAAAGATAAAAAGCAATGCCACACCTAGTGACAACACAACTCCAACCTGCGAATGGATATCTTTTATATGGTAAGGTTCACTGAAAATGCCGGCAAAGATAGAACCGGCAGCCATACCGCTGGTTATTGTAGATGAAATTCCGGCCATCAGCAAGGCTAAAGCAAAAACAATCGCAGCGCTATTGCCTAGTAAAGGCTCCAATAATGATTTTGCCTGTTGTAACTCCTCTACTCGAATACCTCCTTTATAGAATGTAGCAGCTGCAAGAAGAATCATGGCACTGTTAATGGCCCAACCTACGATCATGGAAAACAGAGTGTCAAACAATTCATATTTCAGCACCTTCTGTATGGAAGTATCATCTTTCTTATTATATTGATGGCTTTGAATGACTTCAGAGTGGAGAAACAAATTGTGAGGCATAACTACCGCCCCCAGCACACTCATAATAATAAGCATGCTCCCCTCCGGAAAAGAGGGTTTAACCCAACCTTCCATAGCTAACGGCCAATCAATATGAACCAAAAAAATTTCATATATAAACGATAATCCAATAACTGATACAAATGCAATAATAGAACGTTCTATCTTCTTATATGAATTGGTAAAAAGCATAATAGAGACAAAAATAGTTGTCAATATCGCTCCCCAGATAATCGAAAGGCCAAACAACATTTGTAATGCAATAGCCCCTCCCAATATTTCCGCCAAAGATGTAGAGATGGAAGCTAATATCGCAGTCCCCAATATTGGACGAGCAATCCACTTCGGAGTATATTGGGTAGCGGCTTCGGACAAACATAAGCCAGTAACAATACCTAAATGCGCGACATTGTGTTGTAATACAATCAACATAATAGTTGATAATGTGACCACCCACAAAAGTGAATAACCAAACTCTGAACCTGCGGCGAAATTAGAAGCCCAGTTGCCTGGATCAATAAAACCGACTGTTACAAGCAAGCCCGGACCAATATATCGGAAAATATCCAGACCACCAAGATAACGTTTATGGTCCCTTCGTTTTAAATCTCTCAAAATATTCTTTATCATACACCTCTTCTTTATTAACGACGTAAAAATACAAAATATTATAAAAACCAGCCGGCATTTTCTTCTTTTCATACTCCACCGAAGTGTTTTTAAGTCTTCTTCAGAATAGACTGTTTCACTTTTACACAGAGGATGATACTTTATTGTTTTTTAGACTAAAATATTTCAGTCCGAATGGACGAGACAAAATAAAAATCCCGGCTCTTTGGAACCGGGACTCAACTTTATATTTTCTAACTATTATGATCAATATCCCATTTCATGCAAAGCCTTACACAACTGATCGGGACAAGAAGTCGGACGAGGCCCGCAGGGAGTTCCTTCCAATTTGGAAATAACTTCATCTACAGTCATCCCTTTAACTAATTTTGCTATTGCATGTAAATTACCATCACAACCTCCTCTAAAACTAGCATCCTTAACTATTCCATCCTCCACATCCAGTTCAATAATAGTGCTGCATGTACCTTTGGTCTTATATGTGTATTTCATTATTCTTCCTCTTCTAACGGACGCATATTAGTATAAACTGTTTGCACATCATCAAAATCCTCCAAACGCTCAACCATTTTATCAATCGTTTCACGCTGCTCCGGAGCTACTTCCTTTAAATCATTAGGTATATAAGTAAATTCACCGCCAACATCTTCAAACCCGGACTCTTCCAAATGTTTTTGAATTTGGGCGTAGCTCTTGGGGTCTCCATAAATCGTAATGGTCCCTTCCTCATCATCCACTTCAAATTCATCATCCACATCATAATCAATCAGATCAAGAATAAACTCTTCCATATCCAACCCATCTTTCTTCTTAAAAGTAAAAACACATTTATGATCGAACAAGAAGGCTAGTGATCCCATAGTGCCAAGATTCCCACCAAACTTATTAAATACAGAGCGTACATCAGCGACCGTACGAGTCGTATTATCCGTTAAAGTATCAACAAATACGGCAACTCCATGAGGGCCATACCCCTCATAGGTCATTCCTTTGTATTCACTCTGGTCTTTGCCCATTGCATTCTTAATTGCACGTTCAATATTGTCTTTCGGCATATTTTCACGTTTACATGTTGCAATAACAGAACGTAATGTAGGGTTATTTTCAGGTTCCGGTCCCCCAGATTTTACAGCGATAGCTATTTGTTTACCCAATCTTGTAAATGTTTTGGCCATGTGCCCCCATCTCTTCAACTTCGTAGCTTTTCTATATTCAAATGCTCTTCCCATTGGTCCTTTTATTTTAGATTTACTATATTATTATATTATTATCTCAATTTTGCGTCCAACCGTTGTTCTAAGTTCTTCACTAATTTCGACATGATTTTATCGATCGTTTTATCATTCAGCGTTTGCATTTCATCTTGCAATACAAAAGTCACCGCATACGATTTCTTTCCTGCCTCCATTTTTTTACCTTCGTAGACATCAAATAGAGTGACCTCTTTAAGCAGTTTCTTTTCCGTGTCAAAAGCAACCTTCTCAATATCAGCAAACGGTACTTTTTTGTCAATTAATAAGGCCAGATCTCGCTTCACTGCAGGAAATTTAGAGATTTCGGCATACTTTACATTAACAGAACGAATAGCTTTCATCAATTGACTCCAATTCAGATCAGCATAGTAAACATCATGATCAATATCAAATGATTTCAAGATTTTCTTCGTTATAATTCCAAAAGTAGCCAAAAGCTTTCCACCACTTGTCTGAACTGACAAAGCGGTAGTATAGACATCATCGGTCAAAGCACCGACCACAAGATGATGCATGCTCATTCCCAAACGATTAAAGATATTCTCAACGTAAGCTTTCAGTTCATAGACAGAACTGTCTTCATCGGGATGAGCCCAAGAATTGGTCACCTTTTTCCCGATCAGCCACAATCCCAAATGATAGTCCTCTGCGTAAGCGGCTAATACCTTCTCCTTATTTTTCTTTTCTTCATTAAAATAATAACAATTGCCAAATTCAAAAAACTTCAAATCTGCATTCTTACGATTGGCATTATGCGAAATACTTTCCAAACCGCCAAACAGTAAACTTTGGCGCATTGAATTTAAATCCTGACTCAGTGGATTCATCAACATCACCAGATTCTTGGCAGGATAAGAGACTAAACTATCATAATAAGCTGCACGAGTCAGTGAATTATTTAAAATTTCGTTAAAGCCACATCCAATCAATTGTTCGGCCACAAGATTCTGCAGTTTATTCGACTTATCATATTCACCTTTTGTGGTCAAACTAGACTTTAATGTTGTAGGAATCTCAACATTGTTATATCCATAAATACGGAGTATATCTTCAATCACATCACAGTCGCGCTGTACATCAACACGATAAGGCGGGACAGCCAATGTCAGACCGTCAGACGTTTCATTAGTAATTTTCATTTCCAGGCTGGCAGCAATACTCTTAATTGTTTCAACTGGAATTCCCTTACCAATTAAAGAGTTTACTTTTGCATAAGCTAAATCAACAATAAAATCTTTAGCCTGCTCGCCACATACATCTTTAATCTCGGAAGCAATTGTACCACCGGCCAATTCTCTCACCATCAATGCAGCCAATTTCAAACAATAAATGGTAGCATTTGGATCAACTCCACGCTCAAAGCGGAATGAAGCATCTGTATTTAAACCATAGCGACGTGCAGTTTTACGTACCCAAGTAGGATGAAAATAAGCACTTTCAAGAAAAATATCCGTAGTTGCCTCTGTTGAGCCCGAATCAAGTCCTCCAAATACTCCGGCAATACACATGGGCTCTTGCTTATTGCAAATCATCAGATCACGATCGGATAACTTACGTTCCTCGCCATCCAAAGTCACAAATGGAGTACCTTCGGGCATTGTCTTGACGATCACTTCCCCACCTTTTATCTTGTCGGCATCAAAGCAATGCAACGGCTGTCCAAAAGCATGAACGATATAATTAGTAATATCCACTACATTGTTAATAGGACGCAAACCAATTATGCGCAGTTTGTTTTGTAACCATTCCGGACTTTCCTTCACCGTTACTCCTTTTATCGTTACTCCCGCATATCTTGGACAAGCCTCGGCATTTTCTACTGCAATTTTAATGTCCAGATCATGATTTTCTACAGTAAATTGTTCCACCGATGGCTTCTTCAAATTAGTTGATTTACCATTCTGGATCAAATAGGCATATAAATCACGAGCCACACCAAAATGAGAACACGCATCCGCACGATTCGGAGTGATATCTACTTCCAAGACATAATCACTCTTTATATTATAATAATCCTTGGCAAGAGTGCCCGGTACAGCATTTTCTGGCAAAACAATGATGCCCGCATGATCAGTACCAATGCCGATTTCATCCTCCGCACAAATCATTCCAATAGATTCTACCCCGCGAAGCTTTGATTTTTTAATTGTAAAACATTCATCTCCATCATAGAGCGTTGTACCCAATGTAGCTACCACCACCTTCTGACCGGCTGCCACATTCGGTGCCCCACAGACTATCTGTACAGCTTCACCCTGCCCTAGATTTACGGTAGTCACATGCATGTGATCAGAATTAGGATGAGGAATACAAGTCAACACCTCGCCGATAACCAACCCTTCGAGCCCACCTTTAATTGTTTGTACTTCTTCTACGCTTCCCGTCTCCAAACCAATAGAAGTTAAAGCAGCAGCAACTTCATCCGGTTTTAGATCGAAGTCAACATACTCTTTCAACCAATTATAAGAGATATTCATATCATTATTATTTTAATGTTTTCAAAAGTGACTTGCAAAGTTAATAAGTTTTTTTGGTTGGGAGGGAATTATCCATTAAGAAATTGCTCCGAATATGCCTGAATAAAAGGGAATAATGATAGATATAACGACATTTTATTAATCATCTTCTACCCATCAAAAAGGCAAAGGTCCGTTATCCGTACCACCGAACGGATTAGCTGTTTGAGGCGGAACATCGGCCGGTAAAGGAACGTTACCGGATGTGGCACCATTCATTTTAGAGCCAAAAGTGGCTCCCTTTCCTTCGCCCGGTAACGGAATCACCATATCGTCTTCCGGATTCTGGAAACGCGTATACTGCCCCACAAAACGTAAACGAACATCACCTACGGCACCATTACGGTGCTTAGCTATGATAATCTCAGCCATACCCCGGAGATCCTGCCCATCGGAAGATTGGTAAATCTTATAATATTCAGGACGATGAATAAAACAAACCATATCGGCATCCTGCTCAATAGCTCCAGATTCACGCAAGTCACTCAATTGCGGACGTTTTCCGTCCTCACCTTCACGATTCTCAACTCCACGATTCAACTGTGACAAAGCTATGATAGGAATATTTAATTCTTTGGCCAAACCTTTTAGCGAACGGGATATTGTACTGACTTCCTCCTGACGGCTGCCAAACGACATGCCACTGGCATTCATCAACTGAAGATAATCGATAATTATTATTTTGACATTATGTTCACGTACCAGCCGACGGGCTTTTGTACGAAGTTCAAACACCGATAAAGAAGGAGTATCATCGACATATAAAGGAGCATCTAGTAAATCTCTTAATTTATAGTCTAACTGTTGCCATTCATAATCGGCCAACTGACCGCTCTTAATCTTCTCACTTGGAATCTCACACGCATTGGAAATTAAGCGGTTAACCAACTGTACATTACTCATTTCCAAAGAAAACAAAGCCACCGGATTACGATAATTCACTGCTATATTTTTGGCCATTGAAAGTACAAAAGCCGTCTTCCCCATTGCAGGACGAGCCGCTATAATTACAAGATCGGAGTTCTGCCAGCCTGCAGTCATTTTATCCAGCTTGGTAAATCCACTCTCCAAACCACTTAAACCATCGGTTCGGGCCGCTGCCTTTTGAATCAACTGATAGGCTTCTTCAATGATTGGATTAATTTGAGTGTAATCCTTTTTCAAGTTTTGCTGAGAAATCTCAAACAATTTGCCTTCAGCTTCCTGCATCAAATCATCCACATCCAACGTTTCATCAAAAGCTTTACTCTGAATGTTACTGGTAAACGTAATTAATTCACGCGCCAAAGCCTTTTGAGCAATAATCCGGGCATGATACTCAATATGAGCTGAAGAAGCAACCCTACTACTCAATTGTGTTATGTAAAATGGACCACCTATTTCTTCCAATTCCCCCCGCTTAGCCAATTGCTCCTTTACGGTAAGAATATCCACTGGCTTTTGATTAATTGCCAAATCTGTAATAGCGGCATAGATCAATTGGTGTCTATGTTCATAAAAAGACTCAGGTCGAAGTATTTCACTCACCAGCGAATAAGCATCTCTCTCAATCATTAAAGCGCCCAACACGGCTTCTTCCAACTCCGGTGCCTGCGGTTGTACACGTCCGTAATCGTTCACCGGCTGCACCTGCGTTTTAGTGTTACGGGTCATTTTCCTTTTCTGTTCTGCCATCTATATATCAATTTGGAATAACAAAGATACATTCATTCTCCATTTTTACCTTATCAATTCCCTATAATTTATTAACTTTGTATCCACTATGGGTTGTTAATCATAAATTATCAAACAATAATTTCTAATATATATTACCGTGATCACATTCCCCAACGCTAAAATAAATCTGGGACTGAATATAGTAGAAAAGCGCCCTGACGGCTATCATAATCTCGAAACCGTATTCTATCCTATTCCTTTGGAAGATGCTCTTGAAATCCGTTCTGTAGAAAAAAGCACTTCTAGCAAAGGGGATGAAAAATGTCTTCTTCACCAATTTGGATTGAAAATAGCCGAAGAACCGAATAATAATTCGGTGGTCAAAGCTTATAAACTATTGGATGAAATATATCATCTCCCCCCAATCGAAACATATCTCTATAAACATATCCCATTTGGAGCCGGTTTAGGAGGTGGGTCTTCCGATGCTGCGTTCATGTTAAAACTTATCAACGACAAATTCGAGTTGAAACTAACCGATACCTTATTGGAAGAATATGCCAGCCGGATTGGAGCAGATTGTGCATTCTTTATTGCTAACAAACCGACCTATGCAGAAGGCATTGGTAATATTTTCACCGCTGTTCCCCTATCATTAAAAGGATATCAGCTGATATTGATTAAGCCGGATATTTTTGTTTCAACAGGAAAAGCCTTCTCTCATATTACTCCTAGCCATCCCCAAAAATCTCTACGAGAAATCATAAAACTTCCTGTTGAGGAATGGAAAGAACATATGATAAACGATTTTGAAAAAAGTGTATTTCCGCAGTTTCCACTTATTGAAAAAATAAAAGAGAAGCTCTATAAAGAAGGTGCACTCTATGCTTCAATGAGCGGTTCCGGATCATCTGTCTTCGGACTCTTTACCACAGATTTTATCTTACCGGAAATAGATTTTGGAGAAAACTCACTCACTTTCCGTTTAAGATTATAAGAGCCTTGCGTTAAATAATAAAATGACCTTTAATCACCAAATAAAAAAAGGTCCCCCGCCATTGATTAATGACGGGGGACCCGGATAAAACGGCGACTACCTACTCTCCCACTGTGACGCAGTACCATCGGCGTGACAAGGCTTAACTTCTCTGTTCGGAATGGGAAGAGGTGGAACCCTTGTGCTATAGTCACCTTAATAAGGTTGACATGATGAAGGAAAAAGTAAAAATATACTCCAAAAAAGAGTATTACTGAAAGTATATACCTGCCATACAGGTAAAAGAAAAGTATACGGGCAATTAGTAATGCTCGGCTATGATGTCACCACCTGTACACCTGCATCCTATCAACGTCATCGTCTTTGACGACCCTAAGAAATCTAATCTTGTGGCTGGCTTCGTACTTAGATGCTTTCAGCACTTATCCAATCCCGACTTAGATACCCAGCAATGCACCTGGCGGCACAACTGGTAAACCAGAGGTCAGTCCAACACGGTCCTCTCGTACTAGTGTCAGAGCCACGCAAATTTCATACGCCCACGATAGATAGAGACCGAACTGTCTCACGACGTTCTGAACCCAGCTCGCGTGCCACTTTAATGGGCGAACAGCCCAACCCTTGGGACCTTCTCCAGCCCCAGGATGTGACGAGCCGACATCGAGGTGCCAAACCCCTCCGTCGATATGAGCTCTTGGGAGGGATCAGCCTGTTATCCCCGGAGTACCTTTTATCCTTTGAGCGATGTCCTTTCCATACAGAAACACCGGATCACTATGCTCTAGTTTCCTACCTGATCGACTTGTCGGTCTCCCAGTCAAGCACCCTTATGCCATTACACTCTGCGGACGGTTACCAATCGTCCTGAGGGTACCTTTAGAAGCCTCCGTTACTTTTTTGGAGGCGACCACCCCAGTCAAACTACCCACCAAACAGTGTCCTCGGATTTCCGAGTTAGAATTCAAACAATCAAAGGGCCGTATTTCAACAGCGGCTCCACAAATACTAGCGTACCTGATTCAATGCCTCCGGCCTATCCTACACATCAAGTGCCCAAATTCAATGTTAAGCTATAGTAAAGGTTCACGGGGTCTTTTCGTCCCATCGCGGGTAATCGGCATCTTCACCGATACTACAATTTCACTGAGCTCACGGTTGAGACAGCGTCCAGATCATTACACCATTCGTGCAGGTCGGAACTTACCCGACAAGGAATTTCGCTACCTTAGGACCGTTATAGTTACGGCCGCCGTTTACTGGGGCTTCAATTCAATGCTTCTCTTGCGATGACATCTCCTCTTAACCTTCCAGCACCGGGCAGGTGTCAGGCTGTATACTTCATCTTTCAATTTTGCACAGCCCTGTGTTTTTGTTAAACAGTTGCCTGGACCTATTCTCTGCGCCTCAAGTTGCCCTGAGGACCCTTTATCCCGAAGTTACAGGGTCAATTTGCCTAGTTCCTTAACCGTGATTCACTCAAGCGCCTTAGTATATTCTACCCGACTACGTGTGTCCGTTTGAGGTACGGGTACCTTAAAGATAAGTTTAGCGGATTTTCTAGGAAGTTTGATTACATGCACTATTGGATTGTCCAAGGACGCTCCATACTATCAGGTTCGACTCTCACAGCGGATTTGCCTACTGTGATCAACATCTACACCATTCAACGGACTATTCCGTCAGTCCGCGGCACTTTCACTACTCCGTCCCCACATCACTCTTTAAGCTAGTACAGGAATATTAACCTGTTCGGCCATCGGTTTCGCCATTCGGCTACACCTTAGGACCCGACTTACCCTGATCCGATTAGCGTTGATCAGGAAACCTTAGTCTTTCGGCGAGGGGGTTTCTCACCCCCTTTATCGTTACTTATACCTACATTTGCTTTTCCACACGCTCCAGTAAAGCTTACGCTTCGCCTTCAACGCAGAGTGGAATGCTCCCCTACCGATATTTTCATATCCCATAGCTTCGGTAAATCGCTTATGCCCGATTATTATCCACGCCAAACTCCTCGACTAGTGAGCTGTTACGCACTCTTTAAATGAATGGCTGCTTCCAAGCCAACATCCTAGCTGTCGTTGCAATCTGACTTCGTTAGATCAACTTAGCGATTATTTCGGGACCTTAGCTGATGGTCTGGATTGTTCTCCTTTAGGACATGGACCTTAGCACCCATGCCCTCACTCCTGATATTAAACTAATGCGCATTCGGAGTTTATCAAGACTTGATAGGCGGTGAAGCCCTCGCATCTTATCAGTCGCTCTACCTCACAATAGTAATTATCAAGGCTGCACCTAAATGCATTTCGGGGAGTACGAGCTATCTCCAAGTTTGATTAGCCTTTCACCCCCACCCTCAGCTCATCCAGAAGCTTTTCAACGCTTATTGGTGCGGTCCTCCAGATGGTGTTACCCATCCTTCAACCTGGCCAAGGGTAGATCACTTGGTTTCGCGTCTACTCCTTCCGACTAGCCGCCCTATTCAGACTCGCTTTCGCTTCGGCTACAGAATTCATATTCCTTAACCTTGCCGGAAAAAGTAACTCGTAGGTTCATTATGCAAAAGGCACGCCGTCACAGCAAAAAGCTGCTCCGACCGCTTGTAGGCACATGGTTTCAGGAACTATTTCACTCTTCTATTCGAAGTGCTTTTCACCTTTCCTTCACAGTACTGGTTCACTATCGGTCTCTCGGGAGTATTTAGCCTTACCGGATGGTCCCGGCAGATTCACGCAAGATTTCTCGTGTCCCGCGTTACTCAGGATACCACTAGAATTCATCTGGGTTCGAATACGCAACTTTCATGCTCTTTGGTTGAACTTTCCAGAACATTCTTCTCGCCAGAGTTCATTTCATAACGTGGTCCTACAACCCCAACATTGCCGTAACAACATTGGTTTGGGCTAGTCCCCGTTCGCTCGCCACTACTAGGGGAATCATTTTTATTTTATTTTCCTGCAGGTACTAAGATGTTTCAGTTCCCTGCGTTAGCTTCTATCATAGATAGATAATACTTCTTCAAAGTATTAGGTTGTCCCATTCGGAAATCCGCGGATCAAAGGTTATTTGCACCTACCCGCAGCTTATCGCAGCTTATCACGTCCTTCATCGCCTCCGAGAGCCTAGGCATCCACCATGTGCCCTTTCTTTCTTTTCGTTTTACCGTAGCCGTATGGCTCGATATATACATTCAGCTCTTTTTTTACTTTTTCTTGTACATCATGTCAAAGATCGTTTTGCTTCTTTTTTTTTAAGCAAGTGTGGAGAATAACGGATTCGAACCGTTGACCCCCTGCGTGCAAAGCAGGTGCTCTAGCCAGCTGAGCTAATCCCCCGTGATTTGGAATTGAGCGTTAGTGTATCGTTATTTCTATATATATAGTTAATACATAAAATAATCCATTAACGTGTCAAGTTCCTGGAGTAGTCCCAGGCAGAGTTGAACTGCCGACCTCTACATTATCAGTGTAGCGCTCTAACCAACTGAGCTATAGGACTGTCAGTAAAACCCTTGCCTTGCGGCTCGGCTTCTTCTTTCTCTTGATTCTATATTCCTATTACTAGGTATATTTTTTATAAACAAATACGGTAGTACGGTAAAAAAAAACCTTTTACTTGTTTTTTTTACTGCTTTTCTGTTTTCTTGCGAAACCAGATTAACAGTTCCTTACGTCGCTCCAGAAAGGAGGTGTTCCAGCCGCACCTTCCGGTACGGCTACCTTGTTACGACTTAGCCCCAATTACCAGTTTTACCCTAGGACGATCCTTGCGGTTACGTCCTTCAGGTACCCCCAGCTTTCATGGCTTGACGGGCGGTGTGTACAAGGCCCGGGAACGTATTCACCGCGCCGTGGCTGATGCGCGATTACTAGCGAATCCAGCTTCATGGAGTCGAGTTGCAGACTCCAATCCGAACTGAGAATGGTTTTGGGGATTAGCATCACGTTGCCGTGTAGCTGCCTTCTGTACCATCCATTGTAACACGTGTGTAGCCCCGGACGTAAGGGCCGTGCTGATTTGACGTCATCCCCACCTTCCTCACATCTTACGACGGCAGTCTTTTCAGAGTCCTCAGCATTGCCTGTTAGTAACTGAAAATAAGGGTTGCGCTCGTTATGGCACTTAAGCCGACACCTCACGGCACGAGCTGACGACAACCATGCAGCACCTTCACACTCGCCTTGCGGCTAACCTGTTTCCAAGTTATTCGAGTGCAATTCAAGCCCGGGTAAGGTTCCTCGCGTATCATCGAATTAAACCACATGTTCCTCCGCTTGTGCGGGCCCCCGTCAATTCCTTTGAGTTTCACCGTTGCCGGCGTACTCCCCAGGTGGAATACTTAACGCTTTCGCTTGGCCGCTTACTGTATATCGCAAACAGCGAGTATTCATCGTTTACTGTGTGGACTACCAGGGTATCTAATCCTGTTTGATACCCACACTTTCGAGCATCAGCGTCAGTTACACTCCAGTGAGCTGCCTTCGCAATTGGAGTTCTTCGTGATATCTAAGCATTTCACCGCTACACCACGAATTCCGCCCACCTTTACTGCACTCAAGACGACCAGTTTCAACTGCAATTTCACGGTTGAGCCGTAAACTTTCACAGCTGACTTAATAGTCCGCCTACGCTCCCTTTAAACCCAATAAATCCGGATAACGCTTGCATCCTCCGTATTACCGCGGCTGCTGGCACGGAGTTAGCCGATGCTTATTCCTAAGGTACATACAATAAGGCACACGTGCCTCACTTTATTCCCTTATAAAAGAAGTTTACAACCCATAGGGCAGTCATCCTTCACGCTACTTGGCTGGTTCAGGCTCTCGCCCATTGACCAATATTCCTCACTGCTGCCTCCCGTAGGAGTTTGGACCGTGTCTCAGTTCCAATGTGGGGGACCTTCCTCTCAGAACCCCTATCCATCGTAGTCTTGGTGGGCCGTTACCTCACCAACAAACTAATGGAACGCATCCCCATCTTTTACCGAAGTTCTTTAATAATTCAACCAGGAGGAAGAATTATACTATCGGGGATTAATCTTTCTTTCGAAAGGCTATACCCGAGTAAAAGGTAGGTTGGATACGTGTTACTCACCCGTGCGCCGGTTGCCAGCTATTATATTGCTATAATACTGATGCCCCTCGACTTGCATGTGTTAAGCCTGTAGCTAGCGTTCATCCTGAGCCAGGATCAAACTCTTCATTGTAATAGTATTTTAATTTGTGATGCTATGCCAATTGCTTGGTAAATCATCACAAGTTGTTGCTCTGTTCAGGACGCTTGGTTTATTCAAGTTTATCTCACCTTTTATATATAGTAAACCATACATAAATGGATTGACGGTTCTTTTTTACCCAAATTCTTTACTTCTCGCAAAGTAAGATTTTGTTCTTGTACTACTTGTATTGTTTATGTAAATTTCTCAAAGATCGCTCGATTTCTTTTTAGAAAGCGGATGCAAAGGTAATGCCTTTTATCTATATACTCCAAATATTTTCTGAAGTTTTTTTTCTTTTTTTATTTTCATACCCTCTGTTCATTTCTACACTCTCTTAACGAAAGAGAAACAAGACGGAGATAAGTATGTCGTATAAAAACGGAACGCCATTACCGCAGGCTTTCAATATGTCAATCTGAATACGCTTTCACTCTCTTGGAAAGCGGGTGCAAAAGTAGACCTTTTCACAATCCAATCCAAACTTATTATACTCTTTTTTTAGGTAAAACGACTCTTTTTTACTAATCGGCTGATTTGTAATGCCATCCAATAAAACTTTTTTTTTAAAACTAAAGCTGAATGAATCCCGCACTCTGAAAGACTCATAATATATATAAGGGCTTTGCAATGGGATAGAGAGAGGGGGCACACCAATCACGGCTGACTACAAAGGCCGATCCTAGGCAAAAAGTACGGAGGCATGAAAGGATTCACTCCTCTATACAGCCTCAGCCAAGGGATTCGTATACTTCCAGAAACATTGAATGCTCAAAATAGGCTTCGAAAAGAAAGCGAAGAGACAAAGGGGAATGATAGGACAGAGACTATATACAGATTGAGCCCGAAAGTAATCAGGATATCAGAAAAGAAGGGAAGGTTAAGTTAGCTTCATAGCGAAAGTTACAGCGAAGAAAAGAAGCAACAAAAGAAAATACTGTAAACGGCTATATATCAGGCTACTTTCAAATAGCACGGAATCTCGTAGAGAAAAACATCCTTCCTCGTAGAGCGAAGCATGGTTACTCGTAGAGGGACAGGGCTTTTCTCGTAGACGCTCTGTCTCTTGAACAGAAAAACTGACAATGAGAAAACAGAGACTAATGAAAGACGGATTTCAATGTAAGACCATATTATTAATGGAACATAGAAGCAGCATCAAATAGAGAAAATAATATTAGACTCTATTAATACTATTCTCTCTTTGAAATAGTTGCATTCACTTAAAGTATACGAGGAGTGAAGGGAAGTAAAGGAGCTGAAAAGCACAAAGCGTTTTCACTGCATGATATACAGGATTGATTCATATAAATATTAAAGATTAAATCGGTTGCTTTTTATTTCCGGGAAAAGGGCTAAAGCGGACTTGATATGCACTTCGTCTGTACCATCTTCATTTAAAAAGACAGTCTGTTTTGACGCTGTCAGCCGCGCAAGGAGCGAAAAAATAACGAAGATGAAAACAGAGACGATCATTTTATATTGAGAAGGGCAACATGATAAAAAGCAGGGTAAAAAAGCCCATACCATCAATTATTACACCTTTTCAGTCAAAAACTCATCTATATCAACCGAACTCTTTCCCTATTTTTGTACTTAGAATATATTAATCATATCAATAAAGAATAGAAAACGCATGAAAAAAGTATTCGGAATTTTTTCCCTACTATTATCGGCAACTTTTGTATTTGCCAACACAATTGACTTCGACAAAGCTTTTAAAGAAAGTACTAAAATCGAAAAACAAATAAAAAAGACATCTTTCCCGAAACAAACGTATCTCATAACAGACTTTGGTGCAAAGCCTAATACCCCGAATGAACCATGCCACGAAGCAATCAACCAAGCCATACTACAATGTAGTCTGAATGGCGGCGGTATAGTCAAAGTCCCTAAGGGAACTTTCTATACCGGACCGATCACACTGAAGAGCAACGTCAATTTCCACCTTGAAGAAGGTGCCATCTTAAAATTTTCAACTGACCAGAGCCTATATTTTCCTGCCGTACTAACGCGTTGGGAGGGTGTGGATTGCTACAATGCACATCCACTGATTTATGCTTATGGCGAAACAAACATTGCCATTACCGGCAAAGGGACTATCGACGGACAAGGTTCCAACGATACATGGTGGTCAATGTGCGGCGCGACTAAATATGGCTGGAAAGAAGGAATGGTAGCTCAACGTAATGGCGGCCGCGATCGTTTACAAATGTATGGAGAAACGTCTACTCCCATTTATAAAAGGATAATGAAACCCAAAGATGGTTTACGCCCGCAACTCATAAATTTGTATTCTTGTCACACAATACTGATAGAAGGCGTTACATTGCTCAATTCACCCTTTTGGGTCATCCATCCATTATTTTGCGAAAGCCTTATCGTAAAAGGAGTACACATATTTAACCGCGGCCCCAACGGTGATGGATGCGACCCGGAATCTTGCAAAAATGTATTGATAGAAAACTGTATATTCGATACCGGAGACGACTGCATTGCCATCAAATCAGGACGTAATAATGATGGACGGGCATGGGGCATCCCCAGCGAAAATATTATTGTACGCAACTGCTATATGAAGAATGGGCACGGCGGCGTTGTCATCGGCAGTGAAATATCCGGTGGTTATAAGAATCTTTTCGTAGAAGATTGCCGCATGGACAGTCCGGAACTGGACCGCGTAATTCGTATCAAGACAAGTTCTTGCCGTGGAGGACTGATTGAAAATGTATTTGTACGCAATATTATCGTAGGACAATGCCGCGAAGCGGTACTTCGAATCAATCTGCAATACGAAAGCCGTGAAAAATGCAACCAAGGCTTTCCGCCTATTGTACGTAATGTACATTTAAAGAACATTACTTGCCAAAAGAGTAAGTATGGCGTACTAATTATCGGACTTAATGATGACAAGCATGTTTCCAATATCAGCGTTGAAGATTCTCATTTTAATAATGTATCCGAAGGTGGAAACGACATAAAAGGTGCTAAAGACGTTATTTTCAAAGATCTCTATATAAATGGGCAAATTGTAAAGTGATACAAGCCGATTAGGTCTATTTCAAGCCCGATACTGTGACATTTTAACAGAAAGTCATTCAGTTTCGGGCTTTCTATTTATCCTCTTTTCTTATTTTTCACATATTAGTTATCCTCTATCTCTAAATAAAGACTATCTTTGTCTTTTGATAATCCGGAAATCAATATGATATGGAGCAACTGAAAACAATCAAAGAGCTTATAAATCAAGGAGATGTGGAACAAGCAATCCGGCAACTAGATCAATATATGCAAACGACTTCTAGCTCTTTAGATGAAGCTTATTATCTTAGAGGCAATGCCTACCGAAAACTAGGGAATTGGCAAGAAGCCTTAAACTGCTACCAGCAAGCAATGGAACTCAATCCAAGTAGTCCTGCCCGACAAGCCCATCAAATGGCAATGAATATTTTGAATTTTTTCAATAAAGATATGTACAATCATTAAGTTAACATAATTATGGCTAAAATTAAAGGAGCAATAGTAGTGGATACTGAACGTTGCAAGGGTTGTAACCTTTGCGTTGTATCATGTCCGGTACATGTTATATCCCTGGCAAAAGAGGTAAATATAAAAGGGTACAATTTTGCCCACCCCATACTCCAAGATACGTGTATCGGCTGTTCGTCTTGTGCGACAGTTTGTCCGGATGGATGTATCACCGTTTATAAAATAAAAGTAGAATAAATCTGTAAATCTGTAGAATATGGCAGAAGAAATAGTATTAATGAAAGGAAACGAGGCAATAGCCCATGCCGCAATTCGTTGTGGTGTGGATGGTTACTTCGGTTATCCTATTACTCCCCAGTCGGAAGTATTGGAAACTCTTGCCGAACTGAAGCCATGGGAAACAACCGGTATGGTGGTTATCCAGGCAGAAAGTGAATTGGCAGCAATAAATATGGTATATGGTGGTGCCGGAAGCGGAAAGATGGTCATGACCTCTTCATCCAGCCCCGGCATCAGCTTAAAACAGGAAGGTATTTCATACATCGCCGGTGCGGAACTACCCTGCCTAATTGTGAATGTAATGCGTGGCGGTCCCGGATTGGGAACTATCCAACCGAGTCAGGCCGACTACTTTCAAACGGTCAAAGGTGGCGGGCACGGTGATTATCAGTTGATCGCTCTGGCTCCTGCATCCGTGCAAGAAATGGCGGACTTTGTCGGTTTGGCTTTTGACTTGGCTTTTAAGTATCGCAACCCAGCTATCATTCTAGCCGACGGAGTTATCGGGCAAATGATGGAGAAAGTGGTATTACCAGCCCAAAGACCACGCTTAACGGATGAGGAAGTAATTGCACGCTGTCCATGGGCTACTACCGGGAGGAGCAATGGGCGAAAGCCTAATATCATCACTTCATTGGAATTAAAACCGGAAGAGATGGAAAAGAATAATCTCCGTTTTCAAGCTAAATATAAACAAATTGAAGAAAATGAAGTCCGTTTTGAGGAGATAGACTGCGAAGATGCTGAATATCTGTTCATCGCTTTTGGATCAATGGCCCGCATCGGACAAAAAGCAATGGAATTGGCTCGTGAAGAAGGCATTAAGGTAGGCTTATTACGTCCCATCACCCTATGGCCGTTTCCGACTAAGGTAATCGCAGCCTATGCTGAAAAAGTAAAGGGAATGTTGGTTACCGAACTGAATGCCGGCCAAATGATTGAGGATGTCCGTCTTGCTGTAAACGGCAAGATAAAAGTAGAACACTTCGGACGTTTAGGTGGCATCGTTCCCGATCCCGATGAAATAGTACATGCTCTTAAAGAAAAACTGATTAATCAATAGAAATAAATAGAACGATTATATATAGCTAATTATTAAACCGTTGAACAATGAATCCTGACAAAATAAGAAACATATTGAATATGCTTTTTCTAGTACTTGCACTGGCATCTATCGTAGTCTATTTTGTGGCAAAAGATGACTTCAAGTTATTCATGTATGTTTGCGGTGCAGCAATATTCGTTAAACTGATAGAATTTTTTATTCGGTTCACCAACCGCTAGGAAACAGGAAAGAAGAAGCAAGTTTTTTGCTACCTTATCGGTGATTCCCAGCTAACTAAAAATTAAGATTATGACAATAGAAGATATTATCAAACCAGAGAACATGGTTGCCAAAAAACCTTCTCTGCTAAACGATAATCCCATGCATTATTGCCCGGGATGCAGCCATGGTGTTGTGCACAAATTGGTTGCAGAGGTTATAGAAGAAATGGGGATGGAAGACAAAGCTATCGGTATCTCTCCGGTAGGATGTGCCGTATTCATCTACAATTATATTGATATAGACTGGCAGGAAGCCGCTCACGGACGTGCACCAGCTCTAGCTACTGCAATTAAGCGATTATGGCCGGACCGCTTGGTATTTACTTACCAAGGAGATGGCGATTTAGCTTGCATTGGTACAGCCGAAACAATTCATGCCTTGAATCGCGGTGACAATATCACGATTATCTTCATCAACAATGGTATTTATGGAATGACAGGGGGGCAAATGGCTCCTACTACCTTAATGGGAATGAAAACATCAACCAGCCCTTATGGACGTGATGCGCAATTACACGGTTATCCCATAAAAATGGCAGATATCGCAGTTCTACTAGAAGGTACTGCATACGTCACAAGGCAAAGTGTGCAAACTGTTGCAGCCATTCGTAAAGCCAAAAAAGCGATTCGCAAAGCATTTGAAAATTCCATGGCTGGAAAAGGATCTAACCTCGTCGAAATTGTATCCACTTGTAATGCCGGTTGGAAGATGTCTCCCGAAAAAGCAAACAAATGGATGGAAGAAAACATGTTACCAGCCTATCCACTAGGTGATCTGAAAGACAAATAAAAAGGCTAAAAGATTAAAACAATGAAAGAAGAAATCATTATAGCAGGGTTTGGCGGACAAGGTGTGTTATCCATGGGAAAGATTCTGGCTTATTCAGGATTAATGGAAGGCAAGGAAGTAACCTGGATGCCGGCTTACGGACCGGAACAACGCGGTGGTACCGCCAATGTTACAGTTATTGTAAGTGATGAGAGAATCTCCTCACCTATTATAAGTAAATACGATTCCGCCATCATCTTGAACCAACCTTCGCTGGAGAAGTTTGAGAGTAAGGTAAAACCAGGTGGAATCTTAATTTATGACGGTTATGGCATTATTCATCCACCTAAGCGCAAAGATATTACTGTCTACCGTATTGATGCAATGGATACTGCCAACGAAATGAACAACGCTAAAGCCTTCAATATGATTGTTCTAGGCGGTCTACTCAAACTCAGACCTATAGTTACTTTAGATAGCGTTATAAAAGGATTAAAGAAGACGCTTCCTGAGCGTCACCATCATTTAATACCTATGAATGAAGAAGCCATTAAGAAAGGTATGGAACTCATTCAGAAAATAGGATAAACTCTTTTATAAGTCCGGATACTTACATAGTCGGTGAATTAAGAATGTACAATTCCTGTTTACCAACTCGTGTAAGCATCCGGTCTTTTTTTAGCTCTTTTGTAAAAATAGGCAAAAAACGAGGAAATCCGTAAGCAAATCATATTTTATTGTATCTTTGCGCTTAATTATGAGACATTATTTTCTGGCATACCTACTTTTATCTGTTTTCGGTGTGTTGACAGTACAAGCGCAACAAACCTTGATTCGGCGAGACAGTAACGGCAATCAGATAGACCCGAGTACCCAACCGAATAATCTAAAGGATAGTACTGACACCGAAATCCAAAGTCTTCCTCCAAAGCTATATATGTGGCATCTGAGTGAAGCACTGGGTAACCGTACCATTGTCCCTGTAGATACAACTTACCACCACTTTCAAAACACCAATTTGGTAGAAGGTCTTACAGGACATTATAATTATTTGGGCAATTTAGGTTCTCCTCGTCTCTCCCACCTCTTTTTTGAGCGATCAGAAGATTATTTGTCTATTTTTATGAAACCATTTTCCAGCTTCTTCATTCAACCGGACGAGGTTAATTTTACTAATAGTAATGTGCCCTTCACAAACCTCTCGTACTATAAAGGAGGAGGAAAAATTGACGGGGAAGAACGCTTCAAATCTTACTTCTCAGTTAATGTAAACAAAAAATTTGCTTTTGGTTTTAATATCGACTACTTATACGGGCGTGGATTTTATGCCAACCAATCCACAGCACATTTTAATGCAGGATTATTTGCCAGCTATATTGGAGAGCGATACCAAATGCAAACCGTTTACAATAATTACAGACTTAAGATGAATGAAAATGGTGGCATTGCCAACGATGGTTATATCACCCGCCCAGATACAATGGCTGGAGGTAAAGGTCAGTATGAACCTGCTAACATTCCGGTTAACATGGAAGGAACCACAAACTACAATAAAGATTTCTACATATACTTGACTCATCGCTATAGATTCGGATTCAAAAGGAAAATAAAAACACTTAAGCCCAAAGAAGCCATAGCTGGAAACCCGAAAGGTGCACAAATTTTCGATCCAAACAAGATGCCAAATGATTCCCCTAAGGAAATTCCAGACCATAGTTTGGCAGAAACGAACCATAAACCTGAAAGTGTTCCAGATGGTAACCCGAAAGCGATGCTAAAAGAGTCACCTTCAGATACGGGAAGCAAAGATTCCGTAACTATTGAAGAATTTGTTCCGGTTACCAGTTTTATACATACCATAAAAGTAGAACGCTCGCGACATCGATTCAAAGCAGAGGGAGAAAAGTCCAGCCAATACAATGCATCTTATTTCAACGTGAAGGGGGTAAGCAATGATTCAACGACTGCATTCAGCGTGAAGAATGTCTTTGGTATTGCTCTTTTAGAAGGATTCAATAAATATGCCAAGGCCGGACTGACAGCTTACATTTCGCACAAATATAGTCAATATGATCTAATGAAGGATTCGCTTTCAACTAAAATGCAGCGCTATACGGAACAAGAAGTTTTCGTTGGAGGAGAATTAGCAAAACGCCAAGGGAGATTTCTACATTACAATATAAACGGTGAAGTGGGGCTAATGGATAAAGCATTGGGGCAATTTCGCCTGCAAGGTAGCATGGATATGAATTTTCATTTATGGAAAGATACTGTCAGATTTGTGGGACGTGGCTTTGTTACCAATACTTTACCGTCATTCTATATGCGCCATTACCACTCCAATCACTTCTATTGGGATAACGACAATATGGACAAAGAATTCCGTACCCGGTTGGAAGGTGAATTATCAATTGAACGGTGGGGGACAAACTTGCGCGCCGGTGTGGAAAACGTGAAAAACTACACCTATTTTAATCAACAGGCCCTACCTACCCAATCTAGTGGAAATATTCAAATCATTTCCGCTACTTTCACACAGAACTTCAAGGCCGGCATCTTCCATTTGGACAATGAAGTGACTTGGCAAAAAAGTAGCAACACGACTATTATACCGTTGCCGCAAATTTCCCTTTATCATAACTTCTATCTCCAGACAACATTGGCAAAGAAAGTGTTAAGTGTGGAATTGGGAGCAGATGTACGTTACTTTACCAAATATTACGCTCCGGCATATACACCAGCTATTCAACAATATCATTTGCAATCGGCTGACGACCAAATAGAGATTGGAGGTTACCCGATAGTTAATATATATGCAAATTTACACCTCAAGCGGACACGCTTCTTTGTAATGATGTATCACGTCAATCAAGGAATGGGCACGAAAAACTATTTCCTTGCTCCTCATTATCCCATCAACCCCAGGCTGTTGAAGATCGGATTATCTTGGAACTTTTTTGATTAACGTAAGTCAACCTTGAGCATATGCAAATACCCAAATCTCATTTATTGAAATACACAGCCATAGCTATATTGGCTGTAACCTTGGCAAACTGTCTATTTCATAAAGAGAAGAAATACCATCCCAGGGATTATGCCGAGATTGCTGCGTCAAAAAGAATCCGTGTTACAACGGAATATAATTCAATCAGCTTTTATATGAATAGAGATACTCTAGCTGGATTCTACTACGAACTTATTGAAGCATTTGCAAAAGATCACGGCTTGAAGGCGGAGATCACACCGGAAATGAGCTTTGACAAAAGGGTACAAGGACTGACAGAAGGGAAATACGATGTAATAGCTAACGGGATTTTGAGAACCAGCGAACTCAAAGATTCGCTACTGCTTACAACTCCTATCATCTTAAACAAGGAAGTCTTAGTACAACGCAAAGCAGCTTCACCAACAGATTCTACCTTCATTAAAAACCAACTTGAACTGGCTGGTAAGACACTCTATGTGGTCAAGAACTCTCCATCCATCCTACGCATACATAATTTAGGAAATGAAATAGGTGACACGATCTATATCAAGGAAATAGATAAATACGGCCCGGAACAATTGATTTCACTTGTCGCTCATGGTAATATTGATTATGCCGTATGCGATGAAAGTATTGCCAGGGCAGCAGCTGATAGTCTACCACAAATTGATATTACGACTGCTATCAGTTTCACTCAATTCTATTCTTGGGCTGTGAGCAATAAATCACCTATACTATTGGACAGTCTTAACATTTGGCTTACCACTTTCCGTAAAAAAAAGGAGTTTAAGCAACTTTACAAAAAATATTACAGGTAAAAGTCCAAACATTGAGCTAACCGATCAATGAATGTTGATGGACATTATTGCAAGACTAATAAATAGCAACCACTTTACCTATTAGTAAAAGCATAAATAAACCAACGTCACAAATTTTCTATTTCCTCCATCCAAAGAGCTGACGAGGCATCACTAGGCATTCGCCAATCACCACGGGGACTGATTGATATGCTACCAACTTTCGGACCATCGGGCAAACAAGAGCGCTTGAACTGTTGACTAAAGAAACGACGGAAGAATATTTGCAACCACTTCTTTATAATACCTTCATCATAAACACCTTTAAATGTACGGACTGCCAAATAATAGATTTTAGAAGGGCGAAAGCCAAAACGCATAAAATAATACAGGAAAAAGTCGTGCAACTCGTAAGGACCAACTAAATCTTCCGTAATCTGTTTGATTTCTCCATTTTCATCTGCAGGAATAAGTTCGGGACTGATCGGAGTATCTACAATATCTAATAAAGTTGTTCGTGAGGCCTCATCCATATCATGGCTTGCAACCCACTTCACTAAGTGTTTCACCAGAGTTTTAGGGACACTTCCGTTCACTCCATACATCGAGATATGATCACCGTTATAAGTAGCCCACCCCAGTGCCAATTCCGACAAATCACCAGTTCCAATTACCAATCCAAATGTCTGATTAGCGATATCCATCAACACCTGTGTACGTTCTCTTGCTTGTGAATTTTCATAGACCACATCATGCACATTAGCATCATGACCAATATCCATGAAATGCTGCAGACAAGCTTCCTTTATATTCACTTCACGAATAGTAATTCCCAATGATTTCATTAAATTCACTGCATTGTTATAAGTACGGTCGGTCGTGCCAAAACCGGGCATTGTGACTCCGATAATGCCCTTACGCTCCCAGCCCAATTTATCGAAAGTCTTCACACAAACCAATAATGCCAGCGTAGAGTCCAATCCTCCTGAAATACCAACAACTGCACTTTTAGCATGCGTATGCACCAATCGCTGGGCCAAGCCCGAAACCTGTATAGAGAAAATCTCTTCACAACGCTCATTCAATGCAGGCCCTTGGGGAACAAACGGATGGGCATCAAAACGGCGAGTCAATTCAAACTCCCTTACATTAACAGGTTCAGTAACTACATGAAGTACTTCTGAGGGGGCACAAGTCGAGCGGCAAGTAGAAAAAGTCGTATTCATCATGCGCTCGGTGCGCAAGCGCTCCACATCAATTTCATTAATCACAACCTGACTTTCAAAAGAAAAGCGCTCGGAATGAGCCAATGCCGTACCATTCTCATAAATCAGTCCGTTACCGGCAAAAACAACATCCGTAGTAGACTCCCCAAATCCACAGGAACTAAATACATATCCGGCAATACATCGAGCTGACTGTTGACTGATCAACGAACATAGATAAGTATGTTTGCCAATACTCTCATTATCAGCAGACAAATTAAATATAATTTCCGCCCCTTGTAAAGTCAGAAAAGAACTGGGAGGAACAGGGGCCCACAAATCCTCACAAATTTCTATGCCAAACGTCGCATCAGCCGCATCAAACAACAAATTGGTTCCCATAGGCACCAACTGACCGCACAATCTGACATTCTTTTCAAGGACATCGGAAGCAGAAGTGAACCAACGTTTCTCATAAAATTCCTTGTAATTAGGTAAATAAGTTTTAGGAATGACACCCAATATTTTTCCTTTCTGAATGACTACAGCTGTATTCAGAAGCATACCGTTCAAAGCAACCGGCATACCCACGATTGATATAATACCCAATTGACGGGTACTATTCAATATTTGTACCAATTCCATTTCTGCGGCCTCTATCAGCAGTTGCTGTGCAAACAAGTCACCACAGGTATAACCGGTAATACACAACTCAGGAAAAGCTATGATTTTCACGCCATTCCCATCGGCAATAACTATTTCCTTCTCTATTTCCCGAGCATTAAACTTGCAATCCGCCACCTTCACATGGGGAATCGCCGCAGCCACCTTTACAAATCCGTAGTTCATACAATTATTTATAAACACAAGTACATGATTTATGCAAAAATACGCCAATAAAATGATCCATCTAAAAAAATCAAAGAAAATATTTGGAAAAAGAGAATTTGTACCTAACTTTGCTCTCTAATAAAAGTGTAATAATTACAACTTTGTTATCTCGCAAAACTACAATAAAATGGAAGTGATAGAACATTTACAACAACATAACATAAAGCCATCCATGCAGCGAATAGCCATTATGCAATACCTGATGGATCATCGTACCCACCCCACAGTAGATGAAATTTACACGACTTTATTACCAAGCATGCCGACTTTATCAAAAACAACTGTCTACAATACATTAAAATTATTGAGTGAACAAGGAGCAGCTCAAACATTGACTATTGATGAACGGAATACTTGCTATGACGCCAACACATCCCCCCATGCTCACTTTTTATGTAAGCATTGCGGAAGAGTATACGACTTACCAATGGACAATAACATGAAACAAGTAGAAGAAACGACAATAGACGGGCACGATATACAAGAAATTCACTACTACTATAAAGGCATTTGCAAAAGATGCAAAAGTCAAAAACTATAAAGTAATACATTTTCGATTAACTAATTCAATTAAATCAAAAAGAAATGAAGAAATTTAGATGTACAGTTTGTGGTTACGTACACGAGGGTGATGCCGCTCCAGAAAAATGTCCGGTATGTAAAGCTCCTGCAAGCAAATTTGTTGAAGTAACAGAAGAAGCCGGTGGTGCATTGAGCTTTGCTGACGAACATGTAATCGGCGTAGCTAAGGGTTGCGACGACGAAATGATCAAAGACCTTAACAATCACTTTACAGCAGAATGTAGCGAAGTTGGTATGTACTTAGCAATGAGTCGCCAGGCCGATCGCGAAGGTTACCCGGAAGTAACCGAAGCTTACAAACGTATCGCTTGGGAAGAAGCTGAACACGCTTCCAAATTTGCAGAATTGTTAGGTGATTGCGTATGGGATACCAAAACAAACATCGAAAAAAGAATGCAAGCTGAAGCCGGTGCATGTGAAGACAAAAAGCGTATTGCCACCCGTGCTAAAGCATTGAATTTGGATGCCATCCATGATACTGTGCACGAAATGTGTAAAGACGAAGCTCGTCATGGTAAGGTTTTCGAAGGATTATTTAACCGTTATTTTAAAAAATAATCCGTAAGTTAAGCAATGTAAAGAAGAGCTAAGACTGCAAGTGGACTAATAGAAAATAGACAAGACAGTTAACTCTCTTTTTTCAGCAGAATAGATAAAGGTGTGTTCAGAATCTGATATTTTTGACGCACCTTTATTTTTTATATGCAATCACTCTTTTTAAGTCCAATCATATCAATCATATCTCCCCCCCTCTTCTACATTATCATAAAACAGAAAGCAGCAAACTGTACAAGCAAGCAACTTGCCCAGTCCGGAATAAATCGCTATTTTTGCTTGTTACAATAAAAAGAATATGACCAAAGAAGAATTGATGAGGAAAGCAATTGAACTTTCCATTGAAAATGTTGCTAATAGCGGTGGTCCGTTTGGTGCAGTCATTGCCAAACAAGGTGAGATCATAGCAACAGGCGTAAACCGGGTAACTGCTTCATGTGATCCCACAGCCCACGCAGAAGTAAGTGCTATCCGTGCCGCAGCAAGCAAACTAGGCACATTTAATCTCAGCGGATGTGAAATATATACATCATGCGAACCTTGCCCTATGTGCTTAGGAGCTATCTATTGGGCACGGTTGGACAAAATATATTATGGAAATAATAAAATGGATGCTAAAAGTATCGGCTTCGACGACTCTTTCATTTATGACGAATTAGAACTGGAACCTTCAATACGCAAACTCCCCTCAACTGTATTACTAGCAAAAGAAGCAATTAAAGCATTTGAGGCATGGAAGGAAAAAGATGATAGAATAGCTTATTAACGGCATAAAAACGGGCAGACAGTATTCTAAAAAAGAATCCCCGGAAACAACAATATTGTGTATTCCGGGGATTTGATAGTCCTATAAAGGACTTGCAATGAAAGGTTATTTGCTATGTTATTAGATCTAAAAACGCATACCTAAAGTCAGTAATACCTGACTACGCGTATTTGTTACTTTAGTCGGTTGCGGCACAACAGTTACAATATGTGTAGCATCCGGATAAAACACATTATAAAAAGGATAAAAATCCGATTTATAAGAAGTCAGTTTATAAGCTAAATCGGCATAAAACACAGACCCACGATAACCAAACCCAATTGTATAATCATTTTGAGATTTGGTATTGGAGAAGTCCGTATCCGTCTGAACAGAGTTAGCCGGAATTTGCTTAATAGCATTATCTTTAAACAGAGCAGATGTGTAATTATATCCTAGACGAAAGGCGAACTCCGGTATAATCTTATATTCCGCGCCCACACGAATTGTATTCACACCTTTTGTTTCATTTTTTGCATACTCTGTTTCAACAGGCATTTTATCGCCATCAGAATATTCAAATTTCATTGTAGAATAGTCCTGATACTCGTATTCCGCTCCAAGAGCAAGATAATTACCAACAGTATAGCCCAGACTCAAATTATATTTCCACGGCGTATTCAACTTAAAATCACGTTTCATTTTGCCATTTATCTTATTATACGTATTCACCTCAATTGGAGTAGCCTCTGTAGCACTTCCGATTAACACATCTGAATTGAGAATCGCCCCCGTGCCCAAGGTCAGATCATAAAATGTAGGTGTATGAATAGCCAAACCTATTCGCAACGGAGAATATTCAAACGGACGAATAATTGCTCCTAACTTAAAATCAACTCCTGAGCCACTTATATTACTCCAAGTGCGTAATTCATATCCTTCAGCATTACCATAATCCTCGTCATATAATACATTCTTAGTATAATCAACATCATAAGCTCCAACTGTTAATCCCAAATAAACCCGGTCACTCAGATTCAAGGCAACATTGAAATCATATTGATCAACCCCTCCCCTTTCATATGATCGAAACAGAACATCAGGGTCATGCGGTATAATTGGAGTATATATATTGTTTTGATTTTGATACATAAGCTGCCCGTTCCATCCTAAAGCACCCAACCAGCCGGCATCTACATTATAGAAAATATTATTGCTTCCAAAATCTACTGCGGTTTGAGACGCTACATCATTTGCTTGCTCAGCCATTTGGCGGACCTGTGACATTGCTCCAAGCTCATCTGCAGGCATTATTCCCTGCATGGACATCGTCCGATAAAACGACTTTGCACGATGATAATTAAATCCAAAATTCAAGTAACGTAAAGGAGTTTCATTCCCTATCTTAGTGGAAAAGACCACCCCTACATTATCAAGTGAGAAACGGTTTTTATTATCATTAAATGTATTCCCGTCGTATTTGCTTTCCGTTCCCATGGTAGAAAAGCTAAATGAAGTCGTTACATCGTTACTCCGAAAAAGACCGATACCGGCAGGATTGGTACCAATGGTGGAGATATCTCCACCCAAAGCACCCATTGCACCTCCCATGCCGACAAAGCGGGCTGTACCATTCAAATCTTTATTTATTATATTAACAGCATCGTATGCATTCTGCCCCCATGCCCCCAACGCTACAGATAGAGAGAGAGCGGCCATTGTTATTTGCTTTTTCATAATCAACACGTATTAAATCAAATATCTAGTCTAAAAGTCTTGTTATCTTCTTCGTCCTCCGCCTCCACTGGAACGAACGGCACCACTACTTCGTGAAGAACTACTACTCGAAGAAGAACGACTTCCCGAATAAGAACTTCCACTACTGGAGGAACTGCTTCTGTATGAAGACCGGTTCTCATAAGAACGCTCATTATTAGATGAAGAACGTCTGCTACTTTCTCCGGAATAGCTACGAACGGGAGTATTGGAACTACCGCGACTATAAGTCGGCTTACTGCTCCGTCTACTCCTATAAGTGCGGGAAGAACTCTCCGATGGAGAATAATTCCGGTTACTGCTGCTACGCACACTCTCAACAGTTCTATCATAAGAACTATTACGCGTACTACTTGGCCGGGTATAGATTGTCCTTCTGGAAGAAGCGGCATCAATACGATCACTCATGCCGCGGCGAACTTCTGTAGAACGAGTTCCTACCACACGACGGGTAGAAGTGGAATACCCCCTTCTTACTTGTCCGCTTTCCCGTACATCCCGATAGTTACCGGCAGAATATCTACGAGCAGAAGAAGAACCGCCGGTCGTTATCACGCGACGTACATTATCACCGGAACGTGAATACATGGAGCGACGATTGGTATAAGCCCCCGGACTACTCCAATGGCTTCCCCCCCAACCTCCACCGGAATAATAGCCAGAGCCCCATCCCGAGTAATAATGATGATGATATCCCGGACTCCAGCCGCCATACCAGCCACCCCAGCCGATAGACCATCCATCGTAATAACCACCCCAGCCATAATTATAGCCATAGTAAGGGTATCCGCCCCAACCATAAGAGTTATAGCGCCAATCCCACCACAAGCGATTAGTAAATGTCGGGAATGCATAAGCATAAAGTCCATCATCATAAACATTCCAGTCCCATGAATTTAAACCATAAACGATATCCCAATAGAATGGGCTGCTTATACTCACGGCATAACGGGGGTTACGGAAACGGACAATACGCATGGCATATTCATAGTCGTCTTGCGAACCGTCAAAACCATCAACCCACTCACCATCAGGATCAGGTACTTCTTTTTCTTTAATATATAAAGTATCGTTGTCCATCGTAAAATTAGTCTCTTTAGAAGTATATCTACGATTATACTCGTCTACATCCCGGGTGTTACCTTTACGATCTTTCACCACAACAGTCGTATTCGGCGATGTATAAACCGTAGTCGGTGCATTCGACTTTATTACGACTTCTTTTCGAACAGGCACTTTCTTATCCTGTTTCACTTCCTTCTTTTCCTTGGAAGGCACGTAATAAAGGTCGTCATCTATGCTCTGTGCCGAAAGCGTCCACGGAAGGCACAAGGCAATAAGCGATAAAAAAACAATCTTTTTCATATTCAACATGGTTTATTCGTTTTACATCATCTATTTCTTCACGCACCAAAGATAAATACAGAAATCACCATCAACAGGATATTTTCCCCAAAGCTTCGTAGGGATTTCCCTAAATGCACTATCTTTGCAACCGTTACAGTATTGATGCATGTTATTAAAAGAACAGATTCCCCAGAGAATTGCTCCATAATTTAACAATAAATGATTTGTCCAATGAAATATTTAGAATTCGATTTTCATACTTCTCCATCTACGGAGACTGCAAACGATATTTTGGCTGCCGTATTGGGTGATGCCGGCTTTGAAAGTTTCGTGGAGCAACCCAACGGATTAAAAGCATATATTCAGAAGAATCTATATCTGGAAGATGCGGTAAAAGAGGCTATAGCAGGTTTTCCGCTATCCGATACGAAAATTGAATATACATTTGAAGAGGCGGAAGATAAAGACTGGAATGAGGAATGGGAAAAGAACTTCTTTCAACCCATCGTGATAGACCATCGTTGCGTAATTCACAGCACCTTCCATCAAGACGTACCAAGTGCACAATATGATATAGTCATCAATCCACAAATGGCTTTCGGCACGGGACATCACGAAACAACGAGCCTCATTATCGGCGAATTGCTTAATGCCGACTTAAAAGGTAAATCATTGCTCGACATGGGTTGTGGTACCTCAATACTTGCCATTCTTGGCCGAATGCGGGGTGCAACAACTTGTACGGCAATCGACATTGATGAATGGTGTGTACGTAATTCACTCGAAAACATCGTGCTGAACAATGTGGACGGAGTCAATGTATCGCAAGGAGACGCAGCCTCTCTTAATGGCAAAGATCCGTTTGATGTGATTATTGCCAACATCAACCGGAATATTTTATTAAATGACATAAAGCAGTATGTACAATGTATGCAGAGCGGATCTGAATTATATATGAGTGGTTTTTACACTGATGACATCCCTGCAATTCGAACAGAGGCCGAACGTCACAGACTAAAATATATTCATCATCAGGAAAAGAATCGCTGGGCAGCTGTCAAGTTTATGTTATAAAGGAAATAGATTTCGATCTATATAAGCTTAAATTTTAGGTCAACTACTTCTTTAAAGTTAACTATTTCTTTAAAGTCAGCGCTTTCAAATCGTCCAACGAACCATTAAAAACGTTCAAGTCCACGGTCTTATGAATACCGGGGACATTTCCCACATCCGTATGTTGCCAAAATTTCCAGTTCCCTTCATACTTCACTGAATCAACATAATAATGAGCAATCCAATAAGGATAAGCATTAAAAACGGAATCATTAAGATAACGGGTTTTAAACTTATAAGATGTATATAAAATAGGTTTCACTCCATAATGCGCCTCCACTCTGTCCAACCAAATCTTAATGGCATGCTTTAACTCGCGCTCTGAGCGCCTCCCTTTGGCTTCAACATCCAATACCGGTGGCAAATCCCCAGCTGAAAGTTGAACGGAACGGATAAAGAAATCAGCTTGTTTGGAAGGATCTGTTCTAGCGGAAAAGTAATGATAAGCTCCCC
Source organism: uncultured Bacteroides sp. (assembly GCA_965140335.1). Lineage (GTDB taxonomy): Bacteria > Bacteroidota > Bacteroidia > Bacteroidales > Bacteroidaceae > Bacteroides. The sequence goes on from OZ223190.1 coordinate 1,160,358, forward strand.
TAATAAAGCCATAACGCCGTGCCTGATCAAAGTTATTTCTGAACGCATCGTCGCTATGATCATCTCCCTCTGTAGCCTTAATAAAAACAAACTCAATAGGGAAACGCGAAGTTTTATTATTAACCAATCGCTGCCAATCCACCGTACCTTGATGATGGGAAATATCAATGCCATTCACTTCATAATTGCAAGGTATGCACACACCATATTCCTTTTGACCGGGGCACGACTTCCAGCGGTAAGCGTACGGACGGAGAAAGAACCAATAAAATCCGGCGGAGAAAGCAAAAACAATAACTATTGCAAAGAAATTGCGCAACCACACAGGCATACTGCGTACCTGACGTTTCTTCGAACGATATGCCACAGGCTTACGCTTATGTGAAGTTGACTTGCGCCGGGAAATCTTACTAGCTTTAGTTACCATCTTCAAGACAATACAAACAATTAAAATGCTATTCTACAAACGGTTAACCACGTTTTCAACAAATAACAACAACAAAGATACCGATTAAAATTCAAAAGAAGAAGGGCGGAATGAAACTTCTTCTCCGCCCTTCTTCTTTTTATGATTTGAAATTTATTTTGCCTGTTCCAGTTGCAAAGTCTTAGTCGGCTGATCGCAAACTTCAGTCGGACCGAAATATTGAATTGGTCCGGGATAGACATAATCCGTAACCATTGCCCATTCATCGCGCTTGGCAGCAAAGGCTTTGAAAGGAGCACCATCCAATTTCACCAAAGCTTTCTGGATAACGGGTTTCATTTCACCATGACGACGTTCCATATTCATCATCATTGTAATAGGCACCCCTCCGGCTATCCATTCGTCGGCAGGAGCAGTCGTATTACGTACAGAAGCCATGTAACCGGTCTTTCCATTAGCAATCAAAGCTGATGCGGCATAACCCAAAGAATAGCAATAATCGGCATCATAATTGGACGGAGCAGCGCAACGGCCTTCATAACCAAAGAAATGATGCTGTGCGGCAAACTTACCCACAAACTTACCTTCTTCTTTCCATCCGGCCAATTTGGTTGCCACCATTTCGGACAAAAGCTTTTCTGTTTCAATAAGAGAAACCTGAACATTTCCGTGAGGGTCACGATCCATTGACAACTGACGGGCTACGCCTTCGGGTAAACTGGCATACACGGCAGCATTTTCCTTAGAAAGTTTACTGATGATATAATCACGTTGATGTGACTTCTTAATATGGGAAAATTCTTCCGCATTAGTTGCCAAGAAATCATTCAACTCTGCAATCAGACATTTCATTGCGGGGATGAACTCAATCAGTCCCTCAGGGATAAGCACCGTACCAAAGTTATTGCCTTGGGCGGCACGTGCAGCTACTGTCTGGGCAATAGATGTTACAATATCATCTAATGACATGTTCTTTGCTTCCACCTCTTCGGAAATAATGCAAATATTTGGTTGTACTTGAAGTGCACACTCTAATGCGATGTGAGATGCGGAGCGTCCCATCAGTTTAATAAAGTGCCAGTACTTACGGGCTGAATTACAGTCACGCTGGATATTACCAATAACTTCAGAGTAAACTTTACAAGCTGTATCAAAGCCGAATGAAGTTTCAATCATCTCGTTCTTCAAATCACCGTCAATCGTCTTTGGACAGCCAATGACCTGCACGCCCGACTTTTTAGCAGCATAATATTCAGCCAAGACACAAGCATTGGTATTAGAGTCATCACCACCGATAATTACCAGCGCTGAAATACCCAACTCCTTCAAAATCTCATGTCCCTTTTCAAACTGTTCCACTGTCTCCAGTTTGGTACGTCCCGAGCCGATAATATCAAATCCACCTGTGTTGCGATACTCTTCCACGATATCAGCAGTCAGTTCCATATAATTATGGTCCACCAAACCACCAGGACCGAGAATAAAGCCATAAAGGCGACTATTCTTATTCAGCTTTTTGATGCCGTCGAACAGACCGGAAATCACATTATGGCCGCCGGGAGCCTGACCACCGGAAAGAATAACGCCTACATTGATAGCAGGAATATCAATAGCCTTATCAGCTACATCAAACTTAATCAATGGCATCCCGTAAGTATTGGGAAATAGTTTTTGAATAGCCTCCTGATCGGCTACAGATTGGGTTGGCTCGCCCGCCACCGCCTTAACAGCCCCCTTCAAAGCCTTAGGAAGTTTAGGCTGATAAGCAGCCCTTGCAATTTGCAATGCACTTTTAGTCATTTTGTTATTTATTTAAAGGTGTGAATAAAGTTCTTTTTTTAAGCGTTGCAAATTTCGCTTTTTTTTCTGAATTATAAAAGGAAGCGCATATCAAAAAAAAGATGAAATATTGGCAGGAACCACTGAAAGTGCCTATCTTTACCAAAAATATATCTATAGATTCACTTAAAACATAAAAAATTATGGCAAGTAAAAGAGAATTAAAGAAGAATGTCAATTATATAATAGGTGAGTTATTCGCCGAATGTATTGTAAATAGCTTATACGTACCCGGAACAGATAATAAGAAGGCGGATGAACTGATGACCGCCATTTTAAATATGCAAGATGATTTCATCAGTCGCATCAGTCACGTAGAAGCGGGTAACACTAAAGGGTTCTATAAAAAATTTCATGCAGACTTCAACGCCAAAACAGACGAGATTATTGATGCCTTAGGTAACTTGAAGTAACCAGTCCGGATGAAAAAAGTAATATATAGCTTTATCTACCATCAGATTTTAGGATGGAAGACAAATGTAACAATACCAGATTATGATAAATGCGTGATCTGTGCGGCACCTCATACTTCAAACTGGGACTTATTTATAGGAAAGATTTTTTATGGAGCTATCGGTCGAAAGACTTATTTCATGATGAAGAAGGAATGGTTCTTTTTTCCACTGGGGTTGTTGTTCAAGGCAGTCGGCGGCATACCTGTAGACCGGAAACACAAAACCTCATTGGTCGATCAAATGTCAGAGCGATTCGCTAAAAGTAAGAAGTTCCATTTGGCCATTACCCCGGAAGGGACGCGCAAAGCCAATCCCAATTGGAAAAAGGGTTTTTACTTTATTGCCAATAAAGCACAAGTACCCATTGTCCTTGTCGGTATTAATTATCCAACGAAGACAATCGCAGCGACCAAAGCTGTCATGCCAAGTGGTGATTTTGCCAAAGACATGCATGAGATAAAGCTTTACTATAAGGACTTCAAAGGAAGAAATCCCCAAAACTTTGCTTTGGGAAGCCTATAAACCAATAAGAGTGTGGCAAAAGTCCACAAGTTTAAGGAGTGCCTTACCGACTTGCAAATAAATAGTACAGGTAGCCCCCTAAAAAAGAAACTTCTGCCACACTTTCATTCATGATATAAACGATTATTTAACCAAGATAAAGAATACATTATGAATCCTTTGCGTGTTACCCCCCTGCAAACGGATATCATTTGGGAAGATAAACAAGAGAATCTCCGTCGGCTCCAAACGATACTAAAACAACTCCGTGGAAAAACGGAGATACTCATCTTGCCCGAAATGTTTTCCACAGGGTTCAGCATGAACAGTTGTGGACTAGCTGAGCCAACAACAGGAGAAACCATAACAACATTGCGTCAATGGGCTTCGGAATATCAGATTGCAATTGCCGGAAGCTACATCGCATGCGATGAACCTACCAAAGAAACCCATTATTACAATCGCGCCTTCTTTCTTACTCCCGAAGGCAAAGAATTCTTCTATGACAAACGTCATTTATTCCGGATGGGAAGCGAATCAGCTCATTTCACCCCGGGAAACCAACGTTCCATTATTAATTACCGGGGATGGAACATTCTGCTGCTAGTCTGTTATGATCTCCGCTTTCCCGTATGGAGTCGCAACGTCGATAATGAATACGACTTATTAATCTATGTGGCCAATTGGCCGGAACCACGCCGTAAAGTATGGGACGTACTCTTGCAAGCCAGGGCTTTGGAAAACATGAGCTATGTCTGCGGAGTCAACCGCATCGGTAAAGATGAAAATAACTTACCTTACAACGGCGGAACCGTAGTCTACTCTCCCAAAGGAGAAGAACTGGCCTATATAGATAATCATAAGGAAGCATTTACCACCGCCACACTCGACCAAAACTCATTAATAGAGTTCCGGAAGAAGTTCCCCGCATGGAAAGATGCTGATCGGTTCAACCTCGTTGATTAATCATTGGGAACTTATTTTAAAGTTCTTTTAATTAATATTTAATCTATAGTGAGATGTAGTAAAGCTAGAAATTCTCTACATTTGTACATCATATAAAGAATGAACATACCATTCTTATTTTTGTTAATTCTAAATAACGATAAGACTTTAATCATTTATTAATATCATTTCATTATGAAAATCAATCTTAGTTCTCAAATCACTCTCAACAGAGTCTCCCCCAGGTATTACAGACCTGAGAATGCATTTGAACGTTCCGTCTTAACACGATTGGAAAAAATTCCGACCGACATTTACGAATCCGCAGAAGAAGGTGCCAACCAGATTGGCGGAGAAATAGCACAGCTCATCCGTGAGAGGCAAAAGGCCGGTCGCTTTTGCGTACTAGCCCTCACCGGAGGCAGTTCCCCCCGCAATGTCTATTCTGCTCTGATCCGAATGCACAAAAAAGAAGGACTGAGCTTCCGTAATGTCATTGTATTCAACCTATATGAATATTATCCATTGACAACGGATGCCATTAATAGCAATCTTAACGCCCTGAAAGAAATGTTTCTCAATCATGTTGACATTGAGCAGCAGAATATCTTCAGTCCCGACGGTACTATTGCCAAAGACACCATTTTTGAGTATTGCCGCTTGTACGAGCAGCGCATCGAAAGCTTCGGCGGAATAGATATTGCCGTACTTGGCATAGGACGCGTCGGCAACATTGGTTTCAATGAACCCGGATCACGTCTAAACTCTACAACCCGCTTAATTTTGCTGGACAATGATTCACGCAACGAAGCTTCAAAGATGTTTGGAAGTATAGAAAGTACTCCCGTCAGTTCCATTACAATGGGAGTATCAACGATCCTTGGCGCAAAGAAAATTTATTTGATGGCATGGGGTGAAGAGAAAACCAAAATGGTAAAAGAATGTGTGGAAGGTGCGGTAACAGAAACCATACCGGCTTCTTACCTCCAGACTCATAACGATGCCCACGTCGTAGTTGACCTGTCGGCAGCAGATCACCTGACCCGTATTCAACGCCCATGGCTGGTTACTTCTTGCGAATGGAACGACAAACTGATACGTAGCGCCATTGTATGGTTGTGCCAGCTGACCAACAAACCGATCCTTAAACTGACCAACAGGGACTACAATGAAAACGGATTAAGCGAATTATTAGCATTGTACGGTTCCGCCTATAATGTAAATATCAAGATCTTCAATGATCTGCAACATACCATTAGCGGATGGCCCGGTGGCAAGCCTAATGCAGACGACACCTATCGTCCTGAACGTGCCAAACCATTTCCCAAGCGTATCATTGTATTCTCTCCACATCCCGATGATGATGTAATCTCTATGGGAGGAACAATTCGCCGGTTGGTAGAGCAGAAACATGATGTTCATATCGCTTATGAAACCTCAGGAAATATTGCAGTAGGCGATGAAGAAGTAATCCGCTTCCTGCATTTTATCAACGGGTTCAACCAGATTTTCAATAACAGTGAAGATAAAGTCATTGCTGACAAATATGCCGAAATCCGCAAGTTCCTGAAAGAAAAGAAAGACGGTGATATTGATTCACGTGACATTCTTACGATCAAGGGCTTGATACGCCGGGGAGAAGCCAGAACAGCTTGTACTTACAACAATATTCCACTCGATCATTGCCACTTCCTTGACTTGCCATTTTATGAAACCGGTAAGATACAAAAGAATCCGATCAGTGAAGCGGATGTGGAAATCGTACGTAACCTTCTTCGTGAAATAAAACCTCATCAGATATTTGTTGCAGGAGACCTTGCCGATCCTCACGGTACCCACCGCGTATGTACCGACTCCGTACTTGCAGCCATCGATTTGGAGAAGGAAGAAGGAGCCAAATGGCTGAAAGAATGCCGCATTTGGATGTATCGTGGTGCATGGGCCGAATGGGAAATTGAAAACATTGAAATGGCTGTCCCCATCAGTCCCGAAGAATTGCGTGCCAAACGTAACTCCATCCTGAAGCATCAATCGCAGATGGAGAGTGCACCATTCCTGGGTAATGACGAACGCCTCTTCTGGCAACGTAGTGAAGACCGTAACAGAGGGACTGCCGCTCTATACGATAGTCTGGGACTGGCCTCATACGAAGCAATGGAAGCATTCGTGGAGTACATACCGCTATAAATATCCTCTAAATAAAACCGGAATAAGGGCCATCTACACAAAAGGTGGCCCTTTCTATTTGAGTGTAGGGGTACTCTTTTTAACAGGGAAAAAATAAAAAGTCCGATCTAAGCTCCTCTTTTGTTTTTTGCGTATTTTTGCACAAGTAAAACACCTAAAGCAAGCAGGTGAATCCGTATTCTTTGCAAAACGGATTTGCTTCAAACCAAAGGCAACACTTCAACAGACAAAAATATGAAAAAGATACTCGTCCTACTCATTTGTTTATGTACTTTCATCCCGGGAAAACTGACAGCACAGGAACTGGAAGATAATGTACGCAATCGTCTTGAAACCTTCTTTCAACAATATACCACTTCGACGATTGACTTGAAGAACTGCAAACTGGATAGTTTCCGGATAGACTTCAAACAGAAGAAACTAACCATTTATGCTGACGATAAATTCTCTTACCAGCCCTTTCGTCCGGAAACCACAATAGCCATTTACCGATATTTAAAACAAGTCTTGCCCGGACCGGTATGTTACTTCGACATCACACTGATCACAGACGGACACTCCATTGACGATCTGATTCCTAATTATTACAGAAGAGATCAAAACGACAAATCGCGCCTTTACCATAATCTGGAATATAAAGGTGCTCCATGGGTAACCTGCACATCACGTCCTTATTCCGTGAACAAAGGACTTGAAGACAAGCACATTGCATTATGGCAAAGTCATGGAAAGTACTATATAAACAAGACCGAAGAATGGGCATGGCAACGTCCCCGCCTATTCTGCACCACCGAAGACCAATTTACCCAATCGTTCATTCTTCCTTATGTCATTCCGATGCTTGAGCATGCAGGGGCCAACGTATTCACTCCACGGGAACGGGACACTCAGAAGAACGAAGTGATTGTCGACAATGATGGCAATATAACTTCGACTTCTCTCAATAAAAGTCCTCAAAGCCCACTTTATCTGGAAGTCCGCAGCAGAAAGTCGCACTGGGAAACAAGTCCGCAACCCGGATTCGCTCAACGGCAACTCATCTATCGGAATACCGAAAATCCCTTCCAGAGCGGTACGGCACGCTTCATTCATACGGAACGAAAGAAGCAGAAAGCTTTTGCCGAATGGATTCCGGATATCCCGGAAAGAGGGAAATATGCCGTATACGTGTCCTATCAAACGCTTGCCAATAGCGTGAGCGATGCCAAATACATTGTCTTCCACAACGGCGGTGCCACGGAATTCAAAGTCAATCAGCAAATCGGTGGTGGCACTTGGACTTATTTAGGAACATTCTCATTCGATAAAGGACAAAAAGATTATAACATGGTTGTGCTCAGTAATGAGAGCAAACAGAAAGGAGTGGTCTCGGCCGATGCCGTTCGTTTCGGAGGAGGAATGGGCAATATTCAACGCGGGGGACAAACCAGCGGTCTGCCACGTTACCTGGAAGGTGCCCGTTATGCTGCGCAATGGGCTGGAATGCCCGATTCCATTTATAACGGACGACAAGGCACCAACGATTATGCAGACGACATCAATGCCCGTTCCAATATGATTAATTATCTATCGGGCGGTTCCATTTTCAACCCCAAAGAAAAAGGTTTGGGAGTGCCTTTTGAGCTATCAATGGCTCTACATAGCGATGCGGGCTATAGCAAAGATGACCAAATTATCGGTACACTGGGCGTATATACCACAGATTTCAACAACGGACTACTTGCAGCAGGTACCGATCGATTGGCCTCACGCGACTTATCCGATCTGCTCATCAGCCAGCTACAACACGACATCCGCAGTAACTTTGCCGTCGACTGGACCCGCCGTAGCATGTGGGACCGCAATTATAGTGAGACACGCCTGCCAAGCGTTCCCTCCACCATCATCGAATTACTCTCCCATCAGAACTTTGCCGACATGCGTCTTGGACACGATCCGAATTTCAAATTCACCGTAGGTCGCGCCATCTATAAGGCAATATTAAGATACCTTAGTAACCAACATGCGGAGGATTACGTGGTACAACCACTCCCTGTAAATCATTTCGCCATTACGTTCGGGAAAAAGAGAAATACCATAACACTTTCATGGAAGGCACAGGAAGACCCTCTGGAACCGACAGCCACGCCACATGAATATGTGGTATATACACGGGTGGGCTATGGAGGATTCGATAATGGCATCCGGGTAAATAAAACCTCCTACTCTTTAAAAATAGAACCGGGACTGGTCTACTCCTTCAAAGTATGTGCCTCTAACCGCGGAGGCGAAAGTTTTCCATCGGAGATTCTGTCTGCCTACAAGGCCAAACACGAGAAAGGGAAAGTGTTAATCGTGAACGGATTCGATCGAATCAGTGGTCCCGCCATCATTAATACAACCAAAGAAGAAGGATTCGACATCACAAAAGACCCTGGTGTTCCGTACCAATATGACATCTCCCTTTGCGGGGCACAAAGCGACTTTGCACGGAAAAACGCCGGTAAGACATTAGGAGAAAGCGGAAGCGAATATGAAGGGATGAAGATCATTGGTAATACCTTTGACTATCCTTTCATACATGGAAAAGCCATACAAGCGTCAGGTGGTTATAGCTTTGTATCGTGTAGCAGCAAAGTTGTGGAAAGCGGTCAGGTAAGTCTGGAAGATTATAATGTAGTCGATTATATCCTCGGATTGGAAAAGGAAAACGATCCAAAGATCAACCCGATATTCAATGCCCACTACAAAACCTTCTCCTCACCTATGCAACGTGCCCTTACCTCCTACTGTCAATCGGGTGGCAACCTGCTAGTCAGCGGAGCCTATATCGGTAGCGACATGGATCAGTTGCAAGGCGACCGGATATTTACACGGAACATCCTGAAGTACCGCTACTCACGATCCATGGAAAATGATCCGTCGGAGAGCATAAGAGGACTGGGACAGATAGTCACCATCCCCCGCTTACCCAACGAGCAAGCCTTTCCGGTAGTCGCTCCGGAATGTATTGTCCCCACCGCTGATGCCTTCTCGGCAATGGTGTACACCCCAAGCAATCAAAGTGCCGCCATCGCCTATAAAGGAGATTACCGTACATTTATTATGGGATTTCCATTTGAAAGCATCAAAGAAACCCCAGCCAGAAATAAGATCATGGCCTCTATTTTGAACTTCTTTCAACTAAAAAAGTAAAAAAGCGCAAAAGGATACCGCTAATTAAAAATAACACTTATCTTTGCTTTTAAAGTACAAACCTTAAAATATCAAACGTCATGTATACGATACAAGCAAATACTAGTGGTACCCGTAGTCTGGAAGTATCTGACGAGCACCTTGCAACGATTGAAAAATATGCCCTTTTCCGTCGGCTGATAGACAGTAACGGAGTAGTCGATGAGCCTGTACTAGAGAAGCTAAGGCTGAATATCCGCTCCCTTATCGCAGCACAGGAAGAAGACAGTAAAGACCTGCTCGACTTATGTATCGATGTGATCTATCATAATAATATGAAAGCTTTCGGATTGCAACAGCTCATCAAACTTTACCTGAAATGGCTTTCGGAACAAGAGTCTACGGAAGAAGAATAATAAAATGAAATCGATCAATACCTGCGGACAGAAGTTATACAGCCCGCTTATACCTGCAATAAAGGCAATATGCAAAGCATCTCCGGGAGAGAAACTGGAAATCATAATGGATAACGCAACGGCTTTCAGTGATTTGAAAGAATACCTCGTGGAGCAGCATATTGGCTTTCGTGAAATCTACGACGAAGAGCAGATGAGGTTACAATTCACAGTCTGATAACAATTGGGTGCAAAGAAATACGTATCTTTGCGCCATGAAAGAATACAAACTGACTGATTGGCTGCCCACAACTAAGAAAGAAGTGGAACTACGGGGATGGGATGAACTGGACGTTATCCTATTCAGTGGAGATGCGTACGTAGACCATCCTTCGTTTGGTGCGGCAGTTATCGGACGTATTCTTGAAGCGGAAGGCTTACGTGTGGCCATTGTGCCGCAACCAAACTGGCGCGATGATTTGCGTGATTTTAAGAAACTGGGGCGCCCGCGCCTCTTTTTCGGTATCAGTGCGGGTTGCATGGACTCCATGGTCAATAAGTACACCGCCAATAAACGACTCCGTAGCGACGACGCCTATACTCCGGATGCCCGTCCGGATATGCGTCCGGAATATCCATCCATTGTTTATACCCAACTATTAAAGCAACTCTATCCTGATGTTCCCGTCGTGCTGGGAGGCATTGAAGCGAGTATGCGCCGACTGAGCCACTACGATTACTGGCAGGATAAGTTGTGCAAAAGCATTTTGGTGGACAGTGGGGCGGACTTGCTAATCTACGGAATGGGAGAGAAACCTATTATAGAATTGGTGAAACGGATGAAAGCGAATAGCAACGATTTGGCTGCTCTAAGAGACATCCCGCAGATTGCCTATCTCTGTCCAACCGCCGATTGTCAGTCGGGAGAAGAGGACATCCACCTATTCGCACACCGTGAATGTCTTGAAGACAAAAAGAAACAAGCCGCTAACTTCCATCATATAGAAGAAGAGAGTAACAAATATGCCGCATCACGCATCATGCAGGAAGTGGATGATGTCACGGTGGTTGTCAACCCGCCCTATCCTCCATTGAGTGAAGAAGAGTTGGACCACTCCTACGACTTACCTTATACCCGCATGCCGCATCCCAAGTATAAGAACAAACGCATACCGGCCTACGACATGATTAAGTTCTCGGTCAATATTCACCGGGGATGCTTTGGTGGCTGCGCGTTTTGTACCATCTCGGCCCATCAGGGTAAATTTATCATCAGTCGCAGCAAGACCAGCATTCTGAAAGAAGTCAAAGCCGTGATGGACTTACCCGATTTCAAGGGCTATTTAAGTGATTTGGGCGGTCCTTCGGCCAATATGTACCGTATGAAGGGGCGCGACGAATCGATCTGCAAGAAGTGCAAACGCCCTTCATGCATCCATCCGAAAGTCTGTCCCAACCTGAATACCGACCATCGTCCCCTACTCGACATTTACCACGCAGTAGATGCCGTTCCGGGAATCAAAAAGAGCTTCATCGGCAGCGGGGTGCGCTACGACCTGCTCTTGCACAAAAGCAAAGACAATGCCATCAACCAAAGCACGGCCGAATATACCCGCGAACTGATAGCCAAGCACGTTAGCGGACGCTTAAAAGTCGCCCCGGAACACACCAGTGACCAGGTGCTCAACGTGATGCGCAAGCCTTCGTTCAATCAGTTCATGGAGTTTAAGCAAATCTTCGACCGCATCAATCGCGAAGAAGGACTCCGGCAACAACTCATTCCTTACTTTATTTCCAGTCACCCGGGATGTAAGGAAGAAGACATGGCCGAACTGGCAGTTCTCACCAAACGGCTGGACTTTCACTTGGAACAGATTCAGGATTTCACCCCCACTCCGATGACCGTAGCCACCGAAGCATGGTATACCGGCTACCATCCCTACACGCTCGAACCCTTGTTCAGTGCCAAAACCCAACGCGAGAAACTGGCACAACGACAGTTCTTCTTCTGGTATAAGCCCGAAGAACGACGAAATATCATTAACGAATTGCGGCGGTTAGGACGGCAGGATCTCATTGACCAGTTGTACGGAAAGCCGAAAAAGTAAGCTTACTCCTTGCGAACATAAACAGGTTGCCTGCTCCAGCCCACGTTTTCCAACTTACCCTCCGCCATCAAGCGATTAAGCTGACGGATTGCCGTGCGCGGCTGCAAACCGCATAAACATTGCAGATCGTAACGGGTCAGGCGATCGTGCGAACGAAAGTACACCTCCACCTTTTCATTAATCTCAGCAGTAGTCGCCCGGGTGGAATGCTTGGTACCCACATGTTCAAACTTCACCTCCCCCACGTTATTTCGGAGTTGGCGGTCGGGTAAGAAATTAACCCCTCTAAGTTTCACCTTGGTATTGCGCCGTTTGGTGTCTTGCAGAATCTCCTCCCCCTCACAAGTCAGCGCCACCTGAAAGTAGCCCAGTCCGTTGACATGCACCCGTTGTCCCTCATGCAAATGTTCGCCTAATACACAAGAGATGGCATCCAGCACCGCCTCTGCGTCAATTGCCGTCAGCGAACAGCGTTTTTGAATTTCGCGCGCCAATTCTACTGTTTCCACTCTGCCATTAAGCACCGGACGTGCATGATAGCATTTTTCCCCATTTTCTTCCGAGTTAGGATTCTCGTACCATTCAAATCGAACAGACATAGCTATTAAGGTTTAAGTAAAAGAAATACCAGTTAACTTTGGTTTGCCCTCATAAAATTTATGTTTTCAATAAAGGAAAACACCAATTTAAACGGTTCCCGATCACGTTTATGACCAGAACAAACAGGTGTGACACAACAGTGGCAAACGATTGTCACCGGAATGGCAAAGCTTTGCCACTATAGTGTCAGTCGTTTGCCACTCGTGTGTCACACGAATTTCAAACCATACAAATATACAAAACGAACAGGCCAAAGTCAAGTATTCCTACCTGTTTTTTGCAAAAAAGAACAAAGGAAAAGAATAAGATGAACCAAGCAACGGGCTACCGGAATCATTGCAGCCATCCGCACTCCACGATGCAATTAAGCGTAGCCAAGACCGCCCTAATTTTCAGGTTCAATGGCAAGTATTTCTTTCAGAATACTCACCGCGGTTTCCACATTGCTGACGTCTCTCACCAACATGCTCCGTTTACCACCATGATCACGCAGATCGCAGCGCCTCGTATACTTCATCATATAAGAGATGAACTTACCAAACGCCTGGCTCTGAAAGTAAGGACTGTCCGGATTGGGCACAAAAAAGAGGGACATCCGTCCGCTTTTAAGGAAGATGCGCTCTACGCCAAGACGAATACCGATGCGACGCAACGAAACAATACGCAACAGGTCTTCTGTTTCGGAAGGTATAGGACCGAAACGATCGAGCAATCGAGCACGGAAATCCACCACCTCATTGTCCAACGTCAGTCCGTCCAATTCCCGATAAAGCAACATGCGCTCACTGCTTCCGGTAACATAATCGGCCGGCAACAATAATTCCAAATCACTCTCAACCTGACAATCTTTCACAAATTGTTCGCCACTAATAGTCCCGTCCCCTTTCAATTCTTCGGCATAGAGATCGGCAAACTCATCCGTCTTCAATTCATGCACAGCCTCGGAGAGAATCTTCTGGTACGTCTCATACCCCAAATCGGCAATGAAACCACTTTGTTCCGCACCCAGCATATTACCGGCACCGCGAATGTCTAGATCCTGCATGGCAATGTGGATGCCACTGCCCAGATCACTGAAGTTCTCAATAGCTTGCAAACGCCTGCGCGCTTCGGCCGTTAACGACGATAACGGAGGAGCGAGCAGATAACAAAAAGCTTTCTTGTTACTACGTCCCACGCGTCCGCGCATCTGATGCAAATCGCTCAGCCCGAAATTCTGCGCCTGGTTGATAATTATAGTATTTGCGTTTGGAATGTCGATACCACTCTCTATAATAGTAGTGGCAAGCAATACATCATAGTCATAATTGACAAAACCCAGAATAATCTTTTCCAGTTCGGTCGGTTCCATTTGTCCGTGACCAATGGTAACACGGCAATCGGGGATACGGCGTTCAATTAATTCTTTCAGTTCCGGAAGATTAGAGATACGGTTGTTGACAAAAAACACCTGTCCGTTACGACTCATTTCAAAGTTGATCGCATCCGTAATAATATCTTCATTGAACGTATGCACCTCCGTCTGAATAGGATACCTGTTCGGCGGGGGCGTTTGAATGACACTTAGGTCGCGCGCGCCCATTAATGAAAACTGTAGGGTACGCGGTATTGGCGTTGCCGTCATGGTCAGCGTATCAACATTCACTTTCAACTGCCTCAGCTTTTCTTTAACGGAGACACCGAACTTCTGCTCCTCATCAATAATCAGCAATCCGAGATCTTGAAATTTCACATCCTTGCCCAAGATACGCTGCGTACCAATCAAGATATTCACCTCCCCCTTAGCTAACCCTTTAGTCACAGCATGCAACTGTTTCACAGTGCGGGCACGGGTCAAGTACTCCACACGACACGGAAAACCCTTTAAACGCTCACTAAATGTCTGAAAATGTTGATAGGCAAGCACCGTTGTAGGTACCAGCACAGCCACCTGCTTATTGTCCGCCACTGCCTTAAACGCAGCACGCACAGCGATCTCCGTCTTACCAAAACCCACATCACCGCAAATCAGCCGGTCCATTGGCTGCGTACTCTCCATATCCGACTTGACCTGGCTCGTCGACTTACTTTGATCCGGGGTATCTTCATAGAGAAAAGAAGCCTCCAGCTCCCTCTGCATAAAACTATCGGGACTAAACTGAAAGCCTTTTTCATCGCGTCGTTGCGAATACAGCTTAATCAAATCGCGGGCAATATCTTTAATCTTCGTCTTGGTACGGTCTTTCAACTTTTCCCAAGCACCGGTACCCAGTTTGTTCAACCGAGGTGCTTCCCCTTCTTTTCCTTTATATTTAGAGACCTTATGCAAAGAATGAATGGAGACAAATACCACGTCTTCATTCTGATAAATCAACTTCATCATCTCCTGCGTGGTATCGCCATTGGGGATGCGTACCAAGCCGGCAAAACGTCCCACCCCATGATCGGTATGTATCACATAGTCGCCCGGGGTAAACTGATTGAGTTCTTTTAATGAAAGCGCCACCTTGCCCGAGCGCGCCTTGTCGCTCTTCAGGTTGTATTTATGAAAACGATCGAAGACTTGATGATCGGTAAAGATGCAAAGTTTTAAGATATGGTCGGCAAACCCTTCATGCAAAGTACGTTCCACGGAAGTAAACGGAATCGCATCGCCGCGATCTTCAAAGATGGCACGAATACGCTCGGTCTGTTTCACACTATCGCTACAGATACAAAGTTGGTAACCTTTAGCAAGATAATCCTTCAAAGCCTCTGCCACCAAATCAAAGTTCTTATGGAAAATCGGCTGTGCCGTAGTCTCAAAGGAGATCTTCGCATCGGGCGTTCCGGTAGGTTTGTTTCCAAACTCCATCCGACGGAAATCCAATGCTTGTAAGGTGAACTCACTTCCATCAATCAATTTGCCCTCCAAGCTGATCAGCCCACCTTCCTCTGACTCGCGCGCAGTAATAGCTTGCGGAGTGAATGATTCATCGTGAACCACCTGAATGCGATCACGCAACCATAGCAGATCAGTCATCGCCAAGACAGTCTGCTTAGGCAAAAAGTCCAAGAAAGACACCATTCCACCTACACCATCCTGCTCCAGACTCCGGCTGAGATCAGGCACAATCACAATATTCTCTTTCTTCTCTCTTGAGAGTTGGCTCTCCACCTCAAACGTACGGATACTATCCACTTCATTCCCAAAGAAGTCTATACGAAAAGGATATTCCGAAGAGAAAGAGAAGACATCAATAATACTGCCACGCACAGCAAACTGTCCCGGTTCGTAGACATAGTCCACATACTCAAATCCATAGCTGCGCAATACATCGGTAATGAACTTTGTATCCACACTTTCACCGGTATGCAACTTCAGTGTCTTGTCACTCAATTCCTTTTGGGATACCACCTTCTCGGCTAGAGCATCGGGATAAGTCACCACACACTGCTTCCGGTCGCCTTTCTGCAAACGGCTGAGCACCTCGGTGCGCAAGATTTCATTAGCCGGATCCCTCTGCCCGTACTTAATGGCACGGCGGAACGAAGAAGGGAAAAACAAAACCTGATCCGTCCCCAATATCTGCGTAAGATCATGATAAAAATAGCCGGCTTCCTCCAAGTCACCCAAGATAAATACAAAAGGAAATTCTTCCCGTTGCACCAACACAGACGAAAACAGAGAAGTGGCGGACGCGCATAAGCCCCCGCAATAAATAGAACGTATGGAAAGATTTTTAAATAAACCACTCATGGCTTCCACATTGGGATGGGTAGCATATTGTCGTTGTAGCTCAGTGACAGTCATATATCAATTTGAAAATTCGTCGCAAAAGTACTAAATTATCCTTAGTTTTAAGCATATATAATGGAAAACGGTTAACTTTGTTCCAAATTATAGCCGTTTATATAAATATGCAAACTTCGGACAGTATTGTAATTATCCCAACTTACAATGAGCGGGAAAACATAGAGAAGATTATTCGTGCAGTTTATGCACTGAAGAAAGTCTTCCATATTCTCATCATAGAAGACGGCTCACCGGACGGTACCGCCAACATTGTCAAGAAGTTGCAGGAGGAATTTCCCGAGCGGCTTTACATGATAGAGCGCAAAGGTAAATTAGGATTGGGCACAGCCTATATCGCCGGATTTAAATGGGCGTTGGCGCATCAGTATGAATTCATCTTCGAAATGGATGCCGATTTCAGCCACAGTCCCGCCGATTTACCACGTCTCTACCAAGCATGCGCAAAAGACGGTGCCGACGTTGCTATCGGCTCCCGTTATGTCAGCGGCGTCAATGTAGTCAACTGGCCAATGGGACGTGTGCTCATGTCTTATTTCGCTTCAAAATATGTACGTCTCATCACCGGATTACCCATACACGACACGACAGCCGGATTCAAATGTTACCGCCGCAGCGTATTGGAAACCATAAACTTGGATACAATACGCTTTAAGGGATATGCTTTTCAGATTGAGATGAAATTCACGGCCTTTAAATGCGGATTTAAGATTAAAGAAGTGCCCGTCATCTTTATTAATCGCGTTCTGGGAACATCTAAAATGGACAGTAGCATATTCGGTGAAGCAATATTCGGAGTGATCAAACTCAAAATGCACAGTTGGTTTCATCACTATCCGCACGTAAATCAACAGGTGAACTAAAGCGGTTACTTTTTCGTTTTCAAATGGACAAGTCGGAGGATACGTTCTATTTAAGAATTCCGCTTATTGCTCAAAATCTATAAAAACCCTATACTGACGTATGAAAAGAATACTGATACATGATGCTATCATCGTGAACGAAGGTAAATCCCAAAAGGGGACAGTTGTCATTGAAAACGAACAGATAGCTGAAGTTCTGCCTGAAGGACAAGAGCCTGCCTTGCCTTGCCATGAAACAATAGATGCCGGCGGTTGCTATTTGCTCCCGGGAATAATTGACGATCATGTTCATTTTCGTGATCCGGGGTTAACGCATAAAGCCGATATCTATACAGAGAGTCGTGCAGCCGTAGCCGGAGGAGTGACTTCCATCATGGATATGCCGAATACCAGTCCGCTAACCACAACACTCGAAACATTAGAACAAAAGTTTGAGTTGATGAACGAAAAGTGTATTGTCAATCACTCCTGTTACTTCGGAGCAACAAACAGCAACTACACGGAGTTCGGCAAATTAGACAAGCGGCGGGTATGTGGCATCAAGTTGTTCATGGGATCCAGCACCGGAAATATGTTGGTCGACCGGAAGAAGAGTCTGGAAAGCATTTTCGGAGGTACCGACATGTTGATAGCCGCCCACTGCGAAAATCAAGATACCATTAAACAGAATATTGAATATTACCGGACGAAATACCCAGCAGATCAAGACATGCCTCTCAAGATGCATCCTTATATACGATCGGCCACCGCCTGCTTCGAATCTTCAAGTCTGGCTGTTGAACTGGCAAAGAACACCGGAGCACGTCTGCATATTCTACATATCTCTACGGCGGACGAAATCGGATTGTTCACCAATCAATCCGTATCGGATAAAAAGATCACGGCCGAAGCCTGTGTACCGCACTTGTTCTTCTCGGAAGCCGATTATGAAAAACTGGGTACACGCATCAAATGCAACCCGGCAATAAAGGAAATCAGTAACCAAAAAGCCATCCGGAAAGCAGTCAATGAAGGATATATAGATGTCATAGCCACCGACCATGCCCCGCATCTGCTAAGTGAGAAAGAAGGTGGAGCCTTAAAGGCAATGTCCGGCATGCCTATTATTCAATTCTCGCTTGTCACGATGCTGGAGTTGGTAGATAAAGGTATCTTCTCCATCGAGACCATTGTAGAAAAGATGTGCCATGCCCCGGCAAAGATTTATCGGATCAACAACCGTGGCTACATCAAGCCAGGCAATCAAGCCGATCTTGTTCTTGTCAAGCCACATGCTCCCTGGCAGGTCAGCACCGCCAACATTCAGAGCAAATGCGGATGGAGTCCTCTGGAAGGCCACACCTTCGATTGGAAAGTCGAGAAAACATTTCTGAATGGCCAGCTGGTCTATAATAAAGGAGAAATAAACGAAACCTACCGGGGACAAGAACTAAGATTCAATTAACCCACCTTTTTAAACAGAACATGAAAGAAGAAATTATAACTTACCCCATTCACGACGTAAGCCCTTACATCAGTTGGACTTACTTCTTTCATGCATGGGGCTTTCAAATGCGGTTTGCTGAAATAGCAAACATTCACGGATGCGATGCCTGCCGTGCTTCATGGCTGGCCGCATTCCCCGAGAAAGATCGTGCAAAGGCAGCAGAAGCCATGCAGCTATTCAAAGATGCCAACAGAATGCTCAACCAATTGGATGAAGATTATCAAATACATACGCTTTACAAATTGTGCGACGCGAATTCCGACGGAGATAATTTAATTATAGAAGGAACACTTTTCCCGCTATTACGTCAACAGACCCCCCATCCCGACAATGTACCGTTCTTATGTCTCAGCGACTTTATCCGTCCTCTGAGTTCCGGTATAACAGATACAATAGGCCTTTTTGCATCTTGTTGCGATGGAGAGATAGAACTTCTATACGAAAATGACCCTTATAAACGGCTGTTAGTGCAGACATTGGCCGATAGATTAGCTGAGGCTGCAACTGAGAAATTACATGAATACATACGCAAGGAAGCTTGGGGATACGCAAAAGACGAAAATCTGACCATACCTGACTTATTAGTCGAGAAGTATCAAGGTATCCGCCCGGCGGTAGGCTACCCCTCCCTACCCGATCAATCAATCAATTTCATTCTAAACGATTTACTCCATATGGAGCAAATTGGAGTTACGCTGACCGAAAACGGAGCTATGCATCCCCATTCCTCAGTCTGCGGATTAATATTTGCCCATCCCTCTTCGAGGTATTTTGCCATTGGTAAAATTGGGGACGATCAGTTAGAAGACTATGCAAATCGTAGAGGTGTTCCGGTAGAAAAAATAAGGAAGTTTCTAGCAGCAAATCTCAAATTATAATTCATTACGCTAAATTATTACGCTAACTCATGGCCTAAATTATTAAGCTAATTCATTACGCTAAATTATTGCGCTAGTTCATTGCCTAAATTATTATGCTAATTCATTATGCTAAATTATTGCGTTAATTCATTAGGTCCTTTTGCAAGTTGTTGAAAACGACTTGCACTTCAAGAGAAAAGGAATAAAAGTTTGAGTCAGCTTACTATAAAACAGTCTTTTATATATAAAGAATGATCTTGGATTTAATCCTTTTCAACTACACAGATCTCTATGATAAATAAATTATCTCCATAAGTTGTGATTTTCTGACCACCCTTAGCGACTAAAGAAACAAAGCATTCAAGAAAGAAGTACAATGGAAAATGTAGAGCAGGAGTTTCTCTCTGTTATACGTGAATATGCACGTGTTATCTATAAAGTATGCTATCTGTATACCACACCCAATACTACGATCAATGATCTGTATCAGGAAGTAGTACTTAATTTGTGGAAGGCATTTCCAAAGTTCCGTGGTGAATGCAAAATATCAACATGGATCTATCGAATAGCCTTAAATACATGTATCAGCTTTATTCGTAAAGAGAAAAACATCCCTGAAATCATTGCTTTTACCCAAACTATTGAAAAAGTAGATGAAGACGATGATACCAAAGTAATGCTGGAACAATTGTATCGGCTAATCAATCGATTGAGTGAATTGGAAAAATCTATTATCCTGCTTTATCTGGAAGAAAAAAAGTATGAAGAAATTGCGGAAATTACCGGATTGACGGCAACTAATGTAGCGACCAAGATTAGTAGGATAAAGGACAAACTAAAAACAATGAACAAGGAGGAATGATATGGAACTGGATGAATTGAAGAAGTCTTGGAGTGCTCTGAATGAGCATTTGGAGAAAGAGCCCATTGCAAACGAAGAGCAGGTTAAGAAGTTAATTGCAACCTACAAGACCAATGCTCATAAGAGTTTGTCGCAGCTCACGGGATGGCAAAGGTTTTCCATCGGTATCGGTATAGTGGGCATAAGTATTATATTAATAATAGGTTTGCTTCCATCTTTATTACATATTAGTGAAGAAATAAAACAAAAGGTTGAGACATTAATCATTTTTGTCGGCGTCAGTCTGCTAGCGGGAATGTGGTGGGATTACAAAAACTATTGCTGGATAAGAGATACTAAAATAGACGAGATGTCGGTTGCCATAGTTAGCAAACGCATGGCCTGTTTCCGGCAATGGATGAAATATGAAGTGATTGCAATATCTGCCTGGATACTCGTATTCAACATCTTATATTATTTCACTATGGAATTTTATAACAAATCTCTCGGTGCGCAAGCCTTATTGATAGTTACCTTTATATTAAGTGATGTCATCATTATCTATCTTCTTTATAAGAAAGTAGCATACAAACATTTAGACAGTATTAAAAAGAATATTGATGATCTAAAAGACATATGCGCTGAATAATTCTGCTTCTTGATGCTAAACAGAAGAACTCTTAAATTGAGAGAGCCTGACCTATAACAACAATTATAAAATTAGTTAACAGGAAGAAGTGGAAAATACGAAATTAGATTATCTTTGTAGCAACAAATGCTACAACCGATGCGAATACTATATCACATTTATCAAATCTGCTTTGCACTGCCGTTATTACTAGTATTGACCATTCTTACGGCACTAATTACAACAACAGGCTCCTTACTGGGAGGAGCACATACTTGGGGATACTATCCGGGGAAAATATGGTCGCAACTGATTTGCATATTGCTGCTAATTCCGGTCAAAGTTAAGGGGCGGGAAAAGTTGCACAAACACACCTCCTATGTCTTTGTACCTAATCATCAAGGAGCATTTGATATCTTTTTAATATACGGATACATCGGACGTAACTTCAAATGGATGATGAAAAAGAGCTTGAGAAAGATTCCATTTGTAGGCAAAGCATGTCAAAGTGCCGGACATATATTTGTTGACAGATCAGGGCCAAAAAAAGTACTGGAGACGATTCAAAGAGCAAAAAATTCGCTCAAGGATGGAGTATCATTAGTCGTTTTCCCTGAAGGTGCGCGTACCTTTACGGGACACATGGGATATTTTAAAAAAGGAGCCTTTCAACTTGCCGATGAATTGCAGTTGGAAGTAGTTCCGGTAACCATAGACGGTTCATTCGAAATTCTTCCCCGCACCGGTAAATGGATACACCGGCATCGCATGATATTAACCATACATGATCCTATTCCACCACAAGGGAAAGGAAATGAATCAATAAGGAAAACATTGGAGATGGCTTATGCCAATGTGGAAAGTGCATTGCCGGAAGAATACAAAGGAATGGTAAGGAATGAAGACCAAGATTGATCGTTAGTGCTTTTCCACCAGATTTTGCTCCATCCTCCGATGTTCATCAATCAACTGCATGTTATCTTTAGCCTTGGTAATAAAATCTTTAACCAGCCGGTTGGACTTAAATGAAGCAGGAACATCTTTCAATATCTCTTCTATTTGAGGAGTCATAACAGGATAAGGTAATGTACTGCATAGCATCATGAACACATTCGGGCCAAGTACATTATCGTAATTATCAATAATAAAGCCTTTGATATAATCATTCATCTCTTTCATCACCTTAGCATTCTCATCAGCCAATTGCTGATGAACATCCGCCAGATTGGCACCATCTAACACCATACGGGCCTCTTTACTCTCCAAGTCCTCCAATTGGACTTCAAAAGCATTTCGTTTATCAATGAATTCATAAAGAGTCTCATTATAAGGAGTGCCTTTTGCCGATAACTGGGAAAGTGATATTGACACTTCTGTTTTTCCATGTTCCAATACTAATGGCATAATTCCTTCATCATCCATAAAGAGGGTTACCATCATAGCGGAGTCCAGCAATCCACTCATAGAAAAAAGACCATGCACCACTTCAGCCGAATCAACATTCGTCCATCGCCCGCCTTGCAATGTTTTGAGATAAAGCATTCTCCCATCAAGACTTGTAATAGACGAAGTACCCTCAATCTTATACTTCCTGTCACAAGAAGCGAAAGTAAAGAGTAAAACTAAAAAAAACAAGAAACGATTTATACTCATCTTAATCATGCAAATACTATTTATTTATAAAAGAGAAACAAAGATACGCACCTTTAATTCTGTAAGGAAATATTTTACCAATATTTAAATCTTACTATCCTTTTTTTCTTTAATAATCCTTATAAATAGACATCTATAAAGTAACTTTTCATTAAGTTTTCTTATTTTTGCAATAATTGATAGTCAAAGCCGACTTATAGTGTTGATAAACTAAATGATGAAAATATATGAGAATTAAAAACTACTTGATTGCAATCATTGCACTTGCATTATGCCCTGCATTGAAAGCGGATGAAGGAATGTGGTTACTACAATTAATGAAGGAGCAGCATTCCATTGATTTAATGAAAAAGCAAGGTTTGAACCTTGAAGCTGATGATATTTATAACCCCAATGGATTATCATTAAAAGATGCGGTTGGTATTTTCGGTGGGGGCTGTACCGGTGAAATAATCTCTCCAGAAGGATTAATTCTAACAAACCATCATTGCGGTTATGCTTCCATTCAACAGCATAGTAGCGTGGAACATGATTATCTGACAGACGGATTCTGGGCGAAAAGTGCCGATGAGGAATTACCAACTCCGGGATTAAAATTCCAGTTCGTTGTACGCATTCAAGATGTCACTGACATAGTGAATGAAAAAATAGCATCCGGAGAAGTCACTGAAACAGATGCACTAACATCTCCGTTTTTGAATAAGTTGGCTAAAGAGTTGTTTGACAAGAGTGATTTAAAAGACAAGAAAGGCATCCAAGTCCAAGCACTTCCATTTTATGCCGGAAATAAATACTACATGTTTTATAAAAGAGTGTATACCGATGTACGCATGGTAGCAGCTCCCCCCTCTTCTATTGGCAAATTCGGAGGTGAAACGGACAATTGGATGTGGCCCCGTCATACCGGTGATTTCTCCATATTCCGCATCTATGCCGATGCTAATGGCGATCCGGCAAATTATTCACCTGACAATAAGCCGCTGAAAACACCTAAATATTTCCCGATTTCCATCAAGGGACTAAAAGAAGGTGAGTACACCATGATCATGGGATTCCCGGGAAGCACCAGCCGCTATCTTACGGTTTCTGAAGTAAAGGAACGTATGGAGGCTTCTAACGAACCCCGTATTAAAATACGTGGCGTACGTCTGGCTGTCTTAAAAGAAGTGATGAATGCCAGTGATAAGACGCGAATTCAATATGCAAGCAAGTTTGCAGGTTCCAGCAACTATTGGAAGAATTCAATAGGCATGAACAAGGCGATTATCGACAATAATGTTCTTGGTGCAAAAGCAGAGCAGGAAAAGAAATTTGAAGAGTTCGCAAAAGACAAGACCGAATATCAGGGAGTGGTAGGAAAGATAGATAGTCTGGTCGCACAAACAATGCCATTGAAACGCCAATTCTACTACTTGGCAGAAGCATTTAGAGGAGCTATTGAATTCGGAAGTCCTTATCAGATCATGAATAAATTGAAAAAGGGACTGGAAGATAAGAATGACTCTATCGTCAATGAATCCGTCGAACAGTTGAAAAAAGTATTTGAAGATATTCATAATAAAGATTATGATCACGAAGTGGACCGCAAGGTAGCCAAAGCTATTTTCCCGGCATATGCAGAAGCAATCCCTGCCGAGGAACGCCCTGCTTTCTTCCAGACAATAGACCAAAAATACAAAGGAAACTACAATGCATACATTGATGACATGTATGACAATTCCATCCTGGCTAACCAGAAAAACTTTGATAAGTTCATTAAGAAACCGACGGTAAAAGCTATTGAGAAAGATTTAGCGACGCAATACAGTCAAGCCAAGTATGACAAATTGATTGAAATCAGCAAGGCAATGACTCAATCATCAAAAGAATTAGCCCTGCTCCACAAAAGCTATATTCGCGGACTAGAGGAAATGAAGTTGCCCGTACCTTCCTATCCTGATGCTAATTTTACCATTCGCCTGACCTATGGAAATATCAAGTCATATGATCCGCGTGACGGAGTACATTACAACTATTATACTACAACCGACGGCGTTCTTCAAAAGGAGAATCCCGAAGATCGCGAATTTACCGTACCGGCTAAGCTTAAGGAACTGATTGAGAAAAAAGACTTCGGTCGCTACGCCATGGCAGACGGGAAAATGCCTATCTGCTTCCTGAGCACCAATGATATTACCGGAGGTAATTCCGGCAGTCCGGTACTCAATGCCAACGGTGAACTGATTGGTTGTGCCTTCGACGGAAATTGGGAATCATTAAGCGGTGATATCAATTTTGACAATAAACTCCAACGTTGCATTTGTCTTGATGTGCGTTATGTACTCTTCATTCTCGATAAATTAGGAGGTTGCCAGCGCCTGATCAATGAAATGAATATAGTAGAATAAACCTATATACTGCATCATCATTGCAGTAAAATTAGATCATACAAACAAGGCTGTGCCGAAAACTTTAAAGTTAGTTTTGACACAGCCTTATTTCTTCACTAGCAAACGATTATAATGAAAAAAAATCTTTTATTCTTACTTTCCATCTTCATCAGCAGCAATTTGATTTTTGCAGATGAGGGGATGTGGATGCTTACTGACTTACAGAAGCAAAATAAAATTGCCATGATGGAACTGGGATTACAAATACCAGTCGACCAGATATACAATCCCGTAGGCGTTTCACTTAAAGATGCCGTAGTTCATTTCGGTAGGGGTTGCACGGGTGAAGTCATCTCAGCTGAAGGACTGGTGCTCACTAACCATCACTGCGGATACGGATCAATACAGCAGCAAAGCACTGTTGAACACGATTATCTGACTAATGGATTCTGGGCCATGAATAACCAGGAAGAACTCCCCATTAAGGGTTTAACCATTACCTATATTGACAAAATACTCAATGTAACCCAGTACGTAAACGAACAGCTCAAAAAAGATCCCGATCCTAAGGGCGTCAACTACATTTCGCCTAAATATCTGAGTGAGGTGAGCAAACGTTTCACAAAAGAAAATAATATAACGGACAAGCCCGGACAAAGCATAGAATTAAAAGCATTCTATGGCGGAAATGAATACTATCTGTTCATAAAAACGACTTATAGCGATATCCGACTGGTTGGCGCACCACCATCGTCCATTGGTAAATTTGGTGCAGATACGGACAACTGGATGTGGCCACGCCATACCGGAGATTTCTCTCTGTTCCGTATTTATGCCACACCCAATGGCGAACCAGCACAATACTCCCCTGATAACGTTCCATTAAGAGTGAAGAAGCATCTCACTATAAGTCTGGCTGGTTACAAAGAAGGCGATTTCACCTTCATTATGGGTTTCCCTGGACGTAATTGGCGATATATGATATCCGATGAAGTGGAAGAACGGATGCAGACAGTCAACTTCATGCGCCAGCATGTACGCGGAGTCCGTCAGGAAGCATTGATGGAGGAGATGCAAAAACGCCCCGACGTACGGATACACTATGCCAGTAAATATGCCTCATCGGCAAATTATTGGAAAAATGCAATTGGGATGAACGAAGGACTCGTTCGTTTAAAAGTTCTTGAGACTAAGAAACAGCAACAACAGCAATTACTCGCCAGAGGGATTGCCCGGAACGACAGCTCTTATCTGAAAGCATTTAATGAAATTAGAAATATTGTAGCGCAACGACGCCCCTACCTCTACCATCAACAAGCCATTCAGGAAGCATTAATCACGGGAATGGACTTTATGCGCATACCCAATACAGCAAACATGATATTTGCATTAAGAAGTAAGGACAAATCACAGATTGAAGCGGCGGCAGACAGTTTGAAAAATGCCGCAAACAGATACTTTGCATCTGTCCCCTTCCCTGATGTGGAGTGCAGCGTTGCAAAAAAAATGATGAGAATCTATATGCAATATATTCCGAAAGAAGAACGGATCAGCATATTCAAAGTTATAGACAAGCGTTTTAAAGGCAACAGTGACGCTTTTATCGATGCTTGCTTTAAATATTCCCTATTCGGCAGTCAAGCCAACTTTGACCGCTTTATCCGCAAGCCCAAACTTTATAAAGTAGCTTTCGACTGGATGGTATTGTTTCAACACTCCATCACCGACGGTCTATTACAAACAGCTTTTGGAATGGCCGAGACCAATAAAGAATATAATGCGGCTCATAAGATATGGGTAAAAGGAATGATGGATATGAAGAAAGACGCCGGTCTGCCAATCTATCCCGATGCCAACTCCACCATGCGCCTCACCTACGGACAAGTAATGCCCTACTCTCCCGCAGACGGAGTGGAATACAAATACTACACCACGCTCAGTGGGGTAATGGAAAAAGAGGATCCCAACAATTGGGAATTTGTAGTTCCGGAAAAGCTCAAAAAGCTGTATCAAACCAAGGACTTCGGTCAATACGCCATGGCAGACGGAGAAATGCCGGTCTGCTTCATTGTTAATACAGACAATACGGGAGGAAACTCAGGAAGTCCGGTATTCAACGCAAAAGGAGAATTGATCGGAACAGGATTCGACCGTAATTATGAAGGTCTGACAGGCGACATCGCTTTCCGTCCGTCATCACAAAGAGCGGCCTGTGTGGACATCCGCTACATCCTATTCATTATAGACAAGTATGCCGGTGCCACACGCCTTATCAAAGAGTTGACCATAAAGGACTGAACTTATTCCAATTAAAGTTTGTTATGTAGTAAAATTAAAAAAAAGCTAGGATAGACACCATTTTTCAAATGAATAGACTAGCAATAGCTTATTTACTAAAAACGATAGAAAGGGAATAATTATGGAAAAATTTGAAGAACTAATACAATCTGAGAAACCTATTTTGGTTGATTTTTTTGCAACATGGTGCGGACCATGCAAAGCTATGCATCCGGTGCTCGAGCAGGTGAAGACGCAAATAGGCGATAATGCCAGAATTGTGAAGATTGACGTTGACCAGCACGAAGATCTAGCTGAGAAATACAGGATACAAGCCGTCCCCACATTTATTATCTTTAAAAAAGGAGAAGGTGTTTGGAGGCATTCAGGAGTAATTAACGGCAGTGATCTGAAAACTGCTATTGAACAAGCTTAAAAAAGAACAGTCATGAGAAAAACCATATTACTCATAGCACTTATCATTACAGGTGCATTCACTTACGCCGCCAATGATGAAACTCCACAGAAGCAGAGTAATAAAGAAGAAAGCAAAGTCAGTGGGGTAATCAAGATGAATAAAGACATGTTCGTCAAGAATGTATTTGACTACCAAACAGCAAAAGAATGGAAGTATAAGGGCAACAAACCAGCCATTATAGATCTTTATGCAGACTGGTGTGGTCCTTGCCGGATGGTATCTCCTATTATGGAAGGATTGGCAAAAGAATATGAAAACCAAGTTACCTTTTATAAGGTAAATGTTGATAAAGAACAGGAATTAGCATCCTTGTTCAATGCAACAAGTATTCCACTGCTAGTCTTCATTCCGATGGATGGACAGCCGCAACTCTTCCGTGGAGCAGCGGACAAACCGACTTACAAGAAAGTTATTGATAAATTCCTGTTAAAGAAAAAAGAGGTAAAGAAGTAAAGGCAGGGATAGCAACCTATTCTTCCTTTTATAAATTACTGTTTAATAAATAATCTAGAGGGTTTGTCAAAACTCCCAAAATCAGAAAATCCCCCCCCGCTACAAGTCTTTGTGGCGGGGGGATTTCGTTAAAAAAAAGGGGGGGGTAACACACCCTCTAGTTGTTTATAGCCCGCTGACAGAATTAGAGAGGACAAACAATCCATGAAATGGATGAACTATACTTTCAATTAACTTAGAGTTTACTTAAACTAAAATTTAAGATTTTTCTTACCTTTGTACTATGCTAAATTTAATATAATATGGAATCATTTGATTATTCCCAAGTGCCTGTATTATACTGGAAGTAGTTGACAACTTCGTTTGTTGTACCTAAATTAGTTCACTTAATATTCTTTTACACCTAAAAAAGTTCACGTTCTATTTTCTTACCTAAAGAAATAGACATATGCAGTCTTTCATTGTTGTAGAAGTCTATCATACAGCTAAATAAAAAATCAGGGCGGGATATATGCAATGCTTAGCTTGCTCCATCCCGCCCTGACTTTAGGTATAGAATTTCGATTTAGATACCCAGTGACTGGCGTACGGCTTTAATCTTTTCTTCAGCAGCAGCATTAGCCCCGTAATAGCAATTACGGCAACCCATCTCGCCTTTGATTTCAAAGTAAAATTTGATTTTGGGTTCCGTGCCCGAAGGACGAACAGAAACCTTGGTTCCATCCTCAGTGAAGTATTGCAGTACGTTAGAGGTATCGGGCATGTTCAGCGGCGTTTCTTTACCGGTAACAACATCGGTTTGCTTCAATGTCATGTAGTCTTTCCGGCAAACCACTTTCGAACCAGCGATTTCTTTCGGTGGATTATTGCGATAGTTAGTCATCATTTGCTTGATCTCGTCGGCACCACTCTTACCGGGTTTCACTACGTTAACGGTGAATTCTTTTGAGAAACCATACTCTACGTAGATATCGAGCAAGAGTTCGAACAAGGTCTTACCATGATCTTTAGCCCATGCGGCAACTTCTGCAATGAGACAGCAAGCTGATACGGCATCTTTATCGCGAACAAAGTCCTCGGCTAGGAAACCATAACTCTCTTCTCCCCCACCAATGTATTTCTTCTTCCCTTCTTCAAGACGAATTTCACGGGCTATCCATTTGAATCCGGTATAGCAGTCTTTCATCTCGATATGGTTCTTATCGGCTATCTTCTTAATCAGCTCGGTGGTTACAATTGTCTTCACACAAAATTCATCGCCTTTGATCTTACCCAACAATTTGTATTGTGTCAGAATGTAATAAAGATACATGAGGCAAGTCTGATTGCCGTTAATCAATACCCATTCGCCTTTATCATCCTTACAGGCAATACCCACACGGTCGGCATCAGGATCAGAAGCCATTACCAAGTCAGCATCAATACTCTTTGCCAGAGCTACGGCCATTGAAAGAGCTTCCGCATTTTCAGGATTAGGAGACACAACGGTAGGGAAGTTACCATCCTTTACCATCTGTTCGGGAACGGTATGCACATTTTCGAATCCCCACATTTTAAGAGAGCGTGGAATCAGCATCATACCTGTACCGTGGATAGGTGTGTAGACAATCTTCATGTCTTTATGACGTGCAATGGCTTCGGGCTCAATGCTGACCGTCTTCACCTGATCAAGGTAGATTTTATCAATATCTTCGCCAATGGATTGAATCAGTGCTTTGTTGCCTTGAAACTTGATATCAGCAGCAGAAGCTATCTTACCGACTTCATCAATGATACCTGTATCGTGCGGGGCAAGTACCTGTGCTCCATCATCCCAATAAGCTTTGTAACCATTATATTCTTTAGGATTGTGACTCGCAGTCAAAATGATCCCGCTCTGGCAACCCAGATGACGAATCGCAAAGGACATTTCAGGCGTAGGACGCATATCCTCAAAAAGATAGACTTTGATACCGTTGGCAGAGAAGATGTCGGCTGATATTTCAGCAAATTTACGACTGTTATTACGGCAATCGTGACCTACCACAACAGATATTTGATCTTTACCCTTGAAACACTTGTTCAGGTAGTTTGAAAGTCCTTGAGTTGCAGCCCCCACCGTATAGATGTTCATCCGGTTGGAACCAGCGCCCATAATACCGCGAAGTCCACCAGTGCCAAACTCCAAGTCTTTATAGAAAGATTCAATCAGTTCGGTTTTGTCTTCATTCTCCAACATACGTTTTACTTCGGCCCGTGTTTCGGCATCGTAAGAAGGATTAAGCCATTTACCGGCTTTCTCAGTTACCTGCTTGATAAGTTCCTGATTTTCCATATCTATGTTTATTTATAAGTTAATATTTTATTCAATAGTTGTGACACAAATGTAGACCAATAAGTTCATAAAACCTAGATTTATTGAGGAATTTTATAACGATCACCAGTCTGTTTCACATACTCTTCGAGGAATTCTTTAGGATATCCCGGACGAACCACTCCGGCAGGTTGACCAATGGCATTCCGTTCAAACTTTCCGTCTTTCATACGACGTACCACACCATCAGCATATTTCACAACGAGGAACTCACCCAAGTGCTTCCACGTATCAAATGTGCTCTGAGCCGTCATATTGGTATAGTTGGTCAGGAATGCTTTTGCTTTGGCAGGGTCGGTGGCATAAAGCTTTACAGCAGCGGCCTCAACGCCTTCTTGTGCCTCATTGAAAGTCGTTTCCACTTCCGACTGCGTAGCGCGTACATCACCGATCATCAGATCATAGCGGGGATAGACCATATTGGCCACCCAATTGAAAATCCAGAAAGAAGAATTCCAGGAGAAAGTAATATAATCGGCCCCATCCACACGCGTGTAACATACGGGGATTTTATCCGTACAGCAATATACCGGTGTAAACACAGTCATATTGGCATCGTCTGTGCCAAACCAGAGTACCCCGCCTATAGCATCGGGCAAGGAAGCTCGCATCTGAGCTACGAATACAAAACCGGTTTGTTGCGTAGAGATGGGACGTTCATTAAAGTATTTTTGACCGTTGACTTCAAATGAAAGCGGAGACAGCCGATACGGAGTATGATATGGACCTGCACCAAAATCTTTACTGATATCGAACGGAGTCCCTTCGTAATGGTCGCGCATCGCATTCTTCACATCTTGCACGGAGATTTTACGATTGGGTTTCACGAAAATCGGCATGGGTTGGTCGGTTTTACCTTCTATATAAGGAAGAAACTCCTGTCCACGGTCGGTAAACATATTAAAATAGCTCCATACACGGGCTTCACAATAGCGACGGGCACTGAAATCAAGCGGTGCATAAGCATTGGCAAAACTGAAGTCTTTGTTGACTCCGGTGAAATAACCTTTCTCACGAGCAAAAGAAATGACATCGGGAGAGTACATGCAGTTATCCTTGTCGTCCATATTAAACTGATGGATACGGCTTTGATTGGCATGTGCCGAAATGCAATCGTCAGGCACACGAACCGCCACCCATACCGCACCACGTACTCCGGGGCCTTTGCCAATCATCTCCATAATCCAAACTTCATTAGGATCAGCTATCGTAAAAGACTCACCTTCACTATAGTAGCCGTATTCCTGTACTAAGTCGGTCATGATTTTAATGGCTTCGCGGGCAGTACGTGCACGTTGAAGACCGAGATAAATCAGACTACCATAGTCAATTATAGCAGTCGAATCAGCAAGTTCGGAACGTCCACCAAAAGTCGTTTCTCCAATAGTCAACTGGAATTCGTTCATATTTCCAATCACATTATACGTACGATGTGCTTGTTCAATCTGCCCGAGATACTTGCCGGTATCCCACTCGTGAATATCCATCATCTCACCCTTCTTATGCATGCCGGCCGGATAATGATATAATTCACCAAACAAACCGTATGAATCGGCTGCATAAGAAACAATAGTAGAACCGTCTGTCGAAGCATTCTTACCTACAATAAGATTTGTACAAGCAAGTGCGTTAACAATCATTGTCGTTACAAACAAGACGGAAAGAGTCAGTCTTTTTCTTTTCATAATTCGTTGTTATTATTATAATTGCTAAATGATTTAAATTTCCAAGCCCTCCTATTATACTTATATTTTAGCTAAACAGTACCTAACAGAAAAAGCTCAATTACCATGAATATTCATTGATAAATGCTAAAACGATGCATAACGGCCCATCTAAAATGTAATACTTATTATAGGGCTTAAACTAAGTGCTTACCAGAAAAAAGTGGTTCGTTCAACACTTGTGTTACCGCATCGATCGGTTGCGCTTATCTCCACCACATGCCTTCCACCCCGTTTCACCCGCTTACCATCAAGTTCATAAACCAAGCTCCCATTTACGGCGTTAGGTATTCCAAACAAAGCCCACTTACCATCTACTGTACCCCGGTAGCTACGAATGCCACTCTCCTTATCTTTTAAACGATAAGTGATTCGTCCCGAACGTGCCCAAGCTCTTGGAGCTATAGGAATAATCTCAGGCGGAATAGTATCAAGAGCAACAGTATAAGTACCCAATTCAAGAATATGAGCTTTTATAAAACCTTTGTCGTAAGTACCGCCAACGCTATACTTCCCCCCATGCCCATTGAGACGGGCCATATAATACTTTGTCGTATCACTAACAGGGCGACGACGTAGCCCGATGCGCAATTCACAGCCGCTTTGCAAAGGCACGCGCTCATCTGTCAATTGATAAGTAAAGGCAACATCTCCGCTATCGGCACGTACCACGTAATTTAGCCAAACATCATCGTAAAGCATACCACGGGGAATCACCAATTCCATTCCCGGTTCCTGAAGATAATTCACCTTGTTCCAACGGAATACGTACTTCTCGCGATGTTCCACAGGACGGACGGGCACCTTATGTCCTTGCACGATAAAACGGACTTTCGAGGTATTACCAAAAGCATCTTCCAGTGTATAAACAAAACGGTAAGGACGTTCTTCATTAATATCAATCAATCCGCGATTACCATTATAAGCATGCAACATCCTCAAAGTATTCCCGGGATCAATAAATGATTTCATATAAGTCCCAAACGTCCACGAATTAATCATTCTGTTTTCATTGGATGAAAAGCGGTCCACATTACTGCGAAAAACGTCTTTGCCATCAACCTCAAGAATAACCGTACGTACTCCATAATGATTGGAAACGCCATTCATATAATCATGTGCACGAAGCCCTACCCCAATGATCCCCCATGCCGTAATCAACCGATGTGAGTTGGCTGGAAAAGCCTGCCTGACTTGCCGACCATTTACTTCTCCCTTACCGGGTTGTGGAAACAACATGATACTCTCAGCACGAGGAGCCATGGTATCGTTAACCCATTTTTTAAAGAAAGGAAGCGGATCAATAAAATCACCGGTCTTCGTTTCAAACAGGTCTAAATGTAAATGAGGGCCGAAAGAATATCCCGTATTGCCGCTCCAGGCAATCTGTTGCCCTGCCTTTACCGGGTATTCATCCGGCTTCGGATCGATTTCCACCTCCCAAGATTCTTTTGCATATTGCAATGCTTCCACCCTTTGGGCAACACCACCGACAAATGCGCTTAAATGGCGGTTAATGGTGGTATAACCATTATTATATCTCACATAAAGCACATACCCTGATCCGCGAGTGACACATATCCGAGAAATATAACCATCTGCCAAAGCATGTACCAGTTTACCAATAACACCTCCTGTCTTAAAATCCAGTCCACCGTGAAAATGATTAGCACGGATCTCGCCAAAGTTTCCGGCAAATGTAATTGGAAAATCAAATGGTGGGACAAAAGAAATTGCTTGTACCGATGGAGATACTTCTTGAAGCTCAGACGACATTGATATTGTACTGTCCGCTTGCAAAGAGTCGGCAATCTCAACTGTTGTTTGAGCTCTACTTAAAGATCCCCCTTGCAAAATACCGGCAAAGAATAAAATAGAAGAAAGTATGGAAGGTGCTATAACTAAATTCATAAACATAAGTCTCTTTAAACGGATACAAAGATAAAAATAATCCCTAGCACTGAACGAACAATTATAGGTAAAGATAATAAAGGTTTGCTATCGATGAACAGATAAAACAACTTAAATGATTAAATAAAACAATATTTTTCACGGTTTTATATTATAAAAAAATTATATTTGCAGCATAAACAAACAATAGATACCTATTTACCACTATATATATTTACATTAAAAATGAACACCACTTTCTATAAATATGCCTTTTTAGCGGTAAGCATACTCATTATAATATGCTTTATTGTTATGCTTGGCAGTCTCTACCGTCTGCGTAAGACCAAAGAAAAGATGAAAATAAAAAGAGATGAAAATAAAGATGCAAAACACTATGATTGGTATAGACATTGATAACCAAGTAAGTTAAGAATATCAAATCCAACCGTCCATATAAAAAGTTTCATTAGTATTAAATTACCAAAAGACAGAGAAACAGGTTGAATTTCATCATAAAGAAACAACAAGAGATGCATACATATCATTAACACATTTAAATCACAAATAAACCATTATTTTAAAACAAGAATCGGTATATCTGTATCATATTGTAACTTTATAAAAATTCTGTTGTAAAACACGCAATATTCAGGTATAACGAATACTTGAAATCACTAACTTGCGCCATGTTTAACCCCCAAAAATTAAAAAGTTTATGGTTATAGGAGTACCTAAAGAAATCAAAAACAATGAAAACCGTGTAGGAATGACCCCTGCCGGTGTAGCTGATTTAGTAAAAAAAGGTCATATTGTTTACGTACAGGCTTCAGCGGGTGTGAGTAGTGGTTTTTCTGATGAAGAATACATCACTGCAGGTGCAAAAATGTTACCGACTATTGAGGAAACCTATGCCGTGGCAGAAATGATTGTGAAAGTAAAGGAACCTATCACTCCGGAGTACAAATTAATAAAAAAGGGACAAATATTGTTCACCTACTTCCACTTTGCCGCCGATAAAGAACTTACCGACGCTATGATCAAAAGCGGAGCAATCTGCATTGCCTATGAAACAGTAGAGAAAGCAGACCGCAGTCTGCCACTCCTAATCCCTATGAGTGAAGTTGCCGGGCGCATGTCAATTCAGGAAGGTGCACGTTTTCTGGAAAAGCCTCAAGGCGGAAAAGGCTTCTTATTGGGCGGTGTCCCTGGAGTGAAGCCAGCTAAGGTTCTCATTCTCGGTGCCGGTGTAGTAGGCGTAAATGCAGCATTAATGGCTGCAGGAACAGGAGCAGATGTTGTCATTACCGACATTTCACTTCCACGTTTACGTTATCTAAGCGAGATATTACCCAAGAATGTTAAAACGCTCTATTCGTCGGAACATAACATCCGAATGGAACTACCTACAACTGATCTTGTAGTGGGTTCAGTATTGATTCCGGGCGATAAAGCACCTCATCTTATCACAAAGGATATGCTGAAGTTAATGAAAACCGGAAGTGTACTTGTAGATGTAGCCATTGATCAGGGCGGATGCTTTGAAACGTCACATGCTACCACACACACCGATCCTGTTTATATAGTAGACGGCATAGTACACTATGCGGTTGCCAATATCCCGGGTGCAGTACCTTATACCTCTACTCTTGCATTGACCAATGCAACATTCCCGTATGCTATAGCTCTTGCATGCAAAGGGTGGAAACAAGCTTGCAAGGATGATGCTTCTCTGGCAGCCGGACTAAATATCGTAGAGGGAAAAGTAACATTCAAGGCCGTAGCAGATGTGTATGGACTGAAATATGAACCGGTTATCCTATAATAAAGAATTTCGATAAATGTGAGAGAGTACCTCTTATATTTTTAGAGAGAAAAAGAAAGGGATGCTTAGCGGAATCCCTTTCTTTTTATATAAATAAATTTCATTATTTGCTCTCTCTATAATTTTTGGGAGAAATACCTACGGCGTGCTTAAAGTATTTGCCAAAAAAAGATTGATTGGCAAAATGCAGCTGATCAGAGATCTCCTGAATACTCAGGCTAGATGAATTAAGCAATGCTTTAGCTTCCAAAATAACAAATTCATCCACCCATTCCCGCACTGTTTTTCCGCTAACTTCCTTCAAAACAACAGAAAGATGTTTAGGGGTGAGACAAAGTTGACCGGCATAAAATGAGACACTGCGTTCTGTCTGATAATGCTTGGACAGTTCCTCGAAAAAGCGTTGCAGAATATGTTCTTTTCGGCTTTTATTAGCTGCAGAAGGAGGCACAAGGGACTTATGCTGTTCAAACACATGGAAAAGTTCATAAAAAAAACTTTCCAATAACCCAAAGATTGACTCTTTTCGATAAGGATTTGCCTCATTCCCCATCATTCTCCATATAAATTGATGATATTCTATAAATAGTGCCTTTTCCTCTTCCGTTATATCTAAATAATGGATATACTTCAGTTGAAAAAACAAAGAAAAAATATTGTTCTCTTTGGAAAATTCTTCGAGCAAATTCTTTGATACCGCAACAAAAAGACCTTCAAAATCTTCACTGACTTCATGGCTCTCAATGATCTGACCCGGCAATATAAGTAACAGTCTTCCAGAAACCACATCAAAAGCATCCAAATTTATGCTAAAAGAGCCGCTTCCCTGCAAACAAAGTCCAATGCCAGCAGCTTCCAGTTTACTTGGCCCGTCAAGGATTGAACTGATATGGTTAATATCATTAACAACAGCGATATCATCATCAATTACTCTTATGCTATCTGAATTCGTATCCCTTGAGGGTATGACCGAATAAATTCCTACCTTTGTAACTCCCGACATCATATTATTTTTAGGACAAAAATACCAGAATAAACAATATCTTCGATACGCAACAAACCTTAATATGAAAAATAGAACAATTATACAAGAAAATGGAACTGTTAACAAATAAAGTGAAAACTAAAAGGACTATATGAGAGAACTGTTCTTCATTGAAGCAGAAGCTTTAGCATACCCCTCAAGCAATTCATGCATAACCTCCCGGACGGTTTGGATAGGTTTGTCACGGAGAAGAGCTGAAACCTGCCCTATTTCCAATTCTCCTTCATCTAAGTCCCCACAAAATATCCCCTTTTTCGCCCGACCTTTCGATAAGAGTACACGAAGTTCTTCTTCAGTGGCTCCTGCTGCTTCTGCTACTTCAACAGCATCTCTAAATTGGTTCTTGACCAAGCGCACCGGTCCCAATTTCTTCAAGAGCAACCGGGTATCTCCTTCATTCAGATTCAAACAATAAGATTTGAAGGATTCGTGAGCCGAACTTTCGGCAGTCAAAGCAAATCGCGTCCCCATCTGAACTGCCTCCGCACCTAATATCCGGGCGGCAAGGATCCCTTCTCCGGTTGCAATGCCACCGGCAGCAATCAATGGCAGATCAGTAGCCGCACGAACGGCTGGAATAAGGCAAAATGTAGTGGTCTCTTCTCGTCCATTATGCCCTCCGGCTTCAACCCCTTCAGCCACAAGAGCATCAACGCCGGCTTCCTCACATTTTATTGCAAAGCGAGATGACGAGATAACATGAACGACTTTAATGCCATGTTCATGAAGCCAACCGGTCCATTTCTTAGGACTTCCGGCTGAAGTAAAGACAATACGGACGGCTTCATCAGCTACAATCTGCATAACTTCTTCTATTTGAGGATACATCAGGGGAATATTGACACCAAAAGGTCGGTTGGTTGCATCCCGGCATTTACGAATATGCTCACGAAGTGTTTCCGGATGCATGGAACCGGAACCCAACAAACCTAATCCACCAGCATTACTAACCGCTGAAGCCAAACGCCAGCCACTGCACCACACCATTCCCCCTTGTATAATAGGGTATTCAATTTCGAAAAGAGAGCATATTCTATTCATAGAAATTAGTATTATATGCAAAAGTAACAAGTATAAGCGGAAAAGTGTTTAACGAAACCGGATTCAAGCATAGTCTTCCTCTAAATTTAGGGGTCTGTGATACTTGAAGGATAAAAATAAAAAAGTAACTTTGTATAAAAGTTAATTCTATTTATATATCCATCCATGAAGATCTACATTATCTTAATTATAACCTTGGTCAGTTGTCTCAAGAATTATGCGAATGCCAATTTTCCCTATGTTTCTTCGAAAGTGGACCATCAACAAGGATTATCGAACAGTGCCGTCATCAGTGTATTCCAAGATCACTCGGGATTAATGTGGTTTGGAACATACGACGGAATTAACTGTTACGATGGAAAAACGATGGAGGTATATCGTTCAAACTTCGCACTAAATAAAACGCTGAACAATAACATCATTCATAGCATAAGGCAAGCAGACGGCAACTGTTTATGGATTTCCACACATTTGGGAATTAGTCGCTTTTCTCTGGACTCCAAACAAGTAATAGCCAATTATGATTTTCCAGACGATTACTGTCTTTATTCAAATGCAAAAGGCAATACTTGGGTCATAGGACAGGATTGGATAAGATATTATAACACCATCCAACACAAATTCATAGAGATAGCTCGCTTAAATTATAAAATAAATGATCTCGAATCGAGAACATACGTGTCAGATAATGGAGATCTATGGATCTCTCCTGCCAATGCAAAAGGTATTTACCACTACGCTTTAAGCTCTTTCAACAGCAATACAGCGCAAGCAAAACTTACAGTCGCTTATGTTTCCTTCAATACAAATCCTATCAAATATCTTTTCTATCAGCATGGCGTACTTTGCTTCGTCGATTCCAAGCAAAATCTCTATTTATATGATACTACGCGAAAATCTAAAATATACATCAGAAATATCGGTACCTTAACCAATAAGTACGGCGATATTAAAGGAATTGTCCCATTCTACGATGACATAATGATCGCATTCCGTACAAATGGGCTCTTTCGTCTGCAAGCTTCTAAGAAATACAAGGAAGATATTATAAACCGAAATATCCGCATATTTGATATCTATAAAGATATTAACCAAGACATACTATGGTTGGGTTCAGATGGAAAAGGGGCAATAGCTTACTATAAGAAGAGTGCCATAGCAACTAACATTATGTTAAAAGAATTATCACCCAACTTAAGCAGGCAAGTAAGGTCCATCATGAGCGACAAATTTGGCAATTTATGGCTGGGGACAAAAGGAGACGGAATTATCCGCATAGCAGATTATCGCAACGGGATTTCGGCGGATAAAGCGACAATCTATTCCGGTAACAGCATACAAAAAGCATCTTCTTACACCAAATGGGATAATGAATTCCAAGTTTATGCGCTCAAACAAAGCAATTATATGAATGGATTCTGGATCGGTGCAGGAGAATCCGGTTTACTCTATTATTCATTCACCGATCAAAAGCTTCATCAAGCAAAGAACAAAAGCGCTTCTTCAGTAACACAAATACATGGTATATATGAAGCAAATGATAGTGTTTTATATTTAGCAACTTCAGGACAGGGGCTTCAACAAGCCACGCTGGAAAAAGGGCAACATGAAATTAGTATAAAAAGGCAAAAAGCATTTCACTTTTTCTACGAACAAAAAGAGATCACAATGTTCTCCTCAATGATTGCAGAAGGAGACTCTATCCTTTGGTTAGGAAGCCGGCAAAAAGGCATCATACGCTTTAATATGCATACGAAAGAGTACAAAGTGATATCCTTAAAAGGGATCTTACATAAATCCGTTGATGATGTGCTTTGCATTCACTTCTCTGGAAAAGATAAAATATATATCGGAACGACTTCCGGGCTCATCATTCTGTCTTTCCAACATGAGAAAATAAAAGCCCGATATGTAGGTCGCGAACAAGGATTGTTGAATGATATGATTCATGGTATTCTTGAGGACGATAAAGGACTTCTCTGGCTAGGTACGAATAAAGGCATTATAAAATATAATCCTAACAATGGTTTTTCACATGCTTACTATTATTCCGGTGGAGTTCAAATAGGGGAGTTCAGTGATGACGGCTATTATAAGTGCCCCTATACGCATATCCTCTTTTTCGGTGGTATAGACGGACTGCTCTATATTAATAAAAGCATTGCAAACAATGTGGAATACTACCCAAGCATCTTATTGAGAAGGTTGAATGTTAATAATAAAGCAACAGAAATCAATGATTATTATTCAAAAGATAAATCAACGCTACTTTTTAAGGGAAGTCCTGTTTCTCTTTCACTTAACTTCATAGCCCCTGACTATGTATCTGGAAAAGATATTGAATACTCTTATATACTCGAAGGGTATGATAAGGAATGGAGTCCGTTCAGTAGCCTAGACGAAGCATCGTATTCTTCCATACCAATAGGCAATTATGTATTCAAAGTTCGCTATAAAAAAGATGTGTTCAATACGGAATATAAATATTTTGAACTCCCCATAACCATCTTACCTTTATGGTATCAGACAATATTAGCTCAAATAGTGTATCTGTTACTGGGCTTATCTTTAATCTGCTATATCATCTTCTTGATGATACGCTACTTTAAACGCGAGAAGCTACTCAAGAAATTATTGGAAACAGAGCAGGATAATATAAGAAAGTCAACCACGGAAAAACAAAACATGGAATACCTCAATTGTTTTACCGGAATACATTATATCTGTGATAAGCTACGAACTGATGAAGATATGCCATCAAAGGAACGAAAGAAAGCAGCAGATATGATACGGGAAACCATGATTCCCCCACTCTTTCTTTCGGGAAATATCAGCAAACAAAACATCACCGAAAACACACCTTTAGAATTCCATATAGTAGAGAATATCAATTTGAAAGAGATATCGGATTTTACACTAAAGCTATTGGAATCAAAAGGTATGCAGCCTTCACTCGTTAAAGCGGATATTCCAAAGGAACTCAACTTCCCCGTTTATAGTAACGCATTTAAATGTATACTCTATTATTGCTATTATTTTTTAAGTTGTAATAATCCGCAATCGATAGATATTCGATTTGAGGAGAAAGATGATTTGTTAAAGTTGAATCTCAACACTCCGGATCAGCACCGATTAAATCTCTTAACCGGAATTTTAGCGGGAGAGAAAGAAGACACTGCACTCTTATTTCCCGCCAACGAATTATTTGTAATGCACACTCTGCTCTATTTCATTTTAAGTGCCTTTAAGCAATGGGAATGCAATATCTGCAGAATAGATCATGCTTCTGGCATATGTATCACTTTCCCCCGTATTGTGCAGAAGCCCCTTCTTACCAACAATAAGAAAACGTTAATACTACTGGAGAATAGAGAGGAAATTGCATGGATCATCACAGATATTCTGTCGGAAGATTTTTCAATAAAAACGGTTCAAAGTGCACAACAAGCATTTGAATTAATAGAAAAAGAACTGCCGTTCCTCTTTATTGTAGATATGTACATGTACACTGATGCTGAAGATGTATTTATGGCTTATATAAAAGCTAATCGTTCCATCTTTTCACAAATATGTTTTATCCCCATGCTAAACTGGCAGGTGAGCACTTCTATTCAAAAAAGCTTAATAGGCTTGGCCGACGCGACTATAATTATTCCCCATGATATTATTTTCCTGAAAGAAATTGTTAACAAAGCCATATATGGAAAATCTGTACCTAAGCAAATTTATATAGAAGGCTCTCATGATATTACAAAAAACATTATATGTAAAACCACGGAACAAGCTGAATTTATCAAGAAAGTATTGGAAATGATTTATGAAAACATAGATCAGGAAGACATGGGTCCTTCATTTATAGCTAGTAACAGTAATATGAGTACCCGCCAATTCTACCGGAAGTTTAAAGAAATATCACAAATGCCCCCAAGTGACTTAATAAAAAATATTCGAATGGAAAAAGCAGCTTATTTACTGCTAGATACCAAACTCTCAATTCAGGAAGTTATTATGGAAGTAGGGATTTCCAGTCGATCCTATTTTTATAAGGAATTTACTCAAAAGTATGGCATGACTCCCAAAGAATATCGAAAATGGCAAGGTAAGAAGGTCGAATCTTAAACATACCATTTTCAACACTCTTATTTAATGTAGTTTATTTTAGGATTGATAGACGGGCATACACCTCAATTATCGCCGCTTCTGTCAACAGCCATTTTCTGGCATTTTCCTGTTTTCCACTTAAATCAGTAGAAAACAGGCCATTCCCATCACGAGCATGATCCCATGCATAGTCCAAGCTTTTGATAAAAGCATTTAAATAAATCCGATTTCCATCCAGCCCATAAAGTTCTAAAAATCCTCTAAGCATAACCGCTTTAAACCAAATATTTCCTTCTTTCAAAAGTTTGAATGGTTTGCCAGAAGGCGGAGTAAAGTCATAGAAGAAAGAGAGATAACAGGCATTAGCTAACTTTTGGGCATCAACTAAATAATGCTGATCCCTAGTAAGCCGATAGAGCAAAGAAGCTGCTTGTAGCATTTGCCCGCTGTTATAAGCATATTTAGCCTTACCTATCTTTCCATCAAGTGCGATATGATCAAAATATAAATAATCGGTGGAATCCTGTAAAGAAGCTTTCGTCCATTCATACAAATCCCTTCCCTGCCAATAATAAGAACTATCCTGCGTAGCCTCAAAAGTTTTAAAGCTAAAACAGCCCCTGGCGCATTAGAGCAAGTATTCTTCGATGCTTTCTTTTGTTCACACCAATAAATTCCTCCTCCGAGTTTTTCATCCATACCGCTTTCTATAAAGTTCCAGATCAGCTTGGCCTTTCCAATTAGCAGCGGATCTTTAGTCAGCATATACGCATCCACGAAATCAATTCCGATCCAAATATTATCATCGTAAAACCGGTCGGACGGAGCGGCAGAATGAATATAAGAAGAATAGGCACTTGGCTTCCTTACAGAATCAAGATATTCTTCAAGCCCCGGCAAGACTTTACTACATAAAAGCGATTGATATACCGTATCCTTCGTTGCTTTAAACAGAGCGTTAACGGCAGAAAAGGTTCCGGAGTAAGGCCACAAATAAGAAAAGGAATTCGATGCGGCGGCACTTTGCCCGCCATCAGCCAAATAAGTAGCCGAATATTTTTGATCAAAAGGATAATTTTCTCTCAATAAGGAAGTATTAACAACCGAATACTTACTATACAAAGAATCCAATGTTTGTTTTGCCCGATGCGCATAAAGCATGGAAGTAGTCTGTCCACCACTCTGCATAGCCCCTACCAAAGAAGGAATAAATAGAAAAATCACGAATAGTTTTTTCATTAGCTAAAAGATTTACCCAAATAATTTACTTATTATCTCTTAATATGAAAAGATCAATTCACCACCTTGAATCAAATCGTTATGGGAAATCCGATAATCTTTAATGGACTTTCCATTAAAATGAATTGATTTGACAGGAAGACCGCCTTGTTGTCCTTTTGTCCGGATCACTAATTCACGCCCATTGGACAGGTGCAAAACAATCTGTTTGAAAAGAGGTGAAGCAAGCTCATAATAAGCATCTCCTACCAACAAGGGATAAAATCCCATCGCACCGAAAACATACCA
Source organism: uncultured Bacteroides sp. (assembly GCA_965140335.1). Lineage (GTDB taxonomy): Bacteria > Bacteroidota > Bacteroidia > Bacteroidales > Bacteroidaceae > Bacteroides. The sequence continues at coordinate 1,204,154 of OZ223190.1, forward strand.
GGCACTCATTGTTCCGTCATCTTCATCCATCTCGGGTGCATAACCCTCCGGTTTATCCTGAAAAGCTTTTCCAAAGTAGGGCGTACGGAATTCTGAGCTACCACCATATCTGTGTAACATTGATTTTGTAATCAAATCCCGTACTATTTGCTGAGTTTTTTGAGGATGTCCCAAAAGATTAAACAAATAAGGCACATGTATGTCCGGCTCATTCCCCTGATTATAAAGATGGTGGTCGAAGAAATAGCTTAATTGAGTATATAAAGAATCCTTGCCCACCCATTCTATCATCTTATCCAGATATTGAGGAGCAGCCCAACGGTATTGCCAACGGGTTCCCTGATACAAACCATTGTTATGCATTACAGCAAAAGCGGGAGTAATATTCATGAATTCTTTCTTCCATGTCTTTTCAAAAAGTTCGTAAGAATAGTTCTTATAGTAGCGCACATCCGCCGTTTTACCTAAAATACCAGCAATTTGTGACATAGCCCAAAGATCATAAGATGCTTCCATGCATTGATCAGGTGAATGTAAGGATAACTGTTCCATTTCACGTTTCATTCCTTCATAACCTATATTAAAGTCTAAATCGGTAATTCCCTTCCGATAAGCATCCAATAATAAAACAACCGCATGTTCCGTACGTACCGTAGGCACTGATTCGTTATCAGTAGACCAGTTCTTCTTGCCTGTAGCATACAAATGAAGCAAAGAAACTGCCATGTCACGCATCTTATGGGGCTCCATCAACGTCAATAGTGGAAATTTAGTACGAAACGTATCCCATAAAGACCACGAACTATAATAATGAAAACCATTGGCGGAATGCACTTTTCCATCACTCCCCTTATAAGTCTGATCAAGTGATGTTACATCCGCCGGACTCAAATAAGTCCGGTATAAAGAAGTATAAAAGATATTCCGAAGTTCTTTATTCCCGCCTTTTAAATCAATGGATGAAAGTTGCCTATCCCATTCTTTATGAGCACTAGATTTTATTTCAGTGAAATTCTGATCTTGGCTCAACTCACATTCCCGCTCAGCCAACTCCGTACTTAATGCAGAAAAGCCGACACGCACCTCTACGGACTTCATCAACTTATCAAAAGAAAGGGAAATCGTGTTGGAGGTTTGCTCCTTAACCTCAAATGGAACATTCGTTTTCATATAAAAATAAAGCTGGTACTGCCCATGCCCACACACATTTTCAGCTTTGATGATTCCAACTATCGTGTTTTGAGAGATAACCTTATAATTGGATTCAGCCATACCTGCAAAAGACGAAGAAAAATTGACCCAAAGTCCCGGATAGATACCATCCGGAAACTGGTATTTTTCAATTGCTACAGATTTCTCCGCAGTTAATTCAGCCTTAATTCCATTAGTAAAAGTAACCCCATAATATCCGGGGGATGCATTTTCTTTCTTTTTATCAATGTGTAATTCTACAGATGGTGCTGCCGGACGTATGCTTAGATTTCCACCGGCTCCACTACATCCCACCCCCGAAAGCCGGTTAACAGAAATACCGGAAACTTTGGTAACGGAATAATCATACCCCGCATGTGAACGTGGATCGGTATCTGGAGCGACAGAAACCATACCAAACGGTACCGTAGCGCCCGGAGAAACCTGACCATGATCACCGGAAGTTCCCATAAACAAATTGACATACTTGGAATTTTGTCCCACAATAAGAGTTGGACAGAATAAAATAAAAGAGAAGAATGCCACTCTTTTAAAGAAGACAAGGCTTAGAAAATGACCACCCCACATAATATATTATGAATTATTGTGCATTAGAAAAAGAATAAGGGAAAGACGCCTTATGAATGCCACGTTTCATGTTTGGACGCGCACTCATATCAAATAGAATAGAAGCGCCATTTAACAAGTCCTTATGAGATAAGAAATTCTTATCGTATAAGTGGCCATTCAACATCATAGAGTTAATATAATATTTCTCTTCTCCATTTTCAGGCGCTGAGATCGTCACCGTTTTTCCATTCTCCAAATGAAGTTTTACCTTCTTAAAATAAGGAGTACCCAAAACATATTGATTGGAACCAGGACAAACCGGATAAAATCCCATAGCAGAGAAAACATACCATGCGGAAGTCTGCCCGTTATCTTCATCACCACAATAACCGTCAGGAGTAGCCGTATAAAGTTGATCCATCACCTTCCGTACCCAATGTTGCGCCTTCCATGGTTCTCCGGAATAGTTATAAAGATAAATCATATGCTGAATCGGTTGATTACCATGAGCATAATTCCCCATATTCATAATTTGCATTTCACGAATCTCATGAATTACCCCTCCGTAATAGCTATCATCGAAGATAGGAGGCAGGACAAAGACGGAATCCATCATTTCATTAAAAGACTCTTTTCCACCCATTAAGTTTATTAATCCCTGCGGATCATGAAAGACTGACCAAGTATAATGCCAACTGTTTCCTTCAGTAAAGGCATCCCCCCATTTGAAAGGATTAAAGGGCGATTGAAAAGTACCATCCTCATTTCTACCGCGCATCAATTTATGACTCGGGTCAAATAGATTCTTATAATTCATTGCACGCTTGGCATAAATGCCAATCTCCCTTTCCGGTTTACCCAAAGCTTTCCCCAGCTGATAAATACTCCAATCATCAAAAGCATATTCCAAAGTACGGGCGGCACTTTCATTTATCCCCACATTATAGGGGACATACCCCAATTTGTTATAATATTGATATCCAAGCCGACCGGTAGAAGAGATCCGGGGATGAACCGCATTTGCATCATGTATAACCGCATCCCAGAGGGTTTCAATATCATACCCCCTTAACCCTTTTAAATAAGCATCAGCAACAATAGAAGCCGAGTTATTCCCAACCATACACCCCCGATGTCCGGGACTAGCCCATTCCGGTAAAAAACCGCTTTCTTTATAAGCATTCACTAAACCCGCCTGCATCTTGACATTCATGGAAGGGTACATCAAATTCAGGAAAGGGAACAAACAACGGAAGGTATCCCAAAACCCAGTATCGGTAAACATATAGCCCGGAAGAACCTTCCCACTATAAGGACTATAATGAACCACTTCTCCAGCAGAATCATATTCATAAAAACTACGGGGAAAAAGAACGGAACGGTATAAACAAGAATAGAATGTGCGTAAATGATCCAAATTATCATCTGCAACCTCTACACGCCCCAAAACATTGTTCCAACGTTCACGACCTTTCGAGGCCACTTCATCGAGATTACCGGAGCCCAACTCTTTCAAATTTAATTCGGCTTGTTCGAAACTGATAAAAGAAGAAGCCACACGAACGTTGATTCGTTCGCCTTTATACGTTTTAAAACCGACAAGAGCACCCGAGTGATTGGAAGTGGAAGAGAGACTATCCAGTACTATTTTACCATCACGGACAGTGGAAACATGAGCAAATGGCTTATCAAATACCAATACGAAATAATTCCTAAAGTTCGCAGGAACACCACCGCTATTGCGCGTTGTATAGCCGATAATCTTACGCTCCGAAGGTATCACCTTCACATAAGAACCATGATCAAAAGCATCTAATACGATGTAAGAATCGTCACTCTTAGGAAAGGTAAAACGGAAAGCAGCCGCCCGTTCGGTAGGAGCTAATTCTGCGGTGACATCAGGGTCAGCCAAATAGACTTTATAATAATAAGGCTTAGCTACTTCCGACTTATGAGAAAACCAACTCGCACGTTGATTCTCATCAAACACAGCTTTGCCTGTTACCGGCATAATGGAGAATTGTCCATAATCGTTAATCCACGGACTAGGTTGATGAGTCTGCTTAAAACCACGGATCTTGTCAGCAGTATATGTATAAACCCAACCATCTCCCATTTTCCCTGTTTGAGGAGTCCAGAAATTCATTCCCCAGGGCAAAGCTATCGCAGGATAAGTATTGCCGGTAGATAATGAAGGTTTGGATAAGCTCCCAACCAAAGGGTTTACATATTGAACAGGATCTCCTTGTGCATTTATCTTTGAAAAGCTAACACTCAAAAGAGCCACAATAATCAGTACAACTTTATTCATATGTTTCAATAATTATCAGGTAAAAATCAATTTATTTTATAATAAGGCAAACTTTAAGATTTTCTCTTCCGCAAATAGTATAAACCGGGTAGTCCACATGTTCAACGGCTGATATTCATTTTAAAAGAAGGAGGAACCGCATCATCTCCAGCTGCCCACAATTTATTGGGGTGTTTGTCCATCACTAATTCCAATTGCCCGCCTTTCATCAGGCATTCATGAGTGAACCAAGATTTATTCCATACCCGCCCATTCAATTTCGCCGATTGAATATATTTATTGTCAGGAGAATAATTATGGCATATAATTCGAAACACCTTTCCATTACTTAAATGAATCGTAACATTTTTAAAAACCGGGCTTCCTATAACATACATAGGTAGCCCCGGAGTAACCGGATAAAATCCCATCATAGAAAACACGACAAAAGAGGTCAGTCCTCCCCCATCTTCATCTCCCGGTATTCCCATCAGGTCGTTACGGAACCATTCTGTCAATAAACCACGCACACGCTTCTGAGTCCGCCAAGGTTCACCTGCATAATTATAAAGATAAGGAATGTGCATGGCAGGCTCATTCCCCATTGAAAATTGTCCCACATTTCCGGTATGATCACCAAACTGATGATAGAAATCAGGCCGCCCTTTACCCAGAGGGGTGCTAAACATGCTCTCCAGTTCCGTAACAAATTGCTTTTTACCTCCCATCATGTGTACAAGGTCACTGATATTATGAGGAACATCCCAGCGATATACCCAACCGTTATTCTCATCATAAGCATCACGTGCCCCTACTCCACTGGAGTACCTATAGTCAAACGGCTGGATAAAGTTACCTAAAGAATCTTTAGGATGAAAGAAGCGCGTTTTTTCATTGAATACCTTATGGTAATTTAAGCTTCGCTTCAGAAAATAGTCAGATTCATTTTTATAGCCTAAAGCATCGGCAATATTCCCCAGGCACCATTCATCATACACCGTTCCCAAAGTGACAGCCACAGGCTGGCGACGTTCCCACGAATGGACTTCCGGAACGGTTTCCTTCTCCCCCGGAGCTAAAGCCGGAAAATAACCATGTTCTTTATAAAAGCGATCAAGTACTCCCGCCGGTTTGGCAGACCAAGGGGCTAATGTTTTTTGAGTAATAGCAGCTTTGCATGCCTCATAAGCCTTGCTCAAATCAAAAGAGCGCATGCCCTTATTATAAGCATCCAGAATTGTAGCAACCCCGTGGTTACAGTTCATACGGCGACTGTCTCCCGTTATCTCAGGAAAAGTGGGCATCCAATGTGGTTCCATCTGATAAGCCATCCGTATAAAAGAATGAATCATATCACTCTCTTTTTTCTCATCAATAATTAAGCGTAAAGGATGGGTGGCCCGATAAGTATCCCAAATCCAATCATCCACATAAAATGGAGTCCCCCCATCTTCATGCACCTTACCATCATACGCACTAAAATACTTACCGTCTTCTGAAATGCAAACCATCCGCTCATAAGTACGGTACAAAGAAGTATAAAATACAGTCTTCTGATCAACCGTACCTCCTTCCACTTCGATCTTTCCAAGCGTTTGGTTCCAAATGGAACGTCCCCGATCCGCAACCTTTTTTAGATCATAGTCCCGAATTTCCCGACGAAGATTTCTCTGCGCCTGTTCTGTAGAAATAAACGAAACCCCATAACGCAGACTTATAGATTTGGTATCCTTAGGATATTGGAGAACAAAATAAGCATGATGTCCTTCCGTTACTCTATTATCCGTCTGTATGCAACCATCTTGATTTACACCTACTTTAACCGGGGATTGTTCCGTTTCCAGATAAATATATACACGCGTATTATTTCCCAAATTTTGAAAACCCTGAATGGTTTTTCCATCCGTCTTCAACTGCCCATCGGATGTATTAAATATCAGATAAACAGGTTCTTCTGTATGAGCAAAGTTAAAATGATAAATTGCCGACTGATGGGACGGAGCATATTGCACATGAATATCATAGTCGTCTAAATCGACACTATAATAATAAGGCTTAGAAACTTCATTATCATAACCGTAATGAATACTACTCGAGGCTTTAGACAAATCCCCTTGATAAGGACTTATTCCAAAGGCTGAGCGCCCTCTATGGCTGGTTACAATCACAGGCAAGCCATCAATCGTATTCCCTGTAAAGCTTTCCCGTTGAGGATAAACCCGCAACATACTATTCGGCAAATGAACCGTTGGATAAGTGGGGACCAATAAGTGACTGATATTGCCAATATAGGGATTTACATAATCAACCGGAGTTTTATCCTCAACTTCTGTTTGAGCAGAAAAGGAGGACAAAGGCAATAGATAAAATAGAGCTATCAAAAAATGTTTCTTCATCGGTATTCATATTAGATAATATGCAAAAATAAAAATAATCTCTAAGAATCATAGACAAAACGACTAGCCGTTTATAAAAACACCTCAATATTCAATAAGCACCTCATAAAAGAATTATTCATTATTACCAGAAGATTGATACTTCATTGTATCTCCGGGTATAGATAAAGAAGGAGGAACTGCTTCGTCGGATACTGCACGCTTGTAATTAGGCTTATCACTCATAACAAAATGAATATCCACTCCATTACAGAGATCACCATATTTCAAATAAGATTTGTTCCATTTCTTTCCATCCACATACATTGCTTTTATATAGACATTCTTCTTGGACCAACCGGATGTCGTCATTTTAATCAACTTGCCGTTGCTCATCTTCACCGTCATCGCTTCCACACAAGGAGAACCGACGTTGTAGATGTTACTGGAAGGAGCAACCGGATAAAAGCCAAGACAATTGAACATATACCATGCAGACATCTGTCCGCAATCATCATTACCGCTTAAAGCCCCCGGCTTATTCCCATAAAAACGTTCAGCCACAGTACGTATCCATTGCTGACATTTCCAAGGTTCTTTTAAATAATTATATAAATAGATAATATGATGACAAGGCTCGTTGCCATGCCAATACCCGCCGATACGCCCCTGTATATCATGTGCCCCGGGAATATCATCAGGCAATTTCATCGTAAATAACTCATCCAATTTCTTCTTAAACCATTTTTCACCGGCTTCATTGATATAACCTTGTACATCATGAGGTACATACCATGTATATTGCATGGTAAAACCTTCGGTTATATCCCCCCAGCCATTAACCGATCCGGGCCCTTGATAAGCAATGGGAGAGAAAGGAGTCCTCCAATGGCCGCTACTATCCCTGCCTCTCATATACTTAGTCACAGGATCAATCAAATTTTGATAGGAAAGCGAACGGTTTAAGAAATAATCATAATCTTTCTTTATCCCCAACACTTTAGCAGCTTGGGCAATACAATAATCATCATAAGCATATTCCAAGGTTTTAGAGACCGACTCTGCCTCTTTATCAAAAGGGACATATCCTAAAGTGCAATACTCCGGCAAACAATCATAATGCCGGTTCATTGCAGTGGTTTTCATTGCTTCATAAGCACGTTGATAATCAAATCCTTTAACGCCTTTTACAATCATGTCTGCCAATACGGAAACCGCATGATATCCAATCATACACCAAGTCTCATTCCCATAAAAAGACCAAACAGGAAGCATCTTTTCGACACTTTTATCATAATGTGCCAACATGGAATTTGCTATATCAGCATTTAATGGCCGATTCACAAGATTCAGCCAAGGATGAAACGCACGGTAAGTGTCCCAAAGAGAAAACACAGTATAATTTGTAAAACCTTTCGCCTCTTCAATGTTCTTATCCAATCCGCGGAAGCGACCATCGGCATCCTGAAAAATAAAAGGATGTAGCGCAGCATGATAAGCAGAAGTGTAGAACGTTTGTTTGGTCTCCAAATCAGCTTTAATGGTATATTTACTCAATTCTTTTTCCCAAAGTTCCTCCCCTTTACGCTTTAGCAGATCAAAAGTCATTCCATCCAGCTCTTTCAGGTTCAATAAAGCTCCAGCTGTACTAACAGAAGAGATTGCGGTCTTTACAAATACTTCCTCCCCTTTTTGCGTATTAAAAGAGATACAAGCCATTATATTCTTCCCCCAAGCCTCATAAGCACTTCTGAACCGGGAAGTATTATACATAACCGGCTTTTGATTTTGCATGATGCATAATCCCGCTAGCTTTTTAGAAAATACAGCCGCAAAATAGACATGCCGTTCCGGTCCCCATCCTTTCACTAATTTATATCCGGTCAAAGTGGAATCATTTATCATCCGTAAATTAGACCATTCGCAAGATTGCCACAAGGTATGGTTCAGATCAATCATAATAAAAGCATTTTCCGATTTAGGATAGGTAAATCGGAAAATGCCACTACGCACTCCGGAAGTCATTTCAGCCTTGATGCCATAGTCTTTTAATTCCACTCCATAATAATCGGGAGAAGCCCATTCTTCCTGATGTGAATAGCGCGAACGATAGCCTTTATCTGGATCTTCATGCGTACCCGGTTCCAACTTCATTTCACCTGTTCCGGGAATAAATAAAAAGTCGCCCAAATCAGGAATACCTGTCCCGCTGAGATGAGTTAAGCTAAATCCCATTATAGTCGGCCGATTATACTTATAACCGGAAGCTGCATCATAATACTTATCATCGGTGTCGGGGCTCATTTGTATTCCCCCGAAAGGGGTTTGAGCCCCCGGATATACATTACCATATCCATCTGTCCCCACAAATGGATTCACATAATCCACTAATTTTTCCGTTTGAGTTTGAGCTATGCCTAATAAACAACTAGCTCCACAAAGAAATCCTAAAAACAATCTTTTATGACCTTGTAACATAATTCCTATTTTTAAGATTGTATATCTCCTATTGCAACTTGATATTCATGCCACAATTCATCAATGCTATATTGCTTACCTAAAACCTCTTTAATCGCCCCGTCAAACGACCATGGAATCACTTCCAAAACACTTCTATTAAACTTCTTTAGAAAATCCGGATCTTTATGATCTCTCAACCAGACAAAGAAATAACCAGCAGTGCGATAACCATCCATATAATTTCCGCCTTTCAGTCTATCACCGGCTCTAAATCCGTTATTAGCCACACGAACAGCATCAGCCATACCTTCAATAAAAGCCCAAAAGACCCTATTTGTGCCATATGATCCTATCCCCTGGGGTTCTAACTGATAAGCATGAGTCAACTCGTGCAATAAAACCCCACGTGTTTCAAAAAGGACTTTAGCAGTATCATTCTGCGCAAAAGACTTTTCGATATGCCTCGTACTATAAAAAATAGTAATATCCCCATGATCACCACCTTTTGCCGAAATACCATCTATATCCTCCAACGTATAATGAATGGTATATACAGGTGAAATACTATCTTTAGGAGAATCATAAAGCGTAGCCAGCACTGTACGCGCCTGATCTTTAATATAAGATTGAGGATCTTCAATGATTTGATGATATATTTTAGATCCGTTGGAATCCAGTGCTTTATCCTCAAACTTTACTTTTCCGACATTATAAGTCATCCAAGCTTCCTCTGGCGAATTATTCAAATGATTTTTGCTCGTGCAAGAGCATAAACTGATAGCAGCACACACTATAAATAACAAATAATACTTATTCATATCTTTATTTTATTGTTAGCATTTAATTAGTTAACACCTTGAGTCAGAGAATAAGGTTTTTCATCGGATTTAGTTCCTCTTTTATGATTAGGAAACCTGCTCATTTCGAATTCCAATGTTCCTCCTTTTAAAAGTTCCTCATGCGTCACATATAATTTATTGTATAAATGTCCATTCCACCTCAAAGATTTGACATACCGATTCACATCATTCACTCCCTTGGCAATAATTTCAAGCTTCTTACCATTAGGAAGATCCAAACGCAAGTAAGGCAGATAAGGTGCTCCCAACACATATTGATCAGTACCCGGGCATACCGGATAAAATCCCATCACAGAAAAGATGTACCATGCAGACATTTGTCCGCAATCATCATTACCTCCCAGTCCGTCAATACTGTTTTTATACATACGGTTCAAAATCTCGCGTATCCAATACTGCGTTTTCCAAGGCTGCGAAGTCCAGGCATATAGATAAGGAACATGATGACTTGGTTCATTACCATGAACATAGCCTCCAACCAGACAATCTTTCGTTATATCTTCATTATCCTTATAGTATTTTTCCGGTAAATGCATGGAAAACAGATGATCTAATTTCTGGATAAAAGCCTTATTGCCACCCATCAATTTTATCATGCCAAATACGTCATGAGGCACCTGAAAAGAAAAGTTTAAAGAATTACCTTCAATAAATCCCTCACCATAAGTTTGCAAAATATCAAAGTCTTTTTTAAAACTTCCATCACTATATCTTGGACGGGCATATCCCAAAGCAGTATCATAGATATTCCGATAATTCAAAGCCCGCTTCCGATAAACCTCAGCCTGCTTCAAATCGCCACAGTTCAAAGCCGTTTGATAGATAGCCCAATCATCATAAGCATATTCCAAAGTAGTAGATGCCGCAGTACCACTCTTGTCAAGAGGTACGTATCCCAGATGGATATAATCAGCCAATCCTTCATAATAAGGTACGTTGGAGGTACTGACCATAGCCTTTAACGCCTCGTTTTTATTAGAGAAGGTGCCCTTAGTGATTGCATCAGCTAAGACGGAAACAGCATGATAACCGCTCATACACCAATTCTCATTCCCCATTAAACTCCATACAGGTAGCATACCATGTACACTCTGCTGTTGATGTTTAATCATGGATTCCACCATATCCGAATTTTGTACCGGCTTTATCAAATTCAATAGAGGATGTTCCGCACGGTAAGTATCCCATAAAGAGAAAATCGTATAATTAGTAAACCCAACAGCTTTATGGATATTATCATCCACCCCTCTGTACAGCCGGTCAACATCCATATAAACAGACGGATTTATCATCGTATGATAAAGTGAAGTATAAAACATCGTCTTTTGATCTAACGAGCCTTCAATATTAAAGCAAGACAACTCCCTATTCCAATGGTCAACAACTTCTTTCTTCAAGGTCTCAAAACTTTTCCCTCCGGCTTCAGCCCGCAAGTTCTTCAGTGCTCCGGCGGTACTAACCCCTGAAAGTGCTACTTTCACAGTAATTTCCGGATTTAGAGCGGTCTCGAAATTAAAATAAGCAACGATCTTACGCCCCGCTATTTCCGGAAAATTCCGGTTCAAATTAAAGCGTCTCCAAAACCCGTTATACACAACCTTTTCTTTGTCCTTATATCCATACTCCTTTATGGGCTGTGAAAAAGTTATAGCGAAATAAGTGTAATTCGTACGTGCCCATCCGTTTGTTATCCGATATCCTGTCAATAGTGTATCATTCTCAACCCGTATACTGGCCCATAACACTTTCCCATCATAATTATAAATGCCGTGTATTAAATCAAGGATCAAATGTCCATTTTCTGTTTTAGGGAATGTATATTTATGAATGCCAACACGTTGCGTTGCGGTTAACTGGGCCTTAATGCCATAATCATCCAGCATGACTTCATAATATCCCGGAGAAGCTTTCTCCGTAGAATGGCTAAAAGAGGATCGATAACCTTCATCCGAATGATCCGCTCTTCCCGGGTTCAACTTTAAAGGACCGGTAACAGGCATAATAAGGATATCCCCTAGATCGGAATGTCCGGTTCCGCTTAAATGAGTATGACTAAATCCGACAATTGTTTTATCCCGATATTGATAACCGGCACAATATTCATAAACGTTTTTTTGATACACTCCATTCACATTATGCGGAATCGTATCCGTATCAGGACTTAGTTGCACCAGCCCAAACGGACTACAAGCCCCGGGAAAGGTATGTCCCATACCATTTGTTCCAATCATCGGATTCACATAAGCCACAGGCTCCTGAGCTTTCAAGGATAAGAACAAAATGATAAACAGAACAAAAATTGTACTTCTTTCTTTCTTCATCAACAACAATTTATTTATCACATTCATTTTAATTAAAACGCCTGTTTACAACTAAAAGACCTCCAACTCATAAATTCGGGAAGCCCCCACTTCATTTTCTTGCGTGGGTTGGGTAACAAGAAAACGAATATAACGAAAAGAAAGAGGATTGACCATACGGGAAACCTCATTTTTATGATTGCCAATCAAAGCATCTATTGTTTCCCACTTACCATCAAGACTATTCTTCCCTTGCAAGAAACAATTACGGGTTATGTATGAATAATCTTCTTTCCCGGCATTCACAAGCTTCCAACCCTGAATGACCTTAGCCTGTCCTAAATCAAAATCAATAAAGTGAGGAGTGCTACCTACATCATACCATTTTGTTTGTAAATCACCATCAATAGCAAATTCCGCTTTTTCCTCTTCATTTATTTCACCGGAATCATCTAATATGCGGGCTTGTTTCAACAAATTCACCTCTTTATTTTGATGTAATTGTTTCTCTTGTTTCAACGCTGTTTGAAATAAAGTGGAGGCTTGCACCACTTGTGGGTAATCTTCGTGTACAAGAGTGGCTGCAAACAGAACAATATTCGGATTATCAGGCAATGTCACAGTTGTTGCACCGACAGGTATATCCAGACTAATCTTGAACATATACGTAAAGACATAAGCCTCATCTCCTTCACTACAATGGCGATGTGTCCCCACATAAGCAATTTCAGCTTGTTTCAAAAAGCCTTCAGTATGATTCAAATGTCCCCATTGGCCTATAAACCCACTATAGTAAGGTATTGTAAACTCCTCTTTTTTGTTCCCTACATGGAATATAGCTGCATGATCTTCATTCGTGGAAGCAGCGAGAAGATAAAGTCGGTTAAACTGATGTCCTGCAGGTAATTCAATTATATTTCCCTTACAAGTCATCCCATTAGCGACTTCTTTTTCTCCCAAACGAAAAGGAAGGCCATCTGCCTTTAAAACAGAATCCGGTAAGAGCTCCGCAGCATAACTATTTCCCGACTCAAAATCGGCTGCCGTCCGGAAAGCATTCCAACTAAAACATTTACGATCGTAATTCAACGGTACATATTTAATCTGCAAAGGCTCAATCAAATGTTTCTTTTTGAGCGTCACTTTAAAAGTCTTGATGCCATAGGACGGAATTGAGAAACTCAATTGGTTTTCCTTAAACGGCACCTCTCTGATTGTTTTCTCTGTACCATCCGCTTCATAAGCTTTTTCTATCTCACCAGCAAAAGTAATTTTTGCCTGCTGTACGTCCACTCCACCTGTTTCATACACGCGTACCACATACTCATCAGTGTTTTCAGCTTTCTTCAAAGCCTTTATCATCACATCCTTATTGTTGGAACGGATAAAAGAAAATTCTTTGCCCAACGGACCATTATGTTTTACTGTAACAAAAGCTTTCAACGGTTGATTCAGAAGTTCCGCTTTCCGAGCAGTAGACGATTTATCCAATGCCCCGACGTGTCCAACCAGACTATAAGTGAAAACATGATGACCAAAGTCCTGATGATCCTGATAAGAATAATTATTTTGTGTAGAAGGAGTATGAAGTAGAGTCAACCGAAGTGTATGATCATTGGGTTTATCCCAACCATATTTACAGTTATTTAAAATCGAAACCCCATAACTATTTTGCTTGTCCGTCAAATCAGCCCATTGCTGTGCATAAACTTCATAAGCAGTAGGCGTATTATTTCCTCTCTCAACACACCCCAACCCTAAATCGTAGGTCGCTTTGTCATGATTAACCGTTAAAGGAAACTCAGCTTTCAAAAGCGCATTTCCCGACTGCCAATCTATTTCATTATAAAAATCAATACGATCTGCCCGACTACCTTCATACAGACGTATATATTGTTTAAACAGAGACTGGCCATATTGCTTTTCAATACAGATCGTCTTACGAAGCACCCCATTCTCAACCGGAGTTATTTGAACATGATCTGTAATTGAGATAGGATTCCGGTCGATGGTTTCCTTCAGAATCTCCCAAGCCGGCCACTGATAGGATTCGTTTCTGGTGAAAAGAGCCAGACGGATAACTTCCCCTTCCTTTACCAATTCTTTGCCATTACGCTTATCTATCAAAGAAGAGACGTCTCCATTTTTATCCAAAGTAATTTTATACACAGAGTTCTCTATCATAGAGTGTGAATCCGGCAAACTATTCTTTTGCCCTTTTCCCGCACTAATGCCATACACACCATATCCATTCTCCGGAATATGAGCAGCAAGTAGTATCCGTGCTTTCCCTTTTTCATAGCCAATCAACTGAGATGCGACTCTCTTTCCCTGAGCATCATATACCCTAACGTCATTAGGCTTTTCAGACATATTAATTGAAATATCAGCTATATCTGAAACAGGAAAGTCATTTGCATTATAAAGAATGACCGGGATGCCTTTAACCCGGGTATCCATTTGACCGGCAATCGCAGTTACAGAAGAAGATAATACACTTGAAAATTGTTTTAAAGAAATCAATTCATCATTCCAGGAAAATTCATAAGCCTTTGGAATAGAAGTACCCGTTAGGTCATCATGGAATTGATGGAAAATAAACCGTTTCCAAGAATCAGTAAGTGTTTTGCCGGGATAGTTTCCTCCCAACCAATCAGCAGTAACCGCCGCTCTTTCCGCAGCATCGCCCAATTGCTCATTTTGACGATTATAGAGTTTCATGGCAGCTTCAGAGGTATAGCATCCGGTACCATGAACGTCCATTAATAATTCACCATTAAAAACCGGAAGTTCCGGATGACTGGAGAAAGGCTGATAATCTTTAAAAAGTTGGTCACTGGCAGCGCTTATAATTTCAACGGGGCCCTTCCCTTTAATCCCTTTTTCAACAGAACGAACAGACCCCAAAGTTGGAGATCCTCCCGTATCACCTGTGCCATAATAACGATAAACCGTATTCAACGAACTGCTTTTTGCCAGTCCCTCCAAATCGCTGCTTTCAGATAAATCTTCATCATTCCACCTATGTCCATAATCATATCCATGAGCAAACATCACCTCATTTCCATCGATACCTTTCCATAAACCTATAGTAAAAGGATATTTCTGATCTCCATAAAAAGGATGATAGCGCCAACCTAATTTTTGTGAAGAAAAGCCGATTAAACCGCAATGAGAAGCGATGGAGGGAAGTGTCCAACCAAAACCGAAACAATCCGGTAAGAATATATCTTTGCCTTCCACGCCAAATTCCCGACGATAAAAGTTCTGTCCAAGCAAAATGTTCCGGATAGACGATTCCACCGACGGGATGATCACATCGCTCGCCTCCCAGCTGCTCCCGGCAAGATGCCAGCGCCCTGCTTTCACATACTGCTTCACCTCTTCATATTGTTCGGGGTAATACTCCTTCATCCAGGCGTATTTTACCCCTCCTTCAAAATTGAAGATATAATCAGGATAGTGTTTTAGTAAAAACAGATTCTGAGTGAGAGTTTTCCGCACATGCTTATTGATAGTGGTCTGAACATCCCAATTCCACTGGGTATCCAGATGGGCATCCGCCACCATATAGGCCTTGAATTTCTTATCCGGAGTCTTATTTTGAGCGTAACTCTCCATGCCTAACAGCAATAATAAGAATGTTATTACTTTTATTCTTGTCTTCATGTATATTATAACAATTTAAGTGAATAGAGTCTATTCAAATAGAAGAGGGTGGATCAACACCCCCCTCCTCTGAATGTTTTTATCCTCTAGTTGGCGTCATATCCGTCATTCTGCACTAAGTTAGGGTTAACAGACATTTGCGCATAAGGAATAGGATACAAAGTTAGATGACTGCTAGTCGTCGGCTGATGATCCCACCATGAACCAGTCAGGAATTTCCCGAATCGAATCAAATCCGTTCTACGCTTTCCTTCAAAAATAAATTCACGCCCTTTCTCTGCCAATAGTTCATCCAGTGTGAGCGTCGATGTCGTATACTTGACTTGTTCCCAATCTGCGGCGTTGAAAGCTCTTTTCCGGGTATCATTGATCAAATCCACAGCTTCCTGAGTAGCCGTACCCCCATTCTTACGCATAAGGGCTTCAGCTTTCATATAATAAATTTCCGTTAAGCGATATAAAACCCAATCATTGCTGCAAAAGTTGTCGCTGCCATACACTCCTTCACGGTATTTATGGAAACGGGCTCCGCTATTCTCCTCACCGGTAGTCATGCTCGATTCCGTTCCTCCCGATTTATTCAATCTAATATTATCAACAAAAATCAAAGGCTCACCTGAATATTCCACCGCTCCTTCTTGTATTGAATCAGGATAGTCATACCGATACTGAGGGCCTATAAGCATCCACTCTTTCTTCCTTAAATCATTACCGGCAAAAGCATCATAAGCGGAAGGAATTACAACCACTCCGTTATTCCCGTTACGATCTCCTCCATTGATATACTTTTGGCGAAAATGATAAAAGTCGCCAGACCAATTACAACGTGTTGTTGTGTTTTGATAATCGTACGACATTACAAAAATGTTTTCATAAGAAGAGTTCGTATTGGTATTGCAAAAAGGAGTAAGAATATCATCATCCAACTTCATGACTCCTAATTGTGAACCTCCTTCGCCAGCAATCAGCTTATCGCAATACTTAATGCAATCATCCCAACGTGGAGTACCGGTATAAACCTCAGCATTTAAATATAAATCAGCCAATATGACATAAGCTGCCGCCTTAGTCAGACGACCGGAATTGGCCTTTGACATTAGAGGCAGATCATCCATAACAGATAAAAGCTCCGATTCAATAAAATTAAAAACGTCCTGTTTGGAACTCGTGGCAGGATAAGTCGGATCTCCAACCTTAGTCACGATAGGCACATTTCCCCACAGATTCAAAGCATTTAAGTAGTAATAAGCTCTATTAGCCTTCAGTTCGGCTATATACGCCAACCTCTCATTATCCGTTATCCCCATCTTTGAAGCACTTCTAGCCTCCAGATTTTCGATACCCGAATTACAATAACCCAGACCTTGAAACACCAGATTCCAACAATCTTTAATTGTGTTATGCCTATAATTCCACGTATGATAATGAAGTTGAATCCATTTGGCATCGTCATAACCATGAATCCCCTTTTGGGGCCATGCCAATTGATCGGCAGACAGCTCATTTAAGCGCCAGGCATTTTCTCTTGACTGGCAAGTAAATACAGCTCCACTATGCGTGTAGGGGCGTAATACCGCAGATACGACCTCCTCTTTTGAGGTGTAAAAATTATCTGTCGTATGATTATGATAAATAGTCTCATCCAAATTAGTACAACCAACCAGTGATGAAAACACCATCACAAGTCCTATACCATATATATACTCATTTATTTTCATAGTTTTATTTTTTATGCATTATTAGAATTTGATATTGCAACCCACAGTAAAGCTTCTAGTTAGAGGAGTTCTAGCATATGGTGCCATACTTGGCGATAAACCGGTGTCATCCAGTTCGGGAGTTTCACCACTATAACCTGTTATAAAGAATAAATCACGTCCTGCAACATAAAAACGGGCAGAAGAAACAAAAGGAATCAGGTTTTTAGGTAAAGTATATCCTATCGTCAAGTTATCTAATTTTAAATAATCCCCTTTCTCCAAATAATAATCAGAATATTGATAAGAAGCATCAATACCATCAGTTAGAGCCGATTTCAAGACATTATAACCAGCTCTGAGGGTCTTAAGATTGCCATATGCCATCTTCTGACGGTTTAGGACATCGAATTGGAACTTGCCAATGAATCCTATAGTCACATCAAAATTCTTATAACGCAAGGTATTTGTAAAACCTAAATGCCATTTTGGAGCGCCATTTCCTATTACAGTTAAATCCTCATCGTTTATTTTATTACCGCTAACAGCTTCTCCTTCTTTATTATAGAACAACCATTCTCCGTCAGCATCAAATCCGGCAAAACGTTTACCATAGAAATTGCCTATTTCATTGCCCTCATATAGACGTACCGCATCACCTAAAGCACCATATCCTCCAATACCACCGGTTGAATAATAATCCGCTGCATTGGACGAGAATTTCTCTAATTTATTTGATAATATTTTAGATGCTGTGAGACTCAAATCCCATCTAAAATCTTTAGAAGATACAGGGACGGCATTCAAGGTTAATTCAACACCACGGCTCGAAATACTACCAATATTCGTAGTATATGAAGAATGTATATTTGAAGGGATTGGAGCAGTAACGCCTGTCATCAACAAATCATCAGCTTTTCTTTTGTACACATCAATAGAACCCGTTATCCGATTCTTTAGAACCCCAAAGTCAAGTCCAACATTCCATTCCTTTTTCGTTTCCCACTTTAAATTTGGATTTGGATTCTTATTAGGTCCATACGTTTGCTGCCAAGTTCCACCATCAGTCAAATAAGGGTTACCCGTGCCCAAGGTAGAAACCGATTGATAAGGATTAATCCCCGAGTTTCCTGTTTCACCATACCCTAATCTAAGTTTCAAATTAGAAACAACAGATAATTCCTGCATAAACTTCTCATGGGAGATATTCCAAGCTAAAGAAATAGAAGGGAAATTACCCCATTTATTATTAACCCCGAATTTAGAAGATCCCTCACGACGGATAGAGGCTTGTAATATGTATTTGTCATCAAAGACATAATTGAACCGCCCAAAGAAAGCGATTAATGTCGTTTTCTCTTTATTACTACCCATACCGGCCTTTCCTAACTCCAAATAATTTCCGGCTCCTAAATCGTTTTCTTCGGTCGCGTCATTCAGAAAGCCTGAATTATCGGCTGAGAAAGATTCCCAAATATCTTGTTGCCAGCTATAACCTGCCATGACAGAGAATTTGTGCTTGTCAAATAACGATTTTGAATATTCAATTGTAGGTTCAAAACTTCCCTTATTATCAATGTAATGAGATTTATAAGCATAGCCACCGCTATTATAATTATCATAAGAAACACGTGAATCTTTATCATAATAGACGTTATCATCATACGAATTTCGAATTAGGCTCCCCATTACCGATAGCTTCAAATCCTTTATCGGCTCTAGAATGATTTTAGCATCCAGCCCTGTGGTACTTTCATTCCTTTTGTTTTTTTGCTGGGACAAACGTGCCAGTTTATTTTCATCAGACGAGTAATCTTCATGAAAAGTTCCATCTTCATTATATATCGGATTAGTCGGATTAGCTCTAAGCGTTGCCTCCCAGCCTTCATTTCCTAATTTGTTCATCTTATCAATATTAGTAGAAAGGTTGGTTTGGAAAGTCAGCATGTCATTCAATCCTTTAGTTGTTAATGACAAACGCCCGCCATATTGACTGCGCTCATTGGCCTTTGCAATACCTTGCAAATCATTATAGAAAAGAGAAGCCCTATATGTGGTTGCCTTCGTTCCACCGGAAACTGACAAAGAATGACTTTGCGAAACATTATTCTTATTAATAATAGCGTCATACATATCAGCATTTCCACCTTTATCATATGAATTGGGATCAAAACCTAAAGAGTTCATCGCACTTCGATATTCATCCGCATTCAAGAAATCAGGAGTATTAGCCTTATAATACCTGCTGACATAAGTAGAGTACTCAAATACCGGTTTACCCTCACGACCTTTTTTAGTGGTAATGATGATAACCCCTGCATTAGCGCTCGATCCGTAAATAGCAGCGGCAGAACCATCTTTTAAGACTTCCATAGACTCAATATCTTCAGAATGCAAAAGATTCAAATTACCTCCAGGTATACCATCAATAATAACCAACGGTGATTTGCTACCATTAATTGAAACAACACCTCTTAATTGTATCGCCACACCATCTGTAGGAGAACTACCTCCAGTACGTGTAACAGTAAGACCTGCAACCCGACCTTCTAATAAAGAACGTACATCTCTGTTATCAGCCCCTCCAATATTAAATTCATCAGGTTTCACTGTCGTAATTGCAGTCGCGACTTCAGAACGTTTCATTGAACCGTACCCTACTACCACCACCTCATCAAGGACTTTGGTATCTTCTTTTAAGGTTACATTTAACTCTGACTTTTCCCCTACACGGATAGTCTGGGAAATAAACCCGATATAAGAAAATTCCAATATCTCCCCAGATTTAACTTGGACCTTGTAGAAACCATTAATGTCAGTTATCGTACCCCTTGCAGTACCTACAATCTTCACCGATACCCCTGTTAAAGATTCTCCACTAACATCTTTAACCACTCCAGAGATTAATTTTGTCTGTTGCTGATTGGCACTATTCGCAGAATAGGTGGTCAATAGCCCAAACAAAACTAACAAAACAACAATATACCTTTTCGTGAAATGACGTAAAAAGGCATAATCTTCACATAAATTTTCCATAGACTAATCGTTTTTAAAGAAGTTTAAAAAAAAGGTTGCATGTTTTCATAGCTTCCCTTCAATAATTATTTGACAAATAACTATTTTTTTTGGTATAAAGGTGTTCTTATATGCGCCAATATTAAACATTTATATTAAGGCATTTACAGTACAATAAAGAGTATGAAAATGAGAACTATATATTTGATATACAACTATTTAAAAATAGATAATAAATTAACAAAAGTACAATTAGAGCACAATTAATCCTTTGAGTTGTCAGTTAGAGTGCAAGTACAGATGTTCAAAAAAAAACAGTATCATAAAAGAGGTAAAAACCGGCACATATAGACACTGCACATCTTGCAAAAGAAAGAAGAGTTAACAGAATTGAAAAGGCTATTGCCGCATAACGTGAAGAATGACTTTTATAAAATGACTTAGCAAACGATAGTGTGACTAGTGTTTTTTTAATCAAAACAGAACAAATAGGTCCCTAATAAGAATCACAATAAGGATAAGGATGGGATAACGAATCATTATTTAGCTTTATAAGCACAGCATTGACACATCGGACAAAAAACAGATTTGTTGAATCGAAAGAAAGAATAAGACGAACTCCTGCCGGACGTTCAAAACCAATTAAAGCCCGGCAAACAAGTGCATTGCCAGACTTTAAAATACTGCTTCCCGCTTACAGAACAAGCAAACGGGGAGCAGCATTATTAGAAATAAATATCGCTCCTATAAGAAGCAGTAGCAGATCCAGCCTCTCTTTAAGGTCTATCAAAACTTAATTCAACTTCTACGGGAAAATGATCAGAAGGCGTACGTGCCTGATAAGTTTCCACGGAAATCTCTTTAGGAGCATCTTTTACATCAGCTTTCTCATCGTTCAGAACCTTACTCCTATAAGTATCAGTTAATACACCATATTTAATCACCTTAAAACCGGGAGATACAAAAACATGATCAATACGACTCTCAGTGAAGCTGTTTGGATCAAACCCATTGAAAGTACCGTTAGTAGCATACCTCAAATTCGCTATTTCATAAGAATCAAAAAGATTGCCCTGAGCAACAAGCGCTTTATAAGACTTGCTTTGCTGATCCACATTAAAGTCCCCTGTAAGTATGGCAGGAAGCTTTGAATTGATTTCCTTCATCTTTTTCTGAACCAAATAGGCACTCTCAACCCGTGCCTTTTTGCCAATATGATCCATGTGCAGATTAAAAAACAAAAATTCAAAACCTGTGTCTTTACACTTAAAATGTCCCCAACTGCAAATACGAGGCAACACAGCATCCCAACCTTTACTCGGCACATTGGGAGTTTCCGACAACCAGAAATCACCTTTTTCCAAGAGTTCAAACTTATCCGTGCGATAAAATATGGCGGAATGTTCACCCTTATCCTTACCATCATCGCGTCCCACGCCAATATAATCGTAACCGGGAAGTGCCTGTTTCAAATCTTTTAATTGATGAAGGAAGCATTCTTGCGTTCCGAAAATATCAAACCCATGGAATTGTACCATTTTGGCGATCACCGGATAACGCTGTCCCCAACCATCTCCGTTAGTAGAATCTGAAGCATTGGCATTCCGCATGTTGTAGGTCGCTACAGAAAAAGTCGCGGAAGTCTGAGCTTGACAACACACAAACAGCAAAGTTGCCCCGAGAACAAAAAATAATCTTTTAAATTTCATAACTAGATATCTTTTTAAAAATTAAATTTAAAATCAGTCCGTTTATTCACGTAATTCCCTTGAAAAAGGATAAGGAGCATCATCCCTTGCGATTGAACCTGCATAAAGAGATTATGCTTATGCACTTTACCGTTCAGACATAAACACCTTATCTATTTATGAACGATATGAGTATTCTTTGCCGTCAAATTTACTATTTTTCTATTCTCTGAATGTCATTTTAAAGATTAAAAAAGGGAAATTCGCAATACATTTTGAGGACTTCCCGGACATACAGCATAAAAACCAAGTGCAAGAAAACAGACCAAGCAGGAGTTGCCACTCCCACCCAACTAAGCTATTGTTTATGATTATATCTATCGGTTGTAACTAGTAGCACTTGATAAATATAAATACTTCTATTATGCCAAGCAAAAACATTCATTTTAAAACAGCGCATATCATACTCTGTTTTCACTTTTAAAAAATCAAAAATAGATAACAGATACATCCAATAATAGCCATATAACAATAAAATATATTCAACAAATAATAAAGATAATATTAAACGAAAGCAAATCGGTTCAACTCAACCCAAACAACAATACATCACCATTGTCACTTGAGGCTTCCCAAAATGAGGTCTTGACGATAAGCAAGACCACAAAAAAAAGGCGTTTTAGTTCTAA
The DNA here is from genome assembly GCA_965140335.1 of uncultured Bacteroides sp. Taxonomy (GTDB): domain Bacteria; phylum Bacteroidota; class Bacteroidia; order Bacteroidales; family Bacteroidaceae; genus Bacteroides. Next base: position 1,226,958 of record OZ223190.1, read on the forward strand.
ATTAATGTTAAAAAAGAACTGTTATTTTATTATTATATTTATTTATTATTTAATGGCGATCACCTAGGTGATCACGTCATTTTTTCATTACAACGCAATAATCTATAGATCAGCGCATTACGCACGTTTTAGGGGTGATCACTTCGGTGATCGCTTTTTTAGTGTCAAAACAGGGCCGGTTTATCGCTCAAACCAGGGTTGATTTCCTCCAAAAACAGAGGCTGTATTTCACCTCGATAAAGGCTGTATTTCACTTAAAAAGAAACTGCATTTCACCTAGATAGAGCTTCTTTTGCAAAACCAGAGCCTGCCTCTTATTTTTGCCAATGTAGCATTCAGCCTTAAAAAATAGTGCTGCATTATCCCAACGGTAATCACCTCTTAGCGGAAGAAAGAAGTTACTTTAACTTAAAAATGCACACAAAACCAACTTTTTTCAACTCAAACCGACTGAAACCGACCGAAACCGACTAAATCCAACAAGAGCCATTTTCAAATTGGGATGGAGTGCATTAACTTTGCCGGAAACAAATCTTTTAAATCAAAAAAACATGGAACAACATTCGATTGTATTTTATCAATTACTTACATTAAAAACAGGGTCTTTAATTAGAACAGTCGTTGAGTCACCGTAGGCCTTAAGCACCTCCAAGGTACGGGCACGGCGTTTACGCACTTTGGGACTCCAAAAGTCTTTGGTAAAAACACTCATGAAATCATGTCCAGAAGGACCTCCCACAGAGCTCCATGCATTCACAAGGATACTGCCTTCTAAATGTGAGGTATAGCGCAGACCGGTTGCTTCAATCTCCTCCCTGCTTTTTCGAATGCCTTTATCAAAAGGACGCTTTGCCCAATTCGTATAAATAAAAAGCTTGGAAAGGGCATAATAGGGATCAGAACGCCATGTATCTTTACCGACTGTCACTTTCTTCTGATAAATAGGATCCCAGTTGTAGCGTGTATTAGCCGTGTAAGGATGCAAAGTAAGTACAACTTTCTTTTGAGGTTCATTAGGGATGGTAGGCAGACTGTTATCAAAATTCAGCCATGGCTTATCTAGCAAGACCTTTTGATCGCCCATAACAGATTCTATTTGTAAACTCTTTAGTGCCTCAGAATTGAGTTTCAATTCTCCCTGCTTTTGCAATAGTTGATGCAATTTCAACGAATCCTGAACTGTCCAACCTTGAGCATAAAGAGAGCGAACTGCAACAAAAAGCAGCCCTAAAATGATACAGTCTTTTCTCACTAAACTAAATGATTATTATAATTTTTACCTATTGAAATATAATGTTAAATACGTGCAGGTCAACTGAATTCACCACCACATATATCCGCTCCCACAAAGAGGTTCGTCATAGCAAGGATCTATTGTCCATACCGTACGGGGATACTTACGATTCTCCCACCAGAGACGATAGCGCGTTGCCGCATCCAAAACTTCTTCATCGGAGAGGAAATAAATGCCTTCATAATTATCAGCATCGGTATGCACCATTTTGCAACCCATTGAGGCATTATGTTTTAAACGTATGGATTCCACAGTCCACAAAATACATTCCCCTAACCGAAGCTTACCTCCGGCAGAATACGAAACCGGAGCTAAAGGAAAAGAAGGAATAACTGTTAAGTCTTCAGCATATTTTAATAACTCGCCAATGTCATCTACAGTAAACTTAGGCATGGCACTCAGTCCTTTAGGATTTTCAGTTACATATTTGCCCTCCTTTAGCTGCTTTACAAATACATCGACATCCGGATGGTTGTAGTCCAGTACATCTTCATTGCACGAAAAGAATATAGGCATTGCAAATGCCAATAGCACCAATGCAATTGCGTAATATCTATATGAAAGGAATATCTTCATTGTAGCATTAGATTTAGAGCCTAATAAGTCATGCGTACTCCGCATAAAAGGTTCAGGTTTGTCGGACGTTCAGTCCGTAATGTACGAGTAGCAGAATTAGTGTCAAAGTGGTGCGAAACAGAAGGCTCGGCAAATAAAGCCAAACAATTGTTCACTTTATACCGGACACCCAGACCAGCCATCACAGAAAGTTGCAAAGGCTCTGCTTCAAAGCTGTTATCTTCAGCTCCGGCAATACACTTCTCTATAGCTCCCCCTATCAGTCCGTATAAATTCACTTTTGAACTACTAGCCAATGACATGTTCAGTTTTACCGGAATGCCTAATACATGGAGGGTACGATCACTATGAAGGCGATTATATTGAACACCGGCTTCAAGAGAAAGACGCTTACTTAATTGACGTTCAAGAGAAACCCCGGCCGTCAGCGGCATATCATACCCCTTCTTCGGCAAAGATGAACCAATAGAAGCTTTTAAGGCCCATTCTCTATTTTCTCCGGGCTTGCCATAACGTTTATCCTTTGCTTCCTGGGATGAAGTAACCGGAGAGGTATCTTGATCTGCATTTGTGGATTGTGCGTTGGTAGCATAACTACCTGTTTGCCGGGCCGAATTAGAATTGCCATAATATCTTTGCCCAGACTGCTGTGAATGACCAAAAACACGCTGAGTAACAGTAATAGAGACCGTCACTGATACAGAGGATGAGTTGTCATCAGCGTTCAGCATCGCAACAGAATTACCACCCGATTGGCCCATTCGATGACCAGGCTGCGTTGGATCAGCTTTATGGATTGAGGGGAAAGTTTCCTGTACGGCATCACCTTTTAATGTCCCTTCAGGGGTCAAAACTGCAACTTTCGTAAAAGCTTCTTTGATTTCTTCTTTTGGAGAAAAACACCAAAAAGCAGCAGAAGCAATGCCCAACACCATAATAACCGAAGCTGCTGCAACCAGTCTATAAGATCGCGGAGTGAGATCAAAATATTTTCGTTTTACACCGCCAGACCGCCCTTTCATAGTAGGAGCAGAATCCGCAGCATCACCATCTGTTATAAAAGAAGCACCAGCTGTTGTTTTTGGTAAATCGCACTGAAGCTTCTCCCAAAAGCCATCCCGAACATTCATTTCAGTCTGCCCAAGACGGGTTCGAAACAAGTCATTAATATCACCTTTTACTTTCATGCTCTATATATTCTTTAATTCTTTTTGCTAAAATACACTTGGCGCGAGATAGCTGTGACGTTGAAGAATGTTCCTTAATATGAAGCAGTTCCGCAATTTCCTTATGTGACTTTTCTTCAAACACATACAAGTTAAATACGGTACGGCATCCATCGGGAAGCTCTGCCACAAAAGCCATCAACTGTTCTTCGGAAAGGCGGCTGCCATTTTCTACAGCATCCGTTTCATCTTCCACATCAGGTAAGTCGTCTTCATTCATAACAAATTGTCCGATTCGCCGCTGACGCCTCAAATAATCTATTGATTGCGTCATCATTACCCGGGCTATCCATGTAGCCAAAGAAGATTCCCCCCGAAAGCTAAAATGAGTGAAGATCTTTATAAATCCATCATGTAAAACATCATGAGCAGCATCCATATCACCAGTATAACGGTAGCACAGTGCCAACATTTGCTTGGAATAAAGGTTGTATAAATCTTTTCGAGCAGAGTCCTTTCCAGCCCGACAATCCTCTATCATGTCTATTTCGTTTTCCAAGGTCAGTGCTCTTTTACATGACGCTCATCGCGCTTTTTGTTACTTAGACGCAGCAAAATATAAAATGCTGCAAAATATAATCTAAAAAGAAGTTAAAGAGAAAGTAATTTGAATATCATCATAAAAAACTCTCATAAGGCGGAATCTCCGCAAGCATATGAGAGTTCTTGTTCTTTTTATTTCTTTAATTAACAGGCCTTGAAACTCATATCAAGCCCTTTCACAGAATGAGTTAATGCCCCCACCGAAATGAAGTCCACTCCGGATTCAGCATAATTACGCAAGGTTTCGAAGGTAATTCCTCCGGAAGATTCCGTTTCATAGCGTCCTGCAACTAACTCTACAGCTCTTTTCGTCATTTCAGGTGTAAAGTTATCAAACATAATGCGATCCACTCCACCAAGATCAATCACTTGTTGTAACTCATCAAAATTACGAACCTCTATTTCTATCTTAAGATCCTTGCCTTTCTCTTTGCAGTATTCTTTAGCACGAATAATCGCTTTATCAATGCCACCTGCAAAATCCACATGATTATCTTTCAGTAGAATCATATCAAAGAGTCCTATGCGATGATTTACACCACCACCGATCTTGACAGCCTGTTTTTCAAGAATGCGCATTCCGGGAGTTGTCTTGCGGGTATCAAGCACACGGGTATGAGTTCCCGCCAATCTGTCGACATATTTACGTGTCATGGTGGCTATTCCGCTCATACGCTGCATAACATTGAGCATTAACCGCTCGGTCTGCAATAAGGACTGTATTTTGCCTTCTACAATCATGGGCACATCTCCCGGTTTTACCTCCGCACCATCATTAATAAACACTTCCACTTTCATGGTAGGATCAAAACGATGGAAGATTTCTTTTGCGATTTCAATACCAGCCAAGACTCCAGCCTCTTTAATCAATAATTTTGATTTTCCCATTGCAGTAGCCGGGATACAAGATAACGTGGTATGGTCGCCATCGCCTATATCTTCTGCGAAAGCAAGGTCTATCAACCTGTCAATTAATTCTTCTTCTTTATTCATTCGCCTTATCTATTCTTATTTGATGTATGGTATATTTATTTTTTAGTTTTCTAAAGAAACAGTTCACCCGAAAATTCCCTTTCTTAGTGGTAAGCACACCAATCAAGAAACCGGAGTCATCACGCTTGCCTTGATGCTTTACTTCAAAGCCACTTATACTGTTTTCGGCAAAAAAAGCAGCTAAAGTTTGCTCTGCCTTTTCTTTAGTTACAGTAGCAGTGGCAGTTGTAACAGATAGCTCAACTTTATCCCCGAAATATTCTTCCAGCGCTTGAGCATTTCCATTCTTGAACGCAGCAATCACTCCCAAAGGAATATCTTGAGCTAAAAGAGAAGACATCCAAATGAATAGACCAGTCAACAACAAAACTACTCGCTTCTTCATAATCACAAGTATTAATGATTAGGCAAAGGTAACTATTTAATATAAAAACAACAAAAATACACTACTTTTGTACCATAATCAAGAATAACTGTAATTATGAAAATAATTTTGCTCGTAGTGGGAAGAACAGTTGAGCAGCATTTTATCACAGCCATTAATGACTATGTGCAACGCACTAAACGATATATTCCTTTCCAAATGGAAGTAATACCGGAGCTCAAAAACACTAAAAACAGCTCTATGGAACAGCAAAAAGAGAGGGAAGGTGAATTAATATGCAAAGCCCTTCAGCCCGGAGACGTTACTGTACTCTTGGACGAAGGTGGAAAAGAACTGCGTTCCATCGAATTTGCAGATTATATGAAGCATAAGATGAATACAGTGAACAAACGACTGGTATTTATTATCGGAGGACCGTACGGTTTTTCAGAAAAAGTATATCAAGCCGCTGATGAAAAATTATCTCTCTCACGCATGACTTTCTCTCACCAAATGATACGCCTCATTTTCGTCGAACAACTTTATCGTGCCATGAACATACTCAATGGAGGACCTTATCATCACGAATGAGCAGTTTCCTGTATAGAATAGAGTAAACTGCTATTACAATAAAGCAGATCATAGGAATCAAAAAACCATGACGGATTTTATCTTCTCCGAGAAGACCCATCAAAATAGGAGAAATAGCCCCTCCGACAATAGACATGACAAGGAAAGAAGATGCTCTTTTAGTAAGTGCTCCCATTCGTTGAATGCCTAAAGCAAAAAGAGTGGGAAACATTATGGATTCAAATAAATAGCAAACAAATAATCCTATAACTCCAGTCCATCCTCCACCAAAGATAACGACTAAGATGCATAATAGTGCTCCACTTGCAAAATAAAAGAGTAAACGTTCTGCCACAATGCGCTTCATCAACCAACTGCCCAAAAGGCGCCCTGTCATAAAAAGTCCCATCCCGCCAAAAGACAGAAGTAATGCAGCGTCACGATTATCCATGCCAATAGAAGCTTCGGTAACATAGTTAATAAAAAAACTATTAATGCCGGTTTGAGCTGCAACATAACAGAACAATGCTAAAGTAGCAAAGGTAAAATGAAGATGCCCCCACAAGCGCTTTTCTCCGGAGACAAGATTAAAGTCAACCGTTTCTTGTATTTCCGGCAGACGAATACACATAAAAAACAGGGCAACTAACACGACCAAACATCCAATGCCGACATAAGGTAACGCAATATCCCCTCCCTCATCACCGGAGAATAGAACTAAACCACCAATTAACGGACCAAGTATCCATCCCAGACCATTAAAGGATTGAGCCAGATTTAATCGTCTTGCTCCGCTCTCCTGATCTCCTAACACAGTAACGTAAGGATTCGCTGCCGTTTCCAGGCAAGTAAGTCCACAACCGATAATAAAAAGTGAGAAGAGAAAAAAGCCAAATGACATAATCCTGCTTCCCGGAACAAATAAGAAAGCCCCGAACGCATACAGTATCAGTCCCAAAACCACACCTTTGCGGTAGCCATAACGACGAATAAATTTTCCGGCAGGAATAGCCATTAGAAAATATCCCCCATAAACCACAGCTTGCACCATTGCAGATTTAGCTTTAGAAATGGCCAAAACTTCCTGAAAGTGCTTGTTCAGTACATCAAGTATGCTATGGGCAAATCCCCATAAAAAGAAAAGCGAAGTTACCAGAATAAAGGGTAACAAATAAGAAACACCGTCCTTTGTTTGTACTATTTTCATCCTTTTTCATTTTAGTTACTATCTGCTTCTTACACATCAAGAACGCGAAACTTGGAAACCGGAACTGGATAGGGACATATCAACAAAGCGGGCACTTGCGTTTAATGCATTACTTCCCAAGATCTCCCGTATACGCAAAGCTGCTTGTGGATCTTTTGCCACCATATATAAAAAGCCTCCGCCGCCTGCGCCAGCCAACTTATATCCCAAAGTATAGTCTTTTATCTTATTAATAATGGTTTCTACGGAGGAAGGGTTGGTTCCACCATCCAACATTTTATTCTGTTCCCAACTCTTCCCGACAAGGGTACCATACTTATTATAATCATTTCGTTGAATAGCTTCAGCCATGTCCGAAGCATGAGCTTTCATTTCCTCCAACAAATGCAAATGAACAGAAGAATTAAGAAACATCGCACGAACGATCCCCGACAGTATCCCCTTAGCCACCCGTGTTATTCCGGTATAATAAAGCAAGTGGCAATCACGGTATTCAGGATGAATAAAAAGAGACTCAGGCAACCAGCGTACTAATGGATCTTGCATAAAGCCAGCAGTCGTTTGCAATAGTTTGATACCCGGCAACACTCCGCCATATTGATCTTGCCATCCCCCTCCGGTAGTTAACAATTGCTCCAAGACCAAGGTACGACGACAGATCTCATTCTGATCCCACATAAGTCCGCAAAAGTCACTTAAAGCTCCCAATGTGGTAGATGCCAATATAGAACTCGTACCTAAACCCGAGCCTGCAGGAATTGCCGATAGTAAAGTGATTTCTAAACCTGAGCCAAAATCCTGCAATAGGTTTTGTAACGAAGAATAGCCTATCTCAGAAAATGCAGGTGCAAAACCGGATAAAGACAAAGCAGCCTTAGGAATAGAGAAAGGCGAACCTACCTTTCCATAATCCTCCAGTTCATCAAAAGTAGAAACGATTTCCATTGCCCCCATATCAATGGAACGCAACACAATGTGATATTCCTTTGAGGGTTTGATATATACTTGCAAAGGGGGCTGACCATTTAATTCAATGGCCAAGTTGACAACTTTACCACCGTCAAACAGCGAATAAGGAGGGGTATCAGTCCACCCACCGGCCACATCTATACGGACCGGACTACGCCCCCATACTATCTGATCACTATACACACTCAATTTCGGTGTACTTTTGCGTTGCAACATATCAGAGAGTAACACTTCACATAATAATCTGAATGATTCTATTTCATCTTTCTTAAAGTTTCTTCCATTAAGTTCGTCAATACGGGCACGTAGCATATAGTTATGCATGCGCTGCATCGGAGAAGCATCTAAAGGTAAAACAGCAGGCTTCTCAATGCCAAACCGATGGAACTCTTCTGCAGCATTAATCAAATCCAACTGATAGAACACACTTTTTTCATAATTTCGAGATAATTCTTTCCAATTCTCTTTACGAAAACTTTCACGTTGTGCATAAAGTCTTTTTAAGTTTGCTTTAGCGGAAATACCTTCTGCAGACAAACGGGATGCTTGTTTCCAAATCTTTTCACCTACAGTTAATTTGGGCTCCGCTATCATCCATCTCAAAACCTGTTCCAGTTCAAAAAGAGATTCCACTACGGGGAATAATTCGGCTGCCTGCAAATCATCTGTCCGACCTCCCAAATCGTCTAAAGATAATTGCCGTTCGCCTAACCAACTTAAAAAGGGCATACCTAAGAAGAAAGTAGCTTCATCTTTTAGATCTCCTTTAAACAAGTCCTCAAAACCATAAGGGCGTACGGCCCACTGCTTCTCTCCTATAGGAATAACATCCACGCATATACCATCTGGAACGGCAATAGTCCAATTATTACAAGGTATGCCCGTTAATATTTGACATTTCCCCAGTGTCCAAGAAGGTCCTATAGAACTATTCTCTATCCATAAATTATCATTTCTAGAAGACAGTGGCAAGTGGACATCAGCATTCTGCACAAAAATAGCCGGATTAGGCTTTATCTTACGATGCATAATCTGACGTTGGTCAAAAACCTTATTTTGAAGTGTAACTGTGGACAAGAGTAATTCTTTACTCGTTCCGTAATGATAAAACTCTCCTTCGGTTAAAGGCAAAACAACTATTGACAGTCCGTTCAACTCTTTATCCACAATGCGGGGATGTGCACCTAAGGCACAACCGAAATCCGAGTAGAGATCATAATATTTCAGCTTATTGTCATCAGTTGAATACGATCGTTTCATTAGAAGTTCAACTGCACGGTCACTTAACAGCCAGATCCCAATATCCATTAAGAAGAAGTGAGAGTTTGATAAACTTTCCAACTCTTCTAAAGAAGGCTTTTGTAACATAAAATCCAGGCTATCTGGATGGTTACGGTCGGATACAAATACTCCATGATGAGTAGCCAGAAGCGGATCGGCCCATAAACCATAGCACACCACATCTGCATTAGGTATTTTTTGTAGAGGCTTATCCGTACGAATATACACATCACCGCTAGCAATCAGCGTATGTAAATTATCAGGAGCACAACTCATTATCTTCTCGTAAAGAGGGAGCTGCAACGACAACAAATTTTGATTCAATCGCTGTCCACGAGCCCAGCGGAATACGGGTATTGGAGTAAGAATTTTACCTAACGGAGCATATCCGGGCAAACGCCGGCTTTGCCCGCCGGCATGTAAGAGAATCCTCTTTTCGGCAGAAAGCCATGTTCGAAAACTATTCCATGCAATATCTTTCGTCCCACTCTTTCCAACATTGATTCGATAGCACTCTTCCAATAGCCAAGCGCTGCCACCGCCCGAACCTAATTTCCTATCAACAGGATCGGAAGTACAAAACCAATCTTCAATATTTACATTCTCCAACTTATGGAAAATATCTACTAAATTAGAAGGCAATGACAACAACTTTTGCATTTTTATCCTATTAGAATTCAAAAAATAGATTTGCAAAATAAAACAATATTAGCCAGAAGTCAAGAAATTTTCAAACTTATTTTAATTATAATAAATAACGAAGGCCTCTCTAAAGGAGAATAAACGGAATTAACTCTATATAGATGAAAAAATGAAGAAGTAGAACGACTGCTAAATAAAGGGCTTTTACTATCTTTGTCCATAAAATAATAAAAATTTTATATGATACGATTATTCCAACAGCTGATTGTAACAAGCACAGGCATCTCTGAAAAACAAATTAACTGTACACTTAATCTATTAAAAGATGGGGCGACCATTCCTTTTATAAGCCGTTACCGTAAAGAAATCACGGGAGGATTGGATGAAGTCCAGATTGAAAAGATTCAAACTTTGTATGAAAAACTTTCGGAAACAGCCAAACGCAAAGATACAATTATCAATACAATCACCGAACAAGGGAAAATGACTCCCGAGCTTCAAAAACGAATTGAAGCGACATGGGACAACACAACATTAGAAGATATATACATACCTTACAAACCTAAAAGACGGACACGTGCGGAAATTGCCAGGGAGAAAGGATTGACTCCGTTGGCCTCTTTATTATTACTACAATATGAACCCTATCCTCAGAAGAAAGCGATTGCATACGTAAAAGGGGAAATAAAAAATGTGGAAGATGCCTTAAAAGGAGCTAGAGATATCATAGCCGAAGATATTAATGAAAATGAGCAGATTCGCAATATCATACGAAAATCTTTTTCATACCAAGGGATGCTAACTTCCAAAGTGATAAAAGGGAAAGAAGATGAAGCTTCAAAATATAGGGACTACTTTGATTTCAAGGAACCACTAAAGCGATGTACTTCCCATAGGTTATTAGCTATCCGCCGTGGAGAATCGGAAGGTGTGTTAAGAGTAGATATTAGTCCTGATAATGATGAATGTATATTACGAATAGAACAAAAATTAGTACATGGCAATGGCGAATGCAGTAAACAAATAAAGGAAGCCATTCAAGATGCCTATAAACGGTTACTAAAACCTTCCATTGAAACGGAATTTGCCGCGCAAAGCAAAGAACAGGCAGACGAAGAAGCCATAAAGGTCTTTACGGAAAATTTACGTCAGCTACTACTATCCCCTCCGCTGGGACAAAAACGGGTAATGGGAATTGATCCGGGCTTTCGAACAGGATGTAAGGTTGTTTGTCTGGATGCACAAGGAAATTTGCTTCACAATGAAAATATATATCCACACCCGCCGGTGAATAAAGAGAAAGATGCAAGTCGGAAATTACAGCAAATGATAGAATCGTACCAAATAGAAGCTATTGCAATTGGCAATGGGACTGCAAGCCGGGAAACCGAAGATTTCTTAAAAAAGCAAGCCTATAAGCTGCCTGTTCAAGTTTTTGTAGTAAGCGAACAAGGAGCTTCTATTTATTCGGCCTCCAAAGTAGCTAGAGAAGAATTTCCCGAATATGATGTCACGGTACGAGGAGCCATATCTATTGCCCGTAGGCTAATGGATCCTTTGGCTGAATTGGTTAAAATAGATCCAAAATCTATTGGTGTGGGACAATATCAACATGACGTTGATCAAGGTAAGCTAAAAAAAGCGTTGGATCAGACAATTGAGAGCTGTGTAAACCTGGTCGGGGTCAATTTAAATACGGCTAGTAGCCACTTATTGAGTTATATCTCAGGACTAGGACCACAATTAGCCCAAAACATAGTTAACTATCGGATGGAACACGGGGCCTTTTCTTCTCGCAAGGAATTAACGAAAGTAACCCGCATGGGACCAAAAGCCTTTGAACAATGCGCAGGCTTTCTTCGCATTCCGCAAGGCGATGAGCCTCTGGACAATACAGCAGTCCACCCGGAGAGCTATTACATTGTAGAAAAAATGGCAAAAGATTTAAAATGTAGCATTAGAGAATTAATCGCCAATAAGGAATTACGATTAAGTATCAGACCCGAGCATTATATTTCTTCTACCATAGGAATGCCAACTCTAAAAGATATTCTGCAAGAACTGGACAAGCCTGGGCGAGACCCCAGAGGGCCGATTCGCCTTTTTGAGTTTGACAAACATGTACGCACAATTAATGATATACAAGAAGGGATGGAGCTTTCAGGTATAGTCAGCAATATTACCAATTTCGGTGCTTTTGTTGATATAGGCATCAAAGAAAGCGGCCTCATCCATCTTTCGCAATTAGCCGACCGTTATATATCAGACCCGAATGAAATAGTCCATATCCATCAACATATAAAAGTCAAAGTACTAAATATTGATTTGGAACGAAAGCGAATTGCACTTAAACTGATACATGAATAAGAGAATAAGGAAGCAGATGATGACTGTTAAACGCCGGTTATCATTTGCTTCTTATGCTCTTGCAACCAAAGAATAAGACCAGTGATAAGAATCATCAAAACAGTACAGACTATAGAACCTTCAAATCCAAAAGTCCCGCCATTAAGAATTGTATTTTGAGGAAGTTCAAGAGTAAAACAAGTTGCCCCCATATCCCCACCACTAACTTCAAATCCAAGTATAGGACCTTGTAACCAATTCCAAAACAAATGAAGCGAAATAGGGAACCAAAGATTACGGGTATAGATATAACTAGCCCCTAATAATATTCCGGCCAGCAAAATATTCAAAAACGGAAGGAATGCAAAATTAGGATTAAAAATATGCATAAGTGAAAACAGGAAAGCAGACAAGAATAGAGCCACAAAGCGGTTTATTCCGGCATTCAACAATCGCCCCAAAATGAATCCCCGCACCATTATTTCTTCGGTTAGAGCCACAACTAACATAAAAAGCCACATTTGTAACAAATGAACAAGATCAAATTGTATATATAAAACTTTAATCTCACCTATTAAGATCAGTACACTAAAACCTATTGCATAAAGAAGAAAAGCAACAAAAGCTCCCCAAAGAAGATCGCCCCAATGCCCTTTCAACCGTAAACCAAGATCAGAGAAAGGTAGATGTTCCCAAAATTTCAAAATGAGAAAAGCTGAGAGAACACTCCCTATCAACATTCCAAATTCAGCTACAGCATTAAAAAGTATACCACTAAAAAGTGCTGGATGCAAATTTGACAAGAACTTTAATAACAAAGAGAACAGAGCTATAAAAGCAATCATCATAAAAAGAAACACAAAAATTTTAATGGCTAATAACCAATAGTTCTTCCCATATCCATTTCGTACCGTACCAATATCTTTATCAAGATGCTCCATATTCGCTTTATTATATGTTAATAGGCAAGCAAAAATACCTATAAAAATTAAAAGAGAGAATTAACTCGCATAAAAATTGTATATTTGTATAAAGATATATGCGGCAAGTATGAAAATAAAAAAACTATTTACTATTATAATATTAATTGCTAGCACCTCTGTGTTAGGCGCACAAAGTATAGAATCTCCAAACAGTACAAAAACTCTTTTCATTGCAAAACCAGGAACTTTAGTGTCACAGCTAACAGAACAAGAAGCAAATAGCATCACTCATCTCACTCTGACAGGAAAGCTTAATGCTGTTGATTTCAAGCATTTGAGAGATGAATTTACAAATCTACGTACACTTGATATCTCTAATGCATCCATTAGTCTATATATTGGGAAAAAAGGAACTTACACCGACCACCTATATGTTTATCCAATGAATTGCATTCCCGCATATGCTTTTTGCCGACAAATAAATGATAGCACTTTTGTAGGAAAAACATCTTTAGAGAAAGTTATTCTATCTGAAAAAACGAAGAATATAGAAGATGCTGCGTTTAAAGGATGCAGTCATTTAAAAGTCTGCCAAATTAGAAAAAAGACAGCTCCCAATTTGTTACCTGAAGCTTTGGCGGACAGTACTACAGCAATATTTGTACCACTAGGGAGCTTGGATTCCTATCATAGAAAGAAACATTGGGGAACTTTTTCTATCATAGAAGGAGAGCCTGTAAATGTGTCCATTCAAATTGGATTAATGGGAAGCTTGGCAAACGAATTAATCAAAGCAGGGCTACAACCCAAAGATATAAATTTCCTAACGGTTGAAGGAAAATTGGACGAAGCTGACTTTAAGCTCATCCGTGATTACATGCCCAATTTAATAATGGTTGATTTAAGTAAGTGTAATGTAACAGCCATTCCTGAATACACATTCACTCAAAAGAAATATTTACTAAATATTGAATTGCCGCAGCATTTAAAGAGTATAGGGCAACGAGCATTCAGCGGCTGTGGGCGTCTATGTGGCACAATCGTACTTCCTGCAAGTGTTACAGCAATAGAATACGGAGCATTCATCGGATGCGACAACCTAAGACATGTTAAAGCCACCGGCAATAAGATAACAACGTTAGGAGATCAACTTTTTGGAGAAGAAAAGAGTAAACTTATCTATAAATAAAAGGCGAATGTATTAAAGTAACACACCCGCCTTCGTATGATCAAAAGTATACTTCTAAAGCAGTACTTTTATACTTTATACATTCTTGCCCGCAATTCTTTGATATGATCCGAAGTGATATAATCATCATACTCAATCATCTTATCAATGATACCGTTGGGCGTTAACTCAATCACGCGATTAGCTATAGTCTGGATGAATTCATGGTCATGAGACGAAAATAGAATATTACCTTTATAAGCCATCAGATTATTATTGAATGCTTGTATTGATTCCAAGTCCAAGTGATTAGTAGGCGTATCCAAAACCAGACAGTTAGCATTACGCATTTGCATGCGGGCAATCATACAACGCATTTTTTCTCCTCCAGAAAGAACACTCGCTTTCTTTAAAACTTCCTCACCTGAAAAGAGCATACGTCCAAGAAAACTTTTCAAATAAACTTCATTTCCTTCTCCAAATTGCCCCAGCCAATCCACCAAATTCAAATCAGTATCAAAATACATGGTATTATCCAAAGGTAAATAAGCGGTAGTAATGGTAACTCCCCAATTGAAATGACCGGCATCGGGTTTCATTTCCCCATTTATAATTTCAAATAGAGCCGTCATAGCACGCGGATCGCGAGAAAGGAATATAATTTTATCTCCTTTTTCAATATTAAAGTTGATATCACGAAAAAGGACTGTCCCATCTTCTAATATTTTTGTTAGCCCGGCAACTTCCAATATCTGATTGCCAGGTTCACGTTCAGGAGTGAATATTATTCCAGGATATTTACGTGAAGAGGGTTTAATCTCTTCAATATTCAATTTCTCCAGCATTTTCTTACGACTAGTCGTCTGCTTACTCTTAGCCACATTTGCACTAAATCTGCGAATAAATTCTTCCAGTTCTTTTTTCTTTTCTTCAGCCTTCGCTTTTTGATTTTGTTGTTGGCGAAGAGCAAGTTGGCTCGATTCATACCAATAACTATAATTACCGGCAAAAAGATTTATTTTACCATAATCAATATCCACCGTATGCGTGCAAACCGAATCAAGAAAATGACGGTCATGGCTAACCACCAATACCGTATGTTCAAAATTAGAAAGATATTCCTCTAGCCAAACAACCGTTTCCATATCAAGATCATTAGTGGGCTCATCTAGCAATAGATTATCGGGATTCCCAAAAAGTGCCTGGGCAAGCATAATACGAACCTTTTCCTTACCACTAAGATCACCCATTAGCACATAATGCTTATCTTCCTTAACACCAAGTCCACTAAGTAACGCACCGGCATCACTCTCAGCATTCCATCCGTCCAATTCGGCAAATTGCTCTTCCAACTCGGAGACTTTCAAACCATCTTCATCAGAGAAATTTTCTTTTGCATATAATTCTTCACGCTGTTTCATGATATTCCATAAAACACTATGTCCCATCATAACAGTATCCATAACAGTATAACTGTCCCACTTAAAGTGATCCTGGCTCAACACCGAAAGACGTTCGCCCGGAGCTAATGTTATACTACCTGTTGTAGGGTCCAAATCCCCCGATATCGTACGCAAAAATGTAGATTTCCCTGCACCATTAGCACCTATTATACCATAACAATTACCACTAGTAAACTTTAAGTTCACTTCGTTAAACAAGATTCTTTTACCAAACTGCACGGAAACATTTGAGACTGTAATCATCTTAAACTCCTTAAATTTTTATGTTTATACCCATTGAAAAAAGACAAAATTCACTATATTCTATTCCCAAATTGACATATAGGTAGAGTAGATCACAGTAAATTTAAGCTTTATCACTAAAACAATGCCTTTCTAAAACTTTTACGGTTGCAAATATAGCTATTTTCCCACGAATTCCTTTAGAAAGCGCTGTCAATCTGACATAAAAGCATTACCTTTACGACATTTTCAATAAAAAAATCCATTTGGCAAAGTTTTTGTAAGGCGACTGATAGGTTGATTTAAAATCACGGTATAAATGATAACCAAACTTATATAATTAAGAATAATAAGTATAACATATGAATAAGAAAGAGCAAAAACCGACCAAAGAAGAAAGAATAGAGACTGAAACCTGCCAAGAGGAAGCGATAAAAAATGAGCAACCGCAGGAAGAAGGAACAATTGAAGAAGATTCTTTGACAGAAGAAGAAAGGTTGATAAAAGAATTAGAAGAAACAAATAAGCAGATAGAAGAAGAAAAAGATAAATATTTACGTCTCTCTGCTGAATTTGATAACTACCGCAAACGTACAATGAAAGAAAAAGCTGAGCTTATTTTAAATGGTAGTGAAAAATGCATCAGTAGTATTCTTCCTGTGGTAGACGATTTGGAGCGGGCCATAAAAAATATGGAAAATGCCAACGATATTACAGCCATAAAAGAGGGAATTGAGCTCATTTACAATAAGTTTTTATCCACACTAGGACAGAATGGAGTGAAAGCTATTGAGACAAAAGAGAAAGAACTCGATACTGATTATCATGAAGCAATTGCCGTGATTCCAGCTCCCAACGATACTTTAAAGGGTAAGATATTGGATTGTGTACAGACAGGTTATATGCTGAACGACAGAGTAATGCGTCATGCTAAAGTGGTAGTAGGAGAATAAGATAAAAAAGATGGAGAAAAGAGACTATTATGAAGTGCTGGGCGTTGAAAAGAATGCATCGGCAGATGAGATAAAGAAAGCTTACCGAAAGAAAGCCATACAATATCACCCGGACAAGAATCCCGGTGATAAAGTAGCCGAAGAAAAATTTAAAGAGGCAGCCGAAGCATATGATGTATTGAGCAATCCCGATAAGCGTGCACGCTACGATCAATTTGGTCATGCTGGCATGAGTGGTGCAGCGGGCAACGGAGGTCCATTTGGAGGATTCAGTGGTGGAATGTCCATGGACGATATCTTTTCTATGTTCGGTGATATTTTTGGAGGACACGGCGGTGGATTCGGTGGTGGATTCAGTGGCTTTGGCGGAGGATTCAGTAGTGGTTCTCAACGTCCCCGCTATCGCGGCTCTGATTTAAGGGTAAAGGTAAAACTAACCTTGAAAGAAATATCCACCGGAGTTGAGAAAAAATTCAAACTAAAAAAATATGTGCCATGTACTCATTGTCATGGTACGGGTGCGGAAGGCAGCGGAGGCAGTGAAACTTGTCCGACCTGTAAAGGTAGCGGTACGGTAATTCGCAATCAACAAACAATCCTTGGTACTATGCAAACTCGCACCGCATGCCCAACATGTGGAGGTGAAGGCAAAATCATCAAAAATAAATGTAAGGAATGTGCAGGAGAAGGTATTGTATATGGTGAAGAAGTAGTTACCGTAAAAATACCTGCCGGAGTTGCCGAAGGCATGCAACTATCAATGGGTGGTAAGGGTAATGCAGGAAAGCACAACGGAATAGCCGGAGATTTATTAATTCTAGTGGAAGAAGAGCCAGATAAAGATTTGATTCGTGATGAGAATGATTTGATCTATAATTTACTTCTCAGCTTCCCCACGGCAGCCTTAGGAGGAGCAGTAGAAATACCAACCATTGATGGAAAAGTAAAAGTAAAGATCGAATCAGGTACCCAACCGGGAAAAGTGCTCCGTTTGCGAGGTAAAGGATTGCCTAATGTAAATGGATATGGCACGGGTGATTTACTAGTAAATGTCAGCGTATATGTACCGGAGGCTTTAAATAAAGAAGAAAAAAGCACTCTAGAGAAGATGGAAATTTCTGAAAACTTCCAACCTAATACTTCAGTAAAAGAGAAGATTTTTAAAAAGTTCAAAAGTATGTTTGACTAAGAACATTTAGTATTTTGCACAACAATAAACCTTAAAGTTTATTAGATTAAATATAAGAAGTTGCTCCAAATTCTATTGTTTTGAAGCAACTTCTTATATTTAATCTATAAGTAAATGGGGAAGCATTCCACAAATGTCAGAAATGGCAACATGGACATTAAGTATTTTTTCTTCTCCCGGAAATAGCGTAATAAAATTATCACTCCAAAATGCAGGGAGTACTTCCTCGCCAACTTCATCAATTAAAGCTAAATGATTAAAAAAAGAAAGTTTTGAAGATCTGTTAACCAATTTAATGTCGTAAATATATTCACCCATCTCCTTCCTTACCTGAACAGTTTTTTCTAATAGGTTTTTTTCTAAAGTAGCAAGCCAAGAATAATCTGCATGTTGAGAATAGAACCAATACAGATTATCCGAAAGAAGCTTTCCTTCGGACGATCTTAACTCCAACTTCACAAAATAATTATAGTCATAATCTCCTCTACGAGGAATTTCAAACAATTCATGATAGCAATTGGAATCTACAGATGTCGTTTGAGAGGAACTCCATAAGGTCTTTAGATTGCGGCTGATAACTTTTGCAGTAACTACTACATTCTTCAGCGGGGAATAAGTGGCATTGACTAATGAAACTTTAAAATCATTGGCATTCAGTTGTATATGCACGGGTTCCATCGCTTTTTTGGCGAAATAATATGCAGCATTAGGGTTTAGATACCAGTCATATAATTGCCAGCAAACATCGGGCCAACAAGAATTTATCTTCCATATCATCGCACCCGAAGTAATATCCCACATGCGATGATTGGCCGCTTCAAACATAGCTCTATAACCATCTGCACTTAGAATTTGCCCAAATTGAGAATAAGCCTTACCAGATTTTGGATCGCCCATTAAAGTCCTAATAGCATTATCATAAGAACGATAACAATAGTTGTTGATATCCCACGCGCCATGTTCCGCCCAAATGCTATCCAATGGAAAAATAGGACTATTTACATTATCCGCATTATCAATTGTAGGAATAAACTTTTTCAGACTACTATACAATGGAACAGAAGGCATTCCCAACTCATTACGAAACATTTGCAAATGGATCTCCCTAATCTTATCAAAAAAATAGGAGCTTTGTTCCCATGTATAATCTGGAGCTCCATCATCAGTGGTGCCGGTTGGATAATCTTCAAGCATATACGGGGTCAGTGACTGAATATCCCAACTTGTACTGGTAGTAGGAATATAGGGACGTGTGGAATCAAGGTTCAACACTGCTTGTTTGGTCAACTTATATAAATGTTCATCCGGCAAAACCTCATTGACACCAAACCATGTGATAATGGAAGGATGATTTCGATATCGCCGTATAATATCTTCTACTCCTGCTACAGCCAAAGAATGATCCAATGGATAATGCTCTGTTTCAGTACCCGGATACGTACGCCAACATTGATAAAAAACATGCCACCACATCAAACCATATTTATCACAGCAATCAAGCCATGTCTCGTCTGGAGCCGGCATATCTTCACTACCAATAATATTAATATTAGCTTCAGCCATCAAACGTGCTTCATCATATATACGCTTTTGTGGGTTATCCAATAAAATATCCGGCTGAATCCATCCTCCTTTGCAAAAGACTTTTCGTCCGTTGACATAATAAACCAAGCCCGCTTCATCCCCTATCCGTTTCAGCTCTTTCTTAATTTCTCTGATTCCAAAATCAAATTCTTTTAAATCGGAAATACTTTTTGAAGAGCCTACGGTCAGTTTGATGTGATGCAAATATTGTTGTCCGTATCCATTAGGATACCAAAGATAAGGATCAGCTATGAGTAATGATTTAAACTCATGAGAATCAAGTTCAATCAGCCTCTTTTCGCCAGGCTTTAATCTGATCGATTTAGATACTAATATGGGTTTCAGGTATCCCTCCATACGCTTTATATATGAAGGAAATTTGACTTCATTCACAAGCGTAATTTGTGCATTTACAACACCGGAGAATTCTGTGTCAGAAGTATTTTTTAATTCCAACTTGATATTCACATCCGCTACTGAAGTGTCTTTATTTGGCAGGGTAGTTGCTATAAACGGATTTTCAAGGATGACGTCTCCTGTCGATTCTAGTGTTACCTTTTGATATATGCCCATATTTCGATCACGCACCACAGGTGCACAATCCCATCCTCCTGAAATCTTTAATGTCTCATCCTTGAAGATGTCCTGTGCATGTCCTCGCACAGGACCAAATACTTTTAGTTGGGTTCCGGGATCAGGAATGCCCGGATGGTCTACCTGATAGATTTTTATTGCAACACAATTTTTCTGCTTTGCATAAACATATTTAGTGACATCGAGCCTAAAACGGCGGAACATCCCATAGATTGAGTCTTTATCGGCAATCAAATGACCGTTGACCCACACATCTGCACGATAATTAATCCCATATAAGTTCAACCATACTTTTTTGCCCTTATATGATTCAGGCAAATTTATTTCCGTCCTATACCAATAAGGATCTTTCCACGGATTATGACCGTTATCCAAATAGTTATACTTATGCAAGTTGTGCTTAATATTAAACTCATCGGAAACATCGGGTATAAGGTAGTTATTCAGACCAATGCGGGGATCAGGATAAACTTTTTGCTTTACCAAAGCATTGAGCACTGTGGTTGGCACCACTGCATCATACCAATTTGCCGCAGTATATGAAGCTTTCGACACCAGCACATCGGATTCTTTTACTTCCGAGGTGTTTTTTATTTGCCATTTAGATAACTCAATAGTTTGAGCATGTACAAAAACAGTACAGCACAACAATTGCAAAACCAATATCATTCTTCTCATACAATCTACTGATTAAAAATCAATGCGGAAGCCCCTATTACTCCGGCATCTTCTCCTAAAGATGCTATTCTTATATCTGCTGCCCTATCAGAAAAACCAAACTTACTACAGAGTGCATTTTTAGTCTCAGACAGAAATAAATCGGATGATTTGGTAACTGATCCTCCAAGAACAATAGCCTCGGGATCAACTAAATTTAAAGTCCATGCAATAGTATAAGCCAAGTCCTGTGCAAAATCATCCCATATTTGCCTTGCCACTACATCTCCATCGTAAGCAAGATTGGCTATTCGACAGGCAGAAAGGCAAACGCCCGCTCTTTTCGTATATCTTTTTGAAAGAGCCGTACCGGAAACATAGTCTTCAATGCAGCCTTCTTTATATGGAGATGACCAAATTTCCCCGGCATTTCCGGTATTCCCTTCCCATATATGATTTTTTATAATAAGAGCACACCCTAAGCCGGTTCCAAGCGTCAAACCAAGCATAGAAGAGCATCCTCTTCCACTGCCAAACAATGCCTCACCTAAGAGCAATGCATTAGCATCATTATTCAACGCTACATTATTTGAGATCTTATTTTGGAGCCATTCTTTCAAGGGAAAATAATTTAAAGCGGGCAGATTAGCTACATTCAAGATTATACCCTTATGCGTATCCAGCGGACCGGTACATCCCACTCCTACTCCAACTAAATGAAAGTCTTCGTTCTCTGATAGAAGAGAATTCAGCAAAGTTTCAAGATTCAAAAGAATATTTTCAGCAGAGCTATGCGCCATCGTCTGAATTTCTTGTGATTCGGAGAAGAGATTCCCCCTTCTATCAACCAAACCGGCGCGAATTTTTGTTCCGCCAATATCAATGCCTAATGCAACATGCTTCTTGCTCATAATTTATTCTTTTGCAGTAATTTTAGAACCATGCAAGAAATTCCCCGGAATAATATTTTTCTTTTCTGCAAATGCATTTACAAGCAATTGAATAGGTATGATTGAAGGAATAACAAATAAATCAGATTCTTCATTGGGAATATGCAATGACAATAAATTTGGGTGCTGGATATCAACGGGACAATCTGTTATAAAAATAACTTTCCCCCTATATGCCAATAGATCCATTACCAGTCGCTCCATTTGAGAATAAGTGCCTGAAGCCAGATTGCCTATGACAATTGATGTAAAATTATCGCCAACCATTTCCAAAGGACCATGACGAAATTCTCCTCCCAACATTGCAGAGGCAGCAGTCTTAGTGGCTTCCATAAGCATTAATGCGCTTTGCGATACCGTAGTAAAGTCAGTACCTCTTGCTATTAGCTGGACGAAAGATGTATTTTGAAATATGTCTAGCGCCTTTTCAATAAAACAATTCGAAGACTCATTAACACATGTCATCGACAACAAAGTCTTCTCCACCCGATCTGCCAACTTATATAGAACCGAATAATTTATAGCTATTTGGGAGATGGTATTACATAATAAATAAGAAACCAAATAAGTACAAATGAATGTTTTAGTAGAAGTCATATCCTCTTTTCCGGCTTTACTCAGAAGAGTGTATGCAGAATGTCGGGCTAAAAAGCTCTCTTCTTCATTTGATATTGTTACGATCGTTGTAGTTGACGAGATAGTGCTGACAAGCTTTACAACTTCATAACTCTCTCCTGATTGTGAAATGCAAATTAAGAGAGTGCTTGAATTCAGCACCGGATGCTGAAAGTGTAAAAGTTCTCCTGCATTGATTAAAAAAGCCGGAATATGATAATTACAAAGCATAGACGCCAATGCGTGGGCTACAAAATAAGAACTTCCCATTCCTGTGACTACTATTTTATCATACTTCCCCGACAACCAATCAGATTTCACTTTATCCAATTCAGAGCGTCCTTTGCTACTCGTATAATATCGCAAAGTATCATTCAGCGCTTGAGGCTGTTCTTGTATTTCTTCTAAAAATTTATTCATAGCTTAGATGCTTTTCTCGTAACAGTTTATTTACCGACATATTATCTATTATTTTTCTGCACTATTTGTTTATAGACATTTCCAAAACGATCAGTGACTTTTACTTCTATTTTTGCGGCAGAATTACGCGGTCGGGCATGAAATAAATGAGTAGTCTTTATTGGAGAAATCCAATCATACAACACAATCTTTTTGTCAGAACAAATACTTTTCGCCATAGGATCATATCCGGTATAGAGACCCATAAAGCCCATAGACTTACCATTTTCAAGCCATTCCACCTTCCAGTTCTCATCCCAATTCCATACATTGGCAATAATATCCGATGGGAATTCATCCGAACTACCAACCGGATACACTCTGAATTGATAATCTTCTGCCTCGCCATAACTCTTATACAGCCACTTCACTTGATTATCTTCAACTTGATAAACCCCATATCCACATGGCGTACCATCCACACAAAGTTTAGATCGCCACCAAGTGCCACAAACAGCTGCCGTATTATGCTCCATAAGACTATCATTGAAACTAACATTCAGATTAAAATGTGTATGACCGGTAATAATGTGGGAATCATACTTTTTCAACATTTCAAATAAGCTTGCCGCATTGCTTGTTTCATCTTGCAACAGTTTGTTATAAGCTAATTTCTTAGTAGAGCTGGATGGGATATGCATTATAACAAAAACTAAAGATCCCTTAGGAATATAGGATAAATCTTTTTCCATCCACGAGAATGTACGTTCATCTATGTATCCGATATACTGGTAATCTCTATTTATATAAAAGCAATTATCGAGTATAATATAATGAGCTTTGCCTTTATTGAAGGAATAATAAACGGGACCAAAGTAATCTTCAAAAGTAGCATGCGAATATTCAAAGGTACGCCCTCCATAAGTCATATCATGATTACCAATCGCTCTGTAAATAGGTAATCCCAAATCGGAAACCGTCCTAATATATTCAGGGTATAAAGAAGGGGCATCACCAACTATATCACCACAATCTATTCCAAAGAAATCTTGATTTTGAGGCAATGATTTCTGATAATTTATCATCTCATGTAAAATGTCTTTATACTGATGAAGATCTTCTTCAGAGGTAACTTGTACATCAGCTTGAACTAAAAAGCAATGCTTTAAATCATTCTTTGAATTTTTCATTAAACAAAAGTCATATGGCTTTTCACTTTGGTAATCCAGTTTTTGATAGAACTTTGGAACGGTATTCTCTGATTTCACTAAATACCCCGAAGGGACAGATAAATAAACAAAGCGAGCTTGCCCATCACTGCAAAGAGTATATTCTCCTTTATCGTTTGTCAAAGCACAGTCTTTGCCGTCCGTTACCAACACATTAGTAACTCCCCTTTCATCACATAAGACTTTTCCATAAATAAGTCTACTACACTCTTTTCTTTGAGCATTAAGTGATAAACTGATACCAATAAGCAAAAATTGCAAAAATAAGCACTTCATTTTCATACTGATTTTGTATATGTCATTCGATATAATCTCCCGCATAACATATATAAAAATATTATAGTGCAGAAGAGATATAATGAAAGAAGGAATATATCTATAATTCTATATTTTTCGAGGAAGTAATTTAATTAAAGTAACCCCATGAGCTGGGATATCGAATTGAAGATTATCTTTAGAAGTTCCTATTCTCTTTTTTTTCCAAACATCTTTTACATCATATTCAAACCGATCAAAATAGACATCTATAAGACTATAATTTTCTTTAGAGAATTTATAATTAAACTTCCATGGTTTTTCGTCCCGATTAAAGAAGCATACTGCAGCTTCGCCATTTGCCAGTTGCTTTACCCACACTTCATGACTACCGACTTTAATATAACGGCGTCCCTGTTTGCCTAACCTGTCTTGATCAATAGCAATGACGTCTTTATCGATTAAAATATTCAGCACCTCGGCATTCATTTTCCTTAAATCATTTCCGGCAAGAAGAGGTGCCGCCAACATACACCACATTGTAAAATGTGAACGATTTTCCTCCAATGTTAAGTCACCATTACCTACTTGCAGCATATCGGGATCATTCCAATGCCCGGGACCGGCATAAGGATATAACTCGGCATTTCGGTCTATAATGTCAACAACGCTTAATCCACCCCAATGTATTGACCCTTCGAATAATCCGGCAATGTCTCCGGTTGTACGCCATAACTGTCCAACCCCTTTTGCCCATTTCCAAGGCTCACTGTTTCCCCATTCACAAATGGAAAAAACAATAGGTCGGCCACAAATCTTTAATGCATCACTCATTGTACGATATGCTCCTTGGGGTGATTGATGTTCATCGTAGCACCAATCATATTTCAAATAATCTACTCCCCACTTTGCGTATGTACGTGCATCCTGATATTGGTACCCTCGACTACCTGGGCGACCGGCACATGTCAAAGAACCGGCACAAGAGTAAATACCAAATTTCAATCCTTTTGCATGAATATAGTCCGCCAAAGCTCTTATTCCGGAAGGGAAGCGTAATGAATCCACCTGAATGTTACCATCCGCATCTCTGCCAACCTGCCAGCAATCATCTATATTTATATATTCATAGCCAGCTTCCTTCATCCCGTTAGCAACAATTAAGTCAGCCATATCTTTAACTTTTTGTTCGTTTATATCACAACTGAAGCAATTCCAACTGTTCCAACCCATAGGCGGCGTTAGTGCAAGTGAGTCGGCTGTATAAGCCCGCATAAATAGAGAAAAGCATAAAGCCGTAGCCGATAATATTATTTTCTTTATCATTTTCGTAATACTTATATATTTATTTACAAGGTTTTATTTTTACTAAAGTAACTCCATGGTATGGAGTGTTTGTTTGAAAGCTTCCGGTAAATAATCCCAAATCTTGTTGCCTCCATAGATCACGTACCATAACTTTACCTTTAATACCCAACTGAGCCAAATCAAGCTTAAAATTATAGTCTTTCATTTGTATGGACGTTGCTTCTTCCTGATTCCACAATACAAAATAGGGATCTAGATGAAAGAAACCAACCACATACGAACCGTCAGACAGTTTTTTATACCAAATCTGCCCGTTTTTTACGATTAGCTTATTTGCCGGAGCCACTAAAGAATCCTGATTTACCGCAAGAACTTCATTATTGGTCAAAAGATTAAGGGTAAAATCATCCATATTTGCCATGTCGCACCCTATCAATAAGGGAGCAGACAAGAGGCACCACAAAGAAATATGAGAATATTGTTCATCTGGCGTTAAATAAGAATCATGCACTTTAGCTCCCCATCCTTGACCCAATTTTCCAATAACAAGCATATCAGGATCATTATATTTCCCAGGAGCAGTAACTTTGGCACAAACATCCTGAAAACAGCCAATGGCTGTAACAACATTCCATTCGTCAGTGATATCGCGTGTAGTACGCCATTGGTTTCCTCCAGCCTTCTCCGCCCAATTCCAAACATTTGGTGCGCCATAGCCAACACAGTAAACAATGTCTCTATTGACCTTATCCAACGCATTACGCATAATTAAATAAGGTTCCTGAATTGATTTTTCACTGGCATCCTTTTGAATGTCCAAATATCCGCAATGATCATATTTTAAATAATCCACTCCCCACTTCTCCCACGTTTTAGCATCAATGTACTCGTGTTTATAGCTCCCAACATGTCCTCCACAAGTTGTAGCCCCAGGTGAAGAGTAGATACCAAACTTAAGACCTAAAGAATGAATATATTCTGTTAATGCTTTAAAATCAGGAAATTTGTCATTTGCTAAAATTTCACCTTGCTGGGTACGCTGGGCGGCTTCCCACCCGTCATCAATATTAACATACGTCCATCCGTAAGCATGTAGCTTTTTATTCATCATAAGAGCAGCATCACGCACACGCTCATCGTTGACAGAGAGTCCCCAGCAATTCCAACTATTCCAACCCATTGGAGGGGTCAAAGCTATTGCATCACCCAGTTTGAGCAATATATTCTTTTGATCGCTACCATACTTGTTACTAGCCTTCAATTGAATATTAAAATTACCTCTTAGTTCTGTTCTTCCTGTAATAAAGCCAGTGGTTTTATCTATAGCAAGACCTTTGGGAAGCCCACTTGCCTCATAAATCATGGGTTGTAGCCCGGTAGCCATAATTGACCATAGAAATGGAGTTTCAGGGCGAGCTCCATAAATCAGCGGGTTATTTATTTTAGGAGTATCAGTCCCCTTAGGCGTCAGAATGTATTTTTCTTTTTGAATAGGTTGGGGACAAGCGGGAACCGGAGTCACCTCCCCCTGAGTTGTAATTTTCACATTCAACCAATCGGCATGATCATACATAATGCCATCCCCACATTCCTCAACTAACAGCAATACTTTATCAAAGCCTTTCAAACCGACCTCAAACTCTTTCACAGGATCACCCTTTTTCATTACTCCACTAGCCCAAAGTACTTTTTGATCTCCAATGATCTTAAACTGAAGCTTACCAGCGTATAGATTATTATCATCAGCACCTGCTAAACCTGTGATTGAGATTGCCTGTCCATTTAAGGCAAACAACATACGGCTAATAGAGTGTGCCCCTACTCCTTTTTTATAGATCACACCGTTAACAGTAAGAGGAGTCAACACAACTGATTGATTCATCTGCGGTGTCCCCCAGTCCTGAACATAACATGAACTCGGTCCTAGTTCATTCAGCCACACCTCTTTAGATATATTATTACCGTATAGTCTGAATAAACATAAATAGATAAAAACGATAAGGAGTAAATTTCTTTTTCTTATTATCATAACATCGGAAATAGTATTATTTAAAGTTAAAACTGACACACAGTCAATTTTATAAAAAGAGGCAAGTATCATAACATCTTCAGCTACAAAACCTGCCTCTTGATCAATTGCTCTACAGGTTAATTATTCTTCTTATAAATACGAATATTATCAAAAGAAAAGTTACGTGCAATGCTTGCGTCTATATCAAGACGCATATTAAATGAACGGTAATAATCGTTACCGTATGTTGGATATGGATATGCCTCCGAACGAGTTAATGTAAATGGTAATGTGATTGTTTCCCAACGATTAAAATTTTGAATTACAAAATCGGTGGCTTTCCATGCCATTGGATTTTCAATAGCCCAGAATAAGTAATTATAAAAAGCAATCTTACCATCGATAAACTGATTTGCTGTTCTAAACTCGCACTTTACAACATAGTCTTCAGGATGTTCATACATATCCTCAGGATAATCCACATCATCTTTCGAAGCGATATACCACCAACTGCTCCATGCTGATTTATCATCAATCCGTAAAAAATTGCCACTAAATCTTTGTTTATCTTTTACATCTGTTACTACATTGGTCGGATCACTAGGCATTAAATCATCAAAATCCATAATCATACATTCTCTGTCATAATATCGGCCGGGACAAGTAGCTTCAACACCATATTTCAATCCCTTTACCTTTACTTTAATATTTTTTTCTACATCAGTCGGTACCTTAGCTGTCAGATAATTATCTGCAGAGGAGATAACCTTAGACAACTTTCCATTAAAGTCCACTACTGCATTTAATGAATCAATCTCATACAAATTGAAGAAATTGCCATAAATCATTATAGTGTCTCCAGGCTTTGTATATTCATTGAACATACGTTCTATAGAAAGATCAGGCGCAACGGATTTTAAAGCAAATTCTTGAATACCTACTTTATTGTAAACATATACTTTATCTGTTTCTTTAGTAGCTATTTTAACAGGAATTTTCATATAAAGTACATTGTTTTCCGTATACACTTCCTTCATATCAACTCTTACATTATTTACTAATACAGAGTCAATATTATCAATGTTCAAACCGGTGCCATGAATTGCGATAAAGTCACCTAAAGCAGCTTGTGTAATAGGAATAGTAAGATCTTTTATTGTTGTTATAGAAGAAATTGTTATAGGAGTTGCAGTACCTTCATCGTCAGAACATGCAACTAAAGTAATACCCCAAAGCAATATTCCTAGCAACCAAATATTTTTAAAAGTAATTATTGTTTTCATTGTCTCCATTTTTAAATCATTAATAAATAAAATTACCACCCTGAATTGTTGGTTTCAATATAAGGATTAGCATTTACTTCATTTGGGGGAAGAGGCAATAACAAATGCTTTTCTTCACGCCTTTTAATTACTCCATTTTCATCAGTAGTACCAATGGCATTCATTACTTGTAAGTAGATTCCCCAACGTATTAAATCAAAGCGACGAATACCTTCAGCAGCAAATTCTTTAGCACGCTCTTCCAAAATATATGAACGAAATGACTCCTTCGTAAAAGGAGTTTTCTTATTTCGGTCAATAGCTGTAGTACTATTATTACGAGTATTTAATCTGGAAACAATCTCTAGTGCATCATTCGAAGGACCATTGTTTATTTCATTGTCTGCCTCGGCATAAATTAACAGGGTTTCAGCATAACGCATATATGGCCAATTAAAATCAGCTCGAGTCCCATCTAACGGATAAGTGGAGACAGCAGAAAATTTTAATAATTTAGAACCATACATATGTGCACCACTAGCTACTACATCCGATTTATCATATCCCTTTTCACCTTTTCTCACGTAAACGCTATCGCGTTCCGGATAAAAATAATAAGACAATTTACCGGCATCCTCATTATAATAATATGGAATGCGATGCATAATTCCCCAATTTATGCGCTCATCTCCCCAATCATCAAAAGTTTGTAGCCAATGATCTCTCTGAACGTAATACCCACTACTCCACTCTCCATGATATACTGGATTGGAATATCCCAAATAATCTACAGGCACATAATTATAATAAAGAGTTCCATTAGCTCCTACTGTTTGCAAACAGAATTCAAATTCAGGACCATTTTTATATGATGCACTCCATAACTCTTGTTGATTAGATGCCAATTGAAATTCTCCATCTTGAATAACTTCCCATGCTTTTTCTTTAGCCAAACGATAATATTCCTGAGAATCAAAGTCCTCATAACCCGCAACTAAAGTTTTATCATGAGTAATAGCAACAGGCATCAAACGGGAAGTCGTTCCATCAGGATTTGTTTTCGAACCAGGACCTCCTTTAACGGTTATTTGACCGCTTTTCATCGAGGCAGATCCTATCGTTGCATAAATTTTTGCTAATAAAGCTTTAGCAGTGCCTCTGCAGACATGCCCTTTCTTGTATTCAGAATCCGTACGAGGAACTAATAAAGTTTCAGCCTCTTTTAGCGTTTCAATTATATGATCATATACTTCCTTCACAGAAGCACGGGGCTGTTCAGGATCATTTCCTTCGGATATAGAAGTTTTAAATAATGGAATCGGACCATAACATTGCACTAATTGAAACAGAGACCACGCTTTTAAAAAGCGAAGTTCGCCTAATGCATTATTTTTAGTTTTTTCGGGTATTCCAGTTATTTTACTTACCAAATAGTAATGATAATTAGCGCGGTGAACTGATTGGTTATAATATTGAAAAAAGTTATTATTAGAACCATCATTATAAAAGTTACCCGCACCTATTGCTCCAAATGCCCACGTTGGTCCGGTTTGGTAATCGCAATCAAAATTTACAAGTTCTGCGTAACTTCCCCATTCAAAAGGAAATTCCAACGTAAGATAAGCACCAGATACTAGTTGATCATAACTGCCTGCGGCAGCCACATCATCACCGGAGACAAAAGTAAACGTCTTTTCATCTAAGTCACAAGCTGTCAATAAAGATAAGCTCAGTGCTGATATATATAATAATTTCTTAAATTTCATAACTGTATAGCTTTAAAATGATAATTGAATACCTAGATTAAATGTTCTTGCACTGGGATAAGATGACAAATCAACCCCACGCCTTGAAGCATCGCTTCCAAAACTATTTACATCAGGATCATACCAATCATATCCTGATATCGTAAACAAATTTGATACACTAGCTACTAAATTTAAAGATTCTACATACTTCACAGGATGCATCCATTTATAACTCAAACTCACATTTTTACATCTCAAATAAGAACCATCTTCTACAAATCTGTCAGAGGCCTTCATGGTACGAGTATAAGTACCATCAGGACGAGGCCATCTTGCATTATCTCTATTATCAGACGTCCAACGATTATCCCAAACAAATTTCGGCATGTTGTTACTCCCAACTAAATCAAAAGAAAGTAAATTTGCATTCAAGATATCGTTACCTTGAGTTCCTTGCAAGAAGAAGCTAAAAGACCAGTTCTTATATGTAATATTACTAGTCAAACCATATTGATAATCGGGATTTGTATCTCCAATAATTGTTTTATCACGTTCATCAATCATAGGGTCATTATCCATGTTTTTATATTTGATTTGACCAACCATGCTTTTAACTTTTGACGGAGTAGCGTTTGCATAATACGGGTCAGCACGAACTTCAGCTTCATTATCGTAAAAACCATCCTCAACATATCCATACAATGTGCCTATTGCATATCCATTCCTCCTTAGGAACATACTTTCCATTCCCCAAACAACATCTGAAAACTGATCAGCGTTTAAACCACTAATTTTATTCCTATTAAATGAGATATTAGCATCCAATGTCCACATTAAATTCCGCCCTTTAACTGGAATGAAATGACCACTTATTTCCAATCCCTTATTAGTCACATTACCATAATTACAGGCAATCTGACTAAATCCAGAACTCATCGGTATCAATTTATATTGCAACAAATCCATTGTTTTTTTATAATAAACATCGAAAACCAAATTAGCTCTATTATTTAAAAAGGAAGCATCCAGTCCCAAATCATATTGTGTGGTTGTTTCCCATTTCAAATCCGGAGCAGCTGGACCACCCCAACGGTCCTCGGCCATGCCACTACTCAATGTACCGTCATAAGTATAATTGGATGCAACAAATTTAGAGCGGGTAGCATAAGCACTAACACCTTGATTACCTGTTTGTCCTGCGCTTAAACGTAATTTCAAATTATCAAAAACATTCAAAGATTTTATAATTGGTTCATCAGATAATCGCCAAGCAATAGCTCCCGAATAAAAATTGTTCCATCTATTCAAAGCTAACCGACTAGATCCGTCACGACGTATAGAGAAAGTCATCAAATACTTATCCAGTAAATTATAATTTACACGAAATAAATAAGACATAAGCTGGGATTGTCCTCTATAACTGCTTATCTCTTTATCACCTATGGCCGCATTCATGTCATTATCCTCCGTATCATCAGTTGGAAAGTTTTTAGCATCCATTGATTTCCCCTTCCACATCACTTTTTCATAAGTGCTACCAATTACGGCATTAAAAGCATGAACTCCAACTTTTTTATCAAAAGTAAGCATTGATTCTGTCGTCAAACTTTCATAAGTTCCATCTGATTTTACAGCGTAACCATTAGTCGGCGATTGCCCTGAACCTGTATAGCGATTGTAATATTGACTTCTTTCATCATAACTGTATCCATAACCCAAGTTTTGGCGGAATTTCAACCAATTAGTAAATTTAAATTCAGCATAATTAGAAGCAAATATGGAAGTAGATTCAAGTATATTTTTTTCTGTATGAACCGTTAAGTAAGGGTTAGCCAAACCGGATGCAAAGTCTTCTGAGAATCCCGAATCAGCAGCCGGATCAAAGACCGGACGCGTAGGATTAAAGGATATAGCAGACTCAATCACACCATAATTTTCACTGTTGGTACGCGCAAAACGGTTGTCAGATGTAGTAAAACTTAGGTTAGAGCCCAATACTAGGAAATCATTCACCTTCCTAGTATTATTGGCACGTGCCGTATAACGTTTATAATATGAATTAACAATAACCCCTTGCTGGTCAAGATATCCTCCAGAATACATGTAAGAGCCTTTTTTATCACCTCCGGAAACTGTTATATTATAATCTTGACTAAATGCTGTATGAAAGATCTCATCTTGCCAATTTGTCCCATAAAAAAGCTTCCCATCGCCATTTCTATCATACCCGTTACGAAAGTCATCGGGACTAGGCAAATAGACTCTTTTTACTACCTCCATTTGACCTGTCTCCGGATTCAATTGTTTTGTTTCACTCCATCGGCCGGGAATAGGGTAAGGTAAATTTGCCGGATCTGTGTATTCTTTACCATCATAAGTATATCCATTAGTTACAAGCTCATTACGGTATTCAGCATATTCTGCTGCACTCAGAACATCTATTTTCTTTACAGGGCTAGAAACGCTAAAGTTAGAGCTGAATTGAACTTTTGCTTTTCCCTCAGAACCCGATTTTGTTGTAATAATAACCACGCCATTCGCTGCTCTCGAACCATAGATAGCAGTGGCAGAAGCGTCTTTCAATACCTCAATAGACTGTATATCTTGAGGACTTATCAAACTAAGTGGATTGTTCTTTTGCTTGGTACCATAATCCGTATCGGGAGCTTCTCCTACAGAAAAAGGCATCCCGTCAACAATATACAAAGGTTCTGTGTTTGTAGTAAACGAGTTTGCTCCACGTATCTGAATACTAATTCCTGCCCCAGGTGCACCATCCGCCTGAGAGACATTAACACCTGCTAACTTACCTTGCAATCCTTGATTGACGCTGGCTGGATTGGTTTTCAATAGATCTTCACTCTTTAAAGAAGAAACAGCACCTGTTAAATCTCTTTTCTTCACACTTCCATAGCCAATAACCACTGTTTCTTCAAGCATCTGGCTATCTTCTATCAAAGTCACATTGATCATGCCCTTCCCTTTGACAGGAATTTCTTGAGTTTTATAGCCAATAAAAGAAAAAATAAGAGTGGAGCTTTTTGAGATGCTTAGCGAATATTGACCATTAGCATTTGTTGTGGTACCAATATTTGCACTCTTTACACGAACTGTAACACCGATAATTGGCTCTCCATTCTCATCGGTTACAGTTCCTACAATTTTAGTAGCTTGTAGAGTCTCTTCTGTTTCTGCTTTCAAGCTAATAGGGATTATCAAAACCACTAAAAGTAGTATCTTTAATATCCCACACATAGGTTCATACAATCTTCTCATAGATTTTTTGGATTAATTAAATAAAAAACATATCAATACAATTCTAACAAGAATTATTAATTTAGAAATAATAAAATGTACTTTCACACATACATTATATCAGAAATCAATATAATATCAAAAAATTAATATATATAAAAACTTATTCAATAGTAGGATTGATAAACAACTCATCCATAAAGGTGCTTGAAGAATTAAAAAACGCGACTTTTACATATTTTGCTGATTTATGTATTTCATTGAACAAAACTCCATCAATCCACGCATCGTGTTTATTATTCGGGAAATAAGGTGTATCTTTTATAGAGATGAGATCATAGTTTTTGCCATCATTGGAAACATATAAATAGATTTTTGCTGGCAGACTGATATTTTCCAAATGATAATTGAGCATTCTCAACATAATTTTTTCAACCAGTCTTGTTTTTTGAAGGTCAATTATAATTTCATGATAGCCTTTTGGAAATTTTATCCAATTTGCATCTCCACTATTTTCTTCCGCTGTTTTACCATCAAATAGATTCTGCCATTCTACTACATCGGCCATATTGGGAGTGGCAATAGTTTTTAACCTCCCTAGTAAACTAGCTTCGAATAACTTCCAGTAGATATCCCCTCTCCTCCATGACATATAATTTTCATATAATACATTAGACCATACAGGTTGTCCTAATTGGAATGCAGAGGATGGATTTTCAATAATACCGCCAAACATAAATGAAATGATACGATCAACAGGGGCTACTGATGCAGCCACTTGCTGGGATAATAAACGAGGATATGCTGCCGGTATAAGAGCCGAATTACGATCGTTTGTACCCTCTTCCCAAGTAAATGTTTCACAATTAGCCCACATCTCAATTTTCAAGCGATTATGAATATCCCTCAGCCTTTTCCAATTCTTTTTCAGGCGAGGAATTGTAAATTGATCACGAACGCATCCCACTTCATCTTGATATGCTATGATATTAACTTTGAGTTTTGCCAACTGCTTTTCATATTCAGGATTGTCAAAATCAGAAAGACCTATTCCATAAGGCGAAATCATTGTTTTTTTCCCAGGAGTCAAAGCATGCGCTTTTTCCACCAATGAATTTACCGATTGAACAGCTGATTCTTCAAGGATAGGACATAAACAATCTTCCACGGGAAGATACCACCCATAAAAAGCTTTGCTATTTTTATATAAAGAAGCTAGTTCTTCCATGATTTGTAATTGGCGCTCTTTTATTTGAGGATCACGCAAATTATCATCCTGATCTTTTGCCCATCCCGTGCTTAAAAAGACTTTCATCTTATGTTTAGATGCCGCATTCAGTATGGCGTCAACAAGGCTAGTCTTTGTTTGATTATACAGCCAAGGCATTATTTTCGAGGGGTAATAAGCCTTACCTTCATTTGCCACCTCCATTAAAACCAAATATTCTATGCCCATATCTGCTAACTCATTAACCTTACTTTCCCATAGTTTCGGATCAGTGTTATCAAAATATTGTGGGTTGGTATATTTATTACGAACATCTTTATATGCCAAATTTATCCATGTACCCGTAATAGGTTTTACTCCTAAAGAAATACTATTATTTTGTTTTACTTGATTAGGATAAATAGTCTTATTACCGGATTTTGCAATTTCGGGAATCATTATAAATAGACTAAACCAAATAATCAGTGTAGTTCGAAAAACTGTTTTCATATTCTTAAAGATTAGTTTATTAATATGCATCAATTACCTCCTGATAGTACAATCAGTGTTATTCCAAGAAAAAACAGGAACATCATTGAAATAAGCAGAATCGTGATGGAACGTGATGCTCCTTTGAATTCTTTCCAAATTAATATACCCCACAAAGCAGCAACCATCGTGGCACCTTGCCCCAAAGCATAAGATATAGCAGCGCCTGACTTTCCTGCAGCAATATAGCTACATGCTGAGCCTAAAGCCCAGATGCCCCCACCAAGCAATCCAACTAAATGTGTATTCAGATTACCTCTAAAGTATTCTTTATATGAGACTGAATTTCCAATAAAAGGATGCCTCATCACAATAGTGTTGAATAAAAAATTACTTAAAAAAATACCCAAAGCAAAGACAAATAACGCTGAATATGGAGTCATCATCCCAACTGCCGGTGATTCCAAATGCTCCAGATCCATCGTAATTGCAACAAAGCGGTAGAAGAAAGCCATCAATACACCGGAAAAAATTGCAATCAAAAGGCCTGTTTTCCGTCTTGTTCTATCAATCTCTGAGTTTTTAACAACTTTCCCTGATGCTATACTATTAGCTAAAATAGCCAATAAAATAAGAAAAACTCCTAGAAATAATATTATTGCATCGCCTTTGGGCTGGGTAAAATAATTAATAAATACACCTAAAACCATTGCCAATCCAACTCCTACAGGAAAAGCAACTGACATTCCAGCTAATGACATGGATGAGGACAGTAAGATATTAGAAGCATTAAACACAATCCCCCCTAACAATGCACTGAAAAAGTTAGAAAGGCTTACTTGAGACAAATCATCGAGAAATGGCCTTCCTCCCTCTCCTACACTTCCCAAAGTTATTCCCCAACAAAGAGAAAAGATAAGTATACCAATAACATAATCCCAATAAAAAAGCTCATAACGCCAAGTCTTAGCAGCTAACTTTTGAGTATTGCCCCAAGATCCCCAGCAAAGCATTGTAACGCAACACAAAGCGACGGCAAATCCATAACTTTCAACAATGAACATGGTGTAATAATTTTAAATTAATTATAAGTCAGCGTATGTGATATATCTGAGTAAATGATAACATCCCCTAAATATAGTTCCGCATCTTCACGAGGATTTAACCACCGGTAATTCACTTTATGAATCATTTTAGGCAGTTGGTATCGATGCAGCAAATCAACACTCCTGTCATCTATGGAATTAGCTTTTGCTACAGGAAGATTGATTACTTGAGTCGGCGTTTCATCTATACTCACTTCTATTTTGGCCACATATTTATCATCTGCACATTTTACATATCCCTTTTGGACAAAACCGATACCATCAAAAGTAAAAGCAGCATTTTCTTTCAAAAGAGTACCTAATGATAGTTTGCCTACAGGATAATGACCTTCAAATGATTTTTCATACCTGACAGCCAATGGATCCTGTATTTTAAGATAAACCCATTCTTTCTCAACTTCTCCTCCGTTTTGTTTGATCAAGTTTAGAGCATGCCTAAAGCTTAAATCATATAGCTGATTAAGTGATACGTTTGTATAGGCAAAAGGAACATCTTGTACATCATCAAGACTCTCTTTCCACATTTTGGGAATATTAGAAAAGCCTAACATTGTTCCTAAGACACCGGCAGCAGTTGCCGCATTACAATCAGCATCTTGTCCACAACGAGCTGCAATATCTATTGTTTTATAAAAATCCTTTTTGCCATAAAGCAATCCTATTGTGACATAAGCACTATTTATTTTTGCATCTATATCAAAGGGAGCAAACACACCATCAGGACAACCCACTTCTGAAGACCACTTTTTTTGGCATTCGAACCATGTTCTTTTCCAATCATTTGGATACTTCTTGTGCCACTCTATTACATCCCTAATACAAGATGAAAAGTCACTTTGTTTAGGAATGGTTCGCAAGGCTTTTTCTACAACATCCTCGACTTTATCAGTAATAAAAGCCATAGAATATAAAGCTCCTATATAAACTCCACCATACCATCCATCTCCATAAGTAAAAATATGACCCACTTTATCAGAAATCTTCGATGCTGAATTGGGCATACCTGGAGACATCAAGCCTGCAAAGTCCGCCTCTATTTGATAATCAATATCATCAGCATGAGGATTATTTAGCCAATGTCCCGACATAGGTGGCTTCAGACCTTGCTTTATATTGTATTTTGCAACCTGATTGGCATGCCAAAGAGGAAATCCTGCACTAGCAAATGCATTGGCAAAAGAATCGGCGGGGGCCTCTAAACCGAGTCGCTCAATTACATTCACAAAAACAATATTAACATATATATCGTCATATAAACCTGGAAATGTATCAAAATAATGCTTTACTCTATCTTTTGACCATTTTATAGGTGTATAATTCTGAATCATTGTCCCATTAAATAAAAATTCAACAGGTCCCCCATAAGTACATCCAATAGTTTTGGCAGCCCATCCTCCCCTTATCTTATCATATAATCGTTCTTGAGTAATAGCATAACGATCAGATGCTAATTTACTGGCAAACAACTGGGAGGAAGCCATGCATAGCAACAAGAGATTCAAGCTATTAATTAAAAGTGTATTAAGTTTCATAAAACATTTATTTAATAGGTTCAATTTTATATTTAGAGGATTCTTTTTCTAAAACATTATAAGCAGATATCTCATATATAGAAGATAAAGTACCTTCCTTATCGGTAAAAGAAAATGGAGAATTACCATTAAGTAACTGGAGTTTCTTTATTAAAGCCCCATCTCTGTAGATATTATAACCGGCAACAGCCTTCATGCTAGAAGAAATCCACTTGATCTCTATACCAGCAGAGGTATGACTTAGAGTGGCATTCAATATTTTATGAGGTATCTCCATCTCTGGTAATTTCCCTTTAGCCAAATACTGAACATAACAATTATGATAATCTTTGCTAACAACATAGGGACTATTATAATGGCTGTATGCAAAACAAATAATATTATTAACATACCCATTCACTATTTCCAACTGCTTCACAACACGAGTTAGAGGTGCACTTACCCAAAATTGCTGATCGAATATCTCTACATTTCCCCAAAATTTCAACCTAGGCTTAGTATTGACAGCCTGTCTCAACTTAGAAAACCATTCTTCGAGATGATCAAGTGTTAAACCTCCCGCACCAATGCCATCTTGAGGGGCAAAAATATCACCTGATCTAAAATGCGTTTTAGAGAATACATTCTCCCACATTTTACGATACTCATCAGCATTACCTCCCACTTTTTCATTCATAAATGGAGACATCATAAAAGGCATATCAGGAGTTATTTTCGATAGGTGATCTAAGTTAGTATTTAATGCCGCCGCCAATATCGATTGCCTATCAGAAGTCATACAGTTCAAATTGTCTACTTCCCAAGTCCAATACCAACCATACAATGTGTTTTTATATTTTTCTTTGTATAAGGTAACTAATTCATCCGCTACCTTATTGCCTATTTCCATTTGATTAATAAGCCAACTTCCATCGTAATCAACTTTCCACCATCTATCATTAAAGTTTAGGCCTATAAAAACTCTAATTCCATATTTTTGAGCACTTTGCAGGCACTTTTCTATAGAATTGCCCTGCAAAGTCTTTTTTGTCAATTTTGACGGATATACGGAATGGCTAACACCGCTAGCATCTGTAAATAATGCAGGAGCATAAATTAAATATTTCATGCCAGCCTCCTTCAACATATACATTTCTTGATCCCAACGCTGATTGGTCCAATCGCGAACCAAATACTCTTGAATAAAAGAGCCGGAAAAACGAGGAATTCCGGTTCCTCCATTTTTTTGCTCGAACATATATTTTGAATCGACTCCTTTCAAATCCCTAATATATGTATCAAATGCCGCTTCATTTTCATGCAATGTAATAACCCGAACTCCACGATTAAGCACCTCATTATAAGCTGCCGGATATCCGGTCTTACGCCCGTATGCCAATGCTATATTTCCATTTAAATCGACCATATAATCATTATTATGATCATGACCAGCAAAAGTTCCTATCACATCTTTTCTTTCTATAAAAGCATAAAATAATCCACTGTTTAAACTAGGAGAGCAAACGCCTTCACGTTTTTCGCCAAATTCACGGCATACCCATCTTACCGTTTCATATTCCGGTAAAGGGATATGAAAAAAAGCCAGTGAAGGAAGCTTCTTTTTATTTTCTAATTCCAAACGGGAGCTTTCCTTTCTATACCATTCTATCTGATCATGTTTAATCCAATCATAATATCCAAAAGAACGATCGGAAATAATATTATGAGAATCAAACAAATACAGTATCCATTTTTTAGATTTCTCATCAGATGAAAATACAGGAATCGAACAATTACCCGAACCAGAAAGATCTTCGCCTTTTGCATTATGAGTGAAATTGTAAGGTGATTTTTCCAAGAGCTCTAAAACTTGAGGTTTTGGGAGATCCGATTCACAATCATGATTCCCAAAAGCCACAGCAAAAAACGCTTTTTCCTCTTCGAATAAACTTATTAAGCTTTTCCAACCTTCACTAGCGTTGGCAGAGACAATTACATCTCCTGTTAAAACAACCAAATCGGGATGTTCAATATGGATCATTTGCCTTATTAAGGAAAATGTACTATCATTTTGAGCTTTATAAGAGTCACTTCCAACCCAATGTAAGTCCGTCAATTGAATAATTTTAAATTTCCCATTGACAAATTTGAGGTTTGTATTCTGCGAAAAAACCGTCGCAGATAGTATAAAGCAAAAGATACTTAAAAATATTTTTTTCTTCATTTTTCTATATCTGTTCTAAATGGAGCCAGTGGCAATCCGTTAACATCAAATAAATTAGCAATAGCATCATTTGTGAAGCAATAGCGTACTGCCTCAATTCTCTTCACATTTGGAGCAGAAACACAGATGGCTCCGTTTGATAAAATTTCAGCTTTCGCGGCATGTATTTCTCCACTTTGATCAATTATTTCGAAGTTGGAAATTGACTTTCCACGACAAACTAATCGACCTAAAGCAGTAGTAGAAATTATAGCTTTATGGTTCTTATATTCTATAGATTTTAAAGTAGGAAAGAAAGGCTCTATTTCATTCTTATGATACGTTTTTCTTAATGCCATATTTGCTAGACGAGCTCCAACTTGCGCCTTCATATCAGGATGTAGCTCTGTGATATCATTCACTAAATCATTTATAACAATCATCCCGACGCTATCTTTAAGGCTTTCCACCTTAGCTTGTTGTTCACGCAAATATGCAGCATTCCTATCAGCATACCCATTCCATGGTGCTATTTGAACGTAATAAAAAGGTAAGCAAGAATTGAAAGAAGAACGCCACCCATCAATCATTCCACTGAATAAACCACCATAGTCAAAAGGCTCTTGGTTATTAGCTTCCCCTTGATACCAAACGACTCCAGCTATCGTATAATTTCTTATAGGGAAAATCATTCCATTAAAGATTGAAGAGTTAGCAGTGGGTGCCCAATCAGCCATCAACTTATGCGATTTTTGTACCAAATCAGGACTGGATTTATAGATAGAATCGCAGATCCAAGGTTGTATTGCTGTCCCTCCCCAATACGAACCTATTAAGCCAACAGGAACTTTCAATATTTTATTCAGTTGATCGCCAAAGAAAAAGCCAACCGCACTGAAATCTTTTCCTGACTCAGAAGAGCAAATTTCCCATTTCCCTTCTATTCTTTCTAATGGATATTTAGAACTACATTTATTTACTTTAAACAAACGTATCTGTTTATTATCCACCAGTTTTTCCAAATTATCAGCATCGGATATCCGGTAACTCAAGTTGTATTCCATATTAGATTGCCCTGAACAAAGCCAAGTCTCTCCCATTAAAATGTCATTGACTTGTCCCACTAATGCATTCTTCCAACCATAAAAAGAAATACTATATGGGCCAGCATCTGAAGGAGTATGAATATAGGTCTCCCATGCACAGAATTTATCCGAATGTGCTTGGATAGTATCCATTGGAGCCCAGCTACATATAATTTTTAAATTCCATACGCTAGGACACCATCCCCAAAGTTTTACTTTAGCATCGCGCTGCATTACGGCATGATCACTGATAATAGATGGGAGCACAAACTCCGAGTTCTGGGCATAGAGAATGCCAATATTCAAGAACAGTAAAATAATAAATGCGACTCGCTTCATAATCAAAATCTTATAGATTTATAATTCATTCCTATAGGGTATAGATGATTGTGCACCTACTCGGGTTACCGCAATTGAGGACGCCTTAGAAGCCAATATTACAGATTCTTTCAATGACATCCCCTCTGATAATGCTACAGCTAAAGTTCCATTAAAAGTATCACCGGCAGCAGTCGTATCCACGGGAATAACTTTAAAAGCATCAATGTAATACGTCTTTCTATCCTCATTCACGAAACATCCTTTCGAGCCCATAGTAACTATCACATTTTTAACCCCCAAATCAATCAACCTCTCCGCACATATTCTTTCTATGTTCTGAGCTTCCTCTATAGTTTCTTTTGTTAGCATTGCAGCCTCAACAACATTAGGAGTAATGAGATATATACAAGGAAATAAATGTTCAGGAATGATCTGAGCAGGAGCAGGATTTAAAACGACTTTGGCTCCTTTTTGGTATGCTTTTCGTATAACATATTCTACTGTTGAAATAGGTATTTCCAACTGTACCAATAAAATATCATCTTCAGCTATTTGGTCAATTACTTTATTTGCATCTTTCTCATCTAGGAGCATATTCGCTCCTGAAGCTACAACAATACTATTCTCCCCACATTCATCAACGCTAATCAAAGCAACTCCCGAAGGAGCTTTTTCAGTGGTTATGATATAATTAGTATTTATGCCTTCTTTTTCTAAATTTGAAATAGTTTGCTTCGCAAATAAATCGCTTCCCAACTTACTCATAAAAATGAGTTTGCCACCAAGCCGTTTCACTGCAACGGCTTGGTTTGCTCCTTTCCCTCCATAATTCATAAAAAAATTACCTCCAAGAATAGTCTCCCCTGGAAGTGGCAGATGAGGGGTACTCACCACCATATCCATATTAGAGCTACCAATGACCACTATCTTTCTCATAACAGTTATTATATTGTTCTGCAATTTATTTTGATGATTCAATCTGTTGAAGAACTTGCCAGCACTGGAAGAGCCCGCGGGGTACATGGAAACATCCTTTCCATTTTCCACCTTTCAGCGGCAACAGCACTTCTCCCCTACGATTTAGATAGCCAAACCATTCGGGATATTCAGAATCTTTAAAGTGTGTCCATACATATTCGTGAATATTCTGGAACCACTCCAAACAATTGGGATCTCCGGTCAACTGATATCCTTTCAGTAGAGATATCAATGTTTCGATATGAACCCACCATAGTTTTTGATCCCATTCTAATTGCTGAGTGGGATGACCTAAACGATCCATAAAATAAAAAATTCCTCCATATTGCTTATCCCAGCCATATTTAAGCATAGTCAAAGTAATATTTTTGGCTTTTTCTATCAAATCTGGACGATTTAACCTTTGCCCCAAGTCCATAATAAACCACATAGCCTCAATAGAGTGACCAGGATTAATCAGCCGCCCATCAAATGAATCAGACAATTGACCATCAGCTGTTACATTTTCAACAATGATTCCCCCTAATTCTGGACGATAGAAAACATCCATTACCTCGTGTATACATGTTTCCATTGTCTGCTCCAAGTAGTTGGCATCGAGCAAATGTTCAATCTCCAGTGCCAAATTGCACAGAATCATAGGTAATGCAAAGTTTTTCAAATCGCGCGTACCAGGATAGAGTTTATTCCACTTGCCTTTCGGATTCTCCACTTTTGAAAGAATAATTTCAAAGGTCTTCTTAGCAATATCAGCATACTCTTGATTGCCAGTAGCAAGACTTAATTGACCAAAAGCCATCGTTGCAAAAGTGTATGAAAAAATATTATATGGCTCAACTAAAGGATGCCCCTCTCTGTCAAGCGAGAAGTACCAGTTATAATTCCCATCATGACCATATTTCTTCAAAAACTCTCCACCTTGTACAGCGCAATCTAGCCATTCTTTACGCTTCTCTACTTTATTGTAAAGCATCGAGAACATCCAAACCTCACGTCCCTGCAACCACACGAACTTATCCGTATCGAATACACTTCCGTCCCTGTTAAGACAAGTGAAGTAGCCTCCACACTCTTTATCCTGAGAATTATTAAGCCAAAAAGGCAAGACTCCGTCTAGCAGCTCAGCCTTATACTGTGCTGCCAATTCCTTAAAAACCATCATTTAATTTTTATTTATACGATTAAGGTCGATTTAAATTAGTCCAATATTTTTCAATCTCTTCAAGAGACTTTCCAGTAGTCTCAGGTATCAATTTCCAGACGATCAAAATGTATGGGATACACATCACAGCAAACAGAATGAATGTTCCGGCGGGGGTAAGGTTTTGGAGCATCCAAGGGGTTAACTGCCCAATGAGATAAGTACCGATCCATAAAGCAAAACCTGCTATTGACATAGCCAAGCCTCTCACTTTTAT
Organism: uncultured Bacteroides sp.; assembly: GCA_965140335.1. Taxonomy (GTDB): domain Bacteria; phylum Bacteroidota; class Bacteroidia; order Bacteroidales; family Bacteroidaceae; genus Bacteroides. The sequence goes on from OZ223190.1 coordinate 1,271,072, forward strand.
AGGATACATTTCTGATAATAACACCCATACCACTGCGCAAATGGATATGGCACAACAAAATATATAGAACAGGAAAAATATTAATAAAAAAATATTAGGAATCCTTATTGATTCACCAATCATAAAATAAGTACCAATTAACAATAACGAAAGTATCATACCCGATACGCCATAATATACAAGATTCTTTCTACCAACTTTATCAATAATACCCAAGGCTAAAATAGTGGTCAGCATATTTACAACTCCTACAAGAACCTGATAGAAGAGAGAATCTCCACCAGACAAACCTGCATTTTCGAAAATTGTAGGTCCATAATATAGTACAGCATTTACGCCCATAAACTGCCCTAAAATAGCAATGCATGCGCCTATAACAACAGCTTTTAGAATTCCAGGTTTCATCAACATGGACCATTCTGATTTTGTATCAGAAGAGATTACTTCTTGTGTTGCTATAATCTGACTTTTAGCTTCTTGCTCTGAATGATAAATTAAGGTTAATGTTCCCTGGGCCTGCTTTTCTTTTCCCTTCAGAATAAGCCAACGGGGACTTTCAGGAATAAAAAATATTATGATAAAAAACAATACGGCTGGTAATGTTTCCATCCCTAACATACCTCTCCAAATTTCCGATACAAAGATTTTATCAAGCATTGAAGTACCTGATATTACAGTATTATCGGCCCAAAGGACTAATTGATAATTTACTAAATAAGCCCCTAAAAAACCAACTGTTACAGCTAATTGATAGAGTGAGACTAAACGACCACGATATTGCGGTACAGAAACTTCAGATATATATAAAGGCGAAATTATAGAAACCACACCGATACCGACTCCACCAATAATACGATAAACCACCAATTGGTTAAAATCAGCACACAATGCGCATCCTATAGCGGAAGTAGAAAACAATACGGCAGAAAGAAGCATTGTTCTTTTTCGACCTATTTTATCACTTAACATGCCCGCAAACAGCACTCCAGTAATAGAGCCTACCAAAGCACACCCCACATACCAACCCTGCTGTATAGCATCCAGCTGAAAAAGAGCAGAGACTTTAGCAATTGTTCCGGAAATAACAGCCGTATCATAACCGAACAAGAAGCCTCCCAATGCGGCTACCACCGAAAGGAATATTAAATATCCCGTATTAACTCGCGTACTCATCTATTTATCTTATTTCAAAATATTCCCGATACCTATCATACAAATGTCCGGCCTGCAAGTAAGCAGATTGTGGACTCATAAAATGAGAAAATTCAAAGGTAATAGCTTTATCATAGTTTGCTCGCTTCGCTGCTTCCAACTTCATTCTCAATTTATCAAACTTAATAGGGAAAAAACGAATGGGCATATCACGGTCAAATGATTCGGCATTTGTCCAACATTGCATCCCATATTTATCTGCCAATTTCTTATTAACACTGAAAAAAGCATCCAACTCATTATAATCGATATGCCCATCTTGGAAAGCGCAAGCATCCACTACATCGTGAATACCATCAAAGATTTCATTCCACTCTCTTTCGTGTTCTTCCACAGAAACCGCATTTGCTTTAGTCAAATTGGAACCACTAGCCATCACAGCTTTCTTTCCATCAATCCAAGGAGAAATAAAAGTGGGAAGTCCATTCGAAACATCTTTGCACTGTTTCCCCATAGCTCGAAAAGCTCCAATAGCTCCCTTCGTCTTTCGACTAATTTCACCGCTGATATACCAACCGCCAAAACTCTTATATTTACTTCCATATAAATTCCAAGCCTCATCGATCACATATTTATTATCCTCGATTTCCCAAGACAGATCACCTGTATCCCAATATTTGCCGGAATCATACAGACCAAAATAAAACGTCATATCATACTTTTCAGCTAAGCGCAAATACATATCAACCAAATCAACTGATGGCATGTAGCAACCTTTATTTAGTAGATATTTAGAAGGATAAGTAATAAATTTACGATAACCCGAACGAATCATGATAACTGTATCAATGCCAATGTTCTTCATGTGCTGGAAATCTTTGTCCCACTCTTTTTCTCCCCAATTTTGATGAGGGATATCATGCGAAATTTCATCAAGGAAGGTTCCCGTAATCTTCAGACCATTATTCGAAGGAACAAGCAAATTTTTCCCATTAGTATGCCTCTCATACGCTAAAGAATGAGTAGATTCATTATCCACTACCGAACCCAATATTGAAGGAGATACCAAAGCAGAAGTTCCCGCTATTACCGCCTTTTTCAAGAAATCCCTACGACTACTCATAATTATACTAATTTATGTTTTTCATTCATTTACAATGGCTATTCTCTTATTTAATGATATAATCATATATATTATTAAATAATTGATAGGCGCAAATATACATATATTTATTAAATAAGCAATATATAATAAATAATTTTATTATCAAAAGAGAAAATAATCAGTTATTTGACTATATAAGGGACTCATATCATATAAATTAAATCAAATACATTACATTTATAAGCAAAAGAACAGCATCATAAGAAAAAACATAAAACATTTTTTTGATAGAAAACAATTATTTTATTCTAAAAGCGATATATACTAAATATATTAATTATATTTGTGTTATATAGTAAAATAACAAAAGAATATGTACCAACAATTCCTAAAAGAAATAGAAATAGGGTCAAAGAATGCCCTTATAAAAAAAAGGATCATTACCTATTATATATATAATGGTAGCTCTACTATTCCAGACTTATCTAAAGAACTAGACTTAAGCATTCCGACAGTTACCAAACTTATCGGTGAAATGTGTGATGAAGGCTATATTAATGATTATGGAAAGTTGGAAACAAGTGGAGGACGGCACCCTAATCTATATGGATTAAATCCTAAATCAGGCTATTTTATAGGGGTAGACATAAAGAAATTCTCCATTAATATAGGATTAATAAATTTCAAAGGAGAGATGGTAGATCTGAAAATGGATATACCTTATAACTTTGAAAATTCTATAGATGGAATGAATGAACTATGTGGTCTCATCCTTAAATTTATCAAAGGATTACCCATAGATAATGAAAAAATTCTCAATATCAATGTCAATATCTCCGGTCGAGTAAATCCGGAATCAGGCTATAGCTTTAGCCAATTTAATTTTGAAGAACGCCCCCTAGCAGAAGTATTAAGTGAAAAACTTGAGTTTCCCGTCACAATAGATAATGATACTCGCGCTATGACTTATGGAGAATATATGCAGGGATGTGTAAAAGGAGAAAAAGATATTATCTTTGTAAATGTGAGCTGGGGATTGGGAATTGGAATTATTATTGATGGGAAAATCTACAAAGGGAAATCAGGATTCTCGGGTGAGTTCGGACATGTAAGTAGCTTTGATAACGAAATCATTTGTCACTGTGGCAAGAAGGGATGTCTAGAGACAGAAGCCTCCGGTGCTGCTTTATATAGAATTCTGCAAGAACGTATACACAATGGTGAAAATTCCATATTATCAAATAGAGCTGAGACCCAAAAACCTCCGCTTACTCTCGATGAAATTATCTCCGCAGTCAATAAAGAAGATCTGCTATGCATTGAAATAGTTGAAGAGATCGGACAAAAATTAGGAAAACAGATAGCCGGCCTTATCAACTTATTCAATCCGGAACTAGTCATCATCGGTGGTACTCTATCTATGACCGGAGACTACATAACTCAGCCTATTAAAACAGCAATACGGAAATATTCTCTGAATCTAGTCAATAAAGATTCGGTCATAATGACATCTAAATTAAAGGATAAAGCTGGAATTATTGGCGCTTGTATGCTGGCAAGAAGTCGAATGTTTGAAGGAACAAATTAAAACATATGATATTAACCTTAAAAATACAAAAAGCTATATATAGTCAAAGATAGGAACGTTTCTACAAAATTAGAACTTTTGAAGTGGTCCCCGAAAATTTTTTGTCTAATTTTCGGGGACCACTTCACTTGCCACACCCTCATAAAATTCGATTGCTCATGCCATCTCCTTTAGCTTCCTTTTTCCAACTTTTAATCAAATCTTCAACAAATAAGATCCAGCCAATGCTTCCTACACCTGCCAAAAATATAAATCCTATCAGGATCATGATTTTATTGGGTTTAGCTGGACGCAGAGGTACTGTAGCTGGTTGAACAACCGTATATACCGGAGTAATTTCCTGAACCTTAGCTTTAGCCATCTGTAACTGCTGTGCGACTTGGGTATATACATTATAGTCCAAATTCATTTCATTTTGCAAGCGCTCCTGCTCTGCACGATAACTCAACAGGATAATATTTTGATTTGCGTCTACAAAAGCAGCATACTTTTTTTGGGCATCCATATAGCCAGTTTTTGCTTCCTTAAAAAGTTTCTCCGCAAAAGCCAAGTCATGCCGCGCTTTATTCGTACGATAATCAGTAATATAGTTCTGTAAACGATGCATCACCGTATCCGTCAAAGATGCTGAGATTAGAGGATCTTGCATTGTGACAGTAAGAGTTGTCACACCTGTCTTCTTATCAACTGATATTGCTATGCGTTTACTTAAACCATCTGCAATCATAGCCTGATCTTTCGTCAGTTCAAAAGAATTAACTTTTCCGCCATGCATCGCAGCCGACTCCTTACCTTTAAATAAAGATATAGTCCAACCTAGTGCTTTAAAAGGGGCTGACACCACCATCCCCCACCAAGGAGCATCTTGATATTTATCCAGATATGCATATAGAGTCGTATCAATCTTACTTTGCTGGTCTTGCACCCTCACATCAAACAATTCAATCAAAAAAGGAGTGGAGCTTACTATATCCGGATAGAGTTCAGGCGAAAGTGCATCCTCACCGGAAGAACTCCCAATATTAATACCCGCCATTGCAGCTAAAGCCCCCATGCTGCCGCTCGATGTCTTACTCGTAGTTTCAGGAGCAAGCGTCACACTAGTTGAATATTCCTTAGGGATGCTGAGTGCAATAACTAATCCTATAAGCACAGCATATCCACACGCTTTAAACACCAATCTACGATTTGCCCATACCTTCTGAGCAAGTTCTACTAAATCAATTTCTTGTTCCTCCGCCTGCTTAGGCACAACATCCAGCTTCTTATCTTCATTCATAACATCACTTACTTAAAGAGATTAACCAAAGTTGCAATCATTGTAGCCAAAGCAGCAGCAGAAGTACCCATGCCAATTATCTCTGCTGTACTCATCCTCTTCTTATCTTTACTTGGTACAATAATTTCACAGCCGGGCTCAATGGCCTTCGTATTGCCTGTTCGCAAACGAGAAACTGTTCCATTCATATACACAACATATGCTTTTCGTTTTCTAGCACCGCTACCATAGCCACCAGCCTGATTAATATAATATTTAAGCGGTTTCCCTTTCTTATATAGGACAGTATTGGGATACATTACCGCACCATTAATTTTCACAGTGCTAACATATTCCGGAATAAACAACATATCACCGTCACGAAGTACCATATCATAGTCAGATCCAGGTTTTTCCAAAGCCTCATCCAGACTAATTCCAACAGAGTAAGTATCAGATAAATCAAGCTTCTTCACCGAAATGGAATCTTCGCCACCACTTTGAGCCATCCGCAGTGCATCTTCCTTACGCCTGACCTCTTCTTCCGTCATTTTACGAATGAGGCGAGCTCCTTCTACATAAGCATCCGGAGTAACCCCACCAGCCTTGGCTATCAAATCACTCAAACGCTCATTCTTTTTTGAAAGCGCATAGCTTCCACTGAAAAGCACTTCCCCGTTCACTATTACATTCTGTTGCTCGTGATAAGCTGGACTTCTACGAATATATATTTCATCAAAAGGCTGCAAATGAAACCCCTTGCTATTTTCCCCTACCAACAGACCATCTTTTAAATCAAAGGTAAAATTCTTCCCAATTGTTTTACTAAGTACCGCACTCTTAGGATCTTTTACACGACGCGCAACCTCCACTCTGGTAGTAGCAGCCGTCTCTAATAATCCACCGGATTGAAGCACTAAGTCTTCAATACTCATATTATCTGCATAAAGATAAGTACCAGGAGAAGCCACCTCCCCATGAATAGCCACCGTAGGTTGCTCTTCCAGATCATGAATGCTGGGAATGTACAAAATATCATTCTTTAGTAAAGGGATATCCGCCACCGTGCCATCCAATAAACCCTTCAAATCAATCGGTATAATTTCATAAGTCAAATCCTCCCTTTGACGATTAATAACAGCACGATTCATGAAAGCATCCCCACGGATTCCATCAGCTTTTTTAATCAATAACTTGACTGTATTCACTGCACCATCAAGTTGGTAAAGTCCGGGACGATATACAGCTCCACGAAGCTCCACCCTATTTTCAAAGCGATTTAAAACGGAATCAACTGTAACCACATCACCATCATCCAAACGAAAAACAGAATAATCCATTTCATCTACGTTGTAAACCTGATATTCACGACCACTCTTACGGATAATACGGACTGCCTTTTTATAAGCATCACCAGTAAAGCTACCTGCATATTTCAATATAGTAGCCACTGTCTCAGTAGGCTTCATTTCATAGAACATTGGGCGTTTCACCTTACCTAAAATCTGTACCAAAGATTCATAAGGATTTACGATAAGGACATCACCATCCTGTAAACGAACATCATCATTCATTTTTCCTTTCATGATAAAATCGTAAACGTCCAAGTTAGCGATTACCTTACCATTTCGAACCACCTTTATGTCACGCAAGCTACCTATTTTATCCACACCGCCAGCACTATACAAAGCATGAAAAACTGAAGAAAAAGAAGAGATAGTATAGGTCCCGGGAATAGCAACCTCACCCATGATATTTACCTGAATGGAACGAATCTCACCCACAGTCAATTTAACCTGAGTCGATGCGGCATTGTATATTTTAGATAACTCTTGCTTTACATAGCTATTCGCCTCTTTCACTGTTTTACCACTTAAATAAAGAGGACCTAAATTCTTAATAAAGATGCTACCTTCAGGAGATATAACATCGCGAATAGTCGTTTCAGATGCTCCCCATACATCAATAATCACTTCATCTCCGGGACCCAAATGATAATTTACCGGAGAAGGGACATTTATATTAGGCTCAAAAGTCAAGTTTCGATTGGTGAAAATATTATGCCCAAAGATTTGCTGGGTCGGATCAACCTCCTTTTCTTTGTTTTTTTCATTCCAGTCCAGACCCTCTTTATCTACATCCTCATCAGTCTGATCATTGTCTGACGTCCTTTTTTTATCTTGTTGGGTACGTAAGCCTTTAACCTCATTATCCTTATTCTTGCGTTTGGAGGAAGCGGTCTTATCATCGTCTTTTTGCGTCCGCTGACGAGACTTATCTACCGTTTGAGTATCCCCATCACCAGATTGAGATTGTTCATACTTTGTTTTGATTCTCTCTATTTGCTCTTTCGTAACACCTTGCCTTAGCAACTCTGTAGTTATTTGCTTTTGAGTTTTACCTGTACTTTGAGCATCCTTCAAATATTGGACAACTTGATCATCGGATATTTGTTGAGCAAAAGCAACACCCGAAAGAAGAAAAACAGAAAAGAATAGAACAATTAATCTACGCATAAATAATAGGATTAATCTTTAAAGTTAATAATCAATGATGGCCACAAAGGTAATATTTTATTTTTGGAATATATGTGCGCCTAAAAGATTAAAAACACTACATTCTTAAAAAAAAGCACTTTTGTTTTCGTTATTCCAAAGAAAGCTATAAATTTGCACACCCTAAAACGAGGTATAACTGCCGCTATAGCTCAGTTGGTAGAGCAACGCATTCGTAACGCGTAGGTCGCCAGTTCAAGTCTGGCTAGCGGCTCTCCAAGGACTGATATTAAACTATTAAATATCAGTCCTTTACATTTCAGCAAATAGCCAATCACTATAAAAAAAACAATACAATTTTCACCTGTGGAGCAAAAAGGGTGTCGAAAATCAAGCGATTATGGCAAAAATTTCACTTTCAGTATTAGAAACGCGTAAAACAAAAAAGATTGTCGAAAATTAGCAAAATGAATAGATCACTCAACGATGCCCAAAAGATCATCTGCACCAACATTAACGGTAGTAAGCTGTTGCAATTAGCAAAAAGCAGGCTTCTTCTTTCCTTTTTATCTTGTTAGTATCAATTTCATAGTTTGTGCGAATGAATATCCATGTGGATATCTCACACCTTTCTCCATAATAATCCTTTTATAATGGTTTAAATAAATCCTATCGCATCTTTTCTAAGAAACAATCAACTTCTTACAAAGAAGAAATGCCGATATTATTCAATATATTTCTTTTTCTCCAGGAAATAAGTAGCTTCTCCTTTATCTCCATTCTCAAGGTCTGTCATTTGGATACGAAAAATCGAGTAAGGAAGACTGCTCTTTTTCTTAGGCAAAGTAACTGTCAGCAAATATGCATTTGTTGATTCCGTTTCCGACCAGTATTCTTCAACTTCCTGCTTACTCAGCACTTTAACTTCTTCACCGTTTATAGTCACATTTATTCCCAAATTTTCTGGTGAGGGAGCTAAGCGGACTTTTCCTTTTGTGGGAAGTCCATAGTCAAGGGTTCTGGTCAGGCTCATTGGGCGACAATAAATGGTAAATGCGGGAGTTCCGCCTTGTATCCGAAAGACATTTATCCCATAAACCTCCATCCGGTCATATTGCATGTTGAAAACAGTATCTCTATCAGCAATAAAATTCCAGCCCCAGAATTCGAGCCGTAAATCCTTTTTGGGGAGGGCTGATCCTGTAACAATATACTTATTCATATTTAAGGCACTCACAGAGTAGTATCTACCCTTTTCTAGTTTTATCTCATAAAAACCATTTTTATCCGTTGTTGTTTCTGCTATGGATTTTGTGAATTTTTGATCCTGCCATCCCACAGCAACACTATCTAAAGGGTTATTTTGATAATCAGTGATATGCCCTTTTATTGTAACATAACTATCACTATTTTGAGCACTAGATAGAGTTGTAAACACTATCAAAAAAAGCAAAAAGCTAAGAATTGATTTCATTTTAGTCTGTTCTATTTATTATTCATTTTATCTGCACGCCGAAGTAATCCGGCAATAAAAAACGTTCTTATTTATCAGCAAAGAAACAACGTTTCATTTCTTCTCCAATTCTTCTATTTTCTTCAATATCTCAGAAAGTAAATTCAGCTGGGTTTTATGTATTTCAAGAACTTCTTGTTGTTCATTTATAATTAAATGATCCACTTTTTCCTGTAGCATCCCGATCTCCAGCTCTGCTTTCAGATTCACCATATAATCCTTTTGAGCACGATCTCTGTCCTTTTCTCCCTGCCGATTCTGACTCATCATGATTACAGGTGCCTGAAATGCAGCCAAAGTGGATAGAATAAGATTTAATAAAATGAAAGGATAAGGGTCAAAGCTTCTATTAGCTAGCCAAAATACATTCATACAGATCCAAGCCAAGAGAAAAAACAGAAAAGAAAGAATAAAAGTCCAACTTCCTCCAAAATCAGCAATACGATCGGCTACTCTTTGTCCGAATGTCAAAGTAAGATTGCTTTCCTTATCCGTCCCTTCGGAAATGACTTTCTTCTCCTTCAATGAAGACATGACCTTCTTCTCAAGTACTGTTATTTTACCGACTTGGCGCTTCATGAAGAGTTCAATATATTTTTCCCGATAGACATACAACTCACTAAGCGAAATACACTGCTGTTCGGTAAATCCGGGATGATCGCTTTGAATAAGTTTCAAAATTGACGGACGGATATAGATGTTCCTACAACTTTTTCACCAATCGGGAATTCACTGTTGGATAAATCACTGATAAAAGTTTTCATAATAGTATTTGATATGAAATTAATAAATTATAAAATTAAAAACAGACTTTTCATTAATAAAGCCTTTTTCTATACCCCAGCTCTCTAGTCGTTATTTAATGCTTGCGTAATTTGCTCAAGAAAAGAGGTATCTGTTTCATTAAAGAAATTCAACTCTTCGCTGTCTATATCAAGCACTCCCCAAACATCCTTATTCTTATGAATTAAAGGTATTACGATTTCAGAGCGAGAGAGTGAACTGCAGGCAATATGGCCCGGGAATTGATTAACATCGGGCACAACAAGTGTTTTGGCTTTCTCCCAAGCTATGCCACACACGCCTCTACCCTTTTTTATACGGGTACAGGCGATATGGCCTTGAAAAGGACCAAGTACCAATTCATCACCTTCCACCAGATAAAAACCGACCCAAAAGAAGCCAAAAGTTTCTTTCAAAGCAGCCGATACATTGGCTAGATTAGCGATCAGATTCATTTCCCCTTCAATCAGACTCTTAATTTGCATGAATAATGTATCATACTTTTCTTCTTTACTGCCTTCACTGATATATAAATCTTCTGCCATAAGTCCCGTATATTGATATTTTTAAATTACTATTTGCAGCAAAGATAAATATTTTAACGTAAGTTCGATGGATTAATTCAAAACAAAGTAAGCGATCTTTTTAACCTTCCAAAACGACCATAAAGTATTTTCCACATACAGCTATATCTTTGATTGACGTATCTTCAATCTGTCTTTCGTACAGAAGGTTTTGCCTGAGCAAGTACATCCTCTAGATTTGCAGAACACACGCTTCAAGAATGATGAAACATTTAATCTATTTATTAAAAAATCCAAAATATAGGACAATTTAGACTAGTATTTAATCTTTTTAGGATTGCATTTCAGAGTGAGAATAAATCAGCCTTAAACTCAACCAGATTCAGTCCTAGACTGAATGCCATTCACTCGTATATTGATCCTATTTCAGTCCTATACTGTTTCTACCCCCTCTCAGAAGCGTCCTGAGAGGGGGTAGAAAGTTTACTTTGTCTTTCTAGATTCACGAGCACAACCACGGTAAAAATAACGAACTTAGCAAGCTATAAAGAAGCAGTTGAAGAAAAAGAGAATGCATATCAAAACATTTTTTCCTGTTCTATGCAAAAGGAAACGACTTCTGCAAAGCATTGTATTTCATCGATTATATTTATCTTTGCCCGACTAAAAAAGCAATAAAAAGCAAATGAAAAAAAGGACTCAAAGAAATCTCTTCAGAGGATTTACCACTTTGTTATTGGCAGGCGTTATTTGCGCAGGATATGGCTATTATTGTCTGTTCTTCCCACAATTTCATCCCAAAAGAAAAGCCTATGTTTACATTGACCGAGATGACAAGATCGACTCCATATATAATAAGGTGAAGGATAAAGGCAAAGTGAGCTGCTTTACAGGTTTCCGGTGGATGAGCAAATACCGCAACTATGCTTCTAACATTCACACGGGGCGTTATACCATTCATCCGGGAGAGAATGTTTATCATGTTTTCAGCAGAATGTACCGGGGATTTCAAGAGCCAGTAAATCTGACTATCGGGAGCGTTCGAACAGTCGACAAACTGGCACGTAGCGTCAGCAAACAACTGATGGTCGATTCAACAGAAATCGCAACGTTAATGAATGATTCTGTATTTGAGCAAAAAACGGGATATACCAAAGAAACAATGCCATGTCTGTTTGTTCCAAACACCTATCAGATGTACTGGGATATCACAGTACAAGATTTCTTTAAACGAATGATACAAGAACATGATAAGTTTTGGAATAAGAGTCGGTTAGCCAAGGCAAAAGCCATCGGGCTGACTCCTGTGGAAGTCTGTACGTTAGCATCCATCGTTGAAGAGGAAACCAATAATAATCAGGAGAAACCTATGGTAGCGGGATTGTATATTAATCGTCTGCACTCCGGAATGCCCTTACAAGCCGACCCCACCATTAAGTACGCCTTACAAGACTTTGCACTTCGCCGCATATCAAACGAGCACCTGAATACAAACTCCCCTTATAATACCTATCGAAATGCCGGATTACCTCCCGGACCAATACGTATCCCAACACCCATAGGCATTGATGCTGTCTTGAATTATGTCAGACACAACTATATCTACATGTGCGCCAAAGAAGATTTCTCGGGGACACACAACTTTGCATCCAACTATGCCGAACATATGAAGAATGCAAGAAAATACTGGGAAGCATTAAACAAAAGAAAGATTTTCAAGTAAAATCAAAATAAACTAAAAGCAAAAAGTTATATTTGCGATGGAAAAGCGCGAATTATGCAGAGTGTGCGATCAATACATCATCTGATAGATGGATTGTACTTCGGCTGCGTAATCTGCGCTTTTTTATTATGTACAAACCCATGACTAACACTAAAATCATTCAAATATGAGCAAGCAACTCTTACTTGGCGATGAAGCCATCGCACAAGCTGCATTAGATGCCGGACTATCAGGCGTATATGCCTATCCCGGCACTCCTTCAACAGAAATAACGGAATACATCCAGATGGCCCCCGTCACCGCCGAACGTAACATTCACGACCGTTGGTGCGCCAATGAAAAAACAGCGATGGAAGCAGCACTTGGAATGTCTTTTGTCGGCAAAAGGGCACTAGTCTGCATGAAACATGTCGGTATGAATGTCGCCGCCGATTGCTTCATCAATTCAGCAGTCACGGGAATTAAAGGCGGATTGATTGTTGTCGCCGCCGATGATCCAAGCATGCACTCCTCTCAAAATGAACAGGACAGTCGTTTTTACGGTGACTTTGCCTTGATACCAATGTACGAACCCGGCAATCAGCAAGAAGCATATGACATGACATATAACGGATTTAGCTTCTCCGAAGAGATTGGAGAACCTGTATTAATGCGTATGGTAACACGTCTGGCACATTCCCGTTCGGGAGTGGAACGTAAACAACAACAACCTCAAAGCAAACTTGCTTTTAGTGATGATCCACGTCAGTTTGTACTCCTACCCGGCATTGCCCGCAAACGCTATAAAGCCCTGCTGAAGCAGCAAGACAAATTTGTTGCAGCTTCAGAGAAATCACCTTATAACAAGTACCTTGACGGTCCTAATAAAAAGCTGGGCATTGTGGCATGTGGCATAGGCTATAATTACCTCATGGAGAACTATCCCGAAGGCTGTGAATATCCGGTACTGAAAATCGGACAATATCCGTTGCCCAAGAAACAACTCCTGCAACTAGTAGAAAGTTGCGAAGAAATACTGGTACTGGAAGACGGCCAGCCGTTTGTAGAGAAGCATCTCAAAGGCTATTTAGGCATTGGAGTGAAAGTCAAAGGACGTTTGGACGGTACTTTGTCACAAGATGGAGAATTGGATCCCGACTCCGTAGCAAAAGCCGTTGGAAAAGAGAATAAATCGGAATTCAACATACCTTCTATCGTTGCAATGCGCCCACCTGCCTTATGCGAAGGCTGCGGACACCGCGACATGTACAATGCATTAACTCAAGTGCTGAAAGGAGAATATCCCGATCATAAAGTATTCAGCGACATAGGCTGTTATACCCTCGGTGCCAACGCTCCTTTCAATGCCATTAATTCGTGCGTGGACATGGGAGCTTCCATCACAATGGCCAAGGGTGCGGCTGATGGCGGATTGCATCCATCGGTAGCAGTCATAGGCGATTCGACCTTCACGCACTCCGGCATGACAGGGCTTTTGGATTGTGTAAACGGAGAGGCTAACGTAACGATTATCATTTCCGACAATGAAACGACTGCCATGACGGGCGGGCAAGATTCTGCCGGAACGGGACGCATTGAATCCATTTGCATTGGAATCGGCGTAAATCCGGAACACATTCGCGTGGTTGTTCCACTCAAAAGGAACTATGAAGAGATGAAACAAATCATCCGCGAAGAAGTCGAATACCCGGGAGTATCAGTCATCATTCCCCGCAGAGAATGTATCCAAACATTAGCACGTAAAAAACGAAATAAGTAAAACCATGAAAAAAGATATCATACTCTCCGGCGTTGGAGGACAAGGCATTCTCTCCATCGCCACCGTAATAGGCAAAGCAGCTCTCAAAGACGGATTATACATGAAGCAGGCGGAAGTACACGGCATGAGTCAGCGCGGCGGGGACGTGCAGTCCAACCTCCGCATCAGTGACCACCCCATTGCTTCCGACCTTATTCCTTCGGGGAAATGCGACCTGATTATATCCTTGGAACCGATGGAAGGCCTACGCTACCTCCCCTACCTTGGCAGCGAAGGATGGCTAGTGACAAACGAAACTCCTTTTATCAATATTCCGAACTATCCGGATGAAACATTATTAAAAGCGGAACTCAACAAATTACCTCACAAAGTGGTGCTGAATGTAGATCAGGTGGCCAAAGAAATCGGATCGGCACGCATTGCCAATATCGTCTTGCTCGGTGCAACCATTCCCTTTCTTGGCATCAATTACGAAAAAATACAAATCAGTATCCGTGAAATCTTCGAACGAAAAGGAGAAACTATCATAGAAATGAATCTGAAAGCATTGGCTGCCGGGAAAGCAATAGCAGAAAGCCTGATGTAAGCTAAACACCGACTGGCAAACAGAAAGCAACATAAAAGACAGAAAACTCAAATACGATGAATGCACAATACTGGGAAAAAAATCTAGAAACAATGAACCGAGAGGAGCTACAGAAGTTACAACTTCTACGGCTCAAAAAGACGATTAAGATAGCCTCTCATTCCCCTTTCTATCAGAAAGTTTTCGAAGAAAACAGCATTGAATCCAATGATATTCAATCACTTAGTGACATACAAAGGATACCTTTCACTACAAAAGCAGACATGCGGGCCAGTTATCCCTTCGGACTGGTATCCGGCAACATGTACGAAGATGGAGTACGTATTCACTCCTCCAGCGGTACAACAGGCACTCCCACGGTCATTGTCCATTCCCAACATGATCTGGATTCGTGGGCCAATCTTGTAGCACGTTGCCTGTATATGGTAGGAATACGCAAAACAGATGTCTTTCAAAACAGTTCTGGTTATGGAATGTTCACTGGCGGACTAGGCTTTCAATATGGTGCAGAGCGTTTGGGTGCGCTTACTGTACCCGCAGCAGCCGGCAACAGTAAGCGGCAAATAAAATTCATTACCGATTTCCATACGACAGCCCTGCATGCCATACCCAGTTATGCCATCCGTCTGGCTGAAGTTTTCCAGGAAGAAGGAATAAACCCCGCAAGCACCAGTCTGCAAACACTCATCATCGGGGCCGAACCGCATACCGACGAACAACGCAGAAAAATAGAACGACTCTTAGGTGTGAAAGCCTATAACTGCTTTGGCATGACAGAAATGAACGGACCGGGTGTCGCATTCGAATGTAAAGAACAAAATGGTATGCATCTATGG
This sequence comes from uncultured Bacteroides sp., assembly GCA_965140335.1. GTDB lineage: Bacteria > Bacteroidota > Bacteroidia > Bacteroidales > Bacteroidaceae > Bacteroides. Next base: position 1,286,394 of record OZ223190.1, read on the forward strand.
GAAGATTGTTACCTTGCCGAAATCATCAATCCAGAGACAGGGATACCCGTTCCTGATGGGGAAGTCGGGGAGTTGGTTCTTACGACTCTAGATCGGGAAATGATGCCTCTTATACGATATCGCACACGTGATTTAACCCGCATTCTCCCCGGCCAGTGTCCTTGCGGGCGTACCCATCTCCGGCTTGACCGCATCAAGGGACGCAGCGATGATATGTTCATCATTAAAGGAGTCAATATATTTCCAATGCAGGTAGAGAAAGTTCTGGTGCAGTTCCCCGTATTAGGAAGCAATTACCTCATCACCCTGCAAACAATCAACAATCAGGATGAAATGATAGTGGAAGCTGAACTAAGTGACCTCTCCACCGATAACTACATTGAACTGGAACAAGTACGTAAAGAAATCGCACGTCAACTGAAGGATGAAATATTACTTACTCCAAAAGTAAAACTAATAAAGAAAGGTTCCCTGCCGCAAAACGAAGGAAAAGCGGTCAGAGTAAAAGATTTACGAGAGAACAGATCCTAAACACCTAGAAAACAAAAAAATAAGCCATGTCTCGCGACAAGGCTTATTACAACACAAACACAAAATAAAACACGACAAAACTACTATGCAATCCAACCTGTCAATGCCGGGGAGGCATAAGTACTAATTATGGATATTCACATATGCACAAAAAGCTTCAGGTCAGTCTGCACTGAATATAACAAACGCTAATAATCGTTTGTTTTTATTTATTTGTTAATAAATACAAAAAAGGTACTTTAGACTTATTGAATTCCTCTCTCACGTAGTTTTAACTGCCAATTCCAGGCAGAAAGTAGCGTACTCTCAATTGATGATTCAGCTTTCCATCCTAGTTCTTCATTAGCGAAAGCCGGGTCGGCCCATACTTGCTCGATATCTCCGGCACGCCGACCAACTATCTGATAATTCAATTTCACGCCGGTAGCCTTTTCAAAAGCGCAAATCAGCTCTAAAACAGACAAGCCACGTCCTGTACCGATGTTGAAAACTTCAACTTTATCTTTTTGTTTCTTATCCAATATACGACTGATAGCAATGACGTGCGCCTTTGCCAGATCAACGACATTGATAAAGTCTCGGATACAAGAGCCATCAGGAGTGTTGTAATCATCGCCAAAAACACTTAATTTTTCACGAATCCCTATTGCAGTCTGAGTAAGATACGGTATCAAATTTTGAGGGACTCCGTTAGGTAACTCACCCAGCAAAGCAGACGGATGTGCTCCAATCGGGTTGAAATAGCGCAATAAAATGGCATTAATCGGAGAACCGGATATTACCGTATCGCGAATAATCTCCTCATTAATTTGTTTTGTATTTCCATATGGTGATTCGGCTTTTTTAATCGGTGCTTCCTCAGTAACAGGTAATTTGTCTGGCTGGCCGTACACTGTACACGAAGAAGAAAAGACGATTCCATCAACACCATGTTTAGGCATCAACTCCAACATATTAATTAGAGAAACCAAATTATTACGATAATAAAGCAATGGCTTTTGTACGGACTCTCCCACTGCCTTACTTGCAGCAAAATGGATAATTGCCTTTATCCCCTTATACTTGGAGAATACTTGATCCATACCAGAAAAGTCCAGACAGTCCAATTGCTCAAAGGCAGGACGAACTCCCGAAACTTTTTCAATATTATCCACAACGTCTGCACTGGAATTTGAAAGGTTATCGACAATGACGACATCATAACCCGCATGTTGAAGCTCAACTACAGTGTGAGAGCCAATATAACCCGTTCCACCTGTAACTAATATTTTGTCTTTCATAAAACGATTTATTTTGAAATCTTTATTGAGCAACAAATGTAACGAATTTAATTAAAAAAAAGATAATATCCCCTTCTTTTTGCTGATAATAAGAATTAGTAACTTTCCCTTGAAAATAGTACTCAAATCTCATTCAACGAATTATTTTAGAATAAAACCAGCTGATTATCAATAGCTTTTCCTAGGTTCAATAGAAAAGATGGCATGTAAAACTCATTTTCAATAATCAATCCTCAACAAATACAGCCCTAAAACATAGTTACTCCGTAGTTTTTCCAGTAACTTCTCGCTCCAGAAGCCCCTTTCGGCGAAAAAACCACGAAGCAACTACAGCCCAAATACGATAGTTTCATCCAGCTGCAATAGTCCTTTATAATATCCTCATTCCCCAATAGAGGGGCCCATTAGAAGCATGATCTCACTCCCCACACACAAATGGAAATGAAAATGATTAAAAAGGAACTTTACAGACAGCTTTTATAATAAATCTGTACTTTAAATTTTTACCACACCGGAAAAGCCCATAAAAGCCATAGCGAGCAGACCAGCAGTAATCAGAGCAATTGGAGTCCCTTTCATTCCTTTTGGTATGTTCACCAAACTCATCTGCTCACGCAAACCAGCAAACAGAGTCAATGCCAAGCCAAAACCGATAGCGGTAGAGAAAGCATAAACGACCCCGGTCAACAGATTATAGTCTTTCTGAATAACCAAAATAGCGACACCCAAGATACAACAGTTAGTTGTGATCAGAGGTAAAAACACACCCAGTGCTTGATACAGAGAAGGAGAAACTTTTTTCAAAATAATTTCTACCATCTGAACCAGCGCAGCAATAACCAGAATAAATGTGATGGTTTGCAAATAGCCGAGATTGAAGGCATCCAACACATATTTCTGAATAAGGAAAGTTACAATTGTAGCAATAGTCAATACAAATGCCACGGCAGCAGACATCCCTAAAGCCGTATCAACCTTTTTGGAAACCCCAAGAAAAGGACAGATACCCAAAAACTGCGACAAGACAATGTTGTTGACAAAAATAGCAGAGATAAATATTAAAATATATTCCATAATTTCTAAATTAAAAAAGATGAGTCATCAATTACTAGCCTTCAACTTGTTAATCAAAGCAATTAAGTAGCCCAATGCAATAAAGGCCCCCGGAGCAAGTACAAACAACAACATACCATATTGTTCTGGCAGAAGCCCCACGCTAAAAATTTTACCTGTACCCAGCAATTCACGAACCGCACCCAACAAAGTCAATGCTATCGTAAATCCTAATCCCATGCCCAGTCCATCAAATAAAGAAGGGATCGGACCGTTCTTTGCAGCAAAAGCTTCAGCGCGTCCCAACACGATGCAGTTGACTACAATCAACGGGATGAATAACCCCAACGTAGCATACAAGGCAGGAACGTAAGCCTGCATGATCATTTGCAATAACGTCACAAAAGATGCTATGACCACAATAAATGAAGGAATACGCACCATATCAGGGATCAAATTCTTAATAGCCGAAATCACCACATTGGAGCAGACCAGCACAAACAAGGTGGCCAATCCCATGCCCATGCCATTAACGGCAGAAGAAGTTGTACCCAATGTGGGACACATACCAAGGAGAAGGACAAATGTGGGATTCTCTTTAACAATCCCGTTCATCATTACTTTAAAATTATTCATAAGTTAACTCCTTTCTCTATTTTATGCTGATAGAATCCTTAGCTACAGCCATGGAATCAGCGTGTTCAACAACGTTTTGTGTAGCTCCTGAAGTAGCATTATAACGTGCATCTTTATTGGCAAATGCATCATAAGCTTTATTCACTGCATTTAGAAACGCACGCGAAGTAATGGTAGAAGCGGTAATCGCATCGACCTGACCTCCGTCTTTAGTCACTACCAGCGATGCTTTTCCCGGATTCAATCCTTTTATACTCCCCTTATGACCATTCTTAAACCACTCGGCCGCTTTAGATCCCAATCCCGGAGTTTCGGAATGGGCAAGAAGAGAATAATCAATAATATTGCCATCGGCATCGAAACCGACCAAGACTTTCAACTCGCCACCGAATCCCATGGAAGTGGATTCAACGGCAGCACCAATATACTTACCTTGCTTTGTTGCCGGATAAATAGGATAATCCACTCTGTCAACCGTCTGGATTTTCTTATCTGCAATCGGATCATTATCAAAACCAGGAACCACCATGCTTACCGCATCACTCAAAGCTTTCGCATTTGCTTTTTCAATCGGTCCCTTTGTCAATTCGTTCATAAAGGCCAGCAACGACACAGAGATGACAGTAACCCCTGTCAATACCAGCAACATATTCTTTAAAGATGACTCTAACTTCTTCATTTCTTCTTAGCTACCTCCCCAAAGCGCTTTGGTTTGCAATACGTGTTAATCAACGGAGTAAAGGCATTCATTATCAAAATGGCAAAAGACATTCCTTCGGGATAAGCTCCGAAAAGACGAATGACAACCGTCAATATCCCAATGCACACGCCATAGATAAGCATTCCTTTTTTACTCATCGGAGAAGTGACATAGTCCGTGGCCATAAACACAGCTCCCAGCATCAAACCACCGGAAAGGAGTTGAAGGACAGGAGACACATAAATTTCAGGATTAGCCAAATGCATGATACCGGAAAAGATAAAAACTGTTGCCAGTATGGATATCGGGATGTGCCAGGTGATGATCTTCTTCCAAAGCAGATAGATCAATCCCAGTAAAAGGGCCAAGGCACTGACTTCTCCAACACATCCGCCATTATGACCGATAAATAAATCAAACGAAGAAGGAAGATCGCCCAACGAATAACCGGGAGCCCCCTTAATCACACCCTTCATTATAGCTAACGGGGTAGCTGCTGTGGTAGCATCGGTATATTTCATCAACTGCCCCACTACCGGCCAGCTTGTCATTTGTACGGGGAAAGACAGTAGAAGAAAAACCCTACCTGCTAATGCCGGGTTGAAAGGATTACAACCTAACCCACCAAAAGACATTTTTGCAACACCGATAGCAAATAATGCACCAAGTATGATTATCCAAAGCGGTAAATTAGAAGGCAAGTTAAACGCAAGCAATATTCCTGTAATAACAGCAGAGCCATCCAAAATAGTAGTGTGCGCATTATGCATAATGAATCGACCGATAGCCCATTCAAAAAATAGGCAGGCCAATACTGATGTGATTGTGACAATCAAAGCCCCCACACCAAAGAAATACAGCGACAGGAGGAATGCCGGAATTAATGCCACGAGCACACCGTACATATTACTCTTTACGCTCTCCCCATTATGGATATGGGGCGAAAGTGATACTATTAATTTATTTTCCATACTTTGTGTTATTGTTTAGCTTGACGTGCACGAATTAGTCCGCCCACTTTAGACTTGCCCAAACGGCAGAAATCAAGCAGAGGGCGGTTAGCGGGACAGGTAAACTGACAGGAACCGCATTCAATACAATCCATAATTCTTTCTTTCTCCATTCCTTCAAACTCTGTATGCTCAGCCAACGCGGCAAGTAGGTAAGGCTCTAATCCCATAGGACATACACCAACGCACTTAGCACAACGGATACACGGCTGAATAGCCCCACGCTTGGCTTCCTTATTATTCATAATTAAAATACCCGAACTCCCCTTCACAGTCGGGACATCCGTATTAACCAAAGCCTTACCCATCATCGGGCCCCCTCCAATAATTTTCCCCGTATCTTCGGGAAGTCCGCCGCAAGCATCAATTAATTGTTGAAAAGGCGTGCCAATACGTGCTATAAAATTTGATGGCTTCTGCAATGATTTCCCGGTTACCGTAATCACCCGTTCAAACAAAGGCTTATTCTTTTGAACAGCCTCATATACCGCGAAAGCAGTTCCCACATTCTGTACCACTGCTCCCGTTGAAATGGGTAATGCGCCACTTGCTACCTGACGGCGGGTGACAGCATCAATCAATTGTTTTTCACCTCCTTGCGGATACTTCACTTTCAAAGGAATAACTTCAATCCCCGCATAACTGGAAGCAACTTTAGTCATCAACTGAATAGCATCCGGTTTATTATTTTCAATTCCAATAAAAGCTTTATTTACTTTCACTGCTTTCATCAGTATAGCCACTCCAACCATAATCTCTTCCGCATGTTCAAGCATCAGCTGATGATCAGCAGTCAGATAAGGTTCACATTCCACTGCATTAATAATCACACACTCTGCTTTAAAGGCTGGAGGAGGTGACAACTTTACCTGTGTAGGGAAACAAGCCCCCCCAAGTCCGACAATACCAGCTTCGGCTATTTTCTTAACGATCTCTTCTGATGTCAGGTTACATTCTTTTACCAATGTATCCGTACGGTCTATGCCCTCTTCCCAAATATCACCTTCCACATCAATAAATATAGCAGGCTTCGGATAACCGCTTGCATCAACAATCGTGTCTATCTTGACCACCTTTCCGCTGACAGATGAATGAATTGCAGCAGATACGAAACCACCGGCTTCGGCTATTCTGGTTCCAACTTTCACAAGATCCCCTTTAGCCACAACAGGCTTTGCAGGTGCACCAATATGCTGTCCCAAAAGGATTACAGCCTTTGCAGGGATATCCGCCTTCACGATAGGCTGATGTGCTGAAAGTTTATTTTCGCGTGGATGAATACCACCTAATGAAAATGTCTTCAACATATACATTTATATTTTAATCATTTATACATTTGCTATAGTTGCCGTCTCTTCCACTTTTGGCTTACGAGGAGGGAAGTTTAGTTCAATGATGCTATTTTGCGGACATACTTCCACACACTTACGGCATGATTTACATTTATTCGGATCTATGTAAGCCAGATTATTAGTCAGAGTGATCGCATCAAAAGGACAAGTCTTCACGCACTTGCCACAGCCAATACATGCTACATCGCAAGCCTTGCGTGCCACAGCACCTTTATCCTTATTCACACATTGAACATATACCCGGCGTGACTTTTTGCCTTGTGGACGAAGTTCGATAATATCTTTCGGGCAGGCTTTGACACATCCACCACAAGCTGTACACTTACTTTCATCCACTTCAGGAAGCCTGGTCTCCGGATTCATATGAATAGCATCAAACTCACAAGCAGTAACGCAATCTCCACATCCCAGACATCCGTAACTACACCCCGTATCGCCGCCATATAGAGATGCAGCTATGGCACAACTCTGAGCACCATCATAGAAATTAACACGGGGACGATTAGCGCAAGTCCCGTTACATCTTACTACCGCAACCATTGGCTCGGCGGCTGCAACGTCCATGCCTAAAATTTCAGCAACCTTCGCCATGACAGGCTGACCGCCTACCGGACAAAATTTACCTTCCAGTGAATCGGCTTTTACACAAGCATCTGCAAAACCGCTACAACCGGGATAGCCACATCCTCCGCAATTAGCCTGAGGCAACACCTCTGACACTTTTGCGATGCGTGGATCTTCATACACCGCAAACTTTTTAGAAGCAGCATATAAAATAGCCGCTGCAACCAGCGCTATAACTCCCAGCGAAATCACTGCAATCAAAATCACATTCATAAATAAGCTGTTTATTAATTGTTACTTTATTTCTCACCTAATCTATCGGAGCAATTGAAAACATGAACCTCTTTGCCAAACGCTCCTTGCATAACCATAATACAAAATAATAGGGAATAAGAAGCCCTAGCGACCCCAGGGCCGACCAAAGTTCATTATCCCATATAGCCATAAAAACAAAAAGGGAAATAACCAAAATGAGAAAGGGAAGTATAAAAGCCAGCAATACGGCTGTCACCCCCATAGACAGCTCACCTATTACTGTTACCCGGTCACCGAGTTGATAAGAGAAGCGGGGATCAACAGTGATATCGATCAATTTCTCTTTGGTATCGGCAGAAGAACAATGTCCTTTTACACTGCACGATGCACAAGCAGAAACTTGGATAATCCTCACTCGAATATGAGAACCATTTATGTTTTCCACAATACCTTGGTGTTTTATAATATTTGCCATTTTGCAAACTCAGCATTACAAATTGCGGCAAATTTACGCATTATTTGTGAACTGCAAGGCATTCGCATATTTTTTTCTGTGCGTGTGAACTTCTTTTTTGTATTTTAACGATTCAATTTCAACTTTTTGCATCAAATAAGACATTCTAAATCACTCATTGACAGACTAACCGGTTCTATTACATATCTAAACCGATACAAGTCATTACCATTTGTAATTTATACCAAAGCTTAATAACTCTTTTAATTGGAAATAACTACTTCCTGTAGTCGGAGTACTACTATCATCGTAACGGGCATACGCATAGAACTTAGTAGAAAGATAACGGTTCAGCACAAAGTTAACCGTATTCTCCCATTCAATGCGAACCCAATCATAACTAGTTTGATAATTCAAACGAGAATCAAGTGATATAGAAGAATTAATGGCCCACGCCAACGTCGGCTGTACCTGAGAACCAAAATTATTACGAATGCTCTCACCCTCTTTCAAACCGAAATTCTCTTTATTTACATTTTTATTACCGACATAACGAAGGGTATAACTTAAAGGGGCGAGAACGACAGAAAGGTTAAAAGTCTTTTTCTTTAGCTTATAGTCCATACCAAGACTGAGCGAAAAGTCACCAGGTGCCAAAAAAGCGGAGGACAATTCTTCGCTATTGGCCTTATAATTATGACAAAATTGGGTTTTTATTTCTCCAGAAATAGTATAATACCATTTTGAAGCAGCCTGAATACCAAATTTACTCGCCAGACGAAGTTGGTCTGTACTAACTAAATAATCATGATATTTATCAGAAGGTGTAGAACCAAAGCCCAGTTTGGCATCCAACAAGTTCTCCCACTGAAATTTCTCCTTATCATTATAAATAGCAGACAATTGTAGATTGGCTAAAAAGGCATTTGCACTTTCCCCCCCCTTATACCAATTATTAGAAATATAATTTTGCGTAATTTGCAACGAGCCCGATCCACCTGTCACCCACCAGTTTGGTTTACGTATAACCACTTCCACATCATCTTTTACCTTTGCCAACATATTCTCCTTGGCAAATAACTTCAAGATAGAAGGTTTATCAGAGGCCTCCTTCTTTATATTATCTTTAAAAGATTTCAATTGCATAATTTCATCTTCCGTGGCCACATTTTTTAGAGGTTCATCCACATAAAGGGCCAACAAAGCCTTATCAACGATTTTATTGGCATTTTCCTTTGATCTAAAAGCAGAAGCATTAAAAGGCAATAGTTCATTAGTAAATGAAGATATTGTATCAATCTTCTGGAAAGTCCAATTTAATTTGGCCAGTCGATCCATTGGGGAGTTATAGTAAATAATAGGAAGATATAATCGATAATAATCAGGATCAAGAGCTATATAACGTTGCGGAGTTACCGGATCATTCAGATAGTCCAATACACCAAAGAACTTTTCATACAGCACGGATATTGTATCCATTCTAAACGAATCACCTTCGGGTTTTAACTTCAAAATCAGATATTGTTTCAGTAGATCAGACAGCTCTTTTTGAGAAGAAGAAGTCTTGCCAATATGGGTAACAGAGCCTTGAGCCATAATACAAACAGGAAACAACAGGACAATCATCCACAAGGATAAATATCTATTTTTCATCACGCATCTAAAATCTTTTGGTTTGTGCACAAAAATAAGCCAAAATGTTCAGAAAACATAGAGAAGCAAGAGAAAAGATAACATGTACTTCTTTGGGGAAATTGTTTTTTAATAATTGTTTCACCTAAACATAGATGTACTTCCTCTTTTTTTTATAATTTTGCACTTTTTAGGTCCTGCGTGTACGCTTACGTACATTCGTCAAACGAATAATAATTAAAACAGTATAACTGTGGGAGAAACAAAGTATATTTTCGTCACCGGTGGCGTTGCTTCCTCATTGGGTAAAGGTATTATATCATCCTCCATCGGCAAGTTGCTACAAGCAAGAGGTTACAAAGTAACCATTCAGAAATTTGACCCGTATATCAATATAGATCCGGGAACACTAAACCCTTATGAACACGGTGAATGTTATGTAACTGTAGACGGGCATGAAGCCGACCTAGACCTAGGTCACTATGAACGTTTTCTGGGTATTCAAACCACCAAAGCGAACAACATCACAACCGGGCGCATTTATAAAAGCGTGATCGATAAAGAACGCCGCGGCGATTATTTGGGAAAAACAATACAAGTCATCCCACATATCACAGATGAAATAAAACGGAATGTAAAGTTACTTGGCAACAAGTATAAATTTGATTTTGTCATTACAGAGATTGGTGGTACGGTAGGTGACATTGAGTCATTACCCTATTTGGAGAGCATTCGCCAACTTAAATGGGAATTGGGACATGATGCGCTATGTGTGCACCTGACTTATGTACCTTATCTTGCTGCCGCCGGCGAATTAAAGACCAAACCGACCCAGCACTCTGTTAAAGAATTGCAAAGTGCAGGGATTCAGCCTGATGTCTTAGTGCTCCGTACAGAACACGAACTCAATATTAATTTGCGCAAAAAAGTGGCCTTATTCTGCAACGTGGATGAAAATGCGGTAGTGCAAAGCATTGATGCTTCTACTATCTACGAAGTCCCATTATTAATGCAAGCGCAAGGATTGGATGAAACCATACTGAAGAAGATGGGATTACCAATCGGAAATCCTCCGGGACTTGAGCCTTGGAGAGCTTTCCTGGATCGTCGTCATAAAGCAGAAAAGACCGAACCGTTACAAATTGCCCTTGTTGGTAAATACGATTTGCAGGATGCGTATAAATCCATCCGGGAGGCACTTTCGCAAGCAGGAACTTACAATGATTGCAAAGTCGATGTCAATTTCGTAAATAGCGAAAAACTGACCGATGAAAATATAGGCAAGGCTTTAAAAGGAATGGCAGGTATCGTGATTGGTCCGGGATTTGGAGAACGTGGAATCAACGGCAAGTTCGTTGCAGCAAAGTACGCACGCACTCATAATGTGCCTACATTCGGCATTTGTCTGGGTATGCAATGCCTAGCCATCGAGTTTGCACGTAACGTGCTCAATTATACCGATGCCAACTCCCGCGAAATGGATGAGAAGACCCCTCATAATGTTATTGATATCATGGAAGAGCAGAAATCCATCACAAATATGGGTGGGACCATGCGTCTTGGAGCCTACGAGTGCATCCTACAGAAGGGCAGTAAAGCATACGAAGCCTATGGAACGGAGCATATCCAGGAACGTCACCGCCATCGTTATGAATTTAATAACGACTATAAGAAAGAGTATGAAGCCGCCGGAATGAAATGCGTAGGTGTCAACCCTGAATCGGATTTGGTAGAAATAGTAGAAATACCAAAACTAAAATGGTTTATCGGCACACAATTCCATCCCGAGTACAGCAGTACGGTATTGAATCCCCATCCTTTATTTTTATCGTTTATCAAAGCGTCTATAGAGAATCAAAAAGAAAATATAAATAAGTAAATCATTAACACCTCATGGATAAAAACACCATTACAGGTCTTGTTTTAATTGCAATTTTATTAGTAGGTTTTAGTATCCTAAGCCGTCCAAGCAAAGAGCAGGAAGCTGCACAAAAGCGTTATTATGATTCTATCGCATTGGTTCAGCAACATGAAGAAGCCCTAAAATCAAAAACAGAGACTGCTTTGGCAAATGAAAAAGAAGTAGAAAAGGTTGATTCATCATCTACTTTTTTTAATGCATTGCAAGGATCCGACTCACTCATTAGCATTCAAAACAATGTCGTGAAGATCACCCTTTCACCAAAAGGAGGACGTATTTATTCCGCACTACTTAAAAAATATAAGGAGCAGGATAAAGTATCACCCGTTACCCTTTTTAAAGGTGATGATGCTTCCATGAACTTCCTTTTCTACAACAAAAAGGAAACCATCCAGACAAAAGATTATTATTTTACCGCAGTCAATCATACGGATAGTACGATCACAATGCGCCTCTACGCAGATAGTACAAGCTATATTGACTTTAAGTATGCATTGCATGCCAATACCTATCTGATGGACTTCAGCATTCAAGCTGTAGGAATGGATGAAAAGCTGGCAACTACAACTAAATATGTTGATATAGAATGGAGTCAACGTGCCCGGCAGATTGAGAAAGGCTACACCTATGAAAACCGTCTGTCCGACCTTACCTATAAGACTCAGGGAGATGGTACGGATAACTTGTCCGCAAGCAAGGATGAAGAAAAAGAAATTCCGGGACGACTGAACTGGATTGCATTTAAGAACCAATTTTTCTCTGCCGTGTTTATAGCCGATGCTAATTTTGAAAAGACAAAACTAACATCAAAGATGGACCAACAAGGCACCGGATATATAAAAGATTATTCTGCAGAAATGCAAACGGCATTTGATGCAACCGGTAAAACGCTCACATCAATGCACTTTTACTTTGGGCCGAATTATTACAAAAGCCTTACCGCACTAGACAAAGGACGTAGCGACAAGTGGGAACTAAACCGGTTGGTTTATTTAGGATGGCCTCTACTCCGCTGGGTAAATAAGTGGTTTACCATTAATATATTTGACTGGCTCTCAAGCTGGGGCTTAAACATGGGAATCGTACTCTTCCTGATGACACTTATTGTGAAAATCGTGATCTTCCCGGCCACGTGGAAAACCTATATGTCTTCTGCAAAAATGCGTGTGCTCAAGCCAAAGATTGATGAGATTAGCAAGAAGTATCCCAATCAGGCTGATGCCATGAAAAAGCAACAGGAAACAATGGGACTTTATAGCCAATACGGAGTCAGTCCGATGGGGGGGTGCTTGCCGATGATCGTGCAATTTCCTATTCTCTTCGCTTTGTTCATGTTTGTGCCAAGTGCAATTGAGCTCCGTCAACAAAGTTTTTTGTGGGCAGATGACCTTTCAACTTACGATGCCTTCATTAATTTTCCTTTCCATATTCCATTTTTAGGAAATCACCTTAGCTTGTTCTGTTTGTTAATGACGTTAGTCAACATCTTAAATTCAAAATTCATGATGCAACAACAGGATACCGGTGCCCAACCGCAAATGGCGGCAATGAAATGGATGACCTATCTTATGCCTGTTATGATGTTATTCATTTTGAATGATTATCCGGCCGGGTTGAATTACTATTACTTTGTTTCCACACTGATCACAGTAGTGACGACAGTAATAATGAAGAGAGTGACCAATGAAGATAAGCTACTGGCCCAGTTGGAAGCCAAGAAAAAAGATCCTAAGAAGATGAAGAAGAGTGGCTTTGCAGCCCGTTTGGAAGCCATGCAGAAACAACAGGAGCTAACTAAAGATAAACAGAATAAAAGATAAGCCTAAATTAAAATTTATACTTAAATTAGTAGCCGGGCCATAGATATAGTCCGGCTATTTTTTTCTCATGGAAACGAAGACAAATTATACCAACAAAGAAATCAGACATATTGCTACTCCTATCCTGATCAGTCTCATCATGGAACAATTGATAGGCATGACAGATACGATTTTTCTGGGGCGTGTAGGAGAAATAGAGTTGGGTGCTTCCGCCATTGCCGGGGTTTACTATTTGGCCCTTTTCATGGTAGCATTCGGCTTCAGCATTGGGGCACAGATCATGATAGCGCGCCGTAATGGCGAACGCCAATACAAAGATATTGGGGCTATTTATTATCAAGGAGTCTATTTCCTATTAATACTGGCGGTCATCACAATTGCCCTATCACTCTATTTTTCACCAAAGATATTAAAGCCTCTCGTCTCATCAGACCGTATTTTTGAGGCAGCGGTCAGCTATATCAACTGGCGGGTACTGGGACTCATTTTTGCATCTGTAACGGTGATGTTTCGTGCTTTCTTCGTCGGCACTACGATGACCCGGACATTGACTCTGAACTCAATAGTCAAAGTCATATCCAATATTTGCTTCAATTACATTTTAATATTTGGTAAATTTGGATTTCCGGAAATGGGAATTGCCGGAGCAGCCATCGGTTCTTGTCTGGCTGAAGTAGTATCCGTCGTCTTCTTCATCATCTATACCAACAAATATGTAGATGCACGGAAGTACGGATTAAATGTACTGAGCCGTTTCCAACCGAATATTTTAAAACGTATCCTCGGCATTTCAGCTTGGACGATGATACAGAATTTTATCTCACTCTCCACTTGGTTTTTGTTCTTCTTGTTTGTGGAACATTTGGGAGAACGACCATTAGCTATAACAAATATTATTCGTAACATATCCGGCATTCCATTTATGGTTGTCATAGCATTTGCATCCACATGCAGTTCACTCATTAGCAACCTGATTGGTGCCGGGGCAATAGAAAAAGTCCCCGAAACCATACGACAACATGTACGCATCACCTACATTTTCGTATTACCCATTATCATATGCTTTGCACTATTCCCGCATCTCATTCTAAGCATATACACTGACATGCACGATTTGCAAGATGCCTCTGTACATACCCTCTGGGTGTTATGTGGAGCATATCTGTTTATGATACCTGCCAACGTCTATTTCCAGGCCGTATCAGGTACGGGTAACACGCGAATAGCACTACTGCTGGAATTCACTACAATGAGTATTTATCTCATGTATACCAGTTACATCATTCTCTATTTAAAAGTCAGTGTCGCCATGTGCTGGACAACAGAATATGTATATGCTATCTTTGTTTTGCTCTTTTCTTACCTCTATTTGAAAAAAGGAAACTGGAGGCAGAAAAAGATTTAGGACGGACATACAGTACCCCGCTGCCTCTCAATTTCAGATTTTTTTTCTCAATTAGGGTGCACTGGATAATAATAACCATATGATTCGAGCAAATGGGATACCATCTTAATGCTGAAATGGCATCTATCATTCAATTGGCAGGACAATAATATGCGCAAAGATGAAAGAGAATGACATATAGTTCAATTATTTGCTTCGGTAAAATCCTCTTAATACGAAATTTGTAATCTAGCTGTTAAATACCTGATTGAATCATAAACATATTAGCTGAATATAAGCGTATTGCATTTATTCAGTATACCCTAATTATAATGAACTAAATCTCAGTATGAATGCTGATTCAAGAATAAACATTCATCAAAGATGAAATGAAGATAGACTCCGCAATTCTCTTGCACCATCAACAGTGTCTCGTCATTGATAGCTAAAGAGAGCATAGAACCAAATATCAGAATTTAAGAAAAGCTGATATAGAGAGCAATACTTTTTCAGAAAATCTGTATCTTCGCTTTTCAAATAAACAGTCTTAATATGATACAATCAAATCTATTATTTATGTCGGCAACAATTATGTTGGCGTCTTGCGCCGGAACGAAAGATACCGGGCAGGCAGAACCAGTGATCGGGCGGTCGGATATCAAGATCGAAGGTAAATGTATGACTCCCGAAGCTCTTTGGGCAATGGGACGCATTGGTGGCGTGACCGTATCACCTGATAAAAAGCAACTAGCGTATACAGTTTCCTATTACAGCGTACCGGAAAACAAGAGTAACAGCGAAATATTCATAATGAATGCAGATGGCGATGGCAATAAACAAATTACCCATACTGCCTGCAAAGAAAATGAAGTAGCCTGGATTAAGAATGGCAGCAAGCTCGCTTACCTCAGCAACGAAGGCGGTAGCAGTCAGTTATGGGAAATGAATCCTGATGGAAGCGACCGCAAACAATTGACTCAATATGATGGCGATCTAGAAGGATTTTCCTTCTCCCCCGACGGAAAAAAACTACTGTTTATAGCAGAAGTCAAAACAGTGAAAAGTACAGCTGAAAAATATCCCGATCTGCCTAAAGCAAGCGGCATCATCGTTACCGACCTGATGTACAAGCATTGGGACGAATGGGTAAAAACAGCGCCACATCCTTTTGTAGCTGACTTTGATGGAAACGGTATCAGTAATATAACCGATATTTTGAAAGGCGAACCTTATGAATGCCCTATGAAACCTTTTGGAGGAATGGAACAACTGGCATGGAGCCCTTCATCGGACAAGATCGCATATACTTGTCGTAAAAAGACCGGACTGGAATATGCGTTATCCACCAATTCGGATATTTACATTTATGATCTCGCTACAAAAAAGACCATTAATATCACAGAAGAGAACAAAGGATATGATGTCAATCCACAATACTCGCCGGATGGCAAATACATAGCCTGGCAAAGTATGGAACGTGATGGATACGAGTCCGACCAAAACCGTCTCTTCGTAATGAATCTGGCAACCGGTGAAAAACGTTTCGTCAGCAAAGCTTTTGAATCGAATGTCGATGCTTTTCTTTGGAATAAAGACTCCAAGAGCATTTATTTCTTCGGTGTATGGCATGGTGAGACCCAAATTTACAATGTAAACTTGGCTGCTAACGACAGCATCACTCAATTAACGGATGGGATGTACGACTATGCTTCACTGGCCCTTGCCGGCAACAAAATTATTGCCAAACGCCACTCCATGAGCATGGGAGATGAAATTTATGCCGTGGATAATATGCGCAAAGACAATGCTTTTGCTTCTGTTAAACAATTGAGCTTTGAGAACAAGCAGATATACGATCAACTGGAAATGGGTAAAGTAGAAGCCCGCTGGATGAAGACCACCGATGGGCAGCAAATGCTGACTTGGGTAATCTATCCGCCCCAATTCGATCCACACAAGAAATATCCCACCCTGCTCTATTGTGAAGGAGGTCCCCAAAGTCCGGTCAGCCAGTTCTGGAGCTATCGATGGAATTTCCAAATCATGGCATCCCACGGTTATATTGTCGTAGCCCCCAACCGTCGCGGTCTTCCAGGTTTCGGTTTGAAATGGAATGAAGAAATCAGTGGCGATTACACCGGTCAGTGTATGAAAGATTATTTCACCGCTATTGACGACATGGCTAAAGAACCCTTTGTAGACAAAGACCATCTTGGCTGTGTAGGTGCCAGCTTCGGAGGCTTCTCGGTTTACTGGATTGCAGGTCATCACAACAAACGCTTCAAAGCCTTCATCGCTCACGACGGAATATTCAACATGCAAATGCAATATCTGGAAACGGAAGAAAAGTGGTTTGCCAATTGGGATATGGGCGGAGCCTATTGGGAAAAAGAAAACAAGATCGCCCAACACACTTATGCCAACTCCCCACACCTCTTTGTTGACAAATGGGACACTCCCATCCTTTGCATCCATGGAGAAAAAGATTACCGTATTCTGGCTAATCAGGCAATGGCAGCATTCGATGCAGCCAAAATGCGCGGGGTTCCGGCCGAGTTATTACTCTTCCCTGATGAAAATCACTGGGTGCTAAAACCGCAAAACGGCATTTTGTGGCAACGTACCTTCTTTGAATGGCTAGATAAATGGTTGAAGAAATAAGGTACATTTAGCCACCTTACTTATATATCCAACCCCATTAATAAAAAGCAAAAGGTGTGGAAAGGAATCCTGTTCAACAGTCCTTTCCACACCTTAATTATATCAAACCTTATCGACCACTGAAAAACACCCACCTTAATCTTACTAAGAAATCAGAAGGACCGGATAGGATAAATTGACTTTGTTAGTAAGAATCACATTAAGAAAAGAAGCAACAAATAGCAATAAGAGTTAAAAAGCTGTATATCAGACGTTTTATCAAAGGAGAAGAGTCTCTACAGGGAAAAGCATGTTGCTCTACGAGGGAGGCATGCTTGCTCTACGACAAACAGTGCTTTTCTCGTAGACATTCAGAAATGACCCGAGACAACATAGAAAAATCCATAAAATCAATGATTTAAAAGCAACTCATTCAGTTCCCTGCATAATATAGTCTTCACCTCGTCCATAGGAATTTCTTGTTTTAGCTCTTGTTTCAATGAAGTTACCCCCTTATCTACGAACCCACAAGGATGAATATAGCTGAAATAGTTCAAATCAGTATTCACATTCAATGCCAGCCCGTGCATCGTGACATAATGGCTACTACGCACTCCGATTGCACAGATCTTGCGGGCTCTGGAAGTCGCACCGTCCAACCATACCCCGGTCGCACCATCCAATCTTCCAGCTGTAATGCCATAAGAAGCGCACACACGTATCACTGCATCCTCAAGCAAATGAACATAAGCCTTTAATCCCAGTTCAAACTCTTCCAAATTAAGAATTGGATAACAGACCAGTTGTCCCGGTCCATGATAGGTGATATCACCACCACGATCAACATGGAACAATGTAGCCCCTATTGAACGCAACTGTTCATCACTCAACAGCATATTTCCCTCTTTACCACTGCGCCCCAATGTATAAATATGAGGATGTTCACATAAAATAATATGATTCACGTATTCGCCGCCCTCCTGCTTGGCACACACCAAAGCATCAAAGAGTTCCGTTTGCCTATGCCAAGCATCTGCATAAGAAATTTCTTTCCAGTCGATAAGATCAAGTTTCATGCAGACAAAGATACTGATATTTTAAGATAAACGACTTACCTCCGAAGCCTTAAACTGTTCAAAACCACCGAAACGCTGGAAAAAGCCATAGCCGCACTGGCCAACATGGGATTGAGTAGCATTCCGTTAATGGGATAGAGTAAACCAGCTGCAATGGGTATGCCTATCAGATTATAAATGAAAGCCCAGAACAGATTCTCATGAATCAATTTCACCGTTCTCCGAGAGAGATTGAATGCTTTCGGCAATAAGAGCAAATCGGATGTCATCAGTGTGACCATCGCCACATCCATGGCGATATCCGTACCTTTACCCATAGCAATGCTGACATCAGCACAAGCCAGTGCCTGCGAATCATTAATCCCGTCACCAACCATTGCCACTGTCCGTCCCTGAAGTTGCAATTCACGGATGAAATCCTCTTTATCACCCGGTAATGCATCAGCCACATAGCGTTTCAATCCGAGACTAGTAGCAACAGACGAAGCCGTGCGTTCCCCGTCACCGGTAAGCATACACATTTCAATGCCCTGATTACGTAACTCCTTTACCGCTCCGATTGAAGTGGATTTGATACGATCTTTTATAGCAGCAGCAGCCAACAGTTCATTGCCCTGTCCAAAATAAACAATGCTGCAACCTTCCGATTCATATTGAGTCAGCATTTCGCCGAATACGTCCGTAAATGTAGCCTGATAATCCTTAAGTAGCTTGTGGCTGCCCGCCCAATATTCTGAACCTTCGTATATCACTTTAATCCCTTTGCCTGTTATACTCTCAAAGTGATCCAAAGAAATAGGAACCACATGTTCCTCCTGCTTTAAATTCTTTATAATGGCATCCGCCAACGGATGTTCCGATTTCAATTCAGCAGCTAGAAATATGCGTTTGAAATGCTCCTCCTGCGGCTTAGCCCACAGCCAACCGGTCACCGTGGGATGTCCTTCTGTCAACGTACCGGTTTTATCAAGCACCACCACGTCCACCTTGCGCATCAGTTCAAGTGCCACGGCATCCTTTATCAGAATATGCTCACCGGCCGCCTTGCCAATGCCAACCATTAATGCCGTAGGCGTAGCCAGTCCTAAAGCACAAGGACAAGCAATTACCAATACGGATACAGCCGATAATAAAGCATGTGAGAAAGCATCAACCCCACCCAATAGAGTCCACGTCAGGAATGTAAAAATAGAAATAATCAGGACCACCGGAACAAAGATAGCCGTCACCTTATCTGCAATACGCTGCACAGGAGCCTTGCTACCCTGGGCTTCCTGCACCATGCGGATAATATTAGCCAATACGGTATCACTCCCCACTTTTTCCGCCCGGATAACAAATGAACCTTTTTGATTAATGGTCCCCGCCAAAACGTGTGCTCCAACAAGTTTGGACACAGGCATAGGCTCTCCATTAATCATACTTTCGTCCACATAAGATTCCCCTTCAGTCAAACAACCATCAACCGGTATTTGCTCCCCGGGACGTACACTCACCAAATCGCCAACCAATAATTGTTCCAGAAGTATTTCTTCCTCTTTTCCACCGCGCAACACACGCGCCTTTTTGGGTTGCAATCCCATCAATTTACGAATAGCAGCGGAAGTATTACCCTTTGCACGCTCTTCCATCAACTTACCCGTCAGTACGAAAGCTATGATAATGGCAGAAGCTTCGTAATAAACATGAGGCTCTATGCCACGTGCGTACCAAAAATGAGGAAAGAAAGTATTGAAAAGACTAAAAATAAATGCGATAGAAGTGCTGAGAGCGACTAATGTGTCCATATTACTACGCCTCAGCTTCAGCTGCTTCCAAGCCCCCGTAAAGAAAGGAGTACCAAACAAGACCAAAACGGGCAAAGCCAGTGCCGCCTGTAAATAGCTTAGGAAAATAGAATGCGAAAAAGCCATGGAAAGTACCATAAGCGGAATGGAAAAAGTCCATGCGCCAACCACCCTCAGCCTCAACCGACGATAATGCTTTTGCTGTTCCTCTTCACGACGTTCTTCCACATGATCCTCTTCAATAATAAGGTCATAACCTGCCGCTAACACGGCAGCCCGTATTTCACCCGCTGTTTGTTGATCAGCATCATAAGAAACAGTAAGTGTATTATTTGCAAAATTAACAGTAGCCTCCGATACTCCGGAAAGATTTTTCACCGTTCTTTCCACATTATTGGCACATCCTGCACAATGCATGTTCAAGACAGGATAATTTTTCTTTATTGGACGACTCATAATTTATTAAAGCATTTAAAACCAAGAAATTCCGTACACCATACTCCATCTATATGATTTTCATGATCTATCGATTTATAATTAAAGAAAGCCATAATATAACGAAGCACAGTTTCCTAACAAACGCAGCCTATAAATTGTTTCTGTATACTATCAAGGGATTATCTTTTTCTCTTTTTATAGTTTTAGTTATCAAATTATGATTTATATTTGTCGTAAGTGAAGAACAGTTCGAATCTATAATTTCAAACAAAAGAATATGAAAAAGAAATATGTCAGTTTAGTTATAATTTTATTTGCAGGAACATTTTTTCTATCATCTTGCGGTAAGATGATGAATAAGAATGCCGGAGCTTTGAAATTTGACAGCATTCAAGTAAACGAGACAGCCCACCTCTTCCAAGACACAGCTAAACCCGCCTGTAACCTTGTCCTCAACTTTGCCTATGTCGTAAAATCATCGGATAACAAATTGAAGGATAGCCTGAATAGTATACTTCTCACAGCCAATTTCGGTGAGAAATATAAAAGCATGACTCCAGATGCAGCAGTAAAGATGTATACGGAAAAATACGTCGATCATTACCGTAAGGACTTGGAACCAATGTATAAAAAGGATGAGGCTGAGAATCAAAAAGAGGCGAACATAGCTTCCTGGTATTCGTATTACAAAGAAATAGCAAGCCACGTGCAACTCTATAAGAAGCACTTGCTAGTCTACCGTACCGATTATAACGAATATACAGGAGGCGCACATGGCATGTATACTTCCACGTTCCTCAATATTGACTTGCACACTCTCCGCCCGTTGCATCTTGACGACTTGTTTGCCAACGATTATAAGGAAGCGCTTACCGATTTATTATGGAATCAGCTTATGGCGGATAATAAAGTCACCACCCACGAAGCACTCGAAGACATGGGTTACTCCAGTACCGGCGAACTGGAACCAACGGAAAATTTCTACCTGTCTAAAGAAGGAATTACCTTCTACTATAATGTATACGACATTACTCCTTATGCCATGGGACCTGTGGAAATCACTCTACCATATGACATCATGGATCATCTGCTGAAAACGGATGTAATGGTACTGAATGAAATCAAAGACTAGAAATACACGTCTCAACATTCAACAGTTATAAATATTCAATTTGTAGTAACATAAATGGAACTCATTTTAAAATATTTCCCTGATCTCACAGAGAAACAAAAACAGCAATTTTCTTCTTTATATGATCTTTATACGGACTGGAATGCCAAGATCAATGTCATTTCTCGAAAGGACATCGTCAACTTGTACGAACATCATGTACTTCACTCGCTTGGAATAGCTAAAGTAATTCGCTTTAAATCCGGCACCCGCATCATGGATTTAGGCACCGGCGGTGGGTTCCCGGGAATTCCATTGGCCATTATGTTCCCCGACGTTCAGTTCCACTTAATGGACAGTATCGGCAAGAAAGTACGCGTGGCCACAGAAATAGCCAACGCCATCGGCTTGCAAAACGTAACGTTCCGGCATGCCCGCGCCGAAGAAGAAAAACAACTATTCGATTTTGTGGTCAGCCGTGCAGTAATGCCCCTAACCGACTTGCTGAAAATAATCAGGAAAAACATAGCCAAAGAGCAACACAATGCCCTACCCAACGGATTGATATGCCTCAAAGGCGGGGAACTACAAAATGAGGCTATGCCTTTCAAACATAAAACAACCCTATTCGACCTGAAAGATTATTTTGAAGAAGAGTTCTTTGAAACGAAAAAAGTCGTTTATGTTGCTCCGTAAACAATCTTTGGTGATAATAAGCCGTTTATGCTAACAGAATAATAAAAGATTAATCATGAAAATAAAAAGGTTTGAGTTCAATATGCTTCCCGTAAACTGTTATGTGATATGGGATGATACCAATGAAGCAGTGGTGATAGATGCAGGTTGTTTTTATGAGGAAGAAAAGCAGACCCTGAAAAATTTTATTGTGAATAAGGGACTAAAGGTAAAGCACTTACTCAATACACATCTTCATTTGGATCATATTTTCGGCAACGGATTTATGGTGAAAGAGCTCGGATTACCGGTAGAAGCCAATCAGGCTGATGAGTTTTGGATTGAGGAAGCTCCCAAACAAAGCCGGATGTTCGGATTCCAGTGGAACGAGACCCCGCCTCCTATAGGTCAGTACCTGCACGACGGCGACATCATTACTTTTGGAAATACCAAATTAGAGGCCATACATGTCCCCGGTCATTCGCCCGGAAGTCTGGTATTTTATTGTGCGGCAGACCATTGCATGTTCTCAGGAGATGTCTTGTTTCAAGGCAGCATCGGTCGCGCAGACTTAACCGGAGGCAATTTTGACGAACTGATAGAACACATTTGCAGTCGGCTGTTCGTCTTACCCAACGAAACCATTGTCTACCCAGGACATGGCGCACCGACCACCATAGGCATCGAAAAAACAGAAAATCCATTCTTTAGAACTTTATAAACATTATAACGATCATGAAAAGCGATCTATTGGCTAACCGTCATATCGGCATAAGCAAAGAAGATGAAAAAACAATGCTTCGTAAAATAGGAGTAAGTAGTCTGGACGAATTGATAGATAAGACCATTCCGGCCGATATCCGGTTGAAAGAGCCGCTTGCCTTACCTCAGGCAATGACGGAATATGAATTCGGACAACATATGGCACAACTGGCCGCTAAAAACAAGCTCTATACCACTTATATCGGATTGGGCTGGTATAACACGATTACGCCCGCCGTCATCCAACGCAATGTCTTTGAAAATCCAGTGTGGTATACTTCTTATACCCCCTATCAAACGGAAATCTCACAAGGACGACTCGAGGCTTTGATGAATTTTCAAACTGCTGTATCCGACTTAACAGGAATGCCACTAGCCAACTCATCTTTACTGGATGAAGCCACAGCCGCGGCAGAAGCCATTAACATGATCTACGGACTGCGTCCCCGACAAATGCAAAAAGACGAGGCAAACGTCATATTCGTCGATGAAAATGTCTTCCCACAAACAATGGCTGTCATCACAACACGCGTCATACCACAAGGCATACAAATCCGTACCGGGAAATATTCCGAACTGGAATTTACGCCGGATATATTCGGTTGCATCCTTCAATATCCCAATTGCAGCGGCAATGTAGAAGATTACCGTTCTTTTGTAGAAAAAGCACATGCAGCCGACTGCAAAGTCGCCGTTGCCGCAGATATCCTCAGTCTGGCCCTCCTCACCCCTCCGGGAGAATGGGGAGCGGATATCGTATTCGGCAGTACCCAACGCCTCGGTGTACCGATGTTCTATGGGGGACCGTCAGCCGCTTATTTTGCCACTCGCGACGAATACAAACGCAACATGCCGGGACGTATTATCGGATGGTCGAAAGACAAGCATGGTAAGCCATGCTTCCGTATGGCGCTACAGACTAGAGAACAGCACATCAAACGGGAGAAAGCCACCTCTAATATTTGTACCGCGCAAGCGTTACTGGCCACCATGGCAGGCTTCTATACTGTTTACCATGGCGCTGAAGGGATCCACAACATTGCCGAACGCATTCACAGTATCGCTACATTCCTGGAAAAGCAAATCAATCAATTAGGCTATCAGCAGGCCAACAGTCAGTACTTTGACACACTCCGCTTCGCTCTGCCCGACAATGTTTCGGCACAGCAGATCCGCACTATAGCACTTAGCAAACAAGTTAATCTGCGCTATTTTGAAAATGGCGACGTAGGAATGAGTATTGATGAGACCACAGACATTGCTGCAACCAATATATTATTATCCATTTTTGCTATCGCTGCCGAAAAGGATTGGAACAAAGTGGACGATGTGCCGGTGGAAATTTCCATTTGCAATGAATTGAGACGTAAGAGCGGGTACCTGACTCATGAAATATTTGGCAAATACCACACGGAAACAGAAATGATGCGTTACATCAAACGGCTCGATCGCAAGGATATTTCATTGGCACAATCTATGATCTCATTAGGATCCTGCACCATGAAGTTGAATGCCGCTGCCGAACTCCTGCCACTCGGTCGTCCTGAATTCACCAATATCCACCCGCTTGTCCCCGAAGATCAGGCCGAAGGCTACCGTGAGATGATTGATAACCTTAGCAAACTACTGCAAACGATTACCGGATTCAGCGGTATCAGTCTGCAACCTAATGCCGGTGCAGCAGGTGAATATACAGGACTTCGCGTCATCCGCTCTTATCTCGAAAGCATCGGACAGGGACACCGTAGCAAGGTCCTTATTCCGGCATCGGCACATGGCACCAATCCCGCATCCGCCGTACAAGCCGGCTATACGACGGTCACTTGCTCCTGCGATGAACACGGAAATGTGGATATGAACGACCTGCGCTCGAAAATAGAAGAAAATAAAGACGACCTTGCCGCGTTGATGATTACCTATCCCTCCACCCACGGCATCTTCGAAACTCAAATCGTAGAAATCTGCCGTCTGATTCATGCCTGCGGCGCACAAGTCTATATGGACGGTGCCAACATGAATGCCCAGGTGGGACTTACCAATCCCGGTTTCATCGGAGCGGACGTATGCCATCTTAACTTGCATAAGACCTTTGCAATACCGCACGGCGGTGGTGGTCCCGGTGTAGGTCCGATTTGTGTAGCCGAACACCTCAAAGCATTCTTGCCGGGACATCCCCTATTCGGCAATGCCGTCAATACCGTATCTTCCGCTCCATTTGGTAGTGCAGGCGTACTGCCGGTAACTTACGGATATATCCTCATGATGGGATTGGAAGGCCTGACACGTGCCACGAAGATAGCCATCCTCAATGCCAACTATCTGGCAGCCTGCCTTAACGACACTTACGGCACGGTCTACCGTGGTGCCAATGGCTTTGTCGGACACGAAATGATATTAGAATGCCGCCCCATACACGAAGCAACCGGGATCACGGAAAATGATATTGCCAAACGGTTAATGGACTATGGTTACCATGCACCAACCCTATCCTTCCCCGTACATGGCACCCTGATGATAGAACCTACCGAAAGCGAAAGCTTGTCAGAACTGGATAATTTTATAGAATCCATGCTCGCTATCTGGAAAGAAATTCAAGAAGTGAAAGAGGAGAAAGCAGACAAGCAAGATAATGTCCTACTCAACGCCCCGCATCCCGAATATGAAGTTGTAGCGGACAATTGGCAACATAGCTATACGCGTGAGAAAGCAGCTTACCCCATCCAGAGTGTACGTGACAACAAATTCTGGATCAACGTAGCCCGTGTGGACAACACGCTGGGAGATCGTAAACTACTCCCCACCCGCTACGGAACATTTGAGTGAAAGGCACAACAATATAATATCATAAAAAGAGAAATAAAAAAGTAAGTAAAAAGCACCTCCATAAAGTTCTTCCTTATTTGAGTTGAAAAGGGTTAAAAGGTAATAGATAAAACTGTTTTTAGTCACCTTATCCAAATTCCTACACCCCGTTTCTTAAAGTAGAAATCGTTTTCAACTCAAGTAGCGAAGAACTAGCTAACTTACTAATAATCAAGGTCTGATTCAGTAAGAGCCACCCCTATAACAGCACCCGGAATCACCTAGGAAGGGAACCTAGATCACCTAGGGAGGGAACTAGGATCACCTAGGAAGGGAATCGGGATCACCTAGGGAGGGAACTCTGATGAGTCTGGGAAGGATGAATTTTACTGGATTGAGTGAGTGCTTTATGATTTACTCGAGAAGGATTAGAGTCCGGATTCTCTTTTCATCAAAAGAGCGATTTCAGAACCACCTTATTCCGATTTCGCCTTTTTAAACGTAATCTATTTTCAAGCCAATCATAAAAGAAACACCTATCATAGAGGAAAGAAATTCAATTCCTTAATAAGGAAGGATGCCCTTAACTTTAGAGTATAACACTTCTTCACCGATTCCGGTAATCCGTAGGAGATTGCTGGAATTGTTTTTGGAACTCACGGTAGAAATAAGACTTATTAGAAAAGCCGGACTGAAACATGATTTCCGATACAGTCATTTTAGTTGTCTTTAATAATTTGGCGGCATGTTCCAGACGTATATTCCGAATGAATTCACTTGGCGTTTTATCTAAAACTTCCTTAAACTTACGGTAAAGAGTGGCTTTACTTACTCCGATAAAGGAAGAGATGAACTCGGGAGATAATTTTTCATTGTCTATATTGTCGTTTATCAATGCGGTAACCTCTTCGATCAGTTTCTCATCTTCCGGATATAGCGTGATGCCATCTTTCACTTTTATGGAAGATAAACTGGAATTAAAATAATCTTTCAATTGGGCTTGTCGCGCCAACAAATTTTCGATGGCTGATATGACATGTTTCGGATGAAACGGTTTGGTGATATAAGTATCCGCACCATGGTTGTAGGCATTGATCTGATCTTCAATAGTCACTTTGGCCGAAATCGTGATAATAGGAATATAGCTGGTCTTGGAATCCCCTTTCAAATGGTCAATGAGTGAAAAACCATCCATACGGGGCATGATAACATCGGTAATAATGACATCAGGATGATTCCGCTCGATGTAAGCCAATGCTTCCACTCCATTTTTAGCTTCTTGAATGATATAATCCGAAAGAATATCCCTTAATAATTCGCGAATATTATTTTCATCTTCTACGATGAGAACCACCGTATCCTGACGTGGTTTTAGTTCTTTTATCGCGACTTCCTTGTCACTTTGCTTATCCGCTGTATTGGCTTGAACAGGCAGACTATTTGCCGGAGCAGTCAGAAGCGGAATGAAGACCGTAAATTCAACGTATTTGCCCAATTCGCTATGTACTTCTATCGTTCCCCCGAGCGCTTCCGTCAGGTTTTTGGTCAGGTTCAATCCGATGCCATTGCTTACCGAATTTCCCGGATTAGGCCTGTCAAAGATCTTATACTTATTGAATATTTCCGCCATTTGCTGGTCAGTCAGCCCTTTGCCGGAATTTCTGATGATGATATTTAATGCATTGTCCTGAAGAATATCCTGTGTCACTTCCAAATGAATAGATCCTCCTTTAGCCGTATATTTAAAAGCATTTGAAAGCAAGTTGAAGACAATCTTTTCCAGTGCATTCCTATCGGATAGCATGGTGGAGGTATCATGAATATCCACCTTAAACTCTATTTTGTTCTCTTGTAAAATCTCTATATAATTGCCGGAGGCATCTGTAATTAAGTCCTTTATGTTAATCTCTTCCGGCTTCAGCTGCATTTCCCCGGGCTTTATTTTGGTGAAAGTCATTAGTTCGCTGATTAGCTTTTGCATTCTTTCCGCGTTATTTTTAATGATCTCCAGATATTTACGACTTTCCATATCCGGTTTAAGTTGCTCAAGCAAGTGCTGTGCCGGAGTATAAATTAAGGTGAGCGGAGTAAAGAATTCATGTGCAACATTCGCAAAGAAGTTAAGCCGTGCCTCATACATTCTTTGTTCATGTTCCTTTTCCGTTTCCGCAATAAAGATTTGGCGGTTCATGCGCATACGGTTCTTAATTACAGAGCGGGCGATCATTATAATGACAATGATGATGCATCCGTAAACCGTTAATGCGGGTATTCCAAGCCACCAAGGATAGCCCACTTTAATGGTCAGCCTATAGATATTACTGCTCCAGACTTTATCACCATTACTTCCTTTTACTTCAAGTACGTATTTACCAGGAGGAAGTTGCGCAAAGATGATATTGGGATTATTTCCTGTTTCTATCCATTCATTCGAATGGTTTTTCAGCCGGTATGCATATTCACAGTTTTCATTATTGATGAAATCCTTTGTAAGGAAAGTAAAGGTAATGAACTTTTCCTCGTAAGTTAAGTTCAGCACACCGCCATGAATACGATGGTTTACGTCTTGGGAAGTATTGTATATTTTTAGATTACTCAATGTGATTGGCGCATTGAACGAACGGACCTGAATGTTTTGGGGATTGAAGTAACTCAACCCGCTCACTCCACCGAAATACAAAGTGTTGTGACTATCTTTAAAATAAGCGCCATCGGAAAATTCATCATTCTGTAGACCATCCTTCAGCGTGTAATTCTCTATTTTATTGTTTCGGGTATTTAAACTGGATAACCCTTGGTTAGTGCTGATCCAGATATTCCCGATCGCATCTTTCAGTATCCCGTGTATGGTCTTATTATTTAGTTTTTCATCGGCATATTGCACCAGTTTGTGCTCATAACCTCTCTTCTCCAACCTATTCAAGCCATAGCTTGTGCCAATCCAGATATCGGTCCCCTCTTTTTGCAAACACAATACATCATTGTTTGTCAGCAGAATGTTACTCTCCATCTCTTTGATATTGTTCTCACGAATATCAATTCTATTGAGACCTCCTCCCCTGGTTCCAAACCATAGCGTATCTTCATTAGCTCCCGAAGTGACGGCATAAACCACATCATTATTAAGCGATTTGTTCCGGTCGTTTGAGGCATATTGCCTAAATCCATTTACTCTATAAATCCCCTTTTCTTTGCTGATATTCATTTTTATGAGTCCGTATCCCGAAGTTCCGAGCCATAATAGTGAATCGTGATTGGTAAAATGAATATTGTATACAGCCTTAAAAGCGGGATACTTGGATGGAATCTTAAGCTTCTCCAATCTCCCCGTTTTCCCATCCAAAATATTAACCCCCGTTCCTTCGGTGCCGATAAAGATATCATTTGAACTGTTCTTTTTTAAAGCATATACAGAGTTGGAAATAAGTCCCTTGGATTCGGAAAGAAAATCATGAAGTCCCTTTTTAGCACTATCCAGCAATTTAATGCCACTACCTTTGGTACCGATCAGAATATGTCCGTTACCATCTTCACAGAATGCTCTTACCGGATGCGAGGTATGAACTGTAGTAAAGATGTGGTCATAGTGATAAAGTTGTATAAGCCCTTGTCCGTCACTACCTATCCATAAAATATTCTGACTACCGGGATATAAAGTGAAGATGGATAATTGCCGGGGAAGTTCTTCCCAATAAGAATAAGTTGACTGCTTTAAATCGTAACGGATGCAACTCCCTTCTATAAAGCTAATGTATAATAGGTCTCCGATAATTTTGGCATCCGATACGGTTTTAGCGATATCCAATTTAACAACCTGAACCGGAGTGAAATCAGAACGAAGAATAGAGAGCTGATCCTTGAAGTTTAGAATAAACTGGTTATTTGAAAAGAAGATTTTGCTAACGGGACTGTCGATACCGACCGGCTGCAAAGAACGGATTGGTGCGGATGAAACTAACTGCTCATAGGTGAGATGCCCCACTTTTCCGTCCGTTAATAAGCATAGGATTTGGTTAGAAGAAGCAATTACAAAATCTTTGACCTTATCCCCCAATTTCGTTTGGATGGGAATGAAAACATCACGATTGGCATTATAGCTAAAGAAACCGACTCCCTTTACCAGACAAAAAATTCCATTCCGATTGGTCTTGCCGAGGATAAACGATCTTTCCTGATTGGGAATTTGATTACCCGTTTGTAAGTAGTACCTGGTGATTTGGTGAGTCGTCTTGTCCAGTTTGTTAATGCCATTGTCGGTCGCAATCCAAAGTTCCTGTCCCTGCTCTACAAGTTGCCTGACAACACTGTTACTGATTGAATTCGGATCATTCTTTTTATATCTGAAAGTCAGTATGTCTCTTCCATTATAGGCATTCAATCCGTCCCATGTCCCAATCCAGATCGTATGCTCCTGATCTTCCAAAATACAATTGACGGAATTATTGGTCAATCCGTTGAGGTTCGATATATATTTAGCGACATAAGAAGCCTTTGTTGCTTGGGGAATGCTGAGAAGACCAAAAAGAAGACAGACGGTTAAAGTCGCAACATGTTTTTTCATTTGAACGTATTTTGATTTGATGATCAATCGCAATAACAAATTTAATAAAAAAAATCCGGTTTACGAAGGTAGGGTAAGAACGGATTCGCATATCGTATTAAGATTTGACGGTAACGTTTAAAACACAGGGATGATTTGAAGGTGATTAAGGTAAAAGGAAGTGTGACAAAGTTTATCCTTAGGCATTTTGCTAAAGTCCTTTTATCACACTTCCTGAAAAGTCTCACCAAAGTTGAAGAAGTCGTATCAAAAGCACTTTTTCATCCTTATGATGCTGCATGAAAGCAGTTGTAATAAAGACAGAACATCAATTAGAGCTAGTGACACGACCTCCTTAATTGCAGCTTATTTCTTCATTTCCTCCATTGATTATTTTATTAATAACCCGGATTCTGAGTTAAAACGTCGTTGCTCTTGTCGCGCTCACCTTGTGGGATTGGAAGCAAATAGTCCCGACCATCATCAAAATTAGCGCCTTTAGTCGTATTATACTTACTTGCATAGTTACGCATAACAGTACCAAAACGTTTTTGTCTCATCAAGTCGTCCCGTCTCCATCCTTCCATGCCTAGTTCGCAGCGGCGTTCGTGCCAGATGATTTTGCGCAACTGGTCTTGATCGGTCACAGCAATGTCTTTCAAGGAATTTCCGGTTGTAGGGGGAATATAGGCTTGCATGTCCCTGCGCGGGTCTGTCGGATTACTATTGCGCGCCCGTTCTCTGACTTCATTGAGGTAAGGCAGGGCAATTGCAGCTTTTCCGTTCTCATTAAGTGCCTCGGCATACATCAGTAACACATCCGAATAACGTATCAATCGGATATTGTAGCTAATCATCCATACATCCATACCTTTCTTCTCGATGGCGGGAACGGTCATCTTATAATCGTGAAATCCACTTGGTGATTCCGTGTTATCCTGGGCCTCGGTATCTCCTACATAGCGATCTCCTGTTTGTGTAAAAACATAAGTGATACGGGGATCATCAACATCGTATGCATCGTAAAGATCTTGGGTCGGTACGTGAAAGCCGTATCCCTGATAGCCGGTAACCCGTCTGCTTGTAAAGAAGTGGGGAACATTGGTTCCTGTTGCTACGGTTTTGTCATAGACTTTGTTCGCGATTTCGAACACCGATTCCGTGCTGTTTTCATATTCCGTACGCCAGTTCATTCCATAATCGCTTAATAAAGCATAGTCCTTGTCTACTTCCACTATTTCATGAAGTACTGTTTCAGCAGAAGCAAAATCTCCCCTAAACATGTAAGTCTTGGCCAACATGGTTTTGGCAAAACCACGGGTAACCCTGTAAGCATTCTCCGCATCATATTCCCTTCTGGAAGGTAGTTGCGAGGCATCAGTCAAATCGGATATAATGAGTTGGTATACCTCATCGGTACTCGAACGCGGAACTTTCAATATCTCTTCCGGCTGCATAGGGGTGGTAATTAATGGCACTCCGCCAAAAGTGCTAACCAAGCAATAATAGCCAAAGGCTCTTAATGCTTTTGCCTCATTGGCATAACGGGCCAGTATTTCTTTATCGCCAGTGGCGTTTGGAGCATAGTAAATCACATCATTACAGCGGTTGATCAACCGGTAAAGAATCTCCCAACGGCGGCCGACTTCCCCATTAGTCGTATAAACGGTAAAATTGGACAAATCACGGACTTCAGCCCGGTCTCCGTCGCCACCACCGCCTTTTAAGGCATCATCAGTGGTACAGTCACCAATAAAGTAATGATTGAGTGCATACTCATTCCAAGTGGTTCTTAATTGTAGATAAGCACCGGTAAGAGCCTGTTCGATGTCACTCTCCTTTTGATAATAGTTTTTACTTGTTGTTTTGCCATAACTCGGTTCGTCGAGTGAACAGCTATAGAATCCCATTCCGATAAAAAGGCTGCAAATGGCATATATTATTCTTTTCATGATACTTTCTGTTTATTCAGTTAAAATTGCATGTTAACTCCGACAGTGAAGGTACGTGAGGTTGGGTAGTGCGTATTGTCCACACCCATATTCAGCGGACTGTTGATGCCGAGTTCGGGATCGAGTCCCGAGTACTTGGTTAATGTGAAGATGTTTTGTCCACTGACATAAACCCTGCAACTGGAGAACAATTTTGTTTTCATGCAAAGCGCTTCAGGAATCGTGTATCCTATTTGCATGTTTTGCAAACGCAGGTAAGAACCGTCTTCCACATAAAAAGAAGAATTCCTCATATTGTTATTCGTGTCGGAATTGGTAATGCGGGGGTACTTCGCGTTATCTCCTTCTTTGCCCCATGCTTTGGTATAAGCTTCTTCCAATGCATTCTGCCGACCGGCGGTTGAGAGAGTACCTTTGGCTACATTCCAAATGTCATTACCTACTGTCCCTTGAAAAGCCATACTGACATCAAAGTTTTTATAACTAAACCCTAAATTGAATCCGTAAATCAGGTCGGGATTAGGATCACCAATGAATGTGCGGTCATCATCATCGTTCAATGCACCCGATTCTCCCAATTTAGCGAATTTGAAGTCGCCGGGTTGGGCATTCGGTTGAATCTTCGTCCCGTTCTTATCTACATAACTATCAATCTCGGCTTGGTTTTGGAAAATACCAATTTGCTTATATCCCCAGAAACGCCCGATTGGTCCTCCGACATAGGTACGGCTTACACTACCACTTAAATACTCGGAAGTCAGCTTAGTCACCTTGGTTTTGTAAGTGGACATATTCAATCCGACATTGTAGTTGAAATCCTTTCCGATGTGGTTACGATAGTTGGTCACCAACTCAAATCCGGTATTTTTCAGGTTGCCTGCATTGAAATAGGGACTGTTTGGAAAAGCTCCGAATGAAGGTATCGGCATATTTAGCAGCATATCACTGGTCTTTTTGACATAAAAGTCCATGCTGAGGCTCAGACTGTTTCTGAAAAGTCCCATATCCAACCCAATGTTGGTTTGTTGACTTGTTTCCCATTTTATATTCTCATTTCCTACATAAGTGGGAACATAACCTTGTGAATAGCCGTTGCCAAAATACCATTGCATCTCCTTGTTTGTTCCGATTAAAGTAAGTGGAGCACTAGTATCTATACGCTGGTTGCCGTTTTGTCCCCATCCAACGCGAAGCTTCAGATCGGATATCGTATTGTTAATATTCAAGTTTTGGAAAAACTTCTCGTTGCTGATTCTCCACCCCAAAGAGAGTGAGGGGAAATAACCCCAACGATTATTCTTGGCAAATTTGGAAGAACCGTCTGCACGGAAGTTTACCGTAGCCAAATAGCGGTCGTCATAGCCATAATTGATACGTCCCAAATAAGATAACATGGAAGAAGTCTCTTTTGACCCCGAAACGTTATCACCTGCGGTTTGCGCATCCAATATCTGGTAGATTTCTTCATTGCCCAAGGCATTCCTCTTAAAGGCATTAATGTTCTCGTTCTTATTCTTTTCGTACGTCATGGCTACCATAACATCCAGTTTATGCTTCCCGATAGTCGTGTTATAGTTGAGACGTTGTTCTGCCAGCGTATTAAAAGTGACGTTGCTATTATTGGTCAACTGCGTTTCCACACTATATTTACTTTCTTTATTTGCCAGATTATCTTCTGAAAAAGTGGAAGAGTAAATAGGCCGGAAGTCCTTGAAGGTATCGTGATACCTTTCAAAACTATACTGTACACGATATGACAAGTTTTTCAGAAGTTTGACTTGGGCATATATGTTACCGAACGTATTGAAGATGTCATTGTATCTGTTAGGCAGTTCAAGCATGGAAACCGGATTCGGGTCGTATGACCATTCGGTGGGAGCATATTTGTTATACTTGTAATTTTCAGAAGACGGTTCCACCAATGGACTGATGACCGGGGTAAACGGGTCTGCTTTCTGAATGAAATCAAAGGATGGGATGGCTCCGGAATCACGTTTCTTTATTTTAGCCAGATTTATATTTGTCCCTATCGTAATATATTTACCCAGGTCATATTCCTGACTCAATTTTAAGGATAGCCTCTTGAAATTAGTGGTGATGAGGGCACCTTCGTCGTCCAAATAACCCAGACTGATTGACGAACGCGACTTGTCTGTTCCAGTGCGGACACTGACGTTGTAGTTCTGAGTAAAAGCTGTGCGGGTAACAGCATCCCACCAGTCCGTATCATAACCTTTGTTGTACTGGTTGGTAAACTTTTCCTTCATCGAGTTCTGGAAGCTGGCATCATTTTTATAGGCTTCGGTGATGAATTTATAATATTGTTCACTATTCATCATCTTCAGCGCTTTGTAGCTGTTCTTTATTCCGGTATAGGCATCCAATGAAATAATGGTCTGCCCTTTAACCCCACCCTTTGTCGTGATGAGAATCACACCGTTTGATCCTTTCGAACCATATATGGCACAAGCCGAAGCATCTTTCAGGACTTCTATATGATCAATATCCGATGGATTCAAAGTGCTGATATTATCCATGAACTGCCCATCGACAACGTACAGCGGATTGTTATCATTGACCGTTCCCAACCCTCTTACGCGGATTACGGCATCCGATCCGGGTTGTCCCGAACTAGAAGCAACAAATACACCGGCGGCTTTTCCACTGAGTAATTCCGAAGCATTGGATACCGCATAGTTCTTGATGTCCTTACTATTGATGGAAGCTAATGATCCGGTAAGATCACTTTTCTTTTGCGTACCATATCCAATGACTACAACTTCGTCCAGTTTATTGTCCGAAGCCAATTTCACATTAATCGTTCCGCTTTGTTTTACGTTAATTATCTGGTCTTCATAACCTACATAAGAGAAAGAAACTTGATCTGAAGTGATACTTAGGGAGTACTTACCGTCAATATCGGTAATGGTACCGTTGCCTGTTCCGGTTTCCACTACAGAGACCCCGATTAATGTTTCTCCGGTATTTTGGTCCGTTACCAAACCGGATATTCTTTTCGTCTGCTGTGCAAAAGCTGTCGCACCTACAAAAAGAAAGAGAATGAGTAATACTAGATATTTTCTCATGGTTTTAAGATTTAATGATATGAAATAATGTATTGTTTATTCGCAATTATTTTCCCATTGCTTAAACTAAGTTTGGTTCCTTCCGGAAGTTCCACAATCACACGAGCTTCGTTTGCCGGTATCTTAAAACTTCCGTTAGCTTTTAATCCTTTTGCGACATACTCTTTCGCCACAATGTCAAATAGATCGCATGCTTGGGAAGTATGGTAGTTCACTATTTTTTCTTCTTTGTATGGATTATAATAGAGGTATACCGGATACGGCTTTTCTGTATAGAAGTCCGTGCTATTGCAGTTTAGCTTCAGGATACCTCTAACATTGGTGGTATCCACAAGACCACCGAGTATGCCTACCGGTGAAGAGCTGTATACACTGAACATGCTTTGTGTAGGGTTACCTTTGATCCACTTGGGACCGTCGCCTATAGCTACCGGACTCACTCCTTTTAATGATTCTTTCCCATAGTCATCTTCCTTACGTAATCCTTCGTAAGCAATATTGTTATCTGTCAAATACCTGAATTCCGGTGCCCACTGATGGACGGAATCTATATCCATGGGGTAGAACAAACGACAAGCACTGGCATTGTTGAGCATCCATTTCCCTATAGCCTTGGCATATTGCGGTTCATATTTGACCATAGGGATAAATGGCCATGCCGGTTTGATGCTGTTCATTAAAAAGGCATATCCTCCGCCATCGGTAATACTGCCTTGTAAACCACTGACATCATAATCGCCCCATTTACCGACAATGATTCCCCAGCCTGTACGACCTGTCGGACTTTTACACCCGTCAAAGACCCAATCCAACAGTTTATGTACATCATAGTGCGTACCTTCCGTTGCATTGAGATAAGCTGCCGTATAAGCTCCCAACGGGAGCAAAGCTTCGTAGAAATGGCTTTCCTTTTGGGAAAGAAGGGCTTCAACGGCACTCTTGCTGTGTTGCAGATAGCGTGGATCACCAAATTTATGATAAGCACAAAGCAATACGTACGCATGTCCTCCAGCTGCATCCTGTTGGAGAGGGAGATTGCTAACCATTCCTCTCATTTTCCCATAGTCGAAATAAGAATAGTTGTAATTCCCATTCAATACAGAATCGGCTTTGGTAAACTGTTCGGCTATGGATTTTTGTATCTTCTCTGCACCCGGTACGTTAGGAAAGACATCGCAAACGGCATAATATAAGGCATTGGGTAATACGTCGTACCACCAGTCGCGGCCATAGCCCCCTCCCAACTGTTTCACCGACGGATTGGTATTATTCATCATGATGTCCCATCCGTTGTCGCAATTGAAATAATTTTGTACCATCCGGACGTAGTTATAGCCATCCTGATTGGTTTTATCAATGCCTACCAATCCCGCCCCCAATAAGGCTGAAAGTGAATTCAGGCTTTCGTGAAATTCGCCGTTGTTATGATTCGGACCTTGGCGAATATCACCAATAGCGGTATATAGTCCAAAGGTTGTTTGGTCAATATTCCGGCGATGATCGTCAAGCCATATCAGGTTACCAACTTTACTGGGATTATGCCAGTTGAATGCGAACTGGTCATATTTCTTCGCCTTAGCCTTCCAGTCCAGCATTTTATAGGACTCCGGCATATCCGGCATCAGATCAACACGATTTATAGCAGTCTGGGTAATCTTGTCTCCATAAGACTTTTGAGTGGAGGAACAAGAACCTAATAAACCACATAGGGCGAGTAATAGAATATTTCTACTTCTTATTTTCATCTTCTTTATGGGTATTAGTTTGATTCGTTATGTTTTTAGCCAAGGGATAAGCAAGTAATTGCAGCCCGGCTACAATAATCAATGCGTATTTCAAAGCAAAATCCTGAGAAACACAGTAAGCCAGAAATAGGAATAGCAGCAACCCGAAAGCTCTTCCCAGAAACAGTCCGAACTCATGGCTCATAATATAAGCATACTCGTTTCGCGCTTCTATTTTTGCAACGGCATCAATGGTCTTCATCATTATGGGAAAGTAAGCCAGATCGAATAGTGGCTGAAAAATGACCTTGCATAATACGAAGAGAATGACGCCCGTCGCTGAAAAAAGAATACCGTTACACAAAGTACCTGCAAAAAAGACGACCAAGCCACCGGCAAATATCTTCAAACGATCTTCCGGTTTGGCAATTCGTCCCAGAACATACACAAGTATGGCGGTCAGCGCTCCGCTTATTCCCTGAATTAAGCCTAAAGTCCCTTCATCCCCCACAAGCTTAAGAACCAAAATAGCGGGGGCGGTAACCAGAAAACCTTGTACCATTCCCTTTAATGAAGCTAATAATAACATCTTTTTCCATAATCTGTGAAAATGAAGAAAGAGAAATGAAGTTTCTTTGGGGACACTAAATTTTCCTCTCCATAATACTCCGCATGCAATAATTGTTATCACCACTTCGATTAAGGTAACCACACGATAGGATTGATTGACATTAAAAAGCATACCGAATATCTCTTTTCCATCCATCTGGCTGATAAAAGCGCCGATAATCAAAGGTACGCCAATAGAGGCAATGGAAAAGAAGAATGATTCCAGTCCGAAAAAGTAATTTCTGTTATCGTCTCTTGTATTATAAAGGGTTAGTAAGTACCTGTTAGTCCAAAAGAAACCGGATGCGGCCCCTAAAAGGAAACCAGCCAGCCCCAGTTCCAGAAAACCAAGTGAATGAATCATCATCATTCCGAACATGGAGATACCACTGACCAAAATACCAGCTGCGTAAAGTGTACGGGCCTTATACCTTTTAAGTAGAAACCCATTGACAAGTGAAGTGATAACAATACCTGTATACATGGCCAATTGGTAAAAAGCGACCATGGTAGGTTCGCTGGTATTACGCATGATGTACGCACCTACAAAGATCTCTACAACAGGAAGCACTAATGCATATAGCATATTGGTGATCAGCAATATGCGCATGTTATGCTCCTGCTGCCTGAAAAACAAATATTCTTGTTTTAGCTTATTCATGATAGGTGGACTTATTTCTTTAAAGTGTTCAATATTTCACGAACGGATAACTCTGCCCGGCAGATGACTTCATCACTGGCTCCGTAATATAGGGTTATCCGATCTCCTTCCACCAAATGCCCGTTAGTAAAGATCACATTTCCAAAGAAACCGGTTTGTTCGTAGTCCGCAATAGGTTCCATAATAGGTTCTTTACTCCTGGCTATGACTTTAGCGGGATTTTTCAAATCGAGAAGCAAAGCTCCAAGACAATAACGATTGTTAGCATCAGCTCCATGGTAGATTTCCAACCATCCATCTTCAGTCTTAATCGGAGAGGCTCCCGCACCGATTCGTGCGCTATCCCACATCCCTTGGCGTGTAATCGCTACACATTGGTGATTCCCCCAATGGAGACGGTCGGGCGATTCGGCTAGCCAAATATAGTTGCCTCCGAGTTCCGGACTGCTCGGACGATGTAGTGCAAAGTATTTATCCCCGATTTTCTCTTCAAACAATGCACAGTCTTTATTATGAGGGGGGAAAATCATGCCGTGACGCACAAAGCCTTTCCAATCAAGGGTATGGATTAGTCCCACCCCCACCGCTACCGGCGATACTTTGGTGTAGGTCAGGTAGAATCCGTCGTTGCAAGTCGCTACACGGCAATCTTCTATACCGAAAGATTCTAATTCCCCTTCTCCTAAGATGGGAGGGAATTGAGGATCTTCCTTAAAATGTATTCCGTCTTCGCTGAATACAAGTCGCAAGTAAGACATCGTGGTCAGGTAGTTTTGACCTTTATAACCTATTACACGTGGATCAGATGCATCCAGTTCAGGATCATCCTTAGAAAAAGACAACACTTCTATTTTGCCTTCTTTATTATATACCGGAAAAGAAATAATTCCCTCCTGTTGTATAGGACGTTCGGCTACGCGGAGGAGTAACCCCGTTCTTCCCTGATACCTGAATACTCCGGGATTTAATAAACAAGTGATTTCCATTCCTTCTATTCCGGGTTTTAGATCCCGGGGAGTCAACAAAGGATTCGCCTCACATCTTTTTGCTATATCCATGGTTATTTTGATTTTGATTATTTCGAGAACAAATATATGTGAGTGCCCAGCTCTAGTGCGTTTACTATATTCTCAAATCAGTATACACCTGCTTTATAACATCTTTTAGACCATAGGTTCCCGTAATTCAAAAGGAGGAAATCAAGAGTAGACCATAGAATAAACATTCTATAATAGAAGTCTATAAATCAGATCATTAGTATACAAATCAGGTATACATAAGTATCATAAGAGTATATCATATTCTTATTTAGAAGATTAAATCCCAGAAATGAGATTTCCGAACAAAGGCTATTGGATGTAAAAATCCCGGGCTTTTCTCTAAATCACCTGAAAGAAAGGATGCAATTAATAAATCGCTATATCAAAAAATCGAATTCAAAAACGATACAATATCCAGTTCCATTTCCACTCTTTGTACTATAAGACACATTACCGTTTCTTTTCAGACTACACCAACAATAAACATTCTCTGCGGATTGAAGTTCAACATCGCATCTGTAGTGATAGCACGTTGGAGCCAACAATAAACATTCTCCGCGGGTTGAAGATTTCCGGCATATCAATTAGAGGGAAAGCCTTTTTTCAAAGTTTGTTCATACAGGACAAAACAAAATCTTATTCTACAATCGTTACCGTATTTTCGGCCAGGATCTTTTCTTTTGCAGGTGATGCAGCGGCATAGCCCAATGCCGCACAACCATATACTTTATGGTTTGCCGGTACTCCCAATGAAGTCAGCAAATCACGAACGTCAGGATCATCACATGTCTGTCCCAGTTGATTGATCCAACAAGAACCGATGCCCAACGACTTGGATGCCAGAAAGATGTTCTGCAAAGCACATGCACAATCCATTCCAGCCCACCAGCGGGTAGGATCATTGGAAACAATCACCAAAACAGGAGCATGATAATAGCAACAATAGGTCTGACTTTTCCCACGCTCTTGCATATGCGGATCATCACTCTTGGCGAAAGCTCCCTTGATCTTCTCATTCAGTTGCTCCAGCACTTCTTTATTCTGAATAGCAGTAAAATGCCACGCCTGAAAATTCATGCCACTTGGCGCATAGGTTGCAGCCTCAAGTATATCCTTTAAATCTTCATTTGAAACCAGTTGCCCGGTATAAGCACGTACGCTACGACGCGACTTTATTGTTTTTAATACTTCATTCATCTTGATTTGTATCTTCTGTTTTTAACATTAGTCTTCAGAAACCATTTGCCAGC
The DNA here is from genome assembly GCA_965140335.1 of uncultured Bacteroides sp. GTDB lineage: Bacteria > Bacteroidota > Bacteroidia > Bacteroidales > Bacteroidaceae > Bacteroides. The sequence continues at coordinate 1,327,139 of OZ223190.1, forward strand.
CTTACTTCTTAGTCAGCCCGATCTTGACATTCAACTTGAAATAATACGTCCCATTTTCCTTCTCCAGAAAACCATACTTATCCTTGTCCACGGAACCTTTTTCAAACCGACTGTTCAAATAAAGAAAATCGGCAAACACTTCCCGCTGAGATTTATGATAGCAAAGTAACTTACCGTCTTTATCAATAAAGAAGAGACCTTCCACAGCAGAGTCACTCCCGTTATAAATCTTAGCCGGACGCATGCCTAAAGCGAGGGTCAAGAGAAATTGCTTTATTTTAAATTCATAAAACCCATGCTTGGCAATCAACTCATCTTTTATTTTCAATGGATTTATTTCTTTGATACGATCAATCAACTCACTCACTTTAGCAATCTCTTCCAGTTGCATTATACGAACCATTTCGGCAAGCATTCGGGGAAAATGCAAATCAATCATCAACAAATTGGAACGGAAGACGCGATCGGCTACATCGGCATACTTCAACACACCACCCAGCCGTTCGATCATCATCATGCGTTCAGCCACCTCATTAGGGGATTCGGGCAAAGCATTAATCTTATTTACCGTAGGGGTGGCAAATTTAATTCCCGTCTGCTCCAATTTAAGGTTAGCCGTACGTCCGCCATCCAATAAAGGATTCATCGGACTCAAACGGCAACGGACATTAACCCCGCTTACAGGCGCATCAGGATGCCAGAAAGCCACAGAGAAATCGGTACGATCTTCAGTCTTAGCTTCCAAATCATAGATATTCAACGCATTTAAGAAGGCCTCAATCGATTCGGGCACTTCAACCGCATCCGTACCAGTCGAAGACTTCAGCAAATCAAGCAAGCAATCCGCAGCTCCGGCAAAATCCTCACGGGGAATACTCTCCTCCCCTTTTTCTCCCTGAATACGAACTTGCCCCTTCTCTACATAATAACAGCGGGTGCCATCATGTTCTTCCCGCTTGATTAAAGAGACGGGCCAAAACTGATCCCCACTCTTCACCTCCGGCGTACCCAAACAAACTTTCCCTTCCGCCAATAACCGGAAGAACGCATAGAGTTCTCCCAACTCCCTCTTGGTTGCTTCAAATGCCATATATTCTATATTTAATTAGACAAAGATAAGGAAGTAACATAGAAGTACAAAGCAAACACTATATATAATAAAGCACCAGATAGCCATATGTTAAAAAAAAGACAAAAAAGACAAAGCATCGAAAACATTTTCGAATCCAGTACGTTTATATCCCGATTTTAAACACTTAATAAAATTATGGTTATGGAAAAGAATGATGAAAAAGTAATCGTAAAGGTATTCCCCGACGGACCTTACGAAGTTAAAGGCAATTTTAGTTTCATTGGTAAAGATGGCAAAGAAATTCCCAACAAAGGTACGGTTCACTTGTGTCGTTGCGGCGCTTCCAAGAACAAACCTTACTGTGACGGTTCACACCACAAAGTTAATTTCAAAGATGGTGTAGAATAATTTCAACACACATCACAACAAAAAACACTACACCCCACGCAAAAGGGCTTAGAACAGTAATTCATCATTTAACAAGAACTACTCGGTTATTGAAAGCAAATTGAGACTGTTACTATGGAACACATCAACCTGATTTCAAACAACAACTTTAAAAGTTTTAATTGCGCCGGATGCAGTGTTTTTTTTGTGCTTTAACCCCAAAAGTACCAATCATTATTCCTCCGCCCAACGCAACGTTTCCACCTTCTCAAGTCTGGCTTTTAACTTCGGCATCATTGACTGCCTGATACGCAACATCATACGGCAATCCATATCATAGCTTTGTTCCAATATTTCCGGTTCTTCCTCCTTCACAATACGCATGACGTCATTCATAAAGGGATACTCAAAGAAGAACGTTATCGTTTCGTCCACCGTCCGTTCCACAATATCAGCGACAGTAATAGCCTCAGCGGCAGCAGCTTTATAGGCCACGATCAATCCGCTGGTGCCCAACTTAATGCCACCAAAATAGCGGACAACAATGATCAGAATATCCGTTAATTCATTAGAATTGATTTGTCCGAGAATCGGCTTACCCGCGGTACCGGAAGGCTCACCGTTATCATTCGCACGAAAATCTTTCCGCTCGTGTCCCAGCATATAAGCATAACATACATGTCGGGCATCGTAATATTTCTTTTGATAAGTCTCCAGATAGGTTTTAACTTCATCAACGGTACACACCGGCAATGCAATTGCGATAAACTTACTGCGTTTCTCGGTATATATGGCTTCAGCAGATGCTACAATTGTTTTATACGTATCCTCACTCATACTTGCAAAGATAGAATATACCTCTTAATTGTGGAATGCAACAAGATCATTTTTTCAATGTAACCCCGTCTTCCTTAAAAAATAAACTAAATTTGCGATAAGGATATTCTTCCCGTGACTCTATTCTATTCGGTTTAGATGCAGACAACTCATACTAAGCGCCCAAACGGCAGGTAGAGCAACGCGAAGAATGATTTTGATAAAAGCGGATAAAATAGAAGCAGATAAAAAAGGTCCTTTTGCAATTGTATTAAAAACAACTTGCACATCAAGCGGCAAAGCGTAAACGTTTGATAAAGTTCGTATAAAACAACCTTTAAATGAAAAAGAACCTTGCTTTAGTTCTTTTCAACTAAATAGCAAAAGGAGCATAAAAAAGAGGGGATTGAAAAAGGAAAACGCTTAGCTGATATCAGAAGATAAAAGTTCTGGGGATAAAAGGAATAAAACTTAGTATCAAGAAACTGAATTGCTAATCACAATTGAATAATAAGAACAGAAGAAATGAAAAAAGTAGTGCTTGCCATCGATTCTTTTAAAGGATGCCTCACTTCTACAGAGGTGGAAGTAGCAGCAGCTAAAGGGGTACAAGATGTATTTCCCGATTGTAATATATGTTGCTTACCCATTGCAGATGGTGGTGAGGGTATATTGGAAGTATTGTTAAGCACCGAGAAAGGAAGCAGAGTCACCGTCAACGCCCACGACCCTTTAATGAATTTACGTCAAGTCGACTATGGACGATCCGGCGATGGAAAGACAGCCTTTATTGAAATGGCAGGCATCAGCGGTTTACCATTGGTGCCCCCCGACAAGCGGAACCCGATGTTGACTACAACTCTCGGAACAGGTGAACTCATCCGTGATGCACTGGAACGGGGCTGCCGTAACTTTATCATCGGCATTGGCGGTAGTGCCACCAATGATGCGGGACTGGGGATGTTACAGGCTTTAGGCTTTCGTTTTCTGGACAAGCATGGCAAGGAAATAAAAGCTATTTGCGGAGAAAAACTCTCTGAGATAGCTGACATTGACCTCAACTGCATGCATCCCGCCCTTAGTTCATCCACTTTCACAGTGGCCTGCGACGTGCAAAATCCATTCTACGGTCCGCAAGGTGCAGCTACCGTTTTCGCCCCTCAAAAAGGAGCCACTCCCTTGATGGTACAACAACTCGATAACGGTTTGCACCATATAGCCGGAGTGATACGGCAAAAAACAGGAAAAGATATTTCAGCGATTCCGGGTGCAGGAGCAGCGGGAGGAATGGGTGGAAGTCTGCTTGCTTTTCTGAACGCCAAGCTAAAACCGGGAATACAACTCTTACTCGAAGTGCTAAACTTTACACAAATCGTTGCTCATGCCGACTTGGTGATCACGGGAGAAGGAAAAGCTGATCGACAAACCATTATGGGAAAAGTAGCATTCGGAATTCTGGAAGAAGCAAAGAAGCAACACATTCCCGTTGTACTCATTGCCGGAGTCCTCGAAGACGAGCACCTGCTAAAGTCCGCCGGATTTAAAGAAATAGCTTCCATCAACCCCATAGGTACCCCTTTAGAAAAAGCCCTGCAACCCGATGTTGCCCGCAATAATATCCGGCAAACCATCAATCGCATCTGCCGGAAGATGTAAATGCCACAGTCTCCCGGTTTTGAACCCTCTATTAATGATCAAACAAAATGTAAGCACTTGGTTAAACCCATATCACCCAGTCTAAACATTCGGTAAACCTCGTATTGCAACATCTTTTAATAAGATCAAAAGCCTACGGCTATTCTTCAAAGATTTGCATTCTTTTCAATGTTATTTTCAAAAGCGCTTGAAGAGATTTGGAGACCGTAGTGAGACTTTCGGAGGTATATAGCAGAACAGATGATCAGTTAGGGGTAAACAGACCATCTATCAGAGTCAAACAAACGGTCTGTTAGAGCGTAACAGATCATCTGTTCAGGGTCAACTGATAGTCTATTTGAGTACGAGACATGATCTATTTCAGATATCCCCTATGACAAGAGCTTTTCTTTTACACTCAACTTCAATTTTCGACGATCTATCACTAAAGCAAAGGATTACCACTTTAGCCGAAAAGGGTTAAAAGCAAGGGGGGAAAAGTCAAAAAGAGGACAGAATATTCTCGCTACGGTAGGCTGTAACGAGGATGTTTCTATAACATTGAAGCTTTTGACACATCCTCTTTAGAGTAACCTTATTCAACCTTTTACTCCTTGTCTCGTGAAATACAAATCGTGTTGAACTAAAGCGACGAAGAGCGAACCAAAGTTATGCTGAATATGATCCACCACAAATAACTCTATTTCATCTTCAGAACTCTCTTCAGTCTGCCCCGCCTATACCGCATTTGCTTTTTCAACGATTCCGCTTCAACAATCAACGTCACCCCCATCAGAATAAAGAAGATTCCTAAAATAATCCGGAATGTCAGTTGCTCTCCAAAGACAAGTACACCAAAGAAGAGGGCGGTCAGAGGTTCCAAAGCCCCCAATACAGCGGCAGGTGTAGGACCAATATAGTGAATGGAGATTGTCATGGCAACCAATGAAATAATTGTGGGAAACACAGCCAGTGACAGCGCATTAACCCACAACAGAGGTGAGGGTATCGGCTGCAACTCCTGTCCGAAATTCAACCGCACCACATAGATGGAAATGCCAAACAATAAAGCATAGAAAGTCAGCTTAGGGACTGAAAAGTCCCGCAAAAAAGAACGGTTAATCCCTATAATATAAATGGCATAAGTCAATGAAGACAAGAAAACAAAAAGCACGCCCAATAAATTCAATGCTTTCCCATCGCCTCCTTTATAGAGCAATAAAATCCCTACAAAAGCCAATGTGATGGAGCCTTGGGTAATCAGTGAAACCTTTTCATGAAAGAATAGTGCCATGATCACAGCCACCAATATGGGGTAGATAAACAGTATGGTAGAAGCTATACCGGCATCCATATAGTTATAACTCTGAAAGAGAAAAAATGAAGAAAAGGAGAATAACAGTCCGATGAGTGCCAAAGGCAAGATTTCCGACTTCTTCAACCGGAATGACAAACCCTGTACTTTCATTAAAATACCCAGCATAACAATGTCAAAGAAATACCGGTAGAACAATACGGAGTCCACGGTCATTCCCGCCCGATAAAGCGGAAGGGTAAACAAGGGGTTCAACCCGTAACTTACAGCTGCTATAGAGCCATAAGTAAAACCTTTAATCTTAGCGTTCATTGTTGTAGCTTAAAGCAAGAAATAAGATCGCAATAAATCTCTCCCCCTGAATAAGGGCGAAAGTTTAAACGGGAATAAAGAATAAGATACATGATAATTACCTATTAGATCATTTGATGCACTGCTTTACGGCAGCGCTTCATTTCCTTTTCTGTCAACGCAGGCTGCCCCTTAGTGCCCGCTTTCTCTATGGTACCAACCATTTTGAAACCGCTCCACTTCAGAATTTCCTTCAATGCTTTCACGACTCCCCGCGACTGACTAAAGAAGATATTGAAAGGATATGGAGTGGTGCAAGTAGCTACCACAATCGCCTTTTTGCCTTTATGCAAAGGTTGCGGTATCCCCCGGGCATTCTCTCCCATCATTCCATAAACCATGCGGTCGAACAAGATTTTTAATTGTCCGGGAAGATTTCCCCAGTAACAAGGCGATCCGATAATCAAGGCATCAGCATCTATAATCTGACCAAGTACACGCTGCGCATCATCTTCCGGTAAACAACACTTCAATTTATCACGGCAACTCATACAGCCTAAACAAGAATGTATTTGCAAATCATTCACCCGCACCGTAGTGACCTCGGCACCACAAGCTTCGGCTTCCAGTCCCATCTGTCCCAACATCTTGGAGATATTTCCTTGTTTGCGGGGGCTACCGTTAATGATCAAAATCTTCATATCAACCTCCAGCTTTTCCCTATGCAAAAGACATAAGGCACAAAACAGCTGCAAAGATAATTCTTTATCAATAGCTATTCTCTTTCATCTCCTATAAATATTCAATTCATCCGCTAAAATATTCATCACAATTTATTTCAACTAAATATGAGTTTACATAAGGCTCACTGAAAAACTGTTTGCACGCAATAAATCTAAAATACGACTTCTCAACAGATAATGATTTATAGCGATATTAAAGGGGAAATAACGTCCAAAGCAAGTAATCACGACATTATGAAGCCTTCTTATGAAAACCCATCAACACTATATTTGGCTATTAGAATATTGAAGGAGACACTATCATAGATAAAGAAAGGCTGATTATCAATGCTCTTATTTAGTGAACCCTAAATACCGATTCTTTATTACACAAAATTAAAAAGATAATAAAAACAGAAAATACAAATTACGACTGAGTTTGTAACAGTAAATATCAGAAAGCAACCTCCCCGCAAAACAGAGGGAAAATGAACTTACAAGAACAATAACAGCATATAGGAATTCGTAAAAAAGTCAAGCCTAAATCCTCATAAATGAGGATTGCCCGGCAAATAGAAATAGTGTACTTTTGCAGGCAAAATAAAACAGAGATTATGAGAGCTTACACTTTATTGACGACACTACTACTCAGTACCACCTCCTTCGCAGCAACTATTGTACCCGACTCCATTCCACAAAAGTCCGTTACTTTGGACGAAATTATTGTCACCTCCTCTAAAGAGAATAAGGGCCTGAAAGAAATGCCGGCCTCTGTTTCCCTTCTATCAGCAGGTGATCTAAAGCGAAATAATATTGTTGATTTCAAGGAAATCAGTTCAGCCATTCCCAATCTCTATTTCCCCGACTATGGTTCCAAACTGACCTCTCCGCTTTTCATCCGTGGTATCGGTTCCAAGTTGACTCCTTCCGTAGGGTTATATGTTGATGGAGTGCCTTTCTTTGATAAATCGGTATTCGATTTCGATATGAATGAAGTCAGTCGCCTGGAAATATTGAGAGGGCCGCAAGGCACTTTGTACGGGCGCAACACCATGGGAGGGATTATCAGCGTTTACACCAGAAACCCGCTCGACTATCAAGGCTTTAACTTCCGCCAAATGACCGCCAACTACGGGCAGACCGAATCTGCAGGGAGCTACTACGGCAAAATATCCAATAAAGTAGGCTATTCCGTATCCTCAAAATATAAACATAACGACGGCTTCTTCACCAACGACTACAATGGCGAAAAGGCCGATGACCTCAACCATATTTCAAGCAAAGCTAAGTTGCAATGGCGGACAGATAGTGGTCTAAACGGACTCTTCTTCGTCAATTACGAATATACGGATCAAGGAGGATATCCTTTTGGAGCTGTAAACACTGAAACGGGGAAAGTCAGTGATGTGGACTACAACGAGTACAGCTATTATCGCCAAGGAGTACTCACCAGCGGACTCACCCTGAGCTATCCTTTCAAGTATTTTACACTGAAGTCCGTTACCGGTTACCAACGCCTCAAAGACCGTCAAGCCATCGATCAGGATTTTACCGAAAAAGCCAAATACTACATCGTTCAGACACAACAACAGCACCAATTTTCGCAAGAACTGGAGATGCATTCTAAAGATCATCAGAAGTGGACTTGGCTCAACGGAGTTTTTGGATTTTACAACACCAACAAACGTGCCGTCTATTTCCTCAATCGGAAGGACTATAAAGAGCCATCCTACGGACTTGCCCTTTACCATCAATCGACCATCAACGATTTACTGATCAAGAAATTGTCTCTTACCGTCGGCGTCCGTCTGGACTTGGAAAAAGATAAGCAAAATTATAAGGTATCGACTTTGGCAAAAGCCCCAACCCTCGTTTCCCAGCTAAAAGACAGTAAAAGCTTCACCCAATTCACCCCGAAAGTCTCGCTTCAATACCAGTTCAATTCCACTAACATGATCTACGCCACCACTACCCGTGGCTACCGCACAGGAGGTTTCAACGTATCTTTCGGTTCGGAAAACGAACGCACTTATAATCCTGAATATAGTTGGAATTACGAAGCAGGTGGGAAGTTTGCAATGTTTCAGAACAGATTGTCCGGTAGCTTATCCCTCTTCTACATTGACTGGAGACACCAACAGATTGCCCACATGGAAGCTAATAAATATCAGTACTTAACCAATGCCGGGCGGTCATATAGTAAAGGCGTGGAATTGAGTCTGCAAGCTCGTCCTATAGACCCGTTAAGCCTGCAATTCTCCTACGGTTACACCGAAGCCAAGTTCAAAGAACATCTTTACAACGGCGCCGACTATGCCGGCAACTATCTGCCCTATATCCCTCAGCAAACCCTTATGCTCGGCGGTGATTATACCTTTCACTTCCGCTCCAAGTACGTTGACCGCTTGAACTTCTCCGCACAATATGTCGGTACAGGGCGGCATTATTGGAACGAAGCCAATACAATGAAACAAGGCTTTTACGGTTTGCTTAACGGTAAAGTCTCTGCCAGCAAAAGAAATCTGACCGTCGACCTGTGGATCAAAAATGCCACTTCACGCAAATATAACATCTATTTGTTCCAAACAGGCAGCAACTATTTTGCCCAGAAAGGAAAACCGCTTACCTTTGGCACCACAATAGCATTTACTTTATAAAAAGCAGAAAAGAGAGCAAAAAACAATGGCCGAAGATCGCATCATGCCCGATAGAAATAAAAGTAAACTATATACTTTTTTTTCACTATACATCGCTCAATCCATTCCGATGAGCCTATTCAGCACCTTGCTACCAGTGCTGATGCGGCAGGAGAATTTTTCACTAACCGTCATCGGCATGCTGCAACTCATCAAACTACCGTGGATTATAAAATTCCTCTGGGCTCCGGTTGTAGACCGCAAAACCTGCGGACTGGGCACTTATAAAAGGTGGATCTTTTACTCCGAGTTTGTCTATGCCTTCCTTATCCTCACCATTGCCTTTCTCAATTTAAAGACCAATTTCCTGTTGGTGCTGGTACTCATAATTCTTTCCTTTGCAGCTTCGGGCACACAGGACATTGCCACGGATGCACTCACCGCACTCTCCTTCAACCGTAAAGAGAGAAGCCGGGGCAATAGCATGCAGAGTATGGGTAGCTTTGCCGGTTCCCTTGTAGGAGGCGGATTACTGCTTATCCTTTATAAATATACCGGATGGAGCTTCATGCTCATCGGGCTTTCCATCTTCGTCATATTAATGATTATACCCCTCGCAAGATACAAAGATCCCGCTTTCACCCCGCGTGTGGGACGGACTCCCATACGGATGAAAGACCTGCTGCTCTTTTTCGGTCAACGCCGCATTCTCACGCAGCTCTCCTTTCTCATCCTCTTTAATTCGGGACTGATTGGCATACTCGCCATGCTAAAGCCGTGGCTGGTTGATCTTCACTATCCAATGGCCAATATCGGATTGATGTTCAGCATCTTCGGTTCCTTATGCGGTTGCCTTGGTTCTTATTTCAGCGGCAACATCATCCGCCGTTACGGACGTGGAAAGGCGGCATCACTTTACGCTTGCTATATCCTTTTCACCGGACTTTATTTTACCTGCATGTCCGGGTTCCAGCTACTGAGCACCGTCAATCTGTATATCGGCATCTTCCTGCTATGGAGCAGCTACGGACTGGCTACCGTATTGATTTATACCATTGCAATGGACTACGTCCGCGCCGGACGGGAAGGAACAGATTTTACCTTACAGATTGTTATTCTACATTTTAGCAGTATCTTTGTAGCTGTAGGTAGTGGTAAACTGGCCGACACCTTGGGATACACAAGCCTTTTTGTTGCCGAATCGTCCCTAGCCTTCTTATCCCTGCTCTACGTATGGTTCTATTTTAAAAAAATATTCAGAGCATGACCGTTGATTTGCTGAAGAAATATAATGTACCTACACCGAGATATACCAGTTATCCCCCAGCCAACTATTTCCATGAAAGATTCACGGAGAAAGATTTGCTTGCTGCAATAACCGCTTCCAATGCTTCGACACCGCAACACCTGTCGTTCTACATTCACGTACCGTTTTGCCCCAAACTTTGTTACTACTGCGGGTGCAATTCTTATCCGATGGAGAGAAGAGAGGTGGTTGCCGCCTATATGGAAGCCGTAAAGGATGAAATCAAGCAGGTACTTCCCCTTATAGACAAGCACCGTAAGATCGCACAGATACATTACGGCGGTGGCACTCCGACTGCTATTCCATTGCACTATCTCAAAGAGATCAATGAACTGTTGCTCTCTTCGTTTGGCTGCACCGACCACCCGGAGATTGCCATAGAATGCCATCCCGGCTATCTCAATGCCCGTCAATGGGAGGAGTTGGTGGAAGCGGGATTCAACCGTTGCAGCATCGGCATACAGGATTTCAAGGAAGAAGTACTGAGTACAGCGAACCGCAGGCCTTCGGAACTGCCGGTTGCCGATATTTTCCAAATACTCCGTGCACATCAGGTTGCCGTTAATCTTGATTTCATCTATGGATTGCCCCATCAGACGGCAGAAAGCTTTGCCGAAACCATCCGCACGGCTACCGCACTGCAACCCGACCGACTTGTTACCTTTTCGTACGCACACGTACCTTGGGTCAACAAGAACCAGCTGATTCTTGAAAAGGCCGGATTGCCTGCACCTCAGGAGAAAACACGCATGTACGATGAAGCCAGCAAAATATTACGTGCGGCAGGGTATGTTCCTATCGGACTCGATCACTTTGTCCGTCCCGATGACCCGTTGAATATCGCTCTCTCCAACGGACTGCTACATCGTAACTTTCAGGGCTACTGCACCCGTACCACTACCGGCCAGGTTTATGCTTTCGGGGTCACCGCTATCAGTCAGTTAACAAGTGCGTACAGCCAGAACATACGTGGCATTGCCCAATATATCGACACGGTGGGACAAGGACATATCCCCGTCATGCGCGGCTATGCCCTGAACGATGAAGAGCAACTCGCCCGCGAGGTCATCACCACCCTGATGTGCAACGAACGGCTCAACTGGCGGGAACTCTCCGTCCATACGGGAATGTCGGTCAACGAGATGCAACAACGTCTCATGGTTGATACTGCACGGTTGGAAGAGATGGCTTCCGACGGTATCCTCACCTATTCACCAGAAGAAATTAAAGTCACCCCCGAAGGTGCACTTTATGTACGCAATGTTGCCGCCGTGTTCGATCCGCTAATGCGTAACGGTGCAACCAAAGCGTTTTCTAAGCCGGTATAAAGTACAATGCAGGAATACAAGTGAGAGTAAATAAGGAAACAAATAAGGATGATTAGCATAAATGAAACCGGAAGAGAATCATACCTAAAAGTAGCATAAAACAGCAACAAATATCGCTATAAGAAAAGATGGAAATACTTCATTGAAATGAAGATGAATGTAATAGACGGAGATGAGTAGAGTAAAATAAAGAAGAGTGTAGTGAAGCGGAGATAAATAAAGTGAAACAGAAATAAGGCGAAGTAGAATCAAGATGAACCAAGAAAAACGGAGATGGAGAATGATAGAGAAAAACCTTTTCAATTTTATTCCCTTCCGTAGAATTAAAGAAATAAACGAGAATAAGGGATCAATATAGTCTATAAGTATGCAAGCTCATAACGAAACAAAAGTAACAAGAGAAGTAGAAACCGTAGTTATTGGTGCCGGTATAACCGGTTTAGTCACTTCTTTTCTCCTAAAAGAGAAAGGGACGGACTTCCTTTTACTCGAAAAGACAGCACGAGTGGGCGGACAATTGCATACCGTCAGTGACGGAGGTTACCTGTTTGAATCCGGTCCCAACACCGGAGTTATCTCCAACATGGAGGTACTCGATCTCTTCCGCAAGCTGGGCAATGACTGTACTCTTCTCACAGCTCACAAAGAATCTAAAGTCCGTCTCATCTGGAAAAAAGGAAAGTTCCACCCTCTGCCATGCGGAATAAAACAAGCCGTCAGCACTCCGCTGTTTACATGGGCGGATAAGCTCAACATCTTCTTTGAGCCCTTTCGCAAGCGGGGTAATGATCCTTTTGAAAGCATTGCTTCCTTTACCCGCCGCCGTCTTGGGAAATCTTATCTGGACTATGCCATCGATCCGTTTATCTCGGGCATCTACGCCGGTAATCCCGAACGCCTTGTCACCCGCTTTGCCCTACCAAAACTTTACCGACTTGATAACCAATACGGTAGCTTTATCCGCGGGGCCATCAAGCGTGGTCCGATACTGGCCGAAGAAAAGCGTCAGGGCATCAGTAAAGAAATCTTTTCCGTAAAAGGCGGCTTTCAACAACTCGTCAATACCTTACACCAGCGCATTGGTGATGAACATATCCGCCTCTCCGCTGAACAGCTTACCATCGCTCCATACAATGACGGATGGCTGACAACAATACCCACCACTGGAGAGCAGATATATTCCAAACGTGTTATCAGTACCCTGCCTGCTTATGCACTGCCCGAACTGCTCCCGTTCCTATTGGAAAAAGAGCTTCGTCCCATTAGCAGTCTGCCTTATGCCCCCGTCATTCAGGTAGGCGTGGGTATGCGCAACGGCACTCCCATTCCACAAGCCTTTGGCGGACTCATTCCGTCCAAAGAGAAAGAGAACATGCTCGGCATTCTCTTCAATTCTTCATGTTACGATGACCGTGCCCCACAGGGTTCGGCTTCCCTCTCCTTCTTTATTGGTGGAATGAAACGCCCCGAGCAAATGCAGCTCACCGATGACGATTTACACAGTCTGGTAGACGATGCCCTGCACCGGATGCTTCACTATGCCCCAAGCACCCGTACCGACAAATTCCATATCTTCCGGCATCAACGAGCCATCCCTCAATACGAAGCGGATTCTGAGCTTCGTTTGCAAACTATTAATCGCTTGCAAACGCAGTACAAAGGCCTAATCCTTGCAGGAAGTATTCGTGATGGCATCGGACTAGCCGATCGCATTAAGCAGGCTACCGAATTGGCGGAAAAGTGATTGAGGCTTTCACTTTATTACGTAAAATATATATTTTATCCAACGCGTATGTTATCAGAATTTATTTCTTTAAAATCAAAAGCTATTCCATCAGAAGGATATCCAGCTTTCTTAAATTCATGCCAAAACTTTTTAAACTCACTAATATCAGAACTGCTGTCCGGCATTTCTTTAAAGAACAAATCAGCTTCCAACCAATATAAAGACGGATAGCCTATTTCCTTCAACTCATTCCAAGTCTTTTTTATTTTATCAAATTTTTCGCCATCAGGTAATCCGGCTATATATCCTCCAATCTCTGAATCTCTATAAGAAGAAAAAGAGTTTTTATTCTGACCTAAAAGCTGCTGAAGAGGAGATAGTATGAAACGATCCAAGGCTGTTGTCTCAAGAAGTGAACGCAAGTCTTCTTCCTCCGATTTATTAGCAGAATTGTCAAATTCCTTAATTCCTTCAATTAACTCTTTTTGGGGCAATTCTTGTATAATATCATCAATATCGTTCCACTTTATGGAACTAAACTCTTGAGAGCTAAGATTCTTATTCCAATTATCTTTTAATTCTTCCACACCTGTATTACTCCCAAGGCTCAAAATAAGCTCATCACATTCTTTCCATTTTAAGAAAGCAGCATCTTCAACAATTCCACTCCAGAAAGATCTAAATTCTTCCACTTCACAATCTGTCAAAGTAAGTTTATTAAGTTCTATAGTTAAACTTTCCCATTGACTCAAAAGATAACCTTTTGACTTAAATCTGTCTATAAATGATTTAAATTTTGATAATTGACCCTCGTTTTCTGCCTTTCTTTGAACATGCTTATTAAATACATCAATCTTAAATGGCTGCCATATTCGGGCAATATAAGAAGGAATATAGAACTTTTTCTTATCTACAAGCGGCCTAAACAAAACATTTTCATTTATGATCTTGTCTATATGCATCTTAGCATAAGAAATAAACTTATTCTTTACATCAACATTACGTAAGGTAGGAGTCGAAATATTATGACCTAAATAAGCATCAAATGCATCACGAACTTCGATTTCGGGAGACTCAAGATACTTTGAAAATAATTTAAGCTGAACTCTTTGATAAAACTCATACTGACATTTTTGTGGATCGAAAGTATTAATATAGGTCCTCAAAAAATCTTCAACAAAATTATTCCATCCAAAACGTAACAGAATAGTCCGTACAAATTCATCGGCCTCATTAGTTCCATTTTCCTCACTGACTTCATTAACCCTATCATGTTCTTGCCTATACGATTCCTCCAGCATAGAAATCTTTTTTTCTATATCCTCTATAAAAACCAATCTGGATTCTATCGTATTCTGGCTTCCAAGATAAAATAACACATGAATAACCTTCTTGATTTCTATAGCTTGCTCAGACCGAAAACCTCGTATTTGAATAATCAATGAACGTTCTTTTTTTCTTTCGATAATAGACTTTATTTTGCTCTCCATTTCTTCATCAGAGAATCTCCACAGTTCTTTAAATTCATTTACAGCTAAATCTGTTTCTAAAAGTGAATAATAAAAATAGCGTTCTACAGATTCAATATGCTGTATGCTTTTATATGTTGGAGCAAGATGGCTCCCTCTATCTGGAAATAACTTAAGCATAAGTTCTTTAATATCATTGATATCATTGTTCGTCAATCTCAAAGAACCTTTATTTTCATCTAAGTAAGAAAGAAAATCAATACTATGAAATTTGGTCATACGCATACGTACTTTCCTGTCACTTTGCGAGTCTGTACTCTTACCACCCTCATTAATTTTTATATCTTTATCATTGCTCTCGTCTCCATGATAAAGAATCACCCGAGTCTGATCGTCTTTATCTTGATCAATAAACTCATACAGTTTATTCGATAACAGCTCAAAGATTGCAGGATGTTTCAATTGCAACAAAGTAACATCCATTAAATTATTTACCTGAATATTTCCCTTTAAGCCGCAATATGAATATGAAAACAAATTAATATAGCGGTAAACATCACGTATACTATGCAACAAATGAATAGGGAAAGACGACGCTTTATTATTAAAGTATGATGAACCGTCTATTAAGTCAAAAGACATCGTTCTATCTGATTCGTTATCAATAGTCTTTTTTAATTTGTCCTTTAAAACACTTTTCAATTTATCAGGCTCAATAGGAGAAAGCGTGTATTCTATTTGAAAGATTTTTTCGAGATAGTTAGACATATCTGCAGACGAAGTCGTATTCAAAATCTTATTTAGATAATCTCTATCATAAGCCACAATAAAATACAAATTAGCAAAATTAGCCGAATTACGGACAAGCTTTAGCACCTCCATAATTTCCCCTCCATCCATGCGATCAAGATCATCAATAAACACCACTATTTTATAATCTGTCTTTTTTATTTTTCGATCAATATCTTTGAATATTTCATTGATATCCTGATTCGTAAAATTAAAAAACAACTGCAAAGCTGGAACACTAGACCCATTTAAAAGTCTGGAATACTTTAAGAGTTCATAACCTATATCCCGATAATAAGGCTGTAATACCTCTTTCATTTGATGAAAGAAAACTTCAGTTAAACTGGCATTTTTATTATATTTCCACGGATTAAAATCAAAGATTAGTACTTTCTCTTTCTGCTTAAATTTCTCCTTCATACAAAACAAAAAAGAACTTTTACCATATCCCCAAGGCGAAACAATACCTATAGAAAAAGCATTTTGAGATGATGAAGTTTCGTAAAGCCGATCGACTAAAATACTTGCTTGAGCCTCCATCCCGAGCATATCACCATCAAGAGAACTTATAGGAGCATCACAATAAAAACTCATCTGCGAAGATTTCCTATTAACAAGTTTAGTATGTTTTAAACAAAATATTATTTTATAGAGTATCTGTTTTACAGCCCAAATAAACAACAAATCAATGTAGCATAAATGGTTGGAACCAACAAAAAAGACTGTGGTACAATCTTGAAATACAGAGGGGTTTAGAAGCCGATAATAACACCAAAAGCTAAAGACAACGACTCCCAGCCAAAATTCATGCCAAGAAATAACAACTCCCTTACGTAACTTTTTACTAAAATCATATATTAGAAAAGCTATGGCAAGGATAAAAAAAAACTTTGTAGCCCAAGTATCTCTAAATTTAGATAGAAATGGGTACAAACTATTTAAAAGAAGTTCTTCCCAAAACTTACTAAAACAAATATAGATTACAACTAACGTAATAATCATCTTAAACCAAATATCAAAAACATTATTTACAATAATTGAAGCATCTTTCCGTTTATTATCAGTTGTTGTTTTCATAAAGATAAATATTTAAAATCTTAAAGCTTTTAAGAAATAGAACAAAGCATCTAATAGATGGTCATTTTATCATACGAACTTAATGCAGCCAAGTTAATGCATTAATTTTATTTTCACAGCAAGAAATTTATTATAATCAATACCCCGTTTCACCGTGTCCTCCAACTCGGGACGCCCTTCAAAAGTCATTTCGCCTATGGCTACCTGATACTCGTTGATATTGCCGATCACCCCGTAAGTATGGGCGAGTTGGGGAATATCACAACAAGGCTTTTTTCCGCCCCACCCGGAAGTGAACACAGCTCCCGGTCCATAATTAACAGGCGGCGTATAAAGCAACAAGCCTGCAAAACCATATCTATCAAACGAATAGGAAATGAATGCCGAGCCATCCCCCGAGGCTTTCTCACCCACAAGCAAATTAGTACATGCCCAAACTTCCGGCAAGCAAAGTACCAGACAGAAAAGCAAAGCTATTAATTTTTCTATTTTCTTCATTCGATCAGCATTTTTTAATTAAAAAGCAGGGCAAGCAGGTCTTTTGACTCCAATAGCTTACATTCTGCCGCAATATCAGGCACTTTACTAGGTCCTAATGCCTAACTAAACAGATGTCCTATTGCAAAATTACACAAAATATTAATCCATGCCGTCTCTCCGGAAAAAATTAATAAAATAATAAATCCTCTCACCGCGGATGTTTCATCCGTATCCTCAGTGCCCCCATAGGGGGAACTATAGAGGAGGAGGTTTTTTATGCTATACTGTGCTATGCTATGTGTACCAAATGTAACATTTTGGCGCATAAATGTTACATATTATCCACCGGAAATTTTTTTTTTTACCATTCATATTTAAAAATATATAGATTAAGCAGTACTCACAAGAGATGCCAAAGGAGGTCCAAGCAGAGGGCGTAATGGGGAAACAAGAGGTAGCCATACCTGGTATTCGATATATAGTTCCAACGTGCTCCATCTATAGATCCAACACACTAGGTATATAGATCCAATACGACAGTTATATAGATGCAAAAAAGAGCCCCCTGAATGCCGAAGCATCCTGAAGGCTCTTCAAGATTATAATAAAAGAATAAATTAATCCAATTTATGAATAACAAGACCCGAACGTAGTTTAGGTTCGAACCATGTTGTCTTCGGCGGCATGATATTTCCGCTATCGGCAATATCCATCAACTGTTTCATGCTGACAGGATAAAGAGCTAAAGCCACTTTCATTTCACCGTTATCCACCCGTTTCTTCAATTCGCCCAAACCACGGATACCACCGATAAAGTCAATGCGCTTATCGGAACGAAGATCTTTAATCCCAAGAATTTCATCCAAAATAAGATTGGAAGAGATGGTAACGTCCAACACTCCTATCGGATCATTGTCATCGTAAGTTCCTTCTTTGGCAGTCAAACTATACCACTTATCTTCCAGATAGAGAGAAAAGTTATGCAAGCATGTCGGTTTATAAATATCGGCAGCGCCCTTCTCTTCCACGATGAAGTTCTTCTCTACCGCTGCTAAAAAATCCTTTGCCGTCAGCCCGTTCAGATCTTTAACCACACGATTGTAGTCTATAATAGTCAACTGGTTTGCCGGAAAACATACAGCCATAAAATAGTTATATTCTTCTTTACCGGTATGATGAGGATTTTGCTTGGCTTTCTCTGCTCCCACCAATGCAGCGGCAGCACTACGATGGTGACCGTCTGCAATATAAAGAGCAGGCATTTTAGCAAACTCCCGTGTAATCGTTTCAATATCCTGTTGCTGATCTACAACCCAAAAAGAATGTCCGAAACCATCGCCCGGAGCGATGAAATCGTAAACCGGCTTTTGGGCGGTATAGCGAACTATAATGGCATCCAGTACAGCATCATCGGGATATGCAAAAAAGACCGGTTCAATATTCGCATTATTCACACGGACATGTTTCATGCGATCTTCTTCCTTATCGCGACGGGTTAGTTCATGCTTTTTAATCACGCCATTCATATAGTCGGGTACATAAGCACCCACTACCAAACCATATTGTGTCTTGCCATTCATGGTTTGGGCATAGATGTAATAGTTCTCTTTTTCATCCTGTACCAACCAACCTTTATCCTGAAATAATTGGAAATTCTCCGCTGCTTTCTGATAAACCTTTGGGTCGTGTTCGTCAGTTCCGACAGGAAAATCTATTTCAGGTTTAATAATATGATACAAAGATTTTTCATTCCCCCCGGCCTCTTCACGTGCCTCCATTGAGTTCAGTACGTCATAAGGGCGGGAAGCCACTTGCTCCACCAGTTCTTTAGGGGGACGAATTCCTTTAAATGGTTTTATTGTAGCCATAAAATTTATTGTTTAAAGCTTCCTTTTAAATTCTTCCAATGTTTTTGTAAGAGTCAGTTTTAAAGTGCAGCTTTTACTTCTATTTCATAAAAAACATAATCCTTCATTAAGCAATCCGATATTTAATCATCAAAGGAATGATTAAAATCAGAAGAAGCATACTCAAAATAAGCCTTGTTATCGAGTCTTATTTCTAAAAAAATGCCAAATCAGATAGATCGTACTAAGTACAATTAGCGAGCCGGATGCACCTTCACAAAAGCCCAATGCAAAATCGGACATACGATCTCTAAATATGCTACTTATTGAAAATGTAGCACAACCAGTCACCAGGTAAATCATTGCAAACGTAAAGGCTCTCTTGTCTCGCATATTCTTCAGTCAGTTTTAGTTAACCCGGAACTTTTCACAACCATCTTTCAGGAAGCCCACAATCTGTTTGGCCGCAGCAATACCTGCATTAATATTAGCCTCTGACGTTTGCGCACCCATCTTCTTTGGAGTGGAAAAGTAACGACCGGCTAATTTAGCGGCAAACTCTTCATTGGCAACCGGCATAATGTCCGTTACATATTTCAAGTCAGTACGTTCTTCCATCAACTTAATCAATTCTGCTTCATTAATCACTTCCTTACGGGCTGTATTGACCAGCAAACCACCTTTAGGCATCTGATTCACTAAAGCATAATTGATAGAGTTCTTTGTTTCGGCTGTAGCAGGAATGTGTAATGAAACCACATTACAAGTAGCATACAACTCCTCTACAGAAGCAACTGCTTTAACGCCATCCTTCTCAATAACTTCTTTGGGACAAAAAGCATCAAAAGCATAGATCTCCATACCAAAGCCTTTGGCAATGCGAGCTACATTACGACCGACATTTCCATAAGCATGAATACCCAGTTTCTTTCCTTTAAGTTCAGTGCCCGACGTCCCGTTATAAAAGTTACGAACAGCCATCACCATCATACCAAAAGCCAGTTCGGCCACAGCATTGGAGTTCTGTCCCGGAGTATTCATCACGCATACGTTATGAGCAGTAGCTGCATTCAGGTCTACATTATCGTAACCGGCACCTGCACGAACCACAATTTTCAATTCTTTAGCGGCATCCAATACTTCTGCATCAACAATATCACTACGGATAATGATGGCATTGGCATCTTTTACTGCATCAAGCAATTTAGCTTTTTCACCATACTTTTCAAGTACAGCCAATTCATATCCGGCTGCTTCTACTTCTTTGCGAATGCCGTCCACCGCAACTTTAGCGAACGGTTTGTCTGTTGCAACTAATATTTTCATAATTTTAATGGGATTAGTAAAAACGACTCACCACAGACTACATCGGATTTCACAAAAGCCTTAGGAAGACTGTGATAACCGGTATAATCTGTGGCGAATTTATATCAGTTAATGAAGTTTTTCAAATTCCTGCATGCAAGCAATCAAGGCTTGTACGCTTTCTTTTGGCATAGCGTTGTAGCAAGATGCACGGAAACCACCCACGGAACGATGTCCTTTGATACCTACCATACCTCTTTCCGTTGCAAACTTCAAGAAGTCAGCTTCCAGATCCTTGTATTCTGGATTCATAACAAAGCAGATGTTCATACGTGAACGGTCTTCCTTGGCTGCGGTGCCGACGAATAACTTGTTACGGTCTATTTCTGTATATAACAAATCAGCCTTCTCAGTGGCACGACGTTCCATCTCTTTCACACCACCTTGTGCCTTTAACCAACGTAAAGTCAATAATGCAGAATAGATTGGAACAACCGGAGGAGTA
The DNA here is from genome assembly GCA_965140335.1 of uncultured Bacteroides sp. Taxonomy (GTDB): domain Bacteria; phylum Bacteroidota; class Bacteroidia; order Bacteroidales; family Bacteroidaceae; genus Bacteroides. The sequence continues at coordinate 1,347,845 of OZ223190.1, forward strand.
TTGAACATGGAACCACCGTCAATGTGAGTCTGATAGTTCAACATGGTAGGGATATATCGAGAGACCTTACCCACCGCATCATTTTTCACAATGACAAAAGTCAAACCAGCCGGAGCCAGATTCTTTTGTGCTCCACCGTAAATACAGATATATTTAGACACGTCTATAGGACGGGAGAAAATATCGGATGACATATCGGCAACCATAGGAACGCAGACGTCCAAGTCTTTTTTAAGTTCCGTACCGAAAATCGTGTTGTTTGTCGTGATGTGGAAGTAATCAGCATCTGCGGGTACGGTATAGTCTTTCGGAATGAAAGAGAAGTTTGCATCCGCCGAAGAAGCGACCTCTACTGTTTCCCCTAAGCCTTTAGCTTCTTTCATTGCTTTCTTTGCCCAAGTACCGGTATTCAAATAAGCAGCCTTTTTCTCAAGGAAATTGTAAGGCACCATGCAGAATTCCATACTTGCGCCTCCCCCTAAAAAGAGTACCGAATAACCATCTGGTATATTAAGTAATTCTTTAAATAGTGCTACTGCTTCATCCACAACAGGCTGAAAATCTTTAGCACGATGGCTGATTTCCATAAGTGATAGGCCGGAACCGTTGAAGTCCAAAATAGCCTTCGCGGTATCCTCTATCACTTCGCGCGGAAGAATGGAAGGTCCTGCATTGAAATTATGCTTTTTCATTTGGAGTGTGTTTTGGTTATACAATTCATTCATTAATGTCTTAAGACATGGCGAAATTACAGATTTATTTCCGTAAAACAAATGATTCCTAATGAAAAACAATGAGACGCTTATGTTTTGCTTACTTTTTACTGGTTTATACAGTAATTATACGCCATATTGTTAGCTACACTTATCAACGAGATCCCTTAAATAAGGCGCTTGGAATACATTTATATTACTAAACAGAACGGCGTGCCCAGAAGAATAAACACCTCTCATCTACAGCCAGCCAATCCTGATTATATCTATCCGGCTTCTTCAATCATTACTCTTTCTTAAACTTGTAAATCCCTTCTTTCTCACCGATTACATCTATCGGGCTTCTTCAATCACTGTTTTCATTCCTTTGATCTTCTCGCCTTGAATCAGATGAAGGAATTGATTCACTTTGTTACTGCGAACGGCTACGAAGGCATAATGGTCTTTCACATCTACCTGCCCCACGTCATCACGCCCCAGTCCTCCTTTCTTATATAGGAAACCGACGATATCAATCTTATTTAGCTTTTCTTTCTTGCCTTTACCTATATATAAGGTAGCCCATACCGGCTTCACGGGTTTAGGTAATTGTTCCGGCCACTGAAAGTCATCTACTTCAACAGGAATATATCCGGGTATCTCTTCTTCCGCATGTAAAAGGAGGTAAGAACGACCTTCCGCATCCCAGCGGGCAGTCCTGCCGTTACGATGGGTGAATGCTTCTTCATTGACAGGCAGATGATAGTGTACCACGTTTTCTATTCCGGAAATATCGAGTCCGCGAGCAGCCAAATCGGTCGATATCAGTACGGGACAACTTCCATTACGGAATTTATAAAGTGCCCGTTCGCGGTCTTCCTGCTCCATACCTCCATGAAAGGCATCGCAAGGTATTTTCTTTGCCAACAGAAAGCCAGAGATACGCTCCACACTTTCCCTATAATTACAGAAGACGAGTGTGGAATGATTGCCAAGCACACAAAGCAAGCGATAAAGGGTTTCCAATTTATCTTTTTCAGGCGAAAGAACTTTCAGCAATCTCAGTCGGGATACCGTTTCAGTAACGTCAAGGAAGTCCAGTTTGACTGTAGATCCCATACCGGTAAAAAGAGGAATCTGCGCTGCGTCCGTAGCCGAAAGCAAAATCCGCTTCTTTAATGCAGGCAATTGTCCGATAATTTCGGACATTTCATCATGGAAGCCAAACTCCAGACATTTATCAAATTCATCAATCACTAACGTCGTGACTGTAGCTTCATTAAAATTATGTTTCGACAGATGGTCGTTCATTCGTCCCGGAGTGGCAATAATCACATCAGGGTTAAAGCTTTTCATCGTACGATGTTCTTCCATGGCGGGACGTCCGCCGTAACAACTCATTGCTTTAAAAGGAGTTCCCATCGACTTAAATACGGTCTCAATCTGCAAAGCCAATTCGCGCGAAGGCACTAGAACAATAGCCTGCACCCCTTGAATGCCAACTAGCAATGATTGTACCAACGGCAAAAGAAAAGCGAGTGTTTTGCCGGACCCCGTGGGTGAAAGTAAAACAATATCTTTACTCGTTCCCCATGCTTTTAAGGTCGCTTCCTGCATTGGGGTGAGTTGCTCAATCTGCAAGTGCTTTAATATTTCTTTCTGCTCCATAACTATCAATAAAAATATGAAATGACAAAGATACGGATTAGTCGCCAACTTTCAGACAGGAACCATCTTTCTTTTCAATTAGCGGACTTGCAGAGCAGCATTTGAACTGCAAACGCCAGTCCCGCTACAGCAGCCTAAAAAGCAGGAAAGCTGCAATACAAAGGTCACTTAATAAGTTTTTTCAACCTCTAGCCCTAAAAGAACCGGACTCTTCAACAATGCGCATTAAGAAAAACAAAGAAGTTCTTCGGAACCTGACCTTAAATAACCCTGCTTGTTCAACAATACACATTAAGCAAAACTAAAAAGCTATTCAGAACCTGACCTTAAATAACCCTGCTTATTCAACAATGCACATTAAGCAGAGCAAAGAAGATCTTCAGAGCCTGACCTTAAATAACCTTGCTTGTTCAACAATACACATTAAGCAAAACAAAGAAGTTCTTCAGAGTCTGACCTTAAATAACCTTGCTTGTTCAACAATACACATTAAGCAAAACAAAGAAGTTCTTCAGAGTCTGACCTTAAATAACCTTGCTTGTTCAACAATACACATTAAGCAAAACAAAGAAGTTCTTCAGAGTCTGACCTTAAATAACCTTGCTTGTTCAACAATACACATTAAGCAAAACAAAGAAGTCATTCAGTACCTTATCTTAAAGAACTCTGCTTATTCAACAATACATATCAAGCAAAACAAAGAAGTTCTTCAGAGTCTTTGCACTAAGATAATGAGTCTTTTCAATAAGGAAAAATAGCAAATTCAACGCTCTCTAATTGAGGTTTTAACAGGCAGGGCAGACGCATTATAGTTTTTACTACATTGCATATATGTTTCTCACTGTATATATGGTACATATAGCTGATACACTATTATATGTGTCTAATGAATTTATTACATTTGCAGAGTGAAACTAAACATCCTTTGACATGAAAATAGGTATTATTGACATTTGTAAACAAATAGAGGACCCCAGATTAGACCGTAAGAAAGTCCATAAAATGGAGCATATCATATATATTGCCATATCTGCGGTGATATGTGGTGCTCAATCTTGGAATGAGATAGAAGCATTTGGGAATTCCAAGATTGATTTCTTTAAAAAGCGATTCCCCGATTTAGTATCGATCCCCAGCCATGACACCTTTAACCGGTTCTTTAGTATTCTTGATCCCCAACATTTCGAACTGATCTTTCGCAATTGGGTTAAGCAGATTTGCGATAAGGTAGAAGGGGTTGTGGCTATAGATGGCAAACTAATGCGCGGTTCCAGTAAATGCGATGCAGAACATACTACAGGACGGGGCGGCTTTAAACTGTGGATGGTTTCAGCATGGTCTGCTGCGAATGGGATTTCCTTAGGGCAAGAGAAGGTGGAGGAAAAAAGCAATGAAATAGAAGCCGTTCCCAGATTAATTAGTGCCCTATCCCTTGAAGAGTGCATTGTAACGATAGATGCAATGGGTTGCCAAACAGCAATAACAAAGGCTATTGTAGAAAAAAAAGGGGATTATGTTATCGCCCTCAAAGAGAATCAGCCCAAAAGTTATGAACTTGCCAAGGAACTGGTTGAGAACTTTAAGCATAGTCCCCGTCACAAGATAGCTGCAACCTACACCTCCGAAACTAGCGGACATGGAAGGACGGAAACCAGAACCTGTCTGGTTATTAATTATGGAGCTGATATCATGGCAAATATGTTTAAGGGGAAATTTGTCGGTCTGAAATCGGTTGTGGGTATAACTTCCGAAAGAATAATCCATGCTACGGGAGAAATAACAGAAGAAACCAGATATTATATAACCTCACTTGGAAATAACAATCCGGAAGAAGTTGCGAATGCAATTAGGCAACATTGGTCTATAGAAAACAATCTTCATTGGCAACTGGATGTCACTTTTCATGAGGATCAAAGCAAGAAAGTCAAGAATGCCGCAAGAAACTTTTCGGCACTCACTAAGATGGCGTTGGCTACTCTGAAAAACGATAAGACAACGAAGGGAAGTATGAATCTGAAAAGATTAAAAGCCGGATGGGATGGCAATTATTTATCAAAACTAATGCAGAGTTCCGCTTTTTAATGCGTCTGCCCTGTTTTAACAGGATAAAAGTGCTTTGCCACTATAGTGTCAAACGATTGTCACCCGAGTGTCAAAGCTTTGCCATTGCAGTGTCAAAGGTTTGCCACTAGAGTGGCAAAGCAGTTTTAAACAGTTAAAAGCCAAAAGAGAAACAGGTTAAAGAGCATTACATCCCATGCCTTTATCATAGTAAAAACGGTTCTTCAAGACCTCACCCCTGGTCCGCTTATTTACGGCTAACTTACGAAAGTATTGACCTACCCGGAGAAATACCTTAATAAATAAAGTGTCCCCCGTGAGTTAGATCAAAAACTCACGGGGGACACTCTACTTTAGGAAAGCCTCAGCGCAATAGATTCAATTGCATATTACACTTATCAGGCATCAATAACTCTTAGAACTTATAGTCTACACCAAGACCAAAGACCTTATTCGTACGACTGTATACATCTGTTCCAGGCAAAGGTAAGCCGTTGTAACTGTCTTGCTTTTTGGTATAGTCACTGTAGTTCGTCCAGAAATAAGCAACATTCAACTTCATTTTCGATGAAAGTTTTACCGCTGCACCAAACCCTAGAGAGTAAGAATCACAAGAGAAACTAGTGTCACTTTGGAAACCATCAGCCAATCCATAATCGGTACGTTGGTAACCGCCACTGATCGTTACACGTTGCAAGGCATCCCATTCAACCCCAAACAGGTACTCGTTCGTACCACCAGTTAAAGCTTTTTGCTTGTCATTGGCCATGCCAGCCTGCTTGTCGTAAAAGTGATGATACTCTACAGAAGTACGGAGCGTGGGAAGAATTTCATAACCTACGGCCGCAGTCAGCAGAGCAGGGATATCATTCGGGGTGTTCACACCATTCTTATAGGCAGCCAAAGCCCCATCAGGATCACTGTTTTTCTTGGTCTTATTTTCGATATTTAAGCTGGTCATAAATTCATACTTCAATCCCATATTCCATTTACCCAATTTCACGTCAGCGCCAAGAATCGGAGTCAACCCCCAACCGGTTTGGTCGCAATCCAACTCAAGGGCGTACAATGACGGATTCTGTACATAAGCTGCATAAATATCCTTAAGGGTAGCTGTAAGATAACCTTCATAACCACCTGAGAAGTAATTCATGCGACCGCCGCCAAACACAGCCAGCCAATCGTTCACTTTATAAGTAAATCCCAGTTGGGCACCATAGATAAACTGGCGTCCTTCCATAGCCGAAGAGATAGTGTATAAATCGGATACCGCACTGGCGCCCGTTGCCTGAGCCAAAGCTTGCAAGTTCGTATTGGCAGCCATGCCGGCCATGACTCTAGAATCGAACATGGGCAGACCGGAATCAAACGAGGCTTTTCCACCACCGCCACCTACGGCAAAACTTCCGGAAATGACCCAATTCCCCTTCTTATAGGCTGCTTGTATGCTCGGAATAAATGGAGCGGAAGCCGTACCTTTGTAATGCCGGGTATGACCTGTTTCAGGAAACAAAGGAAAAGTGGCATCTATCACACGAGTCTGATAAGCACTTTGTCCATTCAGTGAAAGATAAAAGCCATCGGTAGGCAGAAATGCCAAACCCGCCGGATTATAATATACGCCGTCTATATCAATAGAAGCACCACGGGCCAGCATACGAAGAAATGCCACATGCTGATTGGTATTGGTTAGGATACCTCCTGCAAAAGTTGAAATTGAAACGATTAGCATAATAATGCCGATCAACGATCTTTTATTCATCTAAATCTTTTTTAATGTTAGCGGGCGCAAAGGTATAATATAATTGCACAATAGAAAGAATTATGTGCATTAAATTTAATAGAATAGGAATATTAATTGATTTTTATAACTGTTTCTATTGAAACTTAACTGAAAATGAGATTTATATAGAAGAGAAAGAATAGCGAGAAAAATGAAGATGAAGAGCGGCAAAACTCGCTTTTAAGATGTAAGGGTTACTGAACTTTATATAGAATAGATGTGTTAATTCGAAAGAATCTTATCAATAACAAATAACGAACTATTATGGCATTCACTATTGCTTTTTTCGGTACCAAACCCTATGATGAGGCATCATTCAACGACAAAGAGAAAGACTACGGTTTTGAACTGCGCTATTACAAAGGACATCTCAACAAAAACAACGTGTTACTAACGCAAAATGTAGATGCAGTCTGCATTTTTGTCAACGACATAGCAGACGCCGAAGTGATAAGAAAGATGGCGGAAAACGGAGTCCGGTTACTGGCACTTCGTTGTGCCGGATATAATAATGTGGATTTGAACGCGGCAAAAGACAATGGAATCACGGTGGTACGTGTTCCGGCATATTCACCCTATGCGGTGGCGGAATATACGGTGGCGCTCATGCTTTCACTCAACCGGAAAATACCAAGGGCGACCTGGCGCACGCGCGACGGCAACTTTTCACTCCACGGATTACTCGGTTTTGACATGTACGGAAAAACCGTGGGAATTATCGGTACCGGAAAAATCGCCAAGAAATTGATTTGCATACTACGCGGCTTTGGCATGAATGTAGTGGCATATGATTTATATCCCGATCACAATTTTGCACGGGAGCATCAGGTGGTTTACACCTCGCTGGATGAACTGTATCACAATTCGGACATCATATCGTTGCACTGTCCACTCACCGAACAGACCAAATACCTCATCAATGATTACTCCATCAGTAAGATGAAAGACGGGGTGATGCTAATCAATACCGGACGTGGGCAATTGATTCATACCAATGCACTGATAGAAGGATTGAAGAATAAAAAGATCGGTTCTGCCGGACTGGATGTTTACGAAGAGGAGAGCGAATATTTCTATGAAGACCAATCCGATCACATCATTGATGACGATGTATTGGCACGTTTGCTTTCCTTCAACAATGTAATCGTCACTTCCCACCAAGCCTTCTTCACTCGTGAGGCGCTGGCCAACATCGCCTCAACAACCTTACAGAACATTAATGACTTCGTCAATCATAAACCCTTGGAAAATGAAGTTAAAGCTTAACTTGCGGATACAAGTATAGCACAATATATATTAAGAATAAAACCAATCAAGAAATGAGACAGATTATACATAAAGCCGACAGTCGGGGACATTCTCTTAACGACTGGTTGGATAGTTACCATACATTCAGCTTCGACCAATATCATAACCCGAAACGTATGCACTTCGGTGCGCTTCGTGTATTGAATGATGACCGCATTGCCGCTGGTGGTGGCTTCGGCATCCATCCGCACAGTAATATGGAAATCATTACCATTCCCCTAAAAGGAAAATTGAAACATGGGGACAGTAAGAACAATAGTAGTGTAATTGCACCGGGCGACATACAAACGATGAGTGCCGGTTCGGGCATCTATCACAGCGAAGTGAATGCCAGCAACGACGAAGCAGTGGAAATTCTTCAGATATGGGTAATGCCTGAGAAACTGAATACACCTCCGACTTATGAAGATTATGACATACGCTCTTTACGTCGGGAAAACGAATTAGCGCTTATTGTATCTCCAAATGGAGATGCCCCGGCAAGCATGTTGCAGCGGACTTGGTTTTCAATAGGTGAATTTAAAACAGGTAAAGTAGTGAAGTACCAACTGCACAATGTTAATTATGGCGTATATATATTTGTCATAGAAGGAAAAGTACAAATAGGCAAAACCGTGCTTATCCGTCGCGATGCTATGGGAGTTTACGATACAGAGCGGGTAGAGATAGAGGTGCAAAAAGACTCGCATATCCTGCTCATTGAAGTCCCCCTATAGCACTTTAGATAAAAATAACAGCACGACTTCATATACTCTGTCGCGTTTTTCGTAATATTGCACTAGAATAAATAGATTCATACATGAAACTTAGTTATATATATCATAGTGGATTTGCCATTGAAGCAGAAGGCGTTACGGTAATTATCGACTACTACAAAGACTCTTCGGAAGAAACATCCGATAGCGGCATTGTACACGATCGTCTACTGCAAATACCGGGAGAGCTCTATGTTCTCTCCTCCCATTTCCACCCCGATCATTTTAATCCGGAGATACTCTCATGGAAAGCCATACGGCCGGATATTCATTTTATTTTCTCCAAAGATATCCTCAAGCATAAACGTGCTTCAAAAGAAGACGCAACTTATATCAACAAAGGGGAAGTCTACCAAGATGAGCATATCCGCATAGAAGGATTTGGCTCTACCGATGTAGGCATTTCGCTATTGATCGACTTGCAAGGCACACGTATCTTTCATGCCGGCGACTTGAACAACTGGCACTGGAATGAGGAATCGACCCCCGAAGAAGCCGCTAAGGCCGAAGGAGATTTCTTAGCGGAGGTAAAGGATCTCAAGCAAAAATATCCGAAAGTGGATGTCACAATGTTCCCCGTGGACAGACGTTTGGGAAAAGATTACATGCGTGGGCCCGAACAGTTTGTAGAACAAATAAAAACCACGATATTTGCACCAATGCACTTTAGTGAAGATTATGAAGGCGGAAATGCTTTCCAGCCCATTGCCGAAAGCAAAGGATGCCGCTTTTTATCCATCCACCAGCGAGGTGACAGTTTCGACATTACTAAATAAAACATACTTATCATGAAGCATTTGACACCATTTCTTTTTGCATTATGCTGCGTTATTTTACCTGCAACAATGCACGCACAAAAAGATAACGACAGTAAGTACCTGACAGGCGCCGTGCCCGAAGTAAACGGGAAAGTGGTATTCTCTAAAGAATTTGAGATCCCCGGAATGTCACAAGACGAAATCTACCAACGCCTTTTGGATTGGATGCAGGCACGGTTGAAGAAAAATGAGAATACCAGTCGGGTGGTCTATACCAATGCAGAGAATGGACAGATCGTAGGAACGGGAGACGAATGGATCGTATTCAAATCCAGCGCTTTATCACTAGACCGTACAAAGATACAATATCAGCTTTCTGTAACCTGTCAACCACAAAAATGTGTATTGGAAATTTCAAAGATTCACTTTGTCTATCGGGAAGGGAAAGAGAAATACACCGCAGAAGAATGGATTACCGATAAGTATGCACTGAATAAGAAGAAAAACAAATTGGTGTGGGGACTTGCCAAGTGGCGTAGAAAAACGGTCGACTTTGCCGATAGTCTCTGCATGGAAGCAGCCGATGCACTAAGCAGCAATCCGGAACAAAAAAGCGAAGCTCAGAAAGAGGAAAAGAAAGAAGAGGAAAAGAGCATGGCTAATTCAGGACCGATGGTGATTACTCCTAAAAAAGAAAAGGAAGAAACTCCAATACAGCAAAACGGTTCAAAAGTAACGATAAGAATGACAGCACCGAGTGCTGCGGCTAGTACACTCATAGCTGGTGTAACAGCAACTAAAAACGCCGTAAGCCAAACATCGCAAGAAGAGGTAAAAGGCACTGATATTGCCACAAAGAGCAATGCCGCCCAAAAGGGAAATCTCTCTTCAACAAATACGGCCAATGCTCCTGCAGGTTATCATGAAGTCGTTCCTGAACAACTACCAACAAGTGCCATTCAGATGGGGGCAGGCAAACTGGTAATTGTTATTGGCACGGATGCCTTTAACATGACAATGATGACAGCCAACGCAGGTGGATCATTAGGAAAAATGTCCGGTAAAACAGTAATTTATACGCTTCTGGCTCCCGATCAGCCTTACGAACAAATGGAAAAAGCAGATAACTATGTTGTCCGTTTCTATCCTACCGGGAAGAGTGATCCAAGCGTTATACTTGAATGTACAAAGTTGCCTTCACAAGCTCCGCTGGAAGGACAACCACGCATGTATGCCGGAAAAATCGTGAAAGCTTATACTAAATAACGGTCAGCAAGGGTTCTGAACAGTTATAAAATAGTAACAGAACAATGATCAGGTAAGAGTAAAGCTATTACCGGATAATGACTGAACAGTGATCAGGTTAAAAGCAAAGCAATTACCGGATAATGACTGAACAGTGATCAGGGAAAAGTAAATCAATTACCGGATAATAACTGAACAATCATCAGGGAAAAGTAAAGCTATTACCGGATAATAACAGAACAGTGATCAGGAAAAAGTAAATCAATTACCGGATAATAACTGAACAGTCATCAGGGAAAAGTAAATCAATTACCGGATAATAACAAAACAGTGATCAGGAAAAAGTAAAGCAATTACCGGATAATGACTGAACAGTGATCAGGAAAAAGCAAAGCTATTACCGGATAATAACAGAACAGTGATCAGGAAAAAGTAAAGCAATTACCGGATAATAACAAAACAATGACTTGGTAGTAGCCGTACGACTGCCTGTCAGTAACAAGATGACTACTCTCAAGTAATTCGCCAACGACTAGTAAGTCGTTCACTAATAACCAATAGGTAATCTGAACGAAAAAGGATGTCGTTCAAATAAAGCCTAAGCAACATTAAATGAATAAAAGAGTATGGAAATTAAAAGCAAATTTGATCACTTCAATATCAATGTTACGGACTTGAACCGAAGCATTGCTTTCTACGAAAAGGCACTGGGACTAAAAGAGCACCACCGTAAAGAAGCCTCCGACGGCTCTTTCACACTAGTCTACCTCACGGACGGAAATGACAATTTCTTGTTAGAACTGACTTGCCTGAAAGGTCATCCACAGCCTTATGAATTGGGAGAGAACGAAAGTCACTTGTGCTTTCGTGTTACCGGGGATTATGAAGAAATCCGTAAATATCATAAAGAAATGGGGTGGGTCTGTTATGAAAATACCGCTATGGGACTCTACTTTATTCATGATCCGGACGATTATTGGATTGAGATACTACCGGTAAAATAGGTACTGTCCATTCAATTGTATAACTATAAAACTGCAGGTATTCTTACTTGCAGTTTTATTATTTATTATGCATAACTTTGATAAGAATTCTATTACAGACACTCCCTGCAAAGGCAACACAGATCATCCCCATATGGATGACGGGACTGCACAAGTCTTTAATTATCAAGCATGAAGCGGGATGGTAAATACAAACTGACTCCCTTCTCCCAAAACACTTTCAACCCTCAGAGTTCCCCCGTTTCGCAAAATAAAGTCATGACAGAGCACAAGTCCCAAACCAGAACCCTTTTCATTGCTAGTACCATACGTAGAGCGAAATTTATTATTGGTGAATAAATTAGTAACGACCTCAGGAGGCATGCCAACACCATTATCCGCAATAACAACCTCAATGAATTTATCTTGCTGATGAGAGCTTATTGTAATACGCCCATGCAGACGCGTAAATTTAATAGCATTGGAAAGCAAGTTGCGCACTATAAGATTGATCATATCATGATCTGCATAAACTACATGACTCGCTTTATCATCAGATTGAATATCTATAAACTTCTGAGCAGCCATTGTGGAAAGTAACGATACATTCTGAGCTATAACTTCATTTAAAACAAAGGATTGAGGATTATATTCTATTTCGCTACGTTGCGAGCGTGACCAGTTAAGAAGGTTCTCCAACAGATAGAATGTATTCCTAGAAGTGCCCTTCAATTCTTTAAGAAGTTCACTCTGCATATCCGGCGCTATTGCTACCTCATCACTAGTTAAGAGCTCAATCATTTGCATGAAATTCCCAATCGGACCACGGAGGTCATGCGATATAATAGAAAAGAGATTATTTTTAGTATTAATCACATCTTGTAATTCCAGCTCAGTTTGCTTTTGTTTGGTAATGTTGATATGAGTACCCACTACCCGGATCGGTTTTCCTTGTTGATCTCTCTCTACAATCATTCCATGATCCAATATCCATTTCCACTCACCAAATTGATCCTTCACTCTGAACACACTCTCGTAATAACTAGTTTGATCATTTAAATGCTCATCAAAAGTACGCAAGACTCGATCTAAATCCTCTGGATGAATCACCCCCCGCCACCAATCAACTGCTTTAAATGAATCATCAGGCTCATAGCCTAACATCGTATAGCAAGTATCAGTAAAGTACATGTCATTATTCAGCAGATTCCAATCCCATAATCCCTCATGAGCACCTCTCAATGCGAGTCTAAGACGGATTTCATTGTCCTGTGCCTTTTTTAGATACAATCTTCTTTCCAATGCATTAGCAACACTATTTGTCACTGTAGAAAACAAGAAAACTTCATCTTTCAGCCAGGTTCTGTTACGGGTGCATTCATTATAGCCCATAAATCCCCATAAATGATTAGCTATACATATCGGATAAATCAACAATGACTTTGCATCTAAGGGAAGTAATACGCTTTTTATATCCTCAGGAAGATTAGAAGTATCTGCAGAACTGATATGACACTCTTCTTTCAACAATCTTTCTAATGAAGGCATTGTCTCTAAAGGAACCATTTGAAGCTGATCCTTTCGCGCAGGAATCCCTTCATTGCACCACTCATAATTATTATTTGTAAATAGTCCATCTGCTGTATTTTCAAAAATATAGATACGACTTACCTTTGAATGCTGCCCCAACAAAGTCAACACAGCATTAATCACTTTATCAAAGTCATCTGACTTATTGAAAAGCTGTGCAACATCAGCTAATAATTTCTGCTCACCATTCAAACGCCGTAAATCTTCTTCTATCAGCTTCCTACTGCTGATATCCGTAACGGCAGTAAGCAGATAATCGTCTTGATGTATTTTTATCTGCTTATACGAAAGTAGACATTCAATCTCCTTCCCCGACTTTGTTACTATTGTAGCTTCCCCCTCCGCTTTATCCTCAGTAGCAAGCTGCTGAAGCATAGCTGCACGTCGGGAATAATCGGAATAAACACCTAGTTCATAGACCGTCTTACCCGACACTTCTTCTAAAGAGTAGCCAATCTTTTTGAGAAAGGTAGTGTTTACATTAAAGATAGCACCAGAGTCCATGCCGGTAATGCCCAACATCACCTCAGAGCTATTAAAAATATTGAAAAGTATTTCTTCTGTAAAATATTTAACGGATAGATTAGTACATACTGCTACAAAAACATTTTTATCATCCCAATATCCTTCGTAGAATTTGGTATTGGTAGGGATAATCTCACCCGTCTTGCTTATTAAAGGATATGGAAAAGAGGTTATATCTCCCTTTACAATAGAAGGCATCGCTTTACTGACCTTATCTCTATAAAGAGAAGAATAAACCATGAACAGACTATGACTATTCAACTCATCACGGCTGTATTCCAAAATAGAAGTAACCGTAGAGCTTACTTCTACAATTTTTCCCTCCACATTAAATAGGAATAAGAAATCTAGCTGATGATTATACAGCGCTTCCAACTCACTTTTTGAAATGGTGTTCATTCATTACAACTATTAGACCTTTATTCAATCTGAGAACTAAGACCAGTAAATATAATTAAAAAAAAAGATCCACCAAAACAAAATGTGTTTTTTTACTTCTTATGCCTACTGGCACGTTTCTTCCGTATGTCTGCTTTCATCTTTGCAGCACCGGAACCATGAAGGCCGTGCATATAACCAGCTTTCTTTGCTTTTGTTTTAACTTTCGGCTCTTCTTTTGACTTGTCTTTTTTCTTTTTAAAGACAATTCCCTCCATCATCGCTTCTTCAATACTCATCTCTTCATTGATTTATTTTCGACCTCAAAGATAATGCTTTTTGACTAGAAAGGCATTACACTGATTAATCTTACTATTTTAACAAATCGTCTATCTCCTTCACCAAACCAGCAAACTCTTCTTCATGGTACAAGCGGGTCATTTTCAAAATACGCCCATCCTTTCCGATAAGCACATTGCGGGTAATACCAGCTTCACGAAGAGCATATTTAGCAAAGACATCCGCACCCGGGTCGAGTGCCAAAGGATAGCTAATGCCTACCGATTGCGCAAAAGTAATCACCTTATCCAAAGGCTCGTCGCGATCAATGCCCATCAACACAAAGTTTGAATCGGATTTATGGCGCTGCCAAATATCTTTCTCAATGAAAGGCATTTCCTTACGACATACACCGCACCAACTTGCTGTAAATTGTAGCATGACCACTTTTCCTCGAAAGTCGGAAAGTGTAACTTGCTTGCCATTTGTCAATGTTACTGTAAAGTCCGGGGCTACCTCCCCTACCCGCACAATATAGCCAGTACTATCAGCAAGCTGTTGTTGTGCATTTCCTGGCAAATAATTCAAAGCCAGCGCAACAAGCACTATTAAATATTTAATGGATTTCATCATTCTTTTTCTATTTATCTGTTTCTATTACCTATTTATCTGTTTTCAATTACAATTCGTCAACTCAGAAAAGCCACTTTAAGACTCCTTCCTGCATTATGAAATTTGTCATAAACGGAATAAGCTCCATTAAGAATAACACTCATTATAAAGCTTTTGTTATAGGCCAACATCATTTAGTATCTTTTCCAGCAGCAAGAAATAAACAGCTAGCTATATCAAAAGAAGTAAACGACCAGCTATATGTGGTAGCAAATATACGCTATTTATTGCAAACAAACAGAATCACTCTACTCAACTTCACGCATAACCAATTTGACTTCCTTTAAATCTTGATCGGCCGAACTGCCTCCATATAGCAGTCTATACTCCCCGGGAAGACACCGCATAGTATTTGAATTTACATCAAACCACTGCAAAGCATCTGCATTTAGCAACATTTTTATTTCGCGGGTTTCACCGGCCTTTAAAGTTACACGACGAAAACTGCGTAATGTTTTTATTGGTCCGTCCTTCTCATTCACCCGATTCATGTAGACCTGTACCACTTCTTCCCCATCCCGGCTACCGGCATTAGTAACAGGAATGGTCAAAGTTATCGAATCACCAGCATTAACAACCGGTTTATCCAATCGCCCCTGTCCGTAAGAGAATGTTGTATAACTGAGTCCGTAGCCGAAAGGAAATAAAGGCTGACCTTTAAAATAACGATAAGTGCGTCCTTTCATGGAGTAATCCTCGAAGTCAGGAAGTTGATCTATATTCTTATAAAAAGTGACAGGCAACCGACCGGCTGGATTATAATCACCATATAAAACATCAGCCACAGCTATACCGGCGGCCTGTCCGGGATACCATGCTTGTAATATGGCATCGCAACTCCGGGTTTCGGGAAGCAATCCCATTGCCGAGCCGGAACAATTGACAAATATCACTTTCTTTCCGGCTTGGTGAAGTTGTTGAAGCAATTGCCGCTGTACCGCAGGCAATTCAATGCTCGTTCGATCTCCTCCCTTAAAGCCATCGGCTTGTACAGCCATCTCTTCGCCTTCAAGTCTGGGCGATATCCCTCCTACAAAGATCACCACATCAGCATCCTTAGCAGCCGCAGCCACTTTTTTCAAGTCAATAGCTTTTTCTTTACCAAAATCAAAACTCAACATCCCATCATAACGAGTATTATAATCCAAGCGGATATCATAAGATTTTCCGGCTTCTACATCTAAGGTCACAACTTTTGTAGGTGACCCCAAATACCGACCCGTACTCTGCTGTAATCCATCAATAAACAGTTTATAATTCCCGTTTAAAGTCATATAGAACGCAACGGTTCCAGATTCTTTAGGAGTAAAGACTGAATGATAGCGAGCGGAAAAGTTAGAAATAGGCACACCACGTGCAAAAACAGTCCCCCCCGTAGCGGAAAAATTAAGAGGTGTAGTCAGCCAGTCTTTTGCCACCGGATTACCTTTAAAATCGGTATTTCCCCAATAAGTAGCCTCAAATCCGGCTTTGCCATCCAAGGCACATTGATCAAACAGACTGCTTAAATCAGTAGTCCGTACATAATCGCAGCCTTTCAGATAGTGAACGTTATCCACTCCTACTTTTTTCTGAATGCCCTCTAATATAGTCGTCGTATGGTAAGGAAAACCATTATAATTTGCCCACATCGTAACAGAATCCGCGGCATTGGGGCCCATTACCACGACCTTCAAATCTTTGGATAGAGGTAACAACTTATTTTTATTCTGCAACAATGTCATACTTTCGCGAGCCATCTTGATAGCTAACTGCTGATGAGCCGGACTATTAATTACATCATCTTTCAACTGCATCCATGGCACTAATGCGGGGTCGTCCATCTCCCCCAATTCAAAGCGAGCCTTCAACAAACGAAAAACAGACTTATTTATTTTATCCTCGTTAATCAATCCACGTTGCACGGCATCTGTCAAATTGCTATAAACCGAACCACATTCCACATCCGTGCCACTTGCCACTGCTCTGGAACTGGCATGTGCTTCATCCGGCTCCGATCCATGCCCCTTGGGAACAGGCATATAAATATCATTGATTGCACCACAATCACTTACTACCAGATGTTTATAATTCCATTCGTCACGCAAAATCTGCATCAATAAGCGATTAGAGCCACAGCAAGGTTCCCCTTCAAAACTATTATAAGCACACATCACCTCTTTTACATCAGCTTTTTGAACCAGTTCCTTAAACGCTGGTAGATACGTTTCCCACAAATCACGGGGTGAAACATCCTCCACATTAAAAGTATGCCTGTTCCACTCCGGACCGCTATGCACAGCGAAGTGTTTGGCGCAGGCATGAAGTTTGTCGTAACCGGATTTAGCCTGTCCTTGCAATCCACGTACTACGGCTTCCCCCATTCTACCGGTTAAGTAAGGGTCTTCTCCATAAGTCTCCTGCCCCCTTCCCCATCGTGGATCACGGAAAATATTTATATTAGGCGTCCATACCGTCAGCCCCTGATAACGACCATGCTGTCCCGAACAGCTAAACTGCCTGTATTTCACCCGTGCCTCATCACTGATAGCATCAAAAACATTAAAAAGCAGGGCATCGTCAAACGAAGCCGCCATGCCAATAGCTTGCGGGAAAACTGTAGCCTTACCAGCCCGTGCAATACCATGAAGCGCTTCACTCCACCAGTCATAAGCTTTAATACCTAAACGAGGAACTGGTTTGGAAGAATTTTGCATTAAATCAACTTTTTCTTGCAAAGTCAATCGCTGAAGCAAATCTTCCGCCCGTTCGGAAGGAGTTAAGTGTACATCTTTATAAGCCTCTTGAGCAAACAAGCTGACAGAAATAGAAGAGAAAAAAGCTATGCTTAAACTTAGCCGGATAAGAGGTGTCAATTTCATCGTATTACATATTAAAATTAGTAAGAACCAAATCCTAAAAAAACAAAGCAAACAACTTATTTTACAAAGATAAGCTTAAAGAATTATATTAAAGCAAAGTAAATTTTATTTTAACAAAAATACACAATAAACATTAGCCAATCCGCTAATACCTGCACATATACAAGACTAAAGTATTAAAAATCACATAAGAGAAAAGGAAAATATTCTTCCAATAATAGAAACCAATACTTAATAAATTGAGCTTTTCAACAGAAAGAGACAGAAGTTACATTTAAGTAAAGCAAAGTTGAATTTAGAATAAGGCAAGAATTATATTTAAGTAAAACAAAGTAGCATGTAGAATAAGACAAGGGTCGCATTTTAACACAGAGAAATCTCATATAAAATAAGGCAGAGGTTGTGCTTAAGTATAGTGAAGCCTCATATAGAATAAAGCTAAGATTACATAATAAGAACAGAGCCTATATTTTGATAAAATAGAGCCTACATTTAAGTGAAGTAGAGCCTGTACTTGAGTAAAATAGAGCCTGAATTTAATTGGATCATACTGAAATGTTGAGGGTTGTTCATCTTAAATATTATATCTTTGCCTGAAAAACAGGATATGAATTACGATACTTTCCTTCGCTTCATCTTTCCAGATGGTATGTTTGATTACTTTGATATGACTCGTTTCAATGAACTTTCCGATAAAGTTGAAATCTATTTTGAGGAGAAAAATAATCCTCCTGAAGAATATCATCAGGATAAGCTTGAAAGTAAAGGGTTCTATGAGGAAGTCCGTATGCATGATTATCCCATGCGTGGACGGAGCTGTATACTTTATATAAAGAAACGCAGATGGTACAATCACACTCAATCCAATTATGTTTCAAGAAATTGGAAGCTTATGGCTCAAGGCACGCAAATTAGCTCTGAATTTGCGTCTTTTTTAAAAGCTATGGATCGACTCTCGCGCCCTTAGCATCAGTTCATTGGCCGATCACTATGGTTTGGAGGCCAAGCAACTTGAATCACAATATAAGAATCATCTGAGCAATTACAGATGCTGGGATCAACTTCCCCATGCAGAAGATTGGATCTTGTTTGAAAAGAATATGGGTGCTCATGTGGGGCTGGATGAAACAAGCCTTTCTCGTGGAGAGTTATACACTATTCTAATCAATAAGGGAGCTAAAGGTAAGAAAGGAAGTATTATTGCCATGATTAAAGGAACGGATGTGCAAACAATCTCGGCTGTATTGCTTCAGCTATCGCGCAGACGTCGTTTTCAAGTTCGTGAGATCACTTTAGACATGGCTTCGAACATGCATCAGATTGCCCGTATCTGTTTTCCCGGTGCCAAGCAAGTGGTCGATCGTTTTCATGTACAGCAATTGGCCTTTGAAGCCGTACAGGAAATGCGTATTAAAGCACGTTGGGAGGCTATGGATAAAGAAAATATACAGATTAGCCATGCTAAGGCTTGTGGAATGCAGTACAAACCTTTGATATTGGAGAATGGAGATACTAAAAAACAACTACTTGCCAGAAGCCGTTATTTGTTATTTAAGAAAGAGACAGCCTGGAGTAGTTCTCAAAGTAAGCGTGCAGCTATTCTGTTTAGAGAATACCCGGATATCAAAAAGGCATACTATTTAAGTATGCGCTTAGGACTCATTTATCATCAGCCCACGCATGCTGATGTGGCATTAACCAAACTGGCTCGTTGGTACGATGAGGTTGATAAATCTGGGTTTCTATCCTTTGGTACAGTGGCAAGAACCATACAAACGCATTACTTAAGAATCGTAGCTTTCTTCAAGAACCGTGCAACTAATGCGGCAAGCGAATCTTTTAATGCAAAAATAAAGCTATTCAGAGCACAACTCAGAGGAGTCAGGGATGTGGCATTCTTCTTATTCAGATTATCTAAAATTTATGCTTAACATGGCAATCCCTCAGAATTTAGGTATGATCCATTTAATTCCCGACCGGCCTTTTCAAAAAAAAAGTTCCGGAACATTTTAAACAGTTTCGGAACTTAAATTGAGGTACCTGGCGGATTCGAACCGCCGTACACGGTTTTGCAGACCGCTACCTAGCCACTCGGTCAAGGTACCGTTTTTTTCGTTTGCGGTTGCAAAGGTAGTACAAATTTTGTAACCAGCAACTATCCGCAACATTTTTTCTTCGCCTCTTTACTGGCACTTCTACACTTTTCCTGCTTCTTATCCATCAATTGTTTTAAGTCACAACCTGTTACGCAACTATCGCATGGATTCCCCTTTTTCTTCGCCCGACGAAAAAAAGCATAAACGCCCCAGCCAATCCGGCCAAAACATAACAGTAGTAATATAATAACTACCCATTGTTGCCAATTACTCATATAAACAGCCCTCCTATCTGATAAACAATAAAAGATATAACCCAAGCCAGCGACGTTGTATAGAACATGGCAAATAACGCCCATTTCCAACTACCCGATTCCTGCTTGATAGCTACTAACGTAGCAATGCAAGGGAAGTAAAGCAATACAAAAAGCATATAGCAAAATGCCACCAACGGCGTTATAGGAATGCGCTCGGCCAAACCCACCGTATCAGCATTAGCATCATTGGTATATAATACCCCCATAGTACTTACGACCAATTCTTTTGCTCCAACTCCGGAAAGGAGACCAATACCCAACTTCCAGTCAAATCCTAAAGGTTTGAGAACTGGTTCCATAGCCTTGCCTATTTGCCCGATATAAGAATTCTCCTGTTGCTCGGCCACAGAATTATAGGCGTTATGATCTGGATAATAGCCCAATGCCCAAATCACAATCGAAGCCATCATAATAATGCCACCCATTTTGCGAAGATACTGCGCGCCCTTTTCCCAGGTATGGCGGAAAATTGCTTTTGTAGTCGGAATCCGGTACGGCGGAAGTTCCATCACAAAGGGAGTATCATCGCCTTTTACCAAAAAACGACTAAACAGACGTGCTAACAGAACCGCCAGAAAAATACCCGTCGCATAGATGACCAACAACACCAGTCCCGCACTATGGGGGAAAAAGGCTCCTGTCAACAACAGGTAAATAGGAAGACGGGCACTGCATGACATCAGAGGATTGATGAGCATCGTAATAAGACGGCTTTTACGGTTTTCAATAGTACGTGAAGACAAGATAGCCGGCACATTACATCCGAATCCCATAATCAGAGGAATAAACGATTTACCATGAAGCCCCATCTTATGCATGATCTTATCCATAATAAAAGCAGCCCGAGCCATATATCCGGAATCTTCCATTAACGAAATAAAGAAGTAAAGAAGTAGGATGTTAGGTAGGAAAACAATAACCCCTCCAACTCCTCCAATTACACCATCGACCAGCATATCCTTCAACGGACCGGCACTCATATTGTTACGGATAAAGTCACCCAAAACACTTACTAGCCAAGTGATGGCCTGCATGGGGTAATCTCCCAGAACAAAAGTGCCCTCGAACATAAGATAAAGAAGTAAGAAGAAAAGAGGAAATCCCCAGATTCTATGCGTCACAATGGAATCAACAACCTTTGTGGTATGCTCGTTATCCTGGTGATTATCAACAAAAGTCTCTTTCAAGCCTCCGGCTATAAATCCATACTTCGCATCAATAATAGCCTGTTCGCTATCTTCATCCATTACATCACGGATACGCTGCCGCTCGCTATTACGGACGTCTATAATAGCTTTACCATTAGACAGTGTTTGAATAAAGCGTTCTATCTCCGGATCGTTTTCCAACAATTTAATAGCTAGAAAGCGAGTGGAATACTTATGACGGATCCCCTCATTCTTACCAATCAGCACCTTGATTTCATCAATGCTACGCTCCAAATCAGGGCCGTGATTAATATGAATATGGCGATATGCCCCACGGGGATGGGGCCGTTCTTCTTCCTCTAGATTAAATTCATGATCCGGTACATACTTCTTATGCCAATCTTCCAAATCTTTCAGTACTTCCGCACGGACATTTTTACTTTGCTCCACATAATCAGCTCCTTCATAAATGCCAATAATAGCATGAAATAATCGGTCCACCCCCTGCCCCGTACGGCAAACGGTAGGCATCATAGGCACACCGAAAAGTTGGCTTAGCTTCATATAGTCCAACGTATTGCCACTAGCTTCGAGCTCATCATACATATTGAGTGCGATCACCATCCGGACATTCATATCTATCAACTGAGTCGTCAGATAGAGATTCCGCTCCATATTGGAGGCATCAACGACATTAATCACAATATCCGGCATCTCATCAATGATATGGCGACGGACATAAAGCTCTTCAGGAGTATAAGCCGATAAGGAATAAGTCCCCGGCAAATCCACAATACGAAAGTGATAGCCTTGGAAATCAAAATGCCCTTCCTTTGCATCAACGGTTACCCCGCTATAATTCCCCACATGCTCGTGAGCGTCCGAAGCAATATTAAAAAGAGAAGTCTTACCGCAATTAGGGTTCCCCACCAACGCCACATTAATGGTCCTTCGTTTTCCAAGGGCCGCCTGCTTCAACTTCTCATCTTCCGGATAAATTTCTTCGGGGATCCCCTTATAAGAATTCAATACAGTAACTTGTTCTTTAGCTTCCTGCTCACTGATAACTTCTATCATTTCCGCCTCTTGCCGTCGTAGCGAGATTTCATATCCCATTACTTTATACTTAACCGGGTCTTTCAAAGGGGCATTTAGCAACACCTCCACAGTTTTTCCTTTAATAAAACCCATTTCGACAATTCGCTTACGAAATCCTCCGTGCCCCAGCACCTTGACGATTACTCCTTTTTCTCCAGTTTCTAACTCGGATAAACGCATAGTTGTTATCTTTCTGAACTTGATTACGTCACAAAGATACAAGAATTGTATATAGAGGACAAATTATTTAGATTGTTTTTAAATAAGAGATTATAAAATGCTTTTTGCAACACCGTAATAACAACATTATAAGAGATAATATATATCTTTGCAAGATGAATATTCAGAAAGTAGCGCAATTCATTAAAACGAAAGAACTCTTTACAACAAGAGAAAAGATGATCGTGGCACTAAGCGGAGGAGCCGACTCGGTGACACTCTTGCGCATACTTTTGGATCTCGGTTATACATGCGAAGCTGCTCATTGTAATTTTCACTTGCGCGGAGAAGAGTCGGACCGTGACGAGATGTTTGTCCGCAATTTATGTGACACCCTTCAAGTTAATATTCATGTGCAACATTTCCAGACTTCGGAAATAGCAATTCAACGTCATATTTCCATTGAAATGGCCGCGCGGGAATTACGATACGAATGGTTTGAACAATTGCGCACAAAGCAAAAGGCCGATTTTATCGCCGTGGCACACCACAAAGACGACAGCATCGAAACCTTCCTATTGAATCTCATTCGCGGAACAGGCTTTAAAGGTCTGCTCGGTATTCGCCCCAAGAACAATAAAATTGTCCGCCCGCTATTATGCCTCACCCGTCAGGAAATTATTGAGTACCTGCAAGAAATCGGGCAAACCTACGTTACGGACAGTACCAACCTGCAAGATGAGTATTTACGCAACAAGATACGATTGAACTTGCTGCCACAGCTACAAACAATCAATCCGTCCATAAAAGAAAGTCTGACCCGTACCACCGAATATCTCAACGATATGGCAGTACTATATAATAAAGGTATAGAAGACGGAAAAAAACGGGTACAGACCGACGGAGGACTATCAATAACAACACTACTGCAAGAACCTGCACCTGAAACATTGCTGTTTGAAATCCTGCACCCACTGGGATTTAATGCAACCCAGATAAAAGATGTATTCCAATCTTTGCAGGGACAAGCAGGAAAAACATTCAGCAATAACACATGGAGAGTGATAAAAGACAGGGAGATTCTGTTGATCGAACCCTGTGGAAGGAACAAAAATTCAACCGATGCGCCTCCCTTTCAATATGTTATTGAAGAGCAAGATATTCCCGAAAATTTCATTGTCCCCCATGATAAGAACATAGCCTTTCTTGATAAAGACAAATTGGAAGGCGAATTACACTTCCGTCATTGGCAGCAAGGTGACAGCTTTATTCCATATGGAATGACCGGAAGAAAAAAAATAAGTGATTACCTGACCGACAAGAAATATTCAGTCTCCCGCAAGGAACAACAATGGGTACTTTGCTGCGGCGAACAAATAGCTTGGCTTGTGGGAGAACGGACGGACAACCGCTATAAAATAGATACCAAAACCCTCCGGATGGTTCGCGTTAAAATAGATTCCACACCTATTCTTTAACTAAAACCCATATAAAAACATACCAGATACACTATAATTGCTAATTTCTTTTTGAACAGACTACAAATATTACAAAAACAATTTATTTATATTATTTAGAAAAACGCAACATATTGAAAGCCTCACATCTATAAAACCTGCTAATTATTAATCAGCTAACAGCCTATAAATCAAAAAATAGAATAAAAAAAAGAACAAATTAATTACGTAATCAAAATTATTTCATACCTTTGCGCCATTGAAACACTCTGTTATTTTCTTTAGAGAAAAGTTAATCAGAATTCCTTCAATATAAAGATCCCATAAACATTAGTAAAATAAGAGAGGTATAATTACCATATTGTGTGTTACAACAAGCGTAGCAAGACAAGACATGTCTATTCATAAAAAAAGAAATTTTAAACCATTCACATATATACTCTATGTATAATATTATTCAATTGAACGACAAAAATCTGTCGGACCTGCAAACTATTGCCCAAGAATTGGGCATTAAGAAAGCAGAATCATTAAAAAAAGAAGAACTTGTTTATAAAATATTAGATGAACAAGCCATCGCAGGTGCGACAAAGAAGGTAGCTGCTGATAAAATTAAAGATGAAAACAAAGGCGACAGACAAAAACGAACTCGTGTTACCGTAAAAAAAGAGGGGGTAGATAAAGTATTCTCAGCAAATAAAAACGGAAACCTGACAAAGCCAAAGACGGATGCACCGGCACCGATCCAGAAAAAACAACAGCAAAATAAGGAAGAACTAAAGCCAGCAACAGTTGAGAACAAGAATACAACTGAAAATAAAAGTCCGAATAAAGAAAAAGAATCTTCTGCTTCCACTCCTAAAAAAAAACCAGGACGTCCCCGCAAAGGTAAAGTAGAAAAGACAACTCTTCCTGAAACAGAAAAAACGACTCCGGTGGAAGAACCCCGGCTAGCTTTTGAAGCAACTCAAGAGAAACCCAAGCCTAAAATAGTAAAAGATGATAGCCCTATCCTCGCCGAAACGGAGGAAGACTTTATCCCTATCGAAGACCTCCCTACTGAAAGCGTGGAATTGCCATCCGAATTAATAGGCAAATTTGAAGCGACTAAAACGGAAGCACCAGTTGTAGAACCAGTTCCGGCACCCCGTCCCCAACCACAGCAGCGTCCACAAAACCGCCAGCGGGACAACAATGCTCCCTACAACAACCGCAACAACAATAACAACCCACGACAGCCACAACGCCCTATATTACAGAACGCAAATACAAATGAAAATAATTCGGTTAATGCAGAGCGCAAACCGGCAGAGCGTGAAAAGGTATACGAATTCGATGATATACTCACAGGAACAGGAGTACTCGAAATCTTGCAAGACGGCTATGGCTTCCTTCGTTCTTCCGATTACAACTACTTGTCTTCCCCTGATGATATTTATGTTTCACAGTCGCAAATCAAACTTTTTGGACTGAAGACAGGCGACGTAGTAGACGGAATTATCCGCCCTCCCAAAGAGGGTGAAAAGTATTTTCCGCTGGTCAAAGTAGAGAAGATTAATGGCCGTGATCCGGCATTCGTACGCGACCGCGTCCCATTTGAGCACCTTACCCCACTATTCCCTGACGAAAAGTTCAAACTATGCAGAGGCGGGTATTCCGACTCTCTGTCAACACGTGTTGTGGACATATTCGCGCCTATAGGTAAGGGACAGCGTGCTTTGATCGTAGCCCAGCCCAAAACAGGTAAGACGATGTTAATGAAAGATATAGCTAATGCTATTGCAGCCAATCATCCTGAAGTTTACATGATCATGCTGTTAATCGATGAGCGTCCTGAGGAAGTCACCGACATGGCCCGCACCGTAAATGCAGAAGTTATCGCATCAACTTTCGACGAACCGGCAGAACGACACGTAAAGATAGCCGGCATCGTTTTGGAAAAAGCGAAGAGACTCGTTGAGTGCGGTCATGATGTAGTCATCTTCCTTGACTCAATCACCCGTCTGGCACGGGCATATAACACGGTTTCCCCGGCCTCTGGAAAAGTACTTTCGGGTGGTGTTGACGCAAATGCCTTGCACAAACCCAAACGTTTCTTCGGAGCAGCCCGTAACATTGAAAACGGAGGTTCGCTCACGATCCTTGCAACCGCATTAATTGATACCGGCTCCAAGATGGACGAAGTAATCTTTGAAGAGTTTAAAGGCACCGGAAATATGGAACTTCAATTAGATCGCAACCTATCTAACAAACGGATATTCCCGGCTGTCAATATTGTAGCTTCCAGCACCCGCCGAGACGATTTACTGCAAGACAAACAGACTTTGGACCGCATGTGGATCTTACGCAAATACTTAGCTGATATGAACCCGATAGAAGCTATGGATTTCGTCAAAAGCCGTCTGGAAAGGACAAAAGACAATGATGAATTTCTAATGAGTATGAATAGCTAAGCATTCCGTATCTACAAGCGGAGCATTTCATTTAATACAAAAGACGCGTTTAACACGTTCAGCAAATAAAAAAGGACGAAATATGTTGTATATTTCGTCCTTTTTTATCTATATTTAGCGTGCATTTATCATTAAAGTCAAACAGAAGCAAATATACACTATGGTGAAAGCCTACAAAAGATATATATTATTTTTCTCTTTATTTATATTAGGCTATGCCTCTGTTTTCTCGGTTAACAGAAACCGGAAGGAAGAACACATTCATGATATCGAACTTATAATCGATAATAACCTGCTCTATTCTCCCAGCTTTGAGCCAAAGGATTTTATCCAGAATGAAGCATACTATGTAACAACCTTCAAACAAAGAAGAGACTATAAACACATGTTCCTCATTAAACAGATGGCTGTTTATATACTCGGAGCCCAAGGACATATAATAGAAGCTTTATCCAAGGCCAAGAAGATGCTGGAAGAAGCCCGACGAATACACTATGGGACAGGAATTGGCATCGCATATTTAGCCATTGGAGATACCTACCTGAATGCAAATATGAACGAGGAAGCATCGGAAAAATATAAGGAAGCGCTAGAACATCTCGACAAAACACCTAACTCCGGAAATTTACAAGAACGCGTCTTAATACAGTTGGTTCCGATCCTAACCAAATTAAAGCGCATGAAAGAAGCGGAAAAACATATTAATAATATTAGCAGAACCTACGAAAAAGCCAGATACAATCATTTTATAATCAATATTTTCAAAGCATATTATAATCTTCAAAACGATAGTTTGAAGCAAGCTTTGTACTATATGAAAAAAGCAGAAAAATGGCATCAACGCCATCCTTTAACATACTACGGTTTACTCCTTAAATATGTACAAGCCGAATATGCCCAAAAAACAGGCAATTATAAAAAATCAATAAGACTCTATCGCGAACTTGCAGATAAGAGCAAAACTCATAATGCCCACAATCGATATTTAAAGTTAGAGACGACTTTAGCCGGCTTATATACCAAACAGGGAGACCTGACGAAAGCATGCGAAACCTACCAAACGATTAATTCCATTAGAGACTCCATTAAAGCCCGCAATTATTCATCTCAAATCAATTTATTGCGTACCATATATCAAATGGATCATCTTGAAATAAATAACCAGAATCAGCGAGGCCATCTCTTGTTCTACCTGATTGTAGGAAGCATATTCATCTTAGCGATATTCATAGTGGCCTTGTTTCATACCTATTATAACAATAAGAAACTGACCCTATCGAAAAAAAAGCTGGAAGAAGCACGCCGGAAGATGGAGAATTCCATTCAGACCAAAAGCCTTTTTATATCCAACATGAGCCATGAAATACGAACCCCACTGAACGCATTATCCGGCTTTTCTTCCATATTAATTGACGAAAATATAAGTGATGAGATCCGCCAACAGTGCAATGATATCATATTGCAAAATTCGGATCTCCTGCTAAAACTAATAGATGATGTCGTTGATTTATCAAGCCTTGACACGGGCAATATGAATTTCCATTTTGAAAAATGTGACGCAGTCAGCATTTGCTGGAATATCATTGATACAGTCAATAAGATCAAACAAACAGCAGCAACCGTAGAATTTAAAACAACTCTAAATCAGTTGGAACTCTATACAGATGGGGCACGTTTACAACAGCTACTATTCAATTTGCTGATTAATGCAACCAAGTTTACCAGCCAAGGAAGCATCACACTTACATTGGAAATAGAACCGGGTGGCATCAATGCACTCTTTTCGGTAACAGACACCGGTTGCGGTATTTCTCCGGAAAAACAAAAGAATATCTTCAATCGGTTTGAAAAGCTCAATGAAAATATCCAAGGTAGCGGATTGGGACTTGCCATTTGTCAATTAATAACAGAACGCTTTGGAGGGAAAATATGGATTGATCCAACATACAAGGAAGGGTCCCGCTTTTTCTTTGTCCACCCACTGACCACTAATGAGGAAAAGGAGGTTTATTCATGAAATATATTCTGACTATACTGATTGCCTTATGCCTGCAGCCCCATACCAGCCTTGCAAGTAATTGCTTCAATTATTACGGAGCTGTAAGCAACTACCTGATCTATTCCGGATTGACGAACAACTGCCTGAATATGCCGAGCCCCTTAGCTGACAGTCTGCAGTCCAAGATTATCAAGCTCCCGCACGATTCAGCCCGCTTAAAGACAATGGAAAAACAGGTTGTAACCCAACAGTCGTCTCCCGAATATATGGACTACGTCAAAAGCATGTTCAAGGAAGCTGAAGCTCAGAAGAATGACCGGTATATTTGTCATAGCGCTTATTACCAACTCTCCTACTATTATAACCAAAATCAAACAGACAGCGTTTATAAATGGGCTAATTATCTGAAACCAATTGCCGGACGAATTCAATACTGGTTAATGTATTTCAATGCACAAAAGTTATTGATCAATACCTACATTTATAATGGCGAATATGAATATGCCATCAACGAAGCACAACTCATGCAGCAGAAGGCTCAACAATTAAGAAACGCGGATGGATTAATTGCAGCCTACGAATGTCTGATCAACGCATACCATGAAACCAGCAGGAGAAAAGAAGAAGGAGAAATTTTGCAAAAAGCTTATAAGTTATTTCCTAAATTCAAGCATAGAGATGATAAGATTATCGTTTTATGCCAATTTATAGAATACTATAAAAGCCTGAATAACTACAGAATGCTTAAAAAATATTTGGATAAGAGTAAGGATTTGCTCAATTCTATCATAAAAGAGGAACCGGATATGTATGAAGCTCATTATGATGATTATCTCTATACGGACATTCATTACATCTATTATTATACAAATATGCAGCAACTGGATTCTGCAAAACAATATATGCAGAAAGCCAAATTGTACATTAACAAGCAGAGCTATTTGCCCTATTTGTCGATGTACCAAGACGCATGCGCACAGTACTACAAACAAGAAAAAGATTATTCCACCGCCCTCACGCATGCCGATTCGGCAATAAGTGTCATACAAAAGTACGGTCCCATGCAAATGGAATACGCCAAAGAATTGATTTCTAAAGCTGAAATTTTCCAAAAAATGGGGAATTATAAAGAGGCACTATTGCTATACAAAAAGGCTAATTATTTGCAAGACTCAATAACCGCCGCTATTTCAGCCACGCAACTTGAAGAAATAAAATCGATGCATCACCTCGATAATCTGATCTGGGAAGAAGGCAAAATAAGGAATGGAATACAATTTATCATATTGTTGACCATCGGCCTAACGCTCATCTTGTGCATCGTTTATATCACACGTATTAACCGGATACGAAAAGCCTTGGAAATCTCGGAACAAGAGACGCTAAAGGCTACAAAAATATTGGAAAAGACCAATGAAACCAAAAACCGCTTTCTGGCTAATATAAGCCATGCCATCCGCGTTCCATTAAACGGAATAGTAGGCTTTTGCCAAATTCTTGCAACAGAAGCGAACATTGACGAATCTAGCCGTAAAGAATATGCCGGGATCATACAGCAGAATACCGACAAACTGATGCGCCTGGTAAATAACGTATTGGACCTCTCCCGTCTGGAAGCAGGCATGATGAAATTTCAGCTAAAAAATGATGATATTGTGCAACTGTGCACTGATACAATTAGCGTAGCAAAGATGCGGAACCCTGATTTGCAAATCAGCTTTCACTGTGACTTAAAGGAATATGTCATCCAAATGGATGGCAGTTGGATGATGAAACTAGTTAGCAGCACATTAACGCCACTATTTACTTCAACCCAAGAAGAACGTAATATTGAATTTACGTTAGATAAAAAAGGAGAAATTTTACGATTCAAGGTAGTCAACAGTTATTTGGCCGACCCGCAATTTTCAGGTCAGGAAAGTGAAATACAGAATTCAATTAACAGTTTATTGCTCGACCAATTTGGCGGTACTTACCAAATCATTGAAGAAGTAGAAGAAGGTCCGGTGATCCTCTTCACTTATCCCACTACACTCAGAAAGTAATATTCTTCCCACAAAAGCTCTGAATATACAGGGATTTTTTGTACTTTTGCGCCTCAATAATAGTAATTTGTAATTCGTAAATCTATCAAATAAATGTTCGATAATCTAAGCGAAAGACTCGAAAGATCATTCAAGATTTTGAAAGGTGAAGGCCAAATCACCGAAATAAATGTTGCCGAAACGCTGAAAGATGTGCGTAAGGCTTTGTTGGACGCCGATGTCAACTATAAAGTAGCCAAGACTTTTACGGACACGGTCAAAGAGAAAGCTCTGGGACAAAATGTGCTGACCGCTGTCAAGCCCAGTCAGTTGATGATCAAGATCGTACATGACGAGCTGACTCAACTCATGGGAGGCGAGACTGCCGAGATTGACATCAAGGGACAATCGGGACAACCGGCCGTTATCCTGATGTCCGGTCTGCAAGGTTCCGGTAAGACAACCTTCTCCGGTAAACTGGCACGCATGTTGCAAACGAAGAAGAGCAAAAAACCTTTACTTGTGGCATGTGACGTATACCGTCCCGCTGCTATCGAACAGTTGCGTGTGCTGGCGGAACAAATCGGGGTACCGATGTATTCGGAACCGGAGAACAAGAAACCGGTGGAAATAGCACAGAATGCAATCAAGGAAGCTAAAGCCAAAGGTTATGACGTGGTTATAGTGGATACTGCCGGACGCTTGGCAGTGGACGAAGAGATGATGAATGAAATCTCGGCCATTAAAGAAGCTATTGATCCAAACGAGATTTTGTTTGTGGTAGATGCCATGACCGGACAGGATGCCGTAAATACAGCAAAGGAATTCAACGATCGTCTTGACTTCAACGGCGTGGTATTGACCAAACTGGACGGCGATACACGTGGTGGTGCAGCGTTGTCTATCCGTACGATAGTCAGCAAACCCATCAAGTTTGTAGGTACCGGTGAAAAGCTGGATGCCATCGACCAATTCCACCCTGCGCGTATGGCCGACCGTATATTGGGTATGGGTGATATTGTTTCATTGGTGGAACGTGCCCAGGAACAATATGATGAAGAAGAAGCCAAACGCTTACAAAAGAAAATAGCCAAGAATCAATTTGATTTCAACGACTTCCTCAGCCAGATTGGTCAAATCAAGAAAATGGGTAATTTGAAGGATCTTGCTTCAATGATTCCGGGTGTGGGTAAGGCAATTAAAGATATTGATATTGATGATAATGCCTTCAAAAGCATAGAGGCAATTATTCACTCCATGACTCCGAAAGAGCGAAGCAATCCTGCACTTCTTGACGGTTCACGTCGCCAACGCATCGCAAAAGGTAGTGGTACGAACATTCAAGAAGTCAACCGCTTGCTGAAACAGTTCGACCAAACCCGCAAAATGATGAAAATGGTAACAGGTAGTAAAATGGGAAAGATAATGCCGAAATTAAAAAAATAATTTTTCCGGCGAAAAACTTGACTTTTGCTATCGGGCGCAATATCTTTGCAAAAGCAATTCATACAATAGATTTTAATTTATTATACAAAGATAAGAGAGGGAACATTTGTTCCCTCTCTTATCTTTTAACCCCTTCACTTCTCGAATGAAACAGACCGTCTATTGGGCAGCAACAGATAGTCTCTTAAGATCTAACAGATCATCTGTTCAGGTGCAACAGACCATCTATCCGGATACAACAGACCATGCGTTCACGTTTAGCAGAGCATCCGCCAGACACGACAAAGTATCCATTCAGGTGCAACAAACAGTTGCTTTGGTGTAACAGACCATCCGTTTGCACGTAACAGACAGTACTTGGAGCTATTTTAACGATTCTGTCCGGAAAGTACAGATAGGCAATTGCCGTCAAACAGACCATCTAATCAAACAATACACACCTTACGAGGAGCAAAACCGAACCCATGTTTGAGTAAAACAGAGCCTGTACTTTGGTGAAACAGAGCCTGCATTTGAGTAAAATAGAGCCTGCATTTTGGTGAAACAGAGGCTCTATTCAAATGAAATGCCACTTCTATTTGCCATAAATATCGCTTCTACCTTCAGCCGGCAGTAATCAGAATCAGATAAAAGGAAGGACATCTTTTGGAAAAAGGCTAGTAGAGTTAATTATCCATAAATCTGCACTTGACAAAATAGACCGATTTTCTTTCTCTTCCATTGACTTGGTGGGTTCCCCAAAATGTTCTACTTTTGTCCTCATCAAAATCCGAGCGGAATAATAATCAACACATACCAGTGCATTCCGCCTCTACCGAATTTAGGCATTCAGGAATTAAGATGAAACGGAAAAATTCAAACCATAACAACTAATAATATGACATTAATAGACGGAAAAGCCATCTCGGAACAAGTAAAGCAAGAAATTGCTGCTGAGGTAGCGGGCATCGTAGCCAAAGGAGGCAAGCGTCCTCATCTGGCAGCAATATTAGTCGGTCACGACGGGGGTAGCGAGACCTATGTCGCCAATAAGGTGAAAGCCTGTGAAGTATGCGGATTCAAATCATCGCTCATTCGTTATGAATCTGATGTCACCGAGGCTGAATTACTGGCAAAGGTACGTGAACTGAATGAAGACGCCGACGTGGACGGATTCATCGTGCAACTTCCTTTACCCAAACACATCTCCGAACAAAAGGTGATTGAAACCATTGACTATCGTAAAGACGTGGACGGATTCCATCCTATCAACGTAGGGCGCATGTCCATCGGACTACCTTGCTACGTATCGGCCACGCCCAACGGCATCCTGGAATTACTGAAACGTTACCAGATAGAAACCTCAGGCAAAAAATGCGTGGTATTGGGACGCAGCAACATTGTCGGCAAACCGATGGCCGCCTTAATGATGCAAAAGACTTATCCCGGAGATGCTACTGTAACCGTTTGCCACAGTCATAGTAAAGATTTGGTCAAAGAATGTCAAGAAGCCGATATCATTATCGCCGCCTTAGGACAACCCAATTTTGTAAAAGCCGAAATGGTAAAAGAAGGCGCGGTGATTATTGACGTCGGCACTACGCGTGTACCGGATGCAACAAGAAAATCCGGTTTCAAACTGACAGGTGATGTAAAGTTTGATGAAGTCGCTCCAAAATGCTCCTACATCACTCCCGTACCCGGAGGTGTAGGCCCCATGACCATCGTTTCTCTCATGAAGAATACATTACTGGCTGGTACAAAAACCATTTATAAATAAGAACCGCCTCCATTTATAAGGCATTCCATTCCGGAAGAAGAGTTGGTTTCACCCTCTTCTTCCGGATTAGGAAAAACCACCGGAAACTCTTCCCAATCGGCATTCCCACTATTTCTGAATTGCAAAACCGAGATCAGCATTAGTTTGTAACACACCATCGGTGACAAAAGAGTCGTTTACCCTTAACAAAACAATGGCAATGAGAAAGTCCATCCTTCTTCTCCTCTCATTCTACAGTGTAACTCTTTTGGCACAAGAAAGAATTACCCTACTATTCGCAGGTGATCTGATGCAACATCAGGAGCAAATCAGTGCGGCACGTACACCTAACGGACAGTACGATTATTCCTCCTGTTTCAAATTAGTCAAGGCGCAAGTCAGCAATGCCGACCTTGCCATTGCGAATCTGGAAGTCACGCTGGGAGGAGAGCCCTATACAGGTTATCCTGCATTCAGTGCGCCCGACGAATACCTTTCCGCCATTAAGGAAGCCGGATTCGATGTACTACTCACCGCCAATAACCACTGCCTCGACCGACGTCAAAAGGGATTGCAACGCACCATCATGATGCTGGATTCACTGCATATTCCTCATCTGGGTACTTATAAAGATGAGCAACAACGTCAGGAACATTACCCACTGCTAATCAGAAAGAAAGGCTTCCGCATTGCCCTGCTTAACTACACCTTTGGCACCAACGGCATAAAGGTGACACCCCCTAACGTAGTGAATTACATCGACCGACAAACGATCTCGGATGACATCCGCAAAGCACAGTCATGGCATCCCGATGTCCTTATCGCCTGTATGCATTGGGGCATAGAGTACCAATCCCTCCCCAGCAACGAGCAACGTGAACTGGCCCATTGGATGATTCAGCAAGGCGTCACCCACATCATCGGCTCACATCCGCACGTGGTGCAACCTCTGGAAATGGAAACGGACAGCATTGACGGAACACAGCACATCATTGTCTACTCGCTGGGCAACTTCATCTCCAACATGAGCAAAATCAATACGGACGGAGGATTGCTCTTCACTCTCGAATTGGAAAAAGCCTCTCTTCCGGCTACCGCATTTACAAAAGATCAGATCATCTTCCATTCCCCTGTAGAAAACAAAGACACCCTACACAAAGCTGAAACAGCAGACACACTCTGTTGCACAGAAAAGAGCGAAAAAAAGCAGCCAACCGCTCCCACACCCGTTCGAGTTAGCCACTGCGAATACAATCTAGTATGGACAGCACGTCCGCGACTTACCGGAAAGAAAAATTTCATCCTTTATCCGGTGGATGATCCGGCATGTTCCCTACTGCCTGCGGCTGCTCGTAACCGTCTGAATATCTTCACAAAAAATGCCCGTAACCTCTTTCAGCAACACAATATAAGAATTGAAGAACGGAAGAAATAGTCCTCTTTTCATTCTAAAAATTTTCATCTAAAATTTGTAGTATTAAAGATAATATCTATCTTTGCACCGCGTTTGAGAAATGACGCATATATGGTGGCTGTAGTTCAGTTGGTTAGAGCGTCAGATTGTGGTTCTGAATGTCGGGGGTTCGAGTCCCCTCTG
The DNA here is from genome assembly GCA_965140335.1 of uncultured Bacteroides sp. GTDB lineage: Bacteria > Bacteroidota > Bacteroidia > Bacteroidales > Bacteroidaceae > Bacteroides. The sequence continues at coordinate 1,382,935 of OZ223190.1, forward strand.
CCACCCCTTCAAAAAAACCTCATAGGTCAAGTACTTATGAGGTTTTCCTTTTATGCCTTGTATAGAAGTAATCCGTATCAATGAAAATGAATTAAAGAAAACGGAGGATCATACCAAATTAAAACCTATTGAGTAATAGCTATAATCAAGCCAAATACATTTACTATCTTTGCAACGAATTGCTACTAACATAATAAATCTATCGGATAAATGAAGATACTCTGGCTCGACTTGAACTGCTCATACGCTCACTCATCACTAGCACTTCCTGCGTTGCATGCACAAATTGCAGATCATAACAGCATTGAATGGGAAGTGATATCAACCACTATTAATGAGCAGGTGGGAATGACAGTCAGCGAAATCCAAAGCTATCAACCGGATATCATAGCGGCAACAACCTGGCTATTCAACCATGAACAACTGATGCACATTCTTTCACGCGTCAAAGCCTTACTACCTCAGTGTTGTATCGCACTTGGCGGACCGGAGTTTCTGGGTGATAACGAATTCTTCCTGCATGCCAATCCATTTGTGGACTGTATTTTCAGAGGTGAAGGTGAAGAAGTCTTTCCATTATGGCTGACATACTGGCAACAACCGGATGAATGGCAAACCATCCCCGGGCTGTGCTATCTGAATACTCAGGGCAAATACATCGACAACGGGATAGCACGTGTTCTGAACTATGCCGGACTGGTTCCTCCTGAAAAAAGCCGTTTCTTCAACTGGAGCAAACCATTTGTTCAACTCGAAACCACCCGTGGTTGTTTTAATACATGCGCCTTTTGCGTAAGTGGGGGGGATAAGCCAGTACGCACATTGTCCATCGAAACCATCCGTGAGCGCCTTCACCTCATCCATCAACACGGCATCAAAAATGTACGTGTACTCGATCGGACTTTTAACTACAACGCCCGCCGTGCAAAAGAATTGATCGCACTTTTCCTTGAATTTGCCCCCGACATCCATTTCCACCTTGAGATACATCCCGCTCTGCTAACCGACGAATTAAAAGAAGAACTAAAGCAACTGCCGCAAGGTTTGCTCCATTTGGAAGCAGGCATCCAGAGTCTACGGGAACCGGTATTACAGAAAAGTCGTCGGATGGGCCAACTGAGTGATGCGCTGAAAGGATTGAAGTTCCTCTGTTCCCTCACGAACATGGAGACACACGCCGACTTGATAGCCGGGCTACCGCTTTATCACCTCTCGGAAATCTTCGAGGATATCCATACCTTGGCAGAATACGGCGCAGGGGAAATCCAATTGGAATTACTGAAACTACTTCCCGGAACTGAAATGCGTCAAAGAGCTACGGAACTAGGCATTCAATATTCCCCTTTCCCACCCTACGAAGTACTGCAAACACGCGAAATCAGTGTCAGTGAGTTACAAACCGCCCGGCAGCTCTCGCGATTGCTGGACGAATACTACAATACACCTGCTTGGCAGGCTGTCACCCGAAGGTTAATACTGGAACAAAACGGTTTCCTCCACTCGTTCCTAGGCAACTTGGTCAAAGCCAACCTCATTGACCAGCCGATGAGTCTGGAAAAACGTGGACTTGTACTTTATGAATTTTGCAAACAGCAATACCCTGAGTATCAAACGGCCATGACTGTTGCATGGATAGAAGCTGGCATGTCTCTCAAAAAACTTCCGGCAGAAAAGGTCAAAACCAAACATCAAACTCCTCCTGAAGATTGGCAAACGATCTACGGAGAATATAAGGAAAGCCTCCGGCTCTGCTTCCTACCTATTGACGGAGCATCAGGCAAAGGTTATTGGTTTGGCTTCGAATCGGAAATTCAGAAAATCCGCCCCGTATTCAAAGCCATCAGTAATTAAACAATAAGTAAGAAGCTAACTGCTAATAGACAGTGAGAAGAAACAATACAATAAGTAAAATATTAACTGTAATAAAAATATAAGCTAAAAGGATATCGGAAATAATTAAGAAGTAAAATATCAACTGTAATAAAAATATAAACTAAAAGAATATCGGAAATAACTAAGAAGTTAACTGCTAGCAGACAGTGAGAAGAAACAATACAAATAATAAGTAAAATATCAACCGTAATAAAAATATAAGCTAAAAGAATATCGGAAATAACGAAGAAGCTAACTGCAAGCAGACAGTGAGAAGAAATAAACAAGTAATTATATGGAAGGGCTTTTCTCCGTTACTTTAGCCAAAAGTTCTTTATTCTTAGCAAAGAGAAAAAGAATAAGAATCCCTAAGAGATAACCTTAAAATAAATTCAATAGATCAGGTTATTATATTCTTATTCCTTTTAACCAATACAGTGAAAAACCGGAAAGTGAGTATAGCAAAAACAAGTAATTATGGAAGAACAAACACTGAAGAAAATTGATTTTACACAAGAAAAACTAGAGGAGCATTATTATCAATGCACCTTTGAACAATGCAATTTCGCCGAACAGATCATAGGTCGGGTGATCTTTGAAAGTTGCACCTTCAACGAGTGTAACTTATCACTAGTCAAAATAAACAATGCCTCATGGCTCAACACCCTTTTTAGTGGTTGCAAGATGACAGGAATTGATTTCACCGGAAGCAATCGCTTCGGTCTTACCGTCGAATTCCGCAACTGCCTGCTCTCCTATGCACTCTTCACTGAAATGAAACTGAAAGGCACACGCTTCACCAAATGTAATCTTCAAAATGCCGATTTTATGGAAGCAGAATTAGCTCACGCTTCTTTCTCCGAATGCGATCTCTGTGATGCGTCCTTTCATCACACAAATCTGGAAGATGCTGATTTCACTACGGCACGCAACTATAGCCTCAACCCCACTGCCAACCGATTAAGAAAAGCCAAGTTCTCCCGCTATGGCTTAGAAGGTCTCCTTACCGGACTGGGTATACAGATCATCGATTGATTCCGGATAATTGCTATCGATAAGAAAACCTGTATAGCATACTTATTTTAGGACATACATTAGCAATAATCCCAGATGATTAACAGCCGGGAACCTTAGCCTGCGTTTTCATCCGGTCTCTTAGAATATTTTCCATATTCTGCTTAGCCCACAAAATCAGCGAGTCAATAAGCGGCAGCAATGAAAGCGCCCGATCCGTCAATGCATACTCCACTCTCGGAGGCACTTGGGCATATACCTTACGACTGACAAAACCATCTTCTTCCAAAGTACGCAACGTAACCGTCAGCATCTTCTGAGAAACATCAGGTATGGATTTATGCAATTCATTAAACCGCATCACAGGGGTTTGCTGTAAAGTATAAAGTACTAAAATCGACCATTTATCACTGATACGTGCCATGATATTCCGAATTGGGCAATCCGGATAAATAGCATTCTGGGACTCCGTTCTATTCATAACTAGTTTTATTTTATCTGTTACAATACAAAAGTAACTACTATTCTACATATTAACAACAATCATCACAAATAGATGAGGACTCATTAAACAAAAAATAAAAAAACATTCGCAGTCAAACCTTTTAGAATCAGCAATGGTTTCATAAGAGTAAGTAATTGAAAATGAAGTACCTTCTTGTATAATTCAAAAAGAAGAAAGATCTTTGTATCACTCAATAACCTCAATATTCAGGAGTTTTGGGAACTGATTAGTAGTAAGAGTGTTAATCTATTAAATATCGCTTAACTTTATGTTCACTTTTACTTATTTAGTTCAATAGATGAAGAATATAGTATTGACTAAATTACAGATAGATGAAGAATGTAGTATTAATAGGAGCAAGTGGTTTCGTAGGAACCGCCCTCCTCAATGAATTGTTAAACAGAGGCCACTTTGTGACAGCTGTAGTACGCAACCCGGACAAAGTAAAGACCTCTAGTCCTAACCTGAAAGTAGTCAAAGCAGATGTTTCCGACTCAGCTGCATTAGTACGGCTATTTAAAGGAAAAGATGCTGTAGTGAGTGCCTACAACCCCGGTTGGAACAACCCGAACATTTATCAGGATACGCTGAAGAATTATCCTATTATCTTGGAGAGTGTCAGACAAGCCGGCGTAAAACGTTTGCTCTGTGTGGGTGGTGCCGGAACTCTCTTCTGCGCCCCGGGAGTACGTGTAATGGATACCAGTAGTTTGCCGGAAGCAATTATGGGAGGTGTGAAATCACTGGCCGAATTCTATTTAAATACTCTTTGTAAAGAGCAAGAAGTGGATTGGGTATTCTTCTCTCCAGCCGGCAATATTGCACCGGGGAAACGTACCGGCAAGTTCCGCTTGGGTAAGGATGATTTAATTGTAGACGAAAAGGGCAACAGTCATATTTCTGTAGAAGACTATGCAGTAGCTATGATAGATGAACTGGAGCAAGAAAACCATCATAAAGAGCGTTTCACCATCGGCTATTAAAGCAAGTATATCAATCCGAGAATAAGTTCATCCCGAGAGCTGAAAAGTAACCGGGATGAATTTTGTTTTTTAAAGAGCAAGAAGATGCATGAATAGTTTTGGATATGTGCCCGGGAATTACGAATATTGCAAGATAATACCAAAGCCCCATATCATGAAATATTTACTACTCTCTCTCTTTTCCATTGCTTTTAGTCTATCTACATCAGCACAAAAAACACTTCTCTATAAAGGAAAGAGAATAGAGTTAAGTTCCCATACTTTATATTTGGATGCAAAAGTAAATCAAAAGACAGTGGCACAACAGCCCCATGTTTTCAATTCCATACGTACGGCTTTGGAACATATTCAACCGGGCACAGCCACAGAACCCATGACGATTTATATTGCTCCGGGGGTTTATTGGATAGACAACCCCGATGATCTGGAAATACGCATTCCCAAACCAGGTGAAAGTATACCCTATGGAATGGAGTTAAAGGTCAGCCATCTACGCCTCATCGGATTATCAAACAATCCGCAAGATGTAGTTGTAGCCTGTAATAGAGGACAAACACTCGGAGCTGTCGGCAATTTCACCATGCTCCATCTGGACGGGGATGACATACAAGTGGAAAACATCACTTTCGGCAATTATTGCAATGTAGATTTGGTCTATCCGCTGAACCCTCTCTATAATCGGATAAAGCGCTCTCCAACTATTGTACAGGCCCAGTTAATTATTTGTAATAGTGATCGTGTGCTGGCACGTAACTGTCGCTTCATCAGCCGACTCAACTCGTGTCCGTTTGCCGGTGCCAGACGCGCCCTGTTCGACAATTGCTACTTTGAATGTACCGACGATGCACTTTGTGGTACAGCAGTCTATCTCAACAGTCGCTTTACTCTTTTCAGCGGTAAGCCTTTTTATGCCACCCAAGGTACGGGAGCAGTCCTTCTGAATTGTGATCTTCATTCGCTGACGCACGACAAACAATACCTAACGAAAACAGGAAGCCCGGTGAGCATGGTGGACTGCCGGTGGACAAACGATGAGGCCCGCCTATACATTGGATGGACACCAAACCCTACAAATGATTTACGCTGTTATCAATACCACCTTACCCTCAATAACAAACCCCTGTTTATCAGTGCCGATCAATCACAAATAACAATGGATATGAACCGGAGGCCGTTACTTAAGGCCTATCGTTTGACAATACCATCTAGAGAAGAGAAAGAGAATCCAAAAGTAACCCAAACGGACACAACCGTTCCCCACAAATCGTCTACAGTAAAAGAAACGGAACAGTGCACAGCGTTAAAAGATTCCGTTATCTATAACGTTTATAACCTGTTGCGTGGTAATGACAATTGGGACCCGTTAAATCAGAAAGCATTCTTGGAGAAAATAAATAAAACCACACATACGCAATCAATAGATTGGGGCAACATCCCTACCCAATTGGTATTATCCAAACGGAAATACGAATTGATTTCAGGTACTGATTCCCTACTTATTCAAGCCAATGCCGTTTACTTCGGAACTCAGCCCCATGCTATCCACGTCAAAGCAAACGCCGGCTCTCTGCAGAAATCATCTTCTGATTCAATAGCATCTCCCGGTTCCGCATCTCTCAATTCCAGATCACCACTTGATACCATTCAGGTTTGTTGGAATGTCCCTTCTGAAGAATCAGCTGCCGTCCGTCTCTTGCCCGATCATCAAGGAAGCTGCCTTGTCCTCGGAACAAATCATGGAGAAAAAGCACAAAAAGTACACGTCATTGCCACAACAGCCTCTGGGCTGCAAGCCTGCTGTGTAATCACTGTCCGCCCGCCCTATCTTAAAGCACCGGAGTTCACGCTCGATCCCAAGATAACAAGGAATGCAAATACACTTACAGTCAATTATACATTGGACTTGCAAGGACGTGCCGATGAGTCATTGATTACCTGGTATCGCTGTACCGACAATGAAGGCAAAAAGGCTATTCCGGTCGCCATATCCCGCCTAAACCATCCCCTGAAACAGTACCATTTATCAGCCGCCGATAACGGTTATTACATGAAAGTAACCATAGCTCCCAAGCATTTGCGCAGTCATCCCGGTCCGGAATACACCACCATAACCCAAAATCCGATTGCCTATTTCTCCGCTGATCTAAAAGAAGACAAGTCAAGCGATATAACAATACCCAAAAGCGGTTCGCAGCAATCAACCACCCATCCGGCACAAAGCGCTCTCAAAACCGACTTTCTGAATTTCCCCACCGACTATCAACCGCTTCTCTTGCCGGGATTCTGGACCGTCGACGGTTATAAGCCCATCGATACACAAGAGTTTGATTGGACTCCCAACCCAAACAGTTGGATTTACGGACGTGGTGTAAACGGAGCCGCCAATGCCACCGGATTACTACAAGCAGCCCGCGGTGCCCGTTTGCTTTATACTCCATTGCAAGGGAAATACGGTGATATGCAAATAACACTGAAAGTAGATCCTGCCAAAACGGCCGGGCAGGGGTTTGGTAGCGCTACCGGACAATATATGGATATTTATATCAAATTCGATACCCATACACTCACCGGTTATGCATTAAGAATTATCCGTACCACAAAGTATGACAAGGCTGTAGATTTCTTACTCATGCAATACAAAAACGGTATAGCCACTCCGCTTACCGCACCGGTTTCGTCTATCTGCTACCGCACCGGCTGCACCCTGCAACTTAGCATACATGGAGACAAGTTCACTGCACATGCTGAAACAATGACTCCACTGAACAAGCCCGAACAACCGGAATTAACAACATCCGTAGACTTGTCGGCAACAATAACGCCTAATACCTACGGAGGAATAGGAATACAGCATATCGGATCAACCGGAGCAAGTGCCACTATGCTTCGTCAACTATCCGTAAAGTGGTGGTAAAAAGAAGAGCAGATGATTTAGCACAAAACCGTTTTGCAGCAAAAAGCTTCAGCACAAGCATAACCCTCTTCATAAAGATCAGTCAGCTTATGGATATCCCGTTCTATGCGGTCAACAACAATCGGCTTTTGCGGACGGATCACCTCTATCTTACCTTCATCTTCCAAGCGTTCCACCATTTCCAATTGTTCATTATAAACACGGCACCGTGAACTCAAAGCTTCACGTATCTTAGGATATTTACGATAAAAGAAAGCCGGTATGCGAATATCCTTATGCGCCTTACGGTAACCTCGGTTACGGGTTAGGACCACTACGTTGCGGGTAAATCCGTCATTAAAAGCACGCACCACAGGTATGCTGTCCACAATTCCCCCATCAAGCATCGGTTGGCCATCCACATAAGTAATTGTACAAACAAAAGGTAAACTACATGATGCACGGGCAATATCCAGAAGCCGTTTCTTATCCTGTTTTTCTTCAAAATAATTGGCCTCTCCGGTCATACAATTAGAGGTTACCATCACATAACGTTCAGTCGATTGAAAATAAGCATCATAATTATAGGGCAACAGATGTTCGGGAAATTCTCCGAAAAGTAAATCAAAATCCATGATGTTCCGCTTCTTCAAGAGATGCTTCAACCCGATATACTGGTACTTCTCAAGCATATCGATATTGCTATATTTGGCACGTCCCCGCTGAACAGACATATAAGAAAGTCCGTTACATGCACCGGCACTCACCCCTATCACATAGGGAAAGCGTATGTTATGATCCATAAAATAATCCAGCACTCCACACGTAAACACGCCCCGCATGCCTCCGCCTTCAAGAACCAGTCCGGTCTGAGAATCGATACTTACCATTTTCAACCTATTTGAGTGAATAAACATCACAAAGATACTTTTTCTTTTGGATATTCTGTCTATCTTTGTGCCAACAACAAAATTATAAACCATTTCAATTATGATGAAAAAGTCAATACTTATCGCTACTTTGGCAATATTCAGCCTAAGTGTGGTAGCTCAAGACGCTCCTAAGAAAGATGAAGGTTTCGTCTTCACCACAGTTAAAGAGAATCCGATTACATCAATCAAAAACCAGAATCGTTCAAGCACCTGCTGGAGCTTTTCGAGTATGGGATTCTTCGAATCGGAATTACTACGTATGGGCAAAGGAGATTATGATCTTTCGGAAATGTTCGTTGTACACCATACAATGGTAGACCGTGCAATCAACTACGTACGTTACCATGGCGATAGCTCTTTCTCTCCCGGAGGAAGCTTTTATGATGCACTTTACTGCATGAAGAACTACGGTCTTGTACCCCAAAGTGTCATGCCTGGTATTCTGTATGGTGACACTCTGCCTGTGCACACAGAGCTTGATGCTGTGGCCGGAGCTTATATGGATGCCATAGCTAAAGGTAAACTAAAAAAACTGACCCCGGTATGGGAAAATGGATTAAGTGCTATTTATGATACTTATCTGGGTAAATATCCTGAAACCTTTACTTATAAAGGAAAAGAATATACTCCAAAGACATTTGCAGCTTCTCTTGGTCTGAACCCTGACGACTATGTATCGTTGACTTCATATACGCATCATCCGTTCTATACTCAATTTTCTTTGGAAATTCAGGATAACTGGCGCAACGCTAAATCCTGGAACCTGCCATTGGACGAACTCATGGAAGTTATGGAATACGCTGTAAAGCAAGGATATACGTTTGCATGGGGAAGCGATGTAAGTGAAGAAGGTTTTACTCGTGACGGAATTGCCGTAGTGCCTGATGCTGCTCATGGAGCAGAACTGACAGGCTCCGATATGGCCCATTGGACCGGACTCAGTTCACAAGAAAAGCGTAAAGAGCTAACTTCAAAGCCTCTTCCTGAAATCAAGGTTACCCAGAAGATGCGCCAAGAAGGATTTGATGATTGGGAAACCACCGATGACCATGGCATGGTAATTTATGGCATTGCCAAAGATCAAAACGGAAAAGAATATTTCATGGTAAAGAACTCATGGGGCAAATCAGGCAAATACAAAGGAATTTGGTATGCTTCTAAGGCTTTCGTTGCTTACAAAACAATGAATATTCTTATCAACAAAAATGCCATACCTAAAGATATAGCAAAGAAAATCGGTATCAAATAAAAACAATCAGGGAAAGAAGGCTATCAAAAAGTCGGAACATAACAGCCCTGAATAGATAAAGGGGTATTAAAAAGCCTAATTTTATAAAGACATCCTCGTTACAATATGCTGTAGCGAGGATGTCTTGTCTTTTTGGTAGCTTTTATATGTCCTATTTCATCATCCGGCTATTGATATATTCAAGAGATCCGGTCGCCCCGAATCAATTAGTCCCCGATCATCAGCCGAATATCTATACATGTAGTGCTCTGTCTGGAGTTTGACTTTATCAGCAAATTGTAAATCAGACAGGAGACCGGTTATAATTGCTCCCCCCTTTCTCGTTGTGGATTTTTCACATCCATTTCTTGTGAAAACCAACTCTTTGCGTAAATTTGCACGCTAATAGTTAACCGGAATATATAAATAGCATGAGAGAACTACTACTTTTTACCGGCACTGACAGAATATACTAATACTAATTAATAAATAGCATGAGTTTGAAAATCGTAGTATTGGCAAAACAAGTTCCCGACACACGCAATGTTGGGAAAGATGCCATGAAAGCCGACGGCACCATCAACCGTGCGGCACTTCCCGCTATCTTCAACCCCGAAGACCTGAATGCTCTTGAGCAGGCACTCCGGCTGAAAGATACACATCCGGACTCTACCGTCACGATCCTTACCATGGGACCGGGGCGTGCAGCCGAAGTTATTCGTGAAGGACTTTTTCGTGGAGCAGACAATGGATATCTGTTAACCGACCGTGCTTTTGCCGGTGCAGATACCTTGGCTACCAGTTACGCGCTGGCTACTGCCATCAGAAAGATCGGCGAATACGACATCATTATTGGTGGACGTCAGGCTATTGACGGCGACACAGCACAAGTAGGACCACAAGTTGCAGAGAAACTTGGTTTATCACAAATTACGTACGCGGAGGAAATTCTCAACGTGGAAGAAACAACCGGATGTATTACCGTGAAACGTCATATAGATGGTGGCGTGGAAACGGTGGAAGGTCCACTTCCCATTGTCATCACCGTTAACGGTTCGGCTGCTCCCTGCCGTCCCCGAAATGCCAAGTTGGTACAGAAATATAAACGTGCACTTGGCGCACAAGAGAAGGCCGCGCTAACAAAAGAAGGGCAAACCTTACCGTATGCCGAACTTTATGAAAAGTATCCTTATATGAACATAACCGAATGGAGTGTTGCCGATGTCAATGGAGACATTGTACAGTGCGGACTTAGTGGTTCCCCGACTAAAGTTAAAGCAATTCAAAACATCTCTTTCCAGGCGAAAGACAGTCGCACCCTTACAGGAAGCAACCAGGATGTTGAAGGATTGATTGTTGAACTGTTAGAAAACCATACCATCGGATAATTATGAATAATATAGTCGTATATTGCGAGCTTGAAGGCGCCACAGTGGCCGATGTAAGTCTCGAACTCCTTACCAAAGGACGTAAATTAGCCAACCAACTTGGCTGTCAGTTGGAAGCTGTTGCTGCGGGAAGTAACCTGGAAGGCATCGAAAAGCAGATATTACCTTATGGCGTAGATCATCTACACATCTTTGATGCTCCGGGTTTATTTCCATATACCTCACTTCCCCACTCTTCCGTTTTAATCAATTTATTCAAAGAAGAAAAACCACAGATTTGTCTGATGGGCGCAACCGTAATCGGACGCGATCTCGGTCCCCGTGTCTCATCGGCACTGACCAGTGGTCTGACTGCCGACTGTACCGCACTTGAGATCGGTGAACACGAAGATAAGAAGGAAGGTAAAACATATGAGAACTTGTTGTACCAAATCCGTCCGGCATTTGGTGGTAATATCGTTGCCACCATCATTAACCCCGAACACCGTCCGCAAATGGCTACCGTTCGTGAAGGCGTGATGAAAAAAGAAATACTGGATGCCAATTATAAAGGAGAGGTAATCAAGCACGATGTTGCCAAATATGTACCGACCACCGATTATATCGTGAAGGTGATAGAACGTCATGTGGAAAAAGCCAAACATAATTTAAAAGGTGCTCCTATTGTTGTAGCCGGAGGTTATGGCATGGGTAGCAAAGAAGGATTCAACATGCTGTTTGAGTTGGCCAAAGAGCTACACGCAGAAGTCGGTGCAAGTCGCGCCGCTGTTGATGCAGGTTTCTGCGATCACGACCGCCAAATCGGACAAACGGGCGTAACGGTACGTCCCAAACTCTACATTGCTTGTGGTATCTCCGGACAGATACAACATATTGCCGGCATGCAGGAAAGCGGCATTATCATCTCTGTGAACAATGATGAGAATGCTCCGATCAACACCATTGCCGATTATGTCATCAACGGAACGGTGGAAGAAGTCATTCCGAAAATGATTAAGTATTATAAGGAAAACAGTAAGTAATCGACAGCGGTGAACATTCTGTGATATTCATTGATCAATCAAGTTGGACTCAAAAAAGATTAAACATCTTATGAAAATACTGTTTTCTTTCTTTCTACTCGCTTCCGGTATCTTATCTGTCACTGCACAAGAGAAGGTATGGCTGGATAAAAGCAGCAATTGGGTTGTTGATTCTACTGAAGCTATTCGCTACGCCATTATAACGAAGGAAGAACCGGAGAAAATCAAAGTGGAAGAGTATACAATCGATGGAATCAAAAAGAGCATCGGGTATTACTCAAAATATACCGGTAGTCGTTATGACCGAGTCAGAATGGGAATGTATACTCAGTTATATCCCAACGGGAAAGACAGCGTGACATGCCTGTATAAGAATAATGCAGCGGAAGGGCAAAGTAAAACTTACTATCCTGACGGTTCGGAACGTTTTATAGAAAGTTATCACAACGGGTATCTTAATGGTTACTTCATACAATATTACCCCGACGGGAAACTACGTCGAAAGGAATATTATTCAAAAGGAGAATGCACCAAAGGTGAACTTTATGCAGAAGACGGAAGTAAACTAAAACATGAACCTTATTTAATAATGCCCCAGTTTAAAGGTGGCATGAACGCTTTCATGAACATTCTATCTACCGTTATGATATATCCAGCCCAAGCCCGAAGCAAAAAAATAGAAGGAAAAGTGATCATCGGATTTTATATCAATACGGAGGGTAAGATGGAAGACTTCTCTTTTTTGAAGAGAGTTGATCCCATACTGGATGCCGAAGCAATGAGAACAATTGAAGCCATTGCGAGTTCATATAAATGGATACCGGGACGTAGAGACGGACAACCTATGCGAACAAGGTATTCAATGCCGATTAGATTCAGATTACCTCAATAAACAATTTAGATTATGGAAAACTTTTATACCGAAATACCGGAACTCAAGTTTCACTTGAACAACCCGATGATGGAACGCATCTGCGAACTGAAAGAACGTGGATACCAAGATAAAGACAAATATGACTATGCACCGCAAGACTATGTGGATGCAATGGACTCTTTCGATAAAGTACTTGAAATTACCGGTGAAATTACCGGTGAAATTATTGCGCCTAATGCCGAAGGCGTGGACGAGGAAGGTCCGCACTGTGCCAATGGACGGGTGGAATATGCCAGCGGTACGAGACAAAACCTGAATGCGATGGTGAAGGCCGGCCTAAACGGAATGACCATGCCACGCCGTTTCGGTGGACTGAACTTCCCGATCACTCCTTATACGATGTGTGCGGAAATCGTAGCTGCGGCCGATGCAGGATTTGGCAATATCTGGTCGTTACAGGATTGCATTGAAACTCTATACGAATTTGGAAACGAAGAGCAACACAGCCGCTTCATTCCGCGCATCTGTCAGGGTGAAACCATGTCAATGGACCTCACGGAACCTGATGCCGGTTCCGACCTGCAGAGTGTAATGCTGAAAGCAACCTTTGATGAGCAAGCAAACTGCTGGCGATTGAATGGAGTGAAACGTTTCATCACGAACGGTGATGCTGACATACACCTTGTGTTGGCCCGTTCGGAAGAAGGGACGAAAGATGGTCGCGGATTGTCCATGTTCATCTATGACAAACGTGAAGGTGGAGTAAATGTACGCCGTATTGAAAACAAACTGGGGATTCACGGTTCACCTACTTGCGAATTGGTATACAAGAATGCCAAGGCTGAACTTTGTGGTGACCGCAAACTGGGATTGATCAAATACGTTATGGCACTGATGAATGGTGCCCGTCTGGGAATCGCCGCACAATCAGTGGGACTATCACAGGCCGCATACAACGAAGGCTTAGCCTATGCCAAAGACCGCAAGCAGTTCGACAAAGCGATTATCGAATTCCCCGCCGTATACGATATGCTTGCCCTAATGAAGGCCAAACTAGACGCCGGACGTGCCCTGCTTTACCAAACTTCCCGCTACGTTGATATCTATAAAGCATTCGACGATATTTCCCGTGAACGTAAACTCACTCCCGAAGAACGTCAGGAACAAAAAAAGTTTGCCAAACTGGCCGACTCTTTCACACCGTTGGCCAAGGGTATGAACTCCGAATACGCCAATCAAAATGCTTATGATTGCATCCAAATACACGGTGGTTCCGGTTTCATGCTTGAATATGCTTGCCAACGCATTTACCGTGATGCCCGCATTACCAGTATTTATGAAGGCACCACTCAATTACAGACTGTTGCTGCTATCCGCTACGTGACTAACGGTTCCTATATTGCAACGTTGCACGATTACGAAGAAATAGCATGCAGCGAAGCAATGAATCCCCTGATGGATCGACTGAAAGAGATGACAAACAAGTTTGAAGCATGCGCGCATACCATAAAAGAAGCTCAAAACCAGGAGTTGCTCGACTTTGTAGCCCGCCGCCTGATGGAGATGTCAGCCGTATGTATCATGTCCCACTTACTGATTCAGGATGCCACGAGAGCTCCCGAACTGTTTGAGAAGTCTGCCGTAGTCTATCTAAATTATGCTGAAGCGGAAGTGGAAAAACATTTTAGCTTTATCAGTAAATTCAATCCGGATGAATTGGACAAGTACCGTAAATAATAAGTATCAGCCTTTCTTCTAAGAAAGACTATGTGAATTCAATACAAAAGAATGAAATACCCCTTGCCTTACTTAAACAGACAAGGGGTATTCATATTTCCCGACTCTTTTCTAAGCAACATATTTTCCGCTATCTAGTCTTCACGTCAGGTCATAAAATTATACTATTCTATTTACCTAATCTACCAGTTCTATCCAAGACGGCTTACAATACTATACTATTCAACCCATTTGTCAGTTTTACCTGAAACGGCTTACGATTCTATTCAATCCGTTCGTCAGTTCTACCTGAAACGATTTTGATTTGATGCTCCGCATTCAACAATTATATTGAAATGCTGCACTTACAGAAAGTGAACCACATATTAAAGCCGTGTACAGCCCTTACTCCAACTTCGACCGGAAGACCCATAGCTGATTGCGTAATTCACTAATTTCCCGTTGCATTTCCTCCATACGCCCTAATAAATGATGAATAGCATCAATGCCCTCTATGTTGATCGATAAATCATAAAACATCCGGCTATATTGTTCCACATCAGGTAATTGGGAATAGGACAAACAACGTTCCCCTTCCTCCGATAAAATGTCAATCAAACCACTCTCCTCCAACAGATCAATAAAAGAGGGGTCAATATTGCACTTGCGGCAATAATCACTAATAATAATCAATTCGTTCTGCATCGTTCAATCCTCCATTAATTTGTATGTTGAAGTTGGCGGAATAATTCTTTTTGCTGCTCGGTAAGATTAGCCGGAATCTTCACCGAATAAGTCACAATCAAGTCGCCGAACTGTCCATCCGTTTTATAAATAGGAAAACCCTTCCCCTTCAAGCGGACCTTAGCACCATTCTGCGTCCCCGCCTTCACTTTCAAGCGCACCTTACCATCCAAAGTGTCAACTAACTGCTCACCACCCAAAACAGCCGTATACAAATCTACGGAAACGTCCACATAAAGATCATCTCCCAAACGTTTAAAGATCGCATCATCCTGAATGACAAAAGTCAGATATAAATCACCTTTCGGACCACCATTTACGCCTTCACTACCATAACCTTTCAATTTAATGACTTGCCCGTTGGCAACTCCCGCAGGAATGTTAATACGCACATTCTTACCATTTACCGCCAAGATCTGTTTATGCGTCTGTGCAGCTTCCCGCAAAGTCAGTTTCAGGTCAGCATGATAATCCTGCCCACGGAAGCCAGCACGACTACGCCCGCCGCTATGATGCCCGAACAGCGATTCAAAGAAATCGGAAAAACCACCGGCACCTCCCGAAAACTGCTGATCGTCGGATGAACTCCAATACGTTCCACGACCTGTACTACCAAAGCCAGCATCAGTAGCAAAACCACCGAAACCTCCGCTACCAGCCTGTTGCTGTGCCCGTTTCTGTGCTTCAAACTCATCAGCATGTTTCCACTGGTCTCCGTACTCATCATATTTCTTACGCTTTTCCGGATCACTCAACACTTCGTTAGCTTCATTTACCGATTGGAACTTCTCCTTGGCAGTGGAATCATTCGGGTTCAAATCAGGATGATATTTACGGGCCAACTTACGGAAAGCCTTCTTTATATCAGCCTGAGAAGCTGCTTTATCCACTCCCAATACTTTATAATAATCAATATATGCCATAATCAACAAATTTAAAATCCTTTCAATAGAGTATAACAAATAACACACCAAGGCGGTTGCTAAAAACTTAAAACTTGTCAAAAACAATTAAACGATAGCTTTATAATCCATTTAAGTTCAATTCTTCTGGCAAGCCAGCCGACTGTATCCCCCTTTTAAAAAGCAAAAGAATACTTGATCACAAGGAACTTATAAGTCATTTCAAACATGATCGTCTTTTTCATTATGGCAAATAAAAAACGATGAATAGATACTATAAATAAGCCCGGATGGCTTAAAAATCAAGTCTTATCTTCAATAGTAATCCATTTATTAGCACTGTAATTACTGAATAAAGATACATTAAGCCTTATTTTATTCTAAATATATGTAAACGACACATAACATCACTTAATTATTAAAGCGAAATCATTCTGGAATACTTAGAAAACACTTTATTTGTATAGCTAAAAACCAGTTAACGGAGAACACCTCCCAACCTTAATAATATACCCTTTTATGAAACGTGACCAATGGCTCTTTACAATTATTCTTGTCTTTATTTGTCTGCAAACGAAGGCAGGGGAATGGATACGGATTAATCAGTTAGGCTACTTACCACAGTCTATAAAAGTAGCGGTATTCATGAGTGAAGAACCGGTCAATGTAAAGGCTTACTCACTTGTAGACGCTTTCACCGGAAAAACCGTTCAGACTTTTACCTCACCCAAATCGACCGGAAAATACGGTAAGATGAACAGTACCTATCGCTTGGACTTTAGTTCTTTTATACAGCCGGGGACTTATTATTTAAAAGCAGGTAACGCTTCTTCCCCCCGCTTCCCTATTAATGCCAGAGTCTACAATGGTACGGCAGACTTCCTACTGAATTACATGCGCCAACAACGTTGTGGTTATAATCCATTCCTTAAAGACAGTTGTCATGTACATGACGGTTACATTGTTGGCCATCCCACCAAAACGGGACAGCACATTGACGTACGAGGGGGATGGCATGATGCAACCGATTACCTTCAATACACCACTACCTCCGCCAATGCCATCTATCAGCTGATGTTTGCCTATCAACAAAACCCCGAAGCCTTTGGTGACACGCATGATGCCGCCGGACTACCCAGAGCGAACGGCATCCCCGACATCGTAGATGAAATAAAGTGGGGCTTGGACTGGCTAAACCGTATGAATCCTGCACCTGGTGAACTTTATAATCAAATAGCCGACGATCGTGACCATGCCGGCATGCGCCTCCCAAATAAAGATAAAGTGGACTATGGATATGGCCCCGGACTAGGTCGCCCGGTATATTATTGCAGCGGACAACCGCAACAAAGGGGTAAATTCAAGAATGCCACCACAGGCGTAGCCAGCACAGCTGGAAAATTCGCCTCCTGCTTTGCAATGGGTGCCCGTATTCTAAAAGATTATTATCCGCAATTTGCAACAGAAATCGGTGCTAAAGCCGATGCAGCCTATCAGGAAGGAATTAAGAAACCCGGAATCTGCCAAACTGCTTCCGTTCTTTCTCCATATATTTATGAAGAAGATAATTGGACGGATGATATGGAATTGGGAGCCATTGAGCTCTACAAAAATACACATGCCCCAAAATATTTGAACCAAGCTGTGGAATACGGCCGCCGAGAACCTTTCACTCCGTGGATGGGAGCCGACAGCGCCCGTCACTATCAGTGGTATCCATTTATGAACATGGGACATTATTACTTAGCACAATCCCCCGACAAACGGTTAAGCAAAGAGTTCATCCGTAACATGCGCACCGGCATTGAACGCACTTATGAAAAGGCTGTGGAAAGCCCGTTCCTCCACGGAATTCCTTATATCTGGTGTTCCAACAATCTCACCGTCGCCATGTTAACCCAATGCCGACTTTACCGTGAGCTGACGGGAGACGAAACCTACCGTGAAATGGAAGCTTCCATGCGCGACTGGCTATTCGGCTGCAACCCATGGGGAACAAGCATGATCGTTGAGCTCCCACTCTATGGCGATTATCCTTCGCAGCCCCACTCTTCCATCTTAAATGCAGGAGCCGGCACAACTACCGGCGGACTAGTTGACGGACCGGTTTACCGGACTATCTTCGAGAGCCTACGCGGAGCAAATATGACTGGCATACCAAATGTACCGGGGCAAGATTACGAACGGTTCCAACCTGACTTAATGGTCTACCACGATGCCATTCACGACTACTCCACCAACGAACCAACCATGGACGGTACCGCCAGTCTGACCTACGACCTATCGTCCATGCAGGAAGAAGGCATGAAACAGGCCGGAATTGAGAGCGACAAGAATGTATATGTAAACGGTGGAATTATCCGTACCGATCCGTCAAAGAAACAACTCTCACTGGTTTTCACTGCTGCCGATAAAGCCGACGGAGCGGATGCAATTATCCGCACCTTAAAAAAATACGGAATTAAAGGCGGGTTCTTCTTCACCGGAGAATTCTACAAACTCTATCCCAATATTGTTAAACGGCTTTTGGAAGAAGGGCACTTGGTCGGTAGCCACAGTTACGGACACCTGCTTTACATGCCATGGGGAAAAAGAGATTCCCTGTTGGTGACCCGCAAACAATTTGAAGATGACATGATGCAAAGCTATGCTGCTCTGCAAGAGGCGGGCATCGAGTACAAAGACGCTCCCGTATTCATCCCTCCCTACGAATACTATAACAAGGAGATTGCCGCATGGGCTAAAGAGATGGGCATTCAGGTAATCAACTATACTCCGGGGACAATGAGTAATGCCGATTATACCACTCCGGACATGCAGAACTATCGAAGCAGTAAGTTCATCTACGATAAAATTATGGAAGTGGAGAAGAAAGAAGGGCTGAACGGTCACATCCTGCTTGTTCATTTTGGAACCGACGACCGTCGTACAGATAAGTTCTATAATGGTTATCTGGAGAAGCTGATCCGCACACTGCAACACAAGGGATATACCTTTGTTCCTGTTTTACAAGCCATCGGCTTTGAATCATATTTCTCCGGAAAATAAGCACAAGCAATTCAAAGAAACGTCGAAAGAAATAGCGTACAAAGTAAATAGAAAGCAAATAGAAGTAAGATAGATTAGTTTAGGTTATCATATTAGTAAGGTATTAGAAAGTATATTCAATCGGTTTGTTTTCAGTAAACCTCTTCTCACCCCCAAGAGAAGAAGTTTTGAGTAAACTCCTAGCCTGTGAAGGTCCGGAGTTTTTCTATTTTCCAAACATCATCACTCCGGAGCCCTTTTTAATGACTTCCAGCTACAATTCAATGATATATCCGAACCTCATAGACTTTTATTTCATTTTCATCTGCTCTATTGCCGTCAGTTTATCAACGTAAGAGATGGAGGCTACGAGAACAACTTCGTTCCTCGTAGAGCAAGCATGCCTTTCTCTACGAGGTACATAGCCTCCCTCTACGACCAACACCTTATACCTCGCAGAGCTTTTCAGAACTATAAAATAGCCTTTTTAACAGCCTTCAATAATCCCTGAATATCTTCTTCTGTTGTATCAAAAGAAGTCACAAAGCGAATTTCATCGGCTCTCTCGTCCCAAAAGTAAAAGAAATAGTTCTGTAACAGCTGCTCGATTGCTGAACGAGGCATGATCAAGAATAACTGATTGCTTTCCATCTTTTGAGTAAATCGTACACCGGGCAATGATTTCAGTCCACCATATAGTTTCTGAGCCATCGCATTGGCATGCATGGCATTGCGCTTCCAAAGATCATTTGTCAGGTAAGCTGTAAACTGACAGGACATATAGCGTAACTTAGAAGCCAATTGTGCCGACTGCTTTCGAACGAAGCGTGCTTCCCGCTTTAAAACCGGATTAAAGACAATCACACTCTCTCCTAACATCAAACCATTTTTCGTCCCACCGAAACTAAGTATATCAATGTCACAATCTGCAGTCAGCTCCTTAAAACTCTTGTCTAAAGCGACGCAAGCATTAGCCAAACGCGCACCATCCATATGGACATACATGCCATATTCATGAGCCAACGCCGTCAATGCCTTCAATTCATCAGGAGTATAAACCGTACCCAATTCCGTACATTGGGAAATATAAATGGCCCCGGGCTGCGAATGATGCTGTTCACCGAAATTCCTTAAATAAGGACGAACCAACTCCGGAGTCAGTTTACCATCCGCTGTATTGATCGTGCGAATCTGACACCCCGTCATGCGAGCCGGTGCGCCACACTCATCCACATAAATATGAGCGGTCTCCGCACAAATAATCAAGTTATAAGGACGGGTTGCCAATTGCAAAGCCACCGCATTGCTACCAGTTCCATTAAAAACAAATAAGGGTTCACAATCGGGCGCAAACGCCTCTTTTATCTTAGCTACAGCCTCTTTCGTCCAAGGATCATCACCATAGCCTACAGCATGATCTTTGTTTGCACGATTTAAAGCCTCCATTACCTCCGGATGGACACCCGAGTTATTATCTGAAGCAAAACTTCTCATAATATCATCTATTAAAATTAAAGAATGTGCAAAGGAACAAAATTATCCGGTAGCAGAGAAACGTTACGGGCGTAGATTTCAATAAATCCACGCCCGTAAATCGTTTTATGCCAATCAAATTTCAGTCAGCCAAAAAAGACATTGCATTTTAGAGAAATGTATAGTCCTTCCTCTTGCTCGTAAAACTCAATCTGCCCTTCGCGCGCCAGCCATCCTAAAGCGGCCGCAAATTCCTTTTCATTTAATTGAGCCTCCTTCCTCAGAGCCTCATAATTCAATCTGGGTTCACCACATAGTAAATGCCAAATTATGCCTGCATTAACGCCAATAACATGGTTATTCATTTCAGTTCCCAATTAAAAGATTAATAGTTTTAGTTATATAGGTTATCGATATAAAGTTCTAAAATTTCCGCATATAAAACAAAGAAACGAGCAAAATAGATTAACTTTAGGTTGAAAAGTAACAGAGTTTTAACTTATAATAAACTAAAACGTTACAAACGTTACTCTAAAAAAATAAAAACACGACAAGTATACTATCCTCCATACAATAAGGAGTTTGTGACACACACATAAAGAAAAGAAAAAATGCGATATATCAAAAAGACCGCAGTATCCCTTTCGGAACACTGCGGTCTGCATATTCATTCTACTGAATCAAAGCGGATATTACATCATGCCGCCCATGCCACCCATACCGGGAGCAGCCATTGGCATTTCAGGTTTATCCTCTTTCTTTTCAACAATAACACACTCTGTAGTCAGGAACATACCTGCAATAGAAGCAGCATTCTCCAAAGCAACACGAGTCACCTTAGCAGGATCTACCACTCCGGCAGCATGTAAGTTCTCATAAACATCCGTGCGAGCATTGTAACCAAAGTCACCTTTGCCTTCGCGAACTTTCTGTACCACTACGGCACCTTCTTTACCGGCATTTGCTACAATTTGACGCAAAGGTTCTTCAATGGCACGTTTAATGATTTGAACACCAGTTGTTTCATCAACATTATCACCTTTCATACCTTCCAAAGAATCAATGGCGCGAATGTAAGCCACACCACCACCGGCAACAATACCTTCTTCAATAGCAGCACGAGTGGCACGCAAAGCATCATCCACGCGGTCTTTCTTCTCCTTCATCTCTATTTCGCTGGCAGCACCTACATAAAGTACGGCAACACCACCAGACAATTTAGCGAGACGTTCCTGCAATTTCTCTTTATCGTAATCGGACTTAGTTGCAGCAATCTGAGCTTTAATCTGTTCGCAACGTTCTTTAATATTTTGCTTGTCACCGGCACCGTTAACAATAGTCGTATTGTCTTTAGTGATGGTAACCTTATCGGCTGTACCCAACATCTCAAGGGTAGCCTGTTCCAGTTTCAAGCCTTTTTCTTCGCTGATAACAACACCACCGGTCAATACGGCGATATCTTCCAACATTTCTTTACGACGATCACCGAAACCTGGAGCTTTCACTGCACAAATCTTCAATTGAGAACGCAGACGGTTAACAACCAAAGTAGTCAGCGCTTCGCTATCTACATCTTCGGCGATGACCAACAAAGGACGACCGCTCTGTACGGCTGGTTCCAAAATAGGTAGGAAATCTTTCAAGTTAGAGATCTTCTTATCGTAAATCAATACGTAAGGTTTTTCCATCTCACATTCCATTTTCTCCGTATTGGTAACGAAGTAAGCGGAAAGATAACCACGATCAAACTGCATACCTTCTACCACACCGATAGTAGTATCAGTACCCTTAGCTTCTTCAATTGTGATTACACCATCTTTAGAGACTTTACGCATGGCATCTGCAATCAATTTACCGATTACCGGATCATTATTGGAAGATACTGTAGCAACTTGCTCTATCTTATCGTAGTTATCGCCAACTGTCTCAGATTGGTTCTTGATTGATTCAACAACTTTGGCAACAGCCTTATCCATACCACGCTTGATATCCATCGGACTGGCGCCGGCAGTTACGTTCTTCAACCCTTCAGCTACAATAGCCTGTGCAAGAACAGTAGCTGTAGTAGTACCGTCACCCGCATCATCACCGGTTTTAGAAGCAACTTCCTTCACTAATTGTGCACCAGTATTCTGATAAGCATCAGTTAGCTCCACTTCTTTAGCTACCGTAACACCATCTTTTGTAATATGAGGAGCACCAAATTTCTTTTCAATGATTACATTGCGGCCCTTAGGACCAAGAGTGACTTTCACCGCGTCTGCCAAAATATCGATTCCTTTTTTCAATTGGTCGCGAGCATCGATATTAAATAATATTTCTTTTGCCATAATGCTTATTTACTTTAAATTTAAAATTCAACATTTATTTGATTAATTAGCCTAACACAGCAAGCACATCACTTTGACGCATGATGAGGTATTTGGTGTTCTCTACTTCCAGTTCCGTACCGGCATATTTGCCATACAGCACTGTATCACCAACCTTCAATACCATTTCTTCATCTTTTGTACCGTGACCAGCTGCCACTACTTCACCTTTCAAAGGTTTTTCTTTTGCAGTATCTGGAATAATAATACCGCTTACCGTTTTTTCTTCTGCAGGTGCAGGGAGTATAAGCACTCTGTCTGCCAATGGTTTAATGTTCATAGTTCTTTTTGTTTTTTTATGTTATACATTTTACATAATAGTAACAATTTGCCTCATTGAATGAGACACAGAAACACTTGCGAAAACTATGCCAAAAGAATAATGAAGTTTGTTTGGCAGTTTCCTACTGCCAAAATGACAAACAATCTGACGAAACAGAGTCTTGACAAGAATACACGATAAGACAAATCAAGCAAGAAACAGACTTTAGCAATAAATCGCTAGACTTTACAATCATTGCTCTTTCTCGTCTAAGAATTGAGCCAGATGATAGCGTCCACGTTTCTTCGTGGACTTACCATATTGTATCACCGACTGCGGACAGGCGTGGATACAACCCATGCAATGAACGCACTGATCGGACCAGACTGGTATTCCTTGCTGCAACTTGATATTCCCCACCGGGCAACTATTCACGCATAATCCACAAGAAATACATCCTTCCTCCACATGAAAAGGTTTGGAACGAATGGAGAACTTCACAAATAAAGCATTGATAAAATAAGTTTTGAGCCACGGAAGAGCTCCCTCGTGTACCTGCCATACTTGCTGACGGAGATTGATAGCTGTCGCAATTTGCGGAATAAGCCGGTAGGCTCTTTCAATCTTCTGTTTTGCCGTCTCCTGTGAATCAATATTAAACATAGGAATATAGGTATTGGGCATTTGTACAGACCACGCGGCCTGCACCGCAAAATGACGGGAAAAGCGTTTCATCCCTTTCCCCACATCATCACCACAAGTACATATCGCGTATCGGTAAGTCCCCTCAGGTATTTGTAATTGCAAGGCAAAATCGACCACCACCCGAGGAGCATACCACGAATGAACGGGAAAAACAATGCCAACCTTATCTTCCAAACTGATGTCCTGCAAGGACCTGTAACCTTTAATAAAGTCAGCAATATTCACTGCCACATCATCCGTAGCCTTTGCCACCTGTTCTGCTACCCAACGGGAATTACCATTCCCGGTAAAATAAAATATCATGCGCTACACTTTTCCGGCAAAGCTACTCTTTTCTTCTTACATATGCCATACTTACCATAATCTTTGCCATATCTAACTGAAAAGAAAAGATAAATATCCGAAGTGATGCAAGATTCTATCACTCTTGGTCCCAAAAGTAAATAAATCCTTTTACAAAACTGTTTCATGTCTGTTGATAAAAGCATAAACAAAAATGTAATGCATTCTTATAACTCCCCGGAACTTTCATCTAGACTATAGTAAAACATAAGCAGCAACGACTTTGTTATTAAAAAAGCAAGATCAATAGTTAAGCTACGGCATAACTATCATTGTATCAATAAACTTATCAACATAAAACTAATCGAAATGTATCAAAGAAGCAATCCATTATCATCAGAAGTTTTGCATAAGATAGATGCATACTGGCGTGCAGCCAATTATCTCTCAGTAGGGCAACTCTACCTGCGGGATAATCCATTGCTGCGCAAGCCATTGCAATTGTCTCATGTAAAGTCAATGCTATTAGGGCATTGGGGAACCACACCCGGGCAGAATTTCATTTATGCACATTTAAACAGAGTCATCAAAAAGTATGATCTGGATATGATCTACATTTCCGGTCCGGGACATGGTGGTCCGGCTATGGTGGCTAACACTTATCTTGAGGGGACTTACAGCGAAGTGTATCCTAATATAACTCAGGACGAAACCGGACTGAAGAAGTTATTTACCCAATTTTCGTTTCCCGGGGGCATACCCAGCCATGCTTCACCAGAATGTCCGGGGTCTATCCATGAAGGTGGGGAACTAGGCTATTCACTCAGTCATGCTTTCGGTGCTGTATTCGATAATCCGGACTTGATTGTGGCCTGTGTTGTTGGTGACGGGGAAGCAGAAACCGGTCCGCTAGCTACATCATGGCATTCCAATAAGTTTCTGGACCCGATTCATGACGGCGCCGTACTTCCTATTTTGCATCTTAATGGCTACAAAATAGCCAATCCTACCGTATTGGCACGCATCGAACCGGAGGAACTAGACCAGTTTCTACGTGGATGTGGCTGGACACCTTACTATGTGGAGGGCGATGATCCGGCAACTATGCACCAACTCATGGCGGCTGCATTGGAGGAAACCGTTGAACAGATTAAAAACACACAAAGTAATGCAAGAGCCAACAACGACACCACCCGCCCCCGTTGGCCGATGATTGTACTCAAGTCCCCCAAAGGATGGACCGGGCCGAAAGAAGTGGACGGGCTTCAAAATGAAGGGACGTTCCGCGCTCATCAGATTCCCTTATCGGTAGATGCCGAACATCCCGGTCACCTGAAGGCACTTGAGGAATGGATGCAGAGCTATAAGCCGGAAGAACTGTTTGACAAGAGTGGTCGCCTCTTGCCCGAATTAGCAGAGATGGCTCCTAAAGGAGAACGGAGAATGGGGGCTAATCCACATGCCAACGGAGGATTATTATTGCATGATCTGGTTATGCCCGACTTCCGGAAGTTTGCAGTAACCGTGCCTTCTCCCGGTGCGGTTGAAGCTGCTGATACACACGAACTCGGCGTGTTTCTACGCGAAGTGATCAAGTTGAACGAGAACCAACGCAATTTCAGGATCTTCGGTCCTGATGAAACGCTCTCTAACAGACTGAATGCAGTGTTTGATGCCACCGACCGTCAATGGGATGCCCGTACAAGAGAAAATGACGAGTTCCTTTCCACAGATGGACGTGTGATGGAAATGCTCAGCGAGCATCAATGTGAAGGATGGCTGGAAGGTTATTTGCTCACCGGACGGCATGGATTATTCAATTGCTATGAAGCCTTCATCCATATCATCGATTCCATGTTCAATCAACACGCCAAGTGGCTGAAGGTGACGGCCGGATTACCCTGGCGAAAGAAGATCGCTTCACTCAACTACTTGCTTGCTTCCCATGTATGGCAACAGGCCCACAACGGTTTCACCCATCAAGATCCCGGCTTTATCGATCACGTGGTCAATAAGAAAGCCTCTATTGTGCGGGTGTATCTTCCGCCTGATGCCAACTGCCTGTTATCGGTAGGAGATCACTGTTTGCGAAGCAGACATTACGTGAATGTAGTGATTGCAGGTAAATATCAGGCGCCTCAATGGCTAACCATGGACGAAGCAGTGGAGCATTGTACGAAAGGAATCGGGGTGTGGCAGTGGGCCAGCAACGATAATGGGAAAGAACCGGATGTAGTGATGGGGTGTTGTGGCGATGTGCCAACGCTCGAAACGCTGGCTGCCGTTTCCATTCTCCATAAACACTTACCCGAACTGAAAGTCAGGGTAATCAATGTGGTGGATTTGATGAAGCTGCAACCGGCTTCGGAACATCCACACGGACTGAGCGATAAGGACTTCGATGCCTTGTTCACGAAAGACAAGCCGATAGTCTTTGCTTTCCACGGTTACCCTTGGTTGATTCATCGGCTGACTTACCGCCGCACCAATCACGAAAACATGCATGTGCGCGGATATAAAGAAGAAGGTACCATCACCACTTACTTTGACATGACTGTCTTAAATGAACTTGACCGCTTCCACCTTGTACAAGATGTTATTGACCGTGTTCCACACTTAGGTACAAAGGGAGCCGAATTAAAGAAGATGATGCAGGATAAATTGATTGAGCATAAAAAATACATTGATAAGAATGGGTTGGATATGCCTGAAGTCCGCAATTGGAAATGGAGTGCCTTGAAATGAAGAATATAACATAACTGTTTTGCCCTTACATTAAACAGTTATGCTCTTAGCATCTCGTTTTTAGCCCTTGCCAAATAAAGTATATGGCAAGGGCTAATTTTAAGAAAAAAAGATTGAGTAAGTATCCCCCCCTGTCCAGGAAGCTTCTGAGAGGGGGTAAGCAAAGGTAGGAACAGAGATAGGCAAAGGTAGGAACTGTGCCTACCTCAGTTCCTACCTTTGCCTACCTCTGTTCAATACCCCCCTTCCTTGCACTGAGAAAGTGGCAAAATTAAGGATAAAACGTCCTATATTTTCAAACAGCCAGGTTCTTTTCGTACAAACTATCAATGATACCATCCACCAGCCCGATGACGGGTACATGGACATACTCCGCGCGGACAGCTTCGGCTATCACCAGAAAGATTTCCGCCGCAGGTAAATGACATCGGCACGGTCTTCTTTCAGATTGTATGCTTCCATACGCTACCCGGGGTTAATAAATTCAGTCCACATATAACAATTCTTAATCAAGAATCGAAATAAATGAAGTAGGTAATTCAGGCATAGCTCCCTTCTGCGTGCAAACAAATGCAGAAACCTCAACTGCCAACTTATGTGCTATTTCTATATTCCTCCCCTTCAAAATTGCAGAACAGAAAGCAGCAGTAAACGAATCGCCTGCGCCAACAGTATCTACTACTTCCACTTTAGGAGTACGAATAAAACTCGTTGTATCAGAAGCAAAAACATAACTACCGTTTACACCACAAGTCAGTATAAGCATCTCCAAACCAAACATAGAAAGAATGCTTCTACATAGGCTTTCAACATCTACATCGGGAAGTTCAAACATCTTTCTTAAAGACAACAACTCTTCATCATTTATTTTCAAGACATTACACCTTTTCAATGAATCACCGATAATATCCTTTGTATAGAAATGCTGTCGCAAGTTGATATCAAAAACCCTCAATGTATCCTCAAGAGGCATAACATCAAGAAATTTACGAATCGTCTGTCTTGTAGCAAGATTACGCTGTGCCAATGAGCCATAGCACACAACCATTGTATTTTCAGCTATTTCTTGTATTTTAGCTGACCATGGAATATTATCCCAAGCTACGTTCTGTTTAATTTCATATTGTGGAACTCCATCCTTATCAAGAGTTACATCAACGCAACCTGTTGGATATGCAGTCCTTTCCAACCACACATCCATATGCTTCCGACCCAACAGTTCAAGTATCTCCTCTCCCAGTGAATCGTTGCCAATTGCACTTACTGCACATCCGTTTAACCCGAACTGCCCCACATGATAAGCAAAATTTGCAGGAGCCCCCCCTAATTGCTTTCCTTCGGGCAACATATCCCAAAGTATTTCTCCCAAGCCTACAATGAATTTCTTCATATCTATTTTAATTAGTAAATGTTTTAATCTTCGTAGTATAAAAAGATAGATAAAGAACTCCAAACAACATAATAGTAATTGCTCCAATCTGTCCGACTATATCACTCGACAGTCCCATTGCTAATGGAAAAATAGTTCCTCCAAAAAGTCCCATTATCATTAAGCCGGAAACTTCATTCTTCTTCTCTGGCATAAATTGCAAAGCATTTGCCAAGATGATCGGAAAGATATTGGAATTTCCGAAACCAATTAAAGCAATGGCTATATAAATTAATGTTTTATCAGAAGAAAATAGTAATATCACCATGGCAACCAGTATCAAACAAACACTAACTCCAAAGAAATACTTATTTTTAATCTTACTCAATAAACTTGCACCTGTAAGACAACCGGCAGTTCGAAATATAAAATACAAACTTGTAGCAAATGCGGCATCATTCAAGTTCATATTCAGCCGCTCAATCAATATCTTCGGAGCAGTTGTATTTGTCCCTACATCTATGCCTACATGGCACATAATACCCAAAAAGCATAGTAAAATAAAGGGATTTCCCAGTAGTGAGAAAATTTGGCCGTATGTCGATGGTTTTCCTTCTTGTTTCTCTTCCTCTATAGGCGTCACACCTAAAATTAAAACAGCCAAAACCCCAATAAACATATAGATAGGAAATAAGATTTTCCAACCTAGACCAAACGTCGGTACACATTGTGTAGCGCCCCACATAGCGATGTAAGGCGCTAAGAAAGAAGCTATTGCTTTAACAAACTGCCCCAGAGTAAGACTACTTGATAATTTATCACCAGTAATCAGAGTAGATAAAAGAGGATTTAAGGACGTCTGCATCAAAGTATTTCCAATTCCTAATAAAGAGAATGATACCAACATTAATATATATCCTTCACCAAAAATTGGTAACAATAAGGATAGAATAGTAAGGATAAGACTGACTATAACAGTACTTTTCCTTCCTATTTTATTCATCAACATGCCTGTTGGAACTGAAAAAATAAGGAACCAAAAAAATACTAATGAAGGAAATATGTTTGCCTGTGAATCCGTTAAGTTTAAATCAGCTTTAACATAATTCGAGGCAATGCCGACTAAATCAACAAAACCCATAGCAAAGAAACAAAGCATAATCGGTAAAAGCTTTGCAATCATATCTGCAGATGAATAGGTCTGTTTTTGCATAGTTTCTTAATATTTGAACATGAATAAAAAGGGAAATCTCTTACTTATTAAAAAGCATTGGAACAAACTCTGCCAAATAATGACGCCAATTCTTCCATACATGACCGCAAGTAGACTCCGTATATTTATAATCAAAATGGTTGGCATCCAGCATAGCCCGATATCGCTTGTTGTTCTCATAAAGGAAATCTTCATTCCCAATAGCAATCCAATATAAAGGTTTTTTAGCAAACAACTTCTTCAATTTGCCTTCAAGATTCTGATAAACAGGTACATTAATATCTGCCAAAGAAACACCCACTGCCGCTGAAAACAATCCTATATATCCAAACTTATCAGGATTGTTAGCAGAAATATAGCACGTATGAAATCCCCCCATTGACAAGCCGGCAATGGCGCGGTTAGCTCTATTAGGGAGCGTACGATAAGTTTTATCTATAAAGTTGACTATCTCCATATAATTCGCTTCGTAAAGATAATTCGTTTCATAATGACTAGGTCTTGCCCTATGACGCTCCGGATGTGCAAAGTTATAACTATTTTCACCATGCGCCGCTTGTAAATCACTATGTCCATTAGCTAATACAACAATCATCGGCTTCGCTTTTCCCTGTGCAATCAGATTATCCATAATCTGCATACAGCGCCCTAATTTCATCCATTCATTCTCATCGCCACCCCCTCCGTGGCAAAGGTAAAGAACCGGATATTTCTTCCCGGAGGTTTCATACCCCGCAGGAGTATATACATTCAGGCGACGGTCCATCTTCATTCCATCCGAATGATACCAAATCTGCGAAACAGTTCCATGAGGCACATTCTGCACTAACGATAAGTCACCAACTTCTCCCGGTATCTCAAATACATTCTGTAAAGTTTCAAAATCACGAATGACATAAGGATGCATTGCATCAAGAGTATATACTCCGTCAACTACAAATGAATAACGATAAACTTCAGATAGCAAGACAGGCGTAGTATAAGTCCACAAGCCATTTCCAGCTTGATGCATATCCGCACTACCATTGGCTATAGTTCCATTGGGTTGGTAGAAGAAATTACCCGAAACCTTTACATCGATAGCACGAGGTGCGAAACAAGTAAATGTGGCAGTTTTATCACCATTAATTCGAAGACTCTCGAAGTTTGCCTTTAGATTGACGCTATTCTTAAAGTCCTTAACAGCCTGCTTGACTGTTTGGAAACCAGCCAAATTAAAAATCAGAGAATCCGCAGATGGAACCTGAAACTGAAAAGTACCATTTAAATCTGTCATAACGGAATTACCGTTCCCCTGAGCAGATATTGTAACACCACTCAAAGAACCTAACATTGAATTAGCAACCCTTCCTGATACCTGCACATTTTGTGCAGATATCGAGAATGGCAAAGCCAATAACATTGAAAAAGTAAGTATTTTCATACATTTATTGATTTTAATATTTAATAACCAGGATTCTGAATTAATTTCTTATTCAGGTTTAATACTGTGGTAGGAATAGGATAGACATTGGTAAATCCTTCTGTATCATCAAAGAAATCAGAAGCAGATAAGCTCTTTGGAACCCCTTTATAACGATCCACCGTAGGTTGGGTAAAGGTTGCAAAGCGGATTTGATCCTGTCTGCGCATAGCCTCCCAAGGGAATTCACAAGCACGTTCATTTAAAATAATATTTAATGAAATTGTTTCTTGGGGATTTGCTCCACAACGGGTTCGTACAACATTTAAGTCACTGCGGGCAGCCCCTTTATCACCCAATCGATATTCGGCTTCAGCCTTCAACAGAAGAGCGTCAGCATATCTCCAAATAACAATATCGTTATTAGGATTCGTCTGATTAGTCGTATTCTTATCAACTTCATATTTCTTATAACGTGCACCAGAACATTTCAATTTATGAGCATCTGAACCCGCACCAAAATCGACCAATGGCGCCAAAGGTTCGTAACTAAGTCCCTGATCCGTAGCACCGTCATCCACCAGTTTACCTGTATCTTCAACATAGTCAGTTCCAGTGTAATAATTGGGAGTAATACGAGGATCTTGATCTGGTTCACCGTAGTGCATCGTATTCATCTGTTTCACGGTGGCACAGAAACCATTAGCCCCGAAAGACCCCATAGCAGAACCATGTTGATAGTGAATAGAATATCCTCTCATTAAGTTCGTAACCTTATAGACCACATCATCACTGGGTCTGGTAAATATATTCTCAACCGAATTTTCATTTGTTACAACAAAGTTATTCTCATATTTAAGTTCCAAATCATATCCCAATGACTTTATCTGTCCAACACAATAGAGAACCGTATTCCAAGCATTGCGGCTTTCGCCATCTACTTTGATTAAAATGCTTTTACCCAAAGCAGAAATAGCCTCTCCTTTTGTTTCACTAGCTACGCACACCTTAGATTTATCATCTCCGACAAATGCCTGATAACTGGTTTTTGACGTGTTATCAATAGTGTATACAGGTGAGTTAATGGCACACTTTGCCAAACACATATAAGCCACAGCCTTAGTGACGCGCCCATAATACTCACCTGTATTTTGAGATTTTGCATCAGAAAGATGTGGAAGACAATCCTCTAGTTCTTCGACCACAAACTTAAATACTTCCGAACGATTAGATTGGTTTACATCTTTAAGGGATAGTTGAGATGAAGTTACAACAGGAACCTGAGCATATAAATCCATCAAATTATAATAATAATAAGCTCGAAGTGCTCTCAATTCATAAATATAGATTTCTGCATCGGCATTGGTCGCCTTGTACTCATTCAACTTGTCAATGGAGGTATTACAGAGACCAACCATCTTATATAAATAATTCCAAATATTAGCATACACATCAACAGATGGGTCAAAATTATGCAGAAAGATATTCTGCCATTTTCCACCGTCAACCCAGTCGCCACCACGTCCTGGTTGCATGGTTGCATCCGAAGAATACTCCTGAAGAGTAAATACTGAGCTCAAAGGGACACCAATCAATTGATTGTCTATATTTGAATAGACATTGGCAACCGTATTCAAATAAATAAGTTTTGAACTCTGGAAAGCATCACTTTCAAGGAAATCGCTTTTCGGCGTCTCGTCAAGAGAACAACCCGTCAGTGAAAAAGCGGCTACCAAAGCTGTACAAAATAATATCTTTTTCATAAATTAATTCATTTAGATTATTAAAACTTGATCGAAGCACTGAAAGAGAAAGTCCTAGTCAACGGATAGATTCGCTTATCATCTACGCCGAGAGTTCCATAAGAAGTTGTTCCCTCAGCCTGTGGAGCTATATTTGCGGAATTAATCATCGGAGTCATACCGGAATAGCCAGTGATTGTACAAATATTATTAACAGACAATGATAAACGCAAGTTTTTGATAAAACAGGTTTTAGGCAGTGATTTCTGATTGAAAGTATAGCCCAATGTCAAATATTCAAAGTTTACATAGTCGCCCTTTTCCAACCAATAGTCCGAAACTTGAATATCATGAATGCCATTGCCATCATTCATCCGCTCAACACCTTTCATCATATTATAAGTTGGGAAATTATCAAGATTATTATAAGCAGAAGCTGTTCCATTATAGATTTTATGTCCAAAGGCTCCATTGAACTGTGCAGTTAAATCCCAATTCTTAAATTTGAAATTCAAATGCATATTAGCGAATGCCTTAGGCATAGCTTGACCAGCTACATAGCGATCTCCACTATCACTTAAGTCCACTTGACCGCTACCATCCAGATCCTCCATAATATATTTTCCTTCTTTGCTAATCCCGGTACAGTGAGGCAAATAGAAAACACCGACAGGCTGTCCTTCCATTAAATAAGTTACGCCATTATTTTGAGATAAGCCAGGTGATTTAACATAAGCCAAAGCTATGTGTTCGCTGGTAGTCAGCTCTTCACCTCGGTAAGTACCACTCAGACTCTCCAACTTATTCTTCTGGAATGAGACATTCATACCTGCGCTGAAAGTAAAGTCCTTTGATTTGAAAATATCCCCGCTCAAGGCAATCTCCAAACCGTTGTTACTCATCTCACCCATATTAGCCAACAGGGTGCCATAAGTAAACGGTGGTACGGAAACTGAATAGGTATACAACATATCCTTTGTTGTAGAACGGTAATAGTCAATACTCAAATTCAAACGATTCTTGAACATACTCATATCTAAACCGACATCAAAGGTATGTTTCACTTCCCACTTTAGATCCGGGTTACTGTTTGAGGTAATTGAGAAGGTCGTTGTATTCACTCCATTTACAGAGGTGGTTCCACTAGGAGACATTTTTTGAAGTGAGTTGTAAGGTGAAATGGCATCCTGATTACCGGTTACCCCATAACCAGCACGTAGCTTCAAACTATTGATCATACGCAAATTCTTCATAAATTTTTCATTACTAATCACCCAGCCCACGGATGCAGACGGGAAAACGCCCCACTTCTGGCCGCTACCTAACTTAGAAGAACCATCCGTTCTCACATTAACCGTTGCAATGTACTTTCCGTCGAACACATAGTTTAAACGCCCCATATACGAAGACAGCATATAATCTGCTGCATTCGATGTATTGTCACCATATGAAACAATTGCACCTGCCTGCATGTTGTTATATTTAAAGTAATCCGTATCAAAGCCTGTTTCTGAGGACGTATTGGAAAATGTAGAATATTTCTGACCTTCCATTAAAGCCAAAGCATCAATATGGTGCTTACCAAAGTCCTTTGTATAATTCAACTGAATATTACCCATCAAATCTTTACGCTGAATGGCACCCAGATGAGCACGTCCGCGAATAGTTCTTCCTTGCTCTATATTCGTTGGAATATAACGCTTTACACTAATGTTCATATAAGTATAAGAACCAAAAGCAGCAAGATTTAATCCGTCTAATATTTTCCAAGTAACCTTTCCATGAGTATTGATGCTCATTACATCGTAACGGTTCTCTATTTGAAGCTGGCCTAACGGATTAAAAATTTCCGATGCATCATAATCTTCCGTCCAGAAATTACTATCGTCTACATGGTTGGGAAACGTTGGATTGAAAGCTGCTGCTGCATAAAACATATGCTGCATATCATACTGTCTCTGGCCGTCTCTTTCTGATCCAAAGAGGCCCAAATCAAATTTCAGCTTTTTATTCAAAGCAAACTGTGTTGCATCCATTTTCAAAGTGTAATTCTTCATGTCTGAGTTCCTCAAAGCGCCCTGGCGTTCAATATAGCCTAAAGAAGCTCTCATATTGGCATTTTCACTACCTGAAGTAAAAGACAAATTATGTGTCTGTGTAATACCAACATTGCGCTCTATCTCATCAAACCAATTAGTATTGCTACCTAAGTCCTTGAATGTAACACCCATTTCGTTTCCAAGTGCCCGATACTCATCAGCAGATAACATATCAATGTTCTTATACACCGTGTTAAATCCAACAAAACCATTGTATTCAATCTGAGCATAACCTAGTTTACCACGTGAAGTTTGAACAACAATCACACCAGAGGCTCCGCGAGAGCCATACTGAGCAGTTTCAGAAGCATCCTTTAATACGGTAACAGCCTCAATATCACCAGGTGCAATTGCATTAAACATATCCATATCGCCAAACACTCCATCAATAATGATCAAAGGTTCACTGCCTCCAGACAAAGAGGAAGTTCCACGAATACGAACGCTAGAAGCCGCTAAAGGGTCACCACCTGATTGGCTAATTACCAAGCCGGCAACCTTACCCTTTAAAGCATCCAGTGGAGTAGTAATCACACCACTATTCATATCTTCCTTCTTTACGCGCTCTACGGCACCCGAAACAGTACGCTTACTACCTTGGGCGTAACCAACCACCATCACTTCGTCCATTAATACAGATGATTCCTTCAGCACAACATTAATCACACTTTTATCACCTACAACTATACTCTGGCTGTCATAACCAATAAAAGAGAATACAAGAATGCTCTTAGAATCAACATTTGAGATAATAAATTGCCCATCCAGATCGGTTATAAGACCATTTGAAGTGCCTTTTACGAGTACATTGGCACCGATTAGCGGTTCGCCATCTTTATCCTTTACCGTACCCTTCACTGTTTTTTGAGCAAAAGAACAAACGGATATCAGCACTACTACAAAAAAAAGTAGTAGTTGTCTAAAAAATTGACTGTGTTTCATAAATATATCAATTAGGTTAAAAAGTTCACTAATTCATTTTGTAAACCAATGCTGTAACTCCTTTCATACGAATAACATCATTGACCTTTCCAGATTTGTAATTCCCATTTTTCTTTTCTCCTATCACCAACTGAGGTTTCCTTCGTAATGCTGGTATTTTAGCTACAACACTTTTTGCACCCGGATTCAGCGCAATCACATACACCTCATTTCCAGCATATCGTTTATAAATCATTGGATAAGGTTTATTCACATCACTAATCAGTTGCCATTCACCATCATTTCCTAAAGCCTTACTTCCCTGACGTAAAGCGATCAGAGATTTGGTAAAGTTCAGCATGGAAGCCGGATCGTTTTCCTGAGTGTCAACGGTCAGTTTCCCATTCTCTGTATCCACAGGCAAATAAAGATCCTTTGGTTGTGCTGTTGAAAAACCTGCATTAATTCCTGATGTCCATTGCATTGGTGTACGCGCTCCAGCACGGTCACCACTACCTTCTTTGCTGGGCAAGTCTTTATATTTCATGCCGATTTCATCTCCATAATACAATAAAGGCATTCCGGGCATGGTCATAAAGAAAGTCATCGTGACTTTTAATTGGTCAATTGTATTTCGTGAGCCGATATTGGGACGTTGAAAGTCATGGTTACAGGATGGTAATACAATATATCCCTCCCCTTTTGTCTTCGTATAAGAATCAGTATAGTTTTCAATAAAATCCTTGATTACACCAGCTCCCGATTTATCAAAGTAACAATGTTCATGCTTATTGCGACGGCCATAAGGCGTACCAGGTTCAAACAACATAGATGGATACCCCGGAATACCAAAATGAAACATAAAGTCTACATTAAATCCCGCCTGAATTGCTTCTTGCGGATTGCCCCATTCAGCCAATAGAATACAATCAGGATAATTCTTGTTCTGCCATTCACGGATTTCATTCCAGAGCTTAATTGTTTCCTTTTTGTCCGGATCATTCTTTACAAGACTGGCCGCCATATCAACACGGAAACCATCTACTCCCTTATCATACCAAAATTGCATGATATTTCTCAATTCCCGGCGTACCGCCTGCGGTCCGGGTGCTGTTACAGCCTGTTCCCAAGGATGAGTAGGATCAGGATTTGCATAACCATAATTCAAGGCTGGCTGAAATATAAAGCAGTTCTTTTCATAATACTTTGCACGAGGGGCATTTGCTTCAACATAGGTAGTAAATCTAAAAAACGTAGTTTCAGCATCTTCGGCTTTTTCAGCAGCTTTTACAGCTTCTTGGGCTTTTGCTTCCTTTTCAGAAACCTTATTAGTCCATATATAATAATTACTGTATTGCAATTCACTGGTCGGTAAAGCAGATTCCAAGAACCAAGGATGTTTGTCACTGGTGTGGCCAGCAACCAGATCCATCAACACCTTTAAACCGCGTTTATGCGCCTGATGTAATAAGTTTACCAAATCATCATTGGTACCAAAACGAGGATCTACCTTATAGAAATCAGTCACATCATAACCACCATCCTGAAATTCAGAACAACAAATAGGGTTTAACCAAATCGTTGTTACCCCCAGAGACTTTATATAATCTAATTTGGATATAATACCTTTAAGATCTCCTATTCCATTACCATCACTATCCATAAATGAAGAAGGATAAACTTGATAGAAAACAGCATGATGCAACCATTCTGGCATTTGCGTAGCATTTGCTCTCAAACTAGACAACCCTAGCAGGCAAACAAGTGCAAGACTCTGTACACTCAATGTTTTTAGTTTCATGGTATATTATTTATTAGAGGTTTAACTGCCACAAAAATAGAGATGAAAGCCGAACCAGAAACTATTTTCTGTTTCATAAGCTTGCAAAATTGAATCATCGAATCAATTTTTATCGAGAATGAACGATTTTCATCATTCAATTGATATAGGAAATTGGGAGTAAAGGATATGTAATACAGGATTCATTAAGAGATATACCATATCTTACTATTAAAACAAGATCATTGTGCATTTAACCAAATGATTATTATCGCTAATAATAATTATTCGGTAATCAGGCATCCATGGACACAGATGTGAACATGGGTTTGTGTACAACACCATATTTCATTCTAGCTTGTACATCCGTAGGGCTTTCACTAAAATGATCCTTGTAGGTCTTCGAGAAATAGGCTGGACTTTTGAAACCAACCTCATAAGAAATCTGAGAAATAGACTTCTCCGTGGAAACGAGCATGGAGGCAGCCCTATTTAAACGCGCAAGTTTCACCAGTTCATTGGCAGAGTAACCTGTCAGGGCTTTTGTTTTTCTATAAAATTGAGCTCTACTTAAATGGAACTCTCCACTTAAGTTATTAACATTCAATTCAGGATTGGACAGATTTTTATCTATATATTCTTTCAATTCATCTACAAAGCTTTTTTCAACAACGGAGATGTTTTTCCTTCCTAACACTGTATTTAAATAAAAATCCTGCATCCTCGTCCTATTATCCAAAAGATTTCTTAGCCTTGTTTTAAGTATATCCGAATTGAAAGGTTTTGCAATAAACGAATCAGCACCACATTCGTACCCCTCTACTTTCTGTTCATCACCCACATAAGCTGTAAGCATCATCACAGGGATATGAGATGTTTGAAGACTCTTTTTCAACTGTTCGCAGCAATCAATGCCATTCATCACAGGCATCATAACATCACAAATAATAGCATCCGGAACATTTTTTAGAGCACACTCCAAACCTTCCTTTCCATTTGCAGCCTCTATAACACGATAATCTTTCAACAATAAACTTTTTACGTAATTGCGAACATCTTCATTATCGTCAATGACCAAAACAACTTTTTTGTCATCATTGATATTTATATTTTCACCAGTTTGTATATTTTCCTGCTCTGCATTTAAAATAGCACCATTTTTTAAGGCTTCAAGACTACCGTTCCGAGAAGTGCCTGCATCCAATTCACCGGTATTAATCAATGGTATATCAATTTGAAACTCCGAACCCTTATCAACTTCACTAGTAACATTTATAGTTCCATGGTGTAGCTCCACAAAAGCCTTTACCAAAGCTAACCCAATACCAGATCCCGAATAATGAACATCTATTTGATAGAAATTATCAAAGATATGAGAAATGTGTTCCTGAGACATACCCAAGCCATTGTCGGTTATAACTAACCTCAACCACCCAACACGCTCATGGTAGATGGTAGACAGGCTTAAGCATATTCTGCCGTTCTCCGGCGTAAACTTGAAAGCATTAGACAATAGATTATAAATAATTCTCTCTATCTTTTCACTATCAGCTATTAATGTCACCGGTTCTTCCGGTAATTTCACATTAAAGCAAATATGCTTGCGAACAGCCAGATTCTTAAATCCATCAATCCACTCATCCACACATTTCACGACATCAAACTCAGAAAGGCGTAAACCCAGCTTCCCGCTCTCAAATTTCCTAAAATCCAGAATCTGATTAACTAACCGGAGTAAAACAGTTACATTCCGTGAAATCATTTTGAGGAAAGAATGCTGCTCTTCATTCAAATTTGTACTCGAAAGAATCTGATTTAGCGGGTCCGAAATAAGTGTAAGGGGAGTTCTGAAGTCATGACTGATATTTGTAAAAAAAGCAAGTTTCGCATGAGTCGCATCTTCCAATTCACGTGATAGTTTAACCAATTGGTCGTTTTTTGCTATAATCTCATCATTTTGCTTTCGCAAAATACCGTTTGTTTTTACCTTTATATTATACCCGCTGCAAATGACCACACAGATGATTAATAACAGGACTGCAATTGCAACCACCGAATAAAGCAATAATCTCTGAGAATCAAATAAAGCCAGATAAGCATCAACCTTCGTTGAAAGGTCTGCTACTTTCTTTGTCTCATTCTTTATCAGTTCATCTTGCATAAACATAATCCGCGCATTAGTTGAATCAACCATCGCAGACAAAAGAGTTGTCTCCTTATTATATGGCTTCCCTTCTAAGATTTGAGTTGCGACTTGAATAACCTTTTCCCCACCTGTTGGATAAATAAAAGTGGCTTCAAAATGTCTGTCAAGTACCTGATTAACCCCTCCTTTCTCTTTGTCTACCAAAGCATCAACGCCAATAAATTTCATTTTTTTCTCCACGCCATGCTTTACTGCCGCTGCATAAGCACCAATCGCCATTCTGTCATTCTGCGCAACAATGAGATTAATATTCGGGTGGAGGGAAAACACGCTATCCATCTTCTCTTCCGAGACCTCTTTTTTCCATGATGCATCAATTTCTCCTACAATCTTAATATTAGGACTAGCCCCCAAGATATGATCCAACCCTTGTTCCCTTTCCATTGCAGAAGTAGATCCTTCTAATCCATTGATCTTATATATAAATAGTGGTTCTTTAGCAAGAGTCAAGATATGTTCTCCCATCATCTCTCCTATTTGGGTATTATCTGCACCAATGAATGCCGTATACCTGTTACTTTGAATCTTACGATCGATGACGATAATAGGTATACCTTTCTGATAGGCATCCTCAACTATAGGTGTAATAGCTTTAGCTTCGTTAGGCGAAACAATAATTAAATCAAACTTATTATTAATAAAGTATTTAAGGTCGTTTATCTGCTTCTGACTATCATCATTCACAGACCTAACCTCTAGCTGAATGTTTCCATGAAGGGCTGCCTCACGTATCATTTCTGAGTTTTGCTTTTCTCTCCACTCATCCTGACTGCACTGAGAGACTCCAACTCTATATTTTCGTTGATTAACAGAGCAACTACATAAGAGAATAAAGAATAAGATAAACGTTAGAATATTAAAGATCTTCTTTTTAAAGCAAATAGGATAACACATAGATTTAAGGTCGTATTTAACTTAGTACTTCATGATCAAAATAACAAAGGGAAACAAGATAAGAATAATTATCTGGCTATCAAAGGAAGAAGTGCTCTTTTTTGCTGTGCCTAATTGCAAAAAGAACCCCTCATGAGCAAAAATAAGCATTTCGTAGTTTCCAACCTAGCAAACTACGAAAAAGTTCTACTCAATGATTCGCTATTTATTAAAAGCAAATCTGAATAGCATAAACTTGTATAATTTTAGTGATCTTATCAAAAGAGAAAATCAAGGACTTTAATAATATTTAAACTGGAAAGAAAAGCTCAAACAGTCAGGTTCTTTTCGTACAAACTATCAATGATGCCATCCACCAGTCCGATGACGGGTACATGGACATACTCCGCGCGGACAGCTTCGGCTATCACCAGAAAGATTTCCGCCGCAGGTACAATGACATCGGCACGGTCTTCTTTCAGATTGTATGCTTCCATACGCTGCTCGGGAGTCAATAATTTCAGTTCATCATATAAGGCTTGAAGCACTTCAACAGCCATCCGGTGCTTCTTCTTGTCTTTCTTACCGGCAAGGCGGTAGAGTTTATTAATGTTCCCGCCGGAGCCAATGATGTCCACATGTTCCAAACCCGCCGTCACCCGTGCCAAATCCTCCTTCATTTGTGTCCAGCTATTGTCACTGACGCCATTACTCAGCATCCTCACCGTACCTATATTATAAGAAAACGAATGCTTCAATTCCCCGTCAATCTGAACATTGATTTCCGTACTACCTCCACCTACATCCACATAAATATAGTTGCCATCCCGCTCGGCTATGGTTTCCAAATGGTACTTATAGATGATGCGTGCCTCTTCCTGACCGTCTATCACTTCAATATTCAGTCCGATAGCTTTCTGTATATCCTTGATGATTGATT
Organism: uncultured Bacteroides sp.; assembly: GCA_965140335.1. GTDB lineage: Bacteria > Bacteroidota > Bacteroidia > Bacteroidales > Bacteroidaceae > Bacteroides. The sequence continues at coordinate 1,424,416 of OZ223190.1, forward strand.
CACCGTTCCGGGCATCGCGCATAGCGGAAGTGGCACAGGCGCGGTAATCGGACACTTCATAAATTTTCATTAAATGCCGGAAAGCCTTCATCAGACGTACCAGCTTCTTTTCCTTCACTTCGGACAATTCACCGAGTGAAAAGACATCAAACCCCAGTCGTAGGGGAACACGTAACAATAAAACTTTAGAAAACTTCTTGCCCATCAAAGGCTCGCTCTCTTTCACTTTCTTTATCAACAAACGCACGGCATTGGAGCCGATATCAATAGCTGCATAACAAGTATTGGGCATAATTCTTATTCTTTATTGGTTTCCAAATAATGCTGATATAACTCTTCCTGGGAACGGAAGGGCTGATATCCCCCTTCCATTCCCGGCCAAGGGAGATTCTCACCCGTCCCGTCCACCACAGACCCCTGACGGGTATCTTTCAGGCCATAATCAAGCACTACATTCAAATCTTTTTTAATCTGTTTATCGTGTATCGGAGTAATGACTTCGACCCGGTTATTCAAATTGCGCGGCATCCAGTCGGCCGAACCGATGTATATTTTCTCTTCCCCGCCCGCTGCAAACACAAAGATGCGCGAGTGTTCCAGGTAACGGTCTATAATGCCATTCACCCGTATCGTATCGCTCACTCCGGGAATGCCTGTAATCAATGAACAGTTACCCCTCACCAGCAAATCAATGGGCACCCCTTCCGCAGAAGCCTCGTACAACTTCTTGATAATAGCATGGTCGGTGATATGATTCACTTTCACACGGATATAAGCCGGTTTACCCGCTTTCCTATTTTTAATTTCATCGCTAATCAGCCGGATAAAATGCTGCTTCATGTCATTGGGGGAAACCAATAATTCCTTAAATTTAATGGGGGAATAAGGTTTTTCGATAAAAGTGAACACCGAGTCCACATCGTTAACCACCGTACGGGCAGCGGTCATAAGCATATAGTCGGTATAAACGGAGGCTGTTCCTTCGTGAAAGTTACCGGTATTGATGCAGGCTATATCACCGCCTTTCTTCATACCGATATGCGTAATCTTGGAGTGTACTTTCAGCCCTTCCAGACCAAACACCACATGAATGCCGGCATCCTGCATTTTCTTGGACCAACTGATATTGGACGCCTCGTCAAAGCGCGCCAACAGTTCAATGACCACGGTTACTTTTTTCCCGTTCAATGCTGCGCAAATAAGTGCCTTGACTACTTTCGACTCCTTTGCCAGACGATAAAGTGTGGTTCTTATGCTTTTCACCTCCTTACTGATAGCAGCTTCCTGCAACACACGAATATAATAATCAAAGCTATGGTAAGGTACGTGTATAAAACGATCCCGTTCGCGAATGAGATGCAATAGGCTCTCATTGCTTTTGAGTTCAGGCTTCAGTATCGGTTTCCACGCCGGGTATTTCAAGTCCAACCGGTTGCAATCGGGAAAGGAAGTCATATCCTTATGGTTGTGATAGCGTCCTCCGGCCTGTACGGTGTCCAGCTTATCCAAATCCAGCCGCTTCATCACACGGTTCAACAAATCACGTGGCATGTCGGCATCATAAATCACCCGGAGAGCATTTCCCTTCTTACGACTTTTCACCCCTTTGGATATTTTCTGCAAACGTCCGTTGCGCAAGTCATTATCCAATTCCATTTCCGCATCTTTCGTGAATTTGAAAGCATAAGCTTCGAACACATTATAGCCCATGCCGGAAAAAATCATCGGCAGACAAAAGCGGATCACATCATCCAGATAAACCAGATAATTGCATCCGTCACCATCCGGCAAGCGTACAAACCGGTCACAAGGAGGAACAGGCAATTCAATCAATGCATATTCCGGGCGCGAAGACGACCGGACCTTCTTCGCCTTTTTCTCTTCCGCCGTCAACTCGTTTTTCATCTTCACGGCAAGATAAAGACTCTCATCGGTAGCTTCCGTCAGTTGCTTCACCGCCGAGAACCACAACGGACTGATAAAGCCACTCAGTTGTTTACGGAAATAATGCCGCACGTAGCTTTGCTGCACCTCATTCAATTCATCTTCACGAAGAAGCAGAATATTCTCTCTGCGCAAGCATGATGTAACTTCCTGAATGGCAACTTCATATTCTTTGGAATACTTGCCATTCAGTTGATTTAGCTGTTTGATAAGCTCCCTGGCCTGCTCACGCTCCGAACGTAAACTGGGTTCCGCACACTCGGCAATACGATTGAGCGTTGCCATGCGCACCCGGAAGAACTCATCCAGATTATTAGAATAGATACCCAGAAACGATAATCTTTCGAGCAACGGAACATCCGGTTTCATAGCTTCCTGCAAAATACGATGATTGAAATACATCCAACTCAAATCCCGTTCTATGTAAGCAAGCGGTTTCTTTCTCTTCATAATACGATTCTCTGTTTGTTACAAAAGTAGTTAACATGTATTACAAAACCATTTCATTTATATTACATTACTATCAACCGGAACTTCACATAAAATCCATAAATAACCCTTCAATGTCCTATCTAAAACCAATGATTCCGCTCCGGAATATACCTACATATAGTGATTGTACACCAATATAATCCTCTCTAATTTTGCGCTCTCTATTTAGAACCAATAAAAATTAGTAAAATCAATGAAAAAGCTATTTATCGCATTACTTATCCTATTAATAAGCAATGCTACAATAATAAAAGCAGATGATCTGCGAGGAAGCGTAAGAAACAAGAAAAGCGAACCTCTTGAATATGTACACGTCCAATTACTCGGAACTTCTTATAAAGCCGTGACCGACTCCACCGGAATGTTCCGTATAAAAGATATTCCCGAGGGGGATTACCATGTGCAGTTCTCCTTTAGCTTCTACAAGACCCGGAAAGTAACGGTCAAGGTAACTTCGGGCCAGACTACCCGGATTGACCCCGTCGTCCTCGAAGAGTCCAACCAAATGCTTGATGAAGTAGTAATCTCCGGTAACAAGCATACTTATACTACCGACAAGGTGTCCAACTCGGTACGGTTGGAACGTCCTCTACTCCAGATTCCACAAAACATCCAGGTCATCAACGACCAGATACTGGCCGACCGTCAGATTACCAGCATGAGTGACGGACTGGTAGGTAACGTCAGTGGCGTGACACGTTTGGAACACTGGGGCGACTCTTATACGCGTGTCAACATGCGTGGCTCGCGTGCCGCAGCCTTCCGTGAAGGAATGAATGTGACGTCTACTTGGGGACCAATGACCGAGGACATGAGCTTTGTTGAGTCGGTTGAATTTGTTAAAGGGCCCGCCGGTTTCATGATGTCCAACGGTGAACCCAGCGGCATCTACAACGTTGTGCTCAAAAAGCCTACCGGACAAACCAAGGGACAGGCGGAATTCACTTTCGGCAGTTACGACATGTACCGCTCCACCCTCGACCTTGATGGTAAGCTCGACCAGGACGGACGGTTGCTCTATCGTCTCAACCTGATGGGACAGAGCAAGAACTCCTTCCGCCGGTACGAATTCAACAAGCGTTACAGCATTGCTCCGGTGGTGAGCTATCAACTCGACAATGACACCAAGTTAACGGCCATGTACACATTTCAATATATGAAGTCGTCCAACATCGGTTCGTACTATAACTTCTCCGCCAACGGCTATGCCGACCTGCCACAGGATTACTCCCTCCTCGAACCGGGTATGGCACCCAGCACAGCCAAGGACCATAGCCTCATCCTAAACCTGCAACACCATTTCAACAAAGACTGGAAACTCACCGTACAGGGGGCTTACTTCAACTATTCCAGAATAGGAAGTTCCATGTGGTACTCCAGCTTGGAACAGAACGGAGATATGATCCGCTACGTGAGCATCGGAGACGAAGTCAATGAAATGAAATTTGGGCAAGCCTACCTGAACGGACAGTTCCAAACAGGTACGGTGAGCCATCACATTCTTACCGGTATCGATCTGGGTGATAAACACTTCTGGGGTGACTGGAGCCAAAGCCACACCCTTGATTCTTTGGGTACTTACAACATTTATAACACGGCCTACACACCAGGATACCCTTACTACGGCTATGCCTCATTCGACCGCACCCGCAGCATCAAGGAGCGCGCCAACACTACACAAGTCACCCAATCGTATACCGGACTTTACCTACAGGATGAACTGGGATTCTTCAACGACAGGGTACGCCTGACACTTGCCGGACGCTATACTTTTGTAAAGGACAATTCCTATGGTACGAGCGTCACCAATGTAGAACGCTTCACTCCACGGGTGGGATTGAGCTTCTCCATTGATAAAAACACCTCCGCTTACCTGCTCTACGACCAGACATTCAGTCCGCAAATGGGCTTGCTGCGCAATGGGGATAAAGTGAACCCCATCACAGGAAACAATTGGGAAGCAGGACTCAAACGTTCGTGGTTCAACGACCGCTGGCATACTTCCGTTTCGGTTTATCAAATCCTGAAGAACAATGAAACCGCATCCGATCCTGAAAATGCAGCCGGTGAATCTTACCTGGTACAAGTGGGACAATCCAAAGCCAAAGGAGTGGAAGTGGATCTGGTAGGTGAAATCGTAAAAGGATTGAGTGTCATCGCCAACTATGCGTATACCGATTACAAGGTCTCCAAATCTGTTGACCCCAGCCGCCCGGTGGGTATGCAACTGCCCGGACATGCCATGCACGACTTCAACATCTGGTTGAAATATGCTTTCAGCCGGGGAGCTTTAAACGGATTCAGCCTTTCTGCCGGACAGTCCTCACAACTCGACAGAAGTACCTGGGGCGGACTTTCGGACAATGGTGATTCCTCACTTCCCGACTACTTCCGCTTTGATGCCGCCGCCGGATGGCGCACAGGGAACCTTGCCATTGCTTTAAACGTTTATAATCTGTTTAACCGTTACCTGTATAGCGGCTCCATGTACGGCAACGTTTATTATTGGCAATCAGAGCCTAAGCGCAACTTCAAGTTGGGAATAACTTATAATTTTTAAACCATTCGGCACTCATGCAAGTTCTAAACAATCTGTTATGAAAAAAGATACATTCAGAAAAGCCGGACACTTCCTGCACCTTTGGCTCGGACTTCTATCGGGACTCGTCGTCACCATAGTCGCCGTCACCGGCTGCATCTATGCTTTCGAACCGGAATTCAGGAGTCTGTTGCAAAGCTATCAGAATGTGGAAATACAACATGCGCCTTTTCTTTCACCCACAGCGCTGAAAGAAAAGGCCATGCCTTATGTGTATGCCACCCCTGCTGACAGCGCCAACGTGATTTACAGCGTGACTTACGAAACCGCCGATAAAGCGGTGAAGCTCGCCTACAATGATACAAAGCAAGGCTACACTATCATGTTTCTCAATCCCTACACAGGAGCCTACATCCATCAGCTAGCTTTGAAATCGGACTTCTTTAGGATAATCCTGGCAGGACACCGCAACCTGTGGCTACCATACCCCATTGGACACCAGATTGTGGGATGGAGCATCTTTGTTTTCCTGCTCGTAATTCTCTCGGGCATCGTGATATGGATTCCCAAGAAGTGGAATAGAAAGAGCCTCCGGAATCTCTTCACTTTCAAGTGGAAAGGTTCCGTCTTCAAAAAGAGCTATGACCTTCACCGGGTATTAGGCGGCTATGCGGTGGTCTTCTCCCTGGTTTTCGCTATTACGGGGCTAACATGGAGTTTCCCCTGGTTTGGGAGTGCCTATTACCGGTTACTATCCGGTGGGAAAGCGCTCGACGAATGGGCTCCCGCTCTATCCGATACCACAGCGACCGCTACCTTTCAGTCTCCGGCCGACCAACTGTGGCAACAAGCATTGGCCGATTACCCCATTGGAAAACAAGGCAGCTTTATGTTCGACTTCCCCCAGAAAGCCACCGATGCCTACCGCATTTGTTACAACCCGGACGCAAAAACCTATTATAAAAGGCAATTTCGTTTCTTCGACCGCAACACCTTGAAAGAATTGAAAGGAGGCGGTATCTACGGACTCAACGCCGATGAAGCTTCCACCGCCGACACCATCTACCGGATGACTTACGACCTCCACGTGGGAACCGTAGGCGGACCTCTGGGACGTCGTCTCATGTTTTGCGCAAGTCTCATCATCGCCACCCTCCCCGCCACAGGAGTAGTGATGTGGTGGAAAAAGAAACGGAAGACATCAAAGAAAAGCTTTTCTTAAGAGAACTTTGGTTAATTCCGAATTTATGGCGTATTTTGCATGCATTTTCTCTTCTCATTAAAATAAGATTTTGCAAATATGGACCCAACAGAAATACTCACTCAGATAAGAAAGATTGTCCGCTCTATAGACATTGAATCTAAGAAAATCCAGAAAGAATACGGCGTCAGCATACCTCAAGTACTCTGTCTCAACTTTCTATGCAAGTCACCCAATTACCAATCGACCCAAGCAGAGATACGGAGATCGCTAAGCCTCAACTCCAGTACGGTAAGTGGTATCATCAATCGGCTGGAAAAGAAAGGTCTTCTGGCAAAACTTCCCAAGTCTGGGGATAAACGAGTAGTCAACATAACATTGACTTCTGCAGGAGAGAAATTGTTGAATAGTGCCCCTTCCCTTCTACACGAACAATTATCAGAGAAACTGCAAAAATTAAATGCCTCCGAATTAACCAACATCCAACAAGGATTGAATGCACTGATCAGACTATTATGCATAGAAGAAGTTGAAGCCTCTCCGATAATTGCATTAGTAATTGATTCATAACACTTTATAGAACATATAAGAACAAATAAAAACATGTTTTTATATGTTTAGGGTTTTTAATTTACTTTAATCAAAAACGTTATTTACTGTAAATGCCATATTATCTTGTATATTTGTTCGTATAGAAACAATATTATAAGAAATAATGATTTATAACAACGTACAAAAGGAAATTGCAAGTAAAATCGAAAAAGGGAATAACTTATCAAACTGGAGGGATTGGAAATGGCAGTTAAGGCATTCCATCAAAACTCTTGAACAATTTGAATACCTCACCGGCATAGAATTCACTCAAGAGGAAAGAGCAGACCTTCAAAAGACATTCGATAAGTTCCCACTCTCCATTACCCCCTACTACCTCTCTCTTATTCACAAAGACAATTATAAAAATGACCCGGTATACAAGCAATCTTTTGGAAGTATAAACGAATTAACAACCTTAAAATCAGAATTTAAAGACCCTTTATCCGAAGACAAGGACAGTCCGGTAGAAGGCATTACCCACAGATACCCCGATCGTGTACTCTTCCATGTCAGCAATATATGTTCTATGTATTGCCGGCATTGCACCCGCAAAAGAAAAGTGGGGGATGTGGACTTTATCCCTTCAAAAAAGCAACTGTTAGCTGGCATTGAATACATCAAAAATACGCCACAAGTAAGAGATGTACTCCTATCAGGAGGCGATCCATTTATGCTTTCAGATGAAATGATTGATTGGTTATTGTCCGAAATCTGCAAGATTCCTCATGTAGAAGTCGTTCGTATAGGAACAAGAATGCCGGTAGTATTACCTTATCGGATAACAGATAATCTCGTTGCCGTTTTGAAGAAATACCAGCCCTTATGGATTAACACCCATTTCAACCATCCCAATGAAATAACCACCTCCTCCAAAGAGGCTTTGACCAAACTTGCTGATGGTGGCTTCCCGCTGGGCAATCAATCGGTCTTATTAGCCGGAGTAAACGATTGTCCCAAAATCATGAAATCATTAGTACACAAGCTCGTTCGAAACAGAGTGCGTCCCTACTACCTCTACCAGTGCGATTTATCGGAAGGACTTTCTCATTTCAGGACCCCTGTCGGCAAAGGAATTGAAATCATGGAGAGCCTTATTGGGCATACTAGTGGATTTGCCCGCCCGACTTTTGTAATCGACGCACCCGGAGGAGGTGGAAAGATACCCGTGATGCCTAATTACATCATTTCATGGTCCACCAATAAAGTCATCCTCCGAAATTACGAAGGCGTTATAACCACCTACAAAGAACCGGATAATTATAAGACTAACATCTGCAATGACGATTGCGAAAATTGCGCCTTAGAACTGAATCTGAGTGAAACGGACGAAACCGAAGCCATAGGAATAGAGAAATTGCTTTCTAATGCAAATGATACCATAGCACTAATCCCTGAGGATAATGAACGCATTCAACGCAGAAACAACAATGATGACTGATACAATTGAAACAATAGGAAAAGGATCGCTCATCCAACACGGGAAATTCAATGACAGGGTCTATTTGATGAAATTGAATCAAGCGGATACTGATATTATTTTAAAAGAAATCAACCTGCGAGCCCAAAGATATGGTTATTCCAAACTGTTTTGCAAGATACCGAAACGGATAGCCGCTTCCTTCCTGGCAGATGGATATATCCTTGAAGGTTATATACCCAACTTTTATAATGGCAGGGAAGATGCTTTTTTTATGTCGAAATTTCTAAGCAGCAACAGACTATTGAATATTCACACCCAGCAATTGCAAGAGTTCAATCAGCTCCTTGCCCAAACAGTATTAACCCAAAAGAAAGGTCCGACTGTTCCTACAGACTACAAGATAAGAAAATTGGGTAAGAAAGACATCCCGCAAATGACGGCCATCTATGCTGACATCTTCAAAAGCTATCCGTTTCCCATTCACGACCCGGCCTATATTTCGGAGACGATGGACGAAAACGTACACTATTTTGGAGCTTTCAAAGGAGATACGTTAGGAGCACTGGCATCTTCTGAAGTAAACGTTGAATCCCAAAATGCAGAGATGACCGACTTTGCCACTCACAAGGCACATACCGGAAACCATCTTTCCTGCCTATTACTAGATACCATGGAAGAAGAAATGAGGCAACAAGGCATTAAGACGCTCTATACCATAGCGAGGTTAAATTCCATCCCGATGAATAAAACGTTTTTAAGATCCGGCTACGAATACTCCGGTACACTCCTTAACAATACCAATATTGCAGGAGAAATAGAAAGTATGAATCTTTACTACAAACAGATTTAAATATCAATTATTTCTGTATCTTTACTATCATTATGTAGAGATATAGATTTTTTTGATGCTCAGTCCAATTCATAACAAAACAAAAGCAACTTGCAATCCCTGCGGATGGATCATACTGATACTATTCGCAGGGATTTCTGCATTATGTTCATGTACCACAGAAAATGATTCCCCCCTATTAAAACTCCAAAGTAAGATGGTCCATTTAGCTGCTTCCGGCAAAGAGCACGCAACCATCAATATTGTCTCAAACCGGGCATGGAGCTTAAACACCGATCAGGCAGACTGGCTTATCGTCACTCCCCAAACAAGCCAAAGCGATACAACTGCAATATCCGTCACCGCCAATCCCAACATGGGAGCAGAACGTACCGCCACGATACAAATCAAAACCGAAGAACTACCGGAGCAGCTGATCACGATCACTCAGGAAGCCATTAAAATCATTCCCGATTTCGACTACACCGATGAATCGGATCGCTACTCTCTGAATAACAAATCATATAGCATACCCAGTTCGTCCGAATTAAAAGAAGAATGGAAAATCGTAGCCGGAGAGACTGAAATACAAAAAGATAAAAACATTTATTTCATACTTCCATACACCGAAAGCAACAACAGCACCATAACAGTCAGACTGACAATAACCAGCCAGAATTACAGTGTAGATACCATCAAAACCCTCCCACTTCCACAAACCACCTGGTACCGCGTATATGCCATCGGTAAAGAAGTCGCTCAACAAAAGTCCAATGACGTAAATCGCAACTGGTACATCGACCAAACCAATACAGGTACATACAGTATAGACAATTGCGGACCGGCATGTGCCACAATGGCCCTAAAGTGGGTCTACCCCGACTTTAGTCTGACGACGGAAGACGCACGAAACACCTACTTGCCCACCGGCGGCTATTGGAGCACAAGTACGATCATGAACTATTTGAACCAACATAATGCTCAAAATAATGTGATCCAATTTAGTGAAGCAAAAATAAATAATCTGATAGCAGAACTGGATGCCGGAAATATTGCCATTCTCTGTCTGGACATTTACTATGTCCGCACACAAACAAAAGGTGAGCAATGGGCGCTCGATAAGTTCTATACGACACTCAGTGCAGATTCCGGTCACTTTATCATCGTCAAAGGTTATGCCATCGTGAACAACCAACTCTTTTTTGAAATATACGACCCCTGGTCTAACGGGAAAAAATACCCTAACGGAATTTACTTGGGATGCGACAGATTCTATCGCGCTGAAGACCTCATAAAAGCAACAAACGTATGGTGGAGATATGCTATCATTATTCCGCCGGCAACACAACAAACACGCTCATCGATTGCCCCATATATCATTGATACAAACCATATTCCTGTCCAGTGGGGTAAATAAGGTGAAAATAGAATGATCACTGCTAAAAGATTTCATTGATCACTACGCAACTGTAACAACAATAAAGAAAGTGCTAAAAATGTAGCATATATGATTCCCCTGACTACAATGCCCGCAAACAAGATCATCCATTCCTTCTCTTCAAATAAACAGTACATGGCATTTCATCATGGAAACAGGATATAGAGTCTATAAGAGTTATCATTCTCCATCTCATTTTATAAGTATATTGAATTTCAGCAATGTACAAAAGAATATCAATATTTATTCTATAATAAAAAGCCGAAGCATTCACAACTAAACAATAAAAACTAAAACAAATAAATCCTTATTAAAAGAGCAATACAAATAATGCATTATACTACAATAAGCACGATAACAAGCAGTACAATAAGTACTTGTTTCCACAAAAAGACATATTGCAGAAATAAACTTCCATAACATGAGCCATACCATATGTAAAGTTTAAATAATACTTAATAAATCATACTTTATTCCCGTTTTTTACCTATTTTTCGGTGAATTATAATAATGAACCAAGTCTTATGAAAAACAAATTTCTATTAGTAGGTATGCTTGTATCATTCTGGAGTGGAATCGCTTTTGCACAAAAGCCCGCACCGGTTAAGGTAAAAGATGGAATGGTACAAGGGACATACAAAGACGGACTAACTGTTTATAAAGGAATCCCTTTCGCAGCTCCTCCGGTTGGTAATCTGCGTTGGCGTGCTCCCCAGCCTCCTGAAAAATGGAAAGGCATCTTAGAAGCCACTAAATTTGCTCCCGGCCCTATACAAGGGGGCACTCCTCCATCAGGGAAAAGTGAAGACTGTCTCTATTTAAATGTATGGACTCCGGCAAAATCGGCCAAAGAGCGTATTCCCGTATTGGTATGGATATACGGTGGAGGATTTGTTGCAGGAGCAACTTCAGAGCCTAATTATGACGGTGAAGAACTCGCTAAAAAAGGTGTGGTATTAGTAAGCATCGCCTATCGGGTTGGACAGTTGGGATTCTTAGCACATCCGGAATTAAGTGCAGAAAGCCCCCATAAAGTCTCCGGCAATTACGGTTTGCTGGATATGATTGCGGGACTTAAATGGATTAAAGACAACATCGCAGCATTTGGAGGAGATCCTGATAAAGTAACCATCTTCGGTGAATCAGCAGGTGGTATTTCAGTAAGCATGTTATGTGCCTCCCCATTAGCTAAAGGCCTCTTCAGAGGAGCAATATCACAAAGCGGTGGCTCATTCGGCCCTCCAAGAGTCACTACATTCCCGGGGGAAAATCAAAAGCGCTTAAAAGAAGCAGAGCAAAGCGGATTGGAATATATGAAAAGTGCCGGCGTATCTTCTATGGCGGAGTTGCGGAAAATAGCTCCGGACAAACTCCCGACAGGATATGGAGTAGGAACAGCATGGCCTACAATCGACGGCTATGTGATTCCCGATGATCAACACAACCTCTATGAGGCAGGGAAATACAACGATGTTCCCGTACTTATCGGTTATAATTCAGATGAAGGAGCCAGCTTCTCGTATGCCAAGACTCCGGAAGATTATATAAAAGGAGTTAAGACCCGCTACGGAAAATTTGCCGACGAGCTCATCAAAGCCTATCCGGCAGGTACTACCACAGTTCCGAAAACAGCGCGTGATTTAATGCGTGATGCCGCATTCGGATGGCATACATGGAGCTGGGCACGGTTACAATCACAAACCGGAAAGTCAAAAGTCTTTTACTATTATTTTGACCAACACCCCGACTTCCCGAAGGATTCACCCTGGTATGGACATGGCTCACCCCACGGACAGGATGTAGCTTACGTCTTTAAGCACATTGACGCTTCCAATCCTCAAACATCTCAAAGCGACCTGAAGATATCCGATGCCATGGCAACCTACTGGACTAACTTTGCCAAATACGGAACTCCTAACGGAAATGGGCTACCGGAATGGCCGGCTTTTAGTGATGCCAATCCCGTGTTGATGTATTTCAGTCAGACACCACATACTGGTCCTGTGCCAAGCGCCAAATCGCTCAAAGTATTGGATAATTATTTTAAATGGAGACGGACACCGGAAGGAGCAGCCTGGGCTAAATAAATAAAATCATTGACTAAGAGATAAAACGTTATTGTTGTAAACGAGAAATACAACAATAACGTTTTCTTTATATTTGCCCAACGACAAATACTTTCTATAATTTCAGAATATTAGATTCTATATCTTAATTAAGAAACACCTTTCTATTTGCCATATACAAATTAAAAAAACCATCTTAAATTCGAAGGTTCAGCTCTTTCAGGTACGACAAAACATGAGTAATAGAATGCCACTATCTCAAATAATGAAAATGGGAACGAGAATAACCTATCTCCACACCGCTAAATAATGTTAATAGCCAATTTCTCCAATAGGCACTACTTAACGTATGCTTGTATTACAAGTATACAATATTGAATTCAGAATGAAAGAGGCAATTATATATAAGCATCTAATTGGTGAAAGCACTCCGGAGGAAGAAACCGAACTGCAAGATTGGCTGGAAACTTCAGATGAAAACAGGCAATTGTTCTTTGATATAAAAGTAATCTGGGAAAACCGGCATTTATATGCTGATAAAACCAACCCGCTGGACGCATATGAGTCATTGGCCACAATGAATAAAAAGCTAGATCAGATAAACACAAGCACATCGAAGAAAATCAGTCCCAAGGAAAGCATCACCGTTTCCTGCAAGATCAAAAATACAGGAAAGATAAAAGGAGAAGAAGTCGTACAACTCTATTTGCATGATATAGTTTCGGATGTAGCCTTGCCCGTAAACGAACTGAAAGGATTTCAACGAATATCGCTCGAACCCAATGAAGAAAAAGTCGTCAACTTTACACTCAGTCCGGAAAGCTTATCACATTTGAATCTAAATATGAAACAAGTCGTAGAACCCGGTGATTATAGAGTCATGATAGGTAGTTCTTCTAAAGACATAAAGCTAAAAGATACTTTTAATGTCCACAAATAACCATACTTTTATAGCCGGAATTTAAAATTGCAATATTATGAACCTTAATGGTAAAACAAAATTTATTTTCTTTCTTTTCCTCTTAAACGTACAGTTCTCTTTCTCCCAGATTGTATTGGTAAAAGAAGCTCAAGCAAAAGCCAGGATAGTTGTCGATCAAAAAGACAGCACAGACCTTAAAGCTGCGCTACTGCTTCAATCCTTTGCAAAGAAAATAACAGGAGCCAGTCTGCCAATTATTCCCAAAGAAGAAATGAAAACCGGTGATGTCCTAATCGGTAGTTTTCAGCTGCCTGTATCCGGTTTAACTGCAACAGACATCACAGAAGATGGGTTTTACCTCTCTTCTAAAGATAATTATCTGCGCATAATAGGGAGCGCAGGCAAAGGATCTATCTATGGGGTAGTCACTTTACTGGAAGACTATTTTGGAATATGCTATTACGCCGCAAATACATATAGCCTGCATAAAAGCAAAGAGATGATCGTTCCTGCAAATATATGTAAAATAGATAACCCTTCATTCCGGTACAGGCAAACACAATCTTATAGTTTAGTCGATCCTTTATACCGAATCTGGCACAGATTGGAAGAGCCAAATGACGTTTTTGCCGGTGACTTGTGGGTACACACCTTTAATACACTGCTTCCCGCCGCGAAATACGGACAAAAGCATCCAGAGTATTATGCATTTGTAAACGGCAAGCGCAGACCGGGTACAGCCAGTCAATGGTGCTTAACCAACCCGGATGTCTTTAAAATAGTCGTTCATCGCTTAGACTCCATATTTAAAGCCAATCCCGGGAAAAGTATTATATCGGTCAGCCAAAACGACAGTCAGAACCATTGTACATGTGATAAATGCAAGGCCATAGACGAATATGAAGGAAGTCCTTCAGGCACCATTATTTATTTTCTGAACAAACTCGCAGCCCGTTTCCCGGATAAAGAGTTCTCTACCCTTGCCTATTTATATTCCGTTCCGCCTCCCAAACACATAAAGCCATTGCCTAATGTAAATATCATGCTTTGTGATATTGATTGTTACAGAGAAGTCCCGTTAACAGAAAACAAGTCGGGACAAGAGTTTATGAAGAATATGGAAGGCTGGTCTAAAATCTCAAACAATATCTTTGTATGGGATTATGGCATTAACTTCGATAGTTATGTATCTCCCTTTCCCAACTTCCATATTCTCCAACCCAATATGGAACTATTTAAGAAAAACAAAGCAACAATGCACTTTTCACAAATAGCAAGCATCAAAGGAGGTGACTTTTCCGAACTTCGTTCCTATTTGGTTGCCAAACTATTATGGAATGTATCTGTCAATGTCGATTCCGTTATGCACTCATTCCTTTCCGGCTATTATGGAGATGCAGCTCCCTATCTATACAACTACCTGACTTTGCAAGAAGGAGCATTACTAGGAAGTAAAATTCCATTATGGATATACGATACTCCGATAACACACAAAAATGGAATGCTGAATAAAGCCCTGATGAAAAGGTATAAAGAGCTATTTGATAAAGCCGAGAAAGCCGTTGCCGCCAATCCGGTATACCTTAATCGTGTCAGAGAGTCCCGTCTATCCATTCAGTATGCCGAACTCGAAATTGCACGAACCGAACCGATAACTAATACTGATGAATTGAGGGGTAAACTAAATTTATTTAAGCAAAGAGCAAATGAATTTGGAGTGACCTATCTGAATGAGCGCAACAATACCGTGAACGAATATTATGATCTATATGCACAAAGAAATCTTTCAAAAAAGAAAACCAACATAGCCCAAGGAGCTAAAATCACCTTTATTAGTCCCCCCGACGCACCGTATAATCGTATTGCAGATAAAGCCCTTACCGATGGTTTGTACGGAGGAAATACGTTCAATGAGAGTTGGGTTGGCTGGAAAGGAAAAGATGCCGAATTTATTATCGATACAGAGAAAGAACAGAGCATCAACGGAGTGGAAGCTGATTTCCTCCATAGCTTAGGAGCATGGATATTGCTGCCGAAAAGCATGAGCTGCTCGGTATCAACAGATAATAAGCATTATACATTACTTGGAACCACCCAAATTCCGGAAGACAGAGATGTACAGATAAAGTATGTCAATGTTCCCGTAAAATTTAATAAACCAGTCAACGCCCGCTATATAAAAATCAAAATAGAAACAATCGGTTTGTGCCCCTCCTGGCATTATGGCGTGGGAAATCCAGCCTGGTTCTTTCTTGATGAAGTAGTAGTCTATTAATTAATTGATAATATGAAAAAAATACTCTATACCGTTCTGTGCTTATTTATCAGCCATATTTTAGTAGCACAAGAACTCAAATCACCGGATGGCAATCTAATCCTCAAATTTCAGTTGAATGAAAGTGGTGTCCCCTCGTATAGTCTTTATTACAAAGATAAAACTGTAATCAAAGAAAGCAAGATGGGCTTTATTATTAATTCATCAATTCCTTATAGCGATAGCTTTTCGATTACTACTACCAAATTTGATCGTGCAGATCAGACCTGGAAGCCCGTATGGGGAGAGCAAAAAGAAATCAGAGACCATCATAATGAACTGTTTGTAATGCTCAATCAGGCATCTACCAACAGACAGTTGAACATCCGCTTCCGACTGTTCAACGACGGACTCGGATTCAGATATGAATTCCCTATTCAAAAGGAATTACGTCATTTCACTATCAAAGAAGAAAAGACAGAATTCAGGCTGACAGGAGATCATAAAGCATTCTGGATACCTGCAGACTATGACTCTAACGAATACCCTATTACGACATCACCGATATCAAAGATTGCCGGACTAATAGACAAGGCCCGTAAAGAACCTCTCGCTGCAAAAGCTCCGTCACCCAACCTCGCCGTGCAAACGCCTCTGATGCTAAAATCAGAAGACGGACTATACATTAATATTCATGAAGCAGCTTTAATCAACTTCCCTGCAATGGACCTTAATGTTGATGATAAAACATTCTGCTTAAGTGCACACTTAACGCCCGATAAAAACGGAAACAAAGGCTATATCCAAACAGGAAGTGTAAGCCCTTGGAGAACAATAGTAGTCAGTGATGATGCACGTGATATTCTGGCATCCAACCTGATTCTCAACCTGAATACCCCTTGCACTTTTGAGGATACTTCCTGGATTAAACCCATGAAATACATTGGAGTTTGGTGGGAATACTTTATTGGAGGAGGCTCCACATGGGCATACTCGGACAATCAGGACATCACCATCGGAAAGACAGACTATACGAAATTAAAACCGAACGGACATCATGGAGCAAACACCGTACATGTGAAGAAATATATCGATTTTGCTGCCAAAAACGGTTTCGATGCCGTTCTTGTTGAAGGATGGAATGAAGGCTGGGAAGACAACTCAGCCTATGTAAAAGAGCGAATATATAGTTTTACAAAAGCATATCCCGACTTTGATGTAAAAGAGCTGCAACGGTATGCAGAAAGCAAAGGTGTAAAAATCATTATGCATCATGAAACAACCTCTTCAGTTGTTGACTATGAACGCCAACTCAACCCAGCATTCCGTTTTATGGTGGACAATGGCTACAATGCCGTAAAAACCGGCTATGTTGGTCCTATTATTCCACGTAGCGAATATCACGACGGGCAGTGGATGGTGAATCATTATCTTTACGTGGCGAAAACAGCTGCCAAATATAAGATAATGGTCGATTCGCACGAAGCAGTCAGACCCACCGGGCTCTGCCGTACTTATCCCAACTGGATTGCACAAGAATCCGCCCGTGGAACAGAGTTTGAATCGTTCAACGGAAATTCACCCGATCATACCACTATCCTACCCTTCACGCGGCTCATGGGAGGTCCCATGGACTATACACCGGGAATATTTCAGGGAGATTTGTCCGTATATGGCTCTAATAAGGCAAAATTAAGTACTACGCTGGTAAAGCAGCTAGCTTTATACGTCACCATGTACTCTCCGCTGCAAATGGCGGCCGATCTACCCGAGAATTATGAGCGCTTTTCAGATGCTTTCCAGTTTATAAAAGATGTTGCCGTAGATTGGGACAACACCTATATACTTGAAGCCGAACCGGGTGACTACATCACTATAGCCCGTAAAAGCAAAGGAAAGAATGAATGGTATATCGGCGGAATTACTGATGAAAATCCCCGCGAAGCGATAATAAACCTAAGCTTCCTTCCGAAGAACATCAAGTACACAGCTACAATTTATGCCGACGGAAAAGATGCAGACTGGAAAAAGAATCCCCAGTGTTACACAATTAAGAAAATGACAGTGACAAACCGGACAACGTTGAAAGAAAAACTAGCTCCCGGAGGAGGGGTTGCTATTAGTATAAAATAAAGCATTCCATTTCATCCCAAGAAGGCAGTAACGGAGAAGTCAGGGAAAAGATCGCCGGAGGAGTCACCCTCAATCCCATGGTGGAAGAGGTGCCAGAAACCCAAAATCGTTTCAATTTAAAAGCAATGCAAAAAATTAAATCGAAACAACCACAAATTACTGGCGTAAAAAGATTCCTACCGGTTAATCACTTTTTCACCTCGTATCTATCTGATTTATAAAGATAGATACCTTTATATAAAAAAGTACAGGCAAACTTCAATATAAATACTTCTGTTCTATCTAAAGAAACATTAAGTTCAAATATAGGCAAATCACATCGTTGCATTATTTTACCTTAAAAAAAAAATAAATATATGAGACAGATTGACCAAACAAAAAAAATCAAACGACACTAAAATATTATTTAATAAATTACAGAAATAATATTAAACAAAAACGATTCAATTCAGTCCCAAGCAACAATACATCATCATGGACTACTTGGGATTTTCCAAAATGAGTGTTTCTACTAAAAACAATCCACCCCAAAAACGATGCTTTAATTCTAAACTAATGTTAAAAAAGAACAGTTATTTTATTATTATATTTATTTATTATTTAATGGCGATCACCTAGGTGATCACGTCATTTTTTCATTACAACATAACAGACTGTAAATTAATACATTACACGCGTTTCAGGGGTGATCACTTCGGTGATCGCTTTTTGGACGCCAAAACGGAGGTCAACAGACCCCTCAAACAGGGACTGATTTTCTCAGAAACGGAGATTGTATTTTGCCCAGATAAAGGCTGGATTTCACCTAAACAGAGCCTGCATTTTTCTGAAATAAAGTCTACATTCTATTTTCATCAATGTGGAACTTAACCCTAAAAAATAATGCTGTATGTTTCTAACGGTAGCTAACTCTTACCAAAACAAAAGAGCTGTTTCAGCTAAAAACGCACAAAATCGACTCTTTCCGAACCAAACCGACTCAAACCGACTGAAATCGGTTAAATCCAACAAAAGCCATTTGGCAATTGGAATTAAGTGCACTAACTTTGCTGGAAACAATTACTCTAAATCAAAAAAACATGGAACAAAATTCGACTAAGTACCTTGAAGACGGAAAGGTTATTTGCCGCCACCAGGGAAAGACGGTATATAATTACACACAATGGGGCAGACTGCCGGGCTGGATGAGTACTAAAACCGCACGTTTCTTACGGCTGCTGAACAGAGATGGCCTGATTGAATTTATCTACGCTCCACAAAGCGACTGCTCCCCTAATACTACATCCGGCTTGTTGATGTAAGTAAAACATAAAAGGTTCTATCTCTATTCTAACAGAACCTGCCAAGCCTCTTCATAATGCTCAAATCAGCGGGTCGTTTTTTTTATCAGTAGACAACAGAACTTATGCAGGCAACTCCACATGTACAGTTGCAAAATATTTTGCAGTAAGATAGATTCTAGTTTCCTTTATTTTCCATACATTTGTTCCTCATTAACAAAAAGCCAATAACCATGAAAACATTTAAGCTGTCGTATATTCCAATATTATTCGTCTCCCTATTAGCCGCAAGTTCCTGTAGTAAAGATGATTCGTCAGAAAATGCAGAGTTAAGACTATCTGTATCAGATGAAATGGCACATACCGATGGCATAGAATATTCGTTTGATATTATTTCTGGTGGTGGTGGCTACAAAGCTGAGGTATGCAATGATAAATATGCAAAAGCAACGCTAACGGGTAACCATGTAAAAGTAGATTTGGTGTCGGAAAGTACTCAGGTTAAAGTAACCGATAAATATAATCAGGAAGTTTACCTTCTTATTCATTCGGATAACAAATCTATACAAACAGTAAACAATACAGTACGCCTTTCATATGGTAGCTCTATGAAACTCCCCACCAACTGGGGAGCAGGAGGTTATTCAGTGCTAAGGCAATCCAACAATACGGTTGCCAAAGTTACTTTTGACGATAAAGACAGTCTGTTGATTCAATCATTAGCACCGGGAGAAGTCTGGTTTCGCATAATAGACAAACGAGGTTCAACAAATGGTGTGTCTGTGACAATTGACAAGGGCTGGGATCTTAATTCAAACCAACTTACTGTGAATGCAGAAGGTGAATCTTATTACACGTTCCCGCTAAAATACGGAGAAGGTGGATGGAAAATTACTTCTTGCCCCGTTGCATTGGTTGATCCATCTACAGTTGTAATACCTAAAGATAAATACCACGAGCATGATATGCTCCAGATCTTTGTCCCCAAAGAATCCAATGCCCCTCTGGTACTTCAACTTGAAGATAAAGTGAAGAACACAGCAACAATAACAGTAAATATCGAAAAAAAATAAGAGCGGGGTTCAATAGTAGCTCAGAATTTCACTTTTTACTTTATTGCTTAAATAATTCTCGTGGACTAACCGGAAATTCCGGTAATTACCGTAACGCACTCCCATTTTCCGAATGAGGTTGCTCCCGCTTTTTCGTACAATTCACTAGACGCACCTTTATCTCTTTTACTCTTCAAATTATAAATAGAACCCTAATTAGAGCTCAAAAAGCAACAAAATAGAGGTAGATCTATAGTAGAATCAATCTTTAGAATGCTTTCAGAGTGATATTTAATAAAAGCACATCCCATTTTCGTTTAATCCTGTTTATAAATTATATTTTTTGTATAAACAGGTAATAAATTCAGAATTCATTCAATTTTCCGGCCTTTATTTAACTTCAGAAGCAGAATAAAAAGCTTATTATAAAAGACAAAAGGAACAAAGCTGTCTTTACGAATAATAACCAGTATTTCCAAATGGAACGATTCTTATACACCATAGCAATGATTCTGGTCTATGCAACAACCCCTGTTTTTGCACAGAAAAGCACCACACTGGAAGAATACCTCACCCTTGCCAAAGAAAACAGTCCGCTACTGAACGATTACAACAATCAGCGTTATTCACTGAAGATAGACAGTCTGAAACTACGGGCGGACTACGGCATACAAGTCACGGGAATGGGAGACTTATCCGGCGCACCACTCATTCACAACTGGGGATATAATGGCGGAACGCTGAACTCGGGCCGGAACCTCGATGCTGTTGTACGCATAAGCAAAGAGCTGTTAGGCAACAAGAATCTGGACACCAGGCTTGCCAAATATTCATTGGAGATGAAGCACCTGATTAATCAGTCCGGAATATCGAAGGTACAACTCTGCAAGGCGGTGACCGAACAATACATCAATACCTATTCGACACAACAACAATATGCTGTGGCTCAGGAAGTGGTGCAGCTATTGGAGCAGGAAGACTTCATTCTGAAAGAGCTGACCCGGAAAGCTACTTTTAAACAAACCGATTATCTAAGCTTTAAAGTCACCTTGCAACAAAACCTCCTCGCTTTGCAGCAACAGTATGCTGACTGGCAAAACAATTATGCCACGCTCAATTACCTTGTGGGGAGAGTAGATACAACACTACACCACTTACAGCCTCCATTATTACAAACCGGACAGCCGGCACCTTTCGACCAAAGCTTATATGCCGAAAGCTATAAGATAGATAGTCTGAAATTAATGAATGAAGCCCGGATAATCAACTACGACTATCAACCGAAGTTATCCTTATATGTGGACGGTGGATATTCATCGGCCCTCACCGCCACACCTTACAAGAACTTCGGTACGAGCGCCGGAATCTCCCTGACCGTGCCCATCTACGATGGCAACAAGCGCAAAAAGGCCCTGCAGCAAAACCGGCTGGCACAGAACACGCGAAAGGATTACAATGATTTTGAACATCAACAATATCAGCAACAAGCGGCTCAGCTAGAGGGACAAATCCGGCAATACAAGCAAATGCTCGCCACCGCCAAGGAACAGCTCAAATATGCACAGGCACTGATCAAAGCCAATCTGGAACAATTGCCTACCGGCGATGTAAAAGTGGCGGACTTCATTTTATCCATCAACAACTACATCAACCTGAAATCGGGACTGGTGCAATATGAAACCACCCTGAACAATCTTTATAATCAACTACAAAATCTGACGCTGTAAATATGAACACTGCAAAATCAAAACTCATAATAAGTCTGACTGTTGCACTATCGCTCCTCACGGCATGCCATCATAAAGAGGGTGAAGCACAACAGGCAGACACCCAACTCCCCCCCAAGGCGAAGGTAACCATTGGCTATCCTACTGACACAGTGCACCTCAATGACGAAATAACGCTGAATGCCACAGCCACTTATCTGCTTAAATCCGACGTAAAAGCCAATACCACCGGATACATCACGTCAATGCGCATAAAGCCAGCGGAGCATGTCCGCCACGGGCAAACACTCTTTACGCTGCAAACCAAAGAAGCACATGCTTTAGGAAATACCATTAATGAGTTGGACCCTTCGTTCCGGTTTTCCGGTTCAACACGGGTCACCAGTCCGGCTTCGGGCTATGTACAAATGCTCAATCACCAGGAGGGGGATTATGTACAGGATGGTGAAGTTCTGGCAACAATTGCCGACGAAAGCAGTTTCGGATTCGTAATGAATGTGCCCTATGAATACAACCAGCTTATACGGAAAAACAATCCGATAGCGGTTAATTTACCCGACCACCGGATGCTTCCTGGATATGTTGCCCAAATAATGCCAACGGTAGACCCTGCGGCACAAACCGAGCAAGTGTTGGTAAAAGTAAAGGATGCGGTGATACCGGAAAACCTGATTGCCAACATCAAACTGGTCAAAAGCATTGCCTCGGGACTTTGCATACCAAAAACCGCTCTGCTGACCAATGATTCGCAATCGGACTATTGGGTAATGAAACTCATTAACGACACCACAGCCATAAAGGTCAATGTGGAAAAGGGAATTGAGAATGAGAAGTGGGTGCAGATTACGGCCGGAAATATCTCATTGAAAGACCGCATTGTGACAAACGGCAATTTCGGTATGAACGATACGACTTTTGTAAGCATTCAAAAATAGCCATATGATGAAAGATTCTTTCTTCCTTAAATACAAAAATCCGCTCATCATTATCACCCTATTAGTCCTATTCGGTGGTGCACTTTCGTACGTCAAGATGAAATCCTCACTCTTTCCGCAGATTACATTCCCTAAGATAAAGGTAATAGCCGATGCCGGACAACAGCCGATTGATCAAATGACAGTGGCCGTCACCCGTCCCCTCGAAAATGCCATCAAACAGGTACCGGACTTGGAAGTCATCAAAAGCACTACCAGCCGCGGCAGTTGTGAGATTTCGGCTTTCATGTCGTGGCACGCCGACATTGATCTTAGCCAGCAACAGATAGAAGCCCGCATCAGTCAGATCCGTAACCAGCTACCCGCAGACATTGACATCACGGTGGAAAAGATGAATCCTTCCATTCTGCCTGTAATGGGCTATTCACTGACGGCCCGCTCTATGTCCCCCATCGCACTGAAACAATTAGCCCTCTACACCATCAAACCCTTTCTCTCGCAAGTGCATGGGGTGAGCGACATACGCATCATTGGCGGACAAGATAAAGAATATTGGGCGGTGCTGAATCCTAAAACAATGTCACGCTTCGGTCTGACACCGGCAACAGTCGCACAGGCCATTAACAACACCAACTTCATTAAGTCAAACGGTTATTCTTCCGATTACAGGTACTTGTACCTCACCCTCACCAATGCCCAGTTTTGCAGCATTGAGCAGTTGAAGAACGCCGTAATCAAGAACGACGGCAACCACATTGTCTACTTCAAAGACATTGCCCAAATCAATCAGCATGCGGCAAAGCAGTATATCAAAGTCAATGCAAACGGCACGGAAAGCATTCTCATTGCCGTGATACAACAACCCAATGCCAATGTGGTAGACGTCAGCCGGGCAATGGAAAAGAAAATAACGGACATTAAGAAAGTCCTGCCCAAAGACCTTGAACTCAAGCCCTATTACGTTCAGGCGGATTTTGTGACCGATGCCATTCACAGTGTCACCGATGCCTTATGGATTGGTTTACTGCTTGCTATTGTTGTAGCCATCATCTTCTTACGTTCATTCAAAGCCAGCGCAGTCATTCTGATCACCATTCCCGTGACGCTCAGCCTCACGATACTAACGCTCTATGCCATGGGACAGACGTTCAACATCATGACGCTTGGAGCCATTGCAGCCGCCATCGGACTAATTATCGACGACGCCATTGTGGTAGTGGAACAGATTCACCGTACGCACGAGGAGCATCCTGAAGAAAGTAGTAACACACTGGTACAAAAGGCCATCAATTACCTGTTGAAAGCAATGGTGGGTTCTTCGCTCAGTACCATTGTCATTTTCATACCCTTTATGCTAATGAGTGGTGTGGCTGGGGCCTATTTCAAGGTAATGACCGACACCATGATTATCACCCTGATCTGCTCCTTCTTCACCACTTGGCTGCTATTACCCGTCGTGTACCTATTTCTCTCACAATTCATTAAGACTAAAAATCTTCAACATCACGAGGTGAAAGAGCAGCGATGGGTGGGCTACTTTATCAAAAGACCTTGGTTTTCTTACGGCTTCATGATCATTCTTGTCCTCTCAATGGCGGTGATCATTCCCAATATCAGTACCGGATTTTTGCCCGAAATGGATGAAGGCAGCATTGTGCTTGATTACAACTCTCCTCCCGGTACTTCCCTTGAGGAAACCGACCGGGAACTTCGGGAAGTGGAGAAGATGCTCAAAGCCAATCCTAACGTGGAAGCTTACAGCCGGCGTACCGGAACACAAATGGGCTTCTTTATTACCGAGCCTAACCGGGGCGATTATCTTATTCAACTCAAAAAGGACAGGAAGAAAACCACCGAAGAAGTCATAGAGGATATCAGACGGGAAATTGACAAAAGCGGATTGCCTTTAACGGTCGACTTCGGACAGGTGATTAGTGACATGCTCGGTGACTTGATGAGTAGCGTGCAACCGGTAGAGGTCAAAATATTCGGTCCCGATCAAAAGGTCATACAAGAATATTCCAAGAAAGTAGCCGGTGTAATCGGCACGGTGAAAGGAACCGCCGATGTGTTCGACGGCATTGTCATTGCGGGACCTTCCATCCAGATCTTCCCTGATCTTTCCGCTCTCGGGCAATATCAGATTACACCAACCGACTTTCAGTATCAGGTACAAACACTATTAGAAGGCAATAAAATTGGCAGCCTGTTCGACAAAGAGCAGTTTACCCCCATCCGCATCATGTACAACGATGTCAGCAATGCTTCATTGTATCAAATCAAAAACAGTATGATCACCTTGCCCGACGGGCAGATGAAGCCGTTGAAAGAGTTTGCCACGGTCAGTGTCGTTGGAGGCTCGGCGGAAGTAAACCGGGAAGATTTGCAAACCCTCGGCATTGTCACCGCCCGACTGGATAACAGCAATCTGGGCAAAACGATCAAAGACATCCGGAAACAAATAGATAAGAACATCAAATTACCTGCCGGATATAATATAGTATACGGCGGGGCGTATGCCGAACAACAACAATCGTTCAGGGAGTTGCTACTGATACTAATCACCTCAAGTTTGCTGGTCTTTACGGTAATGCTATTCCTGTTTCGCAAGCTCAAAGTCGCTTCCATCATTCTGCTAATTTCCGTATTAGGCATTTCGGGCAGCTATCTATTGTTGTTCATTACAGGCACTCCACTCAATGTAGGCAGCTACACCGGACTGATTATGATTGTAGGTATCATCGGCGAGAACGCCATATTCACTTACCGGCAGTATCAGGAGACATTACCCCGGAAGGGCAAGGAGAAAGCTATTATTTACGCTATCAGTACTCGTCTCCGCCCCAAACTAATGACCGCCATTGGGGCAATCATTGCTCTGATGCCACTGGCTTTAGGCATTGGCACAGGTGCACAAATGCATCAACCGTTGGCAATAGCCGTTATCGGAGGATTCATTGTAGCCATGCCTTTACTATTGGTGGTTTACCCAAGTTTGTTAAACCTAATCAAAGAAGAGGAAGAAAAACACAAAGTAATTCACACCCCTAATTTTATAAAAGAATCATTATGAAACATCTTGTAGTTATAATTAATTTTCTATTACTAAGTGCTTCATACCAGTTGAATGCACAAGTTGTTGACAGCATTACTGTAAACAAAGACTCTATTCCTGCAAAGGAAATCCAGGCTGCCTCAACTCCACAAGTCTCCGGTCAAGCTGTTTCTGGTCAAGCTGTTTCTGCTCAGCAGTTCTCCAATCAGAAGCTGATTCCCGACTATCAAATGAACGGAGGCGAAAACATCAGGATTAAGCATTTTATTCTACCGGCAGCCTTAGTAGCGTACGGTTTCTTCGGACTTGGCAACGATGCACTGAAAACATTGGATAGATCTACCAGAAATGAGATACGGGAGGACAATCCCCTATTCAATTCCGCAATTGACAACTATACCCAGTTTGCTCCGGGAGTAGCGGTTTTTGTTTTGAACGGTCTGGGCATCCATGGCAAACATAACTGGAAGGATGCTGCATTGATCTATGCCGGAAGCATTGCCATTGCATCCGCTTTTGTTGTCCCAATAAAGAACATTACCAAAGTTCAAAGACCGGACGGATCATCAAAAAACTCTTTTCCTTCAGGACATACCGCCATAGCCTTTGCATCCGCCGAGTTTTTAAGAAGGGAATACAAAGATGTGTCCCCATGGATCGGCGTGGCAGGTTATGCCTCAGCCATAACGACCGGTGTATTTAGAATGTACAACAACAGGCACTGGTTTACGGACGTGGTAGCCGGAGCGGGATTCGGAATGGCCTCCACACTCTTTTCTTACATGATCTACGATAATATATTAAAGAAGAAGCATTGGACTTTTAGCGTAGCCCCTACTTACTACGACAAAACCGTTGGAATGACCTTTGTGAAAAGGTTTTAGACACACTTCCAAAATTCACCAAATTATGAAGCAGGCCATTCTGTAACTCTTACTATCGCCCTATACGCATAAGTGAAATCGCCCAACAAATCCGCTATACCATACAGAAATACCGTAGATTCCACCTTTTTTATATGAAATAATTTCACTTTATTTGCAAAAAAACAATATGACCAAACATCGATTTGTCTTGATCCTTTTTCTGCTCATTAGTCTCTGCAATCATGCACAAGACAGAAAGAAAGTTGCTTTAGTCCTTGGTGGTGGCGGTGCAAAAGGTGCAGCCGAAGTGGGAGTCATAAAAGTTTTGGAAGAAGCAAAGATACCAATAGATTACGTTGTAGGAACAAGTATCGGAGCAATTGTGGGAGGTCTCTATTCCATTGGTTATGACGCGCAAGATATGGACAGTCTTTTTCGAGGGCAGGACTGGCTGTTTCTGCTTAGCGACCAAGTAAACCGAAAAGATAAAGCCTTCTTCTCAAAGGAGGAAAACGAAACTTACGCAATAAGTATGCCCTTTTCCATGAAAAAGAAAGCACCGATGCCTGCAGGATATGTGGGGGGACAAAACGTTGTCAATCTCTTTTCACGATTGACTGTAGGATACCATCAAATGAAGTCGTTTAATCAGTTACCCATACCCTTTGCCTGCGTCACCGTAGATCTCCTCACCGGAAAGGAAGTTATTCTATCTTCAGGATCCCTGCCAATGGCAATGCGCGCAAGTATGTCTATCCCCGGCGCCTTTGTACCTGTAGAATGGGGCGATATGATGCTTATAGATGGTGGGGTACTAAACAACTATCCGGTTGATATAGCCCGAAAAATGGGTGCCGACATCATTATCGGGGTAGATTTGAGCAATGGCTGGAAGGACAAGGACAAGTTAAATTCCATACCTGCCGTACTGGATCAGATCATCAGCATCATGGGGCGAGAGAAATACAAGGAAAACAGACATGCCGCCGATCTTTATATTCACCCGGAACTAAAAGAATACAATGCCGCCAGTTTTCAACCGGGAGCAATTGATACGATGCTGATTCGCGGAGAAAAGGCTGCACGAGAAAAATGGGACGAGATACTAGCATTACGCCATACCATCTACAATGGCAAGGAACCATCTATCAAACAGTATCTCTCTGAAAAAGCCAAAGTGATCAAAACAGATAGTCTCCCTATAAAACAAATCATATTTAAAGGAGTAAATAAAGAAGATGAAGAATGGATACGCCGGAGAATACCTCTAAAAGAAAACTCAAATATACGATTAGAGGATCTGGACCGAAGCCTTTCCACTTTGCGAGGTTTAAGCATCTTCTCAAAAGTAGAATATCAATTCACAAACTCTGCACCTTATGATCTTATTTTCAACCTGGAGGAAGAGCGCTATATGCACGTCAATATTGGAGGTCGATTTGATACTGAAGACGTTTTTAGTGCCCTTATCAATGTCTCGAACCAACAAACCCTCTCTAAAGGACATCATTATTCCCTCACCACACGAATAGCCCGGAATCCTTACTTACAACTGGATTATACTTATGGAGGATTATACGGACCGGGCATTGGTTGTACCTATTTGATGCGATATAACAACTTTGACGTTTATTCATACAGTAAAAAGATAGATACTCCTGACTTCCTTTCACAAGACCTGTCACTCTATTACACACAGTCGGTAGGAAACTTCCGGATGCAACTGGGTGCACGTTGTGCTTTTTTCAACTATCATGGTCATTTCGGAGTTCAACAGGAAAAAATCAGTCCCGACCATTTTATAAACTATTACGCTAACTTCCTTTTGGATACTTATGATCGCAAATACTACCCGAAACACGGAGGAAAAGTGCACTTGCAAGGAACCCTCCATACAGAGAATGGCACTTCCTATAAAGGAAAATCTCCATTTGGAGATATATTAGTAAATGCCGGAACGGTCTTCCCGCTCTCTCCCAACCTATACGTCCTCCCCACAGTGAAAGGTCGGCTCATTATGGGAAACAACATCCCCTACATATACCGCAACTATGTAGGCGGAACTTTTGGTAACAACTATTTATCTCAACAAATAGCATGGGAGACAATTAATAGTCTACACGTGCTTGATAATCAGTTTTTAGCTACCAAGCTTGCCCTCCGTTATCAAATAAAGAAGAAATTTTATATCACAGCATTAGGAGAATATGGCAAAGAAGCGCATAAGTTCAATGCACTCTATAATGGAGATGATTTATGGGGATGTGCCCTTCGTGCATCATACGATTTCATTATCGGGCCGATAGAGTTACAGGTAAACTATTCCAATTTATATAAGAATGTAGGGGTTTACCTAAATGCAGGATTCCAATTTTAAGGTAAGCTCTTAACTCCAACTTTTTGATAATCCATATTTTTCTCAACAGAGAGCCCCCGAACAGCTCATCTCTACAAAGTTTACAAATGTAAGTAAAGTGCTACTTCCATCAATGATTATTTGCTATAAAACAGGTCTTTAGCTTTACATTTTTTCTTGATGCATAAAGAAATAGTTGGTCAATCGTTTTGGTAAATAATGAAATTCTTATAATTTTACTCCAATAAATAATAACAATTAATTTAGCGTTTATTTATTAATAGATGAAGCGTTTAAATAATAGCTTAAGTTAACCCTGTATAATATTGATACATTATGAGAGCAAAGTCATTTTTCATTGTTTCCGTTATGACAGCTGTTTTGGCATCTTGTCATTCAAATCAAGTCAACCAAACGGGGCTGCTAACAGCTTCTGTTCGTGAAGCGCTTAATTCTCCGACAACCTTGCCTATCGCTGATGAAATAGAGTCCGCTGAATATATCCCCTTAGAAATAACTTCTGACGATGCTTCATTAATAGACGGCGTAGTAGATTTTGCCATCACAAGCAAATATATTTATGTATTAGTAGGCAAGGAATCCCGTATCGTAATGTTCGACCGTAAAGGACACTTCCTGCGCACATTCCTTCAACAAGGTCAAGGGCCCAACGAATTTAATGGGATGATAGGTTTTATACAAGCTAACGAGGCTGATAACCGGTTCTATGTCATTGGAAATAAAGTTGGCGTATACACATTGGAAGGCACGTTTGTGAAAGATTTCCCTATAAATTCACCAATCATCTATGCTCATCACCTCGGTAACAAACGCATCGGCGCCATCGCTATGCCCCTTATGTCCTTCCAGAGAGGTAGTTTTGGTATTGGTATATTTCAAGAAGATGGCAAGGCGATAATTACCAAGAACAACTTCTATTCGCCGTTAGTGCCCCGAGAAAAGTCGGGCTTTACGTTTGGTGTAATGGGGTCACCCTCGGATGAAAAGCAATCGGTCTTGTTTAAGATGGCTAGCAACGACACCATCTTCCGTTTGTCAGCAGACACCATACAGCCTGCTTTAGTAGTCAGCTTAAGGAATTCGAATGAAGAGGTAATTCGCGGGCTCAATATTCAAGATATTAAGAAGTTTCCTGCCAACGGTGATATCTTCGTAAACGATATTTTTGAAACATCTCGTCGCTTTTATTTACGCATGTTGCTGAATGAAAAATATTATGTGGCTTCGGTGGACAAACAAAGTGGAGAGACGATTGTAGAACAATGTGATATTCCCGAGACAAGTGCTTACAACTTGGCTGATATCAATATTCAAATGGGAATGGTTGGTAGTAAGGGGTATAACCGGTTCCCGATATGGGGACGCATTTTAGGAAGTAATCTGGTACAGGTTGTTACCCCTTACGAGGTGGAGAAGTTTAAAGAACAAACAAAAATCACTATACCACAGGAACTACAAAAAAGTAACGTGAATGAAAATCCAATTTTTATTATATATAAGATAAAGTAATAGCATTAACCATTAAGAAAGTAGCTCTATCAAACAGTTTAGTATCCAGCCCAAGCTATTGAATGTGAATGCCCAACCATCTAACAAATGATTTCAAATAATTAAAAAGAACACTTTCAAATGAATAAATATAGAGAGATCGGTTTCTTAGATTAACTAATCTCGCCAAAATTCTTATTTTTGCAAGTAAAAAAAATGAGAATAGCAGTAATAGGGGCACACTGTGTCGGAAAAACAACCATAGTTGAAGAATTGCAAAAATGGCTTCCTGAATATGAATTTTACTCCGAACCTTATTATGAATTGGAAGAACGAGGCTATCTATTTTCCGAAACACCAACGATTGACGATTATATCGCACAGTTCGAGTATTCAATAAGACAAATATTAGCAAGTGGAGACAATGCGGTTTTCGACCGTTGCTTTGTTGACTTATTAGCATATATCCAAGCGGTTAGCAAATCGGAAGATATTCAAGCTTTTTATCAAAAGGTTGAAGAGATGTTGTCCGAAATAGACCTATTCATCTTTGTTCCGATTGAAGAATCGGATAGAATTCAATGTTCAGAGTTGCCCGAACTTCGACAAGAAGTAAACGAAATTCTATATGACTTGATTGGAGATTTAGGCATAGAAACAATCGAAATTAGTGGGAGTATATCGCAACGAATAAATCAAATAAGGAGTAAAACAACAAAGCAACAAAAGTAAAGCGCATAAAATCTACTTTATCCGACAATACAACTAAATATGAACCGACAGAAAAAGGGAATATGGTATGAAACGGGGACTATCCCAAAAGAGAATCAAAGACAGATAAATGGCATAGTAGTAAGGCGTACCGTTTACTTCTTTACAAAAAAGACAAACTACAAGTATACAGTAAACGATAAATCTCTGAACTATTATCCGGTTAATTTAGGAATGGAAAGTACCGGACTATTTTACTACAATAATAGCTCTACGTTATAGATACAAACATGATAAATTTCAAGAAAAGAGAGATATTCTGAACAGAAAAGCAATAAAAAGTTAGTTTAGTGTTCAATATTTAGCTACCTTTGCGCCATGATTCTTGACATAGAGCACATAGGAAATATTCCAGTGAACACTTCTGTAATCGCTTCTCTGTTCCCCGAAATGAAAGCAGGTAATCAGAAGGTGCGTAATCTTGAGTTGAGTGAAAAGATCATCCGACTAAAGAGGGGTCTTTATGTCGTAAACCCATCAGTGTCAAGGCAGCCATTATCCACCGAATTAATAGCCAATCATATTTATACACCCTCTTACGTATCTATGTCATGGGCGTTGAGATATTATGGATTGATACCTGAAACGGTGTATACTACTCAATCGATGACCATCAAGCATTCCAGGAGTTTTGACACACCTATTGGGCGTTTCGACTATATCTTTATGAACAGAGAATCCTTTCACATAGGCGTCACGAATATCAACAAGCAGAATTATACCTTTTTGATGGCTACACCGGAAAAGGCTCTATGCGACCTTATTGCAAATTCCCCAAAAGTGAATCTTCGTTATCGAAAGGATGTAGAAATTTATATTGAAGAGGATATCCGGATGGATATGGATGATTTCCGAAATATGGATGCCAACATTTTTGAACGCTACATCAAGGTAGGGAAAAAAGCAAATTCCATTCAAACTCTCTTAAATTATTTACGCAAATGAGCAACGATTTATTCAACCAGATGCTGATGGCTTACGACCAAACAACCGAACAGCAGAAACGAAATGCTATATTTGAAGTCAACCAGCAAATTATTCTTGCAGGTCTTTACAATGGAGGTTTCTTTGATGTAGCTGCTTTCTATGGCGGCACTTGTCTGCGTATTTTTCACGATCTTCAGCGATTTTCCGAGGATATGGACTTTTCCCTTCTGGCTCCGTGCGATAACTTCGACTTTACACAGTACTTCCAACCCATCATCGACGAATTTGTCCTAGTGGGGCGCAATGTAGAAATTAAGAAAAAAGATAAGAAGAACTTTGGCAAGGTAGAATCAGCTTTTCTGAAAGATAGTACGGATGTTTATGACGTAACGTTCAATACAGAGAAAACCATTAAGATAAAAATTGAAGTTGATACCCGGCCTCCATTGAAGTTCAATACTGAGCAGAAGTTGCTTTTGCTTCCTAAATCCTTTATGACTCGTTGTTTCACACTGCCGGATCTTTTTGCCGGAAAGATGCACGCATTAGTTTATCGCGCATGGAAAAATCGTGCAAAAGGTCGTGACTGGTATGATTTTGAATGGTATGTACGCCGAAATACCCCATTGGATTTCACTCATCTGCACGAGAGAACTCTCCAATTCAACGGTGAAGATATTAGCAAAGAATCATTCATCAATAAGTTGAAGGAACGTTTATCATCGGCAGATATCAATCAGGTGAAAGCTGACGTGCTCCCATTTGTCAGGAATCCTAAAGAGTTAGATATCTGGTCAAATGATTATTTTCTACAACTTGCAAATCTAATTAAGTTTGAATAATAAGTACTCATTAAACAAAGCGAGATTGTAATTTAAACTGTGTCAATAAAGAAATAAATTATTAACTTTACTAACACCGTTTTATTTACCCTCCCACGATTCTCAATAATTCATTTATTGTTTTCCAATTCCTTGTAGTTGCTTTGACTTTCAGTAGGCTTTCCCAAAAGGCATTCGTCAATTTAGTCCTTCCATAAGCGTTCGGACAATAGAGGTGAACGGCATTTTCAATTATCATAAACTCTTCATTTGGTGACTGTTTCAGTCTGGCAAGTTCAATATCAGGATCTTCCGATTTCGAAAATAAGACAGTAATATATAAATAACCGATGTTTTTCATGGAATCTTCTTTATATGGATAGCTTTCAACAATACGTTTCAAAACATCGCTTATTCTAAATGCGCTGAAGGATGATATGATGATCTATCTTTTTGTAAGTCGGAAAAGAGAGACTAATTTGTACTAAGTTCGAAACAAATGACATGACTTCGCCATATTCTCGGACAGTAAGGGCAATGCCGTTGGACGATATCCTGAAAAGTAATCTAATCAAAGTGCTCCCCGCTTCTCCAAAAGAGGCGGGAAACATTTGATTATTGTTGGTCGCATATAAAACTTTTGTATCTGTTTTTTGCTTTTTCAATCAGCTCCCTGCTGATACCATGTTTTGGATCGAAAAAGGAAGTTTCAATCGCTACCTGACCTTTCTTAACCGTCTTCTTCCAGTTGCCAACTATTTTGCCATTGTGTAGAATTACCGGATAAAACGTACCGAAGCGATTGAAAGCCTTAGGATGGTATTCCAAGTCAAGCACAGCGGTTCGGTCTTTGTAGCTGATCAGGTATTCATCAAACGAGGGTAACAGATGTAAAATATTGGTTTGCAAAGTAGCGGCCTCTTTGTATGATTCGTGAACAAAGAGATTATCGGAGTCTGTGATAAGTTCCGACTGGATCAGCCCGATGGCTTGTTTGGCCTCGGTAAGCGAGAGCCCTGACCACCATGCGAAATCAGCAAGCTTAGCAGGGGAATGACTTCGGAAATATCGGCTAGCCAACCGTGCCAAGGCCTCTTCTCTATGAATTCCAGCCACTTGTGGTGCACGCTCATCAAGTAAAGCATAGGTTGGTTTGCCCCCCTTATCCACACCACTACAAATCACGCCTTCGATTTCGGAGTTTCCGAGAAGTCGTCTTATCAGAGGCTCTACTGTTTTTATTCCTCTCTGGTTTACCTCTGCTTCAATCTCTTGTTTCGTTAGACTTTTATTGCCTTCCAGCATTCTTACAACTAAATCATTAAACTGCCCGTATTGTTTCTCGCTTATATCCAACTGGTGTCCTTTAGCAGACGAGACATAAGCCAACTTAATGCGCTGTGCCGAAAGTTTGAGCATCCATCGGATATCCTCTGCAGCAACCAGATGCCACGTCGGACGTAACACATGAGTGCGTAGTATTTCACCCCGCTTCAAGGTCTCATCAACTGTTTGCAAGCTACCCGATTGCAACCTGGAACCCACAGCCCACTTCGACATTGGATAGTCCTGCGCTTGAATAGCACCCATCCACGAGACAAGCGCTTTCGGATGTTCAAAATTGGGAGATGCCAACTGCTGGCTAAGCATACGAATATTTTCTATCATAATGAGTTTACTTTATCTGTACGGGCACAAATATAACACTCTTTTATCAAATGATTAGGCAAAACATCTATCCCAAAATGTTTTAACTTAGTGCAAGGTACAAGTATCTATATATAGATATGCTTGCACCTTGCACTAAAACGATTTATCAATCTCTGTTCTCTTTAAAAAGTCAGCTTTATACTTATCTCCCCACTGCGATAGCATATCAATGATCGGGATTAATTCTTTTCCTGCTTCTGTTAGATAATATTCTACTTTTAATGGCAATACGGGATAGACTTTCTTTTGCAAGATGCCCTTTTTCTCCAATTCACCTAGTTGCTTTGTTAGCACACGTTTCGAAGCAACACTTATGCTACGCTGTAAATCGCACGGTCTTACAACCCCTTTGTTTATTTCCAATATCAACCACGCATTCCAGCTTGTCGATAATAGATCAATTGCAATGCGAACGGAACAGTCGGAATAGTCCATTGGATTTTTCTTCACATACATAAATATTTCTCTTTTTTATTCATCTACAAAGATAATCATCTATTCATCAAATAACGATAAATTTATCACTGGGTGAAAGATTTATCGCTTATTGTTTAAGCTATTAGGGAGGCTTAACTTTGCAGAATAAAAGGCATAATATGAACAAGAAAGAAATTATAGTCAAGGGGGCAAGGGAGAATAATTTAAAAGAGATCTCAGTCAAAATACCCAAGAAGAAGATAACGGTATTTACGGGAGTGTCAGGTTCTGGTAAGACTTCATTAGTTTTTGATACAATAGCAGCTGAATCACAAAGGCTTTTGAATGAAACTTATGATAGTTTTATTCGTCACCGATTGCAGCAATATGGTAAACCGGATGTTGATAGCTTAGAGAATTTATCAGTAGCGATTATTGTCAATCAAAAGAAAATAGAAGGGAATGCCCGCTCAACGGTTGGAACGATAACCGATATATACTCTCTTTTGAGGTTATTATTTTCCCGAATAGGGAAGCCGTTCGTTGGCTATTCTACCTCCTTTTCATTTAACAATCCTCAAGGCATGTGTTCTTGCTGTGAAGGTCTGGGAAAAACAAGCATTGTGGACTTGGATGAATTGATAGACAAAGAGCGCTCATTAAACGAAGGCGCGATAAGATTCCCTACGTTTGAAGTCGGCGGATGGCGTTGGACTCGGTATGTCTATTCAGGGCTTTTTGACAATGACAAGGAGATAAAGGATTATACGGAAAAGGAGTGGTATAACCTTGTTTATGCAAACAATTTGAAGTTAACCAATCCTGACCCCCGATTCCCCAAAACAGGAACATATGAAGGAATTTTGCCACGTTTTGAGCGCAGCTTTTTCAAGAAAGAATCAAAAGAAATCGCAGGTAAAAACGCATCTCGATATAAAGAGGTGGTAAAGCAAGGCATCTGCCCTGAATGTAACGGAACACGTCTGAATCCAGAGGTTTTAACTTGCAAAATAGAGGGGAAAAATATTGGCGACTGCTGTAATATGCAGATTGATGATTTACTTAGATTTATTAAATCATTGAAAAATAGTTCTGTTATCCCCTTATTAGGTGCAATCATTAAGAACCTTGAGAACCTATTAGCTATTGGTCTAGGGTATCTGACCTTAAGCAGGGAAACATCCTCATTGTCAGGGGGAGAATCACAACGGATAAAACTTGTCCGACATTTAGGCAGCAGCCTGACTGACCTTACTTACATCTTCGATGAACCCAGTGTGGGACTGCATCCAAACGATGTACTACGCTTAAACAAACTACTCATCGAGCTACGGGATAAAGGCAATACCGTATTAATTATAGAACATGACCCGGATGTAATAGCTATTGCCGACCACATTGTTGATATGGGAATCGGAGCAGGTAAAAATGGAGGAAATATTGTTTATGAAGGAGATTTTGAAGGATTGAAAGAAGCGGAAACACCGACAGGAAAATATCTCAATCACAAGAATCAACTGAAAACTAAATGTAGAAAGACGTCAGACTATCTGTTTATAAAAAACAACTCACTTCATAATTTGAAGAATGTTACAGTTCAGATTCCGAAAAAAGTATTAACGGTCATTACAGGGGTGGCAGGCTCAGGAAAGAGTTCACTTATCAAGTCATTAACCCATCAATATAAGGACATAATCGTAATAGATCAGAGCATTTTGCGAGGTAGTAAAAGATCAAATATTGCAACATATACAGGAATATTGGATGTGATAAGAGGGCTGTTTGCAAAACAGAATAACGTAAAACAATCCCTGTTCAGCAATAACTCGGATGGCGCTTGTCCCGAATGCAAAGGTTTAGGCATTATATCTACTGACCTTGCCTTTTTAGATGCAGTGGAAGTACGTTGCGAACACTGCAACGGCAGCGGGTTTAAGCCCGAAGTCTTAAAATACAAACTGAAAGGTAAAAGCATTACGGATATTATGGCAATGAGCATTAGCGAAGCGAATTCTTTTTTCCGTGAACAAGAAATAGTTCAACCCCTTAATCGACTTTGTGAAGTCGGCTTGGATTATCTAACACTAGGACAATCATTAAATACATTTTCAGGCGGAGAGCGTCAACGCCTTAAACTCGCAACCGAACTAGAAAACAGAGGAAACGTATATGTTTTTGATGAACCGACCACCGGACTTCATGGCTCGGATATATCCAAACTGATGAAACTTTTCGACAAGCTGGTTAATGATAAGAACACCGTTATTATCATTGAACATAACATGGATATTATCAGTCAAGCCGATTGGATTATAGACATGGGCCTTGGTGCGGGCAAAGATGGTGGAAAGATTATATTCCAAGGGTTGCCAAAAGATATTATTGCAGACAAAATATCGCTAACAGGTAAGCATTTGGACATCTATTTGCATCACAGATAAAATTCGAATATAATCAGAAATATATGATATAGACTTTAATCATAAGGGATAACATTAAGACTTATTACATTTATAAGTTCCTTTGCAGCCTTAGGGATGAGTCTAATTGTTAATAGTATAACTTTAGAGTACAAATTGATAGATAGAATAGCATAAAAAAGCCCAGTCTCACATTCGATAATGTAAAACTGGGTGTAATTTCCAAATCATTGATTCTTATTCTAATGATCTTCAGCGGAGAGATAGGTCGGTGAACCTTCCCATCCATATAACTTTAAGTCAACACTTTATATTTTCCAAATTTATTATCGGTAACGAATTAGGCACAAATTTTACCACCTTTTTTGTCTACCTTTGACCTATGCTCTTCTGCATATATCTTGGGTTCAAAGATACAAGCATTTTCTGAATTGGCAAAACATGTATCCCATAATGTTTTACCTTAGTGCAAGGTGCAAGTATCTATATATAGATATGCTTGCACCTTGCACTAAAATCTTGAGGATGAAAATAACTTAGATTGAAAAAGCAATTGATTATACTGCTCATTCTATCGACAATTACTATTTTAGATCACTAGGCAAGAAGCCAAATGATTTTTGAAATGCAACAGTAAAATGTTGAGCATACTTATAACCTACAATCTCTGCAATCTGAGAAATGGACAAGTCTGTAGATTCTAGAAGTTCACGGGCTTTTTTCATTCTAACATAAGTCAAGTATTCAAAGATTGTTTTCCCGAATAAATCTTTAAACCCTGATTTCAACTTTGTTTGATTTATACCCACAGATAGAGCTAACTGGGAAATAGAGATGTGCTCCATATCATTTTCCAATAAATTTCTAACCTGTTGAATTGCTTCTATATCTCTACTAAGCAATTTAGTCGTTTTTATTTCTTTTTCGCTTTTAAGATAAGACATTTGTAAAAGAAAAAGTTCCATCGCTTTTGACTCTAAATAGAACTTCTTTAATTTACCTGAATAGTTAGATTTATTGTTGTACATTTCTGATATAATAGTGTGAAAACGATAGTTTTGTGCTAAATGGGCAAATAGACTTTTGCCTTCTATTACAGCATCTAGAATTTCATTTTCGCCTTGAAACAAATCCAGATAGATTTTTGTATCCATTGACATTTCAAAGAAAGCTCCTTCTTTATTATCCGTCCCCATTTGGTATCGGTATTCATCTTTATCCTCTCTAAATAGAAGGCACTGCCCCCGTTGAATATTCAGATTATTATTCCCTTCTGTAACACAAGAGCCTAGAAGGCAAAAATGAGCCGTTATAGAGCTTCTTTCTGGAGAAACGGTATAGCATTTTACACAAGGAGCAGAGTACTTTCCCCATTTTAGATGTATTTTATCTAAAAAGACATTATTGAGTTCAATATTGAATCCTTTGTTATCGCATAAGTTATCAATCCTTTCTGTTACACATTGAGTATCTCTCAAAGCAGCAATATGATAGTCTTGGGAGTTGATAGTCATTCTATAATCCATAAGATATTTCTTTTTGCGTCTTTTATATGTCCGAACGCGTAATATGAAATCGTTCGTAATCGATGACTTTTGCACAAAAATAATTCTTTAGAATGAATATAAATAATGAATCGTATGTATAAATCTAGTTTTTTGCTACTTATTTCAACTTTTGTTCCTATTTTAACGTCCAATGCTCAGAGTCAAAAGTATTTTAGTCAAAAAAAGGATTCCGTTCAGTCAATCCAACATTTAAATGAAATTGTCGTTGTTGGGCATAATAATTCATACAAAACAAGTGCACCTTCAAAATCATTACGATTAGAAATCCCCTTACTCAAAATTCCTCAAAATATACAAATAGTAAACAGTCAATTACTTGCTGACCAACAGATATATTCGATGTCTGATGCAATTGCCCGAAACATAAGTGGTGCTGCTAAGTTAGAAGGTTGGGGTGACTTGTATACTTACATCACAATGAGAGGTTCTAGAGCAAGTGCTTTTAGAAACGGGATGAACACATCTAGTATGTATGGCATTTTAGCTGAAGATGCCAGCTTCATAGACAAAGTCGAATTTGTTAAAGGGCCAGCGGGTTTTATGATGTCAAATGGAGAGCCTAGTGGTATATACAATATTGTAACCAAGCGACCGACAGGAATAGATAAAGGCAGTGTTTCCACAGGAACAGGTAGCTATGGATTATATAGAACAACGCTTGATATGGATGGAAACTTGAATAGAGAGCATTCTTTACAATACCGTTTGAATATTGGAGCACAAACGAATAAAACCTTCAGGGAATATGAGTCAACAAATAGAATAAGTATTGCTCCTGTCCTTACGTATCATTTCAATAAAAGTACTTCTTTGACACTTGAATATATATATCAATATGCAAAAATGCCCGATCTTGGTGTAAAATATTTATTCTCTAAAACGGGATATGCAACAGTTCCTCGCAACAGAACTCTTTCAGATCCGAGTCTTGAATCAACGGTTGTCCATGACCAAAATTTGACAATTAATTTAAAGCACTCATTCAACGAGAACTGGAGAATTACAGCGCAAGCATCTTACTTTGACTATAATCAGAAAGGTTCTTTCTTATGGATAAAAAACATTGATACCGAAGGAAATTTGCAAAGGATGCAATATATCTGGGATGCAAAGAATGAAATGTGTTTTACTCAGTTATTTGTTAATGGAAGACATAAAACGGGAATGATTGAGCATAGATTGCTGGCAGGAATTGATATTAGTAGTAAAAGCTATGTGGCTGATCTCTCTCAGAGCTATATGCTGGATAGTATTGGAACGTTTAATATATATAATGCTTATTATCAAAAACCTTATTATGGTATTGGCGAATTTGATCGAAGTATAGATCTAAAAAAACGTGTAGGAACCTCATTTCTTTTAGAATCGGACGTCGTTGGCTTATATGTTCAAGACGATTTGTCTTTGCTTGAAGATAAGTTTATTTTAACTTTAGCTGGACGATACACCTATGTAAAAGAAAATAATTATGGAACTATCTCAAAGAACAGAAAAATTACGCCTAGAGTTGGTATGACTTATTCCATTGCAAATGAGATGAATCTATATGCACTATATGACCAAACATTTTTGCCACAAAGTGGTAACCTCAGAAATGGAGAAAAAGTCAAGCCTTTAACAGGAAATAATATAGAATTGGGAATAAAAAAAGACTGGCTATCGGGCAGATGGAATACTCTATTATCGATTTACAGAATTATGAAAGAGAATCAAACATCTACCGATCCGGACAATATTGGTGGAGAAAATTATGTATTACAATTTGGACAGACAAAAACACAAGGAATAGAGTTTGACTTGAAAGGCAAAATCTTCACAGGAATGAATATCATTGCAAACTATGCTTATACAGATTCTAAGATAACAAGATCAACAACTCAATATAAAAAAAGAACCACTGTACCAGGCTATGCCAAACACACGCTCAATTCATGGCTTAATTATCATTTCCAGAGAGGGGTCCTGAAAAATATAAGCCTATCTGGAGGGGTTATGTATATGGCAGATAGAGCAACATGGTGGTCTGGAGATCTAGAAGGAGAACCTTTGAATAATTATTTCAGATTTGACGGTGCTCTATCTTGGGAATATAAAGGAATTAGCTTAGCGTTTAATATTTATAATATTTTCGACAAGTATCTGTATAACGGCTCTCACCATTCAAGTGGCTGGTATTACTGGCGTCCAGAAAATCCTAGAAATTTCAGAATAAACATGACTTATAATTTTTAACAAACATGATTAAAATACATAGTAAGAAAAGGAAGAAAGGTGTAATACTATTGATTCTGCTAATTGCAACAATATTATCTCCACTTGATTTCTATATTGTAAATCTTGCGCTAACCTCTATTCAAAGAGGATTAAATACAACAGCTGGACAATTACAAATGATTGTATCGTTTTACACGTGTGCGTATGCCGTATTCCAAATAACAGGTGGCAGATTAGGCGACTTATTTGGCAGAAAGAGAATGTTCATGTTGGGTTTGTTCGGTTTCATTATAGCTTCAATGATATGTGGCTTGGCAACAAATCCTGTAATCATGATTACAGGAAGAATCATTCAAGGAATATCTGGAGCTGTCATGGGTCCGCAAATTTTAGCTATTATTCATATTTCTTTTTCTGAAAAAGAAAAGCCAAGAGTGATGGCTCTATATAGTTTTACGTTTGGGCTTGCTGCCGTTTTAGGTCAATATATCGGAGGTTGGTTAATTTTTCATGATATTGGAGGTTTAGGCTGGAGAATTATTTTTTTGATGAATGTTCCAATAGGATTAATGGCTTTGATTGGAGCGGTATTTATGCTACCTGATGAATCCAAAAGATTAAAAGAGGACATAGATGTGCTTGGAATTATTTTATTGTCTTTAACGTTGGGACTGATTGTATATCCGCTCACTTTGCTTTCTGGAGAAGGTTGGAATATTTCTGTTATTGCTATGCTATTGAGTAGTATTGTACTTCTAATATCTTTTATCAGTTATGAAAAGAAAATAACAGCCAAAGGTAAAACACCATTAGTTTCTATGTCTGTATTCAGAAATAGAAACTTATCGATAGGAAGTATTGTGGCATTTCTATTTTATTGCAGTGGCATTTTTTATCTTGGACTAGGCATTTATTTGCAAGAGGACCAACACTGGAATGCATTGGATGCAGGAGCAGCTATTATTCCTTTCGGGATAGGATTTGTTTTATCTTCATTAGCTTCTCCTTACGCTATCAAGAAAACAAGAAATTACACTCTGAATGCGGGGCTTTTGTCTTATGCCTTAGGACTTATCTGTATCATTTACGGCATCTCATTACCCGAACCAACATCCTATTTATTCTATTCTGGTCTGTTTTTATCAGGATGTGGTATGGGATTGACATTATCTTCTATTGTCCGTATTTCTTTGTTCGGTATTCCCATCGAATTTGCAGGACTGGCATCAGGCGTAATCAACTGTTCTTTGCAAATTGGTTCTGCTATCGGAGTAGCTGGCATTGGAAGTCTATTCTTCGCCTTGAGCAAGGAAAGAGGTTACAGTTATTCCTTTCAGTTCTCATTATCGATCGTTGTTGCGCTACTTATAGCTGCTTGTTTTCTTTCATTGCTTATTACTAAGAAAAAATGAAAAAGCACTTATTCACAATTATACTTATTCTATCTATTTTTGAATCCTGTTCAATAGGTTATCCCTCTCCTCCCCAATCAACATATAAGAGGATTGTTGTTATTGGACAATCCGCATTGAATCTATTATTAGAGTTGGGCTTACAAGAACGAATAGTTGGGATCGCCTATTTAGAAGATGTAAATTCATTAAAAGAATATGACGATCTACCAATTTCAACGACAGGATGGCTTGATAAAGAGACTATCTTATCTCTTAAACCAGATTTAATCTTTGCAATGGAAGCTGCATTAAGAGTTGATCGCATAGGCAATAGAGAGTTTTGGGAGAAGCGGGGAATAAAGGTCTTCACAATGGATGACTATAGGCAAGACAAAAGTTTTGTTAATTATTTCAAAGACATTCATTCTGTAGGTATTCTGTTTGATATCCAGAGCAGAACAGATTCATTCGTAGTTGATCTGCAGGAGTTAAGGAGTAAATGTGCCAAACAAAAACTCCCACACAGGCGTGTTCTCCATCTATCCCACCTTAGCGGTAATCAATTTTATTATTATCCACCATCCTTGTGTTTATTAGATGAGATAATTGAAGATTGTGGCAGTGAATATATCAACTGGGGAAACAAGCCTTTTATTTTACCTATTGAAACGATACTGGAATCTAATCCGGATAGAATAATTATTACTCAATTCCGAAAAAAGAAGAGCCCTAATTTTATTGACCAGCTATCTAAAGATAGATATCTGGGACATCTTCCGGCAGTTTACAATAAGAAAATTTTGGAAGTTAATTATACCCAATCTATTAGGGGAACAATAAATATGCAAGAGGTTTATTTTGAGGTTGCTAATTTTCTAAAATATGAATAAATCATACTCTATAAGTCTATTATTACTTTTCATGCTTCTTTTTCTATTTATCTTTCTATCGTTAAAAATCGGACAGCTAAATATTTCATTTTCAGAAATATTTGAAGTTCTACAAAAGAAAGATAATAGTCTTACCCGAGATGTCATTGTTAATTTGCGTTTGCCAAGAATACTTTTCGCGGCATTGACTGGATGCGGTCTGGCTTTATGTGGATATGTAATGCAGGCATCAATCCAAAATGTGTTAGCGGATCCTTATATTCTTGGAGTATCATCAGGAGCGGCATTGGGAGCAGCATTGG
Source organism: uncultured Bacteroides sp. (assembly GCA_965140335.1). GTDB lineage: Bacteria > Bacteroidota > Bacteroidia > Bacteroidales > Bacteroidaceae > Bacteroides. The sequence goes on from OZ223190.1 coordinate 1,468,462, forward strand.
CTATTTTAGTTGGTTTCCCTCTACATCATAATCTTCCACAGGAGATTACAATCTCTGCATGGGCTTTCATCGGCGCAATAAGTGCCATTACTATTGCAAATATAATTGCCGGTTATAAGAGAAAACAGACTAACACCCGATTAATATTAGCTGGTGTCATTGTAAATGTACTTTGTACTGCAATTAGTAATATGCTTATTTATTTAGCAAATGATGTAGAAGGAATAAGGAGTATTACATTTTGGACAATGGGTAGTTTAGCCAATATATCATGGCTACAAGTCATTATATTAACTGTTGTCTTACTGTTGTCTATACTCTATTTTTTCACGCAACTCAGAACTTTAAATATTCTTAGTTTGGGAGAGGAGACGGCTTCAACTTTAGGAATTAATATTTATCGAAAAAGAAAAATCTACATATTAATTGTCACTATTCTAACAGGAATAATGGTCGCTCAGTGTGGAATCATTGGATTTGTTGGACTTATAGTTCCACATGCTGTTCGTGCTGTATGCAAAACGGCCAATAGCAATATATTACCCTTAGTACTCTTAAGTGGAAGTATCTTTCTGGTTCTCGTTGATCTGCTGTCTAGAATATTAATAGAACATCAAGAAGTTCCCATCGGCATTATCACTTCTATAATTGGTGCTCCAATATTTCTTCTGATTTTTCTCAAACAAGATTATGGTTCATAAATAAAAAGAGTAATCAATGAAGCTAAATATAAAGAATATAAGTACAAAGATTAAGGATAGAACTATTCTTGAAGATATCTCTTTAATTGCCGAATCTAAACAATTTATAGGATTGTTAGGAGCTAACGGCAGTGGAAAGTCCACACTATTGAAAACGATATATAAAACCCTAAAGCCCATTACCGGAACAATCTTCTTAGATGAACTCGACATTTCAATTTCATCATTTAAGCAAATAGCTAAACAAATGGCAGTAGTAGGTCAATTTAATGCTACGGATTTTGATTTTACCGTTTTTGATTTTGTAATGATGGGTAGATATCCTCATAAGAAGAATTTTGAAAAAATAAATGCTGAAGACAAGGCTATAGTTATAAACACACTGGAAGTAATAGGAATGGTTGATTATCAAAAACGTATGATATCAACTCTCTCAGGCGGTGAGAAACAAAGAATCATAGTTGCAAGAGCTTTAGCTCAACAACCCAAATGTCTCATTTTAGATGAGCCAACCAATCATTTGGATATAAAATATCAACTTCAATTATTTTCTTTATTAAAGAAGATACATATAACAACTGTTATAGCCATTCACGATATTGCATTTGCATATAACTTCTGTGATAAGATTTATGCTTTAAAAGAGGGGCGTATCGTGGCATCCGGAACTCCTGAGGAAGTTATAACAACAGGAACGATAGAACATATTTATGGAGTGAAAATTGACATAGTAAGATGTTCAAATAAAAAGATTGCAATAAGCTATGCGATTTAAAAGATAAATCCATAAAAGCAGATTATTAAAACCAAAGATATTCAGAAGAATGAACCGTATATTTCAGATTTCAGAAGAACTAAGCAATCTGATTCAAGAAAAAGAGTCAAGAATATCTGATATTATCAAAGATGTTCCTGATATCATTACAATTCTTGAGAATGGGTTCAGTAAACTAAAGAGTATAGTTTCGGAATTTGTATTTGATTCAATTGATAGCGAAATAATATTTTTTAAAGAAATAAAACCTCGATTATTTAGTAAGTTGATTTATTTCCGTAAAATATATCAGCTGGAGTTAAATCGCCCTGTTTCAAACTACGAGACCATTAGATCCTATCTAGAAAAGGAACATGAGCAGATTAATCTGTTCTGTAACAAAAATATAGAATTTATTCAATATTATCGTTCTGGCAAAACAATTCTAGATGAGTATTATTTTATTCGAGGAAGACATGAAATAGAACTGAATCTTGAAAGTTTTTATTTTGAGCGAGATCCAAAATTCTCTACACATTATGATTTTAAGGTAGCAAGACTATTGGCTAGTGATATGCTAGCTGCACACTTAAATTATCAATTATCCAAATTGAAATATCAGGAAGAGAATAACTTTTCAACGGATATTGAAATTCCTTCTGCCCAATGGACGGATAAAAAGACTGCTCTCGCTGAAATCATATACGGCATTTATGAAGAAAAGAGTATTAATTCCGGGAACATCGAAATAAAAGCATTAGCAACTATTTTTGGTAAAATATTTAATATTGATTTAAGTGATATTTATCATATATACTTAGAAATCAGAAGCCGCAAAACTAATCGAACGGAATTTTTAAACCGGCTGATTAAAGCGCTAAATAAAAGGATGGATGAAGCTGACAGCAAATAAACCAATTAAATGTATTATATTTGCATGCATAAAATAAAGAGTCTTAGGAGTATATTAGATACTTCATAAATATATAACATAACGTTCGCTGAACGTCTCGACACGGAAACTGGTAATTTTCAACTTAAGAACGAGATGGAATGTGCAATGTTCATGCTATACGAAAGTATGGCGTGGACTTGCCTGTTTCGTTCTTAGGGTATACCAGTACCTCGTGTCGAGACAGCGTGAGTTCCACGCTTCTTTTTTTGTATACTCCAGAAACATTGGATAAACATGAGAAAAATCAAGTTATATATAGCAACTTCCATTGATGGATACATTGCCCGAAGTGACGGCGATTTAGATTGGCTAACAGGATTCCCCAATCCTGAAAAAACAGATTATGGTTATCAAACCTTTTTTGAATCCATAGATATTGTTATTATGGGTGGACGGACATACCGTGATATCTTAAGTATGGATGTAGTTTGGCCATATCAGGCTAAGAATACCTATGTCATCACTCATCATTCTTTAGCTGAAGAAAAAAATATTCAGTTTATCACCCATGATATTATTGAAACTATTACCCAAATATGTAATGAAAACGGACAAGACATTTGGTTGGTAGGTGGTGGCGAAATCGCTTCTATGCTATTAAATTATGAGTTGATTGACGAAATGATAATCACAACTATCCCGATTATCTTAGGTAATGGTATACCATTATTTTCAAAGATTACTAAGGAATTTCAATGGGAAGTATCCATTTATCATAAATATAAGAATGGAGTAACACAAAGCCACTACAAAGTAAAAAGATAATCATTTTAAAACTTATTTAATACCAAAAAGTCCCTAGTTTACCCAACTTGGGACTTTTGCTTTTTATAAAGGATTCCGGTCATTTACCCATAAGACATAATATCAATAATAGTTGATAGAATTGTTTTTTCATTCTTTATTTGACTATTATTAAGTGGGTTAATGTGTTTTTAATGAAAAATTTGCACCCAAGTTATGTAAACTTGTGAAATCGCAAATACAATTCTTCCGACCTTTGCAGAGAATCAATAAACTATACATTATGGATGTGATAATGATAGAATCAAAAGCATTTAAGGAACTTGAAGCAAAGATTAATACTATTGCGGATTATATCCTCAATAAACAGGAAGCGGAAAGTATCAATGAAGATGAAATTTGGGTAGATAGTTACGAAGTCTGCACATTCTTAAAAATCAGTGACAAGACATTGCAAAGACTTCGGGTAGCTGGAATAATTGCCTATTCCAATATCCGGGGGAGATATTTCTACAAAATCGGAGAAATAAAACGAATGTTGGAAGAGCGACTGATTAGAAGTAATACCGAATGTTTAAATGACTTAGTAACGAACCACAAATTATATGTTAAGGAAAGAAGAAATCTTAGAAAAGACAAGTAATGGACTGAATATTTTTAGACATTACATCCCTTGTCAATGGCGTGTAGGTCGGAATTTCTTCAATCCATTATACGAAGACAAGAAGGCTTCTTGTAATATCTATTTTGACCGAAAAGCAGGCACTTACAAACTGAAAGATTTCGGCAATGACGAATATAGTGGGGATTGTTTCTTCTTTGTAAGTAAACTGAAGGGATTGAACTGTAATAAAGCCAGCGATTTTGTGGAAATATTAAAAATGATAGACCAAGACTTGTCGTTAGGATTATTGGAAAATGTAGAAACACCTGTACCGTTCATTCCAGAGCCACCCATTTCAGCTATACCTGAAAATAAATCCAAGCCATACAGTTTTCTGGAACAGAAATTTACCCGAAATGAATTGGAGTACTGGCAACAATATGGTATAACTACTGAAATGCTGAAAGCATATAAAGTTTGTTCCGTCAAGGAGTTTAAGAGTGAAAACAACGAAGGAAAATCTTACTCAATCATTTCATCAGCTTTAGAACCCACCTTCGGATACAAAAGCAAACGTTATATCAAATTATACCGGCCATCCTCAAAAATGCGATTCCTGTATGGTGGTGATATTGGTGAAAAATATTGTTTTGGATTGGAACAATTACCGGCAAAAGGAGATACGGTCTTTATCACAGGCGGTGAAAAAGATGTGCTTTCTCTTGCAACACATGGTTTCCATGCGATATGCTTCAATAGCGAAACTGTAAGTGTTCCTACTGAAATTATACACAAGCTAACGTTCCGCTTCAAGCATATCGTCTTGCTTTATGATATGGATAAAACAGGTTTGGAAAGTTCTGCAAAGCATGAAAAGCAATTATCGGAACATGGGGTAAAACGCCTTTTACTTCCACTTCCAGGAACAAAAGAAGAAAAAGATATATCTGATTATTTCAGGCTGGGAAACGTCAGAGAGTCATTTCTGAAACTATTTATTGATTTATTAGATACTCTATATAGCGATACTATGACCATGTTGAAATCGTGCGAAATAGATTTTAATAATCCTCCGGCAAAGGCTCAGGAAATTATTTCTGCCGGAGATGTGCCACTGGGAACACAAGGAAATATTCTTTGCATCACGGGTGGTGAGGGAACCGGGAAAAGCAACTATGTTGCAGCGTTAGTAGCGGGATCAATTCGACCTGAAAATAGTCAGGTTGATACGTTAGGAATCAATGTGTATCAAAATATCCAAAACAAGGCCGTTTTGCTATATGACACAGAACAATCGGAAGTACAGCTATTCAAGAATGTTTCTAATCTTCTAAAACGGGCAAAACGATCTGAAAAGCCGGATGAATTCAAAGCCTTCTGCTTAACAGGAATGTCCCGCAAAGAACGTCTACAGGCTATCGTTCAAAGCATGGATAAATTTCATTATCAATATGGCGGTATCCGGCTGGTAGTCATTGACGGCATTGCAGATTTGGTGCATTCCGCCAATGACGAAGTGGAAAGCCTTCGCGTAGTGGATGAACTCTATCGGTTGGCAGGAATTTATCAAACCTGTATTATATGCGTCCTTCACTATGTCCCGAACGGATTAAAGCTTCGTGGACACCTGGGGTCTGAACTCCAACGCAAAGCAGCTGCTATCCTTTCCATCGAACTGGATAGCGATGCTACTATCTCAGTAGTCAAAGCCCTGAAAGTAAGGGAAGGCAGTCCATTAGATGTTCCGTTGATGCTCTTTTCTTGGGACAAGGAAGCCGGGATGCACTTATATCGTGGCGAAAAGCCCCGCGAAGAAAAAGAGAAGCGGAAAGAAAAAGAGCTGGTAAGCGTAGCCCGTGAAGTTTTCGATCAGCAAACTTATATAACCTATATAGACCTGTGCGAACAGATACAACAAATTATGGATGTAAAGGAACGCACAGCAAAAAGCTATATACGTTTTATGCGGGAGAAGGAAATAATCATCAAAGACCCTTCAAACCAGAGTTATTTTATCAAAGGTCATATATAATCAGTAACCATGAATATAGATAGAGAAAATTTTGAAGCATGGATGGAACGCATGCTAGACAGATTCGATATGCTGGACAAAAAAATAGAGCGACTCACCACTCAGCGCAATTGTTTGGATGGCGAACAGCTTTTAGATAATCAGGATTTGATGTTTCTTTTGAAAGTCAGTACCCGAACACTCCAACGCTACCGAACAAAGGGTATCCTACCCTATATAAAATTAGACGATGGCAGATGTTACTATAAGGCTACTGACGTTCATAAGTTGATACGGGAAAAATTTTAGTCTAATTCATCTTCACTCTCTATCTGCACATGAGCTAATTCTGGCGGAATTGATTGCAACAAATTTTCAGCACTTTCTTTTGGCATGTTTTTCCCAATTATTATTTTAGTAATAGCTTTGGGTGGGAGTTTTATAGTTCTGTCTTGAAGAGATAAAGGGCCTGGTCTAAAAATATGTGTCCGATATTCCTCCTCAAAACTCCATTTAGAAAGTTTTGCGAAAATTTGATAATTGTGTTGTTCCTCAAATGAATGCCATGGACGAGGACGTATAATAGGCAACTCATCATAGTATGTTACAGCGCCCCCACCTCCCAGATGTGGAAACATTATCAATGGATTAAAACCTATAACAAAACCATCATGGTTATTGGCATACTTGATCCACATAGCCTCATTTGCTGGATTAGCTGTCAAACTCAAAACTCCCAATCGTTCATCATATTCTTTAAAATCTTGTTCCACCCTTTCTTTGACATAAACTTTATCCTTCATAGGACTTTTTTCACTCCATTCTCTTGCATAAGCCCTATGTTGTTGCCTCGTTCTCTCTGGGTGTTTTTCTTTTGAATCTTTCAGATAATAGCTATAAATTTCCTCATCTGTGAGTAAATCATAGCGAATCAAATTTTTACAATCTAATGGGTCTTCAAAAGAAGTAGGCGCAGCAAAGAATACTTCCTGCTTAGTAATAATTGTCTTGTGGAAAGGTTCATTCCAGATACGATATTTATAAATCGTTTCGGGAAGATCCATCTCTTCAAATGTTTTCTCTGATACTATTACTTTTTTTGTTTCCATACAATGATTTTACGAAAAGCACCCAGTGTCTCCACCGGGCGCTAACCACAAAAATCCTCAATTACGGATAGCAAAAATCTATTCATAATGGAATTTTCTGTGGTAAAGATACGGAATTTCAGATTATTTCCTTGATTTCCCTTTCTTTTCAGGGAAAACGAACACTACATTGAACTGGTCGTCAAAAGCCAGTGAAGCATCAAAAGACTTTCCGGCTTTACTTTTGAAGCCTTTTATTATGGCTGTTTTCTTCGCTGTTACCAGTTCCCCAACCTGTTTATTCGTTAATTGCTTATCGCTTTTGTTTCGGAAGATAACCAGTTCGCAATCGGTATTATCACACTTTGCTACTTTCGGATACAGTAGAATCCGACCTGTCCCGCATTTAGGGCAGGTTAAATCCTGCTGTACTGATAGGGTGAGCTGTATCCCTAAAAGTTCGCTGGTTATTTGTGAAGCATGAATTTCTGTACTTTTATGGAAAGTATCGGGATTCATTTCTCCGCTTTCAATCTTGAATAATGCGTTTTCCCACATACCTGTCATTTCCACATCAGCGATTTTCTTGTCCCGGACTATATCGTAAACCGCCAGTCCTTTTTCGGTCGGCACAAGGGCTTTCTTATCCCGGACAATATACTGGCGGGTAAAGAGAGTTTCAATAATCGCTGCCCGTGTTGCTGGCGTACCGATACCAGAATCCTTCATACTGGCTTTCTGTTCGGCATCTTCCAGCTCTTTCCCTGCATTCTCCATAGCCGATAGCAACGAACTTTCCGTATGTAACGGTTTGGGCTTATTCTGCTTTTCCAGCAACTCAATATCAGAGAGATGTAAATTATCACCTTCATTCAGTGCTGGTAAGACGGCATTTTCTTCGCCTTCTTCTTGGGCGTTGAAAACTACCCGCCATCCGGCAGACTTTATTACTGTTCCTTTCACTGCAAAAATACTCTCGCCACTGGTGAGAGAAATTGAAGTAACTTCCTTGACACACTTTTCCGAAAAAGCTTCCAGCATCCTTCCGGCAATCAGTTCATAGATTACCTGTTCATCCGACTGCAAGCTGCCGGGCTTATTCTCGGTTATAATTAATGCGTGATGGTCGGTAACTTTCTTATCGTCCACCGAACGCCGATTCAGTTTGCTGCCATTCATTGATTTTGCGTAGCCGGTAAACCGGTCGTAAGTTTTTAGCAGTGAAATACGTTCTGATATTTCATCGAAAACGTCCTGCGATATATAACGGCTTCCGGTTCTGGGGTATGAAATCAGCTTGCCTTCATACAGTTTTTGTGCAATAGACAGCGTTTTATCTGCGGAGAAATTAAGTTTTGTATTGGCTTCCTTCTGCAAGGTGGTAAGGTCATACAGAAGTGGTGGTTCTTGGTTCACTTCCTTACATTCCACCGATTTAACCTGTACCTGACTGCTGTCCTTTATTGTTTGCAGCTTGTCGATGGCAGGTTGCTGGCTATCGAATTTTTCTTCTGAAAGGGCTGAAAACTCGATGCTGTCTTTCCCTGTTTGTAATTTCAGTTGCCAATACTTCTGTGGAACGAATTTCTTGTTCTCAAGATAACGGGAACATATCATCGCCAGCGTGGGTGTCTGTACCCGTCCCAAAGAATATGTCCCCCTTCCGGCAGCTATACTTAACGCTTGGGAAGCATTAATGCCGATAAGCCAGTCTGCTTCGCTTCTTGCCTTTGCCGACAGGAAAAGGTTATCGTATATTGTTCCGTCCTTGAGATTCTGCAATCCGTCCCGGATGGCTTTATCCGTCAGACTGCTTATCCATAAGCGAACGAAAGGTTTCCGGCACTCAAGATATTGGTAGATATACCTAAATATCAGTTCACCTTCTCTTCCGGCATCGGTGGCAACAATAATCTTATCGCATTGGTCAAATACTTCTTTGATAACCCTGAGTTGCTTAACCTTTCCGCTATCGGGCTTATATCCTTTATCGGTTTTTACCTGACGGGGAATAAGCTGGAACGACTGCGGTAGTATGGGTAGATTTTCCCGCCTGAAGTTTTCGATTCCGTAGGCATCAGGCATGGCAAGTCCTACCAAATGACCGAACGCCCAGGTAACGATGTATCCGTTACCTGAAATGTTTCCGTCATTCTTTTTTGTTACACCCAGTACGGTGGCTATATCCCTTGCCACACTGAGTTTTTCTGCTATTACTGCGATCATTATATAATTGGATTTTTGTGGTTAATAATTATTTCATTTTGCGACCTTGCGACTTTTTAGGTTTGTCGGGCTTCTGTTCTTCTTTCTTTTCTTCCCGCTTTTTCTTCTGTTCCCCGGTAGGTGTAGCCTGTTCGGGTTTCAAAGGTTCTTTCGTATGCTTGGTCGCTTCGTTCGTTTTGCCTTCGGAATTGACCGCCACCTGTGTTTTATGTTCGTTGGCAGGGGTTATTTCTTTGGCTTTCTCTTTAGCTTTATCAGGATTGAATTTGTAGAAATCCAGCTTTCCTTTTTCATGGTTTACCTTTACATAGGCATTATATTCCTGACCTTCTTTATCTTTTAGCCCTTTTACATAGATGGTTTTATCCGCCCGCAAATCAGCCTGCTGTTTGTCGGATAATTCCACTCCTGCAAGGGATTTGGGAATACGCACCCCTTCGGGCTGGCCGTTCCTCTGTTGGTATCCCTGTTGCTGGGTTTGCTTTTGCTCTTTTTCTGGAAAGATAAATTCAAGGCTGCGTTTCTCCGCATTGACCTGAATAAAGACAGAAAACGGCTTATTTTTAACCGAAATCATATTCTCAAGGAATACCGCTTTACCTTCCATCAGGGCAGTTTTCTGTTTTTCATCCAGCCTAACGCCTTTTATCTCATCAGGAAGTTTGAGGGACGAAGCCTTCATGGATACTAGTTCATTGGTCTGTTTGTCGATACTGATAAAAGAAGGTACAAGTTCACCTGTACGGTAGTTTTTTACATCAACAATTCTACCCATATTTCCGGTTTCCCGGAGATTTTTTTTGTCTTCATCGGTAAACTGGTATCCGAAAAACGGACGGTCAAGTTCCGGTTCTTTACGGATACCATGAATAGCCAGCACTACATTCCCTTCACTGTCCGGACGGAACGAAAGACGGGCATCCGTTTTCATTACCATTGACCCGAAGTTGGCTTCAATCGGAAAGGTGGAAGGCGACTTATATCCCCGTAGCATAGGTTCTAAAGCCTTTGACTTCTCAAGCTGTTCTTTGGTGATACCTAAATTTTTCAGGGAATCCCAGTCTATTTTGTCGGGGTCGATGAAATAGTTATTCGTATTGGCTGGCTTCTGTTCTTGTGTAGTTGCTTCTTTCGGGGTTTCCGGTTTCGGTTCTTTCGGCTCGATACGGATTTTATCAAGCATTTCATCCGCAGCAGGTGTCGGATTCTTGATATTCTCCTGAATGATTTTTACTGTCCGTTCGGTGTCTTCGGGTGCTACTTTGAAGAAACTGAAACGGGCCGGGTCTTTTAGCTGGCTGAAAAAGTTCTTAAAGAAATTTTCCAGTGCGTTACCCTGCTTATCCACTTTCAGGAAATCATTGTTGTGTTCCTGCTTCGGCGGAACGGTTTGCAGTTCCCCGTTTTCATCAATACCTTTTACGGCATTAATCATTTTCTTTTCCTTGTCAAAGACAAGAAGAATGTCCATCATCTGTTCATCAGACCCGGACTTGTTGTTTGAATTTACATCCATAACTTTTGATTTTTAAATGAATAAATATTTGATTATCAAATCAAAAGTATAGGATATGAAAAAGCTACCACCTTGTTTTCAGGAAGGTGGCAGCAGATGTCTTGGGATGGCGTAAAATGACTTATGTGTCGAAATTAATCGAGTAATTTTATTTTACCATTACCCAGAATTTGAAACAATTTAATTTGATAAGGCTTAGAATAATTGACTCCAAGACTACTCCTTTTTATTTCAACATTAAGCACAGACAGAGGCTTTTTTGCTCCAAAATCATACAATTGGCTCTCAATTATTTTTTCATAGACCTCTTCTATATCCAGGGGAGATTTTTTCTCTAAGACCTTTACAATAGCTTGTTTAATAGTAAATTTATTCATTACAATATTCTTTTCGATTGAGTAACTCCATTATAAAGTTCTCGAATGAATCAAAATAAAATTTATCTTTTTCAATAAGAATTTCTGAAATATAATCAAATCCTCCATTTGCATATTCCTCGATAGTTTTAATGATAATATCTGGTGATTTCAGAATATTCATATCCACATCAGACTTGGCTATTGCGCAACATATTAGGGCATTAAAGATTGATTCACCATTATTTCTTATAACTCCCATATCAAAAGCATGATCAACAGGAGATGCCAAAGGTCTTCTTCTATTATTTATAAAACCTAGAATAGCAGCCCAAGCGTAACATTGCCAAAGATGCGAGAATACTGGCCTCTCTTTTTGATTTCTGACCGTTGAATATGCATCAATAATGTTTGTACGATAATGCATTTCATATCGCAAATTTTTTCTATATAATTCACTTAACATGATAATCTATTTTATGTGTTTAATATTGGAAAATACCTTATACTCAGCATTATCTCCATTACGAGTCTCACTAACATCAGTAAACAAGCTATATATTTTTACAACTTTATCATTGTTTTCCATTTCATCCTTAAATTCTTTAGGTAAGTCCTTCGTAAACACAATATTTTGCTCATAAACATTAGGTATTTCTCTTAAATAGGATGCTGTAAGGTATTCATCTAATTTAGAAGTAGGAGCATCTACAATAAAGGGATAGAAAACTTCTGTTGCCTTCTGAGTTAAAGTAAGAATAGCATTAATTATGCACATTTTTATCAAGACGTCGTGTCCATCATTTCCACTTTCAATCGAATAGAAAACACCTTCTTCCACATTTTGGATTCTAGATATTTTATATGTGTCTACATTTATATTTATTTCCCCATTAGGTGAATCAGTATGCTTACTAATTTCTTTATACAAATCATTAGCAGCCTCTTCTATCCTTTTTATTAACTGAATTTTTGCTTCATTTTTTACATTTTCCACGCAAGTTTGAAAAAACGTTATTATATCACACCATGCCATCTCTGGTATGTTATTTAACTCATCCGGTTTTATTATTTGGTTAAGCTTCTCGTTCAGATTTTTAATATCTTCTTGTAGCTTTTTTATTGCTTCTTCTCTACTTTTAATTTTAGCCTTAAATTCAAACGATAAATTATTGAGTGTCGATATCTTCGAATGTTTTTCTTTTGCTTGTTGGACTCCAGTCGTAAGAGATAAGTTATACTTAGACATCAAACTATCAATGTCAGATTGCGCTTTTGCAAGGTTGGCATTTGCCTTAGCTTTTTGTTTAAAGTATCCGTTTATTTCATCTTCACTATTTTTTATTTCCTCATCAATTTTATAAACACTGATAGATAAATTATCAGGCATTTCTCTAAGACTATTAATCGTATGTTTGAGATTTTCTGATTCGGTTCTCCTCAGATAATACTCTTCATACGCCTTCTTCCTATCACTTACATACTTAACCTTTTCATCATCTAGATTCGTATCACAGATATAACAATGCTTTTTTTCAATAATGTCATCTAAATATGCTGGGCCGGGTTGGTCTATATTTTTGTATTTAGAGTCCTCATTTAATAGTTTAGCATACTCAGATATTCGTTCTTTCGAAATATTCAATAAATTTGTAATCCCATTAAGCATCCATAACGTTTGAAATTTACGTTTTTGGTTGCTTTGAGAGTACTCTATGCTAGAATTTGCAATCGCTAATTCAGATTCTGCTTCTGTTTTTTGCTTTTCTAATGGAGGATATTCGTGCAATGCCTCTAATTCTTGATTTGTTCTTTCAATTGATTCATTAGCTTCTGCCAATTTTGCTTCATATTGATCTAATTCTCTTTTCTTTTCAACAAGTTCTTCTGTTTTAGATTCTATATCGCTTAATATATCATCATATTCTTTAGCCTTACTTGTGTGTAGCTTAATTTTATTATTTTTCTCTTTAGTTATAATTTTTACTGCTTCTAACGTTAAAGAGTCTAAAGTCTGATATATTGGATAATACGATATCTGTTTTATAGCATCTCTAAATGGTCCAGTAGTTTTAAAATCAATTAATTTATTCAAAGCCTCCCCTTGAAACCATATATATTTTCTCAAATGTGATGGAAATAGTTTTTCAATAAAAATATTTGCATCTGCATTATTTTCTATAAGCTTAAAATCTGTATTTTCCTTATATGATATTTCTATCTTACTCCTGCTAATATCCCATGCTCCCGGTTTTGTCCAATCCAGTTCATTATCTTTTCTTGTTGTATTAACAAATCGCTTTATCGTAATATCTGTTTCTGAATTATTTAGTTTGTGATTTACAACCAGTTCTACACTGCAATGAACGACATCATTTTTATTAGTTTTAGATAAGGCTTTTCTATTAACAAACTCACATTTGTTAATTCTTTCTATCTGAAATAAATCGGTATCTATCCATTTCTCAACAGAACTAACATATATTTCTCCAAAAAGAACCCAATAAAAAGCCTCAAATAATTTAGATTTCCCTTTATTATTCTCTCCGTATATAATATTTAACCCCTTCTCAAATTTGAGATCTATATGTTTTTCATAAAAACACTGAAAATTTTCAAGTTTTATAGACTTTATAATCATAGCTAACTATTTAGATTCGTTATAAATTCTTTGCAACTTATTTACAAATTCATTTGCAGCCTGCTTTTCACCAGACTTCCCTTTATAGACGTCTAATGCCGCATCTATAAGATTTTCAGAAGATTGATTTATTATATTGCTATAATTTGAATCCATTTCTGATATTTTTTTATTGATTTCTTTACTCAATTCAGAAACCATGGTATCTCTCATTCCCATACTTCTATATATTTATGGAGTTAAACGTTCATTGTTAATCATTTCATATATGTTAATGCCATGCAATTCACATATCTTTGCAATATCGCTATTTATCATTTCTAATCGGCTCTCAGGTTTTGATAAAGCGATGAAATTAGCAACACGATATAATTCATTTTTTAAGATAGAAAGTTCTGTAGAATTTTCATCTTTTAATTGTTCTAATGGAGGAACTACTACCATATCATAAATGGTAGCAAATTTTTTATCTTTATGATTTCTAAGTATACGACCTCTTCTTTGAATGAATTGCCTTGGATTACCTGTACTTGAACAAAAGATAGCGGTTTCGGCACGGGGAATGTCTACTCCTTCATCTAAGCACTTCATAGACAGAAGAACATCTATTTTATTATTTGCGAATTGGGTTAGAACAGTTTCTGATTCTTTTAGTCCTCCAACAAATCTGTAGGTTTTATAATCATATTGATTTAATATTGCAGCATATTCATCAATAATGTGAATATCTTCTAGATTTGTAATCGTAATATCGGATTTACTATAGTCTTGTTCATATCCTTCCGGAACATATACAAATGTATAAGATAAGTTACCTCGATTTTTATCTATATCTTCCAAAATTTGACGCAATACAGCCTTTTTGTTTCGAGCTTTATGTATTATCCTTTTTCGCTTCATCAACAACTGTTCCGCTTCTTTCTTGTAAGCTTTTTTTTTGGAGTCATAAAGAAACATTAACTGCTTAGATATTCGTAAATATTCTTTCAATTCGTCTTCTTCAAGCTCTACCAAAATAGGGTAATAATAATATTCGCATAAAACTTCTTCCTCAATCGCTCTTTTCATTGAAAAGTTGTAGGTGTGATTGGGAGAAAACGAATTAAAATATGCACTAACTGAGTTTGTGCCATGCTCATCATATATTCTTTCAAATGTAGCCGAAAGCCCTATTCTTTTTTTAATTTGGTAAGGAATATTTTTTAAAGAATTATTTGCTCCTAAATTGTGAGCTTCATCAGCTATATATATCAAGTTTTCCAGTTCTGGAAGTTCTTTTAAAGCTGTTTGAAATTTTTTCTTATTAAATGTTGCATAAGTGGTTATAATTATGAAACTTAATGAATTACCTAATTTTAGTCCCAGCTTCAATCTATTTATTCTATCTATCCATTTGGGATCTGTATGCGTAGATATAACATTTTGAAAATTAAATTCTGAAACCTCTTTTTCCCATTGTAAAGCTAAAGCTTGTGTTGGAACTACTATAATGGCCTGATATAGGTTGTTATTTTTTTTACACTCTTCTAAAACACAATTGAGTGCAGTAATTGTTTTCCCTGTACCTGTCGCCATATTAAAAATGCCCTTATAGTCATTATTTATCCAATTTTCATAGGCTTTCTTTTGATACAATCGAGCTTCTCCGCCAAAAGGAAATACTGGTTTAGAATCAATAATATCCATTTTATTTAGCATATATTCTGCTATCTTTTTTTTTCGTTCTCCAAACATTTCTGAAAGTAGTTCTTTCTCATCTCTTAAAAGTTGCGGTATATTTTTCGAAGAAAACTCTTCTGCTATATATGTTTTAACTTTCTCAATAGGAATTATGTGTAAAAACTCATCTTTTCCTTCCCATATGAAATTAAACATTTCCTCGAAGTAATGCACTCTTTCTAACTCATCGCTTCCTTTCCAAGAGCAATAACAACTAATACTTTCAAAGTTATTATACAGTGCATTTTTTGAAAAATTTGCAGATCCGTTAAATGCAACAATATTATTGTCCTTATCTTTAAATACTCCATATTTTGGGTGAGCGATTCCAGTATTATCAGTATTACCTTTAGGAACTGTTGCTATAAATTCTATTCTATTTTGAGAAATCAAATAAGAAAAGCAATTAAAAAAATGTTTATCTTGCTTTGACAGGCTAGAAGATAAACTCCGGATATCTTCCAATATATTGTCTTCTATTGCTTCATTTATTTGACATTGTCCTTTTATTATTGCTTCTTTATCTTGCAAGCTCAACCTATTATTAATTATCACTCTCATTCTGCCTCCTCGAACAATGAAATAAGCAAAACCTAAAGATAAAGCTTGCAATGCAGATGAATTGAAAAAGCCTAGTCCTAGATCAAGTGATTTACTCTCTATAAATGCATCAAAGAAGAATTGTATAGGTTCGTTCTTCCCTGAAGTATAGATTATATCAAATGTATTATCTTTTAACATATCTCTTTTAATCCGATTTCAATCTTATCAATCAGATAATCAAATCCATTAAGATTTGGATTATCTTCCAATTCTTTCGCAATTAATTCTAATCCATCATCTATGTGCATCTTAAAGTATTTTGCCAAATCTTTATCTGTTTTATAAAGCCCATAATGAGAACACAACAATGCTCTATAATAAGAATAATAATTGCCAAAAAGTACATTCTTACTATACTCTTTGCCGCCCGAATCTTTTATATCTAAAATATTAAAACGCCTATCTTTAGACAAAGAATATGTAAATGCGATTCGTGCAACTATATTCTCAGTTCCTAAATTCAACTTTCTTGTCAATTCAGCAACTAGAATTCGATTTTCTTTAGATGTCTTAATATGAGTAAACATAATCTTCTTTTGCTTTATTAAATAGTTCTTTAGGAGCAACATCTTCAAACCAAGAGTTTTTATTATTCCTGATGATATATGATTTATTAACAAAAGGCAATAACTGCTCATACTCTTCTTCCGAAAGCTCTTTTCCAAGCAAAGGAAATAAAACAACTTGTCCTGATATGTTCGGATAAAATTCAGAAATAATCTTTTTAGAATGTTCTTTATCAAACTTTTGAAGAGGACTATCAATGAAAATCGGGAAATTAATTTCAGATTCATCCACCAATGCTTTCAATATAGCAGTAGCATAAAGTTGTTGTTCTCCTTTTGATAGTGTCTCTTTATTTATTTCTTGTCCTTCCTTGTTGAAGAGATGTATATCAATTAAGTCTTCTTGAATGTCAACTTTCACACTATTTACAAAGTCTGATTTGTGCATGAGATTATTTAGTTCATGCTTTATACTTATTTCTAATGACATCTTTTTCTCAGACTTTAGCTGCAATAAAAATTCATTCAGTTCAGTAATTAATCGTTCTGCCAAATCATCTTTTTGCTTATCTATCTCTTCTAGACTTACTCTTTTAGACAGCTCGGTGATTAACTTAGATTTGATACTTAATTCTTTTTGATAAACACCAATATTTTCAGATGTTTTTCTAGCATCTTTTTCTAATTCCGTAATTTGTTTTTCTATTTTAGCCTTTTCAACTCTTAACTCTTTTATTAAAAGATCATCGTCATTAGATTCTGCTTGGGTTATTTTTCGTGTTGTTTTATTCAGGAACAGTTTATTGTTTTTTTCATCCTTAACCAATTGATTAAATACTTGATTATAAGAATACTTTATATTTTCATAAATACTATGAAACTCGTTTTGCTCTTCAACAGTAAAGTCTATAAGCAATTTGCCATTCTGATCTTCTAAATTTTCTTCCGCAGATTGGTTCTCAAAAGTATTATTGATAATTCTCTCAAACTCTTTTTTTGTAGAGGAAGACAAATTTGCTTTTTGTATTTTAGAAAATAATTCATTCTGAACATCTTTCAACTTACCCATAATAATGGAAATATTCTTATCACGTTGAAGATGTTTTTGTTCATATTCAGTCTGAATCAAAGTCTCAACAAGTTTCTTTCCTGCAATAGCAAATGGAGCTAAATCTAAGAGCTCTTTCAAATCATTTTTTAGTTGTAAGTCTTTCACACGTAAACTATCACGTAAGACTTTCAACCCACTCAGTTCCGACAAGCTTATTGAATTTCCTTCCCGAATCAACTTTTCTTGATACTGTTCAGAAATCAATCGTTTATTAGCAATTTCTTCATCTGTATGATTTTGCTTTTCTATTAAATGGGAGAGCAGTTTTTGAAGTTCTTCTGCTTCCTTTATAAGCTTATTCAACTTATTTTTATCAGAAACATCAGAGGATTTACGACGAAGTTTTATCCTGAGATTCTCTAGATTATTTTTTAAATCTTCATATTTCTTTACTCCTAAAACTTCACTATATGCAATACTAAGTCTTTTTTTATCTTCTAAAGACTTCATTTCCGCCAGAGATACTATCTTCTCAGAATCGAAGAAAAAGAATTTTGCAATATCTTTTGATAAAATAAAATCATTTATGAATATCTCTGTTCCTACATCTTTGCTCAGCTCATTAACTCTACCATCAATTAAAATCTCAACAGATTCTGTACTTCTAAAGAAATCAAAAGTTCTCTTTATCGTAATTTGATTGCAAGGGACTGAAGGAATTAAAACCTCAGATAATACAACTGTTATTGAATACTCATTATTTTTCTTAAATTCAAGATGTTTACTATCCTGTAAAGAGTATCCTTTTTTTAATATTACATTTCTTTCATCTTCATCTATTTCAAAAGAATCACTCGCTTTTTTCTGAAAATTGTTAATTCCTAATTTTGCATAATTTTTATATCCACCATTTTCGGCAATTTCTCTTTTAAATTTATCATCGACATCACTCATTTGCTTACCATATAAGCACCATACTAATGATGTTAAAAATGTTGTTTTCCCAAATCCATTATCCCCAGATACAACAAATATGTTTTTATCTGCTTTTTGAGGAAACGAAATAGTATTCAAGCCTTTATATATTCTGTAGTTTTCTAATATGATCGATTCTATATACATAATTGTTATAGCCCTTCTTTAATAAATGAAGCCAATCTGTTTTCTAAATCAGTTTGAAGCCCATAATTATTCATAAGTATAATCTTACTTTTTTGCAGAGACAAAAGCTCATTAATCAAACGGTAGTCATTTGGATTTTCTCGGCAAACTTTCTCTAAAATAATCTTCTCTCTGTATTTTAGATCATCGACAGAAATATCCCTCCCATAAACTCGATTATAAATATCACTTACTTTAAAATCAAAGATAGCATCACGATACCATGTTACTTGGATCGCAATAAGTTCTTGACTGGATATTAATTCTATGTGAGGTTTAGTTTCTTGGACTTCTCGTTGCGTTTCCAATAAACGTCGAAGCAGGTTAGCTCGGTATACGTCAGTATAGTTTCCCTGATTATGTCCGGTATCATCAACAGCCCATTGTCCATTTCGTCGCTCAGTTCTTCTATTTTCTGAAATATTTCTTCCAGCTAATAACTCATTTCGATAAATAAATAAAGGCTGTAACCAGTCAAATCCATTTTTGATAAGCCCTCTCATGGATTTATCTTCTGGAACAACGGTACAAGTCCAACATCCAAATCGACTTTGGCCACAAGAACTATGACTCTTATCTGTTACAACTGTGGGGCATTCATAATCATCCGCACTGGCATCCATATAGATATTAAATAATATCTTATTGTCGAAGCCCCACGGTGAAGAAAACGCATTGATTATATACCAAACTTCCTCCAAATAAAGTTCTTTTATTGGAGCATAAGTATATGTATTAGGATGCAAAGGGTGCTTAGTTAATCTCTTACCTTTAATCTCGTGTTTCTTTATAGACTTCGCCCTATTAGCACTTTCTGCACTACGCGTTCCTATTAATATTATAGCCTCACCCATTTCATCAACCTGATCTAATATAAACTTAGAAGTCGGTTTTATTTTCAATTTTTCTGTACAGAAGCGAAAAGAATTGTTCGGCACAGGGTAACCTTTTCCAATAACATTTACCCAAAAACTATCTTCAATACGTGGTAAAGTCGTCCTTACAAAAATCGGTAGATCTTGTTCTTTTGCAGCTTTCTCTATACATCCCAAAACATTATATACATACTCTGTTATGATAGGATTTTCCACCATAGTATCATTACAAACCACATATATGTGTCGCCTCAACTGAAAAGGATATGGAAAAGTATCCCTGATTTTAAGTAAAGCCATCCACACCAATGTTAGTAAAGCCGTGGAATCTTTTCCACCACTAAATCCAATAATCCATGGTCTGGGGGATGGGTCAGCGTATGTATACTGATCTATAATTTCATCTATAATATTATCTAATCTCTTTGACATCTTTATTTCTATTTTGTAGGAATTAACAACTCTCTCACATCCACATCAAGAATATTTGCTATTTCAACAAATGTTTCAATGGTTGGTTGCTTTTCATTTGTGCACCATCTAGAGATCGTTGATTCCGTTTTATTCAGTTGAGCCGCCAACCATTTATTAGTTAGTCTTTTCTCTGCTAGAATAACTTTTATTCGATTTATTGCTTTTTCAGACATATTTATTGTTCTAACGTGCAAATTTATTGTTTCTTTCCCAGCTATGCAACTGTTGTTCAGAGAATTTATCAACAAATAAGTATTTATTCTTCCCCCTTCACCAAATGCTGTAATGCCGGGTCGCTTTTGATGCGTTCCATTTCATCAATGATAATCTGCTTCACATCTTGTTTTACCTTATCGTAATTAAGCTGAATTTGCTCTTTCATTAGGTCGTTACCATCTGCATCCCGGAAGTCGATAATCTCCGGTATCTTTTCATACCGGGCAGTTTCACTTTTCACTTTCTCATTGTCCACTACGATTTCAGCATGAAAAATCTTTTGGTCTATCCGTTCGTCGAAATTATCACTGACTGCACCCACGAACATCCCCTGCGTAAGATTGGATATTTTACTGGCTGGTATTAGGCTGTCCATCTGCGTACTTATTGAGGTCGATTTATCCTGACGGTTGATTGTCATAGACTGGCGTTTCTGTAAAACCTTTCCGAAACGATCTGATAATGTTTTTGCTGTTTCTCCCACTACCTGCCCGGAAAAGATGTTTCCGACCGTATTTTGGATTACCTTACTTTCCTTATCGCCGTAGTCCCTTGTTAGCTGGCTGTAATCCTGAAAGCCCAAACAGACAGCTACTTTGTTGGAACGGGCAGTCGCTATCAGGTTATCCAATCCACGAAAATAAATAGTCGGCAGCTCATCAATAATAACCGAACTTTTAAGCTGTCCCTTTTTGTTAATTAACTTCACTATGCGACTATTGTACAGTCCCAAAGCGGCGGAATAAATATTCTGCCTATCGGGATTGTTACCGACACAAAGGATCTTCGGTTCGTCTGGGTTGTTTATATCCAGTGTAAAATCATCACCTGTCATTACCCAGTACAATGCCGGGCTTATCATCCTCGATAGTGGTATCTTAGCCGATGCGATTTGCCCTTGTAACTGATCCTGTGCTCCACCTTGCCACGCATCCATAAACGGACTTAGGTAGTTTTCCAATTCCGGGTAAGAAGTCAAAATGGTAAATGTATCTGCATACTTTTTATTTAGGAATTCAATGGCGTGGGGGAAAGTGCAATATTGTCCGCCTTTGTATATCTTGAGAAACCAAATAATTGCTGCCAGCAAGATAATTGGGGATTCCACAAAGAAGTCGCCCTGCTTCTGAATCCAGCTTCGGTTCAGGTTCAGCATAATGGTATATGCCGATTCGTAAGCATCCGATATGTCTGTCATAAAAGCCGGATTGATAGGGTTACATCGGTGGCTTCGTCGTGGGTCGTCAAAATTGATAACATAGAACTTAGGCATCACTTTATACGCATCCGAATGAGTCATCAGGTGGTTATATGCGATTTCCGATAAGTCCGGGAACTTATAATCATAACAATAGAGCGCAAAACCCTTTTCTATCTGCTGTTTAATGTAATTATTAATCACAGCATAAGATTTACCACTACCGGGAGTACCCAGTACAATGGTAGCCCGGAACGGGTTTACCACGTTTATCCATCCCTTATGTTGTTTCTTCTTATACCAAAAATGTGATGGAAGATTCACTGAATATTCATTCTCCATCAAGCGGGTTTCCTGCATGAAGCTTTCGTTCTCCAAATTGAAAACATCGTCCATCATGTTGTTTTTGAGTAGCCGGGACATCCATACCCCAGCGACCAATAAACATAAGTACCCGCCAGTCATTGACAGAATATAAAAGGTAGCGTTTGGCGAAAGCGGTAATGGCAAATACAGCATCCACCAGTTCAGGAAAAACAAGATAAAACCAATAGCAAGAGAAACACAAATCATTGTCCATGTTATCTTTTCTTCCTTCACTCCTTTTGTTCCCAAACAACTCAAAGCAAGGAATATCACTGCAAATACTTTCGTTATCAGGATATGGCTGAACAGTCCTGCGGTTCGCTGGAAGTTTAATAGTATCTTATCGACCACGTTAATATTGACATTCCAGTTTACAAACGACTGGTAACAATACCAGTAAATATGGATTACTACGAATAAAATACTGATTGCCCGCATAAAGTCCATAACTTTGGCAAGTCCTCTTAAATCATCTTCATTCTGCATAATTGATTATCTTTTAGATTATTACTACATCTGCCGTCCATAATGACGTTTTTTCTTTTTCTTGGGAATTGGCAGAGTCTTATCATTCTCAGCCGTAGAATCGCTGCTACCGGGCAGGATACTGAAAAGACTTCCGATTGTAGATTCCTCGTTTTCGGATTGCCGTTCTGACGGCACGAACGGTTCTGCCAAAGGTGTGAACAGTTCTTTCGGAACATCCTGTTTTGTGTGTCCCTCGTTTACATGGGATTCTCTAAACAGGTCATTCAATACATTGGCTGAAAATTCCTTCCCTAAACGAGAGCCGTTCAGGACAGTTTTGTTTTCGTGGTCAATAAAGGTTGCGCCATATATGCGCCCTTCCGGGTTCTTCCGGAATACGACTTCAATATCTTTATCTTTCAGGTTCTTTTCAAATTGCTCCTTTGAGCCGGAAGTTTTCAACGCTTCGCTTACCCGACCTTTGATATTAGCTTTCAGTTTAGCGTCTTTCCATTTGGTCGTTGATTGTCCTATCCTGGGTTCCAATGCTTCATAACCGACCGACTTACCCATCCGGGAAGACTTGATGGGATTACCCAGCTTTTCGCCTTTATCATCGGTTGCGGAATAAACAATACCGTTATACGCCTTGCCCCGGACTTCGCCTTTGACTTCTTCTGCCCGTACATTATATAATGATAACAGCGTATTAAGTTCCCCTATACTTTGGAATTGGTAAGTATTTACCACGCCTTTAACCGTATTGGACAGCTGGTGCTTTACATCACCCGCAGCATAATCGAGCTTTTGGAACAGGTAGTGTTCCTGCTGTTGCTTCTTTTCGGCAGGATGCAGACCGTATTTTTTTTCCAGTTCCCTTGTAATGTCTTTGCTCCGGCGGTGTTCAAACTTATCATTCAGTTTTTTGCCATTCTCGTCCACCCGCAGAGATACGATATGTAGGTGATGACGGTCGATGTCTTCATGCTTGTAAACCATGTAAGGTTGATTACCATAGCCCAGCTTCTCCATGTACTCCTGTGCTATTTTCGATAACAGTTTGTCCGATAGTCTATCGTCCGGATGCGGATTCAGGGATATATGGATAATTGGTTTTTCAGTCTTGATGTCTTGAGGTAGCTGCATTTCAAAACTTTCCATGCAACGCTGGATGTTGAAATTTCCGTCTTCACTTTCAAACATCCGGTTGCTGAAAAGCACCTTGCCTTGTTCTTCATCAACCTTATTCTGATTGTACGCCAGCGCACCGAAAAGCGAACTTCCCACATTTATTTTTGCAACCATCGCTGTTCAAATTCCTGTGTGAGTTCGATAATTTCCCGGCTTAATACCACCAGTTCCTCGGTTGCTTTTTCCAATTTATAGAGAAAAGAAAGGGCTTTTTTTTCGGTAAAATTGGAGTTCAGGGCCTTCACAATCTGATTATAGTTTACGCCGATTGCCCGGAATTGAGCGTAAAAAGTTGTCAGGCGAGTGTAATAATCGACTGCTGCCTTATCAATTTTTATCACTCTGAATGAACCGCCAAAGATTCTTTCTGTGATAAAATGCGCTTTTATCCGCATACCGGACTGTTCAAAGAGAGCCAAAAAACGGGCATGATCGGCAGAATTGAAACTGATTGAATACCGGAAAACTGCCGGGTCTGCCTTTGGCTTTCGTCCTTTGCCACCGGATTGTGGCACATTCGTTTTTTCTTTTCCCATACCATTATTCTTTAAAAGGTTTACGACTTCGGAGTACAACCCATCCCGGCTTGTCCGGGCAAGGGGTTCTAAGCTGCTAAAAGAATTTCAAGCTGCGCAGAACACACCTTGCTATTTGCCTGACGCAAATAAAATCCGCCTGTGGACGGATTAGCGGTTAGCCATAAGATAAATGAACTCCGGAAAGCTGCTCAATCGGATATTTTTTGTCCGTTTAAACAGGATCCGTTGCAAAGTAACAGGGATTAATTATGTTGTAAAATAGTGCATTATAGGACAAGCGAAGTCATTCAAAGCCATGGTAAGCCACTTTCAAAAAGGGGCGGTTTTTATCTATTTATTTGTCCTCGAAAACAGGATTGACATAGAGAAGTAAAGCGGTAAATACCGATAGAATTATTGATATGAATAAACACCGGTTTACTGATTTCAGGAAATCAAGAAATAGTGAAACCAATGTTTCAAGCAATCAATAAGACAATATGTAAGGAAGTCGATACTTCCTTATTTCCATGCAGGGATAAATACATATTCATTGGTCGAACGGCAGAAATAGATACTGCGATAAAGAAGTAAAACAATAAAGACTGAAAGAAATGAAAAAAGAAACATTATTCGTTGCCTTCTCCACCCAAAAAGGTGGTGTCGGCAAGACTACTTTTACTGTGCTGGTAGCAAGCTACCTGTACTATCTGAAAGGTTACAATGTAGCGGTTGTGGATTGCGATTACCCACAACACAGTATCAGTGCCATGCGTAAACGGGACGGTGAACAGGTAAACAACGATGCCAATTACAAGGTGTTTGCCTTTAACCAGTTCAAAGCATTGGGAAAGAAAGCGTATCCGGTCTTGTGCAGCACACCAGAGAATGCGATCACCACGGCCAAAGAATATCTGAAAACCGAACTGCTCGAAATAGATGTAGTCTTTTTCGACCTTCCCGGAACGGTGAACAGTGAAGGGATTATCAATTCACTGGCCTCCATGGATTATATCTTTACACCGATTACCGCCGACCGGGTGGTGTTGGAGAGCAGTCTGTCATTTGCCATGACGGTAAACAATCTGCTGGTAAACAATGATGCTTACCGAATACAGGGTTTACACCTGTTTTGGAATCAAGTTGATGGGCGGGAGAAAACAGACTTGTACAGTATTTATGAAAATACCATTAGCGAACTGGGACTTCCCCTTATGAAAACTTTTATTCCTGATACAAAACGATACAAAAAGGAAATGTCAGGCGAAAAGGTCTCTGTCTTCCGGTCCACGCTGTTCCCTGCTGATAAGCGAATGATAAAAGGCAGTAACCTTGAAGAACTGGTGGCTGAAGTTGGATACATTATAAAACTATACTAACATGGCAAAGCAGGAAAAAGTACAGGTGGATGAAGATTTTATGAAGCAGATTATTTCACAGGGTTTGCCCGTGAAACAGGAAATTCCACCTAAAATCGTAAGTAAAGAGCCGGATACACCGGAAGTAATACAGGAAACTATGGAGGAACCTGTTCGGCAACCGGAAGAAAAACCCATCAGGGAAGCTACCCGCCGGAAGAAAAGTACCACTGCCGATTATCGGGAAATCTACTTTCAGAAAATAGAACTTCCCGACCGCCAGCCTATCTATGTGAGCCGTTCCACACATGAGAAGCTAATGAAAATTGTGAGGGTTATCGGTGAGCGCAAAGCGACTATAAGCAGCTATGTGGAAACGATTATCCTGCATCACTTCGAGCAATATCAGGATGAAATCAACGAATTGTATAGAAAAACTCTGGAAAGACCGATATGATACTAAAAATAATAATTGCAGGAATAATTATTTATTACCCCATTCTGTTTTGGTGGCTCAGAAAAAAACGGAGAAAGATGCCTTTGCAAAAGGAGGAAATCAATCATGAGAAAAGGTCAATCATAGGAGAATCTACCTTTCGCTTAAGACAAGTAACGTCACATAAAGCCACTGAAAGACAATTTTCTAAAGGGGTTAATAATACTTCTACATTTGCCTTGCAAGACACGGAAGATACTCCATTGCCGATGGATGTTGAGTTTGAAATGGTGTTTGAGGAACACGCACGAAAAGAAGAATTGGAAGGGGAAAAATTGGAATTTGATGATAGTGACATAGCGCTTTCTATAAGCGGAGAAAGTCAATCGGCACGGGGAATATCCTTTGAAGAAATGGCACAGGCTGTCCGGGTTATCCAGCAAGATGAATCGCCGGAAGAAGAGGAACGTAAAGCACTACAAACGCTCGTCGTTATGCAACAAACCAGTCTGTACGATACAGTGATAGAACAGATAAACGGGGGCATGGTACGGGTGGCGGAAATGCTGGGTAAATACGATGCAGTATTTATCGCCCCGCCAAACGAAACCAGCCCCGAAGATTTACAGGCGTTCGACATGAACGACTATATGTAGAACCTCTAAAACAAATCAGTATGAAAGAAAAAGACTATGGTTAGCTTCTGACAAACATTACAAAAAGGTCTATGACCCAAACCATAAAAACTTTCAGTTATTCATCCAGTCGGACAGTGGATCATCCGCCTGCTTCCGGCAATAAAAATCAAGTTCAAAATGAAAAAGAAGATATTTCTTTCAGTAGCCATTGTTTTGGCTGCAACTGCCGCATTTGCACAGGGTAACGGAACAGCAGGTATCACCGAAGCAACCAATATGGTTACCAGTTATTTCGATCCGGCTACAAAATTGATTTACGCCATCGGTGCTGTTGTCGGCTTGGTAGGTGGTGTAAAAGTTTACAACAAGTTTAGTTCTGGTGACCCTGATACGGGTAAGACTGCTGCAAGCTGGTTCGGCGCTTGTATTTTTCTTATCGTGGCCGCCACCATCCTGCGTTCATTCTTTCTTTAAAAACTATGGCAGGTTATTCAATCAACAGGGGAATAGGTCGCCCCGTAGAGTTTAAGGGGCTTCACAGTCAGTATCTTTTCATATTTGCCGGAGGACTACTTGCCGTCTTTGTGGCCTTTGTGGTGATGTACATGGTTGGTATCAACCAATGGATTTGTATCGGCTTTGGATGTATCTCAGCCTTGGTGCTTGTCTATCTGACTTTCACACTGAATGACAAATACGGGACTTACGGACTTATGAAGCATTTCGCACGCAGAAATCACCCCCGTTATATCATCAATCGCAAAGCTATTTCCCGATTATTCATTTATAAAAAGAGGAAAAACGCATGAGAAATATATTAAAAGCAGCCACATTGGAAAGCAAGTTTCCTTTGCTATCAGCCGAACAAGATTGCATCATCAGTAAGGATGCTGATATAACAGTAGCCTTTCGTGTAGAACTTCCGGAACTTTTCACCGTTACCGGAATCGAATACGATGCGATACATTCAGCCTGGCATAAAGCAATCAAAGTGTTGCCTAATTATTCGATCATCCATAAGCAAGACTGGTTTATCAAGGAAACTTATATGCCGGAGGTTCAAAAGGATGATTTAAGTTTTCTATCTCGCAGTTTTGAACGACACTTCAACGAAAGGCCGTTCTTAAATCATACTTGCTACCTGTTTTTGACAAAAACGACGAAAGAAAGAAGCCGTATCCAAAGCAATTTTAATACGCTTTGCCGGGGATTTATCATTCCAAAAGAAATTCAGGATAAGGAAGCAATACAGAAATTTATGGAATCAGTCGGACAGTTTGAACGGATTATGAACGATTCGGGATTTATCACTCTTACCCGCCTGAACTCGGATGAAATTACAGGAACACCGGAAAAAGCTGGTATTATTGAGAAATACTTTTCCTTGTCGCAAAGCGACACTACTACTCTGAAAGATATTCAACTTAATGCTGAAAATGTACGTATAGGCGACGATATTCTATGCTTGCATACCCTTTCAGACGTAGAAGACCTACCCGGTAAGATTGCAACCGATTCCCGTTATGAAAAGCTGTCCACCGACCGAAGCGACTGCTGTTTGTCGTTCGCTGCGCCTGTGGGAGTGTTGCTTTCCTGCAACCATGTGTATAATCAATACATTTTCATAGATGATCATGCGGAGAATCTGAAACGCTTTGAGAAACAAGCCCGCAATATGCACTCGTTGTCTAGGTATAGCCGTGCCAATCAGGTGAACAAAGAATGGATTGAAGAATATTTGAACGAAGCACACAGTCAGGGTTTGATTTCCGTCCGCTGTCATTGCAACGTGATGGCCTGGTCAGACGACCGGGAAGAACTCAAGCATATCAAGAATGATGTCGGGAGCCAACTTGCCTTAATGGGATGCAAACCTCGCCACAATACTGTGGATACCCCGACCCTTTACTGGGCTGGTATTCCTGGCAACGAAGGCGATTTTCCTTCGGAAGAATCCTTCTTTACCTTCATCGAACAGGCTTTGTGCTTCTTCACAGAAGAGACCAATTACATGTCTTCGCCTTCCCCGTTCGGGATTAAGATGGTGGACAGGCTGACGGGTAAACCGCTTCATGTGGATATTTCCGACCTGCCGATGAAAAAAGGGATTATCACGAACCGTAACAAATTCATCTTGGGACCTTCGGGGTCAGGAAAATCCTTTTTCACCAACCACATGGTACGGCAATACTACGAACAAGGTAGTCACGTACTTTTGGTGGATACCGGAAACAGCTACTTGGGGTTGTGCGAAATGATAAATCGTAAAACGCAGGGTTCAGATGGAGTTTATTTCACCTATACAGAACAGAATCCCATAGCTTTCAATCCATTCTATACCGATGATAACATCTTCGATATTGAAAAGCGGGAATCCATCAAAACGCTTATTCTGACGCTTTGGAAGCGGGACAACGAACCACCTACACGGGCGGAAGAAGTTGCCCTTTCCAATGCGGTAAACTTATACATTGATAAGCTGAAAGGCGGCATCCAACCATCCTTCAATACATTCTACGAATATGTATGTGGTGAGTACAAAGAAATATTGATATCGAAACAAGTCCGTGAAAAAGATTTCGATGTGGCGAACTTTCTGAATGTGCTTGAACCTTACTACAAAGGTGGAGAATATGATTACCTGCTAAACTCGGATAAACAGCTTGACTTGTTGTCCAAACGCTTCATCGTCTTTGAATTGGACAATATTAAAGACCATAAAATTCTGTTTCCTATTGTCACCATCATTATCATGGAAGTTTTTATCAATAAGATGCGTAGGCTAAAGGGAATCAGAAAGTTAATACTAATCGAAGAAGCATGGAAAGCCATTGCAAAGGAAGGAATGGCGGAGTACATTAAGTACCTCTTTAAGACCGTCCGCAAGTTTTTCGGGGAAGCAATTGTGGTTACTCAAGAGGTCGAAGATATTATTTCTTCGCCGATTGTAAAGGAATCCATCATCAATAACAGCGATTGTAAAATCCTGCTAGACCAGCGGAAGTATATGAATAAGTTCGATAGTATTCAAGCACTCCTGGGGCTAACGGAAAAAGAAAAGGCGCAGGTGCTTTCCATCAACATGGCAAACCATCCGAGGCGTAAATATAAAGAAGTATGGATAGGGCTGGGTGGTACGCAATCCGCTGTATATGCTACGGAAGTAAGTTTGGAAGAATATTATACCTACACAACGGAAGAGAGTGAAAAGCTTGAGCTATTCCAACTTACCGAGAAATTAGACGGCAATATCGAACTTGCCATTAAACAGCTTGCTGAAAGTAAGCGCAATCAGAATTAATATCAATCAAAAATAATAAAGCAATGAAAACAAAGATAATAGCGTTAATAGCAGTTCTGTGCTTTTTCGCAGGTAAGGCTAACGCCCAATGGGCCGTAATTGACCCAACAAACCTGGCTCAAAGTATTGTGAATACAACTAACCAAATTGCACAGACTTCGAAAACAGTTAGCAATACTCTGGATAATTTCAAGCAAACTGTCAAACTCTACGAACAGGGAAAGGAGTATTATGATGCCTTAAAAGCGGTAAACAACTTAGTAAAGGATGCCCGCAAAGTACAGAAAACGGTGCTTCTACTCGGTGAAATTACGGATATATACGTTACAAATTTTCAATTAATGCTTTCTGATAAAAACTTCCGTCCGGAAGAACTGAATGCGATTGCTTTCGGTTATGCGAAACTATTGGAAGAAAGTTCGGATGTGCTTACAGAACTTAAAAACGTAGTGAATATCAACGGACTTTCCATGAGTGATGCCGAACGCATGGAAAGGATAGACAAAGCATATAGCTCTGTGCTGAATTATCGGAACTTGGTTGCTTATTACACCCGCAAAAACATATCTGTTTCCTACTTACGGGCAAAGAAAATCAACGATACAGATCGGGTAATGGCTTTATATGGAAATGCTAACGATAGATACTGGTAATCATGAACTTGCTAGCCGTTGATTTTGGAAACCTGCACGAGATTCTGAGAAATCTATATGAGGATATGATGCCTCTGTGCAGTAGCATGACAGGAGTAGCCAAAGGCATGGCGGGATTGGGTGCATTGTTCTATGTGGCTGCGAAAGTATGGCAAGCTTTAGCAAGAGCTGAACCTATAGACGTATATCCGCTTCTACGTCCTTTTGCTATCGGGCTGTGCATTATGTTCTTTCCCTCGTTTGTCTTGGGGACAATCAACAGCGTAATGTCTCCGGTAGTGAAAGGCACACACACCCTACTTGAAGGGCAGACTTTTGATATGAATAAATACCGTCAACAAAAAGATAAGCTGGAATATGAAGCCATGTTGCGAAATCCCGAAACCGCTTACCTGGTTTCTGATGAAGTATTCGACAAGCAATTGGAAGACTTGGGATGGACTCCTTCTGATTTGGCGACAATGATGGGGATGTACATGGACAGGAGTGCATACAACGTCAAGAAAATGGTTAAGGACTGGTTCCGGGAATTGCTGGAAATCCTCTTTCAGGCCGCAGCACTTGTCATTGACACGATACGAACTTTCTTTCTGATCGTATTGGCAATACTTGGGCCAATAGCTTTTGCCATATCTGTCTATGATGGATTCCAGTACACCCTCACACAATGGATAACACGCTACATCAGCGTTTATCTATGGCTTCCCGTATCGGATTTATTCAGTTCTATTCTTGCCCGCATTCAGGTGCTGATGCTTCAACAGGACATAGAAGCCCTTTCCGATCCGAATTTCATCCCTGATAGTTCCAATACGGTTTATATCATCTTTATGATTATCGGAATTGTGGGATACTTTACCATTCCAACTGTAGCAGGCTGGATTATTCAGGCTGGCGGACTGGGTGGTATGAACCGGAATCTCTCTAAAACAGCAACTACGGGAGGAAACCTTGCAGGGGCAGCAGCAGGGGCAGCCACCGGAAATATCTCAGGAAAACTAATCAAAAAATAAAACAGTAAATAAATGGAATTTAAAAGTTTAAAGAATATAGAAAGTAGTTTCAGACAAATACGCTTGTTTGGAATTGTATTTGTCTGTGTATGCACTGGAATTGTAGGATATGCCCTTTGGAAATCATACAGTTTTGCAGAAAAACAACGTGAAAAGATATATGTCCTTGATGGAGGCAAATCTCTTATGCTGGCACTTTCACAGGACTTATCGCAGAACCGCCCGGTAGAAGCCAGGGAACACGTAAAGCGTTTCCATGAACTCTTCTTTACCCTTTCGCCGGATAAGAACGCTATTGAATCAAACATTCAACGTTCATTTTTTCTGGCGGATAAAAGTGCCTTCAACTATTATAAGGACTTATCCGAGAAGGGGTACTATAACCGAATTATTTCCGGGAATATCAATCAAACGGTTCAAGTGGACAGTGTGGTTTGCAACTTCGATCGATACCCGTATCAAGTGGGGACATACGCCAGGCAAATGATTGTCAGGGAGAGTAGTGTTACCGAAAGAAGCCTCGTTAGCCGGTGCCGGTTGTTGAATTCTGTCAGGAGCGATAATAACCCGCATGGCTTTACTATTGAAGCTTTCGAAATTACGGAAAACAAGGATTTACAGGTATTAAAACGGTAAGCTATGGTCAAGAAAACATTCACGAATCTTAGAGGCCCGTTGGATCATACGCTCCGCCATGCTTGTGAAAGGTTGTCAAAAAATACCCGAATTGTCATTATTGTGATTTTCATTATCGGGGGTAGTATCCTCTCGATTTACTGGACGATTTCGTCCATATACAATATGGGTAAAAAGAGTGTCGAAAAAGATTTTATGGAGATTAAGCATATTGAACGCTTGAAACTTCAACGCAAAGACAATATTAACCAGTATCAATTAAAAGAATATGGAACAAAATCAGAATTTGAATAAACGTGAAGAGAAGGAAAAGAGACCGCTTTCCCCTCAAGAGCTGCAAAAGCGGAGAAAGCTTATCATTTTTCCATTGATGGGAATTGCATTTGCCGGCTGTATGTGGTTGATATTTGCACCTTCACCGAATAATGAAGTGAAACCGAATGAGATAAGTGGTTTTAATGCAGATATACCCTTACCCCAAAAAGACGGTATTATCAGAGATAAAAAAACGGCTTATGAACAAGAACAAATGCAAAACAAGCAGAATGAACGAATGCGCTCTCTGCAAGATTTTGGCTTTATACTGGGCGATGAAAGTAAAACAGTAGATAATCCAAGCATGAATCCGGGTTTGTCGGATAAGCAACCGCTCACTGCCGGTCGAAATTATTCGGGTGGTTCTTCGCCTCGAAATTCTTATGTCCAGTCTTCAGCTTATGCGTATCAGGGCATAAACCGTCAGTTGGGGAGTTTTTATGAAACGCCCAAAGAAGATAAAGAGGTACTTACCCGGAAAATCGAAGAACTGGAAAACAGGCTATACGAAAAAGAAAACAAGGCCACAAATACAGCAGATGAACAATTGGCTCTACTTGAAAAGTCTTATCAACTAGCTGCAAAATACATGAACAACGGCCAGACCCAAGAAAAAACAATAAAGCAAATCACGCCGACTGTACCCATGCAGGGAAAGGTTCAGGCTTTACCCGTAAAAGCAGTTACAGAAACAACCGTATCGGGGCTGCAAACATCTATGACCGATAAGGAATTTGTTACAGCATACAGCCAGCCACGAAATCTCGGATTTAATACGGCAGTGGGGAGTGGGTTGTCCATGGGAAAAAATACCATTCTTGCCTGTATTCATGAAAATCAGTCTGTAACGGACGGGCAGAGTGTACGGCTTCGCCTGTTAGAGCCTTTGGAAGCAGGAAATATCATTGTACCAAAAAATACGCTTTTGTCTGGGAATGCAAGGGTTCAAGGCGAACGAATGGATATTTCTATTTCTTCAATGGAGTATAACGGAAATATCATTCCGGTAGAATTGGCAGTATATGATTCGGACGGACAAAAGGGCTTATCTGTTCCATCTTCATTGGAAATGCAAGCCCTGAACGAAGGCATGGCGAACATCGGCGCGGGACTTGGCTCAAGTTTTACTGTCAATCAAAATGCCGGAGCTGCCATTGTTTCAGATCTTACAAGAGGTGTACTGCAAGGTGGATCGCAATACCTGTCGAAAAAATTCAGGACGGTAAAAGTAAACTTGAAAGCCAATTATCAGGTAATGTTATATTCCAAACAATGACAATCACGAAAAAATCAATTACTAATCAGCCGGGAAGTAGCTATCGATCTGCCAACGGCAACTAATAATCAATTTATAATGAAAAAGATAATTATCATGTTTGCCTTGATTTTCTGTGTAATGACGATCAAAGCACAAAACAACGATTTGTTTCAGGGTATCACCCAAAAGCTTCCCTACGGGCAAATGGTTACGCCTTATGGGGTTCAGGTAACGTTTGCCAAAACAGTACATATCATTTTCCCTTCGGCTGTGAAATATGTGGATTTGGGTTCCAACCACATTATCGCAGGAAAAGCGGACGGAGCGGAAAATGTGATCCGTGTCAAAGCTTCGACTGAAGGTTATCCGGGTGAAACCAACTTTTCGGTGATATGTGAGGATGGCAGCTTTTATTCATTCAACGCCAAATATGCCAAAGAGCCGGAAATGCTAAACATCGAAATGAAAGATTTCCTTGAAAATGAAAGCATAACCGATTACTCCCAAACCCGGATGAACATTTATTTTCGGGAACTGGGAAACGAATCGCCTTTGCTGGTGAAGTTGATAATGCAGTCCATCTACAAAAACAATGACCGGGAGATACGGCATTTGGGATGCAAGCGTTTCGGGATACAGTTCTTAGTCAAGGGGATTTATGTGCATAACGGAATGTTCTATTTCCATACACAGGTAAAGAACTCTTCCAACATACCGTTTGATACTGACTTCATCAAGTTTAAGATTGTCGATAAACAAGTGGCAAAACGTACCGCCATTCAGGAATCGGTTTTGTATCCTGTACGCAGTTTTAACGAAGTGATTACCATAGGAGGAAAGTCCACCACCCGCACGGTCTATACTTTACCAAAGTTCACTATCCCGGATGATAAAATACTGGTGGTAGAGCTGGTCGAAAAGAACGGTGGCCGTCACCAAAATATCCGTATCGAAAGTTCGGATATTGTGAACGCCAGAGTGATTAACGAACTTAAAATCAAGTAAAATGAAAAATTCGAGTAAGAGAGAGCAGAAGCAAAACTTGTTTTGTGTTCTGCCGAACGGGAAAGATTTATGCAAAAAGTTAACCTGCATTATAATAGTGTTGTGTTTGTGCCAGACTTTTAACCTGGCACACGCACAACGTTACCTGCCCGGACAAAAGGGGATCCAGCTTAGGGGCGGGATGGCGGACGGCTTTAAGAAGCCCGGTAAACCGGAATCGGCTTACTATTTCGGTGCTGCACTTGCCACTTATACCAAAAACGGAAACCGTTGGGTGGTCGGTGCGGAATACTTCAATAAGGAATATGAATATAAGGATGTAACAGTACCTGTAAGTCAGTTTACAGGTGAAGGCGGATATTATATCAAGTTGCTTTCCGACCGCCGGAAAACGTTCTTCCTATCTTTCGGATTGTCGGCACTCGCCGGATACGAAACAAGCAACTGGGGTGATAAGGAACTATACGATGGCTCTACACTCACAAACAAAGATACTTTTGTTTATGGCGGGGCTGCTACGCTGGAACTGGAAACTTACCTAACGGACCGGGTAGTTTTCCTTATCAATGCCCGTGAACGTGCGATGTTCGGGTCTTCCATCGGGAAGTTCCATACACAATTCGGGGTCGGTTTTAAATTCATAATAAATTAGTGCGATATGAAAAAGATAATTAGAAACATATTAATGGGGGTGTACTTGCTGGGAGCAATGCTGCTGGTGTTTTCTTGTGATGATAAACTGGATGTTCAGCAGGTTTACCCGTTCACTGTTACGACTATGCCCGTGCAGAAAAGCATCGTGATGGGCGAAACAGCGGAAATACGCTTCCAACTTCACAGGGAAGGTATTTACGAAGAAACAAAGTATTTCATCAGGTATTTTCAGCCGGATGGAAAAGGTACGCTTTGGATGGCAGACGGAACAGTTTTTCTTCCGAATGATTTGTACCCGCTTCCGGGCGAAATGTTCCTCCTGTACTATACTTCCGCTTCCACTGACCAGCAACAAATTGACGTATATATTGAAGATAGCTTCGGGCAGGTGGCACAGCTAACGTTTGCTTTCAATAATGAGAATGAGAAAGAAGAGCAAAAAGAATAAACGATTTTAGTCAACCAGTTGAAAAACACCTGATAAGTAATTTTTGATCTGACCCCAAAAAGTTGGACTGATTAATAAAGATTTTAAGTGTATAGAGTTCGGTATTGTACCGGACTCTTTCCTTTTAATTTAAGCTTAATTCTATCGTTATTATAGTATTCAATATAATCTTTGAGTGCAGATTTGAACTCAAACATGCTTTTAAAGTTCTGTAAATATAATAATTCGGACTTCATAATCCCAAAGAAATTCTCCATAACAGCATTATCTAAACAATTCCCTTTGCGAGACATGCTCTGTATTATGCCATTGCGTTTAAGTTTCATTTGATATTGTTTATGTTGATAATGCCATCCTTGATCCGAATGCAAAACAAGTTCTTGGGGTATGTCTACTTTGTTTTGAGCCTTTTCTACCATATCCATAACCATTTTTAAATCAGGATGATCTGATATGGTATAGGATATTATCTCCCCATTAAACATATCAAGAATTGGTGAAAGATATGCTTTCCTGCCATCTACCTTAAATTCGGTAACATCTGTAGCCCATTTCTGATATGGCTTTTCCGCTTTGAAGTCGCGATTAAGTATATTAGGGGCAATCCTACCGATTTCTCCTTTATATGACTTATATTTAACTCTGCGCACTTTTGATTTTAGATGCATTTCTGCCATGAGCTTTTGTACTGTCTTATGATTGATTACATGTCCCTCATTGACCAGCTGCATATGCACACGGCGATAACCATAACGTTTGTGATGTTCTTCAAAAATATCAGCTATACGTTTTCGTATATCAGCATATTTGTCTGTCTTATTCATGGGGAATATATGGTAATAATAAGTTGAACGGGCCATCCCTTGAATCTCCAGTATTGTTTGGAGGTCATAGCCTTTTAGCCTTAGTCCTTGGATGGCTTGCGCCCAATCTTGTGCAGACGGGCTTCCTTTTCTTCGACTAAGGCTGTCACTTTTTTTAATAGCTCGTTTTCTATTCTGAGCTTAAGATTCTCTTCGCGGAGCTTTTCAAGTTCCGTTTGAGGCGCTTTCTTTTTAGATCTTCCCATACCTTTAGGTCGGCCTCGTTTTTTTGTAATATCAAGCGCATTCATGCCCTCAGCTCTGGAGATCCGAAGCCAAACTGAAATACGGTTTGCACTTGCTCCATATTTTAACGAAGCTTCAACCAAAGATAGATTATTATTTTCAATATCGCAGACTATTAAACGTTTGAGATCTCCATTTGCACGAATATTCTTCTTTTTGCGTAAGGATTCTAACCCATTCTGTTGATATTGAATCCACAGACAGGCTAAGAGTTTAGAGCCGATTCCATATTTAGTACTTACATAATTGATACTGTAACCATCTTCAAGCAGATGCATATACATCAGACGGTCAGAGAAGGAATGTTTTTTATTCATAAATAAACCCCAAAGTTTTTTGTCCAAACTTTGGGGTTCACTTCATTTTGTCAGGTGTTTTTTTATGGGTATTTTTGCAAAAAATAAAACTAAATTCACATATGAATCAAACATTACTCAAAATAATTGCTTCAAGAGAAGATATATCAGATTATTTATTCCATTTTACAAAAGGGAGTAATGCGTTTGATTCATTATTAAAAATAACAGAAGATAGGCAATTAAAAGACATAAAGAATAATGGAGTAATATGCTTTACAGAGGCTCCTATAACATTACTAAAAAGTATGTTTGATATTTTTGAAAACTATCCTGAACCGATGTATGCTCCTTATGGAATTGCTATAAAAAAACAACATTTATTTCAATTAGGTGCTAGACCTGTTATATATGGTACTATAGAAGAGAAAGATACTCTTCCTGAATCAATTAAATGGAAGTTTGAAGAGTATATACCCAATATTAAGGATTTCACATGGTTGAGAGAATGGAGGTTAAAATCAAACTTACTTGATTTAACACAAGAAAATTGTTTTATTATAACAAAAACAAAAGAGGAATATGAATCAGTCGCTTTCAGCGATGACTGCATTGGTGATATTGATTTTGATGGATGTGTGGACGATGGACAATTTTGGGGTACAGCAACAGGATATTTTGAGAGAGGATTTAAAGGAATATCTATTGAAGATATAGTGGAGTTTAATAAATTATCAAAAATTGAAGTAGACAAGATAATTGATAAACAGGATTTTAACGATACTGTTGGTAGAAATCTCGGAAGTTTTATATGGTAAAATAAATACAATAGCATGATAATAAACAGTATTGAAATTAGAAACGTAAAAGGTGTTGACAATAAGCTATTCAATCTTGATATAGCACCAAATAAACCTAATATTTTAGTTGCTCCAAATGGTTTTGGAAAAAGCTCTTTTGCTATTGCTTTCGACTCACTAAAAAGCAATAAAATAGAGTTAAGTGAAAAAAATCTTCATAAAAACAACCCTGCTAACAAACCATATCTTGCTCTAAAGCTAAGCACTGGACAAACCCTTATCGCTGATGAAAATCAAAATTTAATAACAGATATTTTTGATGTCTTTGTCATAAACAATCAAATAGAACCCAAATCTAAAGTTCAATCGTTTGGTGGAAGAACGTTTGCTAAAACATCACTAGATATACATCCAACTGTATTAGTTTCAACTATTCCTCAAAAATTAGGATTTAATTATTCTTCTGCTACTATTAAGGCTGCTTTTGGAGCAAATGGAAATAAAATATTAACTAATATTTCATCTTTATTTGGATGTGGAGCCTTGTTTCATAGAATTGAAAATGAAATAGATTTCTCCAGGTTCAATCTCAAAGATTATAAGATGATTTTCAATGATGCCATAACACAAATAAATCAACAAACTGGAAACGGAGATGTTATAAAAAATTGGATAAACTCAAACGTTTTACCCTTAATTCAAGGATTAGAGGAATATCAAAAGCTTTCAGGAATTATTGCTTCATTTAGATTCAAGGAAATAACAAATGATGTTGATTTGTTTTTATCGACTTGGCAAATATTAACAACAAGGAATAATTTGGGAGCAAATTTCAAAAAGGCTTGTAAATATCTCTATTATTTAGATGAAAAAGAAGATTATACTCAAACTATTAATTCTTTTAATCCTGTGATAGACAGATTCGAGATAAAGCCTATAGAAGATAAAAAAAGAAATAGCTTAATAGTCTATTGGCCTAAAGCTCATGAAATATCTAATGGACAAAGGGATATTCTGACCTTTATAGCTCTATTGTTAAGGTCAAGACGTAATTTCAGGAAAAAGGATTGTATCTTAATAATTGATGAAATATTTGATTATATGGATGATGCCAACCTAATAACATTCCAATATTACATTTCTACTTTCATTGATGAAATGAAAAGAGATAAAAAAAGAATATTTCCTATTCTATTGACACACTTAGACCCTCTGTTTTTTAACCATTTTTGTTTTAATGACAGCAAAATAAAAGTGAGTTACATTAAGGATATCAACATAAAATCCAATCAAGAGATACTCAAACTCATATATAAAAGGGCAGAAGAAAGTATACAAGAAGAAGTAGATGCTTACTATTTTCATTTTCACCCGAATATTTCTCCTATTGATTTAACTACTCAATTTGAGGCACTTAATTTAAATGCAGATTGGGCTAAGCCAGAAATGTTCTTTAAAAAGGTATTTCGTGAAGTCAGAAGATATTTATTTGAAGATAGCACATTTGACCCTCTCTCAATATGTTTTGGCGTAAGAGTTCAAATTGAAAAATTAGTTTATAATAATATTCCTGATGTGGAAAATAAACGAATTTTCATAGAAGATATACATGGAACAAAAAATAAACTCCACTTTGCTCAAAACATAGGTGTCCATACACCGGAGGCATATTTTTTACTTGGAATCATTTACAATACTTCTTTGCATCTGTCAGAAGGTCATGATATTTCCAAACCTTTAGGTTTAAAATTAGAGAATAGCACTATTAAGCAGATGGTTAGGAGCATATTCAAATAATAGGGATACTCAAGGCGGTTTCTTTGCTACTTTCTTTTTCAGCACACTTCACGAAAGAAAGTAGTCTTTTATTTGCACTATGCAAATAGCAAGGAGTGTCCAGCGCAGCTTGAAATTCTTTCCGCAGCACTGAACTCCTTGCATAATATTATTTCTCCGAAGTCGAATTATCCTTATTTAAAAGCCATTCATCCCGCTGTTTTCGGTACTCTTCCAGCGTTTTGGCTACCGTAGAGAAAAGTTCTCCGTCTGTATGGCGGTAATCATATTGGAAATATTCTGTTCCCCTGAACGCACCTGCAATAAATGTTACATATTTTTCCTATCCCGGCTCTTGGGTTGTGGACACTCCGTCTTTATTTAGTGATTCCATAAATTTTTATATTAAAAAGGTGAGTAATAGAACAATGAAAACCGTAGCCATCAAAAGGCTATACAATACAGATACAAACAATCGTAGGATAAAGCGGATAATGAAAAACGCTATTATCAATATCGCCCATATACCCGCCGAAGTGGACAGAAAATAAATTACTGAAGCCAGTAACCCCACCCGGAACAATAACCTAAATAAACCGCTTACTTTCATTATAATTTGTTTTGTGGGCGGGTTTCCCCGCCCAGTGAATAATCAACTAACCCGAAAAACAAAACCATCATCAAACCAGTAATCGCCCATAAATAGGTCGCGGGCAAACTTTTCATAATCGAAGTATGTTTTTGCAAAATCCGGCAATTCGTAACACTCTTCTATTATTTCATAGGCATAATCTTCTTCATCGTTATATTTGCCCTGAAAATCGTCCCTGAAAGAAGAAATAAGGTCGTTTGCATCTTCAGTTGAAAGGTCGTGTGAACCGTGATTACACCACACTATAAACGCTTCCTGCTCGTCTTCGCTTAAATCGTCCATTGCATCCCGGATGTCGAAAAAATTGTCTGATAACCAACTTTCGCCGATTAAATTTTCCGGTATATTTTCCCAGTCCTGAAACATATATTCCGGGTCTGCTTCGTCTGCGTGTAATTCCTTACAAGCTTCGTAAAACTCGTCTTTGTCCGAAAAGTCGGAAAGGTCAAACCACTTGCCCTCGACTGAGCCATCGTTGTACTTTGCATATGTACCTACATGAATCCTTGCTTCGCTTAAACTTGTTGCTTCCATAACTTCTGATTTTTTAGATATATGCGGATTCTTGAGGTGAGGGAGTTGAGTTTCATAACTTTTTTTTCCTGCTTCTCGTAAATCCGACTTTTTTTATATGCGTCTTTCCGTCGGGTCGGTCGTTTTCGTTTCATATATGCCGGAAAGTGTAGGCTTTAGTCTTTGCAAGTTTTTGTGGAAAAATACGCTCAAGCGAAGCGAAGCAGGAAGATTTTTGCATCAAACCCTTTAGGGCTGAACTTTCAAAGACGTTAAGAAGCCGTAAATACTTTTGCATATAGAAATGGAAATGATCAACCGCCCTGGTGGAATGACTGCCTATGGGAGGGTTTTACCATAAAAGAAGCAGGATAAGATCTGATTTCAACAAAAAAGGGCTATAAAAGCCCTTCATTAGCAAAGCTGTAATGATCTTCTTCGGTCATAATGATATGATCCAGAAAAGAAATATCCAGAAGCTCACAAGCTTCCTTTAGCTTTTTTGTTAACCGAATATCTTCCTGGCTTGGTTGCAGAATGGACGACGGATGATTATGTGAAAAGATGATAGCAGAAGCATGTACTTTCAATGCCGTTTGCATAATGATTTTTATATCAACCAATGTACTGGCCACACCACATTTTGAAATATTGGAAATCCCCAACACCCGGTTAGAACGGTTCATGAAAATAACATAGGCCTCTTCATGGTGTTGCATACATTCCCCGAATGCAATCTTGAAAATTTGTACTGTATCTTCAGAACATTTAATCTGGAAACGTTCGGTTGTTTTCACATTATCCTTATAGGACACTTTGATTTCTGGAATCTTGAAATAATCTATTTTCATGACAAGCAAAATTTAAAATGAAACATTAATTTTTTGCTTTCACGTTCACAGGAAATTCATTCACTTCATGCAAGGTTTTGAGTGGGAATACTATCCGCAGGTGTGGAGATTCCCAATCCAAACACACAGTGCCTAACCTTGCTACTTGTGGGTGATTTCCTGTATCTTTGCCTAAAAATTAGTGGAGAAATGACTTTAATATTAAGAGAATGGCAAAGTAGATATTTTTACTATTCGCAATATATTAGTTCTTCGTTTTTTTCTGCTATCTGCTTCTATTTGTCGAACGAGTGTCCGATAAGTCTGATGAATCTATAGAATGGCGAATCTTCTACAGTAAATATTTTAGATATGCAAAGTTTGCTATTGTAATAATGGTATTTATTGAAGAGAAAGTAATAGTAACAAAAGAGCGTAGCTAATATCAAAAACTACGCTCTTTTACATTGCTGTTTATTTTCGCTTTCCACTTTTTTCTCTTTGAGAAAGTGCGCTTCCGGCAGCAATTTTGCTTGTAGCACCTGTTCGCCCATCTCTTAAAACTTTTGAAGCCGCAGCAGCAGCAGCTTTACTTGTAACTTTTTTAGCCACTACTTTCAAAAATTGCTCTCAATCCAAACAATACAAGTGGATTGGTTCCTGTTTATTCTATTTTTTTCCAAAATCGAAAAAACTTTTTCTTTTTATTCGATTTTTTCTTTTTTCCCGAGATTGGTTTTTCTTTCCAATCTTGAACAAATACACTTCGGTTATTACGAATAAAATAGTGTGATTTGCAAGGAAAATCCCAATTTCCAATGGATGGATTGAGCGAAATAGTTTCCCCATCAAATGTTAGTTTCCAATCATCTGGAGATATCGGTGTAACAACTTTTTCTCCACAGCCACAAGCACACAAATGGATTACAATTTTGCCTCGCATTGAAACATACAATATACCTTGCTTAAATTCCTCAGGCATATAGCCGACAAATTGGAGTTCGTAATTATCAATTTTTCCCATTATACATATCATTATCGTTTATGGAATAAACAGAACGAATTTCTTGCTTTACATCAAAGTAAAACCCCAACATTTTTTTCCACTTAATTATAGAATATATTGCAGCCATCGCATTTAATTCGGCTATTTGAATGTTGCTTGCATACATATCATCATCTTTAACGTCATTGCCGCAAAACACTTCTTTAATATGCGAATAGTGATCTTTATAAGCAGTCGTAATTTCCACCATTCCATCTAATTTACAGTCAGATAAACCTATCCCTAAACCTGAATTAATGAATGGAATTTCGTTCTCAATCAGATATCCTG
This sequence comes from uncultured Bacteroides sp., assembly GCA_965140335.1. GTDB lineage: Bacteria > Bacteroidota > Bacteroidia > Bacteroidales > Bacteroidaceae > Bacteroides. The sequence goes on from OZ223190.1 coordinate 1,511,431, forward strand.
CTATTGTATTACGAACATTCACTTTGTCTATACACAAAAAAACATAACTCATGTTTCTTAAAGAGGCTATATTATCTTGCATAATATATTCTTTATGAGGAATAATTCCTTTGTGAATTTGACTGTATTTTCTATACAGATACTCAACCTTGAAAAGTTGTTGTTCTAATTCTTCAACAGAAGCAGCACCAGGTGCGCGAAATGCATTGTGTGTATTAAATAAATCGGCATCAAATAAATGTATTTCGGCAACAGGTGTCTTAGAGACAAAATCAAGTATGTAAGAGCCAGTACCTCCTGCTCCAATGATAGCAATTTTTAGTGGATAAAACTTTTCATTAAAACAGGCAGTATTGGAATGGCTTGCATTTGTATCAGTATAAACCAAAGAGCTATCTTCATTTCTAATAATTAATGTTTTTTTTAATTGACGACACGCTTCTGAATCTAAATTTATTGCAGGTGAAGAGATAATGTTATAGTATGTTGTAACTTTATCATAATAGTCTGCATAAGCCTGATTATCGGGGTGGCACGAAAGAAAAAAATCAGAAACAACATTTGCATAAAGATTCTGTTTCTTTGGGGAGTTTACTAATGAAGAGACAAAACTGCCATCAATATTACAAGGCTGTTCTCCAATGAAATATGCCGTATGGTCTTTGGGTTTGATTGTAATATTTCCTGAGTTAGTCAATGCCATAACAAGAGTGCCTGATTTAATTTCCTTGTTCTTATTGAGATAAGGTATGTAGTGGACTGTTAAATATCCACTACATATTTCAATCCTGTAATCTTCGCTTTGAAGTTTTATTAGGTCCGGGCTATGATTGATGAGTGCTTCTGACATTGAAATTCATATTATGTTTAACAAAAACTTCCGTTCCTTTGGACATCAAACCATTAGGGTTTTCTTGTGGTCCAGCGGAATATTTCACAGTATAACCCCTGTTTGGGTCATAGATTCCATTTGCCAACCTGACAACTTCCTCAAAACTGATTTTGGGTTTATCGTACTTCTTTGGCAACTGATTTACAATGATTTCAACACCATTAATTTCAGGACGACTGACAAAATGCTCCACTCCTGGGCGAGCTAAATCCACAACTTCATCATCTTCAATAAAATCGTCTTTCCAGCCATCTGGCAAATCAAGATAAAGTTCCTCTTCTCTAGGAATGTTGCCTAATTCCCGAATCTGAATACCGCGAATAAATTGCTTGTACCAAGTGTATTGAACACCGTTAATGGTAAAATGCAATTTCTTCTTCACAAAGAAATATTCTGTTTCGGGTCTCGCGAGATTGACCCGCGTATCGTTTTCTATCAGTTCGTCATTGTATGGCTTGCTAATAGACAGAAACAATTCGGTTTCCAAAGGGATACCCGCTAATTGCTTCAACTCTGCACCTGTCTTATATTGTTCACAGGTTTCGTACTCTTTTCCCTCGATAACAAATATCAAGGGTACTTTTTCATTCTGTGCGTTCGGCGCCCCATCATGTATATTCATATTTTTGAAATTAAATTATCTAATATACTACCAAGCGTGACATTTTTACTAATTTTGTATATATTAGCATTTTACTGTGATTCGTCACGCTTACTGGTATATTAATATAGAATGTCAACATATGGATGTTTTGCAAAACGAAAAGCAAGCAACAATTTCATACTCGGATGAAGATTTGCTTGTAGTGATATCGTTCCGAGAAAAAAACGAAGTGGAGGCGAAAGAAGCCTTCAAAATATTTTATGACAGATATAAAAGGTTTCTTTTAAGTCTATGTTACAAAGTATGTCAGAATATTGAACCTAACGGTGCAGAATTAGCAGAAGATGTATTTGTAAACACCATGATGGCAGTTTATGAGTCTTCTAATACTTATAATGCATCTAAAAGTAAAGTTGCGACTTGGCTTTCATGTATAGCTAAACATGAAATGCTTGATTTGTTGAATATATTAAATGAAAAAAGAATTGGAGAAAAACAATTTATTCCTCTCAATGAAGATTTAGCTATTTCAGATACCGAAGAAAATATCGAGATTGAAACCCCTCAGAAGAAGGCTTTAGATGAGGCATTGCAAACTTTGTCGGACAAGGAAAGAGATATTTTATTAACGTATATGATGTACCAAGAAGGAAATAAACATTTGCCTGATGAGGTTATAGAAGTTTTATGCGATAGATATGGAACTTCTAGTATCAATTTGAGAAAAATCAAACAAAGAGCGCTAGAGAAAGTCAGAAGTCACATTATACAACATTCCCACTTATTGAAATAAAAATATCACATAGCGATGAAAAAGAGAATCAATATACAAGAAGCAGATTTTGAGTTATATTTAGATAACGCATTAAAATCTTATGGATATTTATTTCCAGAAACAGATGAGCAGATGACTGTATTTGAAGAAAATATGGAAAATATATCTATTCCGGAAGAGCTAGAATCCCCTGATTTTGTTTTTGAAGGAAAAAAGCGAGTATTTACACCAACCATTATTCCGATAAACAATTCCGAAGGAGAAAATAATTGGGCGTTAGCAGCTAGGGACGGTAAAGAAATTCCTAGTGATATATTGGAGAAAATGAAAAAAGATAAGGAAGAAGCAAGAAAAGAACTCAATGGAAATCAATAATGTTAGAAAAAAAGAATTGATCGATTTAGCAGAGTTTATTTCTAATGAATATTGCCCTAGTGGAATCGTCTCACCCGAACTAATTGCAAAATATTCAAATATATCATATAATTACGGCGAATATGGGAATTGTTTTGATGGAGTATTGGAACACGATGCGGGTCGCTTCCATATTTATTTGAATAAGCAAGTGATTCTATATCCAGATAATACTCGCCTTCGTTTTTCATTCGCTCATGAATTAGGTCATTATTTTATTGATGAGCATCGTAATGCACTGAAAAAGGGAAAATCTCTGCATAAATCATATCATAGATTATTACCTAAAAATATTATTGAATATGAGGCAGATTGTTTTGCATCAAACTTATTAATGCCCCCTTGTCGATTTACCCAATTTATTCAAAGAAGAAAATTTGATTTTTCCGTTATAGAATCTCTATCCAAAGAATTTGCCACAAGTTTGTCAGCAACACTTTTTAAATTTGTCGATATTGGTAATTATCCAATAATGGTTATCTACTCACAAAGCAATAAAATAAAATATCATTGGTGTTCTGATGATTTTCCCTATAAATATATCAAGAAAGATTTTACCGGAAAAGTTCCACCATTGACTGTTGCTGGTGACTTTTTTAATCATGGTATGAAATGTGAAGATACTGAAATAGTAGATGCTTGTGAGTGGTTTAGTTCATATGATGATATACGAGATGTTAAACTGTTCGAAAAATGTATTTACCCCACTTTTAACAATACAGTAATTAGTATTATTTGGAAATAACAAAAAAATATCTAAAATCTTCTGCAAGTACACGAGAAAACCCACAATACAAAATACTGATACATAAAAAAATTATGGCGCAGATTTATATTTTGACTAAACACTTGATATAGTTGTAATTATTCTCTGGGTTTCTTCTTCACGGTATGCTTAACCTTCAAAACCGAGAGATTAAATTCAATCGTTGTTTCCGTTCCCACCGTTTGGAAATCATCGCTTAATAAATCTGAAATCAGTTCCCCACTTTTCTGCACCATTGACTTTTGCTGTTCTTTTTCTGATTGTTCCGACAGCTGGGAGATTGTGCGGGACAAATCCCTGACTTTGGCAAAAGTTTCAATTATAGAAATAGTCGTTTCTGTTGCTTTGGGCGATTTAAGAATAGTCGCCAACATATACAACCCTTTTTCACTGAATGCCTTTGGTGAGTATTTGAAATGTTCACCACGCCCTAAATTCTTTAAGGTCGAAAATTTCGACCTTAAAGAATTTGCTTCATCCATAGACAAATACAGGATATAACCTTCCGGGAATTTATCTGGATTGTTTTTAACTGCTTCATTGATGCGCTTTGTTTCCACCCCATACAAGTCAGCAACATCACTATCAAGGATTACTTGTTTTCCTTGAGCTTTAATGATTTTGTTCTCGATTGAAAGAAGTTCCATATTCTTTTGTTTTTTAATGCTTTATATTGAAAATCGTTACCTGTTTCGTTACTGATTCATTACTATTGGAGAATAAGTAACTATTGAGCCGTCTTTTTATAGATTTTTTCAATTCCGGAAAATTGCTCTGAGAGCCCTTTCATGTCGTCACTAATTTTATTGTTCGTAATACGGGCATAGATCTGTGTTGTTTCAATATTGGTATGACCCAGCATCTTTGAGACGGTTTCGATGGGAACACCTTTGCTTAATGTAGTCGTGGTGGCGAACGTATGGCGAGCAAGGTGGAAAGTAAGGTTCTTTCTGATTCCGGACAGATCGGCAATCTCCTTCAGGTACGAATTTAGCTTCTGGTTGCTGATTATTGGAAGGATTTCCCCATTTGGGAGCTTGTTTTTATACTTGTCCAGGATCATTTTGGGAATATCCAATAACGGGACATTGACATCTGTGCCTGTCTTCACCCGTTTGGTCATAATCCAAAGGTTGCCGTCAAACGATTTGCGGATATGCTCCTTCTTAAGACCTGCCACATCTATGTAGGCCAAACCGCAAAAACAAGAAAAGATAAATAAATCACGAACATGTTCCAACCTTTCGGATACAAGGTTGAGTTCAAGTATTTTTTTGATTTCATCTTCCGTAAGATAACCTCTATCCACTTTTTGCAGCCGGATTTTGTAATTCGCAAAAGGATCTCCAATAATGATGCCGTTATTGCGGGCAATCAGAACGATGCGCTTAAAAAACTGCATGAATTTGGCTGTGGTATTGGAATTGCATTTGCAGATCGTTTTAAGATACACTTCAAAATCGGTGATAAACATTAGGTTTATCTCTTGCAACGAAATGTCCGACAGATTGTACTTGCATCTTATAAAATTCTCAAGGTGCTTCCGGGTTACTTCATACTTTTGGTAGGTAGATGCGGATTTGGATATACCGATGAGTTGTTTCACATCGTTGTTGTGCTTCACGAACAGATCCAGTAATGTTGCATGATTCTCTGAATGACCCAGGAACTCATTCTTTACCTTTTCGGCGGTAACGTAGTTGTCTCGCCGCTGTTGCTCGTGGTAGATTTGGTTGAGGGAAGCTTTGATGTCGTCCAGTAGCTTGTTGATTTGTCCGGCAGACTTTCCTGTGGCTTTTCCTGCTTTCACATTCCAGTTCTCGGGAAGGATGCTTTGTTTCGTACTGAACTGGCAAACTTTTCCATCAACGGTAACTCTTGTCATAATCGACACCTCCCCGTTACGCTTTTCCGACCCTTTTTTCAGGTAGAAAAGGACTTTAAATGTACTCTTCATAATCTCACTTTTCAATGTTACAAAATTACTTTTAATGTATTAATTGTGAGATATATACAGGCTGTACAAATTGGGACAGCGAGAGGTCAATTTTGGACAAATCGTTACCGTTTTTGTCCGGAACGGAATCGGTAACGATTTAGGCACAAATTTGTGTCTTTTGGGGGCTTTTTCGTGTCTTTTGTGACGGACAGATTGGACACAAAAAAGCCTACAAGTTGTTGACTTGTAGGCTTTTGTACTGTTATTGTCTGGTTTTGTCCAGACCTTTCAGCGGAGAGATAGGGATTCGAACCCCAGGAACCTCGCAGTTCAACGGTTTTCAAGACCGCCGCAATCGACCACTCTGCCATCTCTCCAGTATGATTAAAAAATGCTTTCCGTTGAAAGCGGTGCAAAGGTACAACAGTTTTTTGATTACACAAACATTTCACTAAAAAACAAGAGAAGGATCCTAAAACAACACGACCTACCAATTGCTATTTTATGTTGTTAAACATAAAAACAGGTAATGCCATAGAGTATATATGGAAAAAAGATCGTAAATTTGCACGCTCTAAAGGATAACATACATTACCCACTTAACAAATTAATATTATGGAATTGAACAAAACCTTTATCGACGGGCTTTGGAGCAAAGAAATCAATGTCAGTGATTTCGTGAGTAAAAACATTACGCCTTACACTGGCAATGCATCATTCCTTAAAGGTGCCACCGAACGAACTAAACATATTTGGGAGCTCTGCCTGAAAGCACTTGAAGAAGAAAGAGCCAATAATGGGGTACGTTCACTGGATAATCACACGGTATCTACCATCACTTCACACAAAGCAGGATATATTGATCAAGAAAATGAATTAATCGTTGGTTTGCAGACCGATGAGCTGTTGAGACGCGCAATAAAGCCATTTGGAGGCATCAATGTCGTAGCCAAGGCTTGCCACGAAAATGGAGTTGAAGTGGATGAGAAGGTGAAAGAGATTTTCACGCATTATCGCAAGACGCATAACGATGGTGTGTTCGATGTATATACGGAAGAGATTCGTTCTTTCCGCTCACTGGGATTCCTTACGGGACTTCCTGATAATTACGCCCGCGGACGTGTGATCGGTGATTATCGCCGCTTAGCTCTCTATGGGATTGACCGGCTTATCAAAGCAAAAGAAGAGGATTTGCATAATTTGACGGGGCCGATGACTGAAGCGCGCATCCGTTTACGCGAGGAAGTAGCTGATCAGATTAAAGCATTGAAAGATATTAAGGTGATGGGTGAGTATTACGGACTCGATCTTAGTCGCCCGGCCACATCGGCTCAAGAAGCAGTGCAATGGGTATATATGGCTTATCTGGCAGCTGTTAAGGAACAAGACGGCGCTGCCATGTCTCTTGGCAATGTGTCTTCTTTCCTCGATATTTATTTGGAATATGAATTGTCTCAAGGCATTATAGACGAGAGTTTTGCACAGGAACTCATCGACCAATTTGTCATCAAACTGCGTATGGTACGCCACTTGCGCATGCAATCATACAATGATATCTTTGCCGGCGACCCCACTTGGGTGACGGAAGCTCTCGGCGGACGTTTCAACGATGGACGCGTAAAGGTCACCAAAACGTCTTTCCGTTTCTTGCAAACACTTTACAATCTGGGAGCTTCTCCCGAACCTAACCTGACTATTCTCTGGAGCCCGGAGTTACCGGAAGGTTTCAAGGATTTCTGCGCCCAGGTATCAATAGATACGAGTTCTATCCAATACGAAAATGATAACTTGATGCGTGAAGTACGCCAATGCGATGATTATGGCATTGCCTGCTGCGTATCATATCAGGCCATCGGAAAGCAGATTCAATTCTTCGGTGCACGTGCCAATTTAGCTAAGGCATTGTTGTTGGCTATCAACGGCGGACGTTGCGAAAATACGGGTACGGTCATGGTAAAAGATATTCCGGTATTGACCAGCGATACCCTGAACTTTGAAGAAGTGATGAGCAACTATAAGAAAGTGCTGACGGAAATTGCCCGCGTCTACAACGAGGCCATGAACATCATCCACTATATGCACGATAAGTATTATTACGAAAAAGCCCAAATGGCCTTCGTTGATACCAATCCACGCATCAATCTGGCATACGGTGTTGCCGGACTGTCCATTGCCATCGACTCTTTGTCAGCTATTAAATATGCCAAAGTTACCGCACGTCGCAACGACATCGGTCTGACCGAAGGCTTCGACATTGACGGCAGCTTCCCTTACTATGGTAACAATGACGATCGCGTGGATCACTTGGGTGTGGACTTGGTTTATTATTTCAATGAGGAATTGAAAAAATTGCCGATCTACAAGAATGCCCGTCCTACCCTATCGTTACTCACCATTACTTCCAACGTGATGTATGGTAAGAAAACCGGAGCGACTCCGGACGGTCGTGCCAAAGGTATTCCTTTCGCACCCGGCGCCAATCCGATGCATGGACGCGACAAAAACGGAGCCATTGCATCACTCAGTTCGGTAGCCAAGCTGCGTTATCGCGACTCGCAAGATGGCATCAGCAATACATTCTCTATTGTCCCCAAATCTTTAGGCCCGACTTCGGAAGAGCGCGTGGATAACCTGGTGACTATGATGGATGGTTACTTTACCAAAGGAGCGCATCACCTGAATGTGAACGTGCTGAATCGCGAAATGCTGGAAGATGCTATGGAGCATCCGGAGAAATATCCGCAATTAACGATCCGCGTTTCCGGTTATGCCGTGAACTTTATCAAACTGAGTCGCGAGCATCAGTTGGAAGTCATCAGCAGAAGCTTCCACGAACGGATGTAATAAGCAAATGATCAACGTTCATTCATACGAAAGCATGGGCACGTTCGACGGCCCCGGACTAAGGCTGGTAGTCTTCCTGCAAGGCTGCCGGTTCCGGTGTCTGTATTGTGCCAATCCCGATACCATCGCCTTGAAAGGTGGCACCCCCACCTCTCCCGAAGAGATTCTGAAAATGGCTGTAAGCCAGAAACCATTCTTCGGAAAGAAGGGAGGAATCACCTTCTCGGGAGGTGAACCGACTTTGCAGGCGGAAGCTTTGCTACCACTCTTCAGGGAATTGAAAGCAAATGGAATCCATACCTGCCTGGATACCAACGGAGGAATTTGGGATCATCAGGTGGAAGAACTTTTGAAGTTAACCGATCTGGTGTTACTGGATATCAAAGAATTTAACCCCCAACGTCACTACGACCTAACGGGACAAAGCAATGAACAAACGTTGCGTACCGCCGAATGGTTGGAAGATCACGGACGTTCCATGTGGCTACGCTATGTCCTGGTACCGGGTTACAGTGACTTTGAGGAGGATATCCGTGAATTAGGTCAGCATTTCGGAAGCTACAAAAGCATTCAACGGGTGGAAATTCTGCCCTATCACCGGCTTGGCGTGCACAAGTACGAAGCAATGGGATGGGAATATAAACTGAATGAAGTCAAAGAGAATACTCCCGAACAATTGGATCGTGCCAAAGCATTGTTTGCCAATTATTTCCAGACTGTAGTGGTGAACTGATCGCTAAAGCGAAATAGATCATCTGTTTACCCTCAACAGACCATGTGTTAGCCCCAAACAGACCATCTATCACGGTGCAACACACCATCTATTTGTAAGTTAATTCATTAGGTTGTGTAAGTCAACTTATTAGGTTGACTTTTTTTTGTCTTATTAATACTGTGAGTTGACTCTGGTTAAACTGACTTTTAAACCGGGTGGTTCTTCTTTAGTTTAGTTGAAAACGAATAGTACTTCACGAAACAAGAAATAAAATTTGAATGAAGTTACTATAAAATACGCTTTGCCTGTTTTAATTAAGACAAAGAAAAGCGATATAAACAAGTTCACTGATAAATTATAATATACTATGACATTCAATTGAAACAAAGAAGATTATATAGCGACTTTCTACTCTATTATAATGCATACTCGGTATTTAGTTGAAACAAAGAAAAGCCTGTATAAATCGGATTTAATAGGTAAAACGGATACCTGCTTGTAAGGTTAAATCGAAAGGATCCTCTTTTCTGATGGTTTCAACGGAAGAACCATCGTCAAAGAAATAGGCAACTCCGGGTTCAATATACAACCCAACTTTATGGCTGACCTTATACTGTAAACCGAAAGCACCCATCAATGAAAATTGAAGAGGCTTCACCGTCTGGCTCTCGCTGCCTAACTTGCCATACACACATTTCTCCACCATACCGCCAGCTGACAGGTACATCAGGAAACGACTGGTATCAAGAAAATTCCAGTTGCCCTTTAACGGAATGCCGATATAATGTAACTTCTGGCTAAAAATTTCATCACTCCTCTCAAAACGCACATCCGACGAGAGTAAAGTGTAAACCAATCCGGTCTCAAGCGAAAAGCCATTATACAAGCCCTTCCTGACAGAAATACCAAAACTTACAGGCTGTTTATGATTGATATCGGCAATACGACGAGCATTCCGCAGATAAGGCATTCCACCTTCAAAGATCAATTGCTCTCCATTAGGAATCAATAGTCCACCATTGGAAGCATCGGCCAGACTCAGATTCCCGTCTATAAAAGAATTAGCCGGGTCTGATGCCATAGCACTCTCCCCACCACTATTTGACATGGAAGTCGCTCCCGGATTACCAACCGAAAAGGCTAAAGACCAACCTTCTCTCTTAGAAGAAGTGCTACGCGCAATGGGCAATTGGTATTTATCTCTGCTAGACGGACGATAAGCAGCCCGTCTCTCCTCCTTCTGCTCAACAGTTGGCTCATCGCTGCTAGCCGACTCACCATCCTGCGCAACAGCATCTTTCGTTTTTGCTGTCGCTCCTGCTTGCTGCCCTGCTATCAACTGATTCTTCAGTTGCTGATCCGCCAATTGTTCTTTTGATTGTTGATCCTTCGACTGCTGATCTGGCAATTGCTGACTTAAATGATCTTTTCGACCAGATTGTATCGCTGCGTTTGCTTGTGCAGCTCCTTTCGTCAACGATGTTCCTTTCGCAGTAGCGGTTGTATGATCCCCCTTGGGCTTCCGGGCTGTCAATTGTTGTTGGGAAGTCCCTGACTTATTCATCTGTTGCATAACCGGAGTAGACTTATCCGTCTGCACATCAGTCCCGGTCTTTTGCGGAAGTACATCAGGCAATACAGCCAAAGCAGGTTGAGCAGCCTGTCTCACTTCATCCACTACCGGGCTTTGCAAGAACCACAGACTAACAGAAGAGACCGCAACCAACAGCACAGCCGCAGCCGCCATCACCCAGCGTCGGAATATAATCCGTCTACGTAAGTCAGAGCCACGAGAAGGAACAACCGGCAATCTCTTAGCCAAGCTCTCCCATCCTTTCTCGGGCAACGGCTCGGAATAATCATCCAACCGCTCCTTTATCTTTTTAATCCATAACTCATCTTTCATCTTCCAACCTTTCTTTAAGCATTCTTTTTCATCCATTCCCTCACCCTCGTTGCCAACGCAGCCTTTGCACGGGCTAACTGAGAGGCGGATGATTTTTCATTGATACCTAGCATCCGGGCTATCTCTTTATGAGGCTTTTCTTCAAATACATATAAATTAAATACGGTACGGTATCCTGTCGGCAACTCACTAATGAATTGCATTAAAACACGCTCGGGAATCACCTCTACCATGGAGTCATCAGGTTCATCATACAAATCGGGGATATTCCCCACATCTTCAAACGACTGCATCGTATTACTCTTTCGTAAATACTGCAACACCGTATTCACCATTATCCGTTCCATCCATGCTCTCAAAGAACCCTCTCCCCGCCAGGTAAACTTATCAAAAGAATTAAAAATCTTCAAGAAACCATCGTGCATCAAGTCTTCCGCTGTTTCATGGTCGCCCGCATATCGGAAGCATACAACAAGCATACGTCCGGCATAGCGCTCATATAGTTCTTTCCGGGCAAGATTATCGCCTTGCCCGCACCGTTCTGCCAGCTCCTGTTCTTCCATTCTCTTACTTAACACGTGTTTACCTTATTAAATGCAACAAAAGTAGAAATACTGCACAAAGTAAACAAGGTTTAACTCTATATTCTTTTTAACAATCTAACATGCAGTAATCTGCCTCTCTAAGGATTTTATCAATATAAAACCTCAACTTATGAAAAGACTAAGCTTATATTTAATGACATCAGCCTTCTTATTGCTAGGCTCACTGGCGTTGCAATCTTGTCTGGACTATTGGGATTCGGACAGTGGCAACTCTTATCTCGCCATTGGAACACTAAAGATTATTCAGGGAAAAGATTATTATTTTAATCTGGATGACGGAAATAAAATGTATCCCAGTGATACGACCTATGTACATAACTATACGTTAGTAGATGGACAACGGGCATTTATCTATTACCGCCCGCTGGATGAGAAAATAAGCGGATATGAATACAACGCGCAGATTTACGGAATCGAAAACATTCTGACCAAGGATATCATTCCGCTTACAACAGCCACAGCCGATAGTATAGGAGATGACCCGATTGATGCAACAGACATCTGGATCACCGGAAACTATCTAAATATCAACTATCGGCTCTACCATAGCAATAATGCGGATAAGAAACATATGCTCAACTTGGTAGTGAATCAAACCGCCACTCCCTCGGCAACAGATGCGGGATATGTTGATCTGGAATTCCGTCACAATGCCCACAATGACGCGCAGCGAGTAATTGGTTCAGGAGTGGTTTCATTCAAATTGGATGCAATAGCAAACCAGCTAACAGGGAAAAAAGGAATAAAGATTCGTGTGAAAACAATCCATGACGGCATACGCTATATGCCGGTCGACTTCTAGACAAAGTCGCACGTTATTCCCCCACTTCCACTATGCTACCCGTATAATTATAAAAGACACTTTCTCCGAATTCTTGCCGGAAGAAAGCATATTGATCAACCCCGGTGCAATGGCAAATGCCTATCTGCCGGGGCAGATCTTGTTCTAAGTACTCCGCAATCATATCATATTTTTGTTTATCCGCATTATGAATATGAAAACCTCCCAGCAGCAAATGGCAAGGAAGTTCGGGAAACGCATTCCGAACCGTCCGCATAATATTTGTAATGCCCCGGTGCGAACAGGCGCTTAAAACGGAAATACCACAAGCATCCTTAAGCACCAAAGCCAGTTCATCCTCAAAAGTATCGAACAGCATCCGCTCATCACGGCAGACAAAGAAGTGATCAAAATGCGTATCCTGATCATTAGAAATATTAAGAGTAGGGAAAATAAAGACTCCAGGAACAAGTTCCTGTGTTTCCTTAACAAACCGGAAACGGGATAAGTCCAACAATTGGGCATTCCTTATCCCATTTTCCCGTTTCTCCTTAAATTTAGGGAATAAGATTTCAGCCTTACAAATAACGGTTGCCTTGGCATTTAATTCCAGAAAAGCCTGCAAACCTCCGGTATGATCACTGTGCCCATGGGACAATATCAGATAATCCACTTCCTGTAAATCGATATGCAATAGACGAGCATTGCGAATAAACAGATCGGAAGCACCGGTATCGAACAGCAACTTATGGGTAGGGGTTTCAATAAACAGAGAAAGTCCGTGCTCCGCCTGCAACTTTCGCCCGTACACACAATTCTCCACTAGAGTCGTAATTTTATACATACCCGTTATATTTTAATCCATCCTATACCTATGCCTATTTATGATTGCAAGAATTCGCCCCTGTTTGCAAATCCCCATTCATAAAATCAACCGCCAGCTCTTTTGCATTCTTTGCCGGAGCACCAATATGCAGTTCCACGCCCTGTCCGGCAAACAGTTGTTTAGCCTTTTCCCCGATGCCTCCGCAAATCACATCCGTTGCACCCTGCTCTTTCACCCAAGCCGGATACAATCCCGGTTCATGGGCAGGGGGAACGATCTCCTGTTCATTCACCACCTTACCACCTTCCACATCCACCAAAGCAAATGTTTCACAGTGACCGAAATGTGCACACAAAACACCATGTTCCAAAGGTATTGCAATTCTTTTTTTCATAATCCTCTTATTTTATAGTTCAATTGTTTAATCATTCATACGATTTCTCCTACACCTTTTTCTCCGTCCGCAAGTCCCACCAAAAGACAAAGCATCATCTCCACCGACAGAAGAAAAAGAAGGCTCAACCTCCCGACTTCCACACAACGCACACCCGGGTGCTTCCTGTTCCACCTGACTAAAAAGACAGCCACACGTTTTGCAAGCATACCAACCCTGTTCATATTCCACCTTGCCACCTTCAACAATGATCTGCCTGCCTTCCACAAAAGCAGTAGCAATTTTCTCTCTTGCCGAGATATAAATACGTGTAAAAGTTGGACGTGAAATTTGCATGATAGCAGCAGCCTCACACTGATTATACTTTTCATAATCATTCAACCGCAAAGCTTCATACTCTTCGCAAAGCAAAAAAACCGCTTTCTTTTTATTGGGCAATGCCCCTCCGTACGGTTTAAAACCCGAAACAGAAGGCGCCTGTGCCACCCTTCTTACCTTTTGTGGTCTGGCCATATCACGCTTCTTTAATACTCTTATATCCTTTTCTTCAAACTTTAACCTAACAAGAAAATATCTTGTAGAATCCCCCAAGCACCTCTGCCTTGAAGAAATAAAGCAGCCAAAGTTATGAACATTTGCTCAAATAACAAAAGGAGAGTGCCGATATTTCATCACACACCCTCCTTTCTTTTCATTCGGCAGGTTTTACACCTGCGTCATCAGCTCATCGCACTGCCACCTAGCGCGCCAATCACAGCCGAAGCCACGGCAATCACCACTTTTAAAATCACACTCCAAACCGATTTCTTCATTTTACTCATTTTATAGTTATTCAATATTCAGTTTATATGAGGCTAACGGCCTTCAGAACTATCCTAACGGATTATCATCCACTCCGCCGCCGTCATCTCCGGATGGTGTATCCCCTCCATCCGAAGATGGATCCTTACCGTCGTCACCGCTGTTATCGTCCGAAGTAGCATCATTGATGCGGTCCACATCCTTAAAATTCAACCCGGCAGAACGAGTCGTACCCGATGCCACAATACGTATATCCCGGTTAGCGCGGAAACAAATGCGTAACCCGTTAATATCAGTAGCCGTAAAGTCGTCCGCCTTATCCGTACCATTGCTTTTCGCAGCCAGATAGAAATAACCCAGTCCATCAATGTTCACCGAACGTCCGCTCAACAGAAACTTTTTCAGTTCCGTCCTGAAATCCTTCAGTACGCTGATTGTTTCACCCTCGCTCACCCCGGAATAGCCACTAATCACCTTAGCCACCTCATCCAGATCCGCAGCATTGGTATATTGATAAGTAATCACAGGATAGACCTTTTTCGCCGAATCTTTATCGACAGGATTGCTACGTCTCAAAACCTTTCTAAATAAAATACTCATAATTTTTTCATTTTAAATTAATAATTCATTTCTAAAACTCTTTGCTAACGTTAACGCTGCAAAGATGAGGCAACTCTCCCGAACCTCAAATGAACATTTTCAGAGCATTTCCCAAGGCATATACGCCAGACCATCCATCTTCAATCTATCCCATTCAATCTATATATAGGTATAATAGCCCCTAATCACCAAACTTTTTCAACGATTAAGTCCGGTGATCAACTCAAAATCAAGAAAGATGAGCAGAAAAACGAGAAAAAGAGAGGAAGTAAATCCGGTGAGATAAACAAAAAAAGTCCCGACCATCAATGTGCGACAGCCGGGATAAGAATTACAATATAAAAACGCCTTTATTAAAAGACCACTATTTCATTAAGATACGAACAACCCTTTTCCATTCCTCACCTGATAATGCCGAACCATGAGGTCTGAAAGTATCCCAGTCATTACTTGTCAAAGACTTAACGTCCCTACGTATCTTTGAAAAAGAATAATCATGCATATCACCTTCAATAATTTGAGATAAACTGGAGGATAAAGAACGGGGAATGCCAAGCATGCGCATAGCCAATGCTTTTTATCCGCCACTCCATAATAAACCAAAGAAGGTAAATAAGAATCCTTCATATCATCCTCATTGCCCCGCACTATACCTTCAAGAGCACTCAACCCCCACGAAGCCTTAAAACGAATCTGATTCATGTGACTAATAAAATTCGTCAGACGCGTTTCCGCATCCTTCTCCTCCCTATAATGCGGATGAATAAGTGATATTGAATTCAACTTATCTCCCTTTACCCAAGCAATAATCATCTTAGCAATAAACTCCGGATTAAAAGGTGCATTGTCATCGTCAGTTCCCAATTCTGTTTCCTTTAAGGCAGCAATCACCTTTATCTTATCAGCTAAATTTCCTGGATTATGTCTATCAAATACAACATCCGGTTCCCAATCTTTCAAATCAGAAATATTTCTATTTTGTGCTTTTTCACGCATAATTTTCAATACAGAAGGCACTGAAAAGCCCGTTTTATCCGCAAAAGTTAAAGCTCCCCGCTCCTTACCATAATCCCGTTTGATAGAAAGATAAATGCACTTACATAAGTCTATAAATTTTTCTTTCTTATCCTCGGAATCCAACATATAAAAAGCCAAAGAATCCTTAAATAAATCTTCCACATCTTCCAAATATTCATTCTCAGCTACCGTCAACAAATGAATAAAGTATTGAAATAAGGGACCTAAAGAATTAGGATAATCTTTTAAAAGAGAATTAAATTCAGCCTTATTACAAATACGCTCCCGGACAATATCCTCATTTAAAAAAAGCTCGGAAAGCACACTAGAAAGTTGTTCAGCAGACTTTCGAATAAGCGCTAAACCAGTTTCCTTATTTTCCTGATTATTAAACGGAAGAATAATTTTACCGATATCATCAACCATAGTACGCCCTGCGCGTCCCGCAATATTCCAGAAATCATTAGAAGATAGTCTATTCCCTTTCCCGCGATTATAAGTATCAAAATAGACCGAAGAGACAGGAAAATTAACCCCTTCGGCAACTGTACTCGTTGCACAGATATATCGTATATATTTTTCTCTTATAAGGTGTTCTATTAATAATTTAGATTCATCCGACAATCCCGCATGATGAACAGTAATTCCCTTGGATAGTAATTCCGTGAACATAGTTGATTCACCAATTTCTTCATCCATATACTTTTTCACCAGTTTAACATCATCCGGCATAGCAACGTTCCCTACCCAATTCGCAATTTTACGAGCCTGCTTATTTGCCATACCACGACCGGCACACAAAATCAGTTCAGTTTTGCCAGCTTCGGCAAAATGCTTAACTGTAAACTCCAATATCTTATCTTTTTCCGAAGAAGTAATTTCTATTTCATGTGGATTAGATATTGTCTGTTTCATATATGGAATACCCTGAGCACCATAAGAGCTTTGAAGCAGTTCAAACGTCACATCGTTAAAACGTTTCGTCCGATGCACCTTAAGACCAAAAACCAGTTTTTCAGATGGTTTCCAATCTACTTGTATCGTATGTCCTCCTCCTAACCATTCAGTTAACGTATCTTTCCTTCCTGCAAGAAACGGAGAAAGAAGCATAAATTTCGCTTTTGATCTTTCCCTTTTTAAAAGCGCGAGTAGTAATTCAAGTTTAGCGCCACGCTCTCCGTTTTCAATCGTATGAGCCTCATCAATAATAAATAAAGAAACATCTTCTACCGAAGAATGATTTCTCCTTATCAATAAATCCAGCTTTTCTGGCGTAAAGACCAATATATCTATATTTTCTGCAAGCAGGAAATCATTCTCCATAGGATCAACTTCATTTACAGAAGACGTTCTTTCAATGCTAAACCCTAAATCAGCCAAGTCATCCCGTAAGTCAAAAAAAACTTGATTCACAAGTGCACGTGACGGCACTACATATACAATCTTCGCATCTTGGCGTAAAGCCCTGGTTACAATAATATTAAACTCCGCCATCAAAGTTTTTCCCGCACTTGTAGGCATTTGCAAAACAGTGGCATTTGCCACTACATCAAGTAAATTATCGGTTAAAGCCTGACGTTGTGAAGGAAGAAGTTCCAGAATATTCGCCCGACTTTTTTTCTCACATAAAAGCCGTATCTTATCTTGAAAAGCCGTATTATTCCATATTGAATTGACAATCAATATTTTCAAGTCATTCCATATAAAATTCACAAAATCATTCAATCGAGAATTACGCGGCAACAGTCTGATTGCCAATTCAATGTGTTGCCTTACGACAGCGTCGATCCTCTTATTGGGGTAATTATACCCATGAACAAGATAATTGCCTGTTTCTGTCAGAGCTTTAGAAGTATGATACAAAGCCAGTAAATCCAAAGCCTCATTCGTTTGACTATTTTCATCAAATTGACAGAGATATTCCGATTCAAATTCTTTTTGTTCCGTCTGAAGTTTCTCAATAATAGCGATTGCCTCTCTAACATCCTTAATGCCATCAGCCTTTCTAACAAGTAGAATAATAGCATTCAAAATACCGGAAAAGACTCTTTTATCCCAATTCCCTTCATTAGTATTCAAACTCCTAAATTCTTTCAGATCAAGACGTTCTGAAATTGTTTTATTCAGTTTGAGAGCCAGACTAGCCAAATAAAAATAATAAATCAGAGAAACATCCTTTAAACCATATCCGGCTATTTCATTGAACAAATCCGCTTCTCCTCTCTCGAATATACGGATGCTTTTCAACGCTTTATATGCATAATTAGCATACCTCTCCTCTCCTCCTGTATTTAAAGAAGTAACAGTACATAAAAAAGCAAAACGACAGAGTGATGAGAGCTCCTCATTAGTATAAATATTCCTCTGCGGATATAATGCCGAAAGCCAATACGCATCTTCACTCTTTTGAAGCAAAGAGCGAATAAACTTATTTTCAAGCAATTTAGCTATGAGTGCGTCATTCTTCATTTTATCAATTCCTGCACTTTCTTATAAAACAAATCAACAGCTTCATCTATCGTTTTCTCTGTAAAAGAGAACAAGGCAAAATGAATATCAACTTGCCTTTTTTCGATCTGCCAAAAGCAAACAGGACGGAATTCATTATTAAGAACTATCGTTCTACTTTTACATCATCTTAAGCAATACAAATCCTATGGAAATTGCAACAGTAAAGCTTGCCAGTGTCCCAATCAAAACATACTCCGTTGTTTTGATCTCTTTTGCTTTGCTCAATTCCCCAAAACGAAATATTGATTTTGCTGCCAATAAGAACCCGATACCTTCAGTATTACTCGTAAAAATAAATGTTAATATCAATATCCGTTCTAAGTATCCAATCCACTTCCCCGCATTAGGAAGATGGTCATTAGAATCCTGCGGCGTCCATCTTTTTATAAAGATATTTAAGAAAACAGACGTCGGTTTGAGAACCAACAAATACGCAACAATAACGGCCCAAACACCGGGATCATTCCAATTATCTATTAGCCAAATACAATAAACGTCTCTTTGCTGAAACAGAAAAAGCCAAAGTATAAATAGAATGCCAATATGCACCGCTTGATCAACAATAAAGGTTGTCAAATTCTCTTTCATCAATGTTGATTTGATATAATCCATAATGAAATGAGTGAGAAATAGAACAGAAGGAATCATCCAATTACTCCATTGCGATACTAATAGATAAGCTGTTGCAGCATGAATTAAACCATGTAAAAACAGATTACGGAATCTAGAAAGTCCCGCCGTTTTTTTCCCGTTACACATCCCCTCTGTTTGCAAAACAAAATCCGAAAGGATATGTGCCAACAATAACTTTAATAAGATTATAATGCTCATTTTGTTAACTTGTTAGCTATTAAAACAGAATAACGTTCCAAATAAGTCAGAATAAGACCTCCTTTGGCTGCATTCAGCAATTTACTGATATTCTGGGCCGTTTTGTTAAGTTTAAGTGCAATATCCTTCTGAGATGTTTGATATAATAGAGTCTGATAAATCACTTGGGCCTGAGTGACGCTCCATCCCGTAATGACATCATCAGCAAAGGCTGTACTTACTCTTAATTCTTCATTTAAGTCTTCCCATCTTGTCCTTATTATCAATCTCCTTTTTCCTATTTCGTCAAGTTCCCAACCTGAAAAATGAAAAGCCTCTCCATCAGACATCACTATTTTATCCGAAGTATAAGCTATTTCACCAATACCAAGAGCCATACGAGCATCCCAACTATTTTTACTACCTTGTGGCGTCCGACCTTTTAGTCCGGCCCGCAATAATATCCCAACTTTTAAGGCTTCCTTAGGATCGTCAACTATTATTTGAAAGCTATCCCCCCTGTAAAACTCTATTTTTAGAAAAGTAGAAATAGATAATTCATCAACCACATTCTGCATAGCATCCACTAGTTTTTTCCTCCACTCCAACTTTACAGCCGTTGAACTTACGATATCTCCTGTTATAACCCCCTTTATATCCATATTTTTCTTTTAGAATAAATACCAAGTACAAAGATAATATCATTCGCCAATATATCAACCAAAAATGGTTGTTTTCATATTATCAACCATTTTTGGTTGATAATCGACAAACAGAGCAATAGGTTTTCACTTTATTTGAGTACAAACTTCTTCTCCTCCCCCACAAAATCACCGAATCTTTTGCAGTCATGATTTAACTATTTAAGATTAATAATAAAAGTTTAGTCACAGCAAAAATAAAAATCCCTTCCCACGCTTGGGAAGGGAACAAACAAACAAACAAACAAACAAACAATGCAGCGGACAACGATATCCCATCGGCATCCGGAGCAGTCATGGCCGGAAAGTGCGGGAGGGAATATACCAAGTAATGTCCCTCCGCCCTTCCGGTTTTTCAAAGAGTTCCTATACGTCTTTACACCCTCAGCAGATTACTGAATTTACTTATCACCCTACCGCAAGTAGCAGGGCCTGCGGTACTCTCGATAAATTACCGGAACTCATTATATCAAAGATCACTTTTCATTTTCGACCGCCTTACGGCGGTATAGGGAGCTTGGGGCTTTTAAGGCCCCAAGCAATAAAATTCCAAAAAATGAATGAGCGGCACTCTCGTGCCGCGGTTATTCTTGAACACAACGCACAAACATGCCGAGCGCACGGTAGCCCGTGTTTGCAACGTACACGTTGCTCGTGTAGAAGCTGAGGCTGACCCCGTACACACTCGAACCACCTCCGGGAGCAGACAGCCAACCGTAACCGTTGGAGCCTACGTAGCGTAACGCACCACTCGAGTAGTAACGACAGCCGGAGGCCGGACAGAAGGTAGCCGTGCCCGTATTATTATTAAAATAGAATGTATGCCCGTAAGGAGTGGTAGCAACAGTTGCCCAACTGTCCGTATGGTAAACCATATTCGTGGAAGTAGAACTGATAGTTTGTGCGTCCCATCCAGTGGCTGCGGCATTGGTACCAGAAGCCGTATTCATTAAAACCCCCGTCCAAGTATCTGTCGGAGCTACACGCCAACCAATGGGACAAGGATCGTAGATGGTCTTATCGCCATCCCACGGAGTGGGGGCCACGTTATCTGCACTTATATTGTTATCCCCCCACAAGCAATTGGAGACCTTCCAATCGGCAGTACTTGCTGTCGCTCCGGAAATCCAGTTATAACTTGAACCAGAAGAACCTTTAATAAAAGACTCCGGATGTTGAATGCTATAATTAATTGATGACTTGGCAGTACTACCGATGCTACTAACATCCGTCAATTTACCCGCATCGGAAAACTTGAAAGAAGTTCCCGAACCATCATAAACGACCTGATCTGTAGTAGCCGTGTAATCAGCAGCCCCTACAAACGGATCCTTACGTCCAAACTGGTATTGCAAGCAACCCACACCAATATTACCGGTCTCGGTAGTGCCTGAAGCACCCAAATTACGGTCCATCAATTTACGCTCATGGTTGGTCCCTCCGGCGGTATACCAGTCATGATTTTCCACATTAGTCTGAACGGTAATGGCATTCGTAGCCATATCGTCCAATGTGATTCCGTTGGTCCGCCAGATATGCCAGCTCCACAAAATATTATGGGAAGCGTCACGTACCGCGATCACCGCATTGCCGTTCGTGATGCTACCGGTGGTGAATTTCACCTGACCGACAGAAGCGTCCCAGCTCACACCGTTGAGTAAGCCTATGGCGGTCTGCCACACAATCACAGCATCCGAGATGTCAGCCTTGGGGATGGTGACCGCATCCGAAGCGCCAGCAAGGGCGGTGGGGAACATCGCCCCGTCACTCAGCTCGGAGTACTGCGCCTTGGCGTAATCCGTGGTACGCCCGTTGCCACGCACCGTACCGTTAAGGCTGTAATACTTGTCCGACTCGCTCACGATATAACAATTTGATGTTCCATCCGAGCTCAGGTTGGTATATGTTTTCAACGTCACCCTGTGGTCAGCGATATTGATGCCTTTGATGGTTGCAGTGACTGTATAACTGTGGTTCGCCGCCACATTATAATCGTTCATTTCCGTACCGTTACCCAGGTAAAGCACATACGTGGCCACATAAATCACCCCGTCGCTGGTATAATCCCCCTTCATCTCGATATAAGTGGAGCCCGCAGGGGCGTTAGCGGCGATGCGGTCGGTCCAGGCGGTCACGGCGTTACCGCCGTTGGTGCCCCCCGCACCCCGCAGGTTCTGACCCATATACCATGTATTGGTATAAGTGGTTTGCGCCGGGTTGGGAACCGTGCCGGGATAATCGGCCAAGTCGACCGTTGTGCTTAATGCGGAAGGGGTGACGTAGGGCGTGCCCTGCGGAACGCTTTTCAGGGAAATGTCCGTCACGGTGAACGTATCCCCTGCGGGGAGTGCGCTCAAATTGTAAGTGAAGGTGACTTTCGCCACCAGGCGGGAGAGAGACACCCCGATATCACCCGCCAAGGAGAAGGTATCGTAGGTCGCCGTTGAAATCCCGCCCATAGGCAGCAGGCTGCTGAAATCAGCCTGCCCCGTAATGGGCAGCGAAGCATTGAGCAAATCCTGATAGGTGGAGCTCCCCGCCGTAAAGCCTGTGGTGATATCCCCCACATTGGCACACACATAGATAAAGAAGTTGGAGGAACCCACAAGGGGAACATACAGCTGCAACCCCGTCAGGCTGCCGAAGTAAGATTTGCTTTTCAGCACAGCCGTGGCTGAGCCCAGGCTGCCTTCAAACTGGAACACA
Source organism: uncultured Bacteroides sp. (assembly GCA_965140335.1). Lineage (GTDB taxonomy): Bacteria > Bacteroidota > Bacteroidia > Bacteroidales > Bacteroidaceae > Bacteroides. The sequence goes on from OZ223190.1 coordinate 1,534,038, forward strand.
CACACATTCTGCACCGTCCCCTCATCCGTAGAGCGGGTGGAGGCCTGGGCAACACCGCCGAACTCCACGTCCAGCCCCTGGCCGGTGGCGCGCGTCGGCGCACCGGACGAACCCAGAGGGAGAAAAGAAAGGTTCAGGGTGGCGTTAACGCCAGCCCCGCCGGAACCCCTATCTCCGCCATCCAGTTCGCTGGTACATCCGCAGAAGAACAGAAAGGCCGGTAACAGCCCCCACAACAATAGGTATTGGACTTTATTTTTAAGTTTCATATTCATCTTCGTTTTAAGTTGTTAGTTGATCACCATACGCGGGTCATTCACATCAATGCCTTTGATCCGCGAGGTCACGATATAATGGTGGTTGCGCGCCACGTCATAATTGTTCACATCGGTGCCGTCCCCCAGGTAAAGGGTATAGGTGGCGGTGGAGGTGGTGCCGGGGGAGCTGACATCGGGCGTGTAAGTGCCCGTGAGCTCGATATAGGTGGCGTAAGCGGGGGCGTTGGCCGCGATGCGCTGTTTCCAGGGCGTCACCGTAGTGCCCGCACCCCGCAGGTTCTCGGGCACGTACCACACATAGGTGGTGGTCTGCGCCCCGGCATCCGGAGTGCCCGTACCCGTATAAGAGGCGGTGGCGGCACCCGTGGTTACCCCCGATACGGGAGCCATATAGGGTATGGATGCCGGGATGTTCCTTAGGCTGGCGCCGGTGATGGCGAATGCCGAACCGGAGGGGAAGGCGCTCAGGTCGCACGTAAAGGTGACTTTCGCCACCAACGGGGAGAGGCTCACCGGGATATCATTGACCTGCGTGGCGGTATTAATGGCAGCGGAAACCCCGCTCATCGGAAGCCGGCTGCTGAAATCCCCCTGACCGGCTACGGCAAGCGCCGCGGCCGCCAGATTGGCATAAGTGGAGCTGTTCTCCGTAAAACCGGTGGTCAGGTTGCCCGCATTGGCGCAGACACAGAAGAAGCACGCCGCAGAGGGGACGGAGGAAAACTCCACCGTGCTGCCGCCGGTGGCCGAGAACCCGTCAACGTAAACCTGCTTAAGCAAGGTGCCATCCGTACCCGGACTGCCCGAGAACTGGAAGACACAGAGGCTGGTGATCTCCGTTTCATTTACCGAACGGGTCGAAGGTCCGGGGAAAGCCTCCGTGAAGAGTTCCGTACCGTCTGCCACGGCACGGCTATACCCACCCTGAGTATTCATGCCGGTGTAGGACAAGGCCAGCTTCACGGTTGGGTCTCCCCCGTTCAGGGGGGAAGCATTCCCGGACAGACCGTCCGAGCAGGACGCGCAGAACAGCAGCAAAAGCAGGCTGTAACAGCCCCACAAGCCGTACCGGACAAAACGTGCGTATGGTCCGTACTGTCTCAGCGGTAATCCGTTTAATTTCTTTTCCATATCCTTTTTTCTATTCATCACTTTTCTTTTTTTCAGTCCTACTCTCCGCCCAGCTCGTCGCTCCAGGCGGGATTCGTCTGCCAGCTTGCAACCACCAGGGTGGTATTGGCACCGCCGGTATCGGCTTTTCCGTTATCCCAGTGCACGTCAGTCCAGCTGCCGATGAGCAGCTCACCCACATCCGGGCCACCCAGATCGGTCTGGAAGTTACCGTTATCCGTCCAGGGGCTTACCGTGAGCACCAGGTCGGCCTGCTCTCCTTTCATCTTCACGGTAAAGGTGTAGTGCACCCCGGGTGAAAAAGCCAGGTCGGAAGGCAGGGGAGCCGAAAGGGCGGTCACTTTACCGCTTCCGTTAAACGCCACCGACATCTTGAAGTCGAAGGCACCCGCCGCGCGGGGCAGCACCACGGTGGAGGCCGCCTGCTCCAGCGGTTTGGTCACATCGGGGGCGGTGAAGCCGATGACCCCGATTTCCGTGGTTTTAGCCGCTCCCGATACCTCAAGGGCCGCGTTCAAATCCCCGCTCAGCGGAGCATCGGTCATCCGGGTCACCCCCGCCGAGGCAATGTCCACCGCCGTGATGTTGGTTCCTTTGGGAGAAAGGGCGAAGGTGAGTTTGCTGCAACGGCGGACCAAAGGGTTCAGGCTCACCGCAGGAGCGGTCTGGCTCACCGTGAGGCCCTGCGTCAGGCAGGTGGCGTAATCCATCCCATTCCCCACATCCGCCGTATAGGTGTTGCCCCCGGCATCGCTGCCCGGGGTGAGGGTCAGATCGGGGGTCAGCGCATAGAAGTCATAGGTGCCGGCACGCAAGAGCAGGGCGCTGACGGCGCTCAGACTGCCTGTCACCTCTCCGGAAGGAACAACATAGATGCCCTCGCCCATATATTCATCGATGGAAGGATCGGCGGAAGCACCCGCACACCGGAAGGCAAGCACGCGCAGCGTGGTGCCCGCCGCCAGGGCGGAGAAGCCCTGAGAACGGGTTGAAACGCCGATGCCGCTGACCGTCAGGCTGATGGGGAAAGCGCCTGAGTCAACCGGCAAACCGTCCCCGTCCGAACAAGATGCGGCAAACAACACCAAGAGCGTTAACAAGTAGGTCATCCTTCTGATTATCATAAGCTTAAATTTCTATATCACTGCCGGTTGTTCCGGGTATCCAGTCTGTGATGCTCACCGTGGGAGCGATCTCGGCGGTGCCCAGTTTTAACGTAATTTCATAGGAAACGCCTGCCTTGAAGGCATACGTTCCCGCATTCCCGGTATCCTCGAGGGCGGAAACAGCCACCTCACGTTCACCGCCCTTCTGGGTAACCACCGTAAGGGTGATAGCATCCGTAGAGGAAGTGGTGCTCACCGGAGCGAACATGGCATACCCCACCAGCCTGTCATCCGTAGGATCGGTAGACAACGCTACCGTACGCCGATTGGAAGTACTATAGGCAGTGCTGTTATCATCGCCGGTTATCAGGTCGTTATCAGCAGGATTATGGGTAACCAACCCCAGGTCGGAACTTCCGGTAAAAGTGGTGGTGCAAGAAGTACCAACCGAGCTATCTACGTCAGGGAGTGTGAGCACACAATTCTGCCCCATTTCTTTAATCTTGATGGATTCCAGACCGCCCCAGACCGCACGCGTATACTCATCCTGCGTATACACCTTCACACTGATCTGGGTGAGCAGGTGTGAGAATGCAACGGAAGCAATTTTACCGTTCTTATCCCCTTCCAGCAGGGGAGTTGCCATCACATCTGTGGAACCGTCAAGCGTGCCGAAATCCACCTTACCCGTTGGTACATTGAAAGTGGAGCCTGATCCCGGATACCAGCCGATAAGCCGGGTTTTATTGCCATCGGCAAGGTAATAGGCCGACGGGGTGAAGGCAAGCACTTTGCTGGTTTTGTCCACCGTGCCCGAAAGAGCTGAGGATTGATAAGAAGCCGGGTATGTGGGGGTGGCATCCGTAGCATCCGCACGGGCAAAGCCTACTTGCAGATCGGCGGTAAACGTCGAGTTAATCATACCCGCTCCGCGGGTCATATCCGAAAGGATGCCACCCACACCGGCCACCGGACGGATTTCAACCGGAGTTTCCTCTATAGGAGCATCCCCCGCATCCTCAGAAGAGCAGCTTGTCCCCATGAGTAGCAAGCCCAGCAGGCCTACATACCATTGTTTTCTGATCTTTTTCATTGTTTCTTGTTTTTGGAGCATTTTTATTATTGGATCACTTCACCGCTCTGGCCGTCACTGACCCAGTCCGTCACCGAACCCCGCGCCATAATCTCTGAGGCTTTAAAGGTAAGGGTCACTTCAAATTTCTTACCCTGTATATCACCCGTATAAGCGGCATTCGCCGTTGTTTTCAGGTTCACCGGCACACTTACGGCAGTACCCGAATTGGCCGTGGTCACCAAAAGGATGTAGTCATTCGTTCCGGTAGCTATTATCGGACAAACCATCGAATAAGCCACCTTAGTAGCAGTCGTAGTCAGTGCCACACTCTGGCCGGTAAAGGCCTCATCGGAAGAAGTCCAAAAATTAAAAGAACCTGAAGTGGTTGAAAAAGCGGTTGAAGAGCCGGCCGTACCATCGGAAAGTGTCACTTCCGCTTTAGTATAAGGATCACTTCCACCGGCCTTGGACAGTGTGAGAATCTGGAGATCACCCCAGGCGGCGATCGCAGCGTCATTATCGGCCACCACATTGATAACCAGCTGCGTAAGCAGGTGTTTGAACGTTAGTGTCTCGAATGTACCGGCTCTGGCTTTAGTCTTATTGGAGGAAACCTGCGCAGCGGCCATCACATCCTGGGTACCGTTAAAAGAAAAAGTAGAGGTGGTAGTCTGGGTTGCGGCCCAGCCAGTAGCGGGATAAAGTCCGCAGAAATAAATCTCGTCGTTATTCGACGGATAATATTTGGGAGTGGTAAATCCCGCCTGACTCGTCCCATCATTGCTGAATGTCATGGTTCCATCGGCATAAAGAGTGGGAGTATAATCCCCGCTAGTACTGGAAGCCAGTACACGGGCGGTCAGGGTATTGCCGCTGCTGATGGCTCCCTCAAAGGCGGCACGGGTGGCGTCTTTGGTGCCCGACTCCACAGACAGGGCCGTGGAGGCCAGCCGCATTTCAACTTGATCATTCTCACGGGGGGAAAGTTCGCTCTGGGTGCAACTCCATAACATAGATAAGGTTAGCACGGATAAAAAAACTTTTTTCATCATTTGTTTTTTTTAAATTAATAATCTTGTTCTTTGAAATATCTCATTTTACCTATTGTACAATACCTTCGCCCGTGCCGTCCATCACCCAGGGCGTAACGGTGGCCGAAAGAGCCACGGGAGTACGCTCACGGAATTTAAGAGTCACCAAATATGAATGTCCGGCGGCAAACGTGTTTTCACCGCTTGCGGGAGTAACCCTCACATCGGGAAAACCACCCCGGTTGTCCGTCACCAAGGTTAGTGAAAAAGAGGACTGACCGGGTTGCAGCATCACGCTGCCCTTTAAGAGCTTGGGGGAAGCGCCCGTGCCCGAGATGGGAACGGAGGATGCACCTTCTTCGAAGGATTCCCGAAGGGGGAACGCCACGGCATCCGAAGGAGTGCCCCAGGTGCCTTGTTCACCCGTTTCCAGATTGAGCGAACAGGTGGTGTCCACCCCGTTGAAACGGAGCGCGGTAAGGCTGGTGCCGGCAAAGTTCCCTTCGTCGTCCACCAGACAGAAACGGAGCTGGGTGAGCACATGGGTGAACACCAGTCCGCCGGGGGACTGCGTGCGGGAGCCTGTAACGGGAGGCACCCACATCACGTCTTCATCGCCCGTAAGGGTGAAGTGGTACAAGGGAGAGGCATCACTACGCATTTCCACGTAGTTATCTCCTTCGGTACCCACCGGAGCATAGGGATGATAAAGGCAAAATTTCACGTATCTGCCTTCTTCCAGGGGATAGGCGTAAGCATCCGCCCAGGAGAGTAAGCCGGTGGAAGCATCAATGGCGGTGGTACGCACGTTGTTCATCAGGGGCGTGGTGTTCCATTCGTCCGTCAGGAGGGACGAGGCATCGGGGTTTTCGCTGACCACCCCGTAGATGCCTACGTTGGATCCCACGGCGGAAAGCCCTTCCAGATCGTTCACCGAAGAGCGGGTATAGCTTTCACCGGAAACACCCAGGCGGATCAGACCGGAAGGGGATAATGATTCCCGCTCCGTACACCCGCAGAGTAGCAAACAGGCACAGATGACTCCGGCCGGTAAGTTCATTTTCTTTAATTGCATGTCGTTCTTTTTCATTGATTTCTTCTTTTTTATCAAATCTGCTTACATTCTACATCCTAGACAGGACCTCCTCCTTCACCGTTTTTCCAGGCGGTGACGGAAGCCACAAGCGTGGAATCAAGCCAGCGGATATCCACGGTGATTTCTATCGGAACCTCCGGGGGAAGCTCATCCCCGTTGGCCTTCAGAAGTTCACTCAACACGCCGTTCATGTCCACCTCACCCGAACGGAGGGAACCATCAGCAGTGTGCAGGGTCAGCTCCATACGGTTGTCATACAATGATCCGTTTTGGGGATCAAGCAATCCCAGTAACCGCGCGGAACCACTACCTTCCAGGACCTCCTCCCCCGCGCGGGAAACGGGACCCAACGGGACTATAAAGACCACGGAAGTGCCGGGAGCCGAAGCGGAACTCTGGGGGGAAGGCTCGCCGCTAAGCAGCAGCACCGACGGATAGGCCCCATAGAGCCTGCATTCAAGGGATTCAGCGCCTTCCGAACCACCCACGCGAAAGTGGAAGGTGAGGGTTTTAATCAATGACAGTACGGAAGGATGAACAAAGATTGTATCCTGATCAGGAACCTCCAGTTCTTCCGCATGCCAGCTATAGAGTTCACCGGGCTGGACATCGCCGCTCAAACGCGCTTCAGCCAGGTTGATATCATCCAGGTTACCGAACGTAATCCCCGGGGCATCGGTGTTCCAGCCTAATAAAGAGTATGTACCCATGGGAAGCGAAGTACTTAAAAAAGAAGCATTGGACGTTTCCACGCGGACAGGAGCGCTTCCCCCGGAAAGCGGGTAGAAACGGCAGGCTGCGGAGGAGGGAACGCTAAGGGAACCCCAACGGGGGGAAACCACCACATGCCCTTCCGGGGAACGATACTCCAGTGACTTTTTCGTACAGCAGGCCAGTATTGTCGCTACTCCTGCCAAAATGATGAGAACCGGTTTTTTCATGTTTTTATTCCTCTTTTTTATTTTTATCCGACGAACATTTTCCGAAACGGTAGCTCAAACTGATATGAATGCCAGTCAGTCCCCAATGACCGCCAAAAACCTCATGGTTATAATAATACTCGGAAGATTCGATGTCATAGGCTTTACCCTTTTCATGACGGAAGCCCCCGCGGACACCCATATCAAGACCCCAACGGGCGGTGAGCGGAAGGTAACACCCCGCAGAAAGCCCGCCTTCCACATAGGTACCGCTGATGTTCGCTTCATCGCGGGACACCGCACGCACATCGGTACGACCCAGATCATAGTCCCCCGTACGCCCGTAAACTCCCAGATAGAACAGCCGGTAAGAACCATCCCCCGCCAACCACAGACGGGGTTCAATGGCATAGGCCGAAAGACCCTGGTACTGATTACCCCCGTCGTAGCTCCAATCCGCATAAGTGGCGCTGCCACAAACCGACCAGCGCCCGGAAAAGAAGAACTCGGCGGAAAGGTTCGGCATATACGTACTCCGCTCAAGGGTATGGTAGCCCGGACGCGCCCAAAGGCCAGCCCAGGAAATCAAATTGGTTTTCAGCCCCAACAGGGGGAGAAAACGATGACAGGCGGTACGCCGGATAAGCAGTGGCTGCCTCCGGGAGAGTTGCCTTTCTGTTACGAAATCGGCTTGAGGTTGACCCTCAAGACCGAGCTGCTGATCTTTCGCACGCCTATGCGCGCCAGAGCCGGCAGCTTCTTCACGGGCTACGACAGCGCGATCCTTCTCCAAGAGAGTATGGAATTCGGAATCTGTTAGTTTGCGCCGGTAGCGTTTCTCAATGATGCCCCGCAGGTCATAGTCCACGGTGATCTCCACCCGGCGAAGCAATGGAAAATACTCCTTCATCATTAGCCGGTAGGGAATGCCCATATTCAGGTCCATCAGCCGCTTTTCACGTCCTTTGAACAAATCCACCTGATCGATAATCATTAAAATATCCTGCTTTTTATCCAGATTGGAGCAAGACACCAACTCACGTAATTTACCCCAGTCTTCTCCGAAATAGGCTACCCTAAGGGCATAACGACGCGAAAGTCCATAGGTGGAATCCAGATAGGTACGGAGCACGTTGACACGCTTGCGGGATAAAAGCAGGTTTAACTCATAACGGCCTTCTATGGAACTATAACCGCTCAAAAAGATCTCACGGACACTTATCAGGGTATCTGTTACCAACGAACGGATGAAATGGTCGAGTTTATTCAGTTCATCGGCATTATGCCCATAGTTTTTTAGTATGGTACTCTCTCCTGAAGGATAGGAAAAGTAACAACTCAACCGCGCACTGCCATCTTTAATCACACGCCGGTAGAGGGTATCCTCCTGCAACAGCAGCGAATCGGACACAGAAGGCCGGGAAAGGCCCGGATACCTGCCAAGACCGGAAAAACGGAAATAGCAGACAGCACAGCAAGCCCCACAGCAGTACGCCGGACAAAGCGGAACGCCCATGAGAGACTGCAGGTATGTAAATCTTATCTTCATCAAGAGGGTATTTTATTGTTTCAGCATCAGGGAAACTGGGTTCCTGACCGTTATCGGAAGCGGGAGTGTCCAGCCCCACGTAACGGTGACACCGACATCCGCTACCCAGGAGTCAGGGCAATCACTCAAATCTTCGGGAATACACCTACAAAGCAATCCGCTCAAGCTCACCAAAGCCACAACAGGTAGAAAGCAGGTGATTATTCGTTTCATTTTCAGATTCCTTATCATTGATTTCTTTTTTAATTTAATTCAACCTCCTGTACGATAGGGAGCTCCAATTATCCACCTCAACACTGAGTTCGAGATTGGAGGGACGGAATCCTCTGAACTGCAACTGTGCCCCAGCAGACAGAAAAGGCATCACATTACTCAAAGCGACAGCGGCGGCATTGATGTTCGCCTCTGCATTATCAGGAAAAAGACGGGCGGCAAGATCGTAAAGATCATTAAACTCCGCCGAGCCCGGACGATAACAGTCAGCCAGGCAAAACAATCCCCCAAGAGTGACACTGTTATCACCACAGGAGGGAGAAACAGAAAGCCATTTATCTGCCGGGAAGCGGGAAGAAATTCAACCCAGGAGAAGACTGTCCGAACCGGACGCCAAAAGAGGAGTCAACGTTACGGACTCCTTTGAAGGAAGATGGAGCCCTTCATAGTTCACTTCCATACCCAACTGCAATTTTCAACCGGAAAGGGAAAAATCGAGATTACCCAACAACAGGCGTCCCTGATAGGCCGTCTGCCCATACAGGCAGAACGAACTCAGAAAAAAAGCCAGCACACCGATTGTCTTGCGATTCATATTCATACGTTTTTTAGTTTATTTTGCTTTAGTCGTTTTTTTTA